>JAZSAV010000049.1:0-13589 GCA_045602085.1 Prevotella sp. | reverse complement strand
ACCAATTTTCAGCCGCGATTTACCCAAACTGTGTCTTTCACGCAACAAAACGGCATTTTTGATATTATGAGGGTTATTTAGAAGTAAATATAAGAATGTGCCTGTAGAGGCTTTGCACGGAGAACGGTTTGGAGAACCTAGATGGAGTGCCTCTACAGACGCACTCCGAATTATGACTCAGAGTTCGACTCAAGTCAAGCTCTCAAGAGTAATATCTTGTAACCGCGTCTCAGCTATCTCACAAGCGGTCGGATTGCTATCCACAATGATACCATTGCGTCCGTGCTTGACCGCAGCAACGCCAGTGGTGCCAGAGCCGCAGAAGCAATCCAGAACTGTGTCGTTCGGGTTGGAGTGAACCAACACAATTCTTTCAAGGATGCTCAAAGGCTTCTGTGTTGGATAGCCAGTTCGCTCTTTGCTGTTTGTAGGGACGATGGTGTTCCACCAAACGTCGGTTGGTGTTTTGCCACGCGCAGCTTTTTCATCACCAACCAAGCTCGGAGCCATGTAAGGGATGCGGTCGCTGGCTTCCAAGTTGAAGGTGTAGTTGTTACGGTCTTTTACATACCAGTAAATTGTGTCATGCTTTTGCGCCCATCGCTTGCACGGTCGTCCTCCGTAGTCGTAAGACCAGATGATTTCGTTGAGGCAGTTTTCTCGACCAAAGAGTTTGTCCAAGAGAAAGACTTTGGCGTAAGCTGCCCAATGCCAGTCAAGGTGAAAGAACAAGGAGCCGTCGGCTGTGAGAACTCGGTAAAGCTCCTGTAGTATGGGTTCGAGAAACATGGCATAGGTCTGGAACGGTCCATAGTCATCTTCATAACCTTCTCCATCTTCGTTTCTATGTGCGTAGCCACGGTTGAACGGCGGGTCGATGTAAACCAGTTGGACTGATTCGGCACCCCTGCTCTTGAGGTATTTTAGTGCATCTTGGCATATTACTTTGTAACTCATTCTTTCACCCTGCGAAAACACTTACGCACAGTCTGAACCGCTTTCATAACAACAGAAGGTGGAGCAGACTTCTCCACCTTCATACCACAACTAAAATGGCATTTTGGGCAAGCTGCGTAAAGCGAGAAGTATTCGCCTGTATCCAGAACACTCATAAACACAGGTGTTTCTGAACAGCGTCCGCAGCCGATTGGTTCTTCAATGAGAGCTTTAACTTGTCTGAGATTCATACTCAATACCTAACTGTTTTATGATAGCAGTAACTTTGTCCTTGAGACGTTCAAGGTATTCAATATCTTGGCTGATAAGGAAGCAAGTTCCCCACTCGCTTCCTTTCCCATCTTTTTATGCGCGCAGAGTCCACCTTCTACGCATCCACGTAGCTAAAACAGGTCGGAACGAAGGTGTATTGAAACTTCAGTCACAAGTTACCCCGATGTCTTTCAACGCTTCAACAAGAACTTCGTTTGTTAAACCAATAGCGCTTTGTAAAGAAGTGCTGACCGCCCCTAACAAATCTTGCATAACTCTGAAATTATCTAGTGCGTTGTCGTAATCTTTCCAATGGTTTACGACAAACAGTTCAGCATCACGCAAAAGAGCATAAGCCATCAACAAGTTGTTTTGTTCAAGCATAACAAACTCCAATGTCTTTAAGAATTGACTTTGCCTCGTTGATATACCACTCGTAATCAACGTCCGAAGGGAACACATCAGGCAAGTCCAAGCACGGCTTTGCGCCGTCGGTCTTGGGAACCTTGTTGCCGTTTTCAGCGTAGACGATGCAACCATCTGTGTCTTTCGCGTAGTACCAGCGAACGGTCTTGCCGACGTATTCGCTGCGAAGTATAGCAGAAAGATGATGTTTTGCAACTGCGTAAGCGTAATCAAGTGTAACGGTGTTCAAGCCGAGCAGGTCATCGGACGCACGCCACATTCCACCGTAAGGCTTGTACCCATACCGCTCTGCAAGTTCTTCTTTACTTGCGTGTGGAGGTGGCACTCTGTCCCCAACTTTGACCCCACCTCCCTTCACAGTTCGCACGAACAGGAACTTGTCAAGTCGCTGGCAGCCCCTAATCGTCGATTCTAGCAATTTTTTGTCGCGTAGGTAGTCCACCACTGCCTCAATGCAAATCGTGCCCGTAGGGTTCTTTTGCAGCCATCCAGCAGGGTTCTTTTCGTCACCCCAAGGGTTAGCATAAGCGCCTTTGAGCTTGACTTTTCCATCCGGCTTGACAGCAATGTAGTTGTTCACGTCACGGGAGTAGACCGCATCGTAGAAGGTGCTCTCCATCTGGAAGCCAGTTGTGCGCTCCCACCAAGCAACACATTGTTCAAGGTAGTCTTTGAGATGGTGCGGGCATTTGATGACGATACCATCTGTGTTTGCGCTCACAACTTTGATGCCGTTTAGCTCAAGGTGCTCAATGAGCATCAGCAGCGAAAGCTGGCCTGTGACCGTGACTTGGATGAGCAGGTTCGGACTGTAAAAGATGCTGTATTTGCTTCCCAACTTCCCGAATGTGCCGTTGATAACAATCTTGAGGGTGTTCGCCGTTGCTGTGTCTTTGTTCGCTTTGGCTCGGATACGTTCGTTCGTAATGTCTCGGAAGATTTCGAGGAATGTGCGTCCAAGATGCTCAGGGTACAGTTCGTTGTTGATGATGATTGAAGGATAGTAGCTCGTCACGTCCTTGTCTACAAGGAAGCCTTCTTCGTCAGTTCGGTTGACAATCGAAGTCTCGCTGCTGTGTAGACCGCCAATACCCATTCGGTAAACGCCAGAACCGATTTCAACTTTCAGGTCGGAAAGCTCTTGCGGCATTGTTACAGAACCGCTTTCCGCTACAATAAAGTTAGCGTTCAAGACTGTTTGAAACACATTATTCATGGTCTCTGTCTGGAATCGCATCCAAGCTGGCGCTTTGTATCTGAACCGTGTTCCCGGAGCTACGAATGGTATAGCAGGCTCTACACCACGGCGTTTGAGTTCGGTGCGAATGTAGGCTTCCGCAATTTGAGCATCGCTCTTGCTTTGCAGGTCAATTCCGACCCGCTGCGTCATGTTCTTGCGGATTTCAAGTTGTGGCTTAAGTGCGTTGTAAAGCGCAGCGGTTGCTGGAAGGTCGCTACAAAGGTTATAGTAACGCACACACTGAATCTGCTCGCGTGTCAGTTCGGTGTCTGGCGGAAACGGCAGGTCTTGGATGCGGGCACAATGCAAGCGTCCAGAGTAGACTTTCAACGAGCCGTGTAGCGGTGCCACTTCGCGCAGGTCAATGTGAGCGTTCTTTCGGACTTCTGGTAGAACGCAACTGTATTCGGACAGAATGTCACGCCACGGAATGTCATCGTTGATGAGTTTGCTGCTGGCTGTGAAGATTTCTTGTGTCGAGCGATAGCCCATAGCCAAGGCAAGCATCGGCATGTCGTATTTGATGCTGTTGAAGCCAACCGGCGACACGAACCGAAGAATAGCTGCAAGCCGTCCTACTTCTTCCTTCGTGAACCTGTCCAAAGTTTCAATGAAGTAGGTTCCTCCGCTGTCAACGTCACGGAAGCCTACCATGAAGTAGTTAGGATAAACTTCCACGTCAAACACAATTTTTGGTGGGTTCAACCCTGCCGATTCTCCTACCATAGACGCAGGGTTCATCCAGCTTACGTTGTGGAAGCTCTGCGCTTGTTGTAGATGTGGCAAGTAGTCGTTGCGAAGCCAATACGGTTCAGGTATTGTAGGAACATCCTTGAACGTAGGTGGCTTCATGGGTTTGTGGTAGAACAAAGGCATTTGCATAGCGTAGCAGCTTTGCTGTCTCTTGTCAAGGATGCTCCTGTGACAGAATGTAGCCGTCAAAAACATGAACTATGTCACGAAAAAAGATGTAACTAGGGCTTGACAAGTGGGGAACTTGAGCGTAAAGTCCGTGTCTATCAGCGCGTTGGCACGTTCTGCGTGCTGACACTTCCGCGCCGGAAACGGTTGCGGGCGACTTGGCGAGGAAAGACACATAGCTTTCCTACCTGTCACGAAAGCCTCCGAAGGCGTCCGAAAAGGACGGGCACCTTCGGAGGCTTTCGGCGCATATGGAACCGCGAAAAGTAGTAAGATAGTAAGACCCTTACTATCGAATCTTACTACGGGGCGAGCGGCGCTAAGTTGTTGAAAAGGTTAGCTTTTTCGGAAGTTATCCACAAGAATAGTAAGGTAGCAAGCCCCTCAAAGAAACCGCACTGAACATACCCAGTATCTTGAGGTAGGTGTACTGCACCCCCTTACTACCTTACTATGTACTTAAAAAATTTAAATTTAATTGTGTTAAAACACATACTTAGAGAGTTCTCTTAAAGGGTAAGATTGAGTAGTAAGACCCTTACTACCTTACTACCCTCTCTCCATGATAACTGTGTTTCTCTAGCCCCTTCAGTCCGGGGGCACCTCGGACCTCAAACTCTCATCTAGAACGCCGTTGTGGGTATCCAAAACACTCCACAAGCCCCTCAAACGGCTTGTGGCACCTACCCTAGCCTCCAACCCTAAAAAATCGCTTCTAGCGCGTTTTAGGGGCATTGTAGCGCCTGTAGCCGGTTGTTACGCAAATTCGGTTGAACTTTCCGTTTGCTCTGCTATCCTACCGCGCTTTCAAAGGAACCTACATGACCTCAACCGAACGCGAAGCTAACCCTGTCCCAATCTCCATGTGTCAGTGGGATACGATTCCCGATGAGATGAAGGCGCTCAATCAGTGGTGTGTCGCGCAATATCCGCAGAAGGTTCCGTGCCGCATTCCAGAGAACGGCAAGCCGATGGCGGTTGATGTAACGAACGTGGCTCTGTTGCATAGCTTCGCTGACGCTAGGGCGTTCTGTGATGCCCACAAAGATGAAGGTTGGAGGCTCGGCTTCTGCCTCACCGACGCTGACCCGTATACATGTGTCGATATGGACTACAAGTCGCTCGATGACGATAGCAAATCGCGTGTCGGCGGCATTGTGGATGCTTTTTCCAGCTTCACAGAGGTTTCTACGTCGCATCATGGGTGCCATATCTGGTGTAAAGGTCCAGTTCAACCCGGTTCTAGGGCTGCTGGCATTGAGGTTTACTCGCAGAAGCGATTTATCCTTATGACCGGCGTTCCCGTCAACGAAAATCTCAATTTACCCATCGTTGACCGCACCGTAGAACTCGGTTATCTGCGCCAATACCTTGATTCGCGTAAGAGTGGTGTTACGGAGCAGAACGTCGGAGTTGTCCTCGATGAGTTGGAAGAACTTGAAGAAAAAGAGGATGATGATTCTTTGCTGAACCGCATACTTTCCTTCATGCGTGCTGGCGGGAAGTTTCACACGCTTTGGGAGGGGAACTGGCACGGAATGGGTTATCCGTCGCAGAGCGAGGCTGACGATGCTCTGATGGCTATTTTGGTGCGTTTCACTAAGAATCGTGAGCAGTTGAAGCGCATCTTCCTGCGTTCTGCTCTTGGCGACCGCATCTTGCATCCTGAAAAACATGGCAAAAAGAAGCCTAAAGATTATCTTGACCGCACCATAAACAGTGCTTTTCAGACATTATGGGAGCCGAGTGTAGATATTTCAGAGTTTGTTGAGCGAGTAGCTGAAAAATTCGAGGAAAATCAACAACGTAAGGACAGTTTTGATGAGTTGGGCTGGCCCCCCGGACCTTTGGGGGAATTAGCCAAATGGATATATGACAGTTCACGTTTGCCAAACCGCACAATTTCTCTTGCTACTGCGTTTGCATTTGCCTCTGGGATTGTCGGCAACGCATGGAGCTTCGGTGATGGCACTCAAGGTTGCAACCTTTACACTTTGATAGTCGGACCAAGCGGAATCGGCAAGAATGCTGGCGCTAGTGCTATAAGTAAGATACTGGAAGCGTGCCGTGGGAATGACGGTGTGAGTGTTCTCGACCCGTTCTACTCTTTTGTGAGCTATGTTTCCGCACCAGCATTGCGAAAGCAGTTCGTTAAGCAGAAGCAGTTTTTGAATATCCGCAAGGAAATTGGTGAGTTGCTGCTCGCCATGACCCAAAGCAATGTGTCTACACGGTGGAGTGACTACGGTAGTCTTATCAAGGACGCTTACCATGAATCAGGTGTGAGGTCTATCATTGGCGGTCTTGGTTATTCCGACAAAGAGAACAACGTCGATTCGATGTGCAGCGTGTGTTATTCGTTGTTTGGTGAGACAACTCCAGACGGATTGTTTGCCAACATGACAACGAATCTTAGCGAAGATGGTTTGGTGTCACGTATGAGTGTATTCATCACGAACAAAGCGCGTCCGCTGATGAATGAGAATAAACCTCCGTTTCCACAGAATCTTGTGAGCCTGCTTCTCACTATGGCAACAGATGCCATTAGCCGCAACGCTGTTCAAGAAACCTATGTGGTTCCAATTTGCGCTGATGCAAAGGAGCTTTTCCGTAAGAAAGAGGTTGAATGGACTGACAAAATCAACGGTTTGTCGCCAGATGAACACCTTATGCGGAGCCAATACAACCGTTTGAACGTAAAATCACTCAAATATGCAACTTTAATTTCTGTTTTTACCAATCCCGAATCGCCGCAAGTGACGTTAGATGAAATGGAGTATGCTATCAAACTTGCAGAGTTTGGTTGCGATGACATTCTTGCGGCTAATAATAAAGGGTATATCGGTGAAGGTGAGAATCCTAGAGTTGACGCTCTGCTTGAAAAATCCAAGCTGTTCTTAAAGATGAAGCCGAAGCGGGATTGGGTTAAGGTATGGGTCAAGATGCAGAGCGACGGGTGTGTTCCTCATAAGTTTTTGTATAACAACTTGAGGAACCTACGTTGTTATCGTGAGTATCAAATGGGAGCATCACGAGGTATGGAAACTGCTCTGGAAGTGCTCATGGCTGGTGGACAACTTATAGAGTTGAACCCTCTCGATGTGCAGAAGAATTACGGAACAAAAGCTAGGGTGTTTAAGGTGCTTGTGTGACGTTTGGTTGCACTTTTCAGCTTGCTTCTGAGAACTTTTTGGGTTAAGATACGACTTTCAGCGATGCCAACACGCTTAAATTTGTTGGTAAATCACGAACTTACGAGAGAAAGTGAGAAATGGCACAATTTGCATTTCAAGTGAACCAACAGGCGCTGGAGGACCAGCGTGGCAACTACGACCCGATTCCCGCTGGCTGGTATACGGTCATTGTGGATGAAAGCGAAGTCCGCACCAACAAAGCTGGTAGCGGGCAATACATCTGGATGAGCTTCCGTGTCATCGACGGTGAGTTCAACGGACGTAAGGTGTTCACACGCTTCAACGTGGTGAACACCAATCCACAAGCTCAGGAAATCGGTCATCGGGAACTTTCCCGTCTGACTGCTGCTGTTGGGCTTCCCGGCTTCAACGACACGCAAGAACTGCACGGCAAACCTCTTCAAATCAAGGTCAAGGTGCGTAAAGACCTCTCTGGACGTTACCCCGATGACAATGAAGTGAGTGGTTTCCGTAGCGTTGCTGAGGCGCAAGGCGCTGGTGCGGCTCCTGCTGCTCCTGCGGCTCCTGCTTGGGTAGGTGCTCCGCAGCAACCGTGGGCAGCTGCACCTGCTGCGCCGATGGCACCGCCTGCGGCTCCTGCGGTTGCTTCAGTTGCTGCTCCTGCGGCTGCTCCTGTGCCTCTTGCACCGCCTGCGGCTCCTGCTGCGCCGATGGCACCGCCTGCGGCACCTGCTGCGCCTGCGGTGGCTGGACTACCCCCTTGGGCACACGCTAAGGCGTAAGGTTATAAAAACCTTCAACGCCTCTGTTTTTACAAGCGTAACGTCAACCCCAAACCTATCCGAACAGGATAGGTTTGGGTAGGTTTCGAGGAACAGGCTATATTGTTATGGAACGATGGGAGATAAAACATCATCTCAAAGCTCTTGTTGAGGACTTTGAGGCAATGTTGGGCGATGCTGCAAGTTTTATAGCGCAAGTAGACCTGAAACACGAGGATTCAGTCAAATTATATGGTGTTCTAGGGCATATTGCAGCAAATGTGTCAGTTTTGAGCGAAATTGTTAATAAAATCAATGACTAACGAACCTGTCCTTGCTACGAAAACACTAGCAGCTATTGACGCTGCTATGAAAGCCGACCAAGGTGCTTCTTTTCGCGGTTGGTTAGGTAAAGTTGTGCCTCACATGAGTGATGCGTTCAACGACAAGAAAGAATCCAACCGAGGGCATCTCGGAGCGTCATTGATAGGTCGTGAGTGTGAGCGGCAGCTTTGGTATGGCTTCCGTTGGGCTACAGCTTCGTCGTACGACGGTCGGATGTTGCGCTTGTTTAACCGTGGGCACCTTGAAGAAGCTAGGTTTATTGCTATGCTTTTGATGATAGGTTGTCAGGTCTATCAGCAAGACGAACACGGTAAGCAGTTCAGAATTTCGGATGCTGACGGTCATTTTGGTGGTTCTTGCGACGGTGTTTGCGTAGGGTGCCCTGATTTGCCCGAAGGGAAAGCCTGTTTGACCGAGTTCAAGACGCACAACGACAATAGCTTCAAAAAGCTCAAGATGAAGGGCGTAATTGAGGCGAAGCCTGAGCATTACATCCAAATGTGTATCTACATGCAAAAGATGGGTCTTGACACCGCACTCTATATGGCGGTCAACAAGAACGATGATGAGCTTTACGCCGAGTTGGTGACTCTAAACCCACAACTTGCAGAGGAATACCTTGCGCGTGGTCGTAAAATCATCTACCTGAAACAAGCGCCTGCTCGCATCAGCGATAGCCCCGGCTTCTACCTGTGTCGAATGTGCCCGCATCTAGACGTGTGCCAGATGCGTGAAGACCCTGACTTGAACTGTCGAACCTGCCGGTTCGGTGTGCCTATTACCGAAGGTCGGTGGGTTTGCCGTGAGACGGGAGAAATCCTTGACCGAGATATGCAACAAAACGGCTGCACTGATTATTGTCCAAATGGAGAGTTTTAGCCATGTTTGAAACGATTATTTTGTGGTTTTCAATCCTGTTCGGTGCTACAATTGGTGTAGCAGCCGGAGTTGTTGCAGCTTGTGCTGTTGGATTCGTGTGCGCGTTTGTTATCGTTATTGTAGCGGCTGTTTTTCGCACTTGTATAAGTGTTTTTCAAAAGGATTGAATTATGCTTGAAACTCTAACTTATGTTGACGAAAACGGTTTGAAGTGCCCGTTGCGCTGCCGAAGGAAAGATGGCGACGTGTGGTTCCATTTGCGCGACGTGCGAAGTTGCCTTGGTGTGCAGAACCAAACTATCATGTTTGAAGCGGTGAATGTGCGTTCGTTCAACGAGGAGACGCATATCAATGCGCGAGCTATGAAGCATCTGTTTAAGGTATGCTCTGAGTTTGAACCCTCTAAGCATTTTATCAACTGGTTCAACGGGAACAGTATTGACAAACAGGCTGATACAAACTGATATTTGACTTTCATGTCAATTCATGCTACACTTGCTCGTATGAAGCCTCAACCTGCTATAAAATTACGAGCATACCAACAAGAAGCCGTCGATTCTATATGGGACTACTTCCAGAAGAATGACGGCAACCCTCTTGTTGCCTTGCCGACCGGCACCGGCAAGAGCCTTGTCATAGCGTTTTTCCTAAAATCTGTGTTTGAACAGTTCCCTAAGCAGCGTGTGATGATTCTTACACATGTCAAGGAACTGATACGTCAAGATTACGATGAGCTTCTGTCTTATTGGGCAGAGGCTCCTGCTGGTATTTACTCTGCCGGTCTGAAACAGAGGGATACGGAATATCCAATTACGTTTGCAGGTATTGCTTCTATTCATCGTAAACCTGAGTTGTTCGGTCATGTTGACCTTATCATTATTGACGAGGCACATTTGGTTTCTCCAACCGAGGACACGATGTATCAGAAGTTTATCGGCAAGCTGAAGGAAAAGAATCCTTATTTGAAAGTTATCGGTTTGACGGCAACTGCGTGGCGTTTGTCCAGCGGTTTGCTGACCGACAAACCTAAGAATGGTGAACGCATCTTCACTGATATTTGCTATGATGGTTGTAGCAGAGAAGCGTTCGCTAAGATGATTGACGACGGCTATCTCTGCGAGCTTATCCCGAAACGCACCAAAATGACGTATGACACGTCAAAAGTGCATATGCGAGGCGGTGAGTTTGTTGAGAAGGAACTGCAAGAGCTTGTGAATAGCAAAGATGCTGTTGCCGCTGCTATCAAAGAAGCAGTAGAAGAGTGCGGCGACAGAAAGCATTGGCTGGTGTTTGCTACTGGAGTTCAGCACACTGAAATAGTGTGTAAAATGCTCAATGACGCTGGTATTCCAGCAACTTACGTGCATTCCAAGCTATCAGATGAGGAGCGCGATGCTGCGATTTCTGGCTTCAAGTCTGGTAAGTTTCGTGCAATTGTCAATAACAACGTGCTCACAACCGGCTTCAATTTCCCTGCTATTGACCTGATACTGTGTTTGCGCCCTACAATGAGTTCTGCGCTTTGGGTGCAGATGCTTGGGCGTGGAACTCGACCTGCAGAAGGTAAGAAGAACTGCATTGTTCTGGACTTTGCGGGCAACACTGCAAACCTCGGACCTATTAACGACCCTATTATTAAAGTGGTGAACTCGGATGGCAAGAAGCGTAAGATTGAGCGCATTTGTCCTGAGTGTAAAGAGAAGGTTGTTCCGAACTACAAGAATGAGTGTCCAAAATGTGGCACGTCGTTCAGAGAGATGAAAGTCTGCGAGGAATGCAGTTCTTATGTGAGTGTAACAACGAAGGTTTGCCCGCATTGTCAACACGCATTTCCAGAGGATTACAAGTATTCTCGGTCGAGTAGCGGAAAGAGTTTGGTTGTTCGGGGCAAGTTTATCGCTGCGCTACCGACAGTTGGACGACATGCTGTGAAAGAAGTTGTTGTGATGAAACACAACAAAGTGGGAAAGCCGCCTAGCTTGCGGGTTTCTTACTACTGCACGGACTACAAGAAGTTCGACCAATATATCTGCTTGGAGCATGAAGGTTTCGCGCAGCAGAAGGCTAGGCGCTGGTGGTTCTTGCATAAAGGCAAGCGTGCTCCAATGACGGTTGATGACGCTTTGAGGTATATTCAAGGTGGTGAGATTATGTTCCCTAGCTGGATTGAGGTTCAGACTGGTGGACAGTATCCAGAGATTTTGAGCGATGGGTATAGTGCGAACAAACCCACGGTCAAGGTGTATTTCAGTAACGAGATGAAGAAGGCGGCGTGAAATGGCGACTCCGAAGAAATATCGCAACTTTGAAAAGCTCGGCAAGGCAATGGGTGGGACTAAGTGTTACGAATGCGAGGGTTATGTTAACTACGGCAGCGCCGTAGGCTTCGCCAGCTTGCCTGTTGCTTTGGTTGGTGATGATTGCCCTGTTGAAAAGGATTCTGGCAGTTGGATGTATTGCTTGCCGGTTGGAGGGCTGGATTATCAACCTTTAACAACGACGTTTTGCTCCTTCAAGGGTGTTTCTGAGTATCTACCTTCCCCTGTGATTCCAGAGGAAGCTGGTTGGATGAACAGCGTTTTGTTCAAGGACGATTATTTAGCGGTTTCTGATAACGAAATCTGTTTGCGAGTAACTTTTGCCATCAACGAAAAACACAATGTGTCTTTCGTTGTGCCTCGTGATGCTGCAAAAGCCTTGAAGTCTGCTACTAGCGACATTGTAGCAATGTATGTAAACGACACGCACGTTACGTTTGAGTTTTTAGACCAAAGCAAGTTCACGTTTGCCAAGGTCGCTAATGAGTGGGTTGACCTGCAGCCTTGGTTTAATGGTTGGTGCGGACCAGATTGCGAGCATGAGCTTCCAATCTTCAGCGGTGATATTGCTCGCACTGTTCTCAGTCTTATTGACAAGAATGGAGCCAAGTTTGTGACGTTCACCAAAGACGAGATAAAAGTGCTGGATAAGGATGGTAAATGCTTTTTTACCAACGAAAACCCATTCGGTTTACTCGAAGTGAATGAACCAGCTACGTTCGGTGTCAAGAGCTTGAAGAAGGTGATGAAGATGATGCAGGAAGGGGTTAGGGATGAAATTGAGCCGCATCTTGACCTCCGCTATGCTCCGTATCCGACGCGGTTCTGGTTTGTTGACAAACAAGGTCGGCTGGTTTATGGGCTTCTAAGCTGTCACGGAGCATAAGATGGCAGATGGCAAGATAATTATCCCTGAATACTCGACAGCTTGCCCTGATTGGGAGAGGAAGCTCAAGAACAGAGAAAGTATTATTCCTCCACCTATCTTTCCGAAAAGTGCAGAACTTGCACTTTCGGTCTTTAAGCAGCTTAGAGTAGGGGACTTGCCGGGCAAGCCTACATTCGGTGAGTGCTGCGACCCTTGGGTGTTTGATTTCGTTGCAACTGTATTTGGCGGTTATAACGATGAGACGGGCAAGCAGCTTATTCGTGAGTATGCACTTCTGATTTCCAAGAAAAACAGCAAGTCCACGTTGGCGGCAGGGATTATGATGACGGCGCTTTTGCTGTCATGGCGTGAGAACGAAGAACACCTGATATTGGCTCCGACTAGGGAAGTGGCAGAGAACAGCTTTAAACCTGCTTGTGCGATGGTTGAAGCTGACCCTGAGTTGAAGCAAATGCTCTATGTTCGGGACCACATTAAGACGATTGAGCATCGTGTGACACACAACACGCTCAAGGTCGTGACCGCCGAAACTCGCTCTGTGTCTGGAAAGAAGTCTGGACGCATTTTGGTTGATGAGTTGTGGATTTTCGGTGAAAAAGCCGGCTCCGATGCTATGTTTATGGAAGCGTTGGGTGGGCAGATTTCACGCGATGAGGGTTGGACAATCTATCTAACGACTCAAAGCGATGCCCCGCCTGCAGGTGTGTTCAAAGACAAGCTGGATTACTGGCGCGGTGTTCGTGACGGCACGATTGAAGACAAACAAACGCTTCCAATTCTGTATGAGTTCCCGCCTGATATGGTTACGAATCAGGATTACATGAAGCGTGAGAACTTCTACATCACGAACCCGAATTTAGGTCGGTCGGTGTCGGAAGATTGGCTCTACGGACAGTTGCAGAAGGTGAAGGATAAACAAGACGGCACCTTTCAACAGTTTTTGGCTAAACACTTCAACATTGAAATCGGTCAAACTCTGATGAATGACCGTTGGGCTGGTGCGGATTTCTGGCTCGATGCAACCGAAGAAGGCATGACGCTCGATGACATCATCGCTCGCTCTGAAGTGTGTGTAGCTGGCATTGACGGTGGTGGGTTGGATGACCTTTTAGGGCTTTGCGTCATCGGTCGTGAGAAGGGAACGCGACGGTGGCTCCATTGGGCGCACGCATGGGCGCACGAAATAGTGTTGAAACGACGTAGGGACCAAGCGCAGAAGATAATGGACTTCGTTGGCGACGGTGACATGCACCTTGTCAAGACGCCGGGACAGGACATTCAGCAGCTTTGCGGCTACATAAGGCGTATCCAGAAGCTCTTGCCGACAAGCAACGCTATTGGCGTTGACCCTGCTGGTATTGGACAGATTCTTGATGCGCTGTTGGACGCTGACATGGGCATCGAGGAAAAGCAAGTGCGAGGCGTGCCGCAGGGATGGAAGCTCAA
>JAZSAV010000048.1:0-2201 GCA_045602085.1 Prevotella sp. | reverse complement strand
TGTTGAAACGCTGCGTGTAGTCACCTGATAGATTCTGCATAAAGAAACCGTTCTCACCGTGTGAACTAGCTGTAAGTGTCATAACCTGAGCCTCGTCACCAACGATAGCACCGCTCTCGCCTGCATTGAGAGCCTTGCCTTCACCTGCAGCATAGTTAACTACAGTGAAACCTGTAAATGGGTCACCAATAAAGCCCCATGTGTAATTATCTCTCTGTGTTGCATCAACAGCTGTCTTAGAAGCGTCAAGAACATCAGCTGTACCACCGTAATACAAGTAGTTCTTGACATTCGCGTGGAACTGCAAATAGTACCAGTTATTTATATTTGCATAGCTGTCGGCATAAGCAAATGGCAAAGTGTTTTCCAATACAATTGTCTTTGTGATAACGCCATCTGTAATGTCGCTCTCTTCAATTAAGCCTGCAGGCTTTGTTGCTGTAATACCGTAAGGGAATTTTGCTGTTTCTGTAAGTGCAGGGTACTCTTCACCAACATATCCTGTAGATGTCTGGGTGAACTTCTCTACACCATTGAACTGGTATGAATAGTTTATAGTAGCAGTAGCCACAACTTCTTTCACAATAAGTGTCACGTCGATGATAGAACCTCCGTTTGACATAAAGTTGGCGTTGCTACCGTTAGGATTGATGCTGTTCCAGTCGTGTTTGAAACGCATACGGTATGTGCCAGGCTCGCTTGGTGCAGTGAAAGATGGCATAGCAATTGTGTTGCGGGCGCTAGTTGACAGAGATTCTCCAATACTGTTTATACCTTGTGTGTCGTCAGCCTCATCACCGCTGTAGAAAGAGTAAGAAACCAGGTCGTCGCCAGGAGCACCGTTCTCGCCAACTGAAGCAGTGAATCCATCACCTGCAAGGTCAATGTAAGCATAGGCATTTGTCCAACCACCATCACGAGTGATAGCAGGAGTAACCTCTTGGCCTGCATAAACTTCGAATGTAACAGAACTTGTCAGGTCAAAATATGCACGACCATAGCCTGCATAATCCTGGTCAACTGTTGCTGTTTCCTCACCAAGGCTTACAGTCTTCACATAGCGGTCGCTACGGGTGCGGAGTATCAAGCTGTTTGGGTTGTATGTGGCATTGAAATAATCACTGCATTTAACAAAAGCCCATGTTGTTCCTGCCCAGTCGTTAGAACTAGGGGACCACGTACCAACACCGGTATTGTTGTTGCTCGCATCAACGCAGCTATAGCTGGTTACAGTAGCGGTTTTAGATATAGACAAACCTTTTGTGTTTACACCATTTTCAATGACATACCATTTTGCAGGTGTTGTAGAAGCTGTCAATTCACTGCCAAGATAAATCTTGTTCTCGCCATCCTTTAGTTTGTTTACAAAGTAAACAGAACCATCATCACCAGCACTCTCAAAGTACCAGTAGCTGCCATCTGTTAAGTCAACGTGTGTAACACCACTGCCAACACCGGCATTTGTCAGATAACCGCCACGATTGTAGCTGGCGATTACATAATAAACAGGGTCAGTCTCGGTTGAAACCGTGATTGACTGCTGCGCCATCGCTGTGGTAACCATAGCCACCAACAACGAAAGAATCAAAGTAAATCTTTTCATTTGTTTAAATATTAGAATTAGGATTAAATTTATGTATTCTTCGATTAAGGTTACATCTCTCCGCAAGAGATGTGACCTTAATTGAGCGCCTGATTAAGTGTTTTTCACGACCCGATGTTTGCATTAACCATAGAAAGATTTAATTTTGCGGAGTAAACTCCATAAATAGACCGTAATGGATAAAAAGAAACAAGATATTGCATATTTCCTATCGTTCTGTATTGAGCAGTATATGAAAGAGAAGGGAGTTGGAAGAGATGAAACAATCGCCATTATGTCCGATAGTGGAGTTCTCGACTATTTGGCAGAGCATTTTGAAGTTCTGCATACTCAGAGCCGTCAATGGATAATTGAGGAGATTGATGAATTCATTAAGGAAAGGAAGGAAAGTTACAAATGAAATGCGCTCTACGAAGGCGGTTTGATAAGTAAGCAAGTACTCATTTCTGAATTGAAAACTTACAGGCTAGTAGACCAATTCCTTTTTCACACCAAGAAAGCCTTGGAGACAATAACTTTTATAGAAGCTAAAGAAATTACGTTATGAACATGACCGTATCGCAGGATAATCTGTATCTGTTGCTTCCGTCCAAGATGA
>JAZSAV010000047.1:0-91906 GCA_045602085.1 Prevotella sp. | reverse complement strand
TTTATCCCCGCATAAAAGCAGTTTACAACCCATAGGGCCGTCATCCTGCACGCTACTTGGCTGGTTCAGAGTTGCCTCCATTGACCAATATTCCTCACTGCTGCCTCCCGTAGGAGTTTGGACCGTGTCTCAGTTCCAATGTGGGGGACCTTCCTCTCAGAACCCCTACTGATCGTAGCCCCGGTGGGCCGTTACCCCGCCGGCAAGCTAATCAGACGCATCCCCAGCCCGTACCGATCAATCTTTGCTCCAATCAAGATGCCAAAAAAGGAGAACATCAGGTATTAATCCGTCTTTCAACGGGCTATCCCTGAGTACGGGGTAGGTTGGATACGCGTTACTCACCCGTGCGCCGGTCGCCAGCAAAGATAGCAAGCTATCTCCCTGCTGCCCCTCGACTTGCATGTGTTAAGCCTGTAGCTAGCGTTCATCCTGAGCCAGGATCAAACTCTACATTGTAAATATTATTCCTTCAATCTTCTTCAGCCCCAAAAAGGACGAAGAGAATTAATTCTGCCCAGAACGCTCGTCGGATAGTTACTCAAGTCTAAATCAAAACCTGTAATATCATTAAATAAAAATGACGGTTCGCTTCTTTTACCCAAGTGCCATAAAGGCACTCGCTTCTTGTACTACTATTCGTATCTGTCTATGTAAATCTTTCAAAGAACTCTTTTCTTATGCGCTTCCCGGAGCATTGCTCCTTGAAAGCGGGTGCAAAGGTACGCACTTTTTTGATACCCGCAAAATATTTCAAGGAAAAATTTAAAGAAACAATCGTTTTTTATACACTTGTTGATGTAAATCAAGCATAATGTGTGCGCACACATTATTATATATTATATAGGAAGGAGTCAAAGGGAGACAAATGGAGATAAAGGAAAATAGAGGACAATTGAAGATGAAAGGCGCATGGATTTAAATAACACATCACTTCTTTTCAGGTTGCTTGTTGAATCTGTATGCAAGTGTGAACATGACGTAGCGGGGCACGCTGCAATACCACGTCTCCGTTCTGCCCTGAGCATTCACGTTATAACTGGTGGTTGAAAGTTTCTTCAGCAAGTCGTAAGCCGTGAGCTTTGCAATCAGCTTGCCCTTCAAGAACGAGCGCGACAGCTGTGCGTTCCATATCAGTTCGTCGGTATTCATATCGCTTGTGCCATAACCGCGGCGACTGAAATTGTTGAGGTCGGTAGCCACATTCACGTTTAGCACCGGCACCGTGTACTGAACATTCATGCCATACTGATAGTCATATACATTCAGTCGCTGGAAGTTCTCCCTATTGCCGCTACTATGGCGCGAGGTCAGCTTACCGATAGCACCCACAGTCAGCTTGCCCAATTTATACGTCAGTTTGGCTGTACCCGAAGTAATTACGGTGTTCACCTTGCTCAAAGCAACAGGTTCGTCATCGTAAGCCACATCGAAGTCAACGCTCCTTTCGTATTTCGCCCTGCCGTCGATACTATAGCGCAAGCGTTTCTTCTTGTCGAAAGTACCGTTAGCACCCGCCGACAGCTCTCCGAACCAGTTGGCTTTGCCTATATTGTCGGTCATATAAGTATAGGCACCTGTCTTCGTGTTGTAGTTTGTACGCGTACCCCAGGCATTGTGCCTAATATTCGCTACAAGCCTAACCCAATAGCTGAGATCTATCGAGTCGCACTTAATGTTCAGTCGTACAGCTAAATCATGTTCCGTTCTGTCCTTCACATCGGGGTTGTTTATCCGCATAGCCAGCGGATTGCTATTGTCATAAATCGGCATCAGCGTAGAGAACCCCGGTTTCTCAGTGTTCATGTAATAATGAAATTCAAGCTTTTTCTTTCCATAAGTGCTGAAAAAAATTGACGGTGCAAACTTGCTGTAAGAACGACGTGCCGTGGTGTCAAGAACAGCACGCGCATAGTCCATCTTCTCCTTATAATAGCTTATTGGTAGCGATAAAGAGAAGTACATGTCATCATTAGAGCGATGGAAGCCAATCTCAGTACGATATCTTTGTGTTGTCATTTGCATTTCGTAACTATTCTGGCTGTCCATCGCCATCAGGAGCGAGTCGCGCGACGACGGCAACACGCCCAACTGGTCGTAAGGGCTATCGCTGCCCAAACTGTCCAGACGGAAGCGGTCGTTCTTATTGTCCTGATTTTGATATTGATACGACAATCCCATATCTATGCTCCAGAAATCAGGCAACTGATAATTATAACTCAAACCGAAATACCCCGAATACGACTTGTTATAGCTGTCAGAATAGTTGTTTCTCAGTTCATGTTTGTCTGTCTGTGCATAATAAGTGCGGTCGATGCTATGCTGCACGTCTGGTTTCGAGATGTTAACATACGGTTGAAAAGAGAATCCGAGCCAGTCGCCCGTTTCCCAACTTTTATACAGACTTACAAATCCGTTCAAACTGAACGTCTCTCTCTTTCCGAAGCCGATGCCCGTAGAGCGGTTGGTCAGCACATCACTATATGTCGAGTCGGCACTCTGCCAGGCATTGTCGCTTTTCGTGTATCTCATCGAGAGATACGAAATGCCCCATTTATTGATGCGAAGCTGATTAGTCAGGCTCATATTGAAATTGTCTGATGTGCTTACCGACTGCGAGCGTCGGAATATGTTTCCGCTTGTGGCGAATGTCTCGCGCAGGTTGCGGCTCTCGCTGTCATTGTCGTCCCACCCCACTTTCACGTCAAGCCTCTCTTTAACCTTCTTCTCCTTATCGCTCGTTTCCAGATGCAGCCCTGTTTGACGTGTTGTTACCAGCGAGCGCGACACCTTTGACGGCGACCACTCCCCGTCGCTGCCCGGTTCGCGCGTCTCGTTCACGTTGTTGGCATTGCCAAACACCGACACACGTGTCCGGTCGTCATAATAGAGTCCGAACAGCCTGCCCGTCCAGCGGTTTTCTGTTCCTATTCCTGCCTCTGCATTTGCAATATATCCACGCGCATACTCCCGCTTCAGACTTACATCCATCACGTAGTCACGCTGCTCGACATCCTTGCCTATCATCTCGCTCTTCTCCGTCATCTTGTTATACACCTTTATGTCTTTCACTGTGTAATATGGCAGATTGTCGAGCATCACCTTGTTCTCGCCCTTGAAGAAATCAGAACCGTTAAGCGTCAGATAGTCAACCTTCTTTCCGTTCACGTAGATGTCGCCATTGTCTTTAAGTTCCGCACCCGGCAACTGTCTTATTAGCGCATCAAGCATCGAACCTTCGGGCAGATTGAAAGCAGAGGCGTCGTAAACTATCGTATCGCCACGATAGGCTATCTGCACCCTTGTGCCCTTGACCACCACGCCGTCCAGATTGACACTCTTCCATGCCTTTCGCTTCATCAGCAGTTCCGGCAAAGGGAACTGTTGATTGTGGCGTCTGCTCTTCAGGGTATAGTCGACGAGGAGGTCTTCATATCCCTCAGCCGTAGCCTTCAGAATATACTTCCCCTCTTTAAACGGCACAGCGAACTGATAGTAAGAGTTTCTGCCCTTGTCGTAAGTCGTGCATGTCACGGTATCTACCACGGTCGAGTCTTCGCGCATCAGTGTTACGAAGGCCTTCACCCCTACCCTCGTGAACGAGTCAAACACCTGTCCGTAAAGTTCCGCCTTACGTTCCTTTTTCTCTTTCTTCTCTTCAGCTTGTGCGGTAAAAGCCATTAGCAATGCCACGGCAAAAAGCAATATCTTTCTCATTGTTGTTTTGTTAAATCTTTATCTAATCAATCGGGCTAAAACATCGTCCCTCTATATTATATACGCAGAAGGGTGCCGGAAGTTAACTGAATTTAACCTTATTTAACTATCGGCAGAATTGGGTTTAAATTCAGTAAGTGGCGTTCTGACTGACAGTTTTTGGCCTTCTGACTGGCAGTAAGTGGGCCACTTACTAAAAAAAAGAGGGCGCGATTGCTATGAAAAACCGTAGGAAATTCAGACTTCTTTTGATGGATTTTCCATAAAAACAAATGCCTACTCTATGAGGAGAAAGGATTTAAGTGTTTTACGCTACGCTCCTACAAACTTTTAAATTTATCTGAACACCTGAACTTTTGAACGGAAGCATTGAATGTCGGCAAGTTACAAACCCACAGATGACGTTCAGGCAAAATTAAAAAATTGATATTGGCATATAAAAACAGAAAAACAGACGCCACAAAATTTTGCGGCGTCTGTTTGGATATCGGAATCTATTCTATTTCGTTTCACTGAAGATGGCGCGTGTGGTCTTCTGTGGAGTCTTGTAGAAGAGTGTTGCGCTATCGTTAGACTTCGGATTCTGCTTCTTGATGAGGTTTATCATCTCGGCACCAGCCCAGATGGCAGGACCATAGCCATGAGCGGCATAGACGTTAACAGGACGATAGTAGTAGAAAGCAGGGTCGAAGCCCATACCTGTGCCCACGCACACACCTTCCACCTGCCCCTTGTCGTTAATCTTCGTTGCCACGGCATTCCATCCAAGTGTGGCAATCGGCCCGTAGGTCATCGCACTTACCCACCCCTTGTTTATGGCGTGAGCCATGCAATAAACATAGATGGCCGTAGCCGATGTCTCATGATAAGAATCGTTGCGGTCGAGCAACTGATGCCAGAAACCGTCCTTGCTCTGACGCTCAGCCAAACCCTGCAGATGCTTCTTGAACAGATCCATAATGAAAGCACGCTTAGGGTGAGACTCTGGAAGCACGTCGAGCACCTCGCACATAGTGAGCAGCGCCCATCCGTTGGCTCTTCCCCAGAAGAAAGCAGGATGCGGATCCATCGCCTCTGCCCAACCGTGGCGGAAGAGGTTCTTGTCAGCCACCCACATTCTCTGAGCAAACTGCTCTATCTGCTTTGCGGCCTCGTCGCTATACTTCTGTGCATCGCTGCCGGCAACCTTGGCATACCATGCCACAGGCGGAATGCCCATGAACATATCGTCGAGCCATACGCTGTTGATGAACGGACGGTTGCGGGCGAAGGTGCCGTCGCTGAGACGGTGTTCCTTTGTCATTATATAATTAATGTAGTTGTCGATGAGCGGCTTGAGGTCGGTCTTGGAACCCTTGGTCATGGCCTTTATCATAGCTGCACACATGGCACCTGAATCGTCGAGCGCACCAGGACTTAGCACGCGGCTCATGTTGCCGTCGATTCTTCCGCCTTGCTCCTTAACCTTCTTGAAGTATGGCGCTGACTCGGCCAACAACTTGAAACGCTTGTCAACATAATCCATATACGCCTTGTCGCCAGTAGCTTCGGCAGCGGCTATCATGGCTGAATAAGTTACGCCCCACTCATAACTGGTAAGTCGGAAGTCGCCCGGCTTAAGTCTTGAGTTTGCGTCAATCTTCTTATAGTCAGTAATCTCCTTGCCCGTGTTCTTGTCTTCGATTACAGCAGGAGAAGCCACTTCCAGATAACGCAGTATGCGATCCATGTCAGTCTTCACCTCCTCCACGGTCTTGATGCCGTATGGTGTAGAATAGTCAGGTTTCAGCAGGTGCAACGGAGTGTTCGAGTCGTTCACCTTTGTCTGGGCATTAGCACCGAATGTGCTGCCCGCAGCCATCACGGCTGCAATGATTAATGTTTTTTTGTTCATGTTTTTATCGTAGTTTTTTTGTTGTTAAATGAGGTCTATGGGCTAAAAGATTTTATTTTCCCCAGAAAGCCTGCTTTGTCAGGTCAACCATCATAAGGTTGAGTCGCTTGCCGTTGGTGAAGTGGCCCGACTGGAATATCATCTTCTTGCAGTCTGGACTGAATGCCGGATGAGAGTGGTCAGGACGCATGCGTGTCTCGGTAGCAATGTGGTGGCGCTGCCCCGTCTCGTTGTTTATCAGCCATACGCTGCCGGCAAAGGTGTCGCCAGCCGACCACTTGTCGTCGCGCGTTGCGTTGCAGTGCCAGAATCCGCGACCGCGCAGTTGGTCGCCGTCGGTCCTCATCTCCACCTGTCCGAGCAGTTCCACATCGTCGTTGCGCAGGTTAATGCGGAGGATTCCCGATGCCTGCTTGCGCAGACGCGGTTGGAAACCAAGGATATTAAAATAAACATAGTCGCGCGACGCGAATGTCTCATGGGTAACCCAGTCGAGCGGCGTTTCCTTATAGAGAGGTTTTACTACCGAGCCATCGGCCTTGGCATACCACATGCGTTGTGCAGCGTCGCCGCCAGTCTCGTTGCAGAATACTATCTCGTCTGGATTGAAACGACTTGACTGGATATGGCCCACTTTGAACTCCACATCGGCAATCTTAGTCACCTCACCTGTCTGCAGATTCATCTTGCGCAATCCGCTAAGCACAGGCTTAATCTTTATAGGCTGGTCGCTAAGAGGAATGAAGGCATTCTTCATCATGCGCTCCTTCTCCTCTTCCGTGCCGTCGCGCTCAACGCTGATGAAGGCATAGGTGTCGTCGCTGTTGATAGCCATGCCGCCAGGGCGACCCATCTCTGCAGGGAAGGTGCCGATGAAGCGTTCATAGTTCTTCTGCTTCTTGCACTTGCCCGCCTTGACATCGGCAAAGAAAGCATCGAGGTCCATCTCATAGAGGTTCCACTTGCCGTCCTCGCGACGGTTGTAGTAGAACTTGTTTGACTTGTTGCCCAAGAAAACTCCGCCCTCCTTGTTGTCGGTGGCCTGGATTATCTTGCCTGTCTCAATGTCGATGAAGAAATAGTTGGTTGGGCGATACTTGCGCTTCTTGCCGTCGCGTCCGACGGTTTCCTGCTCCTTGCCGTCGCCACGACTTGACGAGCGGAACAGCAGATACTTGCCGTCGGGCGTCCACATCGGGTCAGTCTGATACATGAAGCGGTCGTTCTTCGTTGTGTCGGTGAGTCCGATGATGGTCACACCGGTCTGCTTGTCCTTGTACTCATAGCGTTCAGATGGAGTACAGTTGCCAAACTGTGCCATTGCGCTCTGCCCGAGTGCAAGCAGCATGGCCATTGTTGTCAGTAGTTTTTTCATAAGTTTTGCTTTTAAGTTGTTTGTGAAAAATATGGTTATAATCTTCCTTCTTCTCTGTAGGAGTAGTAGTTGCCGTCGGTTATTATCACATGGTCGGCAAAGTGAAGTCTCATCAACTCGCAGGCTTTCTTCACCTGTTCGGTGAGCCGGTCGTCAAAGGCGCTCGGACGGAGACTGTTGCTCGGGTGGTTGTGTGCCAATGCCACTATTGTGGCGTTGTTGAGTATAGCCTCCTTCACTATTATTCGCACATCTACCGCCGTCTCACTGATGCCTCCGTGACTAATGCGTTGCTTCTTAATAAGCTTGAAGTTCTGGTTCATCAGGAGAATCCATGCTTCCTCCACATCCAGGTCCTGCATCACGGGGTGCAGATGGTTGTATATGGCCGTTGCCGAACTGAGGTCCTGCCTCTCTTCCGCCTTTTCCAGTTGGCGCCGCTTGCCCATTTCGCACGCTGCCAGTATGGTTATCGCCTTCGCCTCCCCCACACCGTTGTATTCCTGCAGGTCGTGGATAGACTTCTTGCCGAGCGTGTTCAGGTTGTTGTTGCAGTCGCTAAGCACACGCCTCATCAGGTCAACTGCACTCTCTTTCGTCGAACCCGACCCTATGAGTATGGCCAGCAGTTCGGCATCCGACAGTGCCTCAGCACCATAGCGAGCCAGTTTTTCTCTCGGCCTATCTTCTTCTGCCCACTGGTTTATATTGAGTTTATGCGGAGAGTCGGTCATGCGGTCTAACTGTAGAAGTTCTTTTCAAATGCCTGAAACTCATCCTTGCCCAGCACGCAGCGTTTCCACCAAGCCTCGATAAAGCCGAAACCATAGCCGAAGAGCTGTACAAAGGCGGCACCGATGGATATGAAACCTATGTGCATGCTCTTGTTCTGCAGGGCGGAGTCGATGAATATGAGCAGGGAATAGAGCAGAATGGGCGACAGCGCAGCTATCACCAGCCAGTACCAGTCGTAGAAATCGGCAGGATTGCCATATACCATCATCACCCTTCCAAAGCAAGCGATGAGGAACAGCAGTATGACGCCTACCGTAAATACCATTGGCAGCAGATGGACAAGTTTCATTGAACCAGGATGGCGCTTGTGCAGGTTGATGCGAGCAATGCCACTATTATATACCTGGCGGAAGAACTTGCGCATGTCAGTGCGGCGCTTGTGCCATACCCATGCATCTGGGAACAGACGGCATTTATAGCCAGCATCGAATATGCGGATGCTGAAATCGATGTCCTCGCCAAAGCGCATCTTGGAAAATCCGCCCAACTGCATATACACGTCACGGCGGATGCCCATATTGAAAGAGCGGGGATAGAACTTGTCGAGTTTTTTCTTGCCGCCACGTATGCCGCCGGTGGTGAAGAAGCTCGTCATGGAATAACTGATGGCCTTCTGGGTATCGGAGAACGAATCGTGGGCACGGTCAGGTCCGCCAAAGGCATCGGCTGACTGGCGCAGCAGTTCGTCCTCAACAGCTTGCAGATAGTCTTCGGGCAGCACCACGTCGGAGTCGAGCACTATAAGATACTCGCCCTTGGAACGCTCTGCACCGTAGTTGCGGCTCTGTCCGGGGCCGGAGTTCTGCTTCAGGAAATACTTCAGGTCAAGACGTTCCATGTACTTATCGCACACTTCCTTGCATGCAACCGACGAACCGTCTTCCACTATTATTAATTCAAAGTCTTTGAAACTCTGTTTGCAAAGGCTTTCAAGCAATTCGTCAACTTCGTCGGGACGATTATACACCGGAACAATTATAGAGTATTTCATAGGTTATTCATTTAGAAGCAAGCCCAAGACAATGCCGTTATATTAGTTTTAAGCAGTCAGAAAAAAAATGAATTTTGAATTATGAACAGTAGAAATCGCCTGCCGCTCATAATTCAAAATTCATAATTCTCAAATTAAAGAACTTCGATTATTCCTTTACTCTCTGCAGATAGCTGCCGTCGCGAGTGTCAACCTGCACGAGTTCGCCTTCGTTGATGAACAGAGGCACGCGGATTTCTACACCTGTTTCCAGTGTTGCAGGCTTAGTTGCATTTGTTGCAGTATCGCCCTTGATGCCTGGTTCAGAGTGGGTGATGCGAAGAACTGTCTTAACAGGCATTTCTGCATAAAGGATTGTATTTGTGTCTGCATCGCTTACAACCTCCACGATGTCGCTCTCCTTCATATAGTCTGCACCTGTAATCATATCCTTTGCGATAGGCACCTGGTCGAATGTCTCCTGGTTCATGAAGATATAGTCAGCACCTTCCTGATAGAGATACTGGTATGGGCGGCGCTCTACGCGTACATCCTCCAATGCCTCACCGATGTTGAAGCGCTTTTCCAACACGCGTCCGCTAACTACGTCCTTCAGAGTTGTACGCATGATTGTGTTACCCTTGCCCGGCTTCACGTGAAGGAAGTCGATGCAGAAATAGAGCTTACCATCCATGCGGATGCAAGTTCCTTTCTTAATGTCTTGTGATTTAATCATAAAAAATTATTATAATAATGTTTTGAAAAATCGATTTTGCGGATGCAAAGATACAAATTTTATCTGTAACTGCCAATATTTTCACATTATATTATATAATGTATTACACACAAAGGGTATTAATTCTTCACTTTCAAAGATTCTTCATTCTTAATTTATTTGCTTATCTTTGCAACCAGAAACCAAAACCTTTGATTATGAAGAAAGTTTTAGCTACAGCATTGAGCTCACTCATACTGCTCAGCGGATGCGGAACATACGCCAGTCAGGGAGCACAGACGGGAGCCGGTTTCGGTTCGATATTGGGTTCTGCCATCGGCGGCATTTCTGGCGGCCATCGCGGCAGCGACATAGGTACGATTGTCGGCATGGCTGGAGGTGCGGTCGTGGGTGCTGCCGTGGGCGGTGCTGCCGACAAGGCACAGCAACGCAAATATGAGGATTACAAACGTCTGAGGCAGCAGGAGGCGGCCAACCAACCTGCCGACGAGAGCGGGTTCGACCCTAACAACAGCGGCGACGACCGTATTGTTTTTGACGAGCCTGGCAACGAGAACCAGTTGCCCGCAAGCACCGTGGCGCCAGAGACGCTGACACTGAGCTCTATTTCCGTGGAACAACTGAGCAAGGTGATGCCGGGATACAACATAAAGTACAACTCGGAGATTGAGGTCCGCAACGCTACGTTCATCGACAACGACGGCGACGGCATACTGAAAGCTGGCGAGGAGAGCAAGGTGGCATTTGAGATAATGAACCGCTCTGACCGTCCTCTCCACAATGTGATGCCAACGGTAGTGGAGACAACAGGCAACAAGCGAATACACATATCGCCGAGCATCGTCGTCGAGAAGATAATGCCCAACCGCGGAGTGCGCTATACGGCAACCGTCGTAGGCGACAGAAAACTGAAGGACGGCGAGATAAGCATCAAGGTTGCCGTTGCACAGGACAACAATGAGATTACATCTCAGATAAAAGAATTCAAAATTACAACTAAAAGAAAATAAAAAAAAGAATAGCAAATAGGTTGCAGTACGGACAACTTATTTGCTATTCAGTTCTTTAAGCTCCTGCCAGTCGGGTTTGAACGAAAACGGTTGGTCGCTCGACGTCTCGAAGTTGAACTCTGGCAAACTGAACTTCTCTGCAGGCCGGAACGGTATCATCGTGACGTTTAGCGGTTCTACCCTCACCATGGCCACGCCCTTACTGATAATGCCCAACTGCTTTGCCGCTTTCCAGGAAAGGTCGATTATGCGTCCGCGCACATAGGGACCGCGGTCGTTGACCCTCACCACAACAATCTTGCCGTTAACAGGGTTTGACACCTTAAGCAAGGTGCCAAACGCGTACTTGCGATGCGCACACGTCATGCTGTCGTGATGGAACACTTCACCGCTGGCAGTCTTCCGCCCCGTAAATTTTCTTGCATAATACGAGGCCTTACCCTTCTGCTGAGACTGAGCCTCAGAAGGGGTAAAGCCCGCGATACAAGTTACAGTCAGTAATATCAGTTTTCTTAATTTCACTCTTTCCTATTATTTCGATAGCAGGTGCTATACGATGCCCTGAGCCATCATGGCATTGGCCACCTTCATGAATCCAGCAATATTGGCTCCTTTGACATAGTCGATATAGCCGTTTGTCTGCTTGCCGTATTTCACGCACTGCTCGTGGATATTGTGCATAATCTGGTGCAACTGCTTGTCCACCTCCTCTGCACTCCAGCTCAGGCGCATTGAGTTCTGCGTCATCTCCAATCCGGAGGTAGCAACGCCTCCTGCATTAACGGCCTTGCCCGGAGCGAACAGCTGACCGGCATCGACAAACTTCTCCACCGCCTCTGCCGTACATCCCATGTTTGACACCTCTGCCACGCAAAGCGGTTTGTTGGCAAGCAGCATATCCGCATCGGCACCGTTCAACTCGTTCTGCGTAGCACAAGGCAGTGCGATGTCGCACTTCACCTCCCATGGTTTGCGTCCTGCAATGAACTGTGCTCCTGGGAACTGCTCTGCATAAGGAGCACAGATATCGTTGCCACTGGCACGCAACTCAAGCATATAGTTTATCTTTTCATCGTTCAGGCCATCGGGGTCGTAGATATATCCGTCAGGACCGCTTATCGTTATCACCTTTGCTCCCAGTTCGGTTGCCTTCTTGGCCGCGCCCCATGCCACGTTTCCAAATCCGCTTATGGCCACGGTTTTTCCCTTGATGTCAAGTCCGCGGATGCGCAACATCTCCTCAACGAAATACAGGGCACCGAAGCCAGTTGCCTCAGGACGGATACGGGAACCGCCCCACTCAAGTCCCTTGCCGGTGAGCACACCGTTCCACTGATGGGTAAGTTTCTTGTACATGCCGAACAGATAACCTATCTCTCTTGCACCGACACCGATATCTCCAGCCGGGATGTCTTCGTCAGGACCGATATTGCGGTAGAGTTCTGTCATGAACGCCTGGCAGAAACGCATCACCTCATTGTCTGAGCGGCCGCGGATAGAGAAATCAGAGCCTCCCTTGCCTCCGCCCATCGGCAATGTGGTAAGAGCATTCTTGAATGTCTGCTCAAAGCCAAGGAACTTCAATATTGAGAGATTAACGGAAGGGTGGAAGCGCAGTCCTCCCTTATACGGACCTATGGCGCTGTTGAACTGCACCCTATATCCGATATTCACATGCACTTCCCCCTTGTCGTCGGTCCATGGCACGCGGAAGGTAATGACACGCTCCGGTTCGACTATACGCTCAATGAGCTTGGCCTTTTCAAACTCAGGGTGCTGATTATAAACGTCCTCGATTGACAACAGTACTTCACGAACTGCCTGCAAGTACTCCAATTCACCTGGGTGCTTCTGCTCCAGCTGCTGCATAATTTTCTCGACTTCCATAGTAAATATTATTAAAAGGTTCAGTATTAATATTTATGTCATTATGCAATGACTTACAGCGCAAAAATAGGGATTTTTCTTTAAACGGCAAAGAAAAATCCCTATTTTTTGTTTCGTCAGTTACAATATGTTAAATCTTTGACAAAGCCTGCTTGATGTCGTCGAGTATGTCGTCAACGTCTTCGATACCTACAGAGAGGCGAATCAGGTCGGGAGCGATGCCCGCTTCGATAAGCTGTTGCTCACTGAGTTGCCTGTGGGTATGACTGGCAGGATGGAGCACGCAGGTGCGTGAGTCGGCCACATGGGTAACGATGTTTATCATCTCCAGTGAATCCATCCACTTGATGGCAGTCTCACGGTCGCCTTTGAGTCCGAAAGCGATGACGCCGCACGAACCGTTTGGCAGATACTTCTGTGCCAGCGGATAACTGCTGTCGCCTTCAAGTCCGCTATATCTCACCCATGCCACACGCTCGTCGTTGTTCAGGAACTCGGCAATCTTCTGTGCGTTGTCGCAATGCTGGCGCATACGCAGATGGAGCGTTTCCAGCCCAAGGTTAAGCAGGAACGAGTTCTGCGGAGCTGGTATGGAACCGAGGTCGCGCATGAGTTGCGCCACAAGTTTGGTCATATATGCCATCTTTCCAAACGCCTTGGTATATGTCAGTCCGTGGTATGAGTCATCAGGAGTGCAAAGTCCCGGGAACTTATCTGCATAATCATCCCATGGGAAATTGCCGCTGTCAACAACACAGCCACCCACCTGTGTAGCATGACCGTCCATGTATTTTGTCGTGGCGTGGGTAACAATGTCTGCACCCCACTCGAACGGACGGCAGTTGATTGGCGTAGGGAAGGTATTGTCGATAACCAAAGGCACGCCGTTCTTATGTGCTATGCGTGCAAATTTCTCTATGTCGAGCACCTTGCAACCTGGATTTGATATCGTTTCGCCGAACATCAGCTTTGTGTTCGGACGGAATGCTGCCTGTATTTCCTCTTCCGAAGCGTCCTGATTGATGTATGTGCACTCAATGCCGAGTTTCTTCATTGTAACGCCAAACAGGTTGTAAGTTCCTCCATAAATCTCATTTGACGTGATGAAATGGTCGCCTGCCTGACAGATATTGAACACGGCATAGAAATTGGCAGCCTGTCCGCTCGATGTAAGCATCGCACCAACACCGCCTTCGAGCTGCGCGATCTTCTTGGCAACAAAGTCGTTGGTAGGATTCTGCAATCTTGTATAGAAATATCCCTCCTTCTTAAGGTCGAAAAGCATGGCCATCTCGTCAGAGTTGTCATACTTGAATGTTGTGCTCTGAATAATCGGGGGTTCTACCGGTTGACCGTTTTCTGGCTTCCATCCTCCGCGAATGCAGAGCGAGCCGAGTTTTAGTTTCTTTTCCATATTATATCTTGATATTTGTTTACAAATTGATATTTACGCGACAAAATTAATAAAAATATATCATTCAGCAACTGGCAAACTGGATAAAAAACAAAAAACTAAGTATTTTATTTTGTTCTTCGGGCAAGTTGCACTATCTTTGCACTTATGAAAATCTTTACAGGCGAACAGATTCGCGAGCTTGACAGACAGACAATAGTCAATGAACCCATTGAATCTATCAACCTGATGGAGCGAGCGGCTAAAGCTATCACTACTGCCATCACCAAACGATGGACGGCAGACAAGTCTGTTGTGGTTTTTGCCGGTCCAGGCAATAATGGCGGTGATGCGCTGGCTGTGGCCAGATTGCTTTCAGAGGCGGGATATTCGGTAGAAGCATTCCTCTTCAACATATCCGGCCGACTGAGTGTTGACTGTGCCACAAACAGGGACCGGCTTGCCGAGTCAAAGAGAATAAAGCGTTTTAAGGAGATTACGCAGGAGTTCAACCCGCCTCAATTAGAGGAGGGCATGCTCGTTGTTGACGGTCTGTTCGGGTCTGGGCTCAACAAACCGCTTGCCGGCGGATTTGCTTCTCTTGTAAAATACATCAACGCCTCTGCTGCAACCATCATCAGCATTGACGTGCCTTCAGGACTGATGACCGAGGACAACTCGTTCAACGTCTCGGCAAACATCATCCGCGCCGACATCACGCTCACGCTCCAGATGCCTAAACTGGCGTTTCTTTTCCCTGAAAACCAGATATTCATAGGCAAGCTGGAGATTATAGACATTGGACTGAGCCAGAATGCCATCAACGCAATGGATGCCAAGTACTGCATGGCGGAGGAAAGCGAAGTCAAGGGCCTGCTTCTGACAAGAGACGATTTTGCACACAAAGGCAACATGGGCAACGCGCTACTCATCGCCGGCAGTTACGGCATGGGAGGAGCGGCACTGCTGTCAGCAAAGGCTTGTCTTAGAAGCGGTGCGGGAAAGGTGACGGTACACACACCGAAGAAGAACAACACCATATTGCAGATTGGCATTCCAGAGGCGATAGTGCAGATTGACAGCAACGACACTTACTTCTCCGAACCTGTTGACACGGAGGATTATGATGCTGTAGGCATAGGTCCTGGACTCGGACAGACCGAGACCACTGCCATCGCACTGATAGCACAAATAAGACGCACGCAATGCCCCATCGTTGCCGATGCCGACGCACTGAACATACTCGCCAACAGAAGGGCATGGATTCAGCAGTTGCCAAAGGGCATAATACTAACGCCTCATCCAAAGGAGTTTGACCGCATGGACGGTCACAGCACCAACACCTTCGAGCGCATCAGCAAGGCAAGTGCAATGGCTGTGCGCCTGCAGGGGTTCGTGATACTGAAAGGCAGGCATTCTGCCCTTTGCCTGCCCAACGGCAAGGTTGTCTTCAACACCACAGGCAATGCCGGAATGGCAACGGCCGGCAGCGGCGATGTGCTGACAGGCATCATCACGTCACTGCTGGCACGAGGTTACAAGCGAGGCGACGCCTGTCTGTTGGGAATGTACCTGCATGGTCTGGCCGGCGACATCGCTGCCGAAGCGAAAGGCAAAGAGAGCCTTATCGCCGGCGACATCATCGATTGTCTGCCTGAGGCTTTCAAGCATTTATACAAACAATAGAATATATTGAACTGAGGATATGAAGAAATTATTTGTTGCCGCACTGCTGGCTGTCAGCGGAGCGGTTTTCGCACAAACAGAGACTGCACCCTACAAACCGGGAGTGACAGAAGAGGGTGCTGTATATTTCCTGCCAAAGACATCGTTGCGCATAACGCTACTGGTTGAGAAGACCACCTACAAGCCGGGAATGTTTGCCAAGTATGCTGAACGTTACCTGCGCCTGATGGATGTGGAGCAGAAGGAGACAGTAAAGCATAAGGTTATCAATATAGGCATGAAATCATACGGAGAGGCAGACAAGTCGAAAGCCTATACCGTGAAGTTTAACGCCAAGACATCGGCAACCAATGTCGTACTTGCCGAAGACGGCACATTGCTTGCCATCAATACCGACCCGTACAAGATACAGCCAACGACAGAGTTTGTTGCTGCACAGAAACCGGCAAAAACCGATCCAAGGAAATACATGAAAGAGGAGATTCTGGCTGCACAGAGTCTTGAGAAGATGGCAGAACTGACTGCTTCTGACATATACGAGATACGTGAAAGCAAAAACCTGCTGACACGCGGTCAGGCTGACTTCATGCCAAAGGACGGTGCACAGCTTCAGATAATGCTCAACGACCTCAATGCTCAGGACAAGGCTCTGACGCAGTTGTTCACTGGCACTATCGAGAAAGACACCACCGAGCATGTGATAGAGCTGACGCCCGACAAGAATTATGGCAAGCAGATATTGTTCCGTCTGTCGCAGAAACTGGGATTTGTTGACAAGGACGACCTCTCTGGCACACCTTATTATTTAAGCATTGAAGACTTGAAGTCGCTGCCTGAGTACACTCCTGTACCAGACAACAAGAAAAAGGGCGACGTAACCTACGGAATATTTGTCAACGTACCTGGCAGGATTCAGGCAACAATATTCAAGGGCAATCAGATGATGGGGCGCTTCGACCTTTCTGCTGCACAGTTCGGATTCACCGAGTTCTTGAGCGGCGACCTGTTCAACAAGCGCTACACAACCAAACTCGTGCTCAGTCCTTATACCGGAGCAATACTTAAGCTTGAGGCGGAAATGCCGAAGTAGGGGTTATGAGGTGATGAGGTGTGATTAATAGAAAAAGAAATGAGGTGTACTCCAGTTTTGAAGTGCACCTCATTTTTTATTGTGCTTGATTCAACAATCGTCAAATCAGATTACTCTGCTAGCTTGCCATCAGAACCAAGTACGTTCACAATCTTGTGAACATACATCTTCTTCATGTTCTCGCGAGCTGGCTTCAAGTACTGACGTGGGTCGAAATGACTTGGATTCTCAGCCAAGTGCTGACGGATAGCTGCAGTCATAGCCAGACGAGAGTCTGAGTCGATGTTAATCTTGCAAACAGCTGACTTAGAAGCCTGACGCAACTGCTCCTCTGGAATACCGATTGCAGCCTTCAGGTCGCCACCGAACTTGTTGATTGTCTCAACCTCGTCCATTGGAACTGAAGAAGAACCGTGGAGAACGATTGGGAAACCAGGAAGCTTGTTCTCGATCTCTGCCAACACGTCGAATGCCAATGGCGGTGGAACAAGCACACCGTTCACGAGTGTACACTGCTCTGGAGTGAACTTGTGAGCACCGTGTGAAGTACCGATAGAAATAGCCAAAGAATCGCAACCTGTACGTGTTGCGAAGTCGATAACCTCCTCTGGCTTTGTATATGTTGATTCAGCTGCGCTAACCTCGTCCTCAACACCTGCGAGAACACCGAGCTCAGCCTCAACAGTTACATCAAACTGATGAGCATAGTCAACAACCTTCTTTGCCAATGCTACGTTCTCCTCGTATGGAAGGTGTGAACCGTCAATCATTACTGAAGAGAAGCCCATGTCGATACAATCCTTGCAAAGCTCGAAGCTGTCACCGTGGTCGAGGTGAAGAACGATTTCAGGATGCTCGCAGCCGAGTTCCTTAGCGTAAGCAACAGCACCCTCAGCCATATAGCGGAGAATAGTTGCGTTAGCATAGTTGCGTGCGCCCTTTGACACCTGCATGATAACTGGTGACTTTGTTTCTACTGCAGCCTGTACGATAGCCTGCATCTGCTCCATTGTGTTGAAGTTGAATGCTGGGATAGCATAACCGCCAGCCACAGCTCTCTTGAACATCTCGCGTGTGTTAACGAGACCAAGGTCTTTGTAATTAACCATAATCTATTATATTTAATTTAGTTAGAATATCCTTTCCAATCAGAGCGCAAAGTTAACATTTAAATTTCACAACGGCAACTCATAAAAAAGAAATCGCACTTGAAATCGGCCTTTTTTTGACATATTTCAAACACTATATTATATTTTAAAGCATTTTGCTAATCAGAAATAGCAAAAAACATACCCTCTTCTACCTTAATTAATATAAGGGAAAACATAAAAAGGAGTGAAGAACCAGCACTTAGCCCATTCTTCACTCATATTTCAGTATTCTTTATCAAGAATTATTTCTCTGTCTCAATCATCTTCCAAACTAATGAAGCCAAAGCTGCACCCACAAATGGACCAACGATGAAGATCCAAAGGTTAGCAAGTGCAGTTCCGCCCTGGAAGATTGCTGGAGCGATTGAACGTGCTGGGTTTACAGATGTACCTGTATAGCGGATGCAAACGAGGTGAACAAGAATCAATGAGAGACCGATGGCAAGACCAGCAAAGTTGTTTGTTGCACCGTTTGTCTTTGATGTAGCACCGAGAACAACGAGAACGAATACGAATGTAAAGATAATCTCTGCCAGCAAACCGCCTACTGTGCTTACGCCTGCCTGCAGGTCGTTAGCTCCAGTACCTTCCATACCTGAGACATTACCAACAAGCACCCATAGGATTGCGCTACCGATAAATGCGCCGATAACCTGGAAGAGCATATACATACCGGCATCCTTGCCTGACATGCGGCCGCTGAGCAGACAACCGAGTGTGATTGCAGGGTTAATATGACAACCACTGATACCACCGATCGTGTAAGCCATTGCTACTACAGAGAGACCGAAGGCAAACGCAGTACCTACCACCGCTGGGATATTTGCCACTGGGTCACATCCTAAACTAACTGCTACGCCGCAGCCCATCAATACCAGCACCATTGTGCCGAACATTTCTGCCAAATACTTTTTCATTGTTTTTTAATGTTTAATTAATTATTAGTTTTAGACGTTGCAAATGTAATAAAAAATATTTATTCTGCAATGATTATTCTGCTTAAATGTTCAGTTTTAGGCTCTTACATCGTGTCTCGCCATTCTAAAGAACGGATTATATTCTTCAGAAGAAATGTAGCATTCTGATTGCGCGCCACTCCTGGAGTTATCTTGTAGGTATATATTATATTGTCTGAGAGTTCTATCTCAAAACAGTAGTTATGAAATCTGTCAGGCCGCTCGTCTGCCATCTTAGACAGTTCAAGGTCGTGGGTGGCAATGATGCCGCTGACTGGCTGTGCCGACATTGCTTCAAGGAACATGCGCGAACCATTCAGTTTATCGAGCGAGTTGGTTCCCTTCAGTATCTCATCGAGAATGATGAGGGTGGGACTTTCCCCGGTTCCTCCAAAGGTGGGGTGAGAGGGTTTGAGGCTATCTATTAATTGCTTCAGCCTCAGCAACTCGGCATTAAAGTAACTGATGCCGCTTGACAGATCATCGCTTGTCCGCATACTCGTAAACAGGTTGTATGACGATACCCGCAGACTATCAGCAAACACCGGCATTCCGTTCTGTGCCAGTATGTAGTTGATACCAATAGAACGCAAGAAAGTACTCTTGCCTGCCATATTCGCACCGGTGATGATATAGTAGTTGTTGTCCACTATGTTGAAATCGTTTCTCACAGCCTTGTCACCGACAAACGGATGATAGAGTCCTTTAGCCTCATATACCACTTCGTCCGACTCTACAATCTCCGCCCTACCCGACCGTGGCTCGTTATAGGCAAAGGTAGCCATCGATACCAAAGCGTCCATCGTGCTCACTTCGTCAATCCATTCGCCAACCTTATCGAGATAGCGCTCTTTCCATTTGATGAAGCGGCGCACAAGGAAATAGTCGCTCAACAGGAACATATTGGTGAACATAAGTCCAAGAACATTGCCACGACGGTCGAGAGCATCGAGAATGCTGCGCAGTTCGTCGAAGGCATGCAATTTATTTGACGAATCATGTGTATTAGTAGCAAACAACTTATCAACTTGCAGACTCGTCAACTTGTCAACCATTTCACGAGTCAACCTTATCAGTTCCACATACTGCTTCATCTGCTTATGAAGATTGTTAACCGACTTGCTTATCATCTTTATCGACTTCAAGCACAGCATCATAACAACAAACAATTGCATCGTGGCCCACATCATAGCCATCGTTCCCGAAACGACACCAAAGAACGCAAGCACGACCACAGCCAACAGAGCTAAGATGGCCGTAACAGCAAGCACAAGTGATAATGGGGAAAGCGGAAAACGCGACAACGGCATTTCTGCCACACCTTTAAGTGCTTCCTGAATCTGCCTTGTCTCTATTTTCTGCCGTTGTCCCTGTGCCATGAAAGCAGCCCGTTCCGTTTCCATTCCTGCCAGCTGGTCAACAACCTCACGACGGCAATCAATGAATTTCTTGTCGCCACTTAGGTTGCTTAGACATTCTGCCAACTTGTCCGATCCACCGCTGCTCACGGTTCTGTTGATGCGTTGGAAGAGCGACTGACGTCCGAAAATGTCCATATCATATGTAAACGAATGTTTCGGGTCAGCATACTCGCTGCCGTCGGCAAAGCAAGAATAATCGCCGGCATAGTACGACAATTCCTTTTCATAAACACGTTTCAGGTCAGTAAGGGTTTCTATGCGGCTGCCGTTGCGCCCATCTGCCTGCCTTATCACAATATATGCAACAAGCAGCAAAGCAGCAGCCAGAAGCCAAATCATTCCTCCATAAACGGTATATGCCGCCACCGCCGCTATCGCCCCTATGAACGATAGCAGTTCGGAAACAACAAAGAGACGGTTCTTGCGTTTCAGCAGTCCTATCTCTGTTGACAGTTCCGTTTTCCTCTTACTATAATATTCTACAATTTCTATTTTATTCATTTGTTTAGTTGACAAGTTAACAAGTTGCTAGCAACTCTATGACAGGAACGGTTTTGACCGTTCGTCATTATAACTTATAACCTAAAATAAGCGGCTTTTATTTTGCCATAAACTTAATTTAATGTAATTTTGCAATATATAAAAACAAAAGGCAACAATGGAGAATCCCTATATAAAGCAATATCCCGACCTCATGAGGGGCAAGAAGGTGATGTATGTTCATGGTTTTGCATCGTCGGCACAATCGGGCACAGTCACAAAACTGCGCGACTTCATGCCAAACGCAACTGTCATTGCCAATGACATCCCCATTCATCCTGCCGAAGCAATAGAAATGCTTAAGCGTACCTGCGAGGCAGAGCAGCCCGACTTGATAATAGGCACTTCGATGGGAGGCATGTACACAGAGCAGTTGCACGGCTACGACCGCATACTTGTGAACCCGGCATTCCAGATGGGCGAGACGATACTGAAGCACGGCATGCTAGGAAAGGTAGTATTCCAGAATCCCCGACAGGATGGCATTCAGGAGTTCATGATGACCAAGCAGTTGCAGAGCGAATATCAGGAAGCCACAGAGAAGTGCTTTGCGGCGATAACACCAGAGGAGGACAAGCGGGTATGGGGATTGTTCGGACTTGAAGACCCTACGGTTCACACACGTGACCTTTTTGCTGGCTATTATAATAATGTGCTCGACTTCCATGGCGAGCATCGGTTGAACGACAGCATACTGATGCACTCGGTGATTCCCGTGATACGCTGGATTGACGACCAGCAGAACAAGCGTCAGCGTGGCATCGTATATATAAGCATTGAAGAGACGCTTGAGCGTAATGGCCGCATACTGCCAAGTGCTGAGAAGGGATTCAAACTGCTGATAGAGAACTACGACGTGCGTCTTGTGGCTGCCCTGCCAACCAACGACCGCACGTATGCAGCCCGAATGCAGGAATGGGCCTTCGAGAATCTTGGCGTTCCAACATACAACCGCCTCATCCTAACCAACCGCAAAGACTTGCTATATGGTGATTATCTCATCGATGGACTTGAGTCCAACGGTTCACTCGACTTCATGAGTGCCCGCATCGACTTCGGTTCCGACGCTTTCAAGTCATGGGACGACATCATCGAATATTTCGGCAGATTGGGAGGACAGTAGAGGTTATTATATAGACATTTCCCTCGTCTTTTCCCAACAACCATATTAATGAAGTAAAAAACGTCATAGTCATCAGATTTGGTATATTGCCTATATACTTTTGTTATACAGCCCGTATCCTTTTAGGATATGCTGCATATACTGATGGTATATTGCCTATATACCAGCTCATGATGTCATTGACAATCTTTCATTCAACAAATCGCAGAGCTGCTTTGGCCGCATTGTCAGGTTGTAAGCATCAATTACCTTGACGAAACCACGACCATTAACCAAGCGAACAGTTATGTTGCTTGAATTATATTTATATCCCCATATCCTCAGCTTCTCGATTTCAAACGATCTGACCTCGGCAAAAGCAATTTCGTATTTTCCTTGTTTGCCGTTTACGATTACACGATCGTTTGAGATGGTTATGTATGGATGCTTAAACCTTTCGCTAAAAACTTCGTACAACATCCATAAGTTTACAGGGCCACATATCAGCAAAAGCGGCAGCAACCTACCATCACCATGAGCGAGACAAATGACAATATAAATGGAAAATGCCATACAGAAAAGTCCACCAAAGAACTCTTTTCTCAAGACAGAGCGATAAATCCTAACCTCTTCCATTATTCATCGATCAATCTCCCACTATTTCAAAATCTTCAGGCAGCATTACCACACCCTTCTGCTTCTTGCCATCCATCATTATCTTAAGAGGTTTTTCAAAGCGGACGTGACGCACATATTGCGTTTCGTTGATTGCCGGCATGCTATCTAGCAGGTCCTGGCGATAAAGGCCGTCGTTGATATAGGCATTGATTGTGAAATAGCCCACGCCGAACGAAGTGAGGTTCTGGAAGAAGTGAGTACCCTGACTCGGATCAACACGATAATTTTCCAGACCAGCCTCAACGATGACACGCGCAGCACTGATGTGCGGCCACTTTACAGGTATGCCCAACCAATGGTCGCTTGACCCCCAACGGCCCGGTCCAACAAGCACATAATGCTTGTTTTCATCGAGGAAACGGCGGTTGATGCGCTCAATGTCGTCGGCAATGGCGGGATTGTTGGCTGCCGAGAAATCCTTGCCAGCCTTGACATACACCACATCGACAACCTCCTCGCTGATGCCGTGACCCAACGAATTGTCCGAACGCAACAGACAATGCTCATCGCTAATGGCATCAAGGTCTTCGTCTAGCACCTGCTTGCTGTCAACAATAGGACGTATCTGTAAAAGGTAAAGGGTACCAGTTGGTTGATTTTGTGTGCCAGGTTCTCCCCTTCCCTCACCCGAAGCTACAGGAGTTGAATCCATATTACAAGCGAACTCAATCTCTACAGGGCGACGCATATCATCGGCACCGAACTTCTGTGCCATCTGCAACAGTTCTGGCAATGGGAACACCCCATGCTGAAGCACACCGCAGAAACTGATAACCTTTCTGCCGCCTTCATAGATGCCATCGCGTATTATCTGGTCGTATGGGTCGAAGGTAGATGCTATGTATTTCAGCGAACCGTCCTTATCGGCTTCCTTCACACGCAGTTTCTGAATGTTGAAGCCATCGTCAACCTTAAAGTCGTAGCCCACATGACTGAGGTCGAGAGCGTAGAAGCGTGTCTGAGTGTCGCGCAACGCCATCTCCATCTCGCTCATCTGCAGCACTTGGCTGGGATGGTGCGGACTGACACGCAGCGTCTGACCGCCATCGACGATATACTTGCCCAGTCCTAACGCCAGATTGGCAATACCTTCCTCTGCCTTCTCATCACCTATTGGATAATAGTTCAAAGAGCGCAGCACGCCACTGAACGTAGGATAGAAACGGTCGTCATAACGGTTGCCCACTACCTCCTGCAGTATCACCGCCATCTTTTCCTGGTCGATTACGTTGCTCGTGGCCGTCATATATGCCTTCGAGTCACGATAGAACACCGATGCATAGACGCCCTTGATGGCACAAGCCAGCATACGCAGCATGTCGTACTTGTCATCTAGATAAGGAATCATATAAGTAGAGTAGATTCCGGCAAACGGCTGATAGTGTGAGTCTTCGAGCAACGACGACGAGCGCACGGCTATTGGCGACTTGACCGCCTCGAAAAAGGTGAAGAAGTCAGCAATAAGCGAGTCGGGCAACTGTGCACGGAGAAAGTGTTCCAGTATCACGCTGTCGTCTGCATCGCTCAGCGCAATGTCGTAAAGTTTGTTTTTCTCCATGAACTCATCGAAGAAGTCGGTGCAGAGCACAACGGTTCTCGGAATGGTAACCACAGCATTATCGAACTGGTTTAGCTCCGGATGTCGCTTTATTATGTTGTCGAGAAATGCCAAACCTCTGCCCTTGCCTCCCAACGACCCCTCGCCGATGCGGGCGAAATGGCTGTAGGAGTCGAACTTGTCGCGGTCGAACTCAGCCACCACTCCAATATTCTTCATCTTTCGATACTGCACGATGGCCTCGAAGATAATCTTTCGGTGGGCATCCACGTCCTGCAGCTTGTGCCATGTGACATGCTTGAGGAAAGCCGATACGGGGAATATGGCGCGGGCACAGAGCCAACGGCTCATGTGGTTACGACTGATATGATAGAGCATCGAGTCATTTGGTATCTTGAAGATATTGTCTTGCAGTTCTTTCAGCGAACTGACACGAGCTATCTCCTTGCGCGTCTCCGGGTCACGGAAGATGAAGTCACCAAATCCCATGTGCTCTTCAATGAGCAGTCGGAGGTCGATGTTCATCGTCTTCGAGTTCTTGTCAACAAACAAGAAATCTTCTTCCTCCGCCTTCAAGCGGTTGTCCGACTCTGCACTTTGCAGAATCAGCGGAACATACTCGTTACGGCGACGTATTTCACGGAGCAGTTTCAATCCTGCTTCAGGGTCACTGCCAGCACCACCGGGCTGTCCGAGAGGCTTACCGTTCGACAGCGACTGCGTCATCGGATAGCGGGCATCACTGATTACTCCGAGCGTATTGTCATGATACTTCTCATAGAGCGCCATTGCCTCTTCATAGTTACGCGCCAGCACCACTTTCGGTCGGCCGCGCTTGCGCTGTGCTGCGGCATGCGAGTTGAGCGCTTCCTTGGAGAATCGCTGACTCTGCTGCAAGATATAGTTATATAGGTTAGGCAATATCGAAGAATAGAATCTGATGCTGTCTTCCACGAGCAGAATCATCTGCACGCCAGCCTCGCGTATGTCGTGGTCGATGTTCATCTTGTCCTCTATCAACTTGATGATAGAGAGGATAAGATTGGTATTGCCAAGCCAACAGAATACATAGTCGAAGATGGAGAGGTCTTCGTCCTGCATGCGGCGGGTGATGCCATGAGAGAAAGGAGTAAGCACCACGCACGGCACGTCGGGGGCCTCTGCCTTAACTGCTCTTGCCACACTGAAGGCATCGTTGTCGGCGGTTCCTGGCATACATATCACAAGGTCAAAAGCCATGTTCTTCATAGCTTCATTGGCCTCTTCGATAGTACTCACCTGGGTGAACGTAGGCGGGTAACGCATACCCAGTTCCATGTACTCCTCAAAGATTTTCTCGTCAACACGTCCGTCGTCTTCAAGCATAAAGGCATCATAGGGGTTGGCGATAATCAGGACATTGAATATACGGCGCGTCATCAGGTTGATGAACGACACGTCTTTCAGATAAAACTCATTCCACTCGTGCGGTATCTTGGTATTCATTTCTCTGTTTTGTTGTTTAAGCCACAAAGTTAAAAAGTTTTTTCCAAAACAAAGCATCACAACGAAACAATATAATGGAAAAACAATCATAAAAAACAGTCACAGCGTACGGACAGAAAAGCACACCGAAGCATTTTCATGCAAAAAGCGCAAAAGTTTTTGCTAATTTTCATCGAATTCTTGGTTGTTTTGAAAAAAATGCGTACCTTTGCACCCCAAAGTGTGAAATTATAACAATAAAAACATAATAAAACAATGAAAAGAACATTTCAGCCGCACAACAGAAGACGCGTGAATAAGCACGGTTTCCGTGAGAGAATGGCAACAAAGAATGGCCGTCGCGTATTGGCTTCTCGCCGCGCTAAGGGTCGCAAGAAGTTAACTGTATCAGACGAACACCACGGAAAATAAACCGTGATTTTGTTGATTCGAATCAAAAATAAAAAGGTAGGCTGAAAAGTCTGCCTTTTTATTTTTACACCACAATTCCACGCAAACATCAAAAATCAAAGCGTTTTTTTTTGCCGTACATTATTTTTAATGTAAATTTGCAAGATATAATAGCAGCCCGACACTTCGTCTGTATAATCACCTAAGAAAGAATACAGTATCCGTCGGACTTACAGAAACAAGTAACAGCAAAAGAAAAACAATGGAACAAGTTTTAGAATTCTTCAAGAAACTGATACGCAATTATGTGTTCCTCAATGTCATGGCAATGATTATACTCATTGTTCTGATTTTTGTCGGCGTGCAGTACGGACTGAATAGTTACACACGTCATGGCGAAGGTATCGCCGTTCCCGACCTACAGTCGATGACCTACACACAGGCTAAGATGCTGCTGGAACAGAAAGGCATGTCAATAATGGTGGGCGACTCCGGTCACAACAAGAAAATGCCAGCCGACTGCATTCTGGCTCAGATACCCAAAGCCGGTTCGCATGTAAAGACTGGACGTATCATATATGTAACCATCAACTCACCGGCATCACCGGAGTTTCCGATTCCTGACATCATTGACAACAGCAGTTCCAGAGAAGCCACGGCAAAGTTGACTGCCATGGGTTTCAGACTGTTGGAACCTGAGTATGTCACGGGGGAGAAAGACTGGGTTTACGGGGTTGTGAGCAGAGGCAGAAAACTGTCTGTCGGCGACAGAGTGCCCATAGACATTCCATTAAGATTGCAGATAGGCACCGGTTATGAGGGCGCGGCCAACAACTCTTCTTTAAGCGATGCCGACTTCATGGTTGGCGGCGACGACAACTTCGTTGAGGTTAGCGGTCCTGATGCTACAGATGATTTCATTGAGATAGAATAAATATGGCAGAAGAATTCGACGATATAGAACTGCTTGAGGACGATGGCGAAGGGCAACAGCTCTACGAGCATTTCCGTATAGAGGTGGACCGCGGCCAGGTGCCGGTGCGCATCGACAAATACATGTTCGAGAAGTTGCAGCACTCAAGTCGCAACCGCATACAGAAGGCAGCCGATGCCGGTTTTGTACATGTAAATGAAAAACCGGTGAAGAGCAATTACAAGGTACGTCCAGGTGACATCATTACTCTGATGCTCGACCGTCCGCACTATGACACTACGATAGAGCCTGAGGATATTCCGCTCGATGTTGTGTATGAGGATGACGACCTGATGGTGATAAACAAGCCGGCAGGTCTTGTAGTACATCCTGGCTGTGGCAATTTCCACGGTACACTGGTGAACGCCGTGGCATGGCATCTGCGCAACTTGCCATCCTACGACCCAAACGACCCGCAGGTGGGACTGGTACATCGCATCGACAAGGATACCAGCGGACTGCTTGTCGTGGCAAAGACGCCGGAAGCAAAGACCGAACTGGGAGCGCAGTTCTTTAATAAGACTACTCATCGCAGTTATAACGCATTGGTATGGGGCAACTTCACAGAGGACAGTGGAACTATAGAGGGTAATATTGGGCGTGACCCCAAAGACCGTCTGCGCATGGCGGTGTTCCCTGTTGGCAGCGACATAGGCAAATCGGCAGTTACTCACTATAAGGTTATGGAACGCCTGGGGTATGTCACACTTGTGGAATGTATTCTGGAAACGGGCCGCACGCATCAGATTCGTGCCCACATGAAGCACATCGGCCATCCGATGTTCAGCGACGAGCGCTACGGAGGCACTGAGATACTGCGTGGTGAGCGTTCAAGCAGTTACAAGCAATTCATACAAAACTGTTTCAAACTCTGTCCGCGACAGGTTCTGCATGCTCGCACACTCGGTTTTGTGCATCCCCGCACAGGCAAGCAGATGGACTTCACTTCAGAACTACCCGCCGATATAAAAGCGTTGCTGGAAAAATGGCGTAAATACGTGGGCAATTGGGAATTGGGAACTAAGAATTAAGAACATAAACAATATATGAGCAAAAGAACAATAGCCATCGTCTGTGGTGGCGATTCATCTGAATATGAAGTGTCACAGCGCTCGGCACAAGGACTGTATTCCTTCTTCGACAAGGAGCGCTATAATGTTTATATCGTATTGCTGAAAGGACTCGACTGGTATGTGTATCTCAACGATGGCACCACAGCGCCTATTGACCGCAATGACTTCTCATTTATGGAAAATGGCAAATTGGTGCATTTCGATTATGCCTACATCACTATCCATGGTACCCCTGGAGAGAATGGAATCTTGCAAGGTTATTTTGATTTGATACATTTGCCTTATTCTACTAGTGGTGTATTGGTAGAGGCAATGACATTTGATAAGTTTGTGCTTAATCAGTATCTCCGTGGCTATGGTGTGAGCGTTGCTGACAGTCTGCTGATACGTAAGGGATATGAAGAACTGGTGAGCGACGATGAAATAGAAGAGCGCATCGGAATGCCATGCTTTGTGAAGCCGGCAGCCGACGGCAGCAGTTTCGGAGTGTCTAAGGTAAACAGCAAAGACCAACTGGCACCTGCTATTCGCAAGGCAATGATGGAAAGTCCGGAGGTTATGGTTGAGTCATACCTGAAGGGTACAGAGATTTCAATCGGCTGCTATAAGACAAAGGAGAAGTCGGTGGTACTGCCTGCAACAGAGGTGGTGACAAGCAACGAGTTCTTTGACTACGACGCTAAGTACAACGGTCAGGTGCAGGAAATCACTCCTGCCCGCCTGAGCGAAGATACCGCACGTCGTGTGGCAGAACTGACTAGTCATATCTACGACATCCTGCATTGCAACGGCATCATCCGTATTGACTACATCATCTGCCGCGGACTGAATAAGCAGGGCGAGGAGGTGGATAAGATCTATATGCTCGAAGTAAACACCACACCAGGAATGACAGTTACCAGCTTCATACCGCAGCAGGTAAGAGCTGCCGGATTGAATATGGCCGACGTACTGACAGATATTGTGGAGAATCAGTTTTAATTGAGTTAACGAGTTTACAAGTTGCTTGCTAAAGCTAAAGTGTATCAACTTGTTAACTCGTCAACTTGTCAACTAAAAAAATATATTATGAACGCAGACCTTAAACAATTTGACGCTATCAGGCCTTTTGAGCCGGAGGAGTTGCCCGAAGTGTTCGAGCGACTGATTGCCGACGAGCAGTTCCGCTCCGTCGTTGCTGTGGTATTCCCCAACATACCATTTGAAGCCATTGCACAGAAGATGCGCCAGTGCAAAACAAACCTTGATTTCCAGTTGGCGTTCTGCTACGGATTCCTTAAGGATCTGTTGTCAAAGGCAAGTAAGGGGTGCGGCATTGATGTGAGCAATGTTGATGTCACCCGTCGATATACCTTCGTAAGCAATCATCGTGACATAGTGCTCGACTCCGCACTGCTTGACGTGTTGCTTGTTGATGCCGGTTTCAAGACAACCTGCGAGATAGCCATCGGCGACAATCTGCTGGCTGCACCATGGATAAAGGATTTGGTTAGAGTCAACAAGTCGTTCATCGTTGAGCGCAGTGCCGGTGTGCGTGAGATGCTGATGAGCAGCAAGCGTATGGCTGAATATATGCACTATGTCGTTGAGAAGAAAAACGACAACGTCTGGATAGCACAGCGCGAAGGTCGTGCTAAGGACAGCGACGACCGCACCCAACCTTCAATACTGAAAATGATGGCAATGGGCGGCACAGGTAACATTATCGAACGACTGATGCAGCTGCATATCGTACCGTTGGCGATATCTTACGAATACGACCCTTGCGACTTTCTCAAGGCAATGGAATTTCAACTGAAGCGTGATGTGGAGGGATGGAAGAAGACCAAGCAGGACGACGTCATGAGCATGCGTACAGGTATCATGGGCTACAAGGGACATATCCATTATCATGCTGCACCATGCATCGACGATTTCTTGCAGACGCTCGATCCTGACATGCCGAAAGGTGAACTGTTCGATACTATTGCAGCACATATAGACAAGCAGATACATGCCAATTACATGCTCTATCCTTGCAACTATATCGCTGCCGACATGCTTGCTGGCAACGATGCTTTGGCTGCCAACTATACAGCAGAGGACAAGGTTGCATTTGAGCAGTATCTTATGAGCAGACTGGCATTGATTGACATTCCTAACAAAGACGAGACATTTTTGCGCGAGCGTATACTCACAATGTATGCTAATCCAGCGAAGAATAAGTTGGCAAACGACTTGATAGTTAAAGAGTAATTATATAAAAGAAATGGTGTATAAGATTTGGATGTATGCTATCCTTCTATTGCTACTTGCATCCTGCGAGAGCGATAGCTACGACAAGGGTGAGGGCGAACTGTCGCTTGCTACGGCAGAGTTTGTTGAGGCGCATGCTAACGGCAACAAGCAGATGGACTATGTGATAACCGACAACGATGATCGTCTAACGGTGAGTCCACAGCCTTCAGTAAAATGGATGACAACAACGGACTCGCTCTATCGAGCTCTTTTATATTATAATAATGTGGGAGAAGGCATCATTGAGCCACTGAGCATAACGCAGGTGCCAACGCTCAGCATTTATCCCGACTGGATGATACAGGACATCAAAACCGACCCGGTAACGTTTGAGAGCATCTGGCAGAGTGCCAACGGCAAATACCTTAATATGGCGTTCTACCTGAAAATCGGTGAGGTTGGCAAAGATGCAGAACTGCATACCATCAGTATTATTCAGGACACTATAATCACAAATGCCGACGGCAGTACTACCGCATACATGCAACTGTATCACGACCAGGGCGATATGCCTGAGTATTACTCATCGAAATGTTATATAAGCATTCTACGTGACTCAATTAAGGCTGATTCCATCTATATCGACATCAATACCTATAAGGGTAAAGTCAATAAGAAAATGGCGCTAAAATAGAACATATAAAATAGTTATTGATTCTTAAATAGATAACTGTTGATATTTTAACAAAAATAAAAGCCGCAGGAAATGCGGCTTTTATTTTTGTTCTCTTATAGTTTAAATCTCCATATTTGTCTATTTCCAGACTTTCCTCCACGATCTGAAACAAAGTATATGTAACCATCGGTTGTCCAATAAGGTTGCCCATCATAAGAATTGTTAATTGTTACCTGAGTCATATTATTGCCGTCTGCATCAATGATGTAAATGTCATTATCTTTTTTATCTTTCTTATAACAGTCAAAGACAATCTTTTTTCCATCAGGACTATAACGAGGATGGTATGCATATCCTTTCTTAGCATCAGTCAATTGTACAGGATCACTACCATCTAAATTCATTGTCCAAATACTACAACTTCCTGCATCTGCTGAGAATTTTGAATATACTATTCTTTCATTATCAGGTGAGAATGAAGGTTGAACACCATTTCCTAAAAGTATATTTTCTCCTGTATGAAGATTTCTCAACCAAATCTCTCCATATCTTTCAGAATAGTAATAATAGGCAGAAGGAACCTTGGAATACACAAGGTATTTACCATCACTACTAAAACAAGGATCCATTTCATATGCATCAATAGACTCTGTTATTTGGGACAAAGCTTTTCCTTGGTTATTATTCATCAAATAAATATCAGACGTTCTTGCCCCTTCAAGTTTACATTGAAATGCAATCTTATCTATAGCTGCACAATATGCAGGCGAAATATTGTAATTTTTTCCACTTGTCTTTTGACTCATTGCATTAGAGAAAGGATTTTCCTTTTTGTAGATGTTATAATAATATCCATTTTCGCGTGCAGCAAAAAACAAATCCTTGCCATTATCTCCTCCATAAGGTGAAATACATGGTTCTTCATTGTCTGTAACTTTTGTCAACGACGATAAGTTCTCACCAGTCATAGTAATAGCATACTGGGTAGTTCCACAGCCTGAGAGCAATAAGCCCAAACTCAACGCTGCAATAATGTTCAATTTTTTCATGTTGCTTAATATTTAAGATGTTAATAAATAAGAATGCAAAAGATTGAACACAAAAATGGCGCGGCCATTCTTATGCACTTAACCTTAGAGGCGGACCTGAGAATGGAACCTCCAACACCATTTACAAGAATGCAACCACGCCATAGGCGCCTGCATAGCTTGGTGTTAAGAGGACAATTTCTGTTCTCCCTCGTTGCTTCTTAATTCGAACTATTCCAAAATGATTTCTCAGGTCTCTTCGGTTAAGTGCGAATAATAAGCCAATGCATTAACAGTTCGGGATTTCTCCCCTAACCGATGCAAAGATAATAAAAAAAAACAAAAACTATTTCTTTTCAAGAAAAATAAATAACAAAACTATTTAAAAAATGAAATTGAAGTGACCCTGAGAAGTTAGCTAACTTCTCAGGGTCACTTCAATTAGGCACATTCTCTATTTGTTTAAATTACTAGAAGATTGACAACCATTGTTGCTCTGTATTCCTTGTTGGCTGCATCTTTATAGATGAATGCCTGACGAATAGTATAGGTCTTGCCTCGTGTCAGCTTGCCCGGATATTGACCCACATAACAACCATATTGGTCTGGATACCACTCAGCAAAGATGCCTGCACTGGTTGTATATGAGCACACCCTGCCATCCGTAGTAAACCAGTGACCGTATTTGCGGTCTGAGGCAGTTGATGTGGCGCTTGAACTGGTTGTAGTTGTTGTAGCACTGTTTACCGTTCCGTCTGGATTTATTCCTACGAAACATGGATTGTAACTTCTGCTTGGCTTAATTGTTTTCAGTTGGGCAGTGCTCAAACCAAGAGCTTGGCTGATGGCATCCATGTCATACTGCACACGTACCGATGTGTAACTGTCGGAACTATAGCCAAGGGTAGCATTAATAACCACTGTGGTGTCTTTGCGCTGATAGTCCTGTGGATAGTCACCATAAGTTCGGCTTGCACCATAGGGATCTGTGTTAGTAAACTTTGCGGCATACGGCCACTGCTCATCATCTGCTACATTGTCGTTCCATGAATGTGTCCAATAGGTTGTTGGAGCACCCATCACCACAAACCATATATACTTGCAGTTTTCCGGAACAGTGATGCTCACCTCCCCCTCTACCGTGCGCCCTATATCACTATAGGTGCGTGTGCCGTCGCTTGAATATGCCACAAGACCATAGCGCCATCCTGCATAAGAGGAATTAATGTCTCTATAGCCCTCGATGCCGGTCAAGCCTTTGAAAGTAGCCTTTACAACGGTTCCTGCAGCAGGCACCTTCAGCGGATTAGCGTTATATCCATAGTTTTGCGGACAATATGCAGGATCGACAATCCACCATCCTTCTTCTCCAGCGAGATTTTTTTCCAATATAGTAGCCGAAACCTCCTTCAGACGTTGCTGCTCACTGCCAATAAGTCCTTGGCCGTAGGTTTTCCAAGCGTCGATATCCATACTGGCTATATGGCAGTATCCTTCAAACTGTTCATCAGCAAAGGTCTCTTCATTTAAACCGAACATACGCATATAAGCCTGTATTGGGTCTTCAGGGTTTATAGCCTCACGCCACACACGACCAACTGTGTTGAGTCCATGCTTCTGGCACCACCAGTCTTGATAGTAGCAGTTATTATAGCGTGCGTCTTCATGCAGGATATTCAGATGGTGCATATTCTGATTATTATTCCAGTTGCTGCTGAACTGCGCTGCAGGATAGACCTTGTGAGCTTGCCAGTTGGCACAGTCTTCCCACCACTCATTACCTGATGAGTTTTGACCAAGTACATAGTTCAATCCATGTCTCATCCCTAAGTCTGCGCTAACCAGATACTGGAATGTGTGTCCTATCTCATGAGCCACTGTAACATTATCACTTGCTGCCCACGGGTTGCAATGAAATATTCCTGTTTTATGTGCCTGTGCTGTACGGTTTGTGCCAACACCAGGTTTCCAGATAGTGCCGTCAACTCCGCTGCCGTCGGCTCTCCAGTCAGACTGGTTAACGATATACATCTGTATCTTTACTCTATCGGTTGTTGAGTTGCCTGGTTCGAGGAATCCAAGTTTGTTTACATATACGTCCCATATCTTCTCTGCATTGGCAAGCAGGGTGTTTACATTGCACACAGAACTGGAAGCTCCTCCTGTGATGTTGCCGTTTGATTGCTTGGTTAGACCCTTGGCCCAATAGATTATGAAATGCTCACTCTCAGCACTGCGCTGAAAGCACCATGTAGAATTCTCATTGGTATAGTTGTTGCTTGAATAGGTACTTGGCTTAACCAGATAGCGCTGCACCTCATCCAAACGATACACTCCATCAGTACGATAGTTGAATGGTAAGGCAAGCACCTGATTATTGTCTGGGAAAAACCTATACAATTTAAGGGATTTTTGGGTAAAGGCAATGGAGTCAACATCTTTGAGGCTCAGTACGTCATTGGCTGTAAAACGGTCATCAAACTGAAACCATAAGTTAGCAGGTCTCTCCTGTGCCTTAAGTTGCAACGAGGACATTAAAACAACCAATAAAGTAAATATAAACTGTATTTGCTTCATATATTATCCTCCCAGATGCTATTGTTTGAAAACTTTAAATGAAGATTCTCCCACACGCACAACATACACACCTTTTGACAGTTGCTTAAGACTAACAGCAACTACGTCCCCAACCTGCTCCACAGGTGCGTTTACCTTTATGCCATTGGCTGTATATACGCCAATGGATTCAGTATTGTCGGCATGGATAATGAGGGTGCCTGCCTTATAGGTAATCTGCTGTTCTTTCAATAAATGCTCAATACCGTTAGGATCGTCTGTCTCAGAAATATAGAAGTTCTTTATATTGCTGAAAGAATACTCGTCAGAGTCAACACACACCTTGCCATCGGCAAAACGCATTATTGGATTCTTGTCGCCTCCCAGCATATAGTAAACCAATGTCTTGTTTGCCAGCGTAAGCACCAGGCTCTTGCCAAATGAGATACCTATTGAGAACAATAGGCAAGTCATGGCGATGACTATTCGTTTATTCATAAATCTTCGAGCATTCTCTTTATTACCACAGAACAGGAAATCTCACGGTTGGCTGCCTCTGGGATTACGATTGAGTTTTCGCTCTCAATAACCTCGTCGGTAACAATCAGACCACGGCGAACGGGCAGACAGTGCATGAACTTGCCATTGTTTGTTACTGCCATGTGGGCAGCGTCAACGGTCCACGACATGTCCTTGCTGATAATCTTACCATAGTCTTCTGGGTTAGTAATACCAGGACAACTCCAGTTCTTTGCATAAACGAAGTCGGCTCCCTCGAGCGCCTTCATCTGGTCGTACTCTACATGGGCATTGCCAACGAATGCAGGGTCCAGCTCATAGCCTTCTGGATGCGTCACAACGAAATCAACGTCTGCAGCATTCATCCACTGTGCAAAGGAGTTAGGCACAGCCTGTGGCAGAGCCTTGCAGTGAGGTGCCCATGTCAACACCACCTTTGGTTTTCTTGTAGCAGACTCAGGGTTCTTCTTCCAATACTCATCAATGGTTATAAGGTCGGCAAACGACTGTAGCGGATGCACCGTGGCTGTCTCCATAGCAAACACCGGTTTGCCGCTGTATTTGATAAACTGCTGCATTACCGTCTCTGCATAGTCATATTCGCGGTCGGTAAGTCCTGCAAACGAACGCACACCTATAAGGTCGCAATAACTTGCCATCACCGGAATGGCTTCGAGCAGATGCTCACTCTTGTCGCCATCCATAATCACGCCACGCTCAGTCTCCAGTTTCCATGCCCCGGCATTCACGTCGAGCACGATAACATTCATGCCGAGGTTCATTGCTGCCTTCTGCGTAGAAAGACGTGTACGCAGTGAGTTGTTGAAGAATATCATCAGCAGTGTTTTGTTCTTGCCAAGATGCTGATATTTGAACCTGTCGTTCTTTATCTCCTGTGCTTCGGCGAGTGCTTGACGGAGGTCGCCGAGATCCTCCACGTTGATAAATGTTTTCATGTCTTATTCTTATAGAGTTGAAAAATTGAAGACTGTGAAGCTGATGAGCGAAGGCGAGTAATTGAAGGATTGAAGGTGCTGGAGACAGCGAGACTGACAGCATTAGCGATTAGTCTATCTTCTCACCTGTCCGTCGCCTTCTATAATCCACTTGTAAGTTGTTATCTCTTCGAGAGCCATCGGACCGCGTGCACCCAGTTTCTGAGTGCTGATGCCTATTTCTGCACCAAGTCCGAACTGCGCTCCGTCGGTGAAGCTTGTCGGTGCATTGACATAGACACAAGCCGCATCTACTTCCGCCTTGAAACGATTGGCATTCTCGTTGTCGTCTGTGATGATACACTCGCTGTGACCACTACTGTATTGAGCGATATGTTCAAGAGCCTCATCGAGCGAAGCCACGGTACGTATTGCCATCTTGTAATCCATGAACTCAGTCCCGAAACTTTGGTCGTGAGTATGGTCAAGCAGATGGTTCGGATAGCAGCCGCTCAGAGTCTGATACGCCGGTTCGTCAGCATAGATTATTACATTCTTGTCAGCCAACGGAGCACAGAGCTCACCCAAGTCGCTCAACCTGCTCTCATGCACAATGAGGCAGTCGAGAGCGTTGCACACGCTGACGCGACGAGTCTTGGCATTAGCAACGATACGCTGTCCCATGCGTAAGTCGGCAAAGGCATCGAAGTACGTGTTCACCACACCTGCCCCTGTCTCGATAACAGGTACACGGGCATTGTCACGCACGAAATCAATCAGTTTTCTGCCGCCACGAGGAATGCAAAGGTCAATATAACCAACCGCATTTAGCATCTCACCCGTTGCCTCATGAGTGGCAGGCAACAATTCCACTACCGATTTATCTATGCCAAACGACTCGAGCACTTCGTGAATCAGTGCTACCTCCTCACGATTTGAGCAGTCGGCATCCTTTCCGCCTTTCAGAACACATGCGTTTCCACTCTTGAAACAGAGAGAGAATACATCGAACGTGACGTTAGGACGTGCCTCGTAAATCATTCCGATAACACCGAAAGGCACGCTGATGCGCTTCAGGTGCAAACCGTTTGGCAATGTATTCTCCTTCAGTACTCTTCCAAGTGGCGACGGCAACGTGCTCACGTTGCGCATATCGCCGGCAATACCTTCCAGACGATCGTCAGTAAGTTGCAGGCGGTCATACAACGGATTGTTACGGTCCATCTTAGCCAAGTCTTCAGCATTGGCTTTTAGTATCCTTTCTTTTTGGTTGATAATAGCATCAGCAACGGCAAGCAGCACCTCATTGCGCTTGTCGTCTGATATAAGAGCCAAGCCTCTGCTGGCCTTCTTTACTTTCTTGAAAGTTTCGTTTAGTTCCATAAAGTATTTATTTGAGGTTAGAGGGACTAGATACTCGGATGTTTCTAGAGATTCTAGATTACGAACTCCGTATGTCTTGTTTCCTCTGGATTATTGATAAGATTCACCAGGATATCGTCTTTCTTGCCGTTGGCGATTATGACGCGTATGCCAGATGCCTGCAGTTTGCTTGCCGTAGTATATTTTGAGTGCATGCCACCACGACCAAATGCACTTTTCTCTGCCTGGATATACTGACTGAGGTCAGTGCCTGGTTCTACGCGCGGTATCAACTGAGAACCCGGTTCGTCAGGCTTACCGGTATAGATACCATCGATGTTGCTAAGCAGTATCACCGTGTCGGCATTCATCATCTGTGCAATCAGTCCGCTCAGTTCATCGTTATCGGTAAACATCAGCTCCGTAACGCTAACGGTGTCGTTCTCATTGACAATAGGGATGACATCGTTTTCCAACATCACGTTCATACAAGCCTGCTGGTTCTGATACTGCTCGCCCGGTTCGAAGTTCTCCTTCATTGTGAGAATCTGACCTACATGCAGATGATACTCGCGGAACAGGTCGTAGTATAGCCCTACAAGTTTTACCTGTCCCAATGCAGAGAACAGCTGACGCTGCTCAACAGAGTCGAGATCATGGTCAACCTTCAGTTCCCTGCGACCGCAAGCCACAGCTCCAGATGAAACAAGAATCACCTCATAACCGTTGTTGTGCAGCCATGCAATCTGGTCAACAAGTGCCGACATGCGTGTAACATCAAGCTTACCGTCCTTGCGAGTCAGCACATTGCTGCCAACCTTTACTACTATTCTGTGTTTCATACAAATCATTACTTGCTGTCCTTCTGGCGAATCTCCACACGACGAATCTTGCCGCTGATGGTCTTTGGCAGTTCATCCACAAACTCGATGATGCGCGGATACTTATAAGGTGCTGTCTCACGCTTAACATGCTCCTGCAACTCCTTTATCAGTTCGTCGCCAGCTTTTGCCTTCCACTCGTCTTTCAGTATGATTGTAGCCTTAACCACCATGCCGCGGATATCGTCAGGCACACCAGTGATGGCACACTCTACAACCGACGGGTGGGTCATCAGCGCACTCTCAACTTCGAACGGACCGATGCGGTAACCGCTACTCTTGATAACGTCGTCGATACGACCTTCAAACCAATAGTAGCCGTCCTCATCACGCCATGCCATATCTCCTGTATGATACATGCCGTCGTGCCATGTGTTTGCTGTCAGTTCTTCGTCACGGTAATATCCCTTGAATAGTCCGAGAGGCTTGCCCTCGCCTGTACGAATGACAATCTCGCCCTTCTCTCCGTCCTCACATGAAGTACCGTCAGGTCTAACGAGGTCGATGTCATATTGTGGATTAGGCAGACCCATCGAACCAGGCTTTGGTTTTGTCCAAGGCATGGTGCAGAGAGTCATGGTAGTCTCTGTCTGTCCGAATCCTTCCATCAGACGGATGCCTGTACGCTCATAGAACTTATCATAAACGGCAGGATTCAGGGCTTCGCCTGCTGTACAGCAGTATTTGAGTGAGGACAAGTCATAGTTGTTGAAATCCTCGTGAATCATAAAGCGATAAACCGTTGGAGGCGCACAAAACGATGTCACACGGAATTTCTCTATCTGACGCAATATCTTGTCGGCAGTAAACTTCTCATGGTCGAACACGAATATAGCTGCACCTGCCAGCCACTGGCCATAGAGTTTGCCCCAAGCAGCCTTTGCCCAACCCGTGTCTGCCACAGTGATGTGTATGCTGTCTTCTTTCAGATTGTGCCAATAGACACCAGTAGTAAGATGACCGAGGGCATAAAGATAATCGTGTGCCACCATCTTTGGCTTACCACTCGTTCCGCTGGTAAAATAGAGCAGCATTGTATCATCATTGCTATTTACAGGTTTAGCCGGACGAACGAACTCCGGCGCCTTTTGCCATTCGTTCTGCCAGTCATGGAAACCCTCGTGTACCTTAGGACCGATACTGATGACAACCTTCAGCGTGGGACTTTCAGCCATTGCATCAGCAATCTGTTGCTGAACATAATCCTCGCCTACGCAGATAATTGCCTTAACGTCTGCTCGGGTATTGCGATAGATAATGTCGTGAGTTGTAAGCATGTGTGTGGCAGGGATAGCCACTGCACCTATCTTATGGAGTCCGAGTACGGCAATCCAGAATTCCACGCGACGCTTCAGGATAAGCATTACAGAATCACCCTTGCCAATACCCAATTGTTGGAAATAAGAAGCCGCCTGATCACTTCTCTTCTTCAGGTCAGAGAATGTGATTCGTTCAGACTGTCCCTCGTCGTTGCTCCATAATATAGCCAACTTATCTGGATGCGACTTTGCCCACTCGTCAATAACGTCGTAGGCGAAGTTGAAATTGTCTGGAACAATATATTGCAGATTCTGCTTGAAATCTTCCTGTGAAGTAAACTCGGTCTGCTTTAAGAATCTTTCTATCATATTTTAAATAGGAATAATTATTTAGTTTACAATTGCGAGGAATCTTGCCGGTTTGTCTTCAAGTGCTCGCATGGCGTGAGGCTGCTTTGCATCGAAGAAGATGCTGTCGCCCTCGTTCAGCACCATTACCTTGTTGCCGATAGTCACTTCCAGACTTCCTTCAATCATATACAAGAACTCATGACCGCTGTGCGAGTTCTGCGCATGCTTTGCATTGCCTGGCAGCGGGTCAACCTGTGTAAGGAATGGGTCGAAGTTACGGCCGCGGAATCCGCTTGCCAGACTCTGGTATTTGTACTCCTTGCGACGCTCGATGCTCTTGCCTTGTCCCTTGCGGGTAAGGAAGTAATGGCGCATGTGAGGTTCCTCGCCAAACATAAGGACATCAAGTTCTACGTCATATTTCTTGGCAACCTTTGACAAGGCAGACACCGAAGGTTCCGCATTGCCGCTCTCTACTGCCATATATTTGTCAACATCACATCCGTATGTCTCAGCCATTTCCTCGGCTGTTATCTCAAGAACTTCGCGAAGTCCCTTAAGTCGTTCGCCGATAAGTTTTATTTCTTCATCCATAGTTATGTTGTTTTTATTTATTAGTTTCTTTTTCTAGACAATCTAGCTCTTCATGCCAGCTTTAAGTGCTCTGATAACGGCACTGGTGAAGCCGGCATGTTCCATCTCGTTAAGACCCTTGATGGTCACTCCGCCAGGTGTTGTTACCTTGTCTATCTCTGCTTCAGGATGGTTGCCATTGGCTTGCAGCAATTCTACGGCACCCTTCACTGTCTGCAACACGATGGCTTTGGCATCGTCGGCCTTGAAACCTATTTCCACGCCGCCCTCTGACGCCGCACGCACATAGCGCATGGCGTATGCAATGCCACATGAAGCCAGGGTTGTTCCAGCTGCCAACAAACGCTCTTCTGTAATCAGCGTGCTGCCCATTTCGTCGAACATGGCCTTCACCGTTGCCGTCTGTTCTTCGCTTGCGCCAACAGGAACAACGAAAGTCATAGAGTTCATCACTGCGATGGCAGTGTTCGGGATGACGAGGAACAGCGGAATCATAGTGCCGTCGCCCTTGTCGAGCCATTCCTTAATCTGAGCCGATGAAACACCAGCTGCCACTACAATGAGCAACTGACGGTTGTAGTCGAGCGACTGCATGATACCCTTTAGTACACTCTCTGCGAGCCAAGGTTTAACCACTACAGCCACGATGTCGCTTACTTTGGCAGCCAAGGCATTGTCGGTAGTGACGGTAGCTCCGGTTGTTTCAAACTGCTCCAGTGCTTTTGCCGATGGGTCTGCCACAGTGATGTCTGCATTGGCAAAGGTGCTGCCTTTAAGCATGCCGTGCACCATAGCGCCTCCCATTGCGCCTGCTCCGATAACTGAGATTTTCATATCTTCTTATTCCTTAAATGCTTTCTTTAGTTTCTCGATAAACTCGTCAGCCATTGCCTTTGTCATGCAGAGCGGTGGCAACAGGCGCAGAATGTTTGTGCCAGAGCAACCGGTAAAGCAATGCTCGTTGAATATCAGTCGGCGACGCACGTCCTTATGAGGAATATCCAGTTCGATACCAATCATGAGTCCGCGTCCGCGCACATCCACGATATGCGGTTCTGTCTGCTTCAGTTCATTGAGTTTCTCCATCAGGTATTCGCCCACCTCACATGCGTTCTCTACCAGATTCTCGCTCTCCATCACGTCGAGCACGGCTGTTGCTGCTGCGCAAGCCAAGTGGTTGCCGCCGAAGGTAGTACCCAACTGGCCATATTCCGGTACGAAGTCGGGTGAGATAAGAACTCCACCCATCGGGAATCCGTTGGCAATGCCCTTGGCAACGGTTATGATGTCGGGACGAATGTCAAGCCACTGGTGAGCGAAGAACTTTCCGCTACGACCGTAACCGCACTGTATCTCGTCGCAGATAAGTACCGCTCCGTATTTCTTGCATGCTGCCTGCAATCCCTTAGCAAACTCCTCTGTCACCATACGAATGCCACCGACACCCTGTATGCACTCGATGATACAAGCACACACATCTCCCTTTGCCAGTTCCGCCTCCCATGCAGCGAGGTCGTTGATTGGCAGGTAGGTCACATGGCCGTTGGCATTGATAGGTGCGATAATCTTCGGATTGTTTGTTGCCTCAACAGCCAGCGATGTGCGTCCGTGGAAAGCTTTCTCAAGCGACAGTACGCGAGTGCGACCTGTCTTGAACGATGCCAGTTTCAGTGCATTCTCGTTTGCCTCGGCACCAGAGTTTATTAAGAACAGCTGGTAGTCTTCATAACCGCAAGCCTTTCCCATCTTCTCGGCAACGTTCACCTGCAACTTATTTATAACAGAGTTGCTGTAGAAGCCCAGGTTGTTGAGTTGCTCGGCCATCTTCTCCACATAGTGCGGATGACAATGACCGATGCTTATTACTGCATGACCGCCGTAAAGGTCGAGATATTCCTGTCCGTTCTCATCCCAGACCTTGCATCCCCTTCCCTTTACAATATTTATATCGTATAATGGATAAACGTCAAATAGTTTCATAACTTTATAAATAATAAGTGATAAGTGAATATTCACTTTTAATTTTTCACTCAGAAGGCCGAAGACTTCAGTCGTAGTCCTTCTGTCTCATTGATGCCAAACATGATGTTCATGTTCTGCACAGCCTGACCCACAGCACCCTTCAGCAAGTTGTCAATCATTGATGTAATGACAATCTTACGACCGAACACGTCAACGTGTACGATAGCCTTGTTGGTGTTTACCACCTGCTTCAGGTCTGGTGCTTTGTCTGAATAGTGAGTGAACGCAGCATCCTTGTAGAAGTCCTTGTAGATAGCCACTACCTCATCCTTGTCAACCGCCTTGTCGAGCGTAATCACCTCTGTGCAGAAGATGCCGCGGGCAAAGTCGCCACGGTAAGGGATGAAGTCGATAGTCACCTTGCCTTCTCCAACCTCGAATCCTTCGTTCAGCGTATCCACCACCTCTGGTGCATCTGCAGGACGCAGAATGTTCAGCGTCTGACAGATTTCATGCAGATGCTGGTGTGTGAACAACTTATAAACAGAGAAGTTATTGTTGCGCCAAGAGAAATGAGTGGTCGATGTGGGTTTCTGACCTGCACCTGTCGAACCTGTAATGGCGTTTACTGCCACATCGCTCTTCAGCAATCCATGCTTTGCTGCCGGCAACAGACCCAGTTGGATGCAGGTGGCAAAGCAACCGGGGTTGGCCAAATGCTGTGCCTTTGCTATTTCCGCCTTATTCATTTCAGGCAAGCCATAAACATAATCATGGTCTCCTGCAATTCTGAAATCCTGTGCCAGGTCAATTATCTTTACATTCTCTGGTATAGTATGCTCCTTCAAGAACTGCTCACTCTTGCCATGTCCGAAACAGAAGAAAACCACATCTACCTTGTCGAAAGGCATCTCGTCGGTAAACTTCAAATCAGTGTCGCCCAACAAACCCTCGTGTACGTCGGCAACGGCATTGCCTGCATTACTCTCGCTATTGGCAAAAACAATTTCTACCTCAGGGTGGTTTATCAGCAGGCGAATCAGTTCACCGCCTGTATAGCCTGCCGCACCAAGAATACCTACTTTAATCATCAGTTATTATTTTTTAGGTGCCAATATCCAGAGTAGTATATAAGCCCAGAATCCTAATGAACCGCCTAAGAGCAGTACGACAAAGATAACACGAATTATAAGTGAATCAATATTGAAATATTCAGCCAGACCGCCGCAAACACCGGCAATCTTCTTGTCTGTTGATGATAATGCAAATTTCTTTTCCATTGTATGTATTTTATATATATGAAATCTGTTGCTATTTCCTTTCTCCCCTCTCATTACGGAGAGGGGACGGGGGTGAGGCCCCTACCTCTCCTCATCCGGATGAGCAAGGTAATAAGCGCGCAGGGCTGTAGAGCTTACCTTGATGAATCCCTTGGCATCATCGCTGCTCCATGCTTTGGCTGTCTCGCCATACTCGCCGAGCTTGTTCTTTACAAGGTCGTTAGGAGAATCAACACCCATTGTCTGGAAACTATATGGACGCAGTTCGAGTGTCACCTCGCCGGTGACATTGCGCTGTGATGATACGAGCATAGCCTCGATGTCTGGCATCACAGGCTCGAGATACTGACTTTCGTGGAGGAACATTCCGTACCAGTTGGCCACCTGCTCCTTCCAATACTGCTGCCACTTGCTCAGCGTATATTTCTCAAGGAAGCGGTGAGCGCCGATGATAAGCATTGGGGCTGCTGCCTCAAACCCCACACGGCCCTTGATGCCAATGATGGTGTCACCCACGTGACAGTCGCGGCCGATGGCATAAGAAGCGCCTATCTCCTCAACAGCCTGAATGGCAGCAATCTTATCGTCATACTTCACGCCGTTCACCGATACCAGTTCGCCTTTCTCGAAACTGAGTTTCAACTGTTCTGTGCCTTCCTTTGTTGGATGCTTAAGGTATGCGCTCTCTGGCAATCCCTGTGTACTGTCGAGAATCTCGCCACCGCAGATACTTGTTCCCCAGATACCCACGTTGTAAGAATATTTCAGTTTGGTGAAGTCTGCGAAATAGCCGTTGGCATTAAGATAGTCCACCTCTTCCTGACGGCTCAGGTTCTTGTCGCGTGTAAGTGTTATTATCTCCACTCCAGGTGCGAGCACAAGGAAAGTCATGTCGAAACGAATCTGGTCGTTGCCGGCACCTGTAGAACCGTGTGCAATGGCATCGGCACCAATCTCCTTGGCATAGCGTGCGATGGCGATTGCCTGGAAAATGCGCTCTGAACTTACCGAAATAGGGTAGCAGTTGTTGCGGAGCACATTGCCGTATATCATGTATTTCAAAGATTTTTCATAATACTCTTTTGTAACGTCGAGAGTAACATACTTCACGGCTCCGAGCTTGTAGGCGTTCTCTTCGTTTGTCTTGAGCTGTTCCTCTGAGAATCCGCCGGTATTAGCACAAGCGGCATAAACTTCGTAACCCATTTCCTTTGTGAGGTACATCACGTTGTATGATGTGTCTAGTCCGCCTGAAAAGGCTACTACTACTTTCTTCTTCTTTTCCATATGTATATTTATTTTTTTGTTTCTTCTTTTTCTAATGAGAGGATACGTGTGAGCACCTCATCTGGTATCTTTGCCGGCAGATGCTCTTCCGGGTCGTAGAGCATGGCGGTGCAGATGCAGTACTTGCGACCAGTACGGTGGAGCACGTCAGAATTTACGCATCCCTCGCAACCGCGCCAGAAAGCCTCGTCGTCGGTAAGGTCGGCAAAGGTTACTGGCTTGTAGCCCAGTTGTGTGTTCATAGCCATAACCGCCGCACCACTTGTCAAGCTGAATATCTTTGCGTGTGGCCAGCGTGTGCGTGCCAGCGTAAAGGTCATGTCCTTTATGCGCTTTGCTATTCCCATGTTGCGGAAATCTGGATGAACGATAAGACCTGATGTGGTAACATATTGCTTGTTGCCCCAGGTCTCTATATAACTGAATCCGGCAAAGCGGTCGCCCTGCAGAGCAATCACCGCCTTGGCCTCTTTCATCTTGGTTGTCAGATATTCGTGTGTTCGCTTTGCGATACCGGTGCCGCGCACCTTGGCAGCATCGGCGATAGTCTTCAAAATGGTGTCAACATAGACCTCATGTTCGGGGCCTGCCACCAGAATCTCTATTTGATCCATTTCAGAGTTTTATTTTATCTTTATTTTTAGGGTGCTTTCCTTCAATCCCTTATCTCAAATTCGGCACCACCTCACTAAGTGCGGTTATCACTTCTTCCTCGTTTACGCCCTGCTTGATGACGATAAATATTGTATCGTCGCCGGCAATGGTTCCTATTATCTGTGGTATTTCGCTGTTGTCAATGTTATATGCAATGCTGCTTGCATAGCCAGGGCGAGTCTTGATGACACCCATATTGCCAGAGAAATTTATAGAAAGGAATCCTGGCACCTGCATCATTTCCTTTATCTGATGAGGAGTGCTCACGCGCTTGTACATAGTAACATTTGGCAACACATAGACATAATTGCCGTTCATGGTGGCTGCCTTTGCCACCTTCAGTTGCTTCAGGTCGCGGCTAAGTGTGGCTTGTGTTAGTTTGAAACCCTCCTTTTGAAGGGCGTTAAGCAGTTCTTCCTGACTGCCAAGTTCCTGACTGGATATTATCATCCGCAGGGTCTCCAGGCGGTTTTTCTTTATCTTCATCGTCTGTATATTTATTCAAAATCGGCTGCAAAGTTATACATATTTATGCAGACGGCAAAATAAAACAACATAATTTTATTAGTCTTCTCTTTATTATTCTCTGTTTTCTTTACGTTCACTACAAATAATGTTTGTTTTTCATGCCAGTATGCTTGTTTTTGTATATATTTGTCTGCAAAATTGAAAAAAGTGCTATTTCCAACTTTACTTTATTCGTTTCGTTACGCTTATATAGTAGAATGACGCTCGAAGAATTTGAACATATAGCCCCTTCGCTCAGAGACACGATGCTGTCGGTAGGGCGAAGTTTCTTTGGCAACGAGGCCGATGCCGACGATGTTGCTCAAGAGGGACTGGTGGCTCTATGGAAATACAGCGACCGCATGGCGGCTGGGTCCGACCACACCTGTCTTGCCACGCGAATAGCCAAGCATTGCTGTATGGATATAGTGAGGAAACGCAAGACCGAGATAGTGGTGCCAGAGGGATTCGGCGGTACGGCGCAACCCAGACAGACGGCACGCTCGCCGCAGGAGATAATGGAAAGCAAGGAGCTGAATGAGGTTGTAAGCAGGGCGATAGGCAAACTGAAACCGTCGGAACGGCATCTTTACGAGTTGCGCCAGATAGAGGGAATGGCTCTCGACGACATAGTCAGTAAGACAAAAATATCGAAAACATCTGTCAAGAGCATGATTTCGGCTGCAAGAAAGAAGATTTACGAAGAACTAAAAAGGAATATAAAGAGACATGACATATAAGGAAACGGAAATACTAATCTCGAAGTATCTCAATGGCGAGACTACCATTGAGGAAGAGAAGAGTCTGGCGCTTGAGGTGATGCGTGACGATGCTCCGGAGGAGTGGCGCATGATAGGGGCGATGCTTGGCGAACTGACCACCGACGAGGCTCTCTTCGACCACATCATGGCGCAGCGCTCTGCACAAAAGTCCAAGCGTCCTATATATATAATAAGGTGGGCGATGGCGGCATCTATATTGTTGCTCGTCGGTTTCGGAACCTTGCTCATGTTCCGCGACAGCGAAACCGCTACTTCCGACAAACCGTTGCAGATGGCGCAAGTGATGAAAGACAGCACAAAGGAACAAACGGAGCAGAAACAGGCGAAGCCCGTAGGGGCGAAACCGATAGCGGAAACGGCACCGGCGCAACCTATGATTGCCCAGTTGTCTGAACCTGTTGCCAAACCATCAAGGCCTGTTGTCAAGGCAAAGGTTGCAGAACCAGTACAAACGACAACCCAACCTGAGGCTGAGACCGTGACAGACGAGGCAGAGGAACCGGCTATTGTACCAGAATACCCGCAGGATTATGAATCAGAACCGGAGCTTATACAGGTATCATCTGTATATCAGGATCCGAATATGGTGAACGAATTTATAGGACAGTTTGCAAAGGCATGTCGTGCAGACAGCATAGACCTGGGGTGCGAACCGACAACAGACAATAATGCAATAGATGCGGTTTACGTGTTCCCCGACGACAAGAAGACCGATGTGTTCGGCAGACTGTTGCAGGTGGCATGCTGGTACGACAACACCCTGCCAGGTTATAAGCTCAATATGTCCGGCAGACAGTTCTACTTCGAGATGAAAGACTTGCAGAAGAACACCCACTACATGTGGATAGCCGAAAGAATAAGAGGCTCTATCCTGCTGCATTGCTCGCGCGTGACGCTGGGCGAACCGATACCGTCGCTATGTTGGCGCAAGTTTAGGACAAAGTATGAAGAGATGCAATATTTTTAAGTAATTTAAATCCAAACAATATGAGAAAACTAAGATTCATGGCAGCCAGTCTTCTGGCGATGCTGCTCGTGCCGGCAATGGCTGGCAACAGTAAAAAAGATGAAAAAGTTCTGTATGAGGGTTATGTCTATAGAATGAATGTGCCAAAGGTGTCTTTCGACGAGAAGACGATGAAGACCAGCGTAGAGTGGCCAAGTACTGAGTGCGCATGGTTGGGTGGCAACAAGATTATCACCGCCAACAAAATGGATATTGTTAAAGACTATTCTGTTTTTACTGGTGAAGGACAGAAGTCGCTTAGAGAGGGAGTGGAAGCCATGATGTCAGGAAAAAGCCAACTGACGGCGATGTTCTGGCGACTTACTGCCGAGAAGAAGCAGACCGTGCTCCATTGCTATTTCATGATGCCTGCCGATGAGGTAAAGAACATGTGGCTCGGCGGTGCCGACACATATATCGTTGACCGTGAGACGGGCATACACTACAAACCGAGAAAGAGTTCCAACGATGTGCTGAAGACGCATTTCACGCTGCAGGCTCCAAAGGGTTCGCTTGTAGATATCTCAATCACGTTCCCGCCGCTGCCAGAGTCGGTAAAGAAGATTTCCATATATGGCATACCGAACTGGTTTTTGCGTGGCGACGAAGTGACAAAGCTGAAGCGCACTAAAGAAACAGAACCTGCCTACGACCCTGTGCCTCAGTTTAAGATACCGCGCATGGTGGCTCCGGCAAAAAACTACGACAAAAACAACCACGATTCGTGGGCGCGCTTAACCGATGTGCATACCATCAAACCTGTTCCTGAGAAGAAAGAAAAATTGTATGGGCTATGGAGGACGCAAGAGGCTACTTATCTTGCAATACCGCGTAACCATAACTGGTGCAGAGAGTATTATGGTATAGACGACACTGTTTTCTTAATCGACAATAGCGGAAGGCAATATAAGATAAAGAGCATGCAGGGTTTCACGTTGAACCAGATTTCATGGGTTGAGGAAACGGCTGGCGACTGGTGGGCGCAGGTGCTGGTGTTCGAACCGCTGCCGCTCGACGTAAATACCATCCACTATATTGTTCCCGATGGCAAGCCGTTCAAGGCATGGGGCGCCAATTGGAAAGGCAAGCAAGTTACCGACCTCGATGTAGAGGAACTGCGCGACAACCAGAAATACTTCGAGTATTTTGAGCGTGTGGTGGTGGAGTAAGACTAATTAGGAATTAAGAATTAAGAATTAAGAATTAAGAATTAGGAATTATGAGTTATGACTGCGGAGCTGATGAACGTAGCGACGTGTTGATGAGCGAATGCGAATAATAATTAAGCATTAAGCATTCATAATTAAGCATTAAAATACGGTATTTGTTTTATATAGGGTTTTCAAAGGCGTGTTGAAACGTCATTTCAGGAAATGCCTGTTCGTCAAGTGGCGGATGGGCATTTGCTTGTTAAGAAATCAGAATTAACAGCGGTTTGCATATAACTGACGTTAAATAACAAGACACAACGATACACTATTCAGGGGAAAAGTGTAATATTGCAGCGATAAACAATTTAACAAGGTAAAAAGATTATGAAACAGGTAAACTATCTATTATTGGGCATCTGGCTCACAGCCACAGCCTTCTCACTGTCATCATGCAGCGATGATGACGACAACATCGACTATGATGAAATAATGCCAACGGCGTTGGTAACAATCAAACCTAATGCCGACAACTCGGCTTTCACCATGCAACTGAACGATTCGGTGGTGCTCTATCCCTCAAACATGAAAAGCTCGCCCTTCGGCAACAAGGAGGTGAGGGCGTTTGCCAACTTCGAGCGAGAGGACGATATGCCAAACCACAATGGCCGTCTGGTTGAAGTAAACTGGATGGACAGCATCCTGACCAAGGGCATGGCGCACAACTATTCCGAGAAGAACGACTCGGCATACGGCAAGGATCCCGTGGAAGTGGTGAACTCATGGGAAACAGTGGTTGAGGACGGTTATCTCACCATGCGCTTCCGCACTCGCTGGGGCATGGGCAGCAAGCACTTGGTTAGTCTTGTAAGTGCCGGCGACGAGAACGACCCTTACAAGGTGGTGTTCCATCATAATGCCTTCGGCGACCTGAACGGTCCGTGGGGAGATGGTGTGGTGGCATTCCGATTAGACAGATTGCCCGACACCAACGGCAAGACGGTTGACCTTACACTCGAATGGAACTCATTCAGCGGCAAGAAAACCGCCAAGTTCAAGTACCGCTCCCGCCAAGAGGCGCGCATCGAGTAATTCTTGACTTATAAAAATATTATTGGTGTCAGATAAAACATTTTGAAAATTCAAAAAACAAGGCCGTTTTCCAAACTTGGGAAACGACCTTTTTCGTTATCTACATTTGGGCTAAAACCATTTGTGGAATCTGTAAAATAAAAAGCCCCGCTCTGCAACTTTACAGTTAAACAACGTTAAGCCAACTTAACTTTTGCCAAGTTTATGCGATTTCCTATCTTTGCTGTAAAGGATACAACAAATTATTTTATATTATGAAATCACGTACAAATACGTTTTTACACGCACCATGTAACAGTTTTACACGCACTCTGTAATGACATTACCTGGTGCGTGTAATACCATTACAAGATTCTTGTAAAAATCTTGTAATCGCTTTTTCCGGCACCGAATATGAAGAATATGCAATTTTAATTGTACCTTTGCAAAGAATAATTATAAAGATATGACACAAGAAGAAAAGACAAAGATAGAGGAGCGCATTGTGGATGTGCTGCGCACGGTTTACGACCCGGAAATACCAGTGAATATCTATGATCTGGGACTGATTTACAAGGTGGATGTGAAGGACGACGGCGACGTTGACCTCGATATGACTTTCACTGCCCCATCATGTCCTGCAGCAGAGTTCATGCTGGAAGACGTAAGACAGAAGGTGGAAGGACTTGAGGGAATAAAGTGCTGCAACGTGAACATCGTCTTCGAACCCGTTTGGGACCAAAGCATGATGAGCGAAGAGGCGAGAGTAGAACTGGGATTTGATTAAGGAAGCCCCACCTAACCTCCCCGAGGGGAGGAAAAATACTCACACAACAAACAACTCGTCAACTTGTAAACTCGTTTACTTGTCAACTAACAAAACAATGAAAAACGTATATTTCCTTTCTGACGCCCACCTCGGTTCATGGGCAATAGAGCATGGACGGATGCACGAGAGACGACTGGTGAGGTTTCTCGACAGCATAAAGCATAAGGCTGCAGCCGTGTATCTGCTGGGCGACATCTTCGACTTTTGGTACGAATACCGATATGTGGTGCCACGCGGATACACACGATTCCTCGGCAAGCTTTCGGAACTGACCGACTTGGGCGTGGAGGTGCATTTCTTTACAGGCAACCACGACATCTGGGCTTACGACTATTTGGAACGGGAATGCGGCGTAACACTGCACAAGCAACCGCTGACAACAGAGATTTACGGAAAGATATTCTTCATGGCTCACGGTGACGGTCTTGGCGACCCAGACAAGAAGTTCAAGGCCCTGCGCGCCATCTTCCGCAACCGCCTGTGTCAGGTGATGTTCTCGTCGCTGCACCCACGCTGGGGACTATGGTTCGGCATGTCGTGGGCGAAGCATAGCCGGCTGAAGCATCAGCAGCATGAAGACCCAACCTATATGGGTGAGAACAGGGAGCATCTGGTGCTTTACACGAAGGAATATATAAAGACGCATCCTGATGTTGACTTCTTCATTTATGGTCATCGCCATATTGAGCTCGACCTGCAACTGACGAAGAAGGCACGGATGATGATTCTGGGCGACTGGATAAGTCAGTTCACCTACGCCGTGTTCGACGGTGAGCACATGCTGTTGGGTGAGTATGTTGAGGGTGAGAGTGAGATGTAAGGAGGACCTCCCCCCTGCCCCTCCGAAGGAGGGGAGATATGTAATAAGAAATGGTTTTAGAGTCCTGGAACCAAGCGACCTTAAAACCTAAATAATATGTTTATGGTTTTTAAAAAGCACAACAAAAACATATACATCAGCATACTTACCATACTGGCTGCATGTCTGTTGATGGAATATATTCCGGAACTGTCTTTTATGGCATCATGGGTAACGCCGCCCGTGGCATTATTCGTTGGACTTGTATTTGCATTGCTATGCGGACAGCCTTATTCAAAGTTCAACAAAAAAACTTCGAAATCACTGTTGCAGTATTCCGTTGTCGGTTTGGGTTTCGGCATGAACCTTCAAAGTTCTTTGGCTTCGGGCAAGGAGGGAATGATGTTTACCATAATTTCTGTTGTCGGCACTATGATTATCGGAATGTTCATTGGCAGAAAACTACTGAAAATGAACCGCAATACATCATACCTTATCAGTTCGGGAACAGCGATATGCGGAGGTAGTGCCATTGCAGCCGTAGGACCAGTAATAAAAGCCAAAGACAGCGATATGTCGGTGGCTCTTGCCACGATATTCGTCCTCAATGCCATCGCCCTGTTTATATTCCCCGTACTTGGCAACTGGATAGGTTTAGACCAACAGCAGTTTGGCACATGGGCAGCCATAGCCATACACGACACCAGTTCTGTGGTTGGTGCAGGAGCTGCTTACGGAGAAGAAGCATTAAAGGTGGCTACAACAATCAAGCTGACACGCGCATTATGGATAATACCGCTGGCACTGGTCACATCATTTATATTCAAGACCGAAGGTAAGAAAATAAATATACCTTGGTTTATTCTCTACTTCATTATTGCAGTGGTACTGAATACTTATGTCCTGAGCAGCATACCAGAAGTTGGGCAGTTTATATCTGGTTTAGCCCGTAAAGGTCTCATCATCACCATGTTCTTCATCGGTGCTTCTTTGTCGGCAGATGTTTTAAAAGCAGTTGGCATCAAACCATTGTTGCAAGGCATAATCCTATGGTTGGTAATAAGCATCGGTTCGCTGTCATATATTTTATTATAGTAAACAAAGGCAAATAAGAGGGATTAAGGTGCAAAACCTTAATCCCTCTTATATTTTCTCCCCTCCTTCGGAGGGGCTGGGGGAGGCCCTTTTACAACAAATTCATTGTATCAGTAGCAATCATCAGTTCCTCGTCTGTAGGAACAACAACTACTGTTACCTTTGAGTCAGGAGCAGAGATGACAGCCTCTTCTCCATGTATTGTGGCATTCTTGGCCTCGTCAATCTTCACGCCCATCCATTCCATGCCCTTGCAAACATCAGCACGCATGCCTGCCTGATTCTCACCAACACCGGCAGTGAACACGATAATGTCGCAACCGTTCATGGCTGCTGCATAAGCACCGATGTACTTCTTAATGCGGTAGTTGTACATCTCCATGGCAAGGATGGCACGCTCGTTGCCAGCCTTCTCTGCTGCCTCTACCTCACGCATGTCAGAAGAGATGCCAGTGATACCCTGAACACCACTCTTCTTGTTGAGAAGGTTAGAGATTCCGTCAGCATCGAGGTTGAGTTTCTTCTGAATGAAAGAAACAGCACCGCCGTCGATGTCACCACTACGAGTACCCATCATAACACCTTCCAGTGGGGTAAGACCCATGGTTGTGTCAACACACTTGCCACCGTCAACAGCTGCGATAGAACCGCCGTTACCGATGTGGCAGGTGATAACCTTCTTGTCTTCTGGGTTTACGCCGAGGAAATCGCACACGCGCTTAGAAACATAGCGATGACTAGTTCCGTGGAAACCGTAGCGACGGATGCCGTACTGCTCGTACAGTTCATAAGGGATTGCATACATATATGCCTTTGCCGGCATTGTCTGGTGGAAAGCTGTGTCGAACACACCTACCTGCGGGAGGTTTGGCATGAGTTCTGATACGGCGTTAACACCCTTGAGGTTGGCTGGGTTGTGGAGCGGAGCAAGGTCGCTGCACTCTTCGAACACCTTGAGCACCTCATCGGTGAGGACAACGCTCTTGTTGAACTTCTCACCGCCGTGCACCATGCGATGACCAACTGCATCAATCTCGCTAAGGTCTTTGATAACACCGATTTCTGGGTCGGTGAGCAGAGAGAAGATGAACTTCACACCTTCTGTATGCTCTGGGATGTCGTGCATCACCTGCTTTTTCTCGCCATTGGCAAGCTTTACCTTTACAAAGGCACCGTCGAGACCAACACGCTCAGCGCCGCCTGATGTCATTACTGACTTATCATCCATATTGTACAATGCGTACTTGATAGATGATGAACCGCAGTTTAAAACGAGTATCTTCATAATTCCTAATTCTTAATTCATAATTAATTATTACTTCTTTGCATCCATCGCCTGGCAAGCGGTGATGGCAACGAGGTAGTAGATGTCTTCAACAGAGCAGCCGCGGCTGAGGTCGTTAACCGGACGGGCAATACCCTGAAGGATAGGACCAATGGCAACGGCATCACCAAGACGCTGAACAAGCTTATAACCGATGTTACCAACCTCAAGGTTAGGGAACACAAGCACGTTGGCCTTACCAGCAATCTCGCTATCAGGACACTTCTTGCTGCCTACAGAAGGAACAAGAGCAGCATCTGCCTGCAACTCACCATCAATCTTCAGTGTTGGGTCGAGTTCCTTGGCAAGACGAGTAGCCTCAATCACCTTGTCAACAACCTCATGAGTAGCACTGCCCTTTGTTGAGAAGCTCAACATTGCAACGCGTGGGTCGGCAAAACCTGCAACGCTCTTGGCTGTCTTGGCTGTACAAACGGCAATCTGACTGAGCTGAGCTGCGTCTGGCATTGGAGTAACTGCCACGTCGCCAACTACAAGCACACCGTTCTCGCCATACTCAGGCTTCTTTGTGATAAGCAGCATGGCACCGCTCACACAAGTGATTCCTGGAGAGCACTTGATAATCTGGAGTGCAGGACGCAGAGTGTCGCCTGTAGTGCTCAGTGCACCACTAATCTGACCGTCAGCACCTTCAGTCTTGATAATCATACAACCGAGATAGAGAGGGTTCTTAACCAGTTCGCGAGCCTTCTCGATGGTCATGCCCTTGCTCTTGCGGAGTTCTGTCAGCAATGCTGCATACTCTTCGCTCTTTGGGTTGTTCTCCGGATCGATAAGGGTAGCCTTGTCGATGTTCTTCAGTTCCCACTTCTCTGCGAGAGCATGAATCTCATCAGGGTTACCGATAAGGATGAGGTCAGCCACACCTTCAGCCAACACCATGTCGGCTGCCTTCAATGTGCGCTCCTCGGTGGCTTCGGGGAGTACAATGCGCTGCTTGTTGCTTTTAGCGCGCTCAATGATTTGTTGTACTAAATCCATAATAGTTGTTTATTGTATGTTTTTACTTTTTATGCCATTTTGCTATTTCGACTTTGCAAAATTAGTAAATTTTATTCAATTACTTGTAGTTAACTGTAAGATTTTTCGTTTCTCCTTCAACCCTTCAACTCTTCCGTCAAGATGCTTTCAAGTTGCTCTGCCGACAGTTTCAAGTGGAAGTTGCCCCTTATTGCCATTGAGATGGCACCTGTCTCTTCTGACACGATGATGACTATCGCATCGCTGTTTTGCGTCATGCCGAGAGCGGCACGGTGGCGAAGGCCGAGCTCCTTGGGAATATCTTTATTATGAGACACTGGTAAAATACAACCGGCAGCCTTTATTCGGCGGTTGGAGATGACCATTGCTCCGTCGTGGAGCGGCGAGTTCTTAAAGAAGATGTTCTCGATGAGCAACTGGTTGATGTTCGCATCAATGATGTCGCCAGTTGATACAATCTCGTTGAGCGACATATGGCGTTCGATTACTATCAGTGCACCTTCCTGTCGGTTACTCATATTAAGACAGGCAAGCACAAGGGGCACAATGGTTTCCTTGTTGCTTCCATCGTCCTTTTTCTTATCCGAAGAAAAGAACTTGAGGAACACACGCATGCGCTGACGCGTGCCGAGTTCATTAAAGAACTTACGGATTTCTTCCTGGAACAAGACGATAAGTCCGATTACTCCCACGCTCACCAACTTGTCCATGATGGAACCAAGAAGGCGCATCTCAAACACCTGTGATACCAGCAACCACACCATGACAAACATCATGATGCCAATGAAGATATTCAGGGAGCGCGACTCTTTCATCAACCGATAAAAGTAGTAGAGCATCAGCGCCACCAGAAGTATATCGACAATATCTTTTATTCCAAATTCGAAAAACATATATTCAATGCGTAATTCTTAATGCTTAATGTATAATGCTTAATGCGACTGTTTCCACCGCCTCCCTGACATCGTGAACACGCAGTATGCTTGCGCCTTTAGTCAGTGCGATAGTGTTGAGTACGGTTGTTCCGTTGAGAGCTTCTGCCGGTGTGCAGTTCAAGCGTTTGTAAATCATCGACTTTCGCGATATACCTACTAGTAGAGGCAAACCCAACACATGGAGCTTTTCCAATTCGTACATTAACTGATAGTTCTGATCCAATGTTTTGCCGAAACCGAAGCCCGGATCTATGATTATGTCCTTGGCACCCTGGTTGCGCAGCTGCTGTACCTTGCCGGCCAGGCCTATCAGCATTTCGCGAAGCGTCGGTTGCACCGACATCAGTATATATGGTACGCCAAGTCTTGCCACCGTTCGCGCCATAGCCTCATCTGTCATTTCTGACACATCGTTGATAATGCTAACACCGTATTCCTCTACACACATACGCGCCACATCGGCACGGAAGGTATCAACGCTGAGGATGGCATCAGGTTGCTCGCGCCTGATTACCTGCAATGCAACTCTAAGGCGTGCCATCTCCTCCTCTACCGGCACTTCAGAGGCACCAGGACGGGTTGAGTATGCCCCTACATCGATTATATCGCCACCCTGCTCTACTATCTCCGTCGTCCTTTCGGCAATCTCACGCTCCGTCTGCATTCTGCTGTCAGAGAAGAATGAGTCGGGCGTGGCATTGAGGATGCCCATCACCCGCGGAACGGACAAGTCGAGCAGACGACCATGAACGTTGATTGTATATGGCAACGGTCTTTGCATTTACTTCTTTATTGTCTCAAGCAACTTCTCCAGTTTCTCTATCATCACCGTGCCGAGCATTATCTTCCCGTCAGGACCTATGACGTAGATAGATGGAATCCACTTGACATGATAGTCTTTTGACACCTGACTTTCGTTCTTCGGTTTCTGCTCACGATGCTGCAGCCACTCCATACCGTTCTCACGGATGTATTTCATCCACACTTCATCGTTCTTATCGAAAGAAACACCGATGAATATTACATTGTCAGAAGCGTACTTGCCATAGAGTTCCTTCATCTTGGGCACGTCCTTGCGGCAATCAGGGCACCATGTTGCCCAAAAATCGAGCACGACATACTTGCCACGATAGGTGCTGATGGGCAAGTCGTCCATCGTCTCGGCATCTATAACGGTGAAGTCGGGAGCCACAGCACCAGGCTTAAGCATCTCTGTAGCATACTTATCATCGAGGTCCTGCGCAGAAACAGCACTTACAAAAAGACACATCAGCAGTGCCATCAGTATATTCAGTTTTTTCATAATCTTAGGTTTTATATTCAACACACATAATTGCGTATATTTACCAAGCACCCGCAACACTATGTTTACATTATGCAAAAATACGGCAAATTCCGTAGAAAACCAAAAAAACTAAATGATTTCTCATTTAGTTTTTTCGTTTAATCAAACAGTTGTAATATTTTGCGAAGATACCCTCTGTCACCCCAGTCAAAATCAGGCAACTGCATATATGTCTTAAGCATCCTACGCTTGTCTTTGTCGAGCATTCGTGTTATGGTTCGCTCATGCACCTCAAACGGTTTTCCGTCTATTTCAAAATAATATGTATTTATTAGCGGATATTTTAACTCGTCTTCAGGTGCGAGGTCGATAGTTGTCATCGACACCTGTTCGCCAAGCGAGAGATTAGTTACCACACGGTCGTTGACTGCCTTCGACTTATATGCCTCTATGTCTATGGTCGTTGCACAAAGTATTCGCTTGTCGCCCACTGTATCAACCACCGTTACCAGCATAGTGTCAAGTTTCTCAAATGTCTTGTCAGCAAACTCCACCCTACTTATCTGTGCCATGTTCGCCTCCATGTCGAACATTCCGCGCTTGAATAGCAGACGGGAGTTTTTAAGGAAGACGTTTGCCTTGCTCTGCTTAATGACCTTGCCGTCTGTGAGTGTTATCTTAGCCGGTTGATAGTCTTTATAAAGAGTTGTCGTTGCACTGAAGCCCGCCGCCTTCTGAGCATACATTCCCAACGATGCTGCCACGCTTAGCATTATCACTAAAAACCTTTTCATAATTTACCTGTATCTTTTGACTTGCCTTTGTTATTCCTATCGGCAACAAAGGTAAATAAAAAAATATATTCTGCAATCAGAATCCTTTAATCTTAAATTATTTAAACATAAATTATAATATCGCACCAACATAACCGGTGCTGCGCTTGAAAGCAGAACCGTAATATCTGTTTGCAATACGCTCCACCATAGCCATGTCGCCGCCAAAGTGCTGCGCTGCAATGTCGCTAAGTCCGGAATCAGAAGCAAGCATATTCTTCTGAACGTTGTTGTCAACAAGATATTTCAGCACGATATCCACCTCTGTGTATGTATATCCAGGTGCTATCTGCCCCATGTCACCGCCGATGGCAACAGCATTGCCATCGGTAGGAGTGATGTTAATGGCATTGTTGAGGGCAACGATTGCCGTCTGACATTGTTCCTTGGCTTCAGTGGTTTCACCCAATCTTGTCTGATAATCATCCCTTATCCACTTGGCAAGTTCATAGACCTCGGTCTTCCACAGTTTTCCTATCGGCTTATAGTCGCCCACATCACCATGGATAGTCCAGAACCCGAGGAAATGTTCCGACAGATTGTCAGTATCAACAACCAGTCCGCCACTAATTGTTGCCGTATTATACAGCATCATCATGCGCAGACGTGCCTTGATATTGCCTTGTGAAAGCGGTGTCGATTCGCCAAGTTCGGTGTCGCACTTAAACTTAGCCAGTCCATAGAGGTCTTGCAGGTTCATTGTAACGAATCTGTTGCAAAAGGCAATTCCAGCATTTCTCGCTATGTCGTTCTCTTCATTGCTGTTTGAACTGCATGGCATAGAAATACCTATCAGTTGAACCCCATAGCGCTTAGCCACCTCACAGCCAATGGCTGCACATACTGTTGAGTCAAGACCGCCTGATAGTCCAAGCACCATTGCCTTGAGGCTATATCTTGTAAGATACTCACCGGTCTGAGTTACAATACGTTCAAATATCTCTTTCATATCATTGTTTATATTTATTATCTTAAAACTGGCAGCGCATACTGGTTTGCTGCTGTGGCAAAATTAATATTTTTCTGATTAATCGCGGAATAAATGACTGTTTTTTTCAAAATAATAATATTAATGTTGCCATTGAGACACATTGAGGAACGATTTAACTATCAATATATTATGATTATAAGAAAAAGTTTGTATTTTTGCAAAATATATTGTTACAACAATCTAACCCTCAACAAAATATCGATAATGCGTTTGCTTGCATATCTCTTGATTGTCAGTATGACATTCGCTTGCGTCTCAAAACAAAAGGATGGCGCACGAAGTGAGCACTCATTGACTGACAACGACTCTTTGCTAACATCAGACAGCGTTGCCACAATCAGTCATCTGCCCGACACCGCATATCCTTCTGCAAGGATGATAAGATACAGCATTGAGTTAAAGGACAGCAGTATTGACTCTACCATCAACAGCCTTGACAACCTATATGAAAGGGTGACGGGTTCGCTTGCTTTCCGGCATGGTCCGACGAGACAAGCCAATTTCGGGGGAAAGGTGAAAGGCACGCCCGACACCATCATTGTTGACTGGTGCTTTACTACCGACTACGACACTTGCAAGACCAAGTATGGCATCTGGGGTGGCGGTACAGGATGGACAGGACAACCGTTATATGTAAAATGGGACGCGAAGGAAGTTGAAAGGATTAGAAAACAGGAAAATAGTACTGCCGACTTTGACAATGAAGAGATTATTGTCGGTTCACTGTGCGGTAATGTCTATTTCCTAAACTTCAACAACGGCAAACCGTCACGCGAGCCGATAGCGACAGGCAATCCTATCAAAGGGACGCCATCGCTCGACCCATGCTTGAACGGCAGACTGTATGTCGGTCAAGGCGTACCGGCAAAGCGTCCTTTCGGACACATGGCTATAGATATAGACAAAGGCAAGATAATCCAGTTCATGCCCGAAGACCGCAAGGCTTTTCGCGGTTGGGGTGCCTTCGACTCGTCGCCTATCAGAGTAGGACAGTTCCTCTTCTGGCCGTCGGAAAACGGTTCGCTTTATAAATACCTCTGCACTGACGACAGCCTAAAACTGCATTCCGTGATGCAATACAAAAAAGGGTGGGCTGCTCCTGGCATGGAGGCGTCGATGTGTGTTTACCGCAACTACGGATATACGGCCGACAACCATGGCAATGTGGTTTGCATAAACCTCAACACGCTGCGCCCGGTATGGTGTTTCGAGAACGGCGACGACACGGATGCGACCACTGTTGCTGATGAGGAGGACGGCACACCTTATATATATACGGCATGCGAGATTGAGCGAAACAGTGACAGTTTGGCCTGTTTCCGCAAATTGAATGCACTCAACGGTGAACTGATATGGGAGAACAAGTTGCCTGGACGAAGGTTTGAAAAGGAAGAGAAACTGTTCGATGGCGGCTATTATGCTACACCGCTGTTAGGACAGGGCAACTGCAAAGGACTGATTTTCGCCAACTGCGTGATGAATACAAAGCGACAAAACGGCGATTTCATCGCTTTCGACAGAAAGACCGGAGACATCGTTTATCGTACACCGCTTAAGCATTACGCATGGTCGTCGCCCGTGGGATTCACCAACGAAAACGGTGATATGTTCGTTTTCACTGCCGATACCTTCGGCAATGTGTATCTGATAAACGGCATTGACGGCAAGATATTATTCACCTGCCGTGTAGGAGAAAACTTCGAGTCGTCGCCTGTAGTTATCAACAATCATGTTGTTGTGGGTTCGCGCGGTCGTTCTATTTTTAAGATGACAATAAAGTAAGAACAACAAATACAGGATCAGATGATGAGATTAATAATGGTTTTGTCGGCACTGATAATCACGTTAAGCGTAACGGGACAGCAACTGACATCGCATAAGAAAGAGATTAAGAACGGATATAACTTTTGGTTCTACCAACCGGCAGATACTGACAGTATCAAACCCTTGGTGGTTTTTCTGCATGGCGCAAGTCTGTGCGGAAAGAACCTCAACAAGGTGAGACGCTACGGCACAATAGATGCCATAGAGAAGGGACGAAAGATTGATGCCTTTGTCGTGGCACCGCAAAATCCTGGCGGAGCATGGCGGCCGAGCAAGGTGATGGACATTGTGGAATGGGCAAAAACCAACCATTCCATCGATACTACACGCATCTATGTGCTGGGAATGAGTCTTGGAGGCTATGGCACTATCGACTTCTGTGCCACTTATCCCGAAAAGGTGGCAGCAGGAATAGCAATGTGCGGCGGCGGAACGGTTAAGGACTACAGCGGACTGACCCAGTTGCCGATGTGGATAATGCACGGCACTGCCGACCGTGCTGTCAGCGTGAAGCAGAGCGACATCGTGGTCAAGGCAATGGAAGCAGCTGAGGGTGGCGCACCGCGTCTCCACTACGACCGCATTAAGGGAATGAACCACTCGGCTCTTGCCCGGGCATTCTATCATAAAGAGATATACAAATGGCTGTTTGCTCATAGTCTTACCGACTCGGCACGAGTGGCTGCACCTGTGGAGTTTAAAGTAACCAACGCCTCGCTGAAAACAGCATATCAAGACCTGAACAACAGAAAGAATCCTGACTTGATAAGATAATTTTTTTAAACATTAAGTATCATGACCAATTTTATCGACAACGCAATAATAAGCGAAGACGGAAGAAGAATGATTAGTGGTAATATTGTTGGAAAAACCTCCGGCAATACCACCTATACCATACCAGAAGGTATCGAAATTATAGAAAAGGACTTTAACTTCGAAGACATGCAGACAGTTATCCTGCCTAAAAGCCTGAAGCAGATAGCAAGCAATCCATTTCGCTTTTGTGAGGATTTGGAAAAGATTGTGTCAAAGTCGGACAACTTCATTGTCAAGGACAATGTATTATATACAAGCGACATGAAGAGACTCGTGGCGTTTTTCTCCAAGGCAAAGACTTTCAATGTGCCTGATAGCGTAACGCATATCGGCAGTTGTGCTTTTTCTTGGAGAGGAGAGTTACAAGCAATAAACATTCCCGAATCTGTCACGCACATTGAAGACGAGGCATTTGATGAAGCATTTGAAAATGTTGAAGGTCGGAAAATAGAATTTAAACTACCACAGTCCCTGACCTATTTAGGCAACGGCGCGTTTAACTGTTGTTGGAACATAAAACAAATAACCATTCCTGCTGCAGTAACTCATATCGACGGCAACCCGTTTTTTCTATGCGCAATGGAACAAATAACATGTGAATCACCTCATTTCTGCATAGAAAACCATGCTTTGCTTACAATAGACAAGAAGTACTTAATCGCATACCTCGGCAAAGAGTCCAGCTATTGCATACCCAATACTGTGACTCATATTGGCAAAAATGCTTTCAGTAGCAACAACGAAGGACTGAAGCATATTGAAATACCGGCATCGGTAGTGCACATAGAAGAAAACGCCTTTGAATATTGTAACGCATTGGAGAGTATCACATGCCACTCAAACAAGTATGTCGTACATGAGAATACTCTTTATACTGCTGACAAGCAAGAACTAATATTATGCTTTAGCAAAGAAAAATTATTCATAATACCAGAGACTGTAAAAAGGGTGTCGTTTTTCCCGTATTTCAACTTCCCGGCAAATATAAAATGTTTCTTAGTGCCCAATGCCATTTATGATGATTTCAAATGTGCATACGAGGATTTTGGGGACTTTGATTCTCATATCATAATAATAACTTACGAATACGGTGTTTTTACATACAGAGAAGGAATTTCGAATATGTGGTTTACAATAACGGATGATGCCATATATACAGAAAACATGGAAGAACTGATTTGTTGCTTTAGCAAAGAAAAAGTGTTCAGAGTTCCTGATACTGTAACAGACATTGCGAATAATTGCTTTCCAAAAAACATAGAATCCATTCTCGTGTCTGACAATCTGTATGACGAACTTAAAACACCATTGAAAGAGAGGAATGGAATTACTGTATATAAAGATACAATTATCAATAGGATAAAACTAAAATGCGGACTTATCAAATAGTTTATTAAGATATTTAACTATGGAAATAGAAAGACTATACGAGATATACTGCGGTTGCAACGGATTGACAACGGACAGCAGGGATTGTCCAAAGGGTTCGATGTTCTTCGCACTAAAGGGCGAGTCGTTCGACGGCAATAAGTTTGCAGAGATGGCCATCGAAAAAGGATGCGCCTATGCCGTGATAGACAATCCCGACTATGCAAAAAACGACCATTTCATCGTGGTGGATGATTGTCTGAAGACACTGAAACTGCTGGCACGCCACCATCGCCGCCAATTCAACATCCCTGTAATCGGCATTACAGGTACTAACGGCAAGACAACGACAAAGGAACTGACAGCAGCCGTATTGAGCGAGAAATATAATGTGCTTTATACACAAGGCAATTTCAACAATGACATTGGCGTGCCAAAGACATTGCTGCGCCTCAACAAAGACCATGAGATAGCAATAATAGAAATGGGCGCAAGTCATCCTGGAGACATAAAGACACTTGTAGAGACGGCAGAACCAGACTATGGCATCATAACAAACGTGGGACGCGCTCATCTGCAAGGGTTCGGTTCGTTTGAAGGCGTGGTTCAGACAAAGGGCGAACTTTTCGACTATCTGCGCACAAAACCTGCCAGCACTATCTTCCTGCACAACGAGAACGAGCATCTCGCTGCCATTTCACAAGGACTGAATATAGTAAGGTATGGTACAGACAATAGCAGTTCATTAAGCGTATGCGGCAAAGTGACGGCATGCAATCCGCTGCTGGATATTGAGTTGACTTATCCGACAAACATTAAAGAGTCAAACAACTCGTCAACTCAAATCCCTACCCACCTCATCGGCACATATAACCTCACCAATATGCTGGCTGCTGCATGTATCGGTAAGCATTTCGGGGTGGGCGAAGAACAGATATGCCATGCACTGAGCAATTACATCCCGAGCAACAACCGTTCGCAACTGACGATAACCGAGAGCAACCGCCTGATTGTTGATGCCTACAATGCCAACCCTACCAGCATGATGGCTGCACTAAGGAATTTCAATGACATGCAGGTGGATCACAAGATGGTGATTCTTGGCGACATGAAAGAACTGGGCGGAGTTAGCGATGAGGAGCATCAGAAAGTTGCCGACTATCTGAAAGACTGTTCTTTCGACACTGTTTGGCTTGTTGGAGAGGAATTCGGTAAGACCGACTGCAATTTCCGAAAGTTCAACAACGCAGACGAAGTAAAGACAGCAATCAATGAAGATAAGCCTAAAGGTTATTATATATTGATAAAAGGCAGTAACTCCATTAAGTTGTATCTGTTGCCAGAGTACTTATAACTAAAAAACAATTAAGAACATGAAACTAAGTAAAATGATTTTTGCTGCAATGATAGCCGCTACGGTTATATCGTGCACAGAGCAACCAAAAGAACAAACGGTTATGGAAGAAAAGAACCAAGTGATTGAAAACATCATGGCACGTCGTAGTATTCGCAAGTATCAGGATAAACCTGTTAGTCGCGACACACTGAACAAGATTATGGAGTGCGGTATTAATGCGCCTAACGGACAGAATAAACAGTCGTGGGAGGTGCGCATCGTTGACAATCCTACCGTGATGGAAGAGATTAAGGATGCCATGGCAAAGGGACATCCAGACATGGATGCTGAGATGATTAAGGGTTGTTTCCGCGGTGCTCCGGTGATGGTGTTCATCGCACGCGACCTCAGTTACGACTTCTCTGCATACGACTGCGGACTGATGTCGCAGAACATCATGTTGTCGGCATGGTCAATGGGTGTCGGTTCAATATGCCTTGGCAGTCCTGTACGCTTCCTCACCGACAACGACGTTTGCAAGCCAGTGCTTGAGAAACTCGGATTCAGCGAGGGCTACGAACTATGCCTTTGCATCGGTTTGGGATATGCTGACGAATCACCAGAAGCAAAGCCACGCGACATGGGCAAGGTGAAGTTTGTTGAATAGATTCATGACCGAAGAACAAAAAGAAAGATACAAGCGCCACATCGTGCTCGACGGTGTAGGTGCTGAAGGACAAGAGCTACTCCTTTCCGCCAGTGTTCTCATTGTGGGCGCTGGCGGACTGGGTTCGCCAATAGCATTATATCTTGCTGCTGCCGGCATTGGCAGGATTGGTATCATCGATGCCGACAATGTGGATGTAAGTAATCTGCAGCGGCAAGTTATCCATTTTACAGACGACCGCGGGAAGTCAAAGGTGGAGAGTGCGAAAGAGAAGATGACCGCCATTAATCCAGACATAACCGTTGACGCCATAAATGTTTTTTTTTGTAAAGAGAATGCCGAGAAACTGATAAAACAATACGATTTCATCGTTGACGCTACAGACAATTTTACTGCTAAGTTTTTGATTAATGATGTATGTGTAGCCTTGGGCAAGCCATTCTCTCATGGCAGTTTGTTGCGCTTTGGCGGTCAGGTATTCACCTATGTGCCCGGCAGCGCATGCTACAGATGTCTTTTCGGCAACGAACCGGAAGCAGGCAGCATGCCCAACAGCAACGACGCTGGCATCTTAGGTGCCGTGGCTGGAATGGTTGGAACGATACAGGCCACAGAAGTGCTGAAATATTTCACACAATGCGGTTCGCTACTCACTAACCGTCTGCTGTGCATAGATGCTCTGACAATGAATTTCAACAGCATCGCATTCTGCCGCAATTCAGATTGCAGATGCAAAGACTGACTGTTGAAATAAATTAAAAAAGTTTTGGTAGTCCAAATCATTTGACTATCTTTGCAACCAGAAAGTAAAAATCCGTCCAAAGTGGGCGGTAGGGGTGCTCGGGTGTTTGCCCGGGCTGAGATTATACCCGTAAAACCTGATTCGGATAATACCGACGTAGGGATTACTGACACAGACAAGCAAAGAATTGTTGTTAAGCGATACTGATAGCCATAAGAAGGTTTCGTATCTCTTGTTTTAATCTCAAAAAGCTCCTTATCGTTTAATCATTTATTAATTTCAGTAATGGAAAAACTCATTATTGCAGGTAAGGAATTTAAGTCCCGTCTGTTTCTCGGTACGGGCAAGTTCAGTTCTAATCAAATCATGTCGGAGGCAATCGACGCTTCAGGCACAGAGATGGTGACAATGGCAATGAAGCGCATCGACATGCAAGATGCAGGCGGCGACGATATGCTTGGTCACATCGCACGTCCCGGTATTCAGTTGCTACCCAACACCTCAGGCACACGCAATGCCGAGGAGGCTGTGTTTGCCGCCAAGATGGCACGCGAGGCGTTCGGCACCAACTGGTTGAAGTTGGAGATACACCCAGACCCGCGCTATCTCCTGCCCGACCCTATCGAAACACTGAGGGCAACAGAGATGTTGGTAAAAGAAGGATTCGTAGTTCTGCCTTATTGTCAGGCCGATCCTGTACTATGCAAGCGTCTGGCAGAGGCAGGTGCTGCCACGGTAATGCCACTGGCTGCTCCGATTGGCACAAACCTCGGTTTGCGTACTATCGATTTCCTGCGTATCATCATCGAGGAATCAAGTGTGCCTGTTGTCATTGATGCCGGCATCGGTGCTCCAAGCGACGCCGCCATGGCTATGGAGTTAGGTGCCGATGCCGTACTTGTAAACACCGCCATCGCAGTTGCCGGCAATCCCGTGACTATGGCTGTTGCATTCAAGAACGCCACTGAAGCTGGACGCATGGCATTTGAAGCAGGTCTTGGCAGACAATCGTTAGACATGGAGGCAGAAGCGAGTTCGCCACTAACACAATTCCTCAATCTTTAAACCGAATACAATGAAAGCAAGAATAAACAACAGCGAGAGAGAAATGGCTGACGGCACAACCATTGCAATGATTGCCCAGGCTGAGGGACTGCCCGACAGAGGCGTGGCCATAGCTGTGAATGGTGAGATTGTGCAGCGCAGTGCATGGAACGAACATGTCATCAGCAATGGCGACGACATTATCATATTAAAAGCTTTTTGCGGAGGATAGTGATATGTTCTACGACGAAATAAAGAAATACGACTGGGACAGTACCACCCAGTGTATAATGTCAAAGACCGACGATGACGTGCGCAGGGCGTTGGGCAAACAGAGGTGCGACATCGACGACTTCATGGCTCTTATCTCTCCTGCTGCCGACAAGTATCTGGTGCAGATGGCACGACTAAGCCGTAAACTCACACGCGAGCGCTTCGGCAAAACCATAAGCATGTTCATCCCGGTGTATATATCCAACTCATGCGCCAACTCGTGCGTATATTGCGGTTTTCATGTTCAGAACAAGATGAAGCGTACTGTGCTCAGCGAAGAACAGATAATTGCTGAGTATGAGGCTATCAAGCGTCTTGGACCTTTCGACAGTATTCTGGTGCTTACCGGCGAGAATCCAAAGGTGGCAAATGTTGAGTATATCGGCAGGGCGTTGGAACTGGCAAAGCCTTATTTCAACAATCTGCAGGTGGAGGTGATGCCGCTGTCAACGGACGACTATGGTTTTTTGCGCGACAAGGGACTGAACGGAGTGGTTTGTTTTCAGGAGACATATAATGAAAAGAACTACAAGAACTACCACCCGCGCGGACCTAAGTCTGACTATCAATGGCGTATGAACGGATACGACCGTATGGGAATGGCTGGCGTACACAAAATTGGCATGGGCGTGCTGATAGGACTGGAAGACTGGCGCACCGATGCCACTATGCTTGCACGACATCTCAGGTATATGGAAAAGACCTATTGGCGCACACAATACAGCGTGAACTTCCCCCGCATGCGATGTGCAGAGAACGGCGGTTTCCAACCGAACACAGTGATGAGCGATCGAGAACTGGCGCAGCTTACGTTTGCCATGCGAATATTCGACCACGATGTAGATATATCCTACTCTACCCGTGAAACGGCAACCGTCAGGGACAACATGGCAACCTTGGGCGTAACGACGATGAGCGCAGAGAGTCATACCGAACCGGGCGGCTATGCTAATCCACGACAATCGCTGGCGCAGTTCGAGACAAGCGACAACCGGACGGCACGTGAGGTTGCTGCTGCATTAAAGGCCATCGGCATGGAACCGGTATGGAAGAACTGGGACCGCACGTTTGATTTTAAGTAATAGGAGGATGTATGATTGAAAACGAGACTAACAAACGATACATTGTAACACTAAGCATTGCGGGCAGCGATTCGAGCGGCGGGGCCGGCATACAGGCTGACATCAAGACCATGTCGGCTCTGGGTTGCTTTGCTGCCACTGCCATCACATCGATAACGGTTCAGAACACCTTGGGCATAACAGACATTCAGGACATAGAACCAAGAATCGTTGCCGGACAGATTCGTGCTGTTATGAACGACATTCATCCAGCAGCAATAAAGATAGGAATGGTGAGCGACAGCAGGACGATATGTGCCATTGCTGAGACACTGCATAGTTACGATAACCTGCCGCCAATAATTATCGACCCCGTTATGGTATCGACAAGCGGTTCAAGACTAATGCAACAAGATGCTATTGAGACTTTCAAGAAGGAACTGATGCCCATGGCTACACTTCTTACTCCGAACATCGCAGAAGCTGAAGTTTTGTCGGGTTGCAACATAAAAAACATCGATTCCATCGACAAAGCTGCGCAATTAATATTGTCGCAAAACTGCAATACTGTACTGATAAAGGGTGGACATCTGGAGGAGAAAACCGACAGACTATATGCCAGAACTGGCCACGATGCCGCTTCACTTATAGCTTCATATCATCATGACAATATCAACTCTGCCAATACGCATGGCACCGGATGCACCCTTTCTTCTGCTATCGTGGCATTCATGGCAAGGGGCGAGAAGTTGGAAGATGCTATCCGTTTGGCGAAGGAATATATCAGCGAGGCCATCGTCAGCGGTGCAGAAATAAATATCGGTAGAGGTGCCGGTCCTGTAAACCATTTCTTTAATCCCCAAAAAATGATTGTCAGATGAAACAAATACAGTTTATCACTCACGAAAACAGCAGATTTTCTTATGCCGACGGGGCTGAAATGGCTTTGAAGGGCGGATGCCGATGGATTCAATTGCGTATGAAGGAGGCAAGCGATGCTGATTTCATTACCGTTGCCGAAAAGATTGCATCAATGTGTCGCGAATACAGAGCAACGTTTATTCTCGACGACCGTGTCCATCTTGTCAAACAGTGCAAAGCCGATGGTGTTCATTTAGGGCTAAACGACATGCCAATTGCTGATGCCCGGGCGATATTGGGCAGCGATGCCATAATCGGTGGCACGGCAAACACTATAGATGATATTGAAAGGTTGTGGCGCGATGGCGCGAACTACATCGGTTGTGGACCGTTCCGTTTCACCACGACAAAGAAAAATCTTTCTCAGATTCTCGGTCTCGACGGTTACCAATACATCACAAACGAAATGAAACAGCGCGGCATTCAGCTGCCAATAGTTGCAATTGGCGGCATTACCGCTGCCGACATCGAACCGTTGCTCTCTACAGGCATTGACGGCATTGCTGTCAGTGGCGCGATATTAAATGCCACTAATCCCTCAGATGAAATGGCTGAATTTATCAAAACATTAAATACAAAAGATTTATGAACAACAACATTAAAATATCATATCCAAGTTCCGAGAAAATCTATTTGAAAGGGAGTCTTTATCCTGAGTTGAGAGTTGCAATGCGACGTGTAAGACTCACACCAACAGTAACAATCGAGAACGGCAAACGAAAGTTAGACACCAATGCTCCTGTATATATTTACGACACGAGCGGATCTTACAGCGACCCCAACATAGATATCGACCTCGACAAAGGATTACCCAGATTACGTTCACCTTGGATAGAGAAAAGAAAGAAAGGACAGACACTTATGTCTCTCGCAAAACAGGGCGTTATAACAGAAGAAATGGAATATGTGGCCATACGCGAGAATATGAACTGTGCAGAACTGGGTATCGCAACACACATCACACCTGAGTTTGTGCGTAACGAAATCGCTGCAGGCAGAGCTGTCATTCCTGCCAACATCAACCACCCTGAGTCAGAACCGATGATTATCGGCACAAAATTTCTTGTAAAGATAAACACAAACATAGGAAATTCTGCCACGACATCGGGCATAGACGAAGAGGTAGAGAAAGCTGTTTGGAGCTGCAAATGGGGCGGTGACACTTTGATGGACCTATCAACAGGACCAGACATATCTGCCACTCGCGAGAGAATTCTCCGCAACTGTCCTGTACCGGTTGGCACAGTGCCTATGTATCAGGCTTTCGAGAAAGTCAACGGCAAGGCTGAAGACCTCACATGGGAAATATTCCGCGACACTCTGATCGAGCAATGCGAACAAGGCGTTGACTATTTTCCATACATTGCGGCATCCGATTGAAGAATGTTCATCTTTCTCAAGGACGACTCACAGGCATGGTGAGCCGTGGCGGTAGCATCATTTCAAAATGGTGCATGGTGCATCAGGAAGAGAGTTTTCTGTATTCCCACTTCGATGAAATCTGCGATATTTGTGCCCAATATGATGTTGCACTATCGTTAGGCGACGGACTAAGACCTGGTTCGACATTCGATGCTAACGATGCTGCACAGTTTGCTGAACTTGATACAATGGGCGAACTTGTGCTTCGTGCATGGGAAAAGAATGTGCAGGCATTCATCGAAGGTCCGGGACACGTGCCTATGCATAAGATCAAGGAGAATATGGAGCGGCAGATAGAAAAATGTCATGGTGCTCCTTTCTATACGCTCGGTCCTTTGGTTACCGATATTGCTCCTGCCTACGACCATATTACCAGTGCCATCGGTGCTGCACAGATAGGTTGGTATGGCACCGCCATGTTGTGCTACGTAACACCAAAGGAGCACTTGGCATTACCTAATCGCGACGATGTGCGAACTGGCGTCATCACCTACAAGATTGCTGCCCATGCAGCCGACTTGGCTAAAGGGCATCCGGGTGCAACCATACGCGACAATGCCATTAGCAAAGCACGCTATGAGTTTCGTTGGAAAGACCAATTCGCACTGGCTCTCGACCCAGAATTGGCATTGGAATATTACAAGACGAGCAATGATTCCGACAATGAATATTGCACAATGTGCGGACCGAATTTCTGTGCAGCACGCATTAGTCACTCTCTGAAAGAATGTAAAGAACAATGAAACTGATTGTAATCACCTCGCCCCTGTTCATCGGGGGCGAGGCTTCATATATTACTTCCATGCTTCAAAAAGGCATAGACCTTGTGCATCTGCGCAAACCAGAGAGCAGTCCGCACGACTGTGCCAAACTATTGGATGCAATACCTGATGAACTGCACTGGCGCATAGTGATTCACTATCACCACTGCTTGTGCACCGACTATAACTTAGGCGGCATACACATTTCTCCCTATCACATGAGTCAGGCACTGCCCAGATACGGAGGAACCGTATCACGCTCCTGTCATAGCATCGATGAAATCGCCAGTTTTAAGTCATCCTACGATTATCTTTTCCTAAGTCCAGTGTTTAACAGCATCTCAAAACAAGGTTATCACTCAGCATTCAGCACTGCCGAGTTGCAAGAAGCATCGCACAGCGGGATAATCGATAACAAGATTATAGCCTTAGGCGGAGTAACAGCAGCCAACCTGCCACAAATACATCAACTCGGTTTCGGCGGCGCTGCACTGCTTGGCGACGTATGGCAGCATGCAGGCAAACATACATTTGACGAATATATCGATACAATCAACCGCACAATCTTGAACTCGTGAGTGGACTCACGAGTTGAATACCTTTATGAAAGGTATCGACTATTCGTACTATTACGAACAAGAGGAGTAATAATCACTTAACAGAAAAAGATATTCAATCACCTTGTTATCCATGCCTCTGGATTGAGGGTCTTTTTCTCTTGTCGCAACTGGAATTCCAGTACGTTATTGGCATCAACATTTCCTATCACCTGACGTGTGGTTACTTTATCTCCCTTTCGCACGCGTATATTAGTAAGGTTGCAATAAACGGAGATATAATTGCCGTGGCGTATCATCACACCTGAGATACCCATCAGACTGAACACAGCCGACACCTCACCCTCAAAGATGCTGCGCACCTGAGCACCCGGAGCCTCAATCAGAATACCCTTGTTGTCAAGACGCACGTTCTTCAGTCCATCGACATTATACTGACCGAAGCGGTTGATGATACGGTAAGGTCCTACCACCGGCACAGGCAACCGTCCCTTGTTGCTCACGAAGCTGCCGCTTATGCGACGGTCGTTATCGTCGATGCGGTAGGGTTCCGACTTCTTTTTCTTTATCTTCTTGCCTGTGCTGCCTGCCTGTTCCTTAGCCAAACGTGCAGCCTCCTCTGCCTTTCGCTTTGCCTCTGCAATAGCACGCTGACGTGCTTTTTCTATCTCGATGGCAATCAGTCGTTCTATCTCGGCGTTCAACTGCGCATCTTTCTTCTGCTGCTGAGCGATAATTGCCTGAATGGTTTTCTGCTGACTCTTCAGCCTCTTCACCATCTTCTCCTGCTCATCCTGCTTTGTCTCCAGGTTTTTATGCTCCTGTTCTCCACGCGCCAGCAATCTATCCTTCGACGCCTTGGTCTTTTTCAGTTGCGCCTGCTTGTCGTTCACCTCCGCCTGTTTTGCCTTGACCATTTCGCCCTGCGTGCGCTGATACCCGGCATACTCACGCATGAAACGCATTCGTCGGTACATCTGCGTGAAGTTCTTCGCACTGAATACGAACATCAGCTGACTCTGAACCGAACTGTTTCTGTGCATATAATGGAGCGACCTTACATACTTGTCTGTCCTGTCCTCCAGTTGTTTCTGCAGCATCACCAGTTCCTCGTCCATACGTTTTATCTCCATGTTCAGCGTATCAATCTCCAAACGAATAGAATCAATAACACGCTTCTTGTCAACAATCTCCGTATTGAGCGCCATCAGGTTCTGCAGCCTTTCCTTTACATCCTTCTCGTTAGCCTTCAGTCTTTTTTTCTGATTGGCAATTTCCTTCTGCAGCTTCGCCTTCTGGTTCTTCAGACTACTGATAGTTTGGTTGCCTGTATTCTTTTTTGTTGTAACGGTCTTCTTTACCACACGCGTAGTATTGGTTTTCCTTGTGGTTGTCTTACGCTTCTGTGCATAAGGTGCCGCCACAAAGAGAACCAATAGAGCGCATATTAAAGTCAGCCGTCTGCTCATATTTTTTTTAGAGTGCCATAAAACGACGGAGGATTTCATCCACGAGCACCTCCTTGTATCTGCCAGAAACCTCAGTACGTGTTTCCCAGTCACTTTCGTTGCCGATATAGTTCAGCGTCATGTTAATCTTCACCTCCTTGGTAGGAGTAGTGAAAACCACCTTGTTGTTCTTTGGGAACTGCTTCTTTCCTACCACTTCAAAGTCCTCGTAGTCCCAGTTCAACTGAGTCATTCCGCGATATTTGTCCTTGTACATCACGTTAGCCATCTTGATAAGCGCGTTTGGCTTGTCGGCGAGCCAGCGGTAAGACAGTTTGTCCTTCTCATAAGAGATAACCACGTCATTGGTTGTCATGTTCGTGAGATAACTGTCAAGCTGTTCTTCGGTCAACTTGTCTGTACCCGGCTGAAACAGTTCGTTCCAGAACAGCGACTGCAATGTGTAGAAGTTGATACCGCTGTTGCGCAAGAATGCCAGGCTCTCATAACTTGTCTTCAGATACTGCTTGTTTATTCTGTCCATTATAAGCACATAGTCCTTTGTAAACTCCAGACGGCCTGCCTCCACAAATCCGAAAGCCATGAGCTGCAGACGAATCACGTCGTCGCGCTTCATCTTCAGATTGCCAGTGAGAGTGAGGTCCTGCGGTCCCACCTGAACCTGGAATTTGATTTTGGAAGTGATGAACTTCTGATCCTGAGAGTTCTCCGACACCTTCTGCAGGAACTCATGTTGCTGCACAGTCTCTTCCGTTGTAGCCACAGGTTGCTTCTCTACATACTTGCTCGACTTACACGAAACGATTAATAATGGCAATGCCACGAGGGCAACTTTCAAAATGTTTAATGGTCTCATTCTTTTAAGTATTTTTTAAGTTTGATTTTTCTTATAAGCACCTTGTCTTTTGGTTCCAGCTTTGCCGCCTGCTTCCAGTATTCAAGTGCCTTCTCCATATCGTTGTTATGTGCATAGATATCACCGGCATGCTCCAGCACGTCTGCACTCACATCCACTGAGTCGTACTTCAGAGCCTGTTCGATATACACCTTTGCCTCGGCATACCGTTTCTGCACGAAGAGCACCCATGCGTAGGTATCGAGATATGTAGGATTCTTCGGTTCCGCCTTTATCGTCTTGTAGCTCATCTCCTCCGCCTTGTCCAAGCTGTCCTCGTCAAGACTGAGGAAATAGGCGTAGTTGTTCATGCACGCAATATTGTCGGGTTTCCACTGCAGACACGAGTCATAGGCAGCATAAGCCTCCTGCTTCCTGTCCTTGTCATGCAGTATGTCTCCAATCATCATGTAGAAGTCTGATGCCATCTCCGTATCGGCATCGGCACCTATCGCCCCCACCCCGTTGATAAAGGCATCGAGCGCCCCGTCCTTATCTTCCTTGTTATAGAATGCCAGTCCTTGATAGTAGTAGAACTTCATTTCGTCAGGGTTATATACTCGTGCTTCCTGACACAGTCTTATCACCTCGTCGAAGTCGCTCTTCATCCACGCATCGCCCACCAGATGCAGACGAGCCGAGGAGTTGTCGGGCTCTATGCTCAGTATCTTTCTCACCACATCGTGCATCGCTTCCCGCGGCATCTTCTTCAAGTCCATGTACGACACATAAAGCAATGCGAGGTCCGACCCCGTCTGTGGCTGCTCCATCAGAATCTTGAAAAGGTTGATAATCTTTGTGCTGTCCTCCTGCGACTCTTCGTTGAACGCTATTTCCTGGCGCATCACGAACATCTTGTCGTCCGCTGCAACCTTGTCGTTTTTCAGAATCCTAACCGTCAGCGAGTCGCCCGCCGCCCTATCGCCATTGTCCAGGTAGTAAACCCTTGCAAGCATCAGCGCATGCGAGTTATCGGGTTCCTCTTTAAGCACGTCGTCTATTATTGCCATCGACTGCTGTCCTTCATCGTTTCTCAGCAACGCCTCTGCGTAATACACCTTGTAGTTGATGTCATTGGGATACTGCTCCGCCAACTTCCGCATCTCTTCTATAGAAGCCTCCTTATCGCCCATAGCACGGAACAGTTCGCTCTTTACCTGCGAAATACGGTCGTTCTTTCCCTCAATGAATTCCAGTCGTTCAAGTGCCTTTATCGCGTTTTCCTTGTCGTCTGTCTGCTGATAGAGCCCAGCCAACTGCTCCAGCACGTCTATTCTGCCCGGATGCTTCTCCACCAGTTTCTCGTATATGCCCACAGCCTTGTCATACTGCACGTTGTTGATATACGCCCCTGCCAGCACCTCCAGATAGGTTTCGTTTTCCGGACTCAGCTGCGCCGCCTTCTCATAACATTCCAGAGACTTCTCCTTGTTCTTCAACGCCGAGTAATACTGAGCCAGAAAAAAATACGCCTCAGAACGCTGCGGGTCGATGCTTACGCAATGACGCAACAGGTCAAAGGCAGCATCGCTGTGCCCTTTTTGGCGCATCATCATCGCCTCAAGAAAGAATTCATCGTACTTTCTGCTGTCCTGTGCAACACCACTTCCCATGGCAGCGACGAGCAGCATCAATATTACCAATAGCCTGTGCATCGTCCGTATCCTATTTCACTCCGGTATGTCCATATCCGCCTTCTCCGCGTTCAGTCTCATCGAGCACTTCCACCTCGATGAAATCGCCCTGTTCGTGCTTCGCAATCACCATCTGGGCTATTCTTTCACCGTCGTTGACAACGAAATCCTTGTCAGACAGATTCACCAGCAGCACCATTATCTCTCCGCGATAGTCGGCATCCACCGTTCCGGGCGAGTTCAGTACTGTCAGTCCATGCTTTAGTGCCAATCCGCTGCGAGGACGTATCTGAGCCTCATATCCTTCTGGCAGTGCAATATGCAATCCTGTACCTATCAGCTTGCGCTCCAGCGGTTTGATAATTATCGGTTCTTCTATATTTGCACGCAGATCCATGCCTGCGCTCTGCGGTGTAGCATAAGCAGGCAACTGCTGGTGACCTCGATTTACAACGTTTATCTTTATCATTGTTTACTATTTTGTTTACAACAACCTATTTAATTCTGCAAATATAATGATTAATATCCATATCTCCACATTTTTTAATGTATATTTGATGTTTTTTATTTAAAAAGCACTACTTTTGCAAGTATTATGATGAACTGGCAACAACTGATAACAAACAAAAGGCTCGGTCAGGAAGACCGACACACAGAAAGACATGACGACCGTACTGAGTTTAAGCGCGATTACGACCGCCTGATATTCTCGGCTCCGTTCCGCCGTCTGCAAAACAAGACTCAGGTGTTTCCTCTGCCGGGCAGTATCTTCGTGCACAACCGTCTGACACACAGTCTTGAGGTGGCAAGCGTGGGCATGTCACTTGGCAACGACGTGGCTACAAGACTATGCGAGCGCCACCCTGAACTGAGCAGCACGCTGCTACCCGAAATCGGTCAGATAGTTGCCACAGCCTGCCTTGCCCACGACATGGGCAACCCTCCTTTTGGACATTCGGGCGAAAAGGCTATCCAGACATTCTTCACCGAGGGTAAGGGCAGGATTCTCCATGACATGGTAAGCAGCAGATTCTGGGACGACATAACGCACTTCGAAGGTAACGCCAACGCTTTCCGTCTGCTCACACATCGCTTCAAAGGCCGTCGTCCTGGCGGGTTTGTCATGACCTACTCCACTTTGGCATCAATCGTAAAATATCCTTTTGCCTCTTCCTTAGCAGGCAGCAAAGGCAAGTTCGGTTTCTTTACTTCCGAACAACCTACATACGAAAAAATTGCCGATGAAATGGGCATTATTCGTTTATCTGCCGATGGCGAGCCTGCATGTTATGCACGCCATCCTCTGGTTTATCTTGTAGAGGCTGCCGACGACATTTGCTACGAGATAATGGACATCGAGGATTCACACAAGCTGAAGATTCTTTCTTTCGATGAAACCGCCGATTTATTGTTGGGATTCTTCGATTCCATCGGGCAACAGAACATACACAACAGGATTGCAACAGAGCAGTTGACCGACGACAACGAGCAGATTGTCTATATGCGTGCCTGCGTTATCAGTCAGTTGGAACAGGAATGCGTAAGGGTGTTCATCGAGAACGAAGAGAAGATACTTTCCGGAGAGTTTCAGGGCAGCCTCATTGAGCACATCAGCGACATTCCCCGACAGGCATACGAACGTTGTGCAAAAATGTCGAAGCAAAAGATATATTGCAGCAAGCCTGTGCTCGATGTCGAACTGGCGGGTTACAAAATCATGGAAACGCTCATGGAGCAGATGACAGAGGCAGCAGTGCATCCCGACCGCTATTACTCAAAACAGTTAATCAGTCGTGTCAGCAGTCAGTACGACATTCATTCTGACAATCTTGAAACACGACTAATGGCTGTCATCGACTACATCAGCGGCATGACCGACGTTTATGCCCTCGACATCTACCAAAAGATAAACGGCATAAGCCTGCCGATAGTGTAGTTTCTATACTGACGATGCTACAACATATTAAAGAGAAATGCCAGATCTCGCATCAAGAAGTGCCAGATCTCTCATCGAGAAGTGCCAGATCTCTCATCGAGAAGTGCCAGATCTCGCATCGAGAAGTGCCAGATCTCTAAAACCTCAAAACCATGTTGGAGCTAAACAATATGTTAATGAGAATAATTAATTTTCAAACACCAATGAGAATAATACTTATTATTGTTTATTTACAGATTGTTGGGTTTTGTTGTGCACAAACCTTTGCCCCTGTATTGGTTAATACCAAATGGGTAAATGAGGATAGAGGATATGTTCGATATTTGGAGTTTGAAAAAGATTCTTGGGAAATCAGTCGTATCGCTCGCCGAAAGAAGATTCTTTTTAGCATCTTAGAGTATCTGACAGAAAGAAAAATACAGCTAATAATCAAAGAACCGCATAGACAAGTCAGTAAATATTCCTATCTTTGCAGAGATGAAACATAGAATACTGTTCCTTCTCCTCGTCGCTGCCGTGCTCGTCGCATGGGCCGGGCAGCCGGCGGAGCCCGTCAAGAGCCCGGCCGGGGCATGTCCACTGGTGAAGCTCAAGGCCGACTCGCTGCCGCCTCTGAACACGGCACGCGCCGGGCACAGGCTGTTCTATGCCAACGGCGAGCTGACAGTAGCCGGCGGACATACCAATGGCTTCGTGCCCACCCCTACGGCCGAATACCTGAAGGACGGCCGGTGGCACCAGTTGCCGATGGTGTACAACCACGACTTCGGCTTCCACGTGGTACTCCGGAGTGGCAAGGTGCTCCTTGGCGGCGGCTGCGCAGAGCCCATCGGCATCGGACAGACCTTCCTGGCCGAGCTCTACGACCCCGTGACACATACCTTCGACAGTTTCAACAGCATGGAGCACAAGCGCGCCATGGCCTCAGCCCTGGAGCTGGACAGCGGACGAGTGGTCATCAGCGGCAACTGGTACCACCAGGACGCCATCGAGGTGTACGACACGCTGGCGCGACGCTTCATCGACATCCGCAAGACGGGCACCCAGCGTGCCGTGCCCGTCATCATACAGACAGCTCCCGACGACGCCCTCATCTTGGGCAGCAGCAACAATCGCGGCGACACCCTCCGTTCAGCATACGTCTACCAGTTGAAAGGCGACAGCCTACACATCCCGCTACTTGAAACCTGGCAACCCATCCTGACCAACGGACCTGCACAGGCCATCGGCAAGTACACCTACCTCATACCCGTTCAGAACCGTGACGGCCAGACGGCCATCATGCAGGTACAGAACGGCCTGTTTACACTATTGCCTACCACTTGCCCCGTGCCCATGCGGGCCTTAGGGCACCAGATAGAGTACGCCTTCAACATCATTGTCGACCGTAATGCCGGTCGGGCCTACCTGATGGGCTTCAACCGCGACTTCCACGGACACCCGGGCCACCCCATACAGTACTACATCCTGGCCATCGACTACGCCGGCATAGCCCAGGGACAGGCTGCCCGGCTGACGCTGTACTACACCCAACCCATCAACGAGGCCATTGACGCCATGCCGCAGTTAACCCCCGAAGGCCATCTGGTGGCTGTTGGCGGCTTGTTGGGCAACAGCAACTTCACGCCCTCGCGCATGGCATGGCTCTTCCCCGTAGGAGAGTCTGCATCGGCGACAGCCTGTGCCGCCAGTATGTGGCGGTGGTGGTGGACAGCACCCATAGCAGGAGTCCTTGCCGTAGCGCTCTGTCTCGTATTCCTACGCCTGCGCCGCCGCCACAGCTATCTGGACATACAGAGCAAGACAGCCTTCAGCAATGAGGAGGTGCACTCTGCGGATACAAGCCAACAGCTAATGGAACGTATCCAGAAGCTGATAGAGCACAGGCAACTCTATCTTGACAGCAACCTGAAGGTTACCGACATTGCCAAAGTCCTCCATCTGCACCGCAACGACATCTCTGCCTGCATCAACACGCAGAAGGGTTGCACCTTCAGCCAGTATATCAACAACTACCGCATCGACTATGCCAAGCGACTGATGCGGCAGCAGCCCGGCAAGAAGATATCCACCGTATGGATGGAGGCCGGATTCGGCAGTGAGCAGAACTTCTTCAAGACCTTCCGCGCCGCCACCGGTCTCTCGCCCAAAGAGTGGATGGAACAACAAGGCGGGAAATAAGAAAACCCTGAGAAAGCCAGAAAAAAAGACTCTCATCTTGCAAAACGAGAGTCTTTTTTTGCAAAACGAGAGTCCTTTTACGGAACTTTCCCCTATCTTTGCAGAAAAGTTATCAGGCATGAAATCAGATAAATAATAATTCACCACAGAGGCACAGAGACACGGAGTTCTAAGTCTCTGTGCCTCTGTGGTGAGTTATATAGAAGAATATTAATCATAAACGCAAAGATATGAGAAAACTGTACACCACCCTACTCCTGGCATGCAGCCTCATGGCAGGTGCCCAGAATGCCATTAGCATTCATCAGAAAGACGGAAAGGTAGCCAATTTTGCCTTCTCCGAGAAACCCGTAGTGACGTATGCCGACAACCAGCTGGTCATCACCACTACCAAGACCTCTGTGCAGTATCCGCTGTACCTGCTGCAGAAGATAGACTTCGAACTGGCAGACGCCACATCCATTGAGCAGGTGAAGCCCGATGCCAAGTTCCGTTTCACCGACGGCACCCTGTATATCACTGGTGGCGACCCGGGCTCACAGGTCGTCATCTACGACATGCGAGGCATGACAGCTGGACAATACCGCATCGATGATGCCGGCAATGCCGTCATCTCGCTGCAAAGCCTCAGCAAGGGCCTCTATATCGTCAAGACCAACCATTTCACCTTTAAATTCACGAAATCATGAAAAAGCTATTCCTACTCCTCGCCCTTTTCCTGTCAGCATCCACGATGCTTGCTGACGACGTCACTCTGGAGCAGGCTCTCCAGACCGCCCGCCAGTTTGCCAAGCACGAAGTCTCCAAGAGTCCCAAGGCTCGTGCAGTATTAGCCGCCGCCACCCCCCGGCTCGCCTATAGCGAGAAGTCGAAGATAGCGGGCAAGGACAATGTCTATGTCATCAATTTCGGCAACGACCAGGGTTTTGTTGTAGTGTCGGGTGAGAGCGGCACCAGCGACGAGATATTAGGTTATTGCGACCATGGAGCATTTGAGTACGAAAAGGCTCCTGTACAGTTGAAAGGATTGTTGGGTTACTATACCACAGCCATCGACTCGCTGAGAAAAAATCCGGCACTGGCCGTGAGAAAAAGAGCTGCCCAGAGTTGGCCAAGCTATTTGGGAAATGTTATAGTGGAGCCCCTGCTCACTACACAATGGAGTCAATGGGCACCTTATAATAATCTCTGTCCACCGGGATGTCCGTCAGGTTGCGTCCCAACAGCAGTCGCTCAGATTATGCGTTATTGGAGATGGCCAGATGTAACACGCGAAAAAGTTTATTGAGAAGATTTCTCTGGTCACACCTACGACTGGGATAACATGATAGACAACTATGAAACGACCGGATATACGGCTAAACAGGCTGAAGCTGTAGCACACCTGATGGCAGATGTCGGAAAGGCACTTGGCACCGTTTACGGCTCTGAAGGAAGTGGGACCGGTACAGACTTTTTGCCACTTGTTTATAATTTCAAGTATCATAAAGGCAATGCATACCATGAGAATCTTATAGAGGTAATGAAAACGGAGCTCGACGAAAATCGCCCCATGCTGTATAGTGCGGGTTCTACGTTAGGTCGTGAAGGTCACGAACTCGTTGTTGACGGCTATACATCAAATGATTATTTCCATTACAATTATGGATGGGGAGGTAGTTACGATGGATTCTATAAAGCAACCCTTATCCATGAGTTTTCAGTGGGACCTTCTGTCGTTACAGGTATTTATCCAGAAGACTCTGAAATCGTCAAACTGAACGATTTCAAGTACATGCTATATAAAAACGGCACCGCTACCATCATAGGATATTTTCCTGAAGGAATAGACGAAGACGACGATCCTATGACTCATGTTGAAAAAGAAAACGGTGAAGTCGTAATCCCTGCCACTGTCGAGCATAATGGTTTGTCCTATAAGGTTATACGCATTTGCCAACGTGCATTCTTTAACAAAGGTCATTTCACCAAGATGACCCTTGGCGAGAATATCGAGGCAATAGATTTCTATGCCTTCGTGTATAGCACCATTGACGAACTGGTGCTGAGCGACAAGATGGAGATTGTGCCCGACCAGGCTTTCCAGCTTACCAACATCAAAAAGCTGACCATCGGTGCCTCCGTGAAGCGCATCGGTAAGAAGGCATTCTATCAGTGTCCGTTGACCACCGTTGTCTGCAAGAGTCCTGCTTTTGAGGCCGACGACCAGGCCTTCAGCAGCCCCACAGGCGACACCATCGACGATGGCGAATGGCTGGCACACATCACCCGCCTGGGCAGGGAGGCACTGGCAGTACGCACCTTTAAGAACGTGCCTAATTTCGCCCTGTTGGAGGAAGTGGGCTCACGTGCTTTTGCCAGTTGCACCTTCCCCGAAGAGGAATTTGTGGTACCCCCGAAGCTCAAGTCTATTGAGCCCGACGCCTTCTGGGGCGCACCATTGTCGTTCTTCAAGGTGGAAAACAATCCCTATTTCCTCTGTTCTCCCTACAGTCAGGAATATCTGTGCAACAGCAATGGCACCTGCTTGCTGATGACTGTGAACTCAAGACGCTTTGGTCTGGATATGCCCGAGACAGTGGTCAGAATGGAACCCAGATGCATCCGTAATAATCTCAGAATTGAGATACCGGCTCATATCATCGACATGGAAGGTGCCTACAAGGACGTTACCTCGCTCAGCTATCTGAGATGTATGGCTACCGTACCACCAGAGATTTCCGATGAGTCGTTCAACGACAAGATATTCGACTACGACCCCACGCTGTATGTGCCGATGGGCACGGCCGAACTCTATCGGAATGCTCCCGGCTGGCGCAGGTTCAACCGTATCTTCGACGAGTTGGAGTATGCCCCGATGGATGCACCCGGCAAACAGTATTTCATGGTGGTGAACAGCACCGATGAAGAGCAGCACCGTGTGAACATCCCCGTGAACGAGATTAAGAGCATGGAGGTGAGCGAGGACGGCAAGCAGGTGATTATCAAGCGCAGCGGCAAGGAAGACCTCGTCACCTCGGTAGCTGCCATCGACAGCATCGAATGGATACCCGGCTTTATCTTTGAGAATGCCGAGGTCTTCAATATCAACCAGGACAACCTCACGGTAGAGGCTCAGAAGTGCCAGATACGCTTTGACCCGACGGTGATTGACAGCGACGTGCAGCTCTGCGTGCGCAACTCGATACTGAAGCCCCATGCTATGGAGGGTGTGGTCGATGGCTTTGCAATCGACCTGAGCCTGTCGGACGGCAGCCACGAGCTGACGGGAACAGTAGACATCACCATCCCTGTATCGGATACAAGCAAGAAATACGGTGCTGCCTACTATAATGAGGAAACAGGCGAGTGGGACCCCGTCTATTACGAGTTTGATAAAACGGCCGGTACGTTCACCATCTCTACCAACCACCTCTCTACGTACGGTTTCTTTGTGATAGCCAGCCCAATGCTCTCATACAGCACCCTAAGCCTCATAAAGTTGGCTGATTTGGACAATCTATCGTCAGGTCCTATAGACCAGATGGCAGGCAAGCTGCTCGAAGTCATAGCCAGCGACGATCCTGAATGGGAGATGAAATGGCAGGCCACCAATGATATGGGACTGTGGCAGAGCATCGGGCTCGACGTGCTCTATAGTGCCGCTAACGGCACCTTGGAGGCGGTATTGGGATACAAGCCTTTTGCCGAGCAGATAGACAATGCTGTGGAGGCGATGGGCTATCTGGGAACCTTCATGAATGTGGTCAACGTGGCACGAGCCGACCTGAAGGGTGACCAAATCGGCGTGGCATCAGGTACGCTCAAGACCATCCTCGGCCACTATGGCGGCGTGGCAAGCCAGTTCATCGGCACCACCGCCTTTACCGCATCGATGGCTACGGTAGCGGCTATCAGCATTGCCCTCGATAAGTTTGGCACTATGGTACAAGAGCGCAAGATTGACCTCTATCGTGAAGCCTACGATATATACTACAGCCCAATAAGAAGCAAGGCAGTTGTATCAGGCACCTCGAAGTATGGTCAGAAATGGTGCTACACCTTGAAAGACTGGTTCGACATCTTCTATAAAGCTTTCTCCAACCCCGACAAGACAAATACGCAGTTAGACAGCTACATCGAGGCCGTGGTACGCGACTATTGCGACCGTTTCTGGAATGACACCGATGCCCAAGCTATGTGCGTGGCAGAGGCAAAAGCCCAAGGACTCTCCTCATGGTTCTATCCTGACGAGTACACCCGCAAGACCATCAGCGACGAATACTTTGCCGAACTGATGAACGGCCAGCTGGTCAGCGTCATCCAGTCAGTCAGAAACCACGTAAAGGTAGATGCCTTCAACCGGTATTCAGCCGAGGCAAAACACCTGACAAAACTGATGAATACCAATATAGGCCTGCAAATCCTGGATAAGTCTGTCAAGGAAGGCGAGGTGTCGAAATATGCCGACCACACCATCCGATTCACCTATATCCCCAACTCGCTGTCAGACCCCAAGCGTCTTGAGAAAACGATAAATGAGCAGGGTAGGGCCAAAATAGGCTATTTCACGCAGTATGCCCTTATCGTTCATGATATCCCCACACGCTTGACGCTGATTGACCCCAAGGGTAAGGAAGTGGCCGACTATCCCTTCACCATCTCGAACAAGAAGGGCACACAGGTTATCGAGATCGACCTCTCTACTGGCGGCGTCGAGGTAGAGGATCCGCATCTGGATGGACTGGAACTGCAGTACGACCCCGATTCTGTCGTTTACCTTTCAGATGACAGAAATCATGGAGCAGGAGTTGGATACCCCATAACGCGCATCTTCTTAGACAACAGAAATAATAAGAAGGCGCGATTTGAGACGGAGATAGAAAAATTCTTCAACCGTCACGAATTCGTCTCAGTAGATCCTTATGGCAACATCAAGATAGGAGATGACATCGCTGGCAAGTTTGAGGACAATGGCTTAGAGGCAACGGGTAAGTTTGTCATTGAAACGAATTATAATTTCAAAGAACAAACTATATACGATTGTCTGAAAGTACTTAACTCGCCAGGGTGGTTTGATGAAGTTGGTGATATATTCCGACCGTTCAGCGGTACGTTAAACCACAAAATACTATGTCAGTACACCATCACACGCCCAAGTGTGGATAGCAAGGAATACGAGATTACCTACGTGGGTGAAGGTACTTATTCCCTCCAGGCGGAGGTTCTTGAATATATTATCGGTCTTACACATCCGGATAATGTAGAAATTGTACCTGCTCTAAATATTTCTGAAAGTGACATCCACACCACGTCTATCAATGGCGAGGGTAAGGTGCAACTGAAGTACTCCACCAAGATCACCCCTTAACCTTCGGGGAGCGAAATATTAAGTGAAACTTAATTCTATACCACAGAGGCACAGAGACACGGAGTTCTAAGCCTCTGTGCCTCTGTGGTGAGTTATATAGAAGAATATTAATCATAAACGCAAAGATATGAGAAAACGATTACTCTTACTGATGCTCATTGCCATGCAGAGCGTGGCATTGATGGCACAAGAAGCCCGCCCCCAACTCGTGGTGTGGCTCAAGGGAGGCGAGAAAGCCTACTTCGACCTTGACAAACTGCCGGAGACCAGCTTCGGCGACGGTTTGCTGACAATCAAGAGCAGCACTTCGACCGTGTCGTATCAACTTGCCAACGTCTTACGCTACACGTACCTGAACGTGCAGTCGACAGGCATTGACGACATGCCATCGGCGTATGGCGTGAAAATCAGCGAGCTGGGAGAGGCCGTTACCTTCCGCAGCCTGAAGCCCGGCACCATTGTCAGGCTCTACAGTCTTGGCGGAATGCTTCTTGAGGAGCATACTGCCCAGGATGCCGGACCGTTGACCATCACCCTGCGAAGCTATCCTTCGGGTGCGTATGTAGTGAAAGCAGCCAATGAAACCATTAAAATGTTGAAGCCATGAAGACGATATATCACTTTAGAACGGCAACCAATCTGTTGTTGCGTCCCTTTGCACTGTTGGTATTGTTAGCAGCCCAGTTCTCAGTATTCACCACGGAAGCGAAAGCCCAGGCTGAGACCGATGCCTTCTACATCTACCAGAACGACGGCCACTTTGACGGCTTCTTCTACGAGGATGTGCAGAAGATTACCTATTCGTTTCTCGACACCCTCGGCGTGGAGCACGACGACTATGTATCTCAGGAGATTGTCACTGCCGACTCCACCTACCGCATCATGCTCTCGGCCATCGACTCCGTGGGCTTCGTGCAGCCACAGGTGAAATACAATCCCCGCCTGCGCCTCGTCTCGGAAGACCAGTTGTTTGCTACGCTGGTCAGTCATGATGAGGACTACGAGAACCTCGTCTTCGCCGGCAGCACCCCCGAAGCCCTGTGGCCCAGGGTAGGCGATGTGTTTGCCTCGTTTGATATAGAGAACGGCTGGAGCGGCAAGGTGACCGAAGTAGGCACAGCCGGAGGCAATATCACCGTGAAATGCGCCCCCATCGACGAAATCACCGATATCTTCCAGCAGTTTGTCATGGTGGAACAATATGACGGCAACCGCAGTGGTCAGCTGATTCGCCGCCGTGTGGCAGGACGTCCAGACCTGACGGTGAACAACGCTCCCCGCCGTGCTGAAGGCACTTGGCAGGGCGACCTCTTCAACTTCTCTTTAAGCGGCCACGTTCCCCTTTATGCCAGTGATAACCTGAATATCACGATAGACCCCACCATCGAGGGCAAGCTCCACCTCAAGACCGCGTGGAACCTCTCGCTCTTTGGCGATAAATACATCGGCATTGAGTCGCAGCTCGACTTCGGCGTTGGTTTAGGCTTCACGGTAGACGGACTGATCAAGGAATTCTTCCCTGGAGGCATCGGCGGATTGCTCGACGGCGTACCTGTACCGGCTACGTTCCCCCTCATTTATCTCGACATTACCCCCGATGCCTTCATCCGTGGTGATGCCCACATCAAGTTCTCGGCACAGGCACCCAAGTTGAAGGGTGGCATGTGGTCGAAACTCGAAATCAACAACTGGTGGCCCTCAATGTCTGTCGGTCTGGGTAATCCTAACGGCGACGCCAACTGGGACGCAACGGAGAAAGGCAGCGCAGGTCTCTCTGTAGAACTCAACGGCTTCATACAGGCCGGCATGCTGTTCCCCATGAAGTTCAAGAGTCTTCCTGTCCTCAAGAAATTGTTTGCCGCTGACATCGGCGGTACATGGTTTATAGGACCGAAGGTGGCAGGTGCCATAGCCCTCGACCTGACGAATCCTCCTGGAACCGATACCGGTGCCTATAACCTGATGAAGAACACCAAGTTGTCGCTCCATATCGTAGATGCCGACTTCGAGGTGAAAGGCACTGTGAAGACCGCCTTCAGTGACAAGCAGGAAGTGACCTTGGCCGATGGCAGCATCAGCCTATTCCCGCCCCTTGATGCCGCCTTCGTGCCCGAGTTTGGTGATTGCGAGGTGTCGGCCGAGAAACTGTTTTTCCACAAGGCCGACCAGAAAGCATGGAGTGCAGCCCCCGACAATCTGGAGGGCACCCAGCAGGCATGCCGTGTGTTTGCCTTCGAGCCCTCAGGCGCCGTGCTCTCACCCGTCACTACGGGTACGGCCCTCTTCAAGAAAAACGAGGAAGGCAAATACGAACTCGTGGAGTCGCAGAAGTGGCCCCGTTCCTACTACCACATCCATCAGCTGCTGGGACAGGAAGTGCCCAAGAACATTTACCCCCAGTTCATCCTGTGGGATAACAAGGAGCTGTCGCCCTATCCCGACGGAGCCTACAAAGTATACCCCGTAGTCGAGATGTTTGGCAAAGAGTGGCTGGGCGAACCCGCTTACGACTTCAACATCGGCGAGGCCATACCTGCATCCATCACCCACCATCCGGCATTCTTCCCCATGGAGTTCAAGACGGATAGTTACAATCCTGAAAAAAAAGAGTACTTCTCGCATCACGTTCCCGAAGCGACCGACGGCATCTATATCGATGGCTGGACAGAAGACGTGGAGAACGCCATGAAGGAAGCCAAGGTGCTGCCCAACGATGCAGGCACCATCAACTATGCTAAAGACGGCCTCTCTATGACCGGCACCTACAATAAAGACACCAACAAGGGTGAAGGCACCTTCACGCTCAGCACATCCTACAGCAAGGAGGTGATGAATGTGGCAGATGTTGAGTATTATTTCTCGACCGTTGATGGCTACATAGAGTACTTGGATAAGAATAATGGCGTTTTCAGTCTTATGATGTCGGGCGACATCAAGCACGACATTAAGGGCACCTTCACTGTAGAGAAGAGGAGTTCGGGCTACGCTTACACCTTCAAGGGCGAAGGTCCGTTTGAACTCAATGGCACAGCGCTTTCAGCTGTCATAAATCCAGTATGGCTACAAGATTATAGCGGTTACGAATTTCCGCCAATGGAAGTTCAAACCACAACCGTCACGAAAACGGGCAATACCAAGATGGAGTATGAGTTGAAGGTGAAGGAATGAACCAAACGAAGAAAGTAATGTATATGAAACAAAGAATCATACTATCCGCTCTTTTGAGCGTGCTCACACTGACCATCCATGCTGCCGATGTGAGCGAACAGCAGGCAAGGCAGATAGCTGCCAAGATGATGGCGGGCTTCAGCGCTGTCACGCATCGCGCCAGTGGTGCCCCTCATCGCGCCAGTGGTGCCCCGCATCGCGCCAGTGGTGCCGCTCCATCCTTGGCGTATATTGCCGACGAGGGCGGCCGTAACAACCTCTACGTGTTCAACAATGAAACCGGTGAGGGATTCGTCATCGTCTCAGGCAGTGATCAGACCACAGCCTCTGTCCTCGGCTATTCCGACAAAGGACGTTTCGACATCAAAGAGGCACCTGAGAATCTGAAATACCTGCTTGCCATGTACGAGGAACAGATTATCGCCGTCCGTTCGAAGGGAACGGAAGCCAACAGAAGGGCTCCCAGCAGTGACGAGTTAGGCAATGTGGTGGTAGAGCCTCTGCTGAAAACCACATGGAACCAGGCTGGGCCCTACAATAAATACTTAACAATGGAAGATGCTGCTACTGGTTGTGTACCAACAGCAATGGCTCAGGTCATGGCCTACTGGAAGTATCCCAAGCAGGGGCGTGGCAGTCATGCCTATGATGATAGCGGCTCCAGTTATTATGCTGATTTCAGTTCCTCGGTGTACGACTGGGACAATATGCTCAATGGCTATGCCGATGTGGCGTACAGCGAGGCTCAGGCCAATGCAGTGGCACGGCTGATGGCCGACTGCGGCATCAGTATTGAGGCCCACTATGGTGGGATTTTTGGCACAGGTGCGATGACGTATGATGTCCCCATAGCCTTAGTGAAGTATTTCGGCTATAGCATGAATTACAGATATCTTGCTTCCTGTGATTATGAAACGCAGGAGTGGGAAGACATGATGCGAGCCGAACTCGATGCCAAACGTCCCTTCCTGTATTCAGGTAGTCCGCGAAGTGATGAATACTATCCTCCCGTAGGCCATACCTTTGTGTGCGACGGATATACCGATAATGGCTACTTCCATTTCAATTTGGGATGGGAAGGCAAAGGCAACGGCTGGTATATGACGTCAGCCATCACAGGTTATGATGAATCTTGGGACTTCACAAACTATCAGGAGATGGTAATAGGCATACAGCCGGATGAACGGCAGACAGAGCAGAATAATGTGTTCTATGCTGCCATCAACGATGAGGAGGCTGTGGTGATAGGTTGCAATGAGTCCGACTGCTACGAACTGGATATAGCCTCTACCGTTGATATAGAAGGGAAACCCTATCAGGTGACCGACATTTGGCTCTATGCCTTCCATACCAATACCAGTAACTTTAATCCGGCAAGTATCAATAGCATCAAAATACCGGGAACGGTCAAGTCAATTACCGATAGCCTCTTTATCAATTGTCAAACACTCTCTAACGTGGTGATAGAAAACGGACCAAAGCGCATCGGGAACTATGCCTTCAACTACTGTACCAGTCTACAGGCAATAGATATCCCCAAATCCGCATCCATCGGCGATTGGGCTTTTCATGGTTGTAATTCGTTGGAGTATATTTATCTTGAAAATGCATCCAAAATCGGCAAAGGTGCTTTCGGAGGATGCACGGCACTGGAATATATCAGTGTAGACGCTGAAGAGGTTGGTGAAGTAGCTTTTGTAAATTGCAGGGCACTTAAAGATGTCAGCATAGGAGCCAATGTCAAGCAGTGGGGCGACAGAGTCTTTCAGGGGTGCAATAAAATGCAAGCCATCCATGTGGATGCCGGCAACCCTGCTTTTATGGCAGTAGACGCTGTGCTCTATAACAAAGACATGACCGCTATAATCTACAGTTCCCCCTTGAATCGCGGGCAATATGGCTACGGCGTCAGAGGCGAGTTCGTCATCCCTGAGACGGTGACGCGAGTGGCTGCTACTGATGCCTTTGGCGACCTCACTTCGCTGACCATCCCCTCTACGCTGGTCTATATCGGTGAAAACACCTTCCGCGGGTGCGCGAGTCTGAAAGACGTCTACAACTATGCCACCACGCCACAGCAGATTAATGCTGCGTTCAATGGTCAAGTGTTCGACCGCCCCGACTGGAACAAATGCAAGCTCCACGTGCTGCCCGGATGCAAGGCCGCCTATCAGGCAGCAGAGGGATGGAAGGATTTTGAGGTGATAGAAGAAGACCTGACGCTCGACGACACCGTAGCCGAGGATAATACCCCGGAGACGGTGAGGAATGCGGTAAGGCTTTGGCTAAGTGACAGTTACTATTGGTATGGTTTAGAGACCAACGAGTTTCTCTTCTCCTCAGAGCCTAAGCTCACTTACGCCAGAAACGTTATCGGCTATGTGGATGATATAGTCTTCACCGCTAAAGACGTATAGATCACGCTCTCTCACGATGATGTACGTAGCCTTGACTTCACCCATCTGGATGACCCCAACGGCATTGATGCCGTCACCGCCGACGACGGGCAGACGGTACGTTACGATATAACCGCCCAGCGAATCCGCGTCAGTGGGCTGCAAAGCGGTCAGAGCGTCAGCCTTTTCACCCTTGGCGGCAGCCAGCTGGCTTCAGCTGAGGCCGATGCGCAGGGTAAGGCAGAGCTCACTCTCTCAGGCACCTCCGGCACCGTTTACGTGGTAAAAGTGGGTGGCAAGGCATTCAAGCTCACGATTAAATAATACATAGCGTTATGAAAAAGCGAATATTCATTCTGTCATGTCTCCTGGCCCTCAGCAGCATCGGCTTTGCCCAGAAGACCTACGATTTAGAGATAAAGATGACCGACGGCACGGTGAAGACCTATCCCATGCATCAAGTCATCAAGGTGATACGCGAGGACAGGAAAACCATCGTCTATCTCAAGACCAAGGAGACCCACACCATCCAGGTGTACAAAGACACCGACATCGCCTCGGTGGAGTGGAAGCCCTCGGCCGATGCCAACAAGAATAGTAAACCTAAAAATACCGAGCAATGATTCCATCACCCACCATCCGGCATTCTTCCCCATGGAGTTCAAGATGGATAGTTACAATCCTGAAGAGAAAGAGTACTTCTCGCATCACACGCCCGCAGCGACCGACGGCATCTATATCGAGATTCCGCCAATGGAAGTTCAAACCACAACCGTCACGAAAACGGGCAATACCAAGATGGAGTATGAGTTGAAGGTGAAGGAATGAACCAAACGAAGAAAGTAATGTATATGAAACAAAGAATCATCCTATCCGCTCTTATGAGCGTGCTCACATTGGCAGTCCATGCTGCCGATGTGAGCGAACAGCAGGCAAGGCAGATAGCTGCCAAGATGATGGCGGGCTTCAGCGCTGTCACGCATCGCGCCAGTGGTGCCCCTCATCGCGCCAGTGGTGCCCCGCATCGCGCCAGTGGT
>JAZSAV010000046.1:0-1657 GCA_045602085.1 Prevotella sp. | reverse complement strand
ATGTTGTCGTGGCTCACTTCAACAACATTGGGAGATTATGAGAAACAGCGTTACTTTGCTGTTGTGCTTGAAACAAGACCGTTGATGGTGCTGCGGTTTATTCGCGAAACATCGGACGAAGGTAATGTGAAACGGTTGGCATTGTTGCTGGAATCGGAAAGTGTACGCAGGATAATGGTTGCCGAAACTGAAAGCCATGCCGAGGTGGATGTACCTGAATATTGGCACCATCTCTATCTATGGCTGATACAGCACTATCCGTTCAATGGCGTGGCGATGTTCGGTGACAAGCGTCATTTCGTTCAGCACCTGCACGAGCGTTTTCTTTTCTTCATTAGAAAAAGATCTGCATCGACATACCTTTCAAAAACAGATTTGACTATACGCTTCTTATTGGAGGTGTTTGGTGCGGATTATTATTTGGATGTATTGAGCGTGCTCTATCACAACCAGCCGTTGAAAGAGGATGGTTCGCCGGTGAGTTCGGATTATTACAGCAGGGAGATATATTATATGCTGCTCAGGCTGTCACTGATTAAGGTGGCGCGTGGCAGCTCTTCGGGAATATCCATTGATGGTGCTGATGATGTGCCTTCAGATGAGGTATATGAACTTATAGGTTCATTCGAGGATTGGATGGCACGTCCTACACTTGCATCAAACGAAAAACAGATTCTGCTGCGACGACTGATCAAGGAGCAACCACTATGGGTACTCCATTGGATTCGTAATATTAGCAGAAGAGAACAGTTACAGTTGTTCGTTGAACTTGTAAGTGTCGAAGAGGTCTTTGCATTGGTGGCAGTTGTGTCCTATCAGGAATATATTTCCTTATCTGCTGTTGTACGTTCTTTGTCAGATGTTAAGGCTTCTGTATCGTGGATGCAAAGCGTTGACATTGACCGATTGGAGAAGGCGTATATTAGCGCTGTTGTCGCTTGGTTGGCATCGAGAAATGCTGTTCGCGGTACGGAATTGATTCGTGAAATGCTAAGACTAATATATTCGGTTATAATACAAGGAAATGAAACTATTATATGGGATGTAAATAGGCTTGATGAGACAACTTCCGCTGCCGTATCAGAGGTTTGGGTTGTGCTTGCGAAGAAATCAGTAGTTGATGTTTCTGATAATGAGATAGATGTTGTAACCATTTCTATTGATAATGATATTACGGTTGCAGTCAGTCGTCTGCGAAGTATATTGGAGGACAAGGCACTGTCTGTTGCTGTAAAGAAACGGTTGCTGTTGCAATGGTTGGATGCTTATCGTGATAACGAGATTGCCTTTTTAAAGGCAATATATGAGGTCGGACTTTTGCCAGAAGTCATTGTGCTGGTGGATGCTTCAGTGCTGCGGCATATCGTTATACGAATGGCAGGGGCAACCTATGTTAATAGTTCTTCATCGTCATTTGTGCTGTTTGTGGAATGGATAACGCAGAATATCTGTGCAGTTGCTTCGTATGTTTCTGTATCGGTTGAAGTGCTTTGGGAAAGGATTATTGTACAGTTGATTACTTTGAGGAATCATCCAAATACTGCCATTGATGCAACAATATCATTGATTGATGCCGTAGGTAATCATACAGCGACGACAGATGCGTTTAGGCATATTATACGACTATATGAAGTCTCTGCGACGGATGTATCACCTG
>JAZSAV010000045.1:0-1657 GCA_045602085.1 Prevotella sp. | reverse complement strand
ATGTTGTCGTGGCTCACTTCAACAACATTGGGAGATTATGAGAAACAGCGTTACTTTGCTGTTGTGCTTGAAACAAGACCGTTGATGGTGCTGCGGTTTATTCGCGAAACATCGGACGAAGGTAATGTGAAACGGTTGGCAATGTTGCTGGAATCGGAAAGTGTACGCAGGATAATGGTTGCCGAAACTGAAAGCCATGCCGAGGTGGATGTGCCTGAATATTGGCATCATCTCTATCTGTGGCTGATACAGCACTATCCGTTCAATGGCGTGGCGATGTTCGGCGACAAGCGTCATTTCGTCCAGCATCTGCACGAGCGTTTTCTTTTCTTCATTAGAAAAAGATCTGCATCGACATACCTCTCAAAAACAGATTTGACCATACGCTTCTTATTGGAGGTGTTCGGTGCGGATTATTATTTGGAGGTACTGAATATTCTTTATCACAACCAACCGCTGAATGATGACGGTTCACCTGTAAGTTCGGACTATTATAGCAGGGAGATATATTATATGCTGCTCAGGCTGTCACTGATTAAGATGGCGCGTGGCAGCTCTTCGGGAATATCCATTGATGGTGCTGATGATGTGCCTTCAGATGAGGTATATGAACTTATCGGTTCATTCGAGGATTGGCTGGCACGTCCTACACTTGCATCAAACGAAAAACAGATTCTGCTGCGACGACTGATCAAGGAGCAACCACTATGGGTACTACATTGGATTCGTAATATTCGCAGAAGAGAACTGTTACAGTTGTTTATTGAACTTGTAAGTATCGAAGAGGTATTTGCATTGGTGGCAGTTGTGTCCTATCAGGAATATGTCTCATTATCAGCGGTCTTGCGTTCGTTTGCGGATATGAGGGTTTCTATATCATGGATGAGGAGCGTTGATATAACCCATTTGGAGAAGGCATATATTAGTGCTGTTTTCGCTTGGTTGGCATCGGGAAGTGCTGTTCGCGGGACGGAACTGATTCGTGAGATACTGAGCCGCGTATATCTGGCTGTTGTTCGTGGCGATAATACCTCGGTCTGGAAAGTGAACGGCTCTGATGAAACGGTTTCGGCGGCCGTGTCGGAAGCAGTGGCTCTGCTTGCGGAAAAGCAAGTTGTCGAGATTTCGGATAATGAGATTGCCGATGCAGTAATGCCAATTGAGGGTGATATTACAGTTTCCATCGGACGCTTGCAAAGCCTATTGGGTAATACAGCATTGTCGGTGGCAGTCAAGAAACGATTGCTGTTGCAATGGTTGGATGCTTATCATGATAACGAGATTGCCTTTTTCAAGGCAATATATGAGGTCGGACTTTTGCCAGAAGTCATTGTGCTGGTGGATGCTTCAGTGCTGCGGCATATCGTTATACGAATGGCATGGGCAACCTATGTTAATAGCTCTTCATCGTCATTTGTGCTGTTCGTAGATCGGGTGACTATGAATGTCCGTGCTTTGGCTTCGGCTGTTTCTGCATCGGTAGAAGAACTTTGGGAAAGGATTATATTGCAGTTGGTTACTTTGAGGAATCATCCAAATACTGCCATTGATGCAACAATATCATTGATTGATGCCGTAGGTAATCATACAGCGACGACAGATGCGTTTAGGCATATTATACGACTATATGAAGTCTCTGCGACGGATGTATCACCTG
>JAZSAV010000044.1:0-6658 GCA_045602085.1 Prevotella sp. | reverse complement strand
GGCTCTTGAGCCCGGCTTTGTGTTCACTGTCGAGCCCGGTATCTACTTTATCCCGGACCTCATCGACAAATGGCGTGCCGAGAAGCAGTTCACCGACTTCATCTGCTATGACAAGCTCGATGCCTGGAAGAACTTCGGCGGTATGCGCGGCGAGGAGGATTATCTTGTATTCGAGGGCGGTGCACGCCGCTTGGGCAAGTACAAGCCGATGTCACCCGAGGAGATTGAAGAGGTGCGCAATAGCTGATAAGGCAATCCCCGTTAGAAAAGATGCTCTAACGGGGATTGTTCTGTTAAAAAGTTGATGTGCAAGAGCGTGAAAGTTTACTTTATGTATTGTTTTAATTCTCCACACTATTTCACCATTGAGCTTTCTATAGAACTTTCCAGCAGAAGTAACTCCAAAAACACCGGCACCGTCAATATTACAACTCGCGGCTGGCGGACTACGCGAGGAACCTATGGCACCTGCCTATAGTGCGACAAAAGCTTATCAAATCAACTATATGGAAGCTTTACGTAAAAAGCTTTCAATAGTGGTGGTCGGATAATAGTTACTGATATTCGTCCTGGTCTCGTTGATACGGCTATGGCAAAAGGCGAAGGTCTGTTTTGGGTGATGCCCGTTGATAAAGTTGCCAACCAAATTATTTCTGCTATTCGCAAGAAAAAACTAAAGCATACGTTACTGAACGTTGGCATTTCCTCGCCGTCATCAACAAGAATCTACCATTTTGCATGTATAGATTCTTGTAGTATGCCCATTAGGTAAAAAAGTTGCAATTACCATGCAGTCTTTTTGGGAAAGTTGCATCTATGTCAGTAGAAGCAGAGTCTTTTCAATGGACATAGAACAACTCATAGAGCAAGGGCGACAGGGCGATGAGATTGCTCTTGGAAGCCTATATAGGGCGTATCACCGACGTATGACGGGGATATGCCAACGCATCGTGGGCAATCGTCAAGTAGCGGAGGAATTAGCACATGATGCATTTCTGCTGGCCTTTGCCAAGATGGACCAACTGCATAATCCACAACGTTTTGAGGCATGGCTGACAAGTATTACAACCAATGTTGCCCGACGCTATATGCAGCGGCATCACGATCCCGCAATGCTTTCGCTTTCCACTCTCTCAGAAGAAGAACTTCCACAAGAATCTATTCCAACAGATGACAAGCCGTTACCAACTATGGAAGAACTGATGACGGCTGTAGATGCGCTGCCCAACGGCTATGGACAGGTGTTCAAGTTGGCAGTCATTCAAGGAATGTCGCATAAGGAAATCGCCGAAATCCTTGGAATTGCTGCCCATTCTTCATCGTCACAACTGTCAAGGGCAAAGAAAATGTTGCAGAAGACACTTGCAAAGTATTGGCTGTTGTGGCTCATGCCACTTCTGTTGCCTTTGGCCATATATCTTTACAAAACGAGAAAGGCCACTGACGTGCCGCAACCTATAGTAACAAAACAAGAACAGACTATGCCTGATACAAAGCATGATGATGAAGGAAGTCCGACAATCGAGCAAAGAACTCCAGCAATTCCAACGATTGCTATACAGCAAATAGCCTTTGCTCCTGTCAAAGATGTTCCTGTAGATAGTCTTGCTTCTGCTGATACGCTCCATTATACTGACGAAGAAAAAGAGAGTACCGACACGACGACCATCTTACACAACAACAAGTCACTGCCCGACTTGCGCCCAGACAAAGATCTAAATATAGCAGACCTGTTTCCGGAAAAGTCCACAGAGATTAAGGATAGGCAGAAGTGGTCTGTAGATCTAGCATACATAGGTAGTATGGGTGAACAGAATGCTAACCGTCCATTTATTTTCACAGAAACGGAGATGACGGATGAAACAAGCGAAGTTCCACCTATCCGCTTCTTCGACAAATGGAACGACTATGCCGAGGCATTACAGAGCGGAACCCTTGACATCGACTATAAGACGTACCAAATCTTGCTGAAGATAGCCCAAAACAACGCAGCACGGCCCGATGCGGACAAGATAGAACGCACGACTCATCACTATATGCCCATCACCTTCTCGTTGGCATTGAAGTACAAACTGAATAACCACTTTGGTTTAGAGACAGGATTGAGTTATAGCCGTCTAAAGTCAGAATCCGAGATAGGCACAGATGGGAACGCCATCCGTGAGGAGCAGGCTATCCATTACCTTGGCATACCTCTGAAGGGTACTTATAATATAATTAATGTAAGAAGTTGGAACCTATACGGAAGTCTTGGCGCGAAGTTGGAGATACCTGTTAATGCTCAACTCAGTAAAAGCTATTTAGTTAATGGAATGAAAGAACTGGAAGAGAAGTCCATTCTTCATGCTCCGTTGCAGTGGTCGATAGGTGCTGGTCTTGGCTTACAATATATCCTTATGCCTAACATTGGCTTCTTTGCAGAGCCAAGTCTGCAATACTACATCCCGACGGACAGCAACATCGAGACCTACCGCACAGAACACCCATTCACATTCTCCTTGCCAATAGGAATCCGCATCACATGGTAATTTACCTTCCGAAATCATGCAGTCTTTTCCCCGCTTGTGGTATCTATCCCTATAGAAAACCAAAACAAGAAAATACGATGCAGCAGCGACATTTGAACCGTAGACAATACTTCTGCGAATTGGCAAACACAGCCCGGACATTCTACATGGAATATCTAAATACATATATCAAGCTAACGCCAGACACCCGTGTGTTGGAAATTGGCTGTGGCGAGGGCGGCAATCTGCTTCCCTTCGCAGAAAAGGGTTGTCAAGTGACTGGAATAGACATCTGTCAAAGTCGAATCATTGAAGCACAGACTTTCTTCACAGAATGCCATCAGCAAGGCACGTTTATTTGTCAAGATTTTCTCCTTACAGAAGAGCCTAAGACGGAGGATGAACGCTACGACCTCATACTTGTTCATGATGTGATAGAGCACATTGAACCATCCAACAAACGAGATTTTCTTCTTCACATCAAACACTTCTTCAAACAAGATGGCATCGCTTTCTTTGGTTTTCCTGCCTGGCAAAACCCATTTGGCGGTCATCAGCAAATAAGCGTTGGTCCGGCCTCCAAACTTCCTTTCATTCATCTGCTGCCAAAGCCGCTCTACAAAGTCCTGTTGAAGACAAGCGGAGCCACGACAAGTAAAATTGGCGAATTGATGAGCATACGAGTCTCGCGGATGACTGTAGAGGGCTTTGAGCAATTAGTTTCCGAGGTCGGTTATAACATTTGCAAGAGCACCCTTTGGCTCATCAACCCACACTACAAACAAAAGTTTCACATAAGTCCTCGCCGTCAATGGACTTTCTTTGCCAGTATTCCATATCTACGCAACTTCTATACTACATCAGTATGGTATTTACTTCGTCAAACTCAAAAATAATCAGGATGTATTTGAAGACTTTCTGTGACTCAGATCTCCCTACAAAGGGATTTAAAACGCAGCGTGCAGACTCGGCGAGCATAGGCCTATGTCTCCCGAGGAGATTGAAGCGGAACACAATAGCTGATAAGGCAATCCCCGTTAGAAAAGATGCTCTAACGGGGATTGTTCTGTTAAAAAGGGCTTTCGGGGTTTGCCCTCCATTTATTCCTTATGTCAATGTATGCCGCTTGTCAGCACAACATTCCCATTCTTTCCTTCATGACCTTTTCGGCACCAAGGATGATGTCCTCTACGATTGCTGCTGCCGGTTCAATCTTGTTTACCATGCCGGCACACTCTCCTGCCATGTAACTGCCGTCGATGTCACCCTCCTGAACAGCCTTGCGCAGTGCACCTCCACCGAATGCAAGAACCTCCTCGGGTGTTACATTGGGGTCGCTCTCCATCTTTGCGAATGTTCTTGAGAACGGTGTCTTGAGTGAACGTACAGGGTGTCCCAATGACTTGCCGGTAACGATTGTAGAAATGTCGGTTGCCTTTAGGATTTTATCCTTATAGCTCTCGTGTACATTGCACTCTGCGGCAGAGAGGAAACGTGTTCCCACCTGTACGCCCTCTGCGCCGAGCATGAACGCTGCTGCTGCACCGCGGCCGTCGCATATACCGCCGGCTGCAATCACAGGGATATCCACGGCGTCAACAATCTGTGGTATCAGCGGCATTGTGTGCAGCTCGCCCACGTGACCGCCTGACTCTGCACCCTCGGCAACAATTGCATCAACACCTGCTGCCTGCATCTTGATGGCATGGGCAACGCATGCGATTACAGGAACGACCTTTATCCCGTTCTCCTTCCACATGGGCAGGTATTTTGCTGGTGAACCGGCACCTGTTGTGACAATCTTAACACCCTCTTCAACAATCATCTCGGCAATCTCCGCTGCGTTGGGAGCCTGGAGCATGATGTTTACACCGAAAGGCTTGTCGGTAAGGGTCTTGCACTTGCGGATTTCGTTCCTTACGGCCTCTGTTCCTGCATTGATGGCCGATATAAGGCCCAATCCGCCGGCATTTGATACTGCTGCGGCAAGTTCCGCATCGGCTACCCAGGCCATTCCGCCTTGAAATATCGGATATTCAATCCCGAGAATCTCGCATACTCTACTTTTGATCATAATTATAATATTAGAAGCTGTTTAAATTTCTAAAAAAAGTTATTCTTATATTGGAAGCCGCTATTTCGTTGTCTTTTATGTTCAAAAATGCCTGTTTTCTTCTTTTTTCTCGGTTACGTAGCCCGCTACGCGCCCTCAAAAAATAACAAAACATTCTATTTTTGACCTATAAAAAACTAAACGATATAAATTTAAACAGCTTCTTATGTGATACATCAGTTTTTAAAACGCTGCAAATTTACATAATTAACTTGCCAACAGGAAATATGTTAATATAGTTTAACTGAACATGGGACCAAAGTGCCGATTTATGGGTAAAACGGGCACTCTTTTGTGGAAATAATGAACAATTGAGCCGGAGGGCGTCTCTCCCCGCTGTGTTCAGTCGCCGAGTCCTTCAAGGTGACGGAACCTGTTCACGAACCTGAACCGTTTCTTGCGGGTGTTGATGTTGGGGTGATAGTTGCTCGAGGACTTTCTGCGACGCAACTTTACTACGGCTTTTAAAATGAAAGCCAATACCATAACTCCTATTATTATAATCCATACAATCATACTGCAAGTGGTTGGTGGGTTAATAATTGGGGCTTCTTACTCAATCGTTCGCAATGTAGCAAAAAGAATTATAAAGGCAAGTAACGATGTTTAAATTTTAATATTTTTAACAGTTCGCAGTTGTCGTTTTTTCTCTTGTGTTAAAAGCGTCGGTTGTTGATATCTTTTTTATCTTTTAATATGGAAATTTGCTTATAATGTTTATTTTTGCCTATCGTTTTCGAGCTCCGGAAATAAAAATTCAATAATATATATGATTCAGACAGTTGTAAAGCGCGACGGACGTATTGTCGGCTTTAATGAAGAAAAGATTATTACGGCTATCCGTAAGGCTATGCTCCACACCGATAAGGGTGAGGATATGTCGCTCATACGCCAGATAAGTGACCACATCTCGTTCCGTGGTGATGCACAGATGACCGTCGAGGCCATTCAGGATATGGTGGAGATGGAACTCATGAAGAGTAGCCGCAAGGATGTGGCCCAGAAGTACATCGCCTACCGTAACCAGCGCCGTATCGCGCGCAAGGCAAAGACACGCGACATCTTCCAGGAGATCATCAACATCCAGTCGAACGACGTTACCCGTGAGAATGCGAACATGAACGCTGATACTCCGGCGGGTATGATGATGAAGTTTGCCAGCGAGACAACAAAGCCTTTCGTTGATGACTTCCTCTTGAGCGAGGAGGTTGTGGAGGCTGTGCGTCACAACTATCTGCATATTCACGACAAGGACTATTACCCGACAAAGAGCCTTACCTGCTGCCAGCATCCGCTTGACAATATCCTGCAGAACGGCTTCAACGCGGGCCATGGCGAGTCACGCCCTGCAAAGCGCATCGAGACTGCCAGCGTCATTGCCTGTATCTCGATGGAGACAGCGCAGAACGAGATGCACGGAGGCCAGGCTATCCCTGCCTTTGACTTCTACCTTGCACCATACGTGCGTGTGAGCCTCATCGAGGAGCTCAAGTCAATGGAGGAACTCACCGGTGCCGATTACTCGCACCTCTACAACAAGGAGTTCGAGGATTATGAGATACGTCCTCTCGATTTCCTCAGCGGCGACGAGCGCATCCTGCAGCACGCGATAAACAGGACCGTGTCACGTGTGCACCAGGCTATGGAGGCATTCATCCACAACATGAACACTATACACTCACGTGGCGGAAACCAGGTGGTGTTCAGCTCAATCAACTACGGTACCGACACCTCTGCCGAGGGCCGTTGCATCATCCGTGAGCTGTTGAACAGCACATACCGTGGCGTGGGCAATGGCGAGACTGCCATCTTCCCCATACAGATATGGAAGAAAAAACGTGGCGTAAGCTATTTGCCAACCGACCGCAACTATGACCTATACCAGCTTGCTTGTAAGGTAACGGCACGCCGTTTCTTCCCCAACTTCCTCAACCTTGATGCGACATTCAACCAGAGCGAGGATTGGAGAGAAGACGACCCCAAACGTTATTTGCACGAAGTGGCTACCATGGGTTGCCGAACACGTGTATACGAGAAC
>JAZSAV010000043.1:0-49218 GCA_045602085.1 Prevotella sp. | reverse complement strand
AGTCTTCAGTTTGAAGTTTCCTTCCTCGTCAATTATTGCCGACTCTCTTTTTCTTTTTTTGCCGTAGTTCCTATCGGCATGATCATATATCAGCGACACCTTCCATTGTGCATCCTTATCAAGATTCTCAACCTTTCCACTGACGTATGCCGTGTCAACCTTGAACACTGCCTCTGGCAAGGAAGCATCTCCATTGTTATGCTCCTTTGGGTTGCTCACGCAGAACTCGCTGCCTGCGTGTCTTACTCCGTAGTAGCGGGTTGACAAGCTGTAGAAGTTCTCTATAATGTCGAATATCCGACAGTCGGCAGTCAGCGGCTTGAAGCGCAACTCATACATTCCTTTCTTCTTAGGCACAAGTCGTTTCAGCGAATCTTCCGTGAATCCTTTCTGTCCAATCAGTTCATGGCGTTTGCCTGTCTCGTCAACAATACAGATGCCTTTGTCAAAAAAACTAATGCCTTTGCCGCCATATTGGAATGTAACGGTGGTTGCCTCCTCTGTTGTCTTCACCGAAGCAATCTCCATGGTTTCATTATAGATGCCCACGTAATCAGGCTTCACAATCTTGTGAATCGTTTTCGCTGCCTGAGCCTTTATGCCCACACCCATAAGCATTGCAAATGCAGTAATGAATAATCTTGCTTTCATATTCTTGTCCTTTCTTTATTGCCTACTTTTCTTTATCATTAGTCAGTTTCTATTGTCTCCTGCGGCTGGTTGTCGTTCTCTATGCTCTTAAGAAAGATTTTGTTTACAATCATCTGCAGTTTCCCGTCGGCAGCAATTACCTTTCGCATCCTTTTGAGATAGAGGCTGTCGCTGACATTTTCCAGTTCGTGCTCTACCTTATCGACATAGTACTCCAACCTTTCGGCATACGACACATCGCCTTCCTTTACCTCCTGAGTGGTCAGTGGCACTTTCTTTTCCTTCGGTTCTTCAACTGCCGGCTGCACCGCTTTCTGTTGCGGTTTGCCTTGAAGTTGTTCCGTTGCGCCTCCATCTCTAAGCAACATTCCATTAGAAAGGCGGGCGGCAAATATTTCGTCGATGGTCTTTTCCAACTTCTCGCTACTAATATCTGAGGCAACTATTCTACCGTCGGGGCCGATGAGCACATTCTGGGGCAGTTCGGTGATGCCGTATGCACGGGCGGCTTCTTCACCAAAAAGACGCCCTTCGCATACTTGGAACCAATCATAGCTGCGCTTTCTTATTTTCTCGCTCCATCCCACCTTGTCCAATTCTAACCATACCGATACTATATAAAGACCCTTTTTGGCGTACTTCTTATTAAGACTGCTCAGAATCTTTGTGTCGAGCATAAAACTTTCCAATTTAGTAGTTCTGAAATCCAACAGCACATAATTGCCACGACCGGCAAAATGACTCAGTTTGAACTTGTTGTTGTCATAATCATGACTGGTAAAATCGGTAAACATCTTGCCCGGCTTGCGAAGCTCTTTTTTGGTTAGATATTGGCGAACTGGCGACAAGACAGGATGGTTGGCGTATGGATATTCGTCGGAGACAAACCACCTCAGCCTCTCCTCGTCATAAAGCGTATAGGTCTTGCTAAGATAAAATGCCGATATCGGATTGTCAAGATTATCGTTTATAGCCTGCTTCATGATGCTATCTACTATATTTTCGATAGAATCGTGTTCTGCTTTGGTCTTAGTCGTCCGCAACTTTCTTCTGTGCCCTGTCAGTTGGCGTTCATACCTATTCAGCTTTTCATTGAGAGCAGACCCGTAAACGCGACCTTTCTCAAGGTCAACACGCACCGGTTTGCCATCATTAATGAATGAAAGATAGTCTATAGATTTAGATTCGATGCCAATAATCTCATCGCGCGCAAAGTTTCTGCTGAGTTTGAAGTTTCTGTTGCTGCCTTCAAGCTTGATTTCGTCTCTATCAAAGATTGTCCTATGTATTTCTACAGATTTGGCATCCTTAGATGCCTTTCCTCTCAGTTTCAACTCAACAAACTCATTGTCGTTAATATCATTCGTTTCGTATGTTACATACTTATTGCCGATAATCGTAGTAACACTGGATGTGCCCAGTTCGCCAAGAAACACTTTGTTTTCCGGCATTTTGGTGCTGTCGGCCTTCGATTCAAACATAGCCATCGCATAGCTTACCACACGCTGATGATTGCCTTTGTCTGCCGACTTCAGCCAATCCGTCAATATGCTTTTTACTTCTGCCGTCTGTCCAAGGGTGAGTTTCTCGGTATATCCTTCGCTCATCTTGTGCAGTGCCACGAGTACGGCATTCTTGCCGTATTTATTCTCGTTCTTGTATGTTCTGTTCAGACGCAACAACTTTGCTTTCAGTTCGTCGAAAGCATAATCGTATTTTTCTGGTACTTTAAATTCTCTGAAACCTTCAGGCTTGCTCTCAAAGGCAAATAAGCCTTCACTAGTATAATGGTGCATACTACCTTTAACGTTTGTGATGCCTAAAGTGATAGAGAACTTGGTCTTATCCTTATCATTAGCAGAACGCCAAATTCGATAAAATAAACTAAAGTTTCTTAGTTTTTTATTACCATATATAAACGTCATTGTCCTTCCTTCATAGAAGCGGCCATCATTATAGACAGTAGCAGTTTTGTTTCTGCCCTTATCGTCAATATAGCGGATTGCTATTTTATAAAAAGGAATGCCGGCGTTGCTTTCATCCCAACTTAGCGAACTGCTTGCTGCACCATGCCATGTGTCGTAAGCATTTACCAGCTGGTTCAGTTGACGCTCTATCATTGCCTCTTTCTTGCCATATTGCTCTGAATGATAGTTGTAAAAAAATGTAACCGAATCGCTACCTTCAGGTTTGATTCCAAGACTATCGATAAGAGTCTTTGTGGCTTTCTCCATTTCCACCATTGCCCTACTCATCATTTTGCTTCTCTCTAACGATGTGAGCACAGCCGTTGCCTGAGCCTTTACGCCTACGGTCATAAGCATTGCAAATGCTGTAATGATTAATCTTGCTTTCATATTCTTGTCCTTTCTTTTATTCAAATGTATTAACAGCCTCCTGCGGTTTACTGTCGCTCTCCATGCTCTCAAAAATAATTCTGTTTACTATCTTCTGCAGTTTCTCGTCGGCAGCAATAACCTTTTGCACCCTTACGAGGTAAAGACTATCGCTGATACTTTCCAGTTCGCGCTCCACCCTATCTACATAGTACTCCAAACTGTCGGCATACGACACATCGTCACTTTCTGCTATCAGGCGTTCCTTTACCTCTTGCGTAGTCATGGGCACTATCGTTTCCTCCGGTTCTGCAACAATCGGTTGCTGTTTCTTCTGCTTGGGCCTGACTGGCTTCGCTGCAACAGCTACGGCTTTAGGTTGTTCCTTAACAACTTGCTGCACAGGTTCCGCCTTTTTCTCCACAACCGGCTGCGCCACTTTCAGCTCCGCCTTTGCCATCTGCTGCGGTTTGCCTTGTGGTTGTTCTGTTGTGCCGTCATCTCCAAGCAGCAATCCGCCCAGAAAAACAATGGCTGCAATACAGGCAGCTACAGCCCATCGTCTTACTATTGCAAGACGTTTTCGACGGTTCACAATCCTGTCATACTCCTCGCTATTGTCTATGTCAGGCAGGTCGCTGGTTGCAGGTTCTGCCTTTGGCATTTCGAGCATCGACAGCAGAATCATTGCCTCTGCACTCTGCTCACCGCTCTTCAGCATCTCCGCCAGTTGTTGCTCCTCGCTGCGCGAGGTCTCGCCCGCCATGAATTTGTCTGTCAGTTGTTTCATCTTATCGTTCATAATCCGCCTCCTTTTCTCAATAGTTCTGCCAATTTCTTTCGTGCGCTGCTCAGCATTGCGCTCACCGACCTGCTGCCTATGCCCGTAACAGCAGCTATCTGTCCGATGTCCATCTCCATTTCGTGGTACATGAGGAACAACCGTTGTTCGTACTTGGGCAACCGCCTCACCATTCTTCTGAGCATCTTCTGATAGTCGTCGATGTCGAGCCTGCCCACGGTGCGCTGTTCCTCAATCATTTCTTCCGCCTCAGTAATCTGGTCGGCATGTCTCATATTGCGGTTGCGCCATTCGTCAACACAGGCGTTCTTTGCCATGCGCACAGCAAAGAGCTTTACATCGGTGATGCAGCCGATGCGCTCTCTCATCTGCCACAACCGTATGAGCACCTCCTGCGCTATATCCTCGGCAACGCTGTCATCGTCGAAGAAATCGCACCCCACCTTAAGCAGTTCGGGCCTCAGCATTATGGCTATATGTTCAAACTCTTTGCTTGTCATTCTATTAATATAACGAATGAGAAACGCAAATGTTAAGTAAAAAATCAAGTTTTCTGCATTTTTTGTTTATCTTTGCAAACAACTTATCAACTCGTTAACTTGTCAACTCGTCAACTAAATAACAATTATATGACTAAAAAACTATTTACTACACTACTATTCGTGATTGCCACGATTACTACAATGGCGCAAGATGCTTATATCTTTACGTCGTTCCGCGAACCATCAACAGGTGGCATGCACTATCTTTACAGTTATGACGGACTGAAGTGGGACACCATTCCTGGCGAGTGGTTCATTCCGCAGATTGGCAACGAAGAGATGTATGAGGATGCGTTTACTGGCGAACTGGTTCTGCCTTTCTTCGCACCTGAAGACCGCGTGTTCCGCGACCCATCGATAACACAAGGACCTGACGGCACGTTCCATCTGGTGTGGACAATGCAGTGGTATGGAGCAAAGGGATTCGGCTATGCCAGTTCTAAGGACCTAATAAACTGGTCGAAGCAGATTTGCGTGCCTGTGATGAAGAACCATCCCACAAACAATGTCTGGGCACCGGAGATATTCTACGACGACGAACTGAAGGAGTACTTCATTATCTGGGCTTCGATGCTCGACCCTAAGAAGCGCACCGATGCCGACAATCTGGGAACGAACAACGCACAAAGACTGTGGTACACCACCACAAAGGACTTCAAGCGATTCAGTGCAGCTAAGCCTTACTACGACCCGGGCTTCAACAGCATCGACGCCTTCTTGCTGAAGCGTGCACCGAAAGACTATGTGCTCGTGGTGAAGGATAACCGCAAACCGGGATTCTCTAACCTCTTCTGCGTGTTCAGCGACTCGCCTCACGGTCCTTTCCACATGGCAGACAACGCACCAAAGGGCACAACTCCAGCAACAACCTTCGGAAAGACATACTCTGAAGGTCCGTGCGCCGTCAACCTCGGCAAAGAGTGGATAATATATTACGACCAGTATCGCCCGCAGAGTTTCGGAGCCGTGAGCACTACCGACTTCAAGACATTCACCTACATTCCCGACCGCGTGTCTGTTCCGCTAGCACATAAGCACGGAACAATAGTAAAGGTGAAGCGCGAGATAGTGGAAAACCTTCTGAAAAAGAGCAAGAAATAAGAGAGATTTCCCTTCAGGGGAACGAAATTATGGGAACACCAACTGGTGTTCCCATATTCACGTTACTTTACTAACTTTTGTATAGTTAACTGCCCTGCCACGATTCCCATCGCAGAAAGACAGCGATGCATCCATAATGCTTACTCAAACATGTTTTTCTGAATGAGGTTCTGAATCTCTGCCGATGGCCCTTGCTTTACTATCTTGCAATAGTTCAGAATATAGTCAACCAGCTTCTTCGGCATGTTGGCCTTCTTCCAGACATCGTTGCGGGTCAACCAACGGCCATGAATCGTGTTTTTGTCAACAATCACAAACTCTTTTGGGTCAACAGCCGGACGTCCCATCTCTGAGTAGGCACCATTCTTATAGGAATACTTGCCATACTCATGCGGAAGGATAACAAACTGTCCTTTCTTATTACGGCCAATTTCAACACAAGCATACTCTCCGTCTGCTCCATAATACTTAAACTGCACGTAGTTTGTCTCTTTACCACAAATTGTTTTCTTCTCCCCATCCCATTGCATTGACTCCATAAGCCACACGCCAATAAGATTCTTGTCGGTTGACTGGGCTGTGATGCTGCCGATGCAAGCAACAGCCATTACTGCGATTAGAAATAGTTTCTTCATATCTTCTAATGTTTTTAAGAGTTAATAAATTGATTTTGTTGGTGCAAAGATACTCACGGAAATCATGTTGTCCAAGATTCTGAGTTTGCATATTATTGGCATTTGCACTTGCAAACAATCTGCAAACTACAACGAACGCACGAAATCGTCCCAATCCTTCGAACTGCCCTTGCGCTTAAATACTTTCTGATAGAGTCGGCTGCGCACGGTGCTGATAGTGCTTGCGTCCTTGCTCAGCACGGTTGCCATCTCTGACGGAGACACCTGCAACCTGATGAGCAGACATACATGATATTCAAGTTCCGACATTCGGCACAAGCCAAGCAACTGATTGGCAAAACCCGGACAGACTGGTTTCAGTTGTTGCTCTATCTCCTGCCAGTCTTGCTGCCTAAGCATCTCGCCGGCTGCGATACGCCTGCGCAACGACAGATAATAATCGGAACAGAAAAAGCGAGCCTCAACCTCCTCCATGGCCTGTTGCACGGGCAAGGGGCGATGCTCACGCTCGTCGTTGATTTGCTGCAGCTGTCGCTCCACGCTTTTCTTCTTCTGCCTTATGCTTATTGCCACATAGGCGATAAAGGCTACAACAAGCAGCAATATGACCACTATATAGGCAAGCGTGTGGTTGGCAGTTTCCAGTTTCCGCTCTTTCGTTGACAGAACATACCAATAGGGTGCATGCCCGTCGGCGGTGGCATTGCCGGCAATGATACTCTTTATCTCTTCCACTCTCTCTTCATCCATATCTCTTGCCCTTACCCATGTGTATTTTACACCGAACTTCTGGATAACCACAGACGTGTCGCTGGCAAACCACAGCGGACGGGGGTCGTTGTCTTCAAGATACAGAAACTCTCCTCCGCCTTTGCATATCTTGGTAAAAGACAATTTGCCTGTAGGAACAACAACGACATCAGAGGCTATGGCTATGTTTTGCCATTCCGAAGATGTCAATGGCTTCACATCGCATTCATAAAACACGCTGTCGCCCTCATATATCCGATATTTCGTCGCACCGCCGTTGTTAAAGGGATAATCGACGGTTGTGCCAAACGGATTGGTCAGGCGCATCAATATCCATACACCGTTCAAATCGTGCTTTTTGGGTAGCTCTTCCGTCTCACAGCCCAAAAGCAACAGACAGCCAAGCACCACCAGAAACACATTGCAAATAGTTTTCATACCGCAAAGTTATTGATTTTTTTAACATAATGGCATAAACCGTGTTTGCAAAAACTTTGCAAGTAGTTTGCCAACAGGGTTCAAACGCTTGCACCGCCGATGAATCCGGAGGCTTCTTTTTATATAAAAACGCCTCTAACCCAAATCGGTTCATTAGAACGTAAAACTGCAAACAAAATATCGTTTGAAATCAGTAAGTGGGCCACTTACTGCCAGTCAGAAGGCCAAAAACTGTCAGTCAGAACGCCACTTACTGACAGTCAGAACGGCAAAAAACTGTAAGTACCGGCCCGCCTACCTCCGTTTACACACAAAAATAGCGCACCGAAATGCGCTATCTCATAATTCCCATTGCCCGCTTTGGGCTGCTGTATAATCTTACTATTCCTGCTTGTATGCCTCAGCTTCGGCAGCAGCAATAATGTCTTCCTTGCTCATTTCCTTCGGCTTGGCTGTGATGTCAGATAAGTCGAACTCCTCTACATCCGGCTGTTTCTCCTCTTTCTGCCTAGTATTATCCGCCAGTTTGGTTTCCGCTACAGGTTGTTCGGCAACTTCTTCCAGTTGCTTGGTGACAATGAAGTCTTTCTCTTCTATGTTAGGAACAGTGAGCACCGGCTCTTCTTCCATCTTGGTGCGGTTGGCTTTTGCGGCAAAGACGGCATCAACAAACTGCGGTTCGCGGCGGAGTCGCTGTAGAGTCTCCTTCGACGCCAACTGCTGGCTCTCCTTCTTTGAGTAGCCTTTGCCCTTGCCACACTCTATGCCTTCTATCACTGCCTGATATTCAAAGACAGGACTTCCGCCATCTTCTTTCGTCTGCATCAGCAATTTAAAGTCGATGCTTACCTTGTTCTTCTGTCCCCACTCTATCAGTTTCGACTTGAAGTTAACCTCCTTATAAGCCACCTTGTCAATGTTGATGAGCTGCTTGAGGATGCGCTTCTGCATGAACTGCATGCAAGCACCATATCCACGGTCGAGATATATGGCTCCCACAAGCGCCTCAAAGGCATTGCCGCCCATATAGCTATTGTGCGACGACGAATGACCGGCAGAGAGTATCAGCTTGTCGAGCCCCATCTCATGCGCCAGTTTGCCAAGCGTCTCGCGCTGTACAAGCTTTGAACGTGTGTTGGTAAGGAATCCCTCGCGCTTGCCATCGAAGTGGCGGTAAACGATGTCGCCCACCACGGCATCCAGCACAGCATCGCCCAAGAACTCCAGACGTTCGTTATTCACAGGCTTTCCTTTGGCGTTGCGACGCGCTATGCTCTTATGCATCAGCGCCATCTTGTAGTGCTCGATGTTGTGCGGATAGAATCCGAGGATATCGTATAAAGACACATAAAGCTCCTTATCCTTGCGGAAGAGGAGCTTTATACGGTCTATGAAATTATTATTCAGCATACTTCTTGAATACTACACAAGCATTGTGGCCGCCGAAACCGAATGTGTTGCTCAAAGCAGCACGCACCTTGCGCTTCTGTGCGGTGTTGAATGTGAAGTTCAGGTTATAGTCTATCTGCTCGTCCTCGTCGCCTTCCTCGTGGTTGATTGTTGGAGGAATGATATCGTTCTGAACAGCCAGAACAGTAGCCATGGCCTCAACAGCACCGGCAGCGCCGAGCAAGTGGCCAGTCATTGACTTTGTTGAAGAGATGTTGAGCTTGAATGCTGCGTCGCCGAACACGTCTTTGATGGCCTTTGCCTCAGAGATGTCGCCTACAGGAGTTGATGTACCGTGTACGTTGATGTAGTCGATGTCCTCTGGCTGCAGGTTAGCATCCTCAAGAGCCATCTGCATAACGAGCTTTGCACCGAGACCCTCTGGGTGACTGGCTGTGATGTGGTGAGCGTCGGCGCTCATACCGGCACCAACCATCTCTGCATAAATCTTTGCGCCACGTGCCTTTGCGTGCTCCAGTTCCTCAAGTATAAGACAACCGGCACCCTCGGCCATGATGAAACCGTCGCGGCTTGCGCTGAATGGGCGTGATGCGTGCTGTGGGTCGTCGTTGCGTGTTGACAAAGCGTGCATAGCGTTAAAACCGCCTACGCCGCAAGCGCAGATAGCAGCCTCAGCACCACCGCTAAGTATCATGTTGGCCTTGCCAAGACGAATGAGGTTGAATGCGTCTGCAAGCGCATTGCTTGATGATGCGCAAGCAGATGTCGTGGTATAGTTAGGACCATGGAAACCATAATTGATACTGATTTGTCCGGCAGCGATGTCGGCAATCATCTTAGGGATGAAGAATGGGTTGAACTTTGGTCCGTTCTCCTCGTTCTTGCCATAGTACTTCACTTCTTCCTCGAAGGTCTTGATACCACCGATACCCACACCAAAAATAACACCTACACGGTTCTTGTCTAATGTTTCAAGATCAACACCGCTGTCCTTTACTGCCTGCTCGGCAGAGATAATGGCAAGCTGTGTGTAGCGGTCCATCTTGCGTGCTTCCTTGCGGTCGATATAGTCGTTTACGTTCAAGTTCTTTACCTCGCAGGCAAACTGTGTCTTGAACTTAGAAGCGTCAAATAATGTAATAGGCGCTGCTCCGCTTACACCATTGATAAGGCTGTTCCATGTATCTTCAGGATTGTTGCCCACAGGTGTAACTGCTCCAAGGCCTGTTACAACTACTCTCTTTAATTCCATGATTTTTTAAAATGTAGAAAAAATAAGTTTACAGATGAAGTCTCTTCGTCATGACACAAAGAAAAGAAGAATGAAGAATCAACCACCTGATAGCGGCAGCTAATTCTTCATTCCTCGTTCTTCATTCCTTCATTCAGAATGACTATTATTTTTGGCTAGCCTCAATGTATGCGATAGCATCACCTACAGTGCTAATCTTCTCTGCCTGATCGTCTGGGATGTTTACACCGAACTCCTTCTCGAACTCCATGATGAGCTCTACAGTATCAAGTGAGTCAGCACCAAGATCATTTGTGAAGCTTGCTTCTGGCTTTACTTCTGCCTCGTCAACACTAAGTTTATCAACGATAATTGCCTTTACTCTGCTTTCAATTTCTGACATGATTTTTTCTTTTTAAAATGTTAATAATATCTTCTTGTTCAAAATTTTCGGTGCAAAGTAACACATTTTTATTCACACTTGCAAATTATTTATATAAAAAAGCACATCTTTTTGCACAGACATAGGGTTATTGTGCATAAATATGCTCTCTTCTTAGAGGATAATCGCCGCGCAACTGCTCAAAAGCGGCAGGATTTTGTTTCAACCTGTTGCTGTCGTCGAGAGGATTATACAGTTCGAGAGGATTGCCGGTATATACAAACGAGGCAGGAAGCGGAGGAGCACTGACTGGAGGCGGCACAGGAATACCAAAATGGCGGCACACTGCCTGCACGGACATGTTGGTGGCATTGGCCTTGCCGTCGGCAGAATAGCCTGCGATATGGGGCGTACCTATATATACCTTATTTAATAATGTAAGGTCGATAAGGGGTTCGTTCTCCCAAGTGTCGATAATGGCCTGACTCACCTTGCCACTGTCGAGGGCATGATGGAGCGCCTTCTCGTCGATGACACCGCCGCGACTGCTGTTGATGACAAACGGCTTACGCCAGAGGCGGCTGAAGAATGCCTCATCTGCCATGTGGCGGGTGGCATAGCGACCAGTATCTGTAAGCGGCACATGGAAAGTTATGACATCGGCTTGCTGCTCTATCTCCGGCATGCCGACAAAGTCGGGGGCTGCCACCAGAGGGTCGCACACAAGTACACGCATGCCAAGTTCGGCACCTACCCGGCGCACCAGGCTGCCCACATGACCGCAACCAACGACACCCAAGACGGCACCGGGCAAACTAAGGCCATGCTCTGCGGAGAGAAGCAGCAAGACGGAACGCACATACTGCGCCACAGAAGAGGCATTGCAGCCAGGACAGTTGGTCCAGGCTATGCCTGCCTGCTCAAGATAATGAGTGTCGAGGTGGTCGTAGCCGATGGTGGCCGTGGCAATGAACTTGACTGTACTGCCTGCCAGCAAACGCTCGTCGCAACGGGTGCGGGTGCGCACTATCAAGGCATCGGCATCGCGAACATCGGCGGCAGAAATGTCGGAACCGCGCAAATAGACGGCTTCAACGGCTGTGCCACTGAGTGCCGACTGCATATAAGGAATCTTGTCGTCAATAATTATCTTCATATCTGATGGCAAAAGTACATAAAATATCAGTAAAAAGAATCGCTTATGATGCAAAAAGATACGAATTAGTTGGTTATTTGAAAAAGATTCTGTAAGTTTGCATATTAAATCAATACAATATATAAAACATTATGTCATTTACAGAGCATAGTAACAAGGTTTTCAATCAGGCAATACGCGACTATCACCTGACAGACAACGTGGATAATCCAATAAACAACCCTTACGATAGGGATTCTATAGAGTTCAACCTCTATATGAAATGTTGGATTGACACCGTACAGTGGCATTTGGAAGACATCATCCGCGATCCGCACATCGACCTGGCAGATGCCCTGTCGCTGAAGCGCCGCATAGACCACAGCAATCAAGACCGCACTGATCTTGTTGAGCAGATAGACACTTACTTCCGTCAGCAGTACAGCAACATAAAGCCACTGCCTGACGCACGTCTGAACACGGAAAGTCCGGCATGGGCCATTGACCGCCTGTCAATATTAGCACTGAAGATATACCACATGAAAGAACAGGCAGAACGCAAAGATGCTACCGAGGAGCACAGAAAGAAGTGTGCTGCCAAGCTTGATGTACTGCTGGAACAGCAGAAAGACCTGTCGCTGGCCATCGACCAGTTGCTCGAGGACATCGAAGCCGGCCGCAAATACATGAAGGTGTATCGCCAGATGAAGATGTACAACGACCCTTCAACAAACCCTGTTCTCTACAAGAAGAACTGAACGGAAAAATACTTATAGGCAGAAGGCATGAAAAAGGAGCATATTCTCGTAATCAGATTCTCAGCCCTTGGCGATGTGGCGATGGCTGTGCCTGTGGTGTACTCGCTCGCCAATACATATCCTGATTTGAGAATCACTGTTTTGAGCAGAGCCTTCGCACGAACATTCTTTGAAGACCTGGCGCCAAACGTGAACTTCATGGAGGCTGACCTGAAAAACGAATATAAGGGGGTGAAGGGTTTGAATGCTCTCTACCGCCGACTGGCAGCCAAGCACTTCACCGCCGTGGCCGACCTGCACAGCGTGCTGCGCTCAGACTATCTGAGAATGCGCTTCAAACTGGGCAGATATAAGGTGGCACATATTGACAAGCACAGGAAGGGAAGAAGAAAACTGACGGCAAAAAAGGACAAACTGCTGGAGCAGCAGCCTACATCGTTCAAGAAATATGCCGACGTATTCGAGAAACTGGGCTACCCTATCAACCCGCACTTCAAATCGGTTTTCCCGACAGAGGGAGGAAACCTGAATCTGCTGCCTGCCATCTTCGGACCGAAGAAGGATTTTGAAAACTGGATTGGCATAGCACCGTTTGCCGCTCATCAGGGCAAGATATATCCTGTGGAACTTATGAAAAAGGTGGTGACGGACACAATAGAGAAGCATCCGAAATCACGAATATTCCTCTTCGGAAGAGGCAAGCAGGAGGAAGAGACATTCAGCGAGTGGTGCAACGAGATACCGCAGTGTACCTATGTTGGTCGTCATCTCGAAACAATGCAGCAGGAACTGATACTGATGAGTCATCTCGATCTGATGGTGTCGATGGACAGCGCCAACATGCACATGGCTTCGCTGACTGCGACACCGGTGGTTAGCGTGTGGGGGGCAACTCATCCGTATGCAGGATTCTTGGGATGGAACCAAAGCACGGAGAACGTGGTACAGCTCGACCTGCCTTGTCGCCCGTGCAGCATCTACGGCAACAAGGAATGTGAACGTGGCGACTATGCCTGCATGAGGAACATCACACCTCAAAAGATAACAGAGAAGATTGATGCTATTCTGAACAAGAAAAGCAATCACCAATAGTTAATCATTAAAATAAAGAAAGGAAAGAAGTTATGAAAAAGTACATTTGCGACGTTTGCGGATACGTTTACGATCCGGCAACAGGTGACCCTGAGAACGGAATCAATCCTGGCACTGCATTTGAAGATCTGCCAGAAGATTGGGTTTGCCCATTGTGTGCAGTTGGCAAAGAGGATTTCTCAGAAGAATAAACAACGAAATACTACAAAACAAAAAAGCGGATGCGTCAGAAGTGATGCGTCCGCTTTTACATTATTATAATATGTGGAATATGTAGGGGGAACGGTTTACAACCAGAACACCGACTCTGGTCCCATATTAAACAGAAGGTCTAATATACTGAGGTTGGGTTGGAAACCGTGCTTACGCTCATAAACCTGATAGTAACGGCGCGCAACGAAGTCAGCATCGTCTGCCGGATGCTTGGGATTGATGACGGAACGGAAGTCGATTATTTCAGTTGACGAGTTGACGAGTTGACGAGTTGACAAGTTGGTTGAATGGGGTGAACTCCCAATTTTGGATGAGAGATTAGAGATGAGAGATGAGGGATTACTTGTTAAGCTCCCTCTCCAAGGAGAGGGCGGGGGGAGAGGCCTAACTCCTTCACTCCTAAAATACTCCTCTGTCTCCCTAATATTCGGCTGTATGTCTATCAGCTCGCACACCTTACGGCATATCTCCATATTGAAATCATAGAGATAATCATACTGTCGCTCAAAAAAGGGACGGAAATCGTCTTGGTAATAATCGAAGAACGGCGACTCATTGTAGGCACTCATCAACGCAAACCAGTGCTGATGGCGCCAATTGCCGTGATTGCTAATACGAATATCTTTTATCAGATTGCTTGAAGACCGCTCTACCGGCACCGTAAGCGTCTGCAGGCCGTTGGTTGTTGCTATCACACAACGGTTGCGATAGGTCTGCTTCTGGAAGGTCTCCTGACGCTCCATTAACACCTCTTCGCTGCGGTATAGTTTCTGATACCACTGAACTGGTCCGCAATATGTTGTAGAAAGCAATGTCTTCATAGTCATCTATTTCAAAAGAAACAGCCTATCCTTATCATAACCCTTATAAAAAGGCAGACTGTCGTTATGGTTGTAAAGTACCATACACACACGGCCAATGACATGGCTCTCACCGACAAATCCAAACATGCGGCTGTCAACGGAATCCCTTTGATTTACGCTCTCAAGCCAGTAATAGTCTTCCTTGTCGCAACTATACAGTCCGGGAACAATGAACTGCCTACCCTTATATGTGACGGTATCGCCCGGAAGATGCTTGCATCTGAAGATGAAAATGCCCGGAATAGTGTCGGAGATATTATCTACGGCTATTATATCGCCACGCTTCACCTCACTCTTGAACAGACGACCGTAGCGGAACAGTCCGTTGTCGCTGCCAGTACGGAGTCCGTAGCTCCAGCGGTTCACCATTACGCGGTCGCCCTCATGAAATTCAGGTTGCAGTGCCGTTCCTCCTACCACATACATTGTAGTGACCAAAGCACGGAATAACAGCAGAATTACTGCTGCTATTGCAAATGCCATGAGAAACTTCAGCCACTGACGCATAATAATGATTGTACTTTTTCCACCAACTCGTCGGGATACTTGTATTACTTTATATCATCAACAAAGGTAAAGAGACGGTTCCAGCGAATACCAGAGAAGAGTCCGTGATCAGGATTCTTCGACCACCAGATGAAGATCGGCTTGCCAACGATATGGTCTTCAGGCACAAAGCCCCAGTAGCGTGAGTCGGCTGAATTGTGACGGTTGTCGCCCATCATCCAATAGTAGTCCATCTTGAAGGTATAACTCTTTGCCTCCTTGCCATTGATATATATCTTGCCATCCTTCACCTGAAGGTCATTGCCTTCGTACACCTTGATAGGACGTTCGTAGATGGCGATATTGTCGAGAGTAAGGTCGATGGATTCGCCCTTCTTCGGAATCCACACCGGTCCGTAGTTGTCTCGTGTCCAGTGCATATTGCCGTTGAGCGGATAGGTCTCGCGCTCCGGTGCATCGGTAACGAGAGTAACACTCTCCACTATATCTGTACGCTTTCTCAACACCTCGACTGCATGCTTAGTGAGAGGCATATAGCCGAACTGATTAAGATATGTAAGACTCTCGTCAGACAATTGCAGTTCTTCTATCAGTTCTTCCGGCAGATGCTGCTTGCGCTTCACAATATATGAATACTGCACATTATCGGGTTCCTTGTTAGCCTTACCGTCAAGATAGATGATACGGTCTTTTATCTGCAATGTCTGTCCAGGCAGTCCCACACAACGCTTTACGTAGTTCTCCCTACGGTCAACAGGACGTGTGTCAACCTCGCCAAACTTATGGGCGTTATGCCTTATTACCTGTCGGCCTGTGTTATATATAATATCGAAATACCTCATGCGGTCTTCGTCAGAAAGATTGTCAACATCTATCTGCTGCGGATAGCATTGATAACCGTGTTGATAGCACAATTGATAGTAGTCATGACCCTGATATTCCGGTGCCATACACACAGTATCGTTGGCAGGGAAATTGAACACGACGATATCATTGAGTTCTATTTCGCCCAAACCCTTTGCACGGCGATAGTCCCACTGCGGCCACTCTATATACGATTTCATTCCCCAGAACATGGTGTGCTGGGTGAGTGGCATGGTGAGCGGTGTCTGCGGAATGCGAGGTCCATAGCTTACCTTAGACACAAAGAGATAGTCGCCTTTAAGCAACGACTTCTCCAGCGAACTTGAAGGGATGTAGTAGTTTTGGAAGAAGAACTGATTGATGAAATAAACGGCCACAAGAGCGAAAACAATGGCATCTACCCAAGACATGATGAAGCGCAACGGATTCTCGCGTTCCTTCCACCATCCCCAATTTATCTTCTTAGATATATAGGCATCATAGATAAACGGTACTACAATAAGGCCAAGCCAACTCTCCAGCCAATAGCAGAAAAGCAGCCACGCTATAAGCACTAAAATGAATTTTATCCACTGTATCGTTTTATTTTCTTGTTTCTTCATTTTTTATTTTTTAGTTATTTGGAGGTTTTAGGAAGCCATAGGGTTTCCTAAGAGTTCCTAAGACATCCTAGGATTTCCTAGTTTTTCAAAACTTAAACATATCAGATATTGTCAGCAGTCCGTTGTGCTCTGCCGTATATTCTGCTGCCAGCACAGCACCAAGAGCAAAGCCCTGGCGCGAATGTGCATCGTGGGTGATTGTTATTGAATCGGCTTCAGAGTCATATTTAATAGTATGGATGCCTGGTACTTCGCCACGACGGATGCTGTCGATACGCAGACTGCCTGCCTCAACATCCTTAGAACCATCTATTGTTCCGTCTGGATTCTGCACCGTACCCACTGCCCATTTGTCTAAGCGGTCGATATTCTCAATCACTTCTTCTGCCAATGTGATGGCTGTACCGCTCGGGTGGTCCAATTTGTGTATGTGGTGCACTTCTTCCATCTCTACGCCATACTGCTGGAATCCGTTCATAATCTTTGCCAAATAACGGTTTACGGCAGAGAAAATGGCAACGCCAATAGAGAAGTTTGATGCCCAGAACAGGGTCTTCCCTTCTTCATTACACATACGGCGCACGTCGTCGCCATGCTCTTTCATCCATCCTGTAGAACCAGAAACCACCTTAACACCCTTGGCAAATGCCTTCAGGTAGTTACCGTATGCAGCCTGCGGAGCAGTAAACTCAATGGCCACGTCGGCAGAAGCAAAAGCCTCACTGTCGAAGTCCTGCTGGTTATCTACATCTATAATACTCACGATTTCATGCCCACGGCTAATGGCTATCTGCTCTATCATCTTGCCCATCTTGCCGTAGCCTATTAATGCTATCTTCATTTCTAATTCGAATTAAAACTTTGCAAAGTTACTGATTTTTAATCTTTTCCCTTCATTTTTCTTTTACTTATTTAGTTTTATTTTGAGTTTTAGCAAATAGAAACAAAAGAAAAAGGTGAAGCTTCACTAACAAGCTCCACCTTTTATCATTATCAAAAGATGACATTATCTTCCTATTCAACCATATACCTCATAATGCTGCCGCTAATCTGTCGCAATGATATTTCGCAAAGCTTGGTATTGTATTCTGCCACAAGTATTCGCTCTTCTGCATCGAGCAAACTCTGCTGTGCCTCGCGCATCTCAATACCAGAGAGATCGCCAAGCATATAACGCTCGTGGGCGATATAGTGGTTTTCTTCTGCCGTGACAAGGTTCTGTCGTTCAAGTGCCAACAGGCGCAGATTGTTCTTATAGGCCTGCCACAGGTCGGCAAGGTCGGCACGCAACGACTGCTCCAGTTGCAGGCGAGCCATGTCGGCGTTATCAATATTGATACGAGCGTTGCGGCGCTGACTGCTTCGCTTGCCGTCAAAGAGGGTCATACCCATCTTCACTCCGAATGTGGCGCCCCAGTTGTCTCGGCTCTTTGTTGCTCCGTCGCTGAAGTTATCGTGTGAATAACTGTAACCGCCGTTCAACTTTATATAAGGGAAGTCGCGACTCATAGTTGCCTTATAGTCGAGTTCTGCCAGACGGATGTTCTGCGATGCGTTCAGGAGCGATGCGTTTGTTCGCATGGTGGCACTGAGCAGGGTATCGAACACCAGTTTGTCGTCAACATTGATAGAGGTATCGGGCACACTGATGGCTGTGGTCATATCCTTGACTGCCATCAGTTCGTAGAGACGGATGCGCGAAGAGGCGAGCAGTTCGTACTGCTTCAGACTCTGTGCCGAGTCGGCATTGAAGTCAACCTGTGCCTGCTGGAGGTCGAGGCGCGACGCACTGCCTATAGTATAACGTTCAAGCACTATGCGCAGACGCTCTTTCGAGAGTTTTACGGCATTGTGCAGATTGCGCATACGGATGCGCTGCTGAATGAAATTGTAGTATTCTGACGTCAGTTCTGCCACATAATCCTCTATGGCCAGTCGGGTGCGTGTCTGTCCCTGACGGCGCAGTTCCTGCAGTTTACTGTAGTTAGCCTGAATCTTGAATCCGTCGAAGATGGTCCAGTCGAGATTGATGCCGGCAGAATAGCCGTGGTCGAAGGAGTTTCGGTTCTTTGTCACCGTTCCGTCGGCACGCGACTTGGTGTCTGTGTTCATTGACGAACCGTCATAGCCGGCAGTTGCACTGAGTGTAGGCAGATAGCCGGCATTAGCCAGATTGGCATTGTTGTCGGCCATGCGCTCCTCGTTTCTTACGATGCGCAGGTCGTAGTTGTTCTTCAGACCCGTCTCTATGAACTTCGGCAGCGACCCTATCATCGTTTCTTGCGCCCATGCACCGGAAAACGGAGCCATGAACAGGGCCAATAAGCATATTCTAATATATTTCATCTTTACGCTATTTATTCTTTATGGGAATCACTTGCACCATCTTTCTTCGATGGGACTGAAGCTGTTCCTATATTAGTTGACACATAAGAGTAGATGGCTGGCACGATGAACATGGTGAGCAATGTAGAGATAAGCATACCGCCCACCACTGCCGTACCCATGGCAATACGACCGTTACAGCCCTCGCCGGTGGCGAACATCAGCGGCATGAGTCCGAGGATGGTCGAAACACTGGTCATGAGAATAGGGCGCAAACGCTGTATTGACGCCTCGCGGATGGCTGTCATCTTGTCTTCGCCTGCCTTCTGGCGCTGATTGGCAAACTCAACGATAAGAATACCGTTCTTCGCCACCAGTCCGATAAGCATGATGATACCAATCTGACTGTATATGTTCATTGTTATTCCGCCCACAAGCATGAATATCAGTGCTCCGCAGATGGCAAGAGGCACGGTGAGCATGATGACAAACGGGTCTTTGAAACTCTCGAACTGGGCTGCAAGAATAAGGTAGATGAGCAGCAGAGCGAGGGCAAAGGCGAATATCAGACTTGACGAACTTTCACGGAACTCCTTCGAATCGCCGGCAAGTGCAGTACGGAAGGTATCGTCTAGCACTTCCTTGGCTATTTTGTCCATTTCATCGAGACCCTCGCCAATGGTCTTGCCGTCAGCCAAACCTGCCGAGATTGTGGCAGACACGAATCGGTTGTAGCGGTAGAGCTTTGGCGGAGCGATGCTCTCAACCAAGTCAACAAGGTTTTCCATCTGCACCATCTTACCGTCGGCAGAGCGCATGTAGATGGCCTTAAGATTGGTTGGGTCGTTGCGCTGCTGGCGGTTAATCTCACCCACAATCTCATACTGCTTTCCGTTCATATACAGATAACCCATGCGCTGTCCGCTGAGTCCGTACTGCAGGGTTTGTGCGATATCCTTCGTGCTCACACCCATGAGGTTGGCTTTCTCACGGTTGACGCTCAGTCTTACCTCCGGTTTTGAGAACTTCAAATCGACGTCGGCCATCTGGAACGTAGGATTGTCATAAACCTTTGCCATGAATGCCGGCAGCACCTTCTGCAGTTTCTCGATGTTTGTGGCCTGCAGTACGTACTGAACTGGCATGGCACCACGCCTGCCGCCGAAGGTACTCTGCTGCTGAACGAAGGCACGGGCATCGGTCTTAGTGCGCACGGCTTTCGACAGTTTTTCCGCCACCTCCATCTGAGTATAGTCGCGCTCGGCAAGGTCTTTCAGCGTAATCTGAATATTTCCCGAACCTTCCGACACGCGTGCAGTGATAAACGCTGCATCAGGCATCAGCGAGTCAGCCAGTCGGTTGATGTCTTCGGTGTAGTCGCGCATATATTCGTAGGTCACACCCTCCGGTCCCATGGTGCGGATGGTGATGCTCGAACGGTCTTCAAGCGGTGCCATCTCCGAAGGTACACTCGTCCACATCCAGACACAGGCTACAAGTGCCACCACCATGATGGCAATGGCCGTGAAACGCTTGCGCAGGAAGGCATCGAGCATGCGTGAATAAACGTTGTTGAGTCCGTTGAAGAACGGTTCTGTCTTGCGGTAGAACCAGTTTTGCTCCTTGCGCCTTACAAGCAGTTTCGTGGCAAGCATCGGCGTGAAGGTAAGTGCGGCGAATGAGGAGATGATTACCGAACCGGCAACCACGAAACTGAACTCTCGGAAGAGTCGGCCGGTTGTTCCTTCCATGAACACGATGGGCAGGAACACTGCCACCAGCGTGATGGTGGTAGAGATGACGGCAAAGAATATCTCCTTGGCTCCCTCGATACCCGCCTCAAAGGGTTTCATGCCTCGCTCTATTCGTATGTAGATGTTCTCGGTCATAACGATGGCATCATCGACCACCAGTCCGACGGAGAGCACGATGGCAAGCATAGAAAGCACATTGATAGAGAAGCCGCACAGATACATCACGAAGAATGCACCGATGAGCGACACAGGGATAACGATACAGGGGATAAGCGTAACGCGCCAGTCGCGCAGGAAGAGGAAGATAATGATGATTACGAGCAGGAAGGCTTCGTAAACGGTTGTCTCCACCTCACTGATTGAGGCACGGATGAAACGTGTGTTGTCGAAACCGTAGTCGAAGTGTACATCCTCGGGCAGGTCTTTCTTCATCATCTCCATACGCTCATGCACGGCATCGGCAATATCTATATGGTTGGCTCCCGGCTGAGGAACGACAACGACACCCACCATCGGCACACCGTTCATCTTCATATAGCTCTTGATGTCGCGTGGCGACAGCTCGGCACGACCGATGTCGCTGAACCTCACCATGCGACTGCCGTCTTCCTTGATAACGAGGTTGTTGAACTCCTCCGTAGTGTGCATCTGTCCCATGGTACGGATACTGAGTTCGGTGGTATTGCCCTCGATGGTTCCCGATGGCAGCTCCACATTCTCACGGTCGAGGGCATTCTTCACGTCCATAGGCGTGATGCCATAACCAGACATCTTCACAGGGTCGAGCCACAGGCGCATGCAATATCTTTTCTCACCCCATATCATAACGCTCGAAACGTCTTGAATGGTTTGCAACTGCTCCTTTACCGTGAGGTCGGCTATCTCACTGAGTTCCAACAGCGAGCGCTTGTCGCTCTGTATGGCCACCATAAGTATCGGACGCGCATCGGCATCGGCTTTCGAAACAGTTGGAGGGTCGCAGTCGCGTGGCAACCATCGTTGTGCTCTCGACACCTTGTCGCGCACGTCATTGGCTGCTGTTTCCAAATCTACCGAGAGTTCAAACTCAACCGTTATACGACTGTTTCCCTGCTGACTGACACTGGTCAGGGAGCGGATACCAGGAATACCGTTGATGTTCTGCTCAAGGGGTTCTGTTATCTGATTCTCTATTACGTCGGCGTTAGCACCCGGATACGAGCACGACACAGATATTATAGGGTTATCCACCGACGGATATTCTCTTACGCCCAGCGTTGCGTAGCCGATAGCTCCGAAGAGGAGTATTATCAGCGTGAGCACCGTGGCAAGCACCGGGCGGCGTATTGAAAGTTCGGATATGTTCATGTTTGTTGTTTTTTAGTTGACAAGTAAACGAGTTGACAAGTTGACGAGTTGACGAGTTGACAAGTAAACAAGTTATTTGCATCTGAAGCTATTGTCCTTTGACTTCCTTTGACTCCTTAATTCTGTCTCACCCAATATTAGGAGTGTAGGAGTGAAGGAGTGGCGCTTCGCTTAGGAGTGTAGACAATACTCAGGGAGTTCAGGAGTTCAGACGTATGCTTGGTATGCATGCGCTCCATTTTCATCTGATTTCCCTTCCCTTCGGGAGGGGATAGGGGTAGGCTCCTTATCCCCCTCCTTCGGAGGGGTTAGGGGAGGCTTTCTACTCCACCTTTACCACTACAGGCTGACCCTGGCGCAACTGCATCGTACCGCTCACTATCACGGTGTCGCCGATGCTCAAACCGCGGAGCACCTGTACCTGGGCATCGGTGCGCAGACCTTTGGTTATCTCTACAGCCTCAGCCTTGCCGTTCTTGCAGAGGAACACCTTGTCGATACCCATCTCAGAAACGATGGCCTCGCTCGGTACTGCCAGCGTGCGGTCGTACTTGCGTGTGGTGAGGTTGACATTGACATAACGTCCCGGCACCAGTTTGCCATCGGTGTTCGGATAGAGTGCACGGACGGTATATGTACGGGTTTCGGGGTCAACACGAGAGTCAGAGGCATAGACCTTCGCACTGCGTGGCGTAAGGTCGCCCTCGGCTGTAAACGTAAGGTCAGTGCCTGCCGGCAGTGTTCCGGCATAGCGCTCTGGCACACTGAACTCCACCTTCAGCGGTGTCATCTTGGTGAGCATCGCTACGGCAGTACTGGTTGTGGCGTATGCACCCACACTGACCTGGCGCAGACCGATAACTCCAGAGAACGGTGCACGCAACTCTGTCTGTGCTATCTGCGCTTTCACACCGTCAATCTCTGCCTTTAGGGCCGTGAGGTTGGCCTCTGCCTCCTGAAAGGCTTCTTTACTGACGGCCTCTTTCTCAAGCAGTGCCTTGGCACGGTACACACGGTCGTGCATCAATTTCAACTGTGCTTCCTTCTTCCGCAGTTCTGCCTGTAGCGGAGCATCGTTGATTTTTGCGAGCAGCTGTCCGCGCTCAACATGTGCTCCTTCCTTGAAATAAATATCGGTAATCTTTCCTGAAGTCTCGAACGAGAGGTTCACTTCCTCGTCGGGAACAAGGCTGCCACTGATGAAAATGCCATCGGTAAGTTCCTGTTCGCCCATCACCACGGCTCTAACATTAAGTGTTTTCGACTGTCTTCCTTTGCCGCCCGGAACTCCCCCGGTCTTCAGTTCTTCATTCTCGTGAGGCATTAGCGAGTTGTAGCCAACAATCGACAGACCAACAACGACAACTCCCACGATACCCCATTTAGTGTATTTATTCATAACATATTTTTTAATTAGTTTGTTCTTAAAATCGATATAGACACAATAATGCCCACATATTTAATATATGACGTGATTTTAGTAAAATAGTATTAATTCGACTTTCATATTTCAAATACTTTAACAAATAACCGCCTGATATTTTATGTATTTTAAGCATTCGCCTGTTAAGAAATGAAAAAATCAGATGTTTTGTTGGTTATGAGGAAAATAGTTTTTACATTTGTCCTCGTAAATATTAAACAACACTATTTTAAAACAAATCAAAAATCGTTATCCTATGAAGAAAATCGTATTGACATTAGCTGCAATGCTGATTGCATTGACTGGTGCAATGGCACAGAATGCCCCTGAGGTAATCAAACTGAACAAGCCTAACTATGACGAAGGCATGACTCTCTTGAATGCACTGAAGAACCGTAAGTCGTCAAAGGGATTCACAGAGAAAGAAATCTCACTGCAAGACATCTCCAACATGATGTGGGCGGCACTTGGAGTAAACCGTCCCGACGGAAAGCGCACCGCTCCTACCGGTTCTAACAGACAAGAGATAGAACTGTATGCCTTCTTCAAGCATGGTGCCTACTACTACAATTACAAGAACCACACTCTCGAACTCGTTGCCAAGGGTGACCACCGTGCCATAACCGGACGTGCCGATGCTCAGAAGGCTTATCTCAACCTGCTCTTCATCGCCGATACCGACAAGACCGGTCCTGGTCACAGGCCTGGCGATGCCAACACCGTTTCGTATGTCAACGTGGGTTATGTTTCGCAGAATGTGTATCTCTATTGCGCAAGTGCCGGCATTGGCAGCAGGGCCCGCGGCGGATGGAACCAGCAGAAAGTGGTCGAGACTCTGAAGTTGAAGGACTCGATGATTGTCGTACTGGGACAGACTGTGGGATATTGCGAGTAATTTGTCGTTTGACTAAATTTGACTACTAAAAGAAATACCCGAATGGCGCTATGAATAGGCGCCATTTTTATTTTATTCCAAAAATCAGTGGTTTATCGTTTTTTTTAGTATATTTGCAAATTGATAATAACCACAACAGACTATGGAACAACTGCTGCACTACTGCTGGAAACACAGACTGATGGGTACGGGCGACTTGCTCACCATCGACGGCAAGACGGTGGAGGTGATTGATACTGGACTGCACAATAGCAATGCCGGACCTGATTTCTTCAACGCCAAGGTGAAGATTGACGGCACGCTATGGGTGGGCAATGTTGAGATTCACGACCGTGCCAGTCATTGGTTTGCCCACGGTCACGACAAGGACAGTGCCTACAACAATGTGGTGATGCACGTTGTGGGCGAGGCTGATGCCATTGTCACTACTGCCGACGGCAAGACTATCCCTCAAGTGGTGGTCAGCGTTCCTCAGCATGTTGCCGACAATTATCAGGAACTGCTGCGCACCGACTCTTACCCGCCTTGCTATAAGATTGTACCGGAACTGTCGGCACTGACCATACACTCATGGATGAGTGCGCTGCAGACGGAAAGACTGGAACAAAAGACCATTGCCATCGAGGAAAGGGTAAAGCAGTGCGGCGGCGCATGGGAGGATGCCTACTTCATAACTCTTGCCCGCAACTACGGCTTCGGCATCAACGGCGATGCCTTTGAGCAATGGGCCAGATGCATCCCTCTTTCTGCTGTGGGCAAGCACCGCGACGACCTGTTTCAGATAGAAGCGATATTCCTTGGACAGGCAGGCCTGCTCGACATCGATGAAATCGCCGAGAAATATCGCAGCAAGGTGATGGCGGATGAATACTTCACCCGCCTTGTCAACGAGTACAGGTATCTGGCTCATAAGTTCTCACTTACGCCTATGGACAGCAAGATGTGGCGCTTTCTGAGGTTGCGCCCGCAGAACTTTCCTCATATACGCATATCACAGCTTGCCACTCTCTATCACGAGAGACGCACCAACCTGAGCATGCTTGCTGAATGTCAGTCGTTAAACGACCTGCGCCAGATGCTCACAACGCATGTCTCACCATACTGGGAAACCCACTATTCATTCGGTTCAGAGAGCAGCAAGAACAAGAAGAATCTTTCTGCTGCATCCATCGACCTGCTGATAATAAACACTGCCATACCTATGCTCTTCGCTTATGGCAGGCACCTGCACAAAGAGGATTTGTGCGACAGGGCTTTCGACATCCTCGACCAACTGAAGGCCGAGAACAACAACATCGTGCGCATGTGGCAGGAGTGCGGAATGGAGGTAAAGACCGCAGGCGACAGCCAGGCACTGATACAGCTGAAAAAGGAATACTGCGACCGACGCGAATGCCTAAGATGCCGCATCGGGTATGAGTATCTTAAAGGGAATAGATGATCTAGCTTAGCTAGATTTCCTAGAGAATCCTAGGCCTTCCTAGAGCCTCCTAGGTCTTCCTAGAACTTCCTAGAGTTTCCTAGAGTTTCCTAGAATCTCCTAAAAAAGATTATGAAACAAAAATACATATACGAAACAAAAATGATGGTTCGCGACTATGAGTGCGACATCGAGGGCATTGTAAACAATGCCAACTACCTTCACTACACAGAGCATACGCGCCATCTGTTCTTGAAGGCTTGCGGACTGAGTTTCGCAGAGATGCACCGCAAGGGCGTTGATGCTGTAGTGGCTCGAATGAACCTGCAATTCAAGACACCGCTCACTTGCGACGATGAGTTTATATCACGACTCGGATTGCATAAAGAGGGCATACGCTATGTCTTCAATCAGGACATCTACCGAGCCAGCGACGAGAAACTCTGCTTCCGCGGTGTTATAGAGATTGTGTGTCTGGTAAACGGCAAACTGGCTGACAGCGAAGACTATAACAAAGCCTTTGAGAGTTATCTGCAAGGACTAAACGCCTAAGTCAATCCTTCAATTCTTCAATCCTTCATCTAGGAAAACCTAGGATTTCTATACACTCCCAAAATCTCCTATCCCTCCTAAAATGCAAGAACTACTATACACCATGGCGCTGACGCGAATAAGCAACTTCAATTTCGCAACAGCTTTGGCTCTGTACCAACAACTGGGCAGTGCTACCGCCATTTATGAGCATCGCAATAATATCGGTGATGTCATCAGCGACTGCTCGCCACGCCTCATCGCGGCACTGAAAGACTGGGATGAACCGATGAAACGGGCAGAAATGGAGATGGAGTTCATAAAAAAGCACAACATAAAGGCGCTTACCCCTGCCTCGCCCGACTACCCGCAAAGACTGACCGAGTGCTGCGATGCGCCGCTGATGGTATATTTCAAGGGAAATGCCGACCTGAACAACGCTAAAGTGCTCAATATCATCGGTACACGCAACTGCACCACTTACGGGCAAGACCTCATAAGAAGGTTCTGCAAAGAGCTAAAAGAAATGTGTCCTAACGTGCTTATTGTCAGCGGACTGGCTTACGGTGTGGATATTCATGCCCACCGTCAGGCACTGGAAAACAACTTCGAGACGATTGGTGTTCTTGCTCACGGACTCGATACCATCTATCCTTCTGCCCATAGAGAGACAGCAAAGACAATGATAAACAAGGGCGGACTGCTCACTGAGTTCATGACAATGACAAAGGCTGACAAGGTGAACTTCGTCCGTCGAAACCGTATCGTTGCAGGAATGTCTGACGCCACCATACTTGTAGAGTCGGCAAACAAGGGCGGCGGACTGATTACCTGCGGCATAGCACGCAGTTACAACCGTGACGTGTTTGCCTTTCCAGGAGCTGTGGGTGCGAAATACTCGGAGGGCTGCAACCGACTGATTCGTGACAACGAGGCGGCACTCATCACATCGGCTGAGGATTTTGTAAAGGCAATGGACTGGCAAGATGATGCTATATTGCAAAAAGCAAAGCAACAGGGCATCGAACGGAGCTTTTTCCCCGATTTCACCGATGAGGAGCAGGCAATAGTCGGCCTGCTCAACAAGAGAAACGACCTGCAGGCCAATATTATAGCCGTTGAAATAGGACAACCAATAAACAAGGTTACAGCCCTACTCTTCCAACTGGAAATGAAGGGTGCTGTAAAACCGCTGGCAGGAGGTATGTATCATTTGATTAAATAAGGTAACCTCCCCCAACCCCTCCGAGGGAGGGGAGAAGGGCAACTCGTAAACTCATCAACTTATCAACTCATCAACTAAGTACCAACTCGTCAACTAAAAAAATATGAAAATAGGAAACATAGAATTCGGACCCAACCCTCTCTTCCTCGCACCGATGGAAGATGTTACAGACATTGGCTTCCGCCTGCTCTGCAAGCGTTTCGGAGCATCGATGGTCTATACCGAGTTTGTGAGCGCAGAAGCACTTATCCGCGATGTGCAATCTACTGTGCGCAAGCTAACCATCAGCGACGAAGAACGTCCCGTGGGCATACAGATTTACGGCAGAGACGTGGAGGCGATGGTGGAGGCGGCAAAGATTGTGGAACAGGCAGGTCCTGACCTCATCGACCTGAACTTCGGTTGTCCGGTGAAAAAAGTGGCTGGCAAGGGTGCCGGCGCTGGAATGCTGCAGAATATACCGCGCATGTTGGAGATAACAAGCAAGGTAGTGGATGCAGTGAAGTTGCCCGTGACGGTAAAGACACGACTGGGCTGGGACAGTAACAACCTCATAATAACAGAACTGGCTGAGCAGTTGCAGGACTGTGGCATCGAGGCACTGACCATACATGGACGCACCAGGGCACAGATGTACACGGGTGATGCCGACTGGACCCTCATTGGCGAGATAAAGCGCAACCCACGCATCCACATCCCCATCATCGGCAACGGTGACATCAAGACGGCAGAGGATGCCAAACGGGCTTTCGAGACCTACGGCGTGGATGCGGTGATGATTGGACGCGCCACGTTCGGACAACCTTGGATATTCAAGGAAATTGGGGAGTCATTAAGTTTAAGGAGTGAAGGAGTGCAGGAGTGTAGAAGTGAAGATGATACTTTGAGGAGTTCAGGAGTGCAGGAGTGCAGGAGTGCAGACGATTGCTCAGAACCTCAAAACCTCAAAACCTCAAAACCTCACTCAACCAACTTGTCAACTCGTCAACTTATCAACTCGTCAACTGTAAACTCCTGCCTGTCACTCGACGACAAAATCGACATTCTCCTTGAACAACTGAAGATAAATGTCGATAGAATCGACGAATATCGGGGAATCCTGCACACTCGTCGCCATCTGGCAGCATCGCCTATATTCAAGGGAATACCCGATTTCCGACAGACACGCATCGCCATGCTGAGGGCTGAGACGATGGAGGAACTGACAAATATCATAGAAGAGATACGCATCCGACTGAAAAAAGAACAATGAAACGACTGACAACATACATCCTGCTGGTACTTGCCTACTGCCAAATAGGTAAGGCGCAGCCAATATGCAACGTGACGGAGTACGGCGAGAACGACGGACTGGCACAGTGGCACGTCACGCAGATAGTGCAAGACAAGCAGGGAATGATATGGATGTCAACGTGGAATGGTCTCAACCGCTTCGACGGACAGAGTTTCCACTGTTTCAAGTCGCTACCGGGCGACGGCTGCAACATGTACACCGACCGCATCAGAAACATCTGGATTGACAGCAACGACAACATTCAGTGCATGGTTGACTACGGTAACTACATGTTCGACACAAAGACCTACAGATTCAGTGAGTCGGACAGCACAAAGACAATGCCCAACAAGAGCATTTCACTGAAAAACAAAAAACATATAGAATATACTGATAACTACGGCACGAAATGGCTTTTGCACAACAACGGCAAACTGGAATATATCGACCGCAATAGTGGCATGACGGTGGAATATCCACTGAAAAGTCTTACCAACGACTACAAATTCTGCTTCAGCGACAAACAGGGAAACCTTTGGCTATATGGCAATTACAATATCTACAAACTGAGTTTCAGTATCAACCCCACCGAAACCTTGCCACAAATGGGAGCAGGAGAGATAAGGAGTCTGATGCTTGACAACAAGAAACGCTATTGGGTTTCAAACAGAGACGACAAGACAGTGCGTCTCTTTGCTGCCGACAACAGTCTTATAGGCTATCTCGACCGCAACGGGCGAATCTGCAAGTCATACGTTTCATTCGGCAGTCCTGTATATTGCATCACGCAGACTACCAACGGCACAATATGGCTGGGGAGCAAACCCGACGGACTGTTCCGACTGAGTGAGACCGCCAACGGCACATTCAGCATCAGACAGATAGAAGGACTGAACAACAATAATGTTTACGACATAAAGGAAGACCGCCTCGGACGCCTGTGGCTGGCAACGCTTGGCGGTGGCATCAACTGTCTGCCCCACCCTCATGACGATGCGCCAGAGGTAGTATATAGCGGCAACGGTTTTGCCGACTACCCTGAAAAGGATTTCCTAAAAACACGTAATATCCTGATTGTCAACGACAGCACTATCCTTGCTTCAAGCACCGACGGACTTATTGTTGTTGAGATTCAGGGAAAGACAGATTTGAAAAAAGCGCGATTCCATCGACATACGCGTGATGCCAACAGGGCAAGCAGTCTGAGTTGCAACGCCACCATGTTTGTAAATAGCGACAACCGCGGACGCATATTCGTTTGCACTGAGAGTGGCGGACTGAACATGATAACGTCCAGCAATCTCTTTGCAGACACGCTATCGTTCAAGCATTTCAATACTCATAGCGGACTACCTACCGACGTGATGCTATCGGCAACACCGATTGACAGTATGCTGCTCGTAGTGTGCAGTAACCGCATACTGCTTCTTAATCCCGACGACTCGTCTCACAGTGCCTACGACAGCCGTTTCTTCCAGCAGCGCTGCCGTTTCTCCGATGCCCTGCCGTTGCAACTTCCCGACGGCAGATGGCTGCTTGCCACTCACGACGGAGCGTTTACCATCGACCGGCGTATGATAAGGAAGAGCGACTTCGTTCCGCCTATCGCACTTACAAGCATTTCCATAGAGAACAGGCGCACGGAGATGGCTGTAAACAGCTTAGACACACTGCTTCTGAACAGCGACGAGCGCAACGCAACAATCAACTTCGCCGCCCTCGACTATAGTTATGGCAGCAGCATCAGCTATGCCTTCCGACTGAACGAGGCTGACGACGAGAAGACCGGATGGAACAACATCGGACACGACCGCTCTGTAACACTGCTCAACCTCGTGCCCGGCACATACCATTTGGAGATACGCTCGACAAATGGCGACGGCGTGTGGACAGACAACAACCGGCTGCTAACCATCATCGTCAAACCGAAATGGCACGAGACCATGTTTGCACGCATCCTGTTCCTGCTCGTCTCGTTGGCAGTTATCGCTCTCATCGTATATACCATAATATATATAAAGCGCATAAACAAGCGTCAGGACGAAACGCTCCAGGCCTATCTGGCTCTACTTTCAAGCCATGAGGTTCTGAGGTCAACAGGTCATGAGGTCGCTACGCCTCAAGGTTATAAGGCCGAAGGTTCTAATGACCTCATAACCTCACGACCTCATAACCTCGCAACCTCTCCAGAAGACGATGCCTTCATGCGTCGCGTTGTGGCGTTTGTAGAAGAGAATATCGGCAACGCCGACGTCAGCATAAGCGACATGGCAGATGCCGCCGCCGTCAGCCGAAGCGGTTTGCAACGTAAGATGAAGCACCTGATGGGCATCACCCCACTCGACTTCCTTCGCGAGGCGCGCATCAAACGTGCCTGTCAGTTGTTGGAGCAGTCGTCAAAACCCGTCAGCGACATCGCCTACGAATGCGGTTTCAGCGACCCGAAATACTTCAGTCGCAGTTTCAAATCATCAACGGGCAAGTCGCCGAGCGATTACCGAAAATAACCTATATACTCACGAATAATCGATGTTTTTCCTACATCCTACATTTTCGGGATTAACTTGTTAACACACAGACGATTAAGTGCAATGTATGAGGATTTCAATCCTACACTATTTTGGCGTTTTTGCGCCCTAAAACGTAATTTATTCATCCAAACATGGTGTTTTAGCATTCTTTATCCGTTTGTCTGGCATAACTGCATCGGTTAGCAAGCGTAACTGCATCGGTTAGCTACCACAAAAGACATACTTACATTCCCTAAATCGCCAAACTGCAAATTACAGGATTTTTACAAATTTCTTGTAATGGTATTACTCGGTGCGTGTAATACCATTACAAGGTACGAATAAAAGCATTACACGGTGCATGTAAAAACGATACCTAATACCTTGTGACGCTACAGTAAGCAAAATATTATCAAACAATTTTGATGATTTGTAATAGTTTGTTGTATCTTTAGATAAGATATGCTGCGCTCGGCAAAATAATTCAAGCAAGCTTGATTGTTTTGCGGAGCTAACGACAGGTCTTCAAGCAAGCATAGAAACAGAATGCAGTAATTGCAAGCACACTGTCCGAAAGGTAAAGAACCCAACCAAGGGACTTTATATTAAGGAAGGGAAGAAGGTTCTTGTTAAGTAAAAAGGGAAAAGTGAACATTTAAAAATTTCATTACTCATAGTAGAGACGTCACGCGTGGCGTCTCTGTTTGTTTTTCCCTCCATACGCTACCCTCTCTATAAAAATTAATTTTTATCTGCAAATCTGTTTATTTGCGAATATGCTTGATAATCAAAAGAATTGACGCGAGTAAAATTTTCGAATGTGAAATATTAGTCATCAAAAATCATCTAGCGATTACGCTCTTTTACTGACATTCGCTTAATATCCAGATAACAGATTCCACAAGCCGTCTTCTGACAGGATGCCACGCTTAAGCGACCTCGGCAATAGGCCGGCTTCATCGGCTGCAAAGTCTTCTTTCCACTCCCTACTGCTGTAATATGAGGCAAGTACGGCAAGCGACTGCCTCATCGCCCGCTGCTCTGCAAGGGTCCTGTGATGCTTGCTCTTCAACTGCAACACTTGGCAGAAGAGTCTTTCCATCCTGATTATGCGTTGGATATTTATCGTGCAGTTATTCATATAACAAAGACTATCTCCTTGAGTTAACAAATATTGCTCTCCTGAAATAGCGGTTGCATAGTCTTGCGACGAGAAGAGTCATCAGCGGACTGAGCCAGTTGAAAAGACAATAGGGAAGATAGGCTATGGTTGCCACGCCGAGCACCGTTGACTGGGTGACTCCACACGAGTTCCACGGAATCAATACCGAGGTGACGGAGATAGAATCCTCGAGCGAGCGACTGAGCAGACGCGGTTCAAGTCCGTTGCGCCAGTAGATATTCTTATATACATTTCCGCCAAGAATCAGCGACAGGTACTGGTCGGCAGTGCAGGCATTGAAGAACAATCCGCTACCGACAGTTGCACTGACAATGGAGTTGACCGAATGAAGACGACGGGTGAAAGCACTGGTAATAGTGGAAATCATACCACCGCCAATCATCATTCCTCCGAAAAACATTGAGCACAAAATGAGATAGATTGTTGGCAGCATCCCCTCTACACCACCCGTTGCCACGAGCGAATCGAGCATCTCACTGCCTGTATCAACAGTGGTCTCGGTAAAAAGCACGTCCATGACCACGGTTGCATCGGTCACCAGTCCACTGCCCCCGCCAAGAACCTCCACTATCTGAGGCTGGAAAACGAACATACCCACGAGTCCCATCAGTGTGCTTATACCAAGAGTGACCACCGTCTTCAGTTTCAGCAGTAAAAGAACGCACGTCAACAGAGGTATGAGCAACACCCACGGCGTGATATTGAACGAAGCCTGCAGATGCTCGGTAATCTCGATGGAATGGGACAAAACAGAAACTGGCGTCAGTTGTCCGACGATGAAATAGACAATCAAAGCGATGGTCATGCTCGGAATGGTGGTGATGAACATATACTTGATATGCGCAAAGAGATCGACGCCACACGACGAGGCTGCCAGTACCGTGGTATCGGACAGAGGCGACATCTTATCACCGAAATAGGCACCGGAGATAATGGCTCCGGCAATCCACCCGTCGCTGAAGCCCAGCACCTGACCGATGCCCATCAGTGCCACGCCGATGGTGGCGATAGTGGACCAGGAACTGCCGCTGATAACAGAAACAACAGAGCAGATGACACAGGCAATGAAGAGAAAGAGTTGCGGACTGAGCAGTTCCAGTCCGTAGTCTATAAGCGCTGGCACCACCCCGCTCATCATCCATGTGGCAGAGACGGTGGCGATAAAAACAAGAATAGGTATGGCAGGCAGAATCTGTGCGGCACTCTTACGCAGTCCTAACCACAGACGTTGCAGCGAGCACTGATAACCAACAATGGCAATAAGCGCCGTAAGCACTGCTGCACCAAACAGGATATAGTGGCTAACCGACTGTGCCGTATCTGCTCCCCACACGACAATGATGCCGATAATGGCAAGAAGCAATGCCACTACGGGCACAAGCGACCAAAATAATGATGGCATGCGGCGGGAAGGGTTCGTTTTTTCTGATTCCACAGGTGTATTTTTTATTTCACAGATGCAAAGGTATATAATTTATCGCATACTTTGACTTAATTTTAAACTCCTTTGATTTTTTTTTCACCCCATTCCATCGGTTTTATGCATAATTTTGCAAACGTGGATTAAAGAATGAAGAATGAAAATAAAACTAAAAATAAAACAATGAAGACCAAAAAACTATTATGCATTAAGCATTATGCATTAAGCTTTGTTCTCGTTCTGGCAGCACTTACGCTGATGAGTGCAGGAACGGTGAAGGTGCATACCTGTGGTGACTCCACAATGGCACCATACGACGAATCGGCCACAGTAACCCGCGGCTGGGGAATGTACTTCCATCAGTTCCTGAACGGTGTGACATCAATCAACTATGCACGCGGCGGGCGCGACACGCGCGGATTCTATAATGAGGCCGACCGCTGGGGTGCAGTAAAGAACAACATGCAGCCGGGCGACTATGTGCTCATACAGTTTGCTCATAACGACGAGAAGAACGGCGGTATGGACGGCATGGCTCTGAAAGAATACTACCAGAGCATAGGCAACACTGCCGAGGCAAACAAGGTAGATACCCGTGGTACTGTGCCAAGCACTACCTACAAGGAGTATCTGCGCAAGTATGTAGAGGAGACCCGTGCACTGGGTGGCAATCCTATCCTTGTGGCTCCTGTATGTCGCAGCTACTTCAGCGGCAACAAGATTCGCCGTAACGGTCGTCACGACCTTGGCGACAGTTTCTCTGTGCTTACAGAGAACGGCCCCGTTAGCGGACAGAAGGTGGCAGAGAGCGACCACTCTATGGACTATCCTTATCAGATGAAGTTGGTGGCAGAGGAGATGAACGTGCCGTTTATCGACCTTACCACTGCCACAGCAGAACTCTACGAGAGCTACGGCGACGCCAAATGTCATGAATATCTGTTCGACGGCGACGGCAGCACCCACTTCAACACTACTGGTGCTCTGCTCGTGGCTCGCAAGTGTGCCGAACTGATGAAGGCACAAGGCATCCTGGCCGATAACATCGTACTGCCAAGCGACCTCAGCGTAACACCTGCCGAGGCAGATCTGGGCGAGGCTTACAAGGGACAGACTCTGCGCAAGGAGTTTACACTCAACGGATTCAGCCTTACTCCTGAGAGCGGCACCATTAGCATCAGTGCTTCTGAGGGCATAACACTGTCAACAGACAAGAACAACTGGCAGAACGAACTGAGCGTTAGCTACACCGCCTCAACACTGGTGCAGACATTCTACGCACAGCTGACACTGACTCAGAACGGACAGACCGAGGGTAAGGTAATAATCAAGCAGGGCGACAAGACCATCGAGGTGCCTGTAAAGGCAACTGCCGTAACACTGGAAGGCGGAACAGCCGTGAAGGCTTTCTGGCGCTTGGAGAAGGATGAGTCGTGCGTGCTCACCGGTCCTGCAACGGTAATAGAACAGTCATGGTCTAACATGTATGTTCAGAGATATGCATGTCCGAAGGGCGGCACAGATGGCAACGGCAATTACTACACACAGTATCCTGACGGCATTCCTGCAGGCGAGACTCCCGACCGCAAGACACAGCGTAACCTGCTGACCGGCGACCAATGGCCTGACGGTGAGATTGACGACAACCCGGAGCGCTATATCGACTTCGGACTGAAAGCCAACGTCGGCACAGAACTGAAGATAAACAATATCAGCCTCTATGTGGGCGGCGCTGGCGGCAACGGAATGATGTGTCACGTTTATTATTCTACCGACAACTTCCAGACACGCACCACTATCTATGCGCCAAGCAAGATGGTAGCCAACACGATGAACGGCGTGAGCTGTCAGCCTGTGATAACCCTGAAAGAGGGCGAGGAGGTGCATGTGCGCATCTATCCTTGGTATAACGGTGCTGCATCGGGCAAGACCATCTGTCTGAGCGACGTCACCATCGAAGGCATGGTGTTCGATGCCTCTTCTGACGGTATCGACGGCATCAGCAACAACCCAAACGTGGTAAGCGTAAACTACTATGATGCCAATGGGAGAGCACTGTCTTCACTGGCCGAGGGGGTGAATATTATCCGCACAACATATGCTGACGGGAATACAGATATAAAGAAAGTGATGAGGTAACTCAAGAACTCAATAACTCAAAAACTTAAATAAAAACTCCATTATGAAAAAGAATCTTTTAAATGGGCTGCTGCTCATGCTCGTAAGCCTCTTTGCCACATCGGCAAAGGCAGAGAGCGTGCAGATAGCCAACTGGACATTCGAAACAGGCTACGACGTGGCTGAGAATGTTTACACGCCTAACAGCAACGCATGGGCAGCTGTTGGACATTTTTGGTTTAAAGACGGACAACCTAAGTTCGTGGCAAACGAAGCTGTTGGCAACGCTGCCGACTATGTCATGACAGCACAATCGGAAGGCCGCTACTGGCAGTTGTGCGAGGGTTATCAGAACAAGGTGCTGCGCATAGAGAATGCTGACGCCAACGACATCAGCGACTACACCGATGCCTCTAAGCACAATGTATATTACGAGATTCAGTTCCCTACCAAGGGATATAAGAACATCTCTATAGAATATGCATGTGCCTATGGAGCCAATGCCGTGGCTTCACTGCAGACAGTGGTTTCTACCGACGGCGGCACAACATGGTTTGACGGCGGTGCATGCCAGACAGCAGCAAACTGGTGGATATACAATGTCAACACTGTAAGCTTGTCTGCCAATAACAAGGACAAGGTTATCGTACGCCTCATCGCCGGCAACACTTTCAAGAGCAACTGGAACATGGACTATGTGAAGGTTATGGGTGAGGCAATGGAAGAGGCTAAGCCTATCGAAGCAAAGGATGCTACAATAGCATGGGCTTTCGACCAGGGTGCAGAGAATCCTACAATGGCAACGGTTTCTGTTCCTGAGGCTGTTTCTACAACAAGTTGGGAGCTGGGCAGCAACGTAACTCTTCAAGCAGCTGCAACAGCGGGCACTGAGACGCTGACAAAAATCCAGCCTGTGGTAAGCATCGGCAGAGCACAGGAGGAAAACTCTTATGTTAAATACACAATCATTCCTAAGAAAGGCGTTAAGTTCACACCAAAGAAACTCAGCTTTAACGCTTCTAAGTTCGGTACAAGCGGCGGACAATTTGACGTATATGTAATTCGTGGCGAGGAGAAGGTTCAGTTGACAGACGGTTTCAATCCTGAGCGCAACAACACTGGCAATGGTTTCACTGCCGTAGAACATGCCATCAATGGCATGGGCGCCAGCGAGGAGAAGATAGAACTGTGGTTCTACATCTGGAATCTTGCCAACAACAAGCAGGTGGGTCTGAGCGACATCACACTGACCGGCGACTTCGAGGGCACTCCAGAGGCTGTTCCTGTATATACTCTGAATGTCAAGTCTGGCATGGAGGGTGCAGGCAAGATTGCCGTTAATCCTTCAGGCAACGAGTTTGATGCAGGCACGGAAATCACTCTTTCTGTAACAGAGAACTTCGGCTACCACTTCACATCATGGACAGACGCTCAGGGCAACGTTGTTTCTGACAAGAATCCTTATACATTCGAGATTTCAGCAAACACCGACCTGACAGCAAACTTCGACAAGAACAACGTCTATGCTCTCAACTATGTTGCCATCGACGATATGGGCAACAAGTATGGCAACCAGAACCTCGTGACATTCCTGCCTGAGGGCAACATCGTTGACGGTGTTCACTACTACGAGGAAGGAACAGACGTGAAGCTTACTGTTGCCAACAACAAGATTCTCTCGTTCACTGGTTGGGAAGACGGCACAACAAATGCCGAGCGCATCATCAACATGGACGGCGAGAAGAACGTAACCGTAAACTATGCCGTGGCCGACTATATCGTGGCATGGGACCTCTATCAGGATCAGCCTAACTCTCAGCGTGCAGCCGACTACCGCAGCAACAGCGAGAATGCCGGTCTGCTCTCACTGCGCAATGCTGCCGGCAGTACCACAAGCTGGTTGACACGCGGTGTAAACAACGGTGCTGAGGAAGGCCGTTGGGGCGCACGTATCTGGAAGCTCCGCTCAGAGGGATGGTACTGGGAAATCTCTTTCTCTACTAAGGGATACAGCAACATCAAGTTCTCTAACGGTTTCGGACACAACTACAACACATATTCTGTGATTAAGGCTGAATACTCTGTTGACGGAACAAACTTCACAGAGGTTGGCACATACGACATTCCTGAGCGCGGATGGGTTGACGGCGAGTTCACTCTTCCTGCTGACGCCAACAACCAGGAGCGCGTATATATCCGTTGGATGCCAGGTTCTGAAGAACTGGTGGGCGCAGAGACCGACTACGATGGTCTTTCTATTGGCGACATCTTCGTGCTTGCTGACAGCGAACAGGCAAACGACCAGACAGCACCAGTGCTCGTGAGCAGCAACCCTGCCAACGGAGCAACAGGCGCATCGGCAACAGGCAGCATCGTACTGACATTCGACGAGCGCGTGAAGGTTGGTACAGGCAACGCCACTCTCAACGGCGAAGAGATTGCTCCAACCGTAACTGGCAAGACAGCTGTGTTCCAGTATGCCGGTCTAGACTATAACAAGGAATACTCATTCACACTGCCTGCTGGCGTAATCACCGACCGCAGCGGCAACGCTTATGCCGGTACAACTATCAACTTCACTACAATGGAGCGCACACAACCTGCAGCACGCATCTACGATGCAGTTGTTGCAACAGACGGTACAGGCGACTACAAGACTGTTCAGGAGGCTATCGACGCCGCTCCTGCCGGCAGAGCGTTCCCATGGCTCATCTTCATCAAGAACGGCGAATACAAGGGTCACGTTGACGTTCCATCAAACAAGCCATACCTGCACTTCATCGGACAGGAGCGCGACAAGGTAATCATCACCGACGACAAGCTCTGCGGTGGCGACAATGCTCTCCACGTAAGCGTAGGTGCAACGGTTGTGGTTAATTCAGACAACTGCTACTTCGACAACCTGACTCTCGAAAACTCTTGGGGTCATGACAAGCAGGCGGGTCCACAGGCATTGGCTCTTAACACAATAGGCGACCGCACGGTATTCAAGAACGTGGCAATGCTGTCTTATCAGGACACATGGATTACTCCTTCTACATCAAACTACCGTGTTTATGCCAAGGACTGCTTCATCGAAGGTGCTGTCGATTTCATCTACAACAGCGGTAACATCTACATCGATAACACAACTCTCTACATCAACCGCAAGAGCGGTGGCTATATCGTTGCTCCTTCTCATGCAGCTGACGTTAAGTGGGGATATGTGTTCATGAACTGTACCATCACTGCTCCTGGCAATCCTGCCGAGACAGATGTATGGCTCGGTCGCCCATGGCACAACCAGCCAAAGACCGTGTTCATCAACACCACTGCCGAAGTAACAATTCCTGCAGCAGGATGGTATGAAAAGATGGGTGGTCTGCCTGCACTCTGGGCAGAGTACAACACAATGGACGGCGACGGCAATCCTCTCGACCTCTCACAGCGCCGCAGCTCTTACTGGAAGGAAGTTGACGGCGAACAGGTTTGGGTACACAACGTGAAGAATGTACTCACTGCCGAGGAGGCTGCACAATATACAGTGAAGAACGTGCTTTCTGGTTCTGACAACTGGCAGCCATCTATCATCACAGAGTCTTGCGCTGCTCCTCAGGCTAAGATTGAGGGCAACAAGATTGTTTGGGATGCCGTACCATACGCTATCTGTTACGTTGTTTACAAGAACGACGAGGTGGCAGGCTTTACCACTGAGTGTGAGTTTGCTTATGAGGCAGGTGCGGAGTACAAGGTATTCGCTGCAAACGAGCAGGGCGGCCTGAGCAAGGCTTCTGTTCCTGGCGTTACCGACGGCATCAGCAGTCTGCCAACAGCCGACGGCCAACTGCCAACAGCAATCTACACACTCGACGGCAAGCGCGTACAGCAGTTGCAGCAGGGCATCAACATCATCAAGACTGCCAATGGCGAGGTTAAGAAAATCATAAAATAGTAAGTAGTATTCTCGGCATTCTCATCAACGGGAATGCCAATGGTAAAGGTCGCATTCTATCTGTAAGGATTAGCAATGCGACCTTTTTCTTACCATTATGTCGTATTTTCCTCTAATTGATAAATATTTACCCCTTTTCGATTAAAAATTAAACCTTCAAGAAAGCAAATTGCAGTAATTTTGCAAACAACAAGAAACAGGTCTCGCCGGTAAGATGGATTAGAGATTAAGGATTAAAGATTAAGGATTGCTACCAAGCATACTCTTAACTCCTAAAGTACCAACTTGTAAACTCGTCAACAAAAGTACCAACTCGTCAACTTGTTTACTTGTCAACTGAAAAAACAAAGATAGTTAGTTAAATATTTTATGGTTATTAGTTAGTAGTTGTACCTGCTGCGAAGCAGGTAAACGATAAGAAAGCTCCCGATGCATATTGACATCTGGAGCTTTCTTGATTTTTAGGAACAAGCAACTCATAAACTCATAAACTTATTAACTTCTCAACTCATCAACTCGTCAACTCATTAACTCGTCAACTCATTAACTTCTTCACTTTCCAACTCTCTTGCAAATCTATTCCCAACGCCTTTGCCACTCCCTCGCCATACGCCTTGTCGGCAAGATAACAGTTGCGCACATGTCGCTGCTTAATGAATAGTGCGGCATCGCCCATAGCACGTGCGGTATTCTCAAAGAGCAACTGTTGCTCCTCAGCAGGCATCAGTCGGAAGAGATTGCCTGGCTGCGTGTAATAGTCGTCATCATATTCGCGCTCAGTGTAGTTATACACCTCCCCATGCATCCGCAACGGCGGTTCCTTCAGTCGTGGCGTGTCATTCCACTCACCAAAGCTATTAGGTTCATAACCCAGCGTTCTGCCATAGTTGCCGTCCACCCTCATTGCTCCGTCGCGATGATAGGCATGGAACGGACAGCGCGGACGATTGACTGGTATCTGCTCAAGGTTCACCCCTAAGCGATAACGCTGTGCATCGCCGTAGGAAAACAGTCGCCCTTGCAGCATCTTGTCGGGCGAGAACCCTATGCCATCAACGATATTCACCGGATTGAATGCCGCCTGTTCCACCTCTGCAAAGAAATTCTCAGGGTTGCGGTTCAGTTCGAGTATGCCAACATCATGCAACGGGTAATCGCCATGCGGCCACACCTTCGTCAGGTCAAACGGATTAATATGATAGTTGTCAGCCTCATCCTCGGTCATCAGTTGCACCTGAAAGAGCCATCGCGGATAGTCACCCCGTTCAATACTCTCAAATAGGTCGCGCTGGTGCGACTCGCGGTCCTTGGCTATCAGCGCCTCCGCCTGTTCGTCGGTAAGGCACTTTATCCCCTGCAGCGTGCGCAGGTGGAACTTCACCCATGTGCGCCTGTTGTCTGCATTTATGAAACTATAGGTATGACTGCCGAAACCGTGCATGTGGCGGTATGACAGCGGGATGCCTCGCGGACTCATCGTGATGGTTATCTGGTGCAGAGCCTCTGGCAGCAGCGTCCAGAAGTCCCAGTTGCTGTTTGCCGAGCGCATACCCGTGCGTGGGTCGCGCTTTATGGCATGGTTAAGGTCGGGAAACTTCAGCGGGTCACGCAAGAAGAACACTGGCGTATTGTTTCCCACAAGGTCCCAGTTGCCCTCTTCCGTGTAGAACTTCATTGCAAACCCTCTGATGTCGCGTTCTGCATCGGCAGCGCCACGCTCGCCAGCCACGGTAGAGAACCTTACGAAACACTCCGTCTGCTTGCCAATCTCGCTGAACATTGCAGCCCGTGTATATTTCGTTATGTCATGCGTCACGGTAAACGTACCGTATGCCCCTGCACCCTTTGCATGCATTCGCCGTTCCGGTATCACCTCACGGTCAAAGTGAGCCAACTTCTCTATCAGCCACGGGTCTTGCATCACTATCGGTCCTCTCTTTCCTGCCGTCTGCGAGTTCTGGTTGTCGGCAATCGGTCTGCCATTGGCAGCAGTCAGTTTCTTCTCTTTCTCCATAATCCTGAAAACTTTAAATTAAACCTCTCCCTAACCCTCTTCCAAAGGGATGGAACTTGGAAACTCAATCACTTTATGCTAATGAACTCAATCACTATTCCACCGCAAATATACGCTTCCATCGTCTTCGCCCGTTCATCTGGAGAATTAAAAAAACATAATCCCTACCACAATTAACCTTTTTCCTTTTTTTATTGGATTGGTTAACTGTTGTGGGGATTATACACAGGATTTGAGTAAAATCACAATTATGATTTTAACCCAAATCGGTCATATAGATTTTAGTGCGTTTGTCTTGTTATTTTTGAGAAGATTTTTATGTGTTCTAAAGGAGTATAGCGGGCTATACGACTGAAGAAACATGAAAAATATGCCAAAAAGAATAGACAAACGTGCAAAAAGTATTTCTTAATATCACATTTACGGTCTAATGAACGATTTGGGTTTAAGAACAACTCAATATCAAAAATTACTCCCTCATTTATCTGGATAGGGCCTTAACTTTCAAAATTCGCCTCATAATTTTCTCTATTTTTCGTTCTTTTGATAATGTTCCCGTGCTATCATGATGGCCTTTTTCAATTTTTGAGCCAATAGTTTTTTGTCGGGCAATTGCGTGTAATACTGAGCCACCTTGATGGGACTGCTTTCATCGAGCATCAGGTATTCGATATGTTCAGTATTGCCTTCTGAACAGAGAATGAGGCCAATAGGAGATTCCTCCCAAACCTTACGCTCGTTTTGATTCAGATAACGCAAATACAGCAGCATCTGGCCTTCATGCTCAGGCTTGAATTTTCCTAACTTTAAGTCTATAGCCACCAATCTCCGCAACTCCCGATGGAAGAAAAGTAGGTCGAGGTAATAGTCAGTAGCATCGACAGTTATACGCTTTTGCCTTGCCACAAAAGTAAAGTCAGACCCAAGTTCCTTTATAAAATCCTCAATTTGTGTGATGATGGCACTTTCCAAATCCTTTTCTGTAAAAACGTCAGGCAGACCAAGCATATCGAGGAAATAGCTGCTACGGAATACGAGGTCGGGTAAAAGTTGATTGTTATCCTTCACTTCTGCCAACTCCTGTTTGATAACCTCTTCTGGCTTCCGGCTGATGGCAGTACGTTGGTATAGTTGTTGGTCTATCTTTTCATCAAGCGTACGGGTGTCCCAATGTTCCATACCGCATAGATGAGCATAAAACTGGCGTTCAAGGGGATCTTTGATATACATAAGGCTTTTCAGATGGGTCCAAGTCAATTGTCTCTGCGTTGAGGAGACAATGTCTTGCTCCGAAAAAGTCTCCGCGCTGCGGATACAATGTCTCAACTTTTTCTCACTCCATCCTGACCCGTATCGACCTATGAGCCTCAGTGAAAGATTCTTTATCACTTGTTTTCCATATTCGGCTCGCTGGTTGAAAAGCACATCCTCCTTAATGCGTTTGCCTATATACCAGTTGGTCATGCATACCTCTGTGTTAAGGAAGGTGGCAATCCTGCCTCTTGTGCCATCAATTATCTGGCATACATCACTATATAGGGTCTCTTCAGCCAGGCCTGGCAAAACTGTTTCATTTTCTTCCATATCTTTATAACGTTTTCAATTAGTTATTATTATGGTATCAATAGCCCTCTGTATTCAAGGTCGTTCTTCATTATTTCTTCCATTTGATGCGTTTCAAGGTCTATCTGCCTCAGTCGCTTTTCCATTTCTTCTTCAGTATGCCGGTTGTCTTGAAGTACATTTAACTTCATCTTGGCTTTGACGCACTCCAAACCATAGTGTATTGCCGACATACTCACAGGTGTATTGGAGTTGAATAGATGTACCCAACTTTGTCCTGCAAGCAGATTTCCCCATTTTTCATACTCCTGAATATCGCTCAGATAATGTTCTACTCTGTTATCTTTTATCTGTATCATTACTCTATTATTCCTATTCAAAGCCATCTGTTTTCGAGTTAACCACTAAGTGTATATAGTTACCCACTAACTGTTGAGAGTTAACCAGTAACTCGTATGTGCGTCATCATTCAGGTACTTCTAATCCCAACAGCTTTATCTTCTGCCAAAATGTTTGCATAGTCTGTTCATATACTTCAGACAGACAATTTCTGTAAGATGTTGTGGTTCGAATCATATCTGAATCCGATTTTATTTGTCTAGCAAGCATTTTAAAATCTGCAATAGGCGGAGCTATTATGCATTGCGTTATCTGACTTAATTTGTTTATTCTATTCAATTAGTTAGGCGTTCCTGAGATGATGGAATAACATAAGGCAACATGATAGAAGGTAAAAGCTTCTATATATTGCCCTTTATCTTTATAAGAGTCCGCATCTGTCTGGCAGATGGCAGCATGCATGTTGTATGCTTCTAATGTATGTAGCTGATCATTCTCTGCCAATTTTCTTTCATTTTCAACAAGGGTTTTCTGCTTTTGCTCTATTTGACTCATCCAATTTCGAATTACAATAGTATTAACTATCTGCCATCCAATTATTACCGTGAAAATGATTGCTAATAGGGCTACGATGACCCCGATAAAAGTATCTAATGAAACAACAGATAGTTTCATCGTTCCGAATACCCATAATCCCCATATTGACAATACACCCACAAAGGAAATTAGTGAAAATATAAAAGTAATCTTCGTTTTCATACTAATTTGAAACTTGTCTTAATGTATTTTTTTATTATCTGGTTTGAAAATACTTTGAAAGTACCTTAGGAGTCCTAAATGTATACTGTTCCCATTCTCCATCCAATTCTTTTTCTCTATAATTGAAATACAAATAACCTGTTTCTTTCTCAACAGGAACTAATAAGCTATAATCTATTAGCGTAATGAATGTATGGGTTGGCAAGTTGTACTTTCTTAAGATGTCCAAAACTTCGTTGTATTCAACATCCCAACCATTATTTATATCTCTTAGAGTGTCAAAAATCAAATTTATGGATTTATTTTCGTATACGGCCAATAGTTCATCACGTATTTCTCCAATTTTTCTCTTTGAGTATTCTTTCAATAGTTGGTCAATATCTTCGTGGGATAATGGGATACGTAAATCTTTATTACCAATATTCTTGAAAATAAGCATCAAGTCTCTCGGCAAATAGAAAGTATAATCAAGTATGTATTTAAATTGCGTTGTTTTGTCATTATTGCTCTCGTCTACAAATGAAAGCCATGGGTCTTCTGTATTATATGGTATATTTAAAGAAGCGAATCCTTTACTTAAACGACGATTAATAAAGCGTCTTAACATTAGTTGCCTCTCATTCCCTTTTGCCGTGGCGTGTTCGTACCAATTTATTCGATAATCATAACTCTCGAATATTTTATTTTTATCACAGTCCACTCCGTCTAGCCTTTCTGCTATGTCATCGCGAATAAAAATAATCACCTTCGCATTTAGACCATTTAAATACTCTGTGGTGTAACGACGAGAAATACGGATTAAATCCATTAATTGCATCTGATCCTGCGAATTAGACAATTTAAACTTTACATCTAAATCGTCAAACATTACATAAAAATGAATATCCTTGAAAATGTCCATTCGAAGGACTTCTGTGATGATTTGCCTCAAAGGTTCTATCATTTGATAGAAAGGAGCTTTTATTGATTTGTTCCCTAAAACCTTTGAAATAAAGCCAAAATCTCTTTTTAGGGGGGAGAAATTCACCTCTTTATTAGCGACTATTTCAGTTATAACATATTTATCAATATTTATATATCCTGAGTTTTTTGAGTAAAAGTCTTGAAGAGACTTAATTTGTCTTAAATATTTTCCTTGTCCTGTTTCTAATATCATTTTTACTAAACGTACCAGGATAAGCCATTCGAAGAGAGCCTCAAATTTTAAATCCTTTTCAGGAATTGCTTGAATAATTGCTTCAATATCAAATTCGTTTTTTCGAATGATAGAGGTATAAAGTTCTTCATTTTGCCTTGCTTTTTCGTGTAACCACATTGCATAGGCTGATTTCCCAGAACCTTTACGACCACTTACAATAAAATATCCTCTTTGAATATTTTCCTCAATATGAGTATAATCTTCAAAGAAATCTAAAAGATTAAGGCCAGATAAAGTCGTCTCACCTTCGGCCTCTGGCTTTCCTATGTATAAACCTTTAGTCGTATAACATCTCTTAAACCGCATACTATTTTGGATTTATATTTATAATTAGATTAACTGTTTTCGTATTCTTCTCGTGTGATTGGAGTCTCTGGATCTACGATGAGAACTTCATCGTAGGTCAGAGCATAGAGATGATAGACGAGGAGGTCGATTTGCTGCTCCAACTTCAAGGTGTCTGCTTTACTTTCTTTCTGAGTCAGTATTGTTTCTACCAAATCTTCAATACACGTATTTTTGTTCTCATGATTTAATGCAATTGGAACTTGTGAGAAATATTTCCATATCAGTTGGTATCCATTCTGTATCTGTGTACAGTATTTTGAAATAAGCCACCATCCCAACTTACTGTTGAAGATACCAAGCAAGGCTTTGTTGTTGGTGGGCAAAATCCAAATAGAATTATTACAATACAACCCTTTGTCATCATAGATAAAACAAGGCTTTACCTGAAATGCCTGATACATAATTTTCGGGCATGCGAACTTTTCAAAATATCCTATTTGGTCTTGTGTCTCATACCATTTGTTAGAAGTCTTCTTCCTTGCTTTTATTTCCTCACCATTGATAATATATGTCTTACCGCTCTGCTCTAATCTATGTAGTCCAAATCCATTAAGCCATTTTTTTACACCAGGGTAATTGTCTATACTAAGATGTCGTGCAGGGAATGTACCAATCAGATAAGAATTTGCATGAGCGTTTTCCCATACTTTCATGTCTCTACCCCGAATTATTGGATGAATAATAGAGGATGCATTCTTGTCCTCTGATATAATTTGATTTCTAACCTCATCATTTATGATAAAGGCTTCTGTAAGTCCAGTTAGTACACCTCTATATGCTTCTCCCTGCACATAGTCTTTTAATGGGGGGAAAGTATTTTCGATTTTGTTTTTGAGGGCCAAATCAGAACTGGATGAGAGCACCCATGTGTCTGTTCCTAAAGAATTAATGGTGAAAATGCTTTGATATAATGGATAATTAAATACGTTCTTTTCCTTCATATATGATGCAGTAAAACTATCAGAAGGACAACTTCTTTGAAGTGTACAAATGCAAACATAAGTAGTAGCATTTTCAAAGATTTGGACATCGCCAAAATCAATGATATTCCTGATACGATGTCTGGAAAGAAATTGCCGAAGCGGCTTGCCATAACCTGCCTGCATCCACTTGTTCTGCATAATATATGTTAATATCCCATTTTCTTTCAGAAGATTAATGCCTGCTTCAGTAAAAAGACAATACATATCTCCAGATTTATGAAAAGTTTCATATCCCATATTTTGATATAAAAGGCTTTTCTCCTTTATTGTCTGAAGTTGTACATACGGCGGATTACCAATCACAATGTCAAACCCCGCGAAGTCCCCATTCTTATCTAAGAGTGCGGGGAACTCGAAGCGCCATTCAAAGGCCTGGTCGTAGATTTTATTAGACTCTATTTCGGCTCGCTGTTGTTCTAAAGCCTTCAATTCCTTTTGCAGAGCTTTGATTTTCTTTTCATTTTTCTTGCCGCCAAACATATCCTCCATCTGCAGATTGTCTATGGCTCCGCGTACTTTAGCAATCTTTCCTTTTTCCTTATCGTTAAGTTCGGTCTTTACGGCACGCTTGATGTCCTCAATCCTCTTGCGGAAATCATCTTTTTGCGTGTGGTCGGAAATATCGGTATAGTCATAGACCCACTGACGATAGTCGTCAAGGGTGTAGTGCGTACCGTTCTTTTGATTGTAGTCCTTCAGCACGTTCTGGAACGGGGCATCAAGAGGAAAACGATGCAGCAGGGAGTCGCCACACATAATCTTATAGTCGAGGTTTGGCAGTGGCTGTGGCTCGTTCTCGTCAACAACCAATGCCAACCAGAAGCGGAGGCGGGCAATATCTACAGCACCCTTCTCTATATCTACACCATATATGTTATTCTGAATGATGTCACGTTTTAACTTTGCCCAAGAGAAATCTTCCTTGCTGCCAGTAAAGGGATAGAGCAGATGGCGACAATCGAAGAGTACATTAAGCACACCCATTGGGAAAGCACCAGAGCCAATAGCTGGGTCACAGACCTTTACTTCGGCAAGCAATTTGTTGACGAGTCTGGCTTGCTCTTTGTTCTTGAGTAGCGCATCAACATCTTTCTGTTTAATCAGCGTGTCGATAGATGCATGAAGTTCTTCCGATGTATGGCTTTTCAGATACTGAGCAACACTTTCCTGGCTCATGTATTGCACTATCTCCTTGGGAGTATAGAAGGCTCCTTTATCTTTGTTGTCTTCCAGCAGGTTCTCGAAGATATGGCCAAGCATTTCAGGGTCGATACCGATTTCAGAATCCTCTGGGTCATTCTCGTCGATGGTGAAGTTATACATGGCGAAGAAGTCCATGAGTTCCTTGAAATAGTCGTAGGGAAAATCAATGTCTAATTCGTCTATTCTATCTTTGTCGAATAAACCACCATTTAAGTAAGGAATCTTAATATTTTCTCCTAATATGCTATCAGCAATATCGCCATTGCGTTTTTCATTTAATGTCTTAAAGAACAGTGGCTCCAGAACATCACTTAACAACCGGTTATTGTTGGCGTAAGTATCGACAAGTTTGCTAAGGTAGTTCTTATCTCCACCTTCCCATTTAGTATTTGATACAGGTACACCCATCCAGCCTTTCTTTTGCAAGAACTGCAGGAACACCAAACGACCTAATAACTTCTTCACATAGTCGCGATGTGGCTTGATAACAGAAAGCGTATCATCAAATTTCTTATATTGCGCTTTGTAGCCATTGAAGAACTCCTTGTTGAGTCGCTCAACAGAGAAGGCATCAATAACATCTGTCAAATAGATGGAGCCATGGTTTTTCTTATCAGCCAATTCTTTAAGTCGGCTTGCAGCTGTAGTGCAAGGTTCATTCTTGCCTAACAGGAATGTGTATCGCTTAGGAGCTGTCTCCTTTTTTATTAATTCACCGCTTTCATTGAAATAGGTCTGCTTGGCAATAAAGGTCAGACGATAGTCGCCTTGGTTTTGCGAATAATAGAAAACTAGAGCTCCATGAATCAAACCTTGATCTACATACTTGGCAGCAATATCGCGTAAACTTTTACGGTTGCGTGATATCTGAACATTGTCAGTAACTTCAAAGCGGAATATAGCCAATGAACGTCCGTCGTCTAAACGGATGTTTCCTAGATGACCACCATCTTTGACATGTGAATCTGCAATTCTTGCAACGCTTGTAAAAATTTCAACTTTGGGGAAGATCTTTTCCAGCAAATCTTTCCAAATATCAAAATCAAATTTTGCAGATAGTATATTTTTCAAATATGCTTGATTCATAATAATACTTTGTTACATGTTAAAACTCTCTGAAATAATAATCTCAGGCATAAAATCT
>JAZSAV010000042.1:0-14784 GCA_045602085.1 Prevotella sp. | reverse complement strand
GGGGTTCCACCTCTTCCCATTCCGAACAGAGAAGTTAAGCCCGGTTGCGCCGATGGTACTGCAATGCAATGCGGGAGAGTAGGAGGCCGCCTTCTTTTAAAGACGAGGACCCTGCGGAGACAATATCCGCGGGGTCTTTTTGTTTGTGGCTATTTGCACTCATTGCTTTCTTGATTGATAAAACCTTATAGGGTATTTATATTTAATGTATAACCTTTATTCGAATCCCACTTTTATTTATTAACTTTGTAGCGTTATTTGGTATTTTTAGATGATGTTGAAGAGGGCTTGGATTTGGATAAGGAGATGCATACATTCAAGAGGATTTGGTGTCCAGTCTCCTAATGACTACCGTTTCGTGCGGTATGTCATTAATGAGCATTATCCATATTATGCCTATAAAGATATGGAGGAACGTTATCCTGGTGAGGGATGGAAATTCCATAAACTTGGGCAATTGTATTTCCGGTTAGTTAATTTCGTGCAACCTCAATCCATATTGAATCTTAATTCGACGCCATTGTACGATGATTATGTCCGAAAAGGCAGTGGAAAGGCCAACTTCACAAGTGTGCTTACCGATGCAGTTGATTTGATATTCTTGAATCCCTCTATCGTTGATCCCTTATTGCAGAGGTCATTGCTTGATAATTTGCATAATGGCATGATGGTAGTCGTTGAAGGAATTTTTGCAGATAAGGCATCGCGTCATTTCTGGCAACTGTTGAAAGAGGATAGTAAGGTTACGATAACTTACGACTTATACTATGCAGGAATTGCCGTTTTAGACAACAAGCGTTATAAACAGCATTATATAATTAATTTCTAATACTCGTATATGAAGATAACCAAGGTCTATACTAAATCAGGTGACGGAGGCAAGACCAGTCTTGTGGGAGGTGAAAGGATAGCTAAGAATCATTGCCGCCTTGATGCCTATGGGACAGTGGATGAACTGAACTCACATATAGGTTTGCTGTCGGCGATGACAAACAACGAATACAGTGAAGTGCTGGAGCGAATCCAAAGTTGCTTGTTTAACGTAGGAACGCATCTGGCGACCGACCAGTCAACGACACCGCTATATGCATCGGCAAATTTGCCTGAGGGGGAAACAGGACGTTTGGAATGCATGATTGATGATATGATGGGGTCAATGCCTATACAAGAGGGTTTCATATTGCCAGGAGGTACCGTTGCTGCAGCTCAGGCTCATGTGTGTAGGACTGTGTGCAGACGTGCAGAGAGATGCATATTGACATTGGCAGAGCAAGCAGAAGTTTCGCCCTCAATCATACAATATATTAATAGGTTATCTGATTTTTTCTTTGTTTTCGCTAAAAAAATTAATTTTATTGCAGGAGGCAGTGAAAAAAAGTGGTGTAACTATTGTGAATAAGAATAATTTGATTACTTTTGCGGCGAAATTAATGAAATAGCACTTTGTATTATGTATTGGACACTTGAATTGGCTTCAAAGTTAGAAGATGCGCCTTGGCCTGCAACTAAAGAAGAGTTGATTGACTATGCAATTCGTTCGGGCGCTCCATTGGAAGTATTGGAAAATCTGCAGGAGATAGAAGATGAAGGTGATATCTATGAAAGCATAGAAGAGATATGGCCAGATTATCCTTCTAAGGAAGATTTCCTTTTCAACGAGGATGAGTATTGATAAATTGAATTGATCAATTTACGAAATAAAGTGGTTGCACATTAAAGTTGCAACCACTTTATATTTTATAAACATAGTTTCTATTGCAACCAATTGTGTGTTTTTTGTTATATTCCATAATAGTAATATAATAAAATTCAGCCTAAAAGTTTGGCAGATAAATAAATATGTTGTAATTTTGCATCCGCATTTTATGGCCTATGGCCAAATATCTAATTTTTATATATATAATTTAAAACAAAAAAACAAATGATTATCGTACAGGTAAAAGAAGGCGAGAACATTGAAAAGGCTCTCAAGAAGTTCAAGAGAAAGTTCGAAAAGACAGGTGTTGTTAAGGAACTCCGTGCACGTCAGCAGTTCGACAAACCATCTGTTCTTAAGAGACTTAAGATGGAGCGCGCCGTTTACGTACAGAAACTCAGAAACGTAGAGGAGTAAAAAATCCTCTGAAAATTTGGTAGTTTGAATAAATTTCTGTAAATTCGTTGCCGAAACATATTTGTTGAGGAGCGACGTTTATGATGATTGAACAGTTTTTGAACTACTTGCGCTTCGAGCGGAATCTGTCGGAACTGACCGTAGCCAACTATGGTGAGGATCTTAAAAGCTTTGAGGCGTATTTCAGAAATTTGGACAATCAACTCTCTTGGGAGTCGGTAGATTCTGATGTTATCCGCAACTGGATGGAGAGTATGATGGATAAAGGAAACAGTGCTACTTCAATCAACAGAAGGTTGAGTGCCTTGCGTTCCTTTTATCGTTTTGCTTTAATCCGTAAGCTCGTTGCATTAGATCCGGCCCACGCCGTTAAGGGACCGAAGAAAAGCAAATCCCTGCCACAGTTTCTCCGTGACAATGAAATGGATGAACTGATAGACGGTGATGTTGTTTGTGGCGATTCATTTAAAGATGTTCGCGCACGTACAATATTAACATTGTTCTATGAATCGGGAATGCGATTGTCGGAGCTTGTAGGTTTGGATGATACAGACGTAGATTTTCTAAACAGACAGTTGAAAGTAACGGGAAAGAGAAACAAGCAGCGGGTTATTCCATTCGGTGAGGAACTGGAAGAGACGCTAAGGACATATATATGCACGCGGGATGAAAACGTATCCCGAAAGGATACGGCGCTGTTTGTAACTGAAAAAGGCAAGCGGATGAATGCAGACCAGGTGCGATACCAGGTAAAGAAAAATGTGTCTAAGGTGTCAACGCTGAAGAAACGTACGCCTCATGTGCTTAGGCACACTTTTGCAACCACTATGCTCAATCATGGTGCGGGGATAGAAAGTGTAAAGAAGCTGCTCGGTCATCAAAGTCTTGAAACGACGGAGATATACACCCATACAACATTTGAGCAGTTGAAGCGAGTATATGAAAAAGCCCATCCGAGGGCATAACCTTTTAACTTTTAAAAAATAGGAGGTAACTATGGAAATTAAGATTCAGTCGATTCACTTCGACGCTACCGAGAAGTTACAGGCGTTTATCGAGAAGAAAGTCGCCAAGTTAGAAAAAACATTTGAAGATATACAGAAAGTAGAGGTGCAATTAAAGGTAGTAAAACCTGCAACAGCACAGAACAAAGAAGTGAGCCTCACGGTTGCCGTTCCTGGTACCACGCTGTTCGTAGAGAAAGTTTGCGACACGTTTGAGGAAGGCGTAGATGTATGTGCTGATTCGATGAAGGTGCAGCTACAGAAATTTAAAGAAAAAAATAGGGATTACTAAAAAAACTTGAAAAAAGTTTTGGCAGTTAGAAAATAATGCTTAACTTTGCAGTCGTTTTCCGATAAGGTTAAAATCTGAAAGGATAACGACTGCATTAAAAAGCCTCTTTAGCTCAGTTGGCCAGAGCACGTGATTTGTAATCTCGGGGTCGTTGGTTCGAATCCGACAAGAGGCTCAAAGTTAAGGAAAACAAAGGGTGGTTACCAGAGTGGCCAAATGGGGCAGACTGTAAATCTGCTGTCTTTCGACTTCGGTGGTTCGAATCCATCACCACCCACTCTCAAGGGAGTTTTTTGCGGAAATAGCTCAGTTGATAGAGCACTAGCCTTCCAAGCTGGGGGTCGCGGGTTTGAGCCCCGTTTTCCGCTCTAGTTCGCTGTAATAGCTCAGTGGTAGAGCACTTCCTTGGTAAGGAAGAGGTCCTGAGTTCAACTCTCAGTTACAGCTCTAACAAAAAACAACAAACCAAAGATTATTCATTAAAAATTTAAATAAACAAGTAAAGCTATGGCTAAAGAGACGTTCGTGCGTACCAAACCGCACGTTAATATCGGAACTATCGGTCACGTTGACCACGGTAAGACTACTTTGACAGCTGCTATCACAACAGTGTTGGCAAAGAAGGGTCTGTCTGAATTGCGTTCATTTGACTCTATCGACAATGCTCCTGAGGAAAAGGAGCGTGGTATTACTATCAACACCTCACACGTTGAGTATCAAACAGCTAACCGTCACTATGCTCATGTTGACTGTCCAGGTCACGCTGACTACGTAAAGAACATGGTTACTGGTGCTGCTCAGATGGACGGTGCTATTATCGTAGTTGCAGCTACTGATGGTCCTATGCCACAGACACGTGAGCACGTGCTTCTCGCTCGTCAGGTAAACGTTCCTAAGCTTGTTGTATTCTTGAACAAGTGCGACATGGTTGAGGATGAGGAAATGCTCGAGCTCGTAGAGATGGAAATGCGTGAGCTTCTTGATTCTTATGAGTATGATGGTGACAATACTCCTATCATCCGCGGTTCTGCACTTGGTGCATTGAATGGTGTTGAGAAGTGGGAAGAGAAGGTTATGGACCTTATGGAAGCAGCTGATACTTGGATTCCACTGCCTCCACGTGATACAGAAAAGCCATTCTTGATGCCTGTTGAGGACGTGTTCTCAATCACTGGTCGTGGTACAGTTGCTACTGGCCGTATCGAGACAGGTATCATTCACGTTGGTGATGAAGTTCAGCTCCTCGGTCTTGGTGAGGACAAGAAGTCAGTTGTTACTGGCGTTGAAATGTTCCGCAAGCTCCTTGATGAGGGTCAGGCTGGTGATAACGTAGGACTCCTCCTCCGTGGTATCGATAAGAATGAAATCAAGCGTGGTATGGTTCTTTGCCATCCAGGTCAGATCAAGCCATTCAAGAAGTTCAAGGCTCAGATTTACGTTCTGAAGAAGGAAGAAGGTGGTCGTCATACTCCATTCGGTAACAAGTATCGTCCACAATTCTATCTCCGTACAATGGACTGTACAGGTGAAATCTCTCTGCCAGAAGGTGTTGAAATGGTAATGCCTGGTGATAACGTAACAATCACTGTAGAGCTTATCTATGCTGTTGCTCTGAACGTAGGTCTCCGTTTCGCTGTTCGCGAGGGTGGACGTACAGTAGGTGCTGGTCAGATTACAGAAGTTATCGAGGACTAATATTTAGGTCTTAAAATAATTTCAAGGTTCCCGCACAACAACGGGAACCTATTTTACGGGATTAGCTCAGTCGGTAGAGCACTGGTCTCCAAAACCAGGTGTCGGGAGTTCGAGCCTCTCATCCCGTGCTAAAAAGATAAAAGTTATGTTCAAGAAATTTGTAAATTATTGCAAGGCTTGTTATGACGAATTGCGTTATAAGACAACATGGCCTACTAGAGCAGATTTAACACGCAATGCGGCGGTTGTATTGTGTGCTTCTCTTGTTATAGCCTTGGCTGTATGGGGAGTTGACTCATGTTTTATGGCATTGATGAATCTTGTTTATTCTGTCAATCCTTAATAATTAATTCTGAGTGGCAATGGCTGAGACAGGTATGAAGTGGTATGTTCTGCGTGCAGTAAGTGGGAAAGAGGCTAAGGTAAAGGAGTATCTTGAAGCTGCAATGAAGCATGAACCAACTTTGGCTGCCAATGTGGGTCAGGTTCTTTTGCCTACGGAGAAGTATGCGATGCTTCGTAATGGCAAACGTGTAATTAAGGAGAAACTTTTTCTCCCTGGTTATGTTTTGGTAGAAGCCAATTTGCAAGGTGAGGTTGCTCACATGCTAAGGTTCTTGCCTAATGTATTAGGTTTCTTGGGAGGTCTCGATAACCCTACACCTGTAAAGCAAGCAGATATTAACAGAATCCTCGGTACTGTTGAGGAGACAACAATAGAGAATATTGAGGTTGCGGTTCCGTTTAATGTTAATGATGCTGTTAAGGTTACTGATGGACCATTTAATGGTTTCAGTGGTATCATTGAAGAGGTAAGTGCTGAAAAACGCAAGCTTAAGGTTATGGTTAAGATCTTTGGTAGAAAGACGCCTCTTGAACTAGGATTTAATCAAGTAGTAAAGGAATAGATGTAAATTGTTACGGTACATCGTTTCTATATATCGGTCAAAGGATGCTTCCAGTCCTGCGACTTATATGAAAATCAATAAATTTATAAACAGAAATGGCTAAAGAAGTTGCTGGATTAATCAAATTACAGATTAAAGGTGGCGCTGCGAATCCTTCACCGCCAGTAGGACCTGCACTTGGTTCTAAGGGTATTAATATCATGGGATTCTGCAAAGAGTTCAACGCCAGAACCCAGGATAAGGCAGGCAAGATTCTTCCTGTTGTTATCACTTACTATGCTGACAAGTCATTTACCTTCGTTATCAAGACACCTCCTGCAGCAGTTCAGTTGAAGGAGATTGCTAAGGTACAGACTGGTTCTGCACAGCCTAATCGTAAGAAAGTTGCAACTGTAACTTGGGATCAGATTAAGACTATTGCAGAGGATAAGATGACTGACCTCAACTGTTTCACTGTAGAGTCTGCTATGAAACTGATTGCAGGTACTGCAAGAAGTATGGGTATTGCTGTACAAGGGGAGTTCCCTGGTAAATAATTTAAACTTCAATTAAGAAAATGAGTAAACTGACAAAAAATCAAAAGTTAGTAGCTGATAAGGTTGAAGCAGGGAAAGCATACTCTTTGAAGGAAGCTGCAGAGTTGGTTAAGGAAATCACCACAACCAAGTTTGATGCTTCACTTGATATCGATGTACGCTTGGGCGTTGACCCACGTAAGGCTAACCAGATGGTTCGTGGTGTTGTTTCACTTCCGAACGGAACTGGTAAGGTTACACGTGTTCTCGCACTCTGTACCCCTGATCAGGAAGCTGCTGCAAAGGAAGCTGGTGCTGACTACGTTGGTCTTGACGAGTATATCGACAAGATTAAAGGAGGTTGGACAGATGTTGATGTTATCATCACAATGCCGTCTTGCATGGGTAAGCTCGGTCCTTTGGGCCGTGTGCTCGGTCCTCGTGGATTGATGCCAAACCCAAAGAGCGGTACTGTAACAATGGATGTTGCTAAGGCAGTTAAGGAAGTTAAGCAGGGTAAGATTGACTTTAAGGTTGATAAGGCAGGTATTGTACATGCTTCAATCGGTAAGGTATCTTTCAGTGCTGACAAGATTTATGAGAATGCTAAGGAGTTTGTTCAGACAATTATCAAGCTCAAGCCTGCTGCTGCTAAGGGTACATACATTAAGAGTATCTTTATCTCAAGCACTATGAGTATGGGTATCAAGGTAGATCCTAAATCAGTTGAATAACTCGTTAAAAGTTTAGTAAAATGAAAAAGGAAGTAAAAGATACTATCATCGTAGAACTTGGAGAGAAACTGAAGGAATATCCTCATTTCTATTTGGTGGATCTCACCGGTCTGAATGCGGAAAAGACAAGTGAACTCCGTCGTAAGTGCTTCAAGAGTGAAATAAAGTTGACTGTTGTTAAGAATACCCTTCTTCAGAAGGCTTTCGATGCTTCAGAAATTGACTACACACCACTTTATGACTCTTTGAAGGGTAACACAGCTGTAATGTTTACAAACACAGCTAATGTTCCTGCTAAGTTGCTCAAGGAATACGCAAAGGAAGGAGTACCTTCACTGAAGGCTGCATATGCAGAAGAGAGCTTCTTCGTTGGTGCTGACAAACTTGAAGAATTGGTTGCAATCAAGAGCAAGAACGAGCTCATTGCAGACGTTGTGGCTCTGTTGCAGTCTCCAATCAAGAATATTGTTTCTGGCTTGAATGCTGGTGGCAAGATTCACGGATTGCTTGACGCTATCGCTGAGCGTAATAAATAAGCGAAATAAAGTAACAGTTAACATTTAAAAACATTAAAAAAATTAAATAAAATGGCAGATATTAAAGCTATTGCTGAAGAATTAGTAAATCTTACAGTAAAGGAAGTAAACGAGTTGGCAACAATCCTGAAGGATGAGTATGGAATCGAGCCTGCTGCTGCAGCTGTTGCAGTTGCTGCTGCTCCTGGTGCTGGTGCTGCTGAGGCAGTTGAGGAGAAGACATCATTCGATGTTGTTCTGAAGGAAGCTGGTGCAGCTAAGTTGCAGGTAGTTAAGGCTGTTAAGGAAGCTTGCGGTCTTGGTCTGAAGGAAGCTAAGGATCTTGTTGACGGTGCACCTTCAACATTGAAGGAAGGTCTGTCTAAGGACGAGGCTGAGAACCTGAAGAAGGCTATCGAAGAGGCTGGTGCAGTTGTTGAGCTCAAGTAATTAAGGCACAACGATAATAAATTGGTTAAGAACCTCTAAGTAGGAGGTTCTTAACCTTTTTTTGTCTTTTGATTCTAGTATCTCTTTTTTTCTGGGTGCTAGAATGATCTGGAAATCTAGAAATAACTAGAATGTTTTTAAAATTTATATATGGCTTCAAAATTAGTAGATAACAGAGTAAACTTTGGCAGCGTCAAGAACCCGATGCCTTTTCCGGATTTTCTTGATGTGCAATTAAAGTCTTTCAAAGACTTCTTACAGTTGGACACTCCGCTTGAAGAACGCAAGAATGACGGTTTGTATAAGGTATTCGCTGAGAATTTCCCTATCACCGATACACGTAATAATTTCGTTCTTGAGTTCTTGGATTACTATATAGACCCGCCTCGTTACACCATAGAAGAGTGTTTGGAGCGTGGTTTGACATATAGCGTACCCTTGAAAGCTAAGTTGAAATTGTATTGCACCGACCCGGACCACGAGGAGTTTGCAACAGAGACCCAGGATGTATTCCTTGGTCCAATTCCTTATATGACAGAGAATGGTACCTTTATCATTAATGGTGCCGAGCGTGTTGTTGTATCACAACTCCACCGTTCTCCAGGTGTATTCTTTGGTCAGAACGTACATGCCAACGGTACTAAGCTTTATTCAGCCCGTATCATTCCTTTCAAAGGATCATGGATTGAGTTTGCTACCGACATCAACAATGTGATGTATGCTTACATCGACCGTAAGAAGAAGTTGCCAGTAACAACACTTCTCCGCGCCATCGGTTTCGAGAACGATAAGGATATCCTCCAGATTTTCAATCTTGCAGAAGAAGTTAAGGTTGATAAGGCCAGCCTCAAGAAAGTTCTTGGCTGCAAACTTGCTGCCCGCGTGCTTAAGACATGGAACGAGGACTTCGTTGACGAGGATACCGGTGAGTTGGTATCTATCGAGCGAACAGAGGTTATCCTCGACCGTGAGACTGTTATCTCTCCTGAAAATGTTGACGAGATTCTTGAGAGCGGAGCCCTTACTATTCTTGTTCATAAAGATGAGACATTGGCACAGGACTTCTCAATCATCTTCAACACACTTCAGAAGGACCCAACCAATACAGAGAAAGATGCCGTTCTCTATATCTATCGCCAGTTGCGTAATGCCGACCCGGCCGATGATGCAAGTGCACGCGAGGTTATCCAGAACCTGTTCTTCTCTGACAAGCGCTATGACCTTGGTGAGGTTGGTCGCTATCGTATAAACAAGAGACTCGGTCATGACATGGAACTTGATGTTCGTGTTCTGACAAAAGAAGATATTATCGAAATCATCAAGTACCTTGTACAGTTGATTAACTCTAAGGCTGTTGTTGATGATATCGACCATCTTTCAAACCGTCGCGTACGTACCGTTGGTGAGCAGCTGAGCAATCAGTTCTCTATCGGTCTTGCGCGTATGAGCCGTACTATCCGTGAGCGCATGAACGTTCGCGACAATGAGGTGTTTACACCAACCGACCTGATTAACGCAAAGACAATCTCAAGCGTTATCAACTCATTCTTCGGTACTAATCCATTGTCACAGTTCATGGACCAGACCAACCCGCTTGCTGAGGTAACCCACAAGCGCCGTCTTTCAGCTCTCGGCCCTGGCGGTCTGTCACGTGAGCGTGCCGGATTCGAGGTGCGCGACGTACACTATACACACTATGGCCGTCTCTGTCCTATAGAGAGTCCTGAAGGACCAAACATCGGTCTTATCTCTTCTCTCTGTGTGTATGCAAAGATAAATGAACTGGGATTCATCCAGACACCATATCGTAAGGTAGAGAACGGTATTGCCAACCTTGACAACGACAATGTTGTTTACCTTACAGCCGAGGAAGAGTCTGAGCACATCATCGGTCAGGGTAATGCTCCGCTGAACGACGACGGAACCTTCATCCGTGAGGTTGTAAAGTGTCGTCAGGATGCCGACTTCCCTGTAGTACCGCCGACAGATGTTGACCTCATGGACGTGTCTCCACAACAGATTGCCTCTATTGCAGCATCGCTCATTCCGTTCCTTGAGCACGATGACGCTCACCGTGCATTGATGGGATCTAACATGATGCGCCAGGCAGTTCCTCTGCTTCATAACGAGGCACCTATTGTAGGTACAGGTATCGAAAAGCAGGTATGTGAGAATTCACGCACGATGATTACCGCCGAGGGCGACGGTATTGTAGAATATGTAGATGCAACAACCATCCGCATTCTCTACGACCGCACTGAAGACGAGGAGTTCGTAAGTTTCGAACCAGCATTGAAGGAATACCGCATACCGAAGTTCCGCCGTACCAACCAGAATATGACCATCGACCTCCGTCCTATCTGTAACAAGGGCCAGCGCGTTAAGCAGGGCGACATCCTTACAGAAGGTTATGCAACAGAAAACGGAGAGTTGGCACTTGGTCGCAACCTCCTCGTGGCTTACATGCCATGGAAGGGTTACAACTACGAGGATGCTATCGTGCTCAACGAGCGCATCGTTCGTGACGACGTGCTCACCTCTGTACACGTTGACGAGTACTCACTCGATGTTCGTGAGACAAAGCGTGGTATGGAAGAGTTCACCAGTGATATTCCAAACGTAAGCGAGGAAGCAACAAAAGACCTCGACGAGAACGGTATCATTCGTGTGGGAGCTTGTGTAGAACCAGGCGATATCCTTATCGGTAAGATTTCTCCAAAGGGAGAGAGCGATCCTTCACCAGAAGAGAAACTGCTTCGCGCCATCTTCGGCGACAAGGCTGGTGATGTTAAGGACTCATCACTTAAGGCCAACCCTTCACTCAGCGGTGTAATCATCGACAAGAAACTCTTTGCACGTGCCATCAAGACACGTCAGACAAAGATGCAGGACAAGGCGATACTTGCCAAGATTGACGAGGAATATGCAGCAAAGGTAGAAGATTTGAAAGACATCCTTGTTGACAAGTTGCTTGTGCTCACAGAAGGCAAGTCATCACAGGGAATCAAGGACTATACCGGTGCGGAGATTATCGCCAAGGGCGCTAAGTTCACCATGACCAACCTGAAGAACCTCAACTTCGGTGACATTCAGATTAGCAAGTGGACCGACGACGAGCATAAGAACGAACTCATATCACAGCTCATCATCAACTTCATGAAGAAGTACAAGCTGCTTGATGCTGAGATGAAGCGTAAGAAGTTCGCCATCACCATCGGTGACGAGTTGCCATCAGGCATCCTCCAGATGGCTAAGGTATATGTTGCCAAGAAGCGTAAGATTGGTGTCGGCGACAAACTTGCCGGACGCCATGGTAACAAGGGTATCGTTTCTAAGGTTGTTCGCCAGGAAGACATGCCGTTCCTTGAGGACGGACGTTCTGTTGACCTCGTTCTCAACCCGCTGGGTGTGCCTTCACGTATGAACCTCGGTCAGATATTCGAGGCAATCCTCGGTGCTGCAGGTAAGAAACTCGGCGTTAAGTTCGCAACACCAATCTTTGACGGTGCCAAGCTTGAAGACCTTGCAGAATGGACAGACAAGGCAGGCCTGCCACACCTCTGTTCAACCCACCTCTACGACGGTGAGACAGGTGAGAAGTTCGACCAACCGGCAACAGTAGGTATCACTTACTTCCTCAAGCTCGGCCACATGGTTGAAGACAAGATGCACGCCCGTTCTATAGGTCCATACTCACTCATCACTCAGCAGCCTCTTGGCGGTAAGGCCCAGTTCGGTGGTCAGCGTTTCGGAGAGATGGAGGTTTGGGCACTCGAGGCATTCGGTGCAAGCCACATCCTTCAGGAAATCCTTACAATCAAGTCAGACGACGTTGTCGGCCGTAGCAAGGCATACGAGGCTATTGTCAAGGGTGAAACAATGCCAACTCCAGGCATACCAGAGTCTCTCAACGTATTGCTGCACGAGCTCAAGGGTCTTGGTTTGAGTGTAACACTCGATTAATTAAGCATTAAGCATTAAGAATTAAGAAATTTCAAATATGGCTTTCAAGAAAGATTCAAAGATAAAGAATAACTTCACCAAAATCACTATCGGACTTGCTTCTCCTGAGGAAGTTCTGGAAAGTTCTTGCGGTGAGGTTACCAAACCGGAAACCATCAACTATCGTACCTATAAGCCAGAGCGCGACGGTTTGTTCTGCGAGCGCATCTTCGGTCCTACCAAGGACTATGAGTGCGCCTGCGGCAAGTACAAGCGCATCCGCTATAAGGGCATTGTCTGCGACCGTTGCGGTGTAGAGGTTACAGAGAAGAAAGTTCGTCGTGAGCGTACAGGCCACATCGAACTTGTTGTACCTGTTGCACATATCTGGTATTTCCGTTCATTGCCTAATAAGATCGGCTATCTGCTCGGACTGCCAACTAAGAAGCTCGATGCAATCATCTACTACGAGCGTTATGTAGTTATCCAGCCAGGCGTACTGGCCGGAACAAAGGGCGAAGACGGTGAAGATGCTTTAGGTTCAAATGTTTACGATCTGCTCTCTGAAGACGAGTACAACGAACTTCTCGAGAACAAGATTCCGCAGGACAACTATCTGCTTGACGACTCAGATCCAAATAAGTTCATTGCTAAGATGGGTGCCGAGGCCATCTACGACCTCCTCGCACGCCTCGACCTCGACTCTCTTTCTTATGAGTTGCGCGACCGTGCAAACAGCGACTCTTCACAGCAGCGCAAGAACGAGGCTCTGAAGCGCCTTCAGGTAGTAGAGGCTTTCCGTGGCAGCAAGGACATCAACCGTCCTGAGTGGATGATAATGAAGATTATCCCAGTCACTCCGCCAGAGTTGCGTCCGCTCGTACCACTGGATGGCGGCCGCTTTGCCACATCCGACCTCAACGACCTCTATCGTCGTGTCATCATCCGCAACAACCGTCTGAAGCGTCTTGTTGAGATTCATGCTCCAGAGGTTATCCTCCGCAATGAGAAGCGTATGCTTCAGGAGGCTGTTGACTCACTCTTCGACAATTCACGCAAGTCAAGCGCCGTTAAGAGCGACTCCAACCGTCCGCTGAAGTCACTGTCAGACTCACTGAAGGGTAAGCAGGGTCGTTTCCGTCAGAACCTCCTCGGTAAGCGTGTTGACTACTCTGCACGTTCAGTTATCGTTGTAGGTCCTGAACTCAACATGGGTGAGGTAGGTCTTCCTAAGCTTATGGCAGCCGAACTTTACAAGCCGTTCATCATCCGCAAGCTCATTGAGCGCGGTATTGTGAAGACTGTAAAGAGTGCAAAGAAGATTGTTGACCGTCGCGAACCTGGTATCTGCGATATCCTCGAGAACGTGATGAAGGGTCATCCGGTGCTCCTCAACCGTGCGCCAACACTTCACCGTCTGTCTATTCAGGCATTCCAGCCTAAGCTCATCGAAGGCAAGGCAATCCAGCTCCACCCGCTCGCATGTACAGCGTTCAACGCCGACTTCGACGGTGACCAGATGGCCGTTCACCTTCCTCTCGGTAATGCTGCGATCCTCGAGGCTCAGCTCCTCATGCTCGGTTCGCATAACATCCTCAACCCTGCAAACGGTACTCCTATCACAGTCCCTTCACAGGACATGGTGCTCGGTCTGTACTACATCACAAAGGCTCGTCCCGGCGTGAAGGGTGAAGGCATGAGCTTCTATGGTCCGGAAGAGGTGATCATCGCTCTCAATGAGAAGGCTATCGACATCCATGCAAAGATCAAGGTAAGACTTCCAAAGGATAAGCTTGACGCTGAAGCAGGTACACAGATGGTTGAAACTACCCCTGGTAGAATCATTGTCAACCAGCTTGTTCCGCAGGAAGTTCCATATATCAATGAAGTCCTCGGTAAGAAGTCACTCAGAAAGATCATTTCCAATGTGATCAAGTATACCGGAGTTGCACGTACAGCACTCTTCCTTGACGACATCAAGGACCTCGGTTATACAATGGCATTCAAGGGCGGACTTTCATTCAACCTCGGAGACGTTATCATTCCGGAGGAGAAGAAGTCTCTGATCGAGAACGGTTACAACACCGTGGAGTCGATCAAGGCCAACTTCGCGATGGGTTTCATCACAAACAACGAGCGTTACAACAAGGTAATCGACCTCTGGTCATCAATCGACAACCAGATTACTGGTATCGTCGAGAAGCAGATTTCAAGCGACCAGCAGGGATTCAACCCTGTATATATGATGCTCGATTCAGGAGCCCGTGGTTCGACAGCGCAGATCAAGCAGCTCTGCGGTATGCGTGGATTGATGGCAAAGCCTCAGAAGTCCGGCGGACAGGGTGCAGAGATCATCGAGAACCCGATCATTTCGAACCTCAAGGAGGGAATGTCAGTGCTCGAGTACTTCATCTCTACACACGGTGCGCGTAAGGGTCTTGCCGATACAGCCCTTAAGACTGCCGATGCTGGTTACCTTACACGTCGTCTCGTAGACGTATCACATGATGTGATCATCAATGAGGAAGACTGTGGTACACTCCGTGGTCTCGTAGCAACAGCAATAAAGAGCAAGGATGAGATCGTAGAGTCACTCGGAGAGCGTATCCTCGGACG
>JAZSAV010000041.1:0-4336 GCA_045602085.1 Prevotella sp. | reverse complement strand
GCTCTGCCCATACGATACACGACTTGCTTACCACCGTTCCACTGCCCATCTGATAGGCATTGGGATGATGGTAGGCAAAGATTAGTCGTTTGAGCCAGTCGGAGTCCGCTCCGATGTAGTATACCCTGGTTATGATGCCTGTAAGCTCCTTGACGCTTGCATCAAAGAGGTTTCTGGCATCGTCATCCACAAGTGCGACACGGCTCTTGTAGCCCTGCCGCTCTTGGCTCCAGTGATTGGGATTGATTTGAAGTTCGCTGGCGCACTTGATGTCAAGCCCTTTGTCACGGACACGGAAGTACACCGAAGCACGGCTTGTCAGGTCGTTCTTCGATGTATCTTTCTGGCGTATGTAGGCGGTCACTCTCATTGGAAATGCTTTAGTTAGACAGAAGGGAAAGGAAGGACAATCTTCTGAATCCTCTGCTTCTTGCAGGGGTATAGTCGTTGGCAATATCCTTCAACTGTTCTTCCAACCAGTCGTTGGCTTCTTTCGAGAGTGAAGGGATGGTCTCGATGCAGACACTCTGGATGAGCAGAATGCGTCTGCCGATAGTCGCTTCATGGTTGATGCCCTGGTTCGCCCCTGACTTCTCACACAGTTCATTGAAGGCATCACGCATCTGGTAATAGCCACGGTCTGTCTTGACGTAGGCAACGGCAAGACTGGCAACCTGTGCCAGCTTGTCCTTGTACTCCTGATGGGTCATTTCGTTGTTCATAACCTTGGCTATTTGGAAAGTTCGCTCATCTGCTGTCTGGCAGCTTCCTTGATTTCATCCTCCGTCATGGAGCGGTTCTGCAGCATCCACTTCACAAGTTCCGACTTCTCAAAGTAGATGAGCTTGCCGTTAGGTCGGTAGTATGGCAGTTCATGTTTGTGGGTCATCTTGTAGAGAGTACTCTTGGAGATACCCATGAAGAGGGCTGCTTCCTCTAAGGTCAACACGTCCTTTGCATCGAAAAGAAGGTGTTCCAATGTCTTGATTCGGTTGTTCTGAGACTCCAGTTTCAGAAGGATGGTCTCGGCATCAATTTCTTTCATTATAATATTGATATTTAATGGGTTATTACTAAAATTGCGTTTTATTTGGGTCGGCAATCCCCATAGGCAGAGAATTTTCCCTGCCTGAAACTGGGGTGCAAACTGGGTTGGAAACAGGCTGTTATCCTGACCTTTGAAGGTTAGCTGTTATCCTGTATATCTATGATTTTGCGAGGGTGCGTATTGGTCGCTGCCGTTCGCCTGGTCTTTGGTATCTTCGTGTTCTCTTCATGCGGTTTGTTCCCCTTGAATACGTTCTTCGTGTTCCTGATAGCCTTGACTTTCTCCTCAGTCAGCACATCAGCATAGATGGCTGTTGATTTGAGCGACTTGTGCCCCATCAGTTTCTTGGTGGTCTCGATGTTGCCAGTTGCAGCCTGAATCAACGTGCCGAAGGTGTGTCTGGAGGTGTGGAAGGATATGGTCTTACTGATACCTACCTTCTTGGCTATCCTTTTGAGGGCTGCATCCACGTTGGCATGGGCAGGAAGGTGGAAAACCTTGTTGTCCTTGCCACGTTCCGGCATCCACGCCATAGCCGTAGAGCAGATGGGGACGGCATTCAGAACCTTGGTCTTCTTCTGGAAGATGACAAGGGTGTTTGTTCCCTCATTCTGCTGAATGTCCGACCACCTCAATGCCCTGATGTCGCTGATGCGTAACCCGGTAAGACAGGCGAAGCCAAAAGCCAGCTGCGTTTCCCTGACTCCGTTTGTCTCTTCGGATGCCATGAAGGTTTTCAGCTCGCCTGGAGTTAAAAACTGCTTGTGGCTCTCCTTGGGAGTGGCGAAGGTATCTGACTTATCCATCTGGTAGAAGGGGTTAGCCACCAATATGCCAGACTTGACCGCCTTGTTGAATACGGCAACTATGCGCTGCTGGACGTTTTTCAGACTGCTATCACTTAAAGGCTTGGACTCCTTGCGCACAAACTTCTGCGGCACATAGTCGTTTTTCAGCCAAAGAAAGAATGACCAGAACCACTCCTTATCAAACATTCTCAGAGTGATATGCGCCCTGCGCTTTGCAGCAAGAAACTCCTTCATGCGTTCTTGAAGGTATTGGGTCTGCTGAATAACAGACTTGGAGTATTCGCCACTGGCGGTTATCTGGTCTATATAGGTCTGAATCCAGTTCATGACCTCTGGCGAATCATCGGCATCCTCACGGACAACTGCCGTGTGTCCCTTCTCCGGGATGGTCTCAGGATGGAGAATGCGCTCGGCTCGTATCTGGTGCGCACGTTTGAGCGTTTCCTCGTTTGCCGCCTTGGTCTTTTCGTCAACCTCCGGCAACAGATAGAGAGAAAGGAACTCAAACTTGCGCTTGCCATTGTCATAGATGTCAAGATACAGGCTCTTGTTAGCGTTTTCGAGGTCTTTCTGTCTGAGTGTGATGGTCATAACCTTTGTATTTCAGTGGGTTGGTGGTGATTACTTAAACATTCCATCAATGAGGTTGATGGCTTCCTCCTTCTTCTTATCCACGATTTTCGCATAGATTTCGGTGGTCTGAAGGTTGGAGTGTCCCATCAGCTTGCTTGTGGTGTAGAGGTCTGCCCCAAGGGTGAGCATCATAGTGCCGAAGGTATGGCGTGAACAGTGGAAACTGATGTGCTTGTCAATGCCAGCTGCCTCTGCCCATTTGCGGAGTGCCCTGCCTATAACGGTCTGGGTGGTGGGTATGTCAAAGAAGGGAATGTCGTTTCCCTTTGGTTTGGGCATCCATCGTTTCGCCTCTTCCGAGAGCGGAATGATAACTGGCTTCTCCGTCTTCTGCATTTCCATGTCGATGTACTCGCCTTGTCCGTCAGGAGTCTTGAAGATGTGCATCGGGGCGAGCCTGTACATGTCACTGAGGCGAAGCCCCGTGAAGCAAGCGAAGATGAAGGCTTGCTTGACCTCCGGGCGGTAGCTGTCAGTTGCCATGAGTTTGCGCAGTTCCTCGATGGTCAGATACTCCTTCGTGCCGTCCTTGGGCTGGATACGCTCCTTTGCATCAAGTTCCTTCATCGGATTGCTCCTTAGAATGCCCTGACGCACGGCATTGTTGAGGGTGGTCGAGAACATGCCGAGATAGCGGCTTGCCGTATTCTCGCTGATGGGTCTTGACTTGATGTGGATGCAGTGGGAGTTGGGGAAGGTGCGGAGAAACTTCACGTAACCACGGCAAAACTCAGCATCGACCTCTTCAAGAGTGACAAAGCCCTTCTTTGTCTCGTCCAGATACTTCTCGATGGTGTTAAGCATTTCGACACGGCAGTGGAGGGTTGACTTCTTCGTGCCGACACCGCCCTCACAATACTTCTTAATCCATGCAGTCAGCAACATAGAGCCTTGCTTTACCGTGTCCCAATCTTGGATGCCATGACCACGGAGAGCCATGATGCGCTCTGCCTTGATGCGTTCTGCAACTGCCATCGTCTCTTTGTTCTGCTCCTTGCAGAGCGGATTGACTTCTGGAATGAGATAGAGTTTCAGATACTCATACTTTCTCACTCCCTTCCAATAGATGTCAAGATAGATGCTCTTGTTGCCATCTGCGAGTGACTTCAACCGAATCTTAATCGGTTCTTTCAACTTGACTTGCTTTTTGGGTCTGCCCATAATCTATGACGTTTATTTGTTTTGGTATTCTGTTCCTGCGAACTTGGTACTTACTTGCTTCAGAGCTTCTGAGAGGGTGAACATTGTCACATGATGATATGTCGTTTCCTTTCCTTTTTTTTATCTCTGTTTTGCTCTGCAAATATAAGAAAATCAATCCATATACGAGAAACAAATCAGAAACAAGAAACAAAGATTTATATCTTTTTAAGGGTCAGTTTTACAAGAATCGGAAAAATAAAGAATTTTACATAATGTATTGATACATAGCACATTTACTTTCATTTGCTTTCTTGTGCTTTCTAGCCACTTTTGGAGGACTAAGATGTTCTTGACATCCTGCTCCTCGTTGTTCATCTTGATATACACACTGATTGCACCGACCACGGCAACTACACCGGCAATGGCATAACAGAGCTTCACGACATACGGTACGTACTTGGCGATTTCTTCCGTTACGGTGGTGAGGGCTGTTGTACCCTGTGAATAGTCACCGGCAGCACTCTGTGCAAAGGTTACTGTGGTTCCTACCAACAGCATGAAGGCGAGCATCTTCATACGCTCGCTGGACGCAAGGCGTCTCAAACAGTTCTTTACTTTTTTCAGCATTTCAATGAATTTTTTAGTTAGTCAAATGGTACTCTTCTGCAGTTGAGTCTTTATGTTGCTATGTCTGATAGCCGAA
>JAZSAV010000040.1:0-6069 GCA_045602085.1 Prevotella sp. | reverse complement strand
GCAAGAGAATCGGCAGAAGTACATTATGAAGAACCGCTTGCCGATATGTCTTTCGACAAGGAATATTGGAAGCATCTTTTGAATGAAACCACTGCAGCACAAGCACACAAAATGCCTGAGGCCCGTTGCTTGGCACACATCGAATGTTTGAATCAACGACGATATGTTATCGATTCAGAGGGTACAGCCGTCGTGAGCAACAGACTGTCGTTCGTCTTGGCTATTCGTGTGTCGGTCAAGGATTTCAGAGGTATGGAATGTGCATTAGACAAGGAATATTTCGCCTACAAGACTTCAGAGCTACCTAATCAAGAAACACTTGCCCACGATATGGAAGTTTTGGCTCAGCGGACTTTGGCGCTGAGTAAGGCACCGTTGGCTGAGGCATATAGCGGCCCTGTGATTCTGTCGGGAAATGCCAGTGCTGTCTTTTTTCATGAGGTGTTTGGACACAGACTGGAACGTAAAGACTCAGAGTTCGCGTCCATGAAGGGTAATCAAGTGCTGCCTTCAGATTTCAACATCACATGCAACCCTCTGCAACAATATTTCGGTGAGACCCCACTGACAGGCTATTATCAGTATGATGACGAGGGTTCGATGGGACAGAAGGTGGAATGTGTGAATGATGGAAAGATGGCGAACATGTTGACATGTCTTTCACAGCAAGGTGCCACCAACGGCCACGGCCGTTCTGCGTTTGGTAGTGAAGTTGCCCCAAGACAATCAAACTTGATAGTGAAGACTTCTCATCCCTATACGGAAACAGAACTGCGCAAGATGCTCATCGACGAATTGAAGCGACTGAAGAAGGACTATGGCTATTACATCAAGACCGTCAGCAATGGATGGACAACACTCAGGGGTAGTGCAATGACTGCTTCTTCCTTCAATGTTATCCCCGTGGAGACCTACAGAATTTATGCTGACGGAAGGGCAGACGAATTGGTCCGTGGCGTGTCGCTCATCGGTACACCGTTATCCGCCTTCAGCAACATCAAGGCTGCAGGTGGAGATGTTGAAGTGTTCAACGGCCGATGCGGCTCCGGGTCAGGATGGATTCCTGTGTCAAGCCGTTCACCGATGGTCTATGTGTCGCAGATTGAAACACAAGTCATAGATCATGGCGAAGAAAAGACGGACAAATCTTCTCGTCTTGACTTCCAAACATGGGCTGAGAATGGATTGCAAGATGCCGACTCCGTCATCTTTAAGGCGATGAAGGATGAGATGGATAAGGGAATGACATCAGAAATCAACGGCCAGCACCCGATGTTCCTGGATTATTACGTACGTCGTCAGGCTACGGCCAAGATCGTTTCGTCGTTGGGAAGTTGTCTGAAATATGAACCGGAAGGCGTGAAGACCTCCGGACTTGTTCAGGTTATAGCAGGCAACAGAATGCAGACCTCTTATAACGGTAAAACATTGGGCCGACCATTCCTCCTGCCTGACGACATCAGCTATTATCATCTGCGAAGCGAATTAAGTCAGCGTACGGCGACACAATTCCGTAACGCTACTGATTGGTTGGCAAAGAATCAGAACGAAGTCAGAGCAGACAGTCTGCCAAAATGGTTAGAATTGCCTGACAGAACCGTCATCGAGCCATCTGCATTGGACAGATGGCAAGAAGATGCAGAACAGTTGAAGTCGCTTGCGGATAAGTTGTCGGAAGTTTTGGGTACATATTCAGAGTTTACTTCATCACGTGTGGAAATAGAACAAAAGTATATCGACTGCTACCGCGTCACATCTGAGGGACTGAAAATGAGAACGCCATCCAAGCAGATCAAGTTTCTCTTGTTTGCTGATTTACCGATGGCGAACGGAACTAAACTGAATGTGATTGCTGGCTATAGCCCTATTTATGATGTGGCTAATCTGCCTCCGACAGATTCGCTCATTGCTTTCGTGAAGAGAATGGCAGAACTCAATATCGCTCAATCCAAAGCTGCACGTTGTGATGACCAGGAATATATGGGACCTGTGCTGTACGAAAACTATGCAGCAAATGTGTTCCTTCATGAGAACACTTACATTAAGACGCTCTCAACATATATCCACAGCCACTTTCATCCGAATAAGAGAGAATATGATAATTCCTATCAGAAGATAGGCAAGAAGGTTGTCAGCAATCAAATTTCTCTGACTCAGTTGAGCAATGATTCTGTGTTTGATGGGCACCGACTATTGCGCTACAGACATTATGATGCAGATGGGGTTCGTCCCCAGACAGTAGAATTGGTACGTGAAGGTATCTTGCTCAGACAGTTATCGGGGCGTATTCCTTCTCCAGGAGCCAAAACTTCTACGGGTAATGAGGTGCTGAGAGAAGTGCAGTTACCAACATGGCCAACCAACTTCGAAAGTGGTGTGATGCGCATTGATTGCAAAAAGACCATGTCCCGCAACAAGTTGCTGAAAAAACTTTGCGCCATAGCCCGTCAACAAGGATTGCCTTACGCCTATATTTTGAAAGGCAGAGCAGTTCTGATGCGTGTCGATACAAAGACAGGAAAAGAAGAACTGATGCAGCAGCGATGCAACGACCAACCGTCCATGTTGGAACTGATGGGCGACGTGATGGCATCGAAAGATATGACTGCGAATCCGGAGACTTCCGTCATTCATCCTCAAGCCATCCTGCTGCCGATGGCGGACCTCTCGTTTGAAGACCTGAGAACATCTGCTCTGTGCGAACGGTTCCTAAAATTGAAACATTGATAGATATTGCCTATAATTAGCCAAACCGCCTTAAAAGTGAGATTTGGCGAAATATGACAAAAAAGATGAAAATCGAAGAAGCCATACTTTACTGTCTCGCAAGCCAAAATAGAGGGATGCGAACGGAGCAGATTGCAGAAATGATAAACCACCAACGGCTGCATATCCGCAAGGATGGACAACCCGTTACTTCTAATCAGGTTTATGCTGTGATTTGTCGCTATCCCGATATGTTTGTCAAGGCCGAAGGGCGGATTATGTTGATGATATAAAAAAGAACAAGATACTTATGTACAAAGATAAAGTAGTTATTGTAACAGGCGGAGCCAACGGAATCGGCCGATGTATTGCCGATGAGTTCCGCTCACAGGGAGCCATAGTCTATGTAATTGACAAGCAGGAGGGTGAACATTTCGTTGGAGACATCTCAAAGAAAGAAGTGTTGGAGGCATTTGCTACTGAGGTGTTGAGCAAGCATGACAAAGTGGACATCATCGTCAACAATGCCTTGCCACTGATGAAAGGGATTGATGAATGTTCCTACGAGGAGTTCCAGTATGCCCTAAGTGTGGGAGTGACCGCACCCTTCTACTTGGTGAAATTGCTTAAGAATCATTTGGCGGATGGTGCATCCATCATCAATATCTCTTCGTCGCGTGACCGCATGAGCCAGCCACAGACCGAGAGTTACACAGCTGCCAAAGGTGGTATTGCCGCACTCACTCACGCATTGGCAGTAAGCCTGTCGGGGAAAGCAAGAGTGAACTCCATTTCTCCCGGTTGGATAGATACGGCATACACTGTTTACGAAGGTCCCGATGCCACGCAGCAACCAGCCGGTAGAGTGGGTAATCCTATGGACATAGCCAATATGGTACTGTTTCTTTGCAGCGACAAGGCCGGCTTTATCACGGGCGAGAACATCTGCATCGATGGCGGCATGACCAAGCAGATGATTTACCACGGAGACTGTGGGTGGATTAAGACAAGTTGAACCATTGCTGCTAGTCATCCCGACAGAGCGAAGAGACTAGGGAACTCTTAATTAACCGCCAGCACCTATATTATCACAAAATTAAAACAGTAAGACTATAATAATATGAAAATAGAAATAGCTCCTCAAGAAACCACACGTGCCGAAGCCTTCTCGCTTTGGATGACCTCTCCTATGCCAATGGTTACATTGACAAAAACATTCAATGTAACCAAGCTGCTCAGGGCAAGTAAGAGACGTGGAATCAAATTCAATGCCCTGTTATGTTGGTGCATTGGAAAGGCTGCAAGCAACATAAAAGAGTTCTATATTCTACCCGAAAAAGAGAAACTCTTCAAATATGACAGCATTGCAATAAACGTTATTGTAAACAACAGCAAAGGGGGTATCAATTCTTGCGATATTGCATATACCGATGATGCCGAACAATTCGCCAAGGAATACAACAGGCTGACAGCACAGGTTGCCACACAGTGCAAGAGTTCATTCCTTGAGGATAGTATGATTGTGGGAACATCCGCAATGACAGGGACGGAACTCGACTGCATTGTAAACCAATATACCGACAAGTTCTGCAATCCAATGGTCATGTGGGGACGGTATCGCCGTAATTGGTTCTGTACCACATTGCCCATATCTTTTCAGTTTCACCATGTACAAATGGATGGCGGGCATGGCGCCGGTTTTTTAGAACAACTCCAGAGGGTAATTAATGAATTATAGCAGCTCTGTAAACAAAGAAGATATTACAAGTTTATGTTAGCATACACATACATAGAAAAAGGAAAGTTCGCTTTAGTGGAGAAACCGAAGCCTACACTTATTGAACCTACCGATGCCATTGTTCGCGTAACAATGAGCAGCATCTGTACCGCATCTTTGAGAATAAACTGGATGGGGTAATTAAAGTGGCGATTATCTGAACCATTACAAAGTGTTGGATAACAAAACAGTGTGTGCTGACTATTTTGGAGGCTCCCCTCAAAGACCACGGATAGATATGACAATAATGCAAGGAACCGATAAGTATATTACCGGCTTTGCCTTATTGGCTGTTTAGCGTATAATGGCTGAAAGGGGTACCTTGATGATTGTCGGGAAACAATGGCATCTCATTCGAGGTACTCCTTCAGCTGTTTCTTTAGTATTTCCCTTGAATTGAAGATTCGGCTCTTGACCGTTCCTACAGGGATGTTGAGCTTTGATGCAATCTCATCATACTTGTGTCCGGTCATCAGCAGTCTCATCATCTTGCTCCAGTCATCGGGCAGCTTGTCAATAGCGTAGTAAATGTCATGCGTCTCATTTGCTATGTCGCTACGCTCAGGCATGTACATCATGTCGTGGTAGTACTTGTTGTAGTCCTCCACAACGCAGACCTTCTCCTCGTGCTTGATGTTGTTGAGGAATGAGTTGAGCATTATTTTCTTTGCCCAGTTCCTGAACTTTGACCCTCCCTTGAAACTCTCATGCGAGATAAGTATCTTCAAGTTGGTCTCCTGCAACAGGTCCTCGGCCCTGTTCTCTTCATGAGTCAATGCTTTTGCATACATGAACAGCTCGCGTTCCATCGCCAGCAGCTTTTCGTTGATGTCACTCTTCTCCACGGTTCTATCTTTTTGTGTTTCCTGCATCTTGCAATATTAACATCCGAGAAGCCTGTTTTGTTCGCCGATGATTCGTTTTTTTTGAAAAAAATAATCATTAGTGTCCCTGTTTCTTATCTGACACCAATGATTATGTTTTAATTATCTGATGCTCGTTTTCCGATGCAACATGTAGAACTATTTAATTATGAGAGTCTTACGCTTAAAACGGTAGAAAACCTTTTTCATCTTCTAGGCGGTAGAAAATCCGCCATTTTTGCCGTTCTAACGTTCGTTCTCATGAGTCATGGAAAAACTGAGTTTGTTTCACGAACCCACTCTCGCTCGCTGCATGCATATGCAAGCATCTGCCTGCTCGCTTACTCGTGGCTTTCCCATCCAGGAGTTCACCTCTTTTTCTATATGCAAAGGCAGTGCAAACGAGTGAGATGCCAAACTTGTTTGAGCATTTCGCAACGAGTGCAGCCTGCTTTCGCACGCAGTGCAAAGGTACGATTTTTATTGCGTATTATCGCCAACTGTTGTAAACTAAATGAACCCAAACTGATATTTTCTTGTGAAAAACATGTCATAACGCGCCAAATCGCAATATTTTTCATAGATTTGGCGCGTTATATAAAGTTTTTGTCTTATTTTTGCGTAAACAAAACTCATTAGTTATGATAATCGGTAGAAAAGAAGAGCAGAAAATATTGCTTTCAGCGGCAGAATCTGAGTATTCAGAATTAATAGCTGTCTATG
>JAZSAV010000039.1:0-123077 GCA_045602085.1 Prevotella sp. | reverse complement strand
GATTCTCCTTTTTATGACATCTGTTACGCCAACATGAAGTGCGAAAGCAATGTTTTTTGGGCTATTACGGACAGATGGCTTCTTTTCTCAGGCTATATGATGCGCCAAATTCCTCCTTATGCGAAACGGGAGAATGATTTCCAGTTCTATAAATGGAAGACTATTTTTAATAGGGAAGTTGAAAAGAGTGAAGATGGCGGTTATAAAGGTATAATATATGACAATACACCAGAGAATCTAAAAAAGGTAGATGATTTTGACAACAAGAAAATACAACTTTTTTACAACTGGATGCTGCCACTGATTCGTGAATGGCGAAACAAGAACGGCAATGATGATTTGTTTGAACAGATTTATCTGCTCAGCTGTATATGTTCGATGCCTAACATTACTTACAATAGCAGTAAATATTTCTATGACCAGTTCACACTTGCCCGACAAATGATTCATCATCCGTCGTTCTGCCGCTTGGCTGGAGAGATGTTCTTTGAAGTAGAAGAGTTTCACCATCGCGATAATGACAAGTGGGAAAAGACAAAGAAATGAAATGTTGCCTCATCGGTAAAGTTGCTTATTGGCTACCTTCCTTGATAATAATCGGATGCATGTTACCACCGATGCCCATATTGTGGGATGCCTACATTATCCCTAAATGGTATGGTGGAGTTACTGCAATTTTGATTTGCATATTGTTCTATCAGATAAAAGCCATTCGGGAGGTCAAACCAAGCGAATGGCTTTTTGGTATGCACATTGCAGCAATGGTGGGGATATTCTTTCAGGCATTTTATATAACGATTGGTTATACAGAAGTGTGGACCAACCAAGAACCTTTTATTGTAGGAACATTTGATTCACCTGCAGGATTAGCACTGACTATATGCTTGTTATTGCCTTTTGTCTTGCTAGGTCTTAAGAAAGCTTTGGTATCATCTGACATGAAACATACTTGTTTATGCTATTGTGCAATATTTGCAGGTTGTGTGTTAGTCATCTTGTCTCAGTCACGTACAGGGTTGATAGCATTAAGTTTAGAAGGAATTATTTGCTTATTATCCAGCAATGTTAAAAGAACAGCTAAAATAGTTATTGTTATTTTCATTTTTGTATGTACCTGTACGTTTGTCTTATTCTCTAAGCAAACATCATCAAATGGCAGGGCATTCATAATAGAACAAACTGTACTTCTTATAAAGGAAAAGCCGTTAACTGGTCATGGGATTCATGGATTCAGCAAAGAGTACATGAAAAGACAGGAGCAATATTTCAAAAGTCATCCTGATTCTGAAATATCCATACTTGCAGATGAAATCAAGCATCCATTAAATGAGTTTCTTTTAATATGGGTTAGCTATGGGATTGGCGGATTATTGGTTTTATCATTATCTATAATTCTGCCTATTATTATATTTCGTTCTCATAATCTAGCATGGATGATTAATGGAACAATATTTATCTTCTGCTTATTTTCATATCCTTTAAACTATCCTATGACATGGGGCTTTCTAATCATCGGAAACGCAATGGCTTTATACGGTTTATTTTCATTTAATCTCAAGAAAGCTATACGGGGATTGGGGGCTATACTCATATTGTCTTCTGCCATTGTGCTACCAGTTGACATCATACACAGCAAAGCGCACGATTTTATCAGACGGCACGGATATAGCCATGCCTTGGTTGCATATAGTCAAGGCAACAACATATTTAAAACATTCCCATTCAATCTTGCATATCCTTTTAGATGCAGACAGTTTGATTACAACCATGCACATTTGTTATATGTTACAGGCCATTTAAAAGAGGCAAGAAATAAAATTATTGAATGCTTTAAATACAGCAATGGATATAATCTACATTTATTGACTGGAGATATCTGCTTGAAGCAGGAGGATTACGACTGTGCAATAACCCATTACCAAAGTGCACACAACATGTGTCCTGTCCGTTTCGCTCCACTTAGCGGATTACTTCAAGTTTATCAACAAAAGGGAGATACAATTAAGGCTGATTCTATTGCCAAAACTATATCCCAAAAGTATGTAAAAGTTCAATCTGTAGATATTCAAATCATCAAATCTGAAGCCGAGGAATGGATTAAACACAGAACAGCAATTAGTTCTATGCAATAAAGAAAATGAGAACGGCATGCAGGTATGGAGGTGAAATCTAAATGACCGATTTGGGTTAAAGAAGATTCTGCAGTTTGCTTCAATCGAGATAATAGACCACAGTGCATTCAAGGATTGTCCATTCCTAAATTGAACTATAAAAGTAAACAAAATCTCAATGCTCATATAGACGTGGCGTCTATATGAGCGTCCTTTTTAAATTTTAAACTTTATCGGAACATCTAAATTTTTAAATACAATGAGCGTTAAACAATGATTCTTCTGTCATAAAACTTTTGAATCTTTTGACCATCAGCAACTTTTGACAACAAATTACCGGCACTTTATTTTGCCGATAAGAGAATACTAAGTATATTTGCAAAATAAAAACAATCTAATGTTTAATTCATTAAAACCTGATGCTTATGAAAAGAATATTTACTACTTTGTCTATTGTTTGTTTATTTGCATGCACCATGTTCGGACAAAGTTCCATTGAAGTCAATTTAGATAAAGCTTCATTAGAAGAGAGTTTGAAGGATGTAAAAGAACCAATCCACAACCTTACTTTATCTGGCAAGCCCAGACCTGAAGATTTTGACTATCTTAGAAGTAAGATACTTTCCGATATAATAAAATTGGATTTGAGCAATGTTGATATAGACACCATCCCCTCAAAAACCTTTTATACAAGAATTAATTATAACGAAATTCATACTCAGATTGTATTGCCAAAAACACTGAAACATTTGGCAGACAGTTCACTATTGGTAATAACTAATGATTATGTTGTATATGAATTAGCAAGTTCTACATATCCTACTCTCGGTAAAGATGTTTATAATTCACTTATACAACCAATACCCAATTCTGTCATACCATCTTCAGGAAACACTTCATTTATAATGGATAACAATATTTTGTATTCTTCAGACGGCAAAACTGCCTATTATTATAACGCTGATGCTGACAATGTGGTAAAGCAGGGTACGAGACTGGTATATGGCAACTTCATGGAAAACGGAAGGTATGGTTCTAGATTTACCTTGTCGGAGACAATAGACAGCATTGGTGACAGGGCTTTTGCCAATGCTGAAGTTGCTATTCTTACAGATGGCATTGGAAGAAACGAGTTTACTTGTCTTGCTCCAATACCTCCAAAACTTGGCAAGGATGTATTCTTAGGGTCTGACTTATTGAAATTTCAAATATCAGTGTATGTACCAGATGAGAGTGTTGAACTCTATAAATCTACAGAGGGTTGGAAAGACCTTAATATTAAACCTTTGTCGAGAAAAGACATTAATGCCATTGAAAACATTACAACCAACAAGCAATCATCTTCCGACTTCTTCGACCTCCAAGGCCGCAAGGTAAAGAACCCAACCAAGGGACTTTATATCAAGGATGGCAAGAAGGTTTTTGTTAAGTAAAAGAGTGAACAGCGAAAAACAAAAGTGAAAATTTCATTGTTGACGATGCAAAAATGATGAAGAAAATAATGAAATCGCTATCTAAAAACAAACGAGAAAAATTTAACGACCTACGGAGTCAAGCAAGTAAATGTATTAATCCAGATGAATATAATAAATTTTGGAAGAAATAAATAACATACTTAATATTGATTACTCTGCTAGAATTAATAAGATTGCTTTTGCAAAATACGAATTGTACAAAAATGTCAACATTCCTAATGCGGAAATATTAAAAGCATTTCATATATAACTAAATGTTCTTTTCTCAACAAATGAATTATATTATATCGCTACTCTTTCTTCTCTGCACATTGAATATCAATGCGCAGGGGAAGAAAGAGCTTGTCGAGTTATCTTTAAGCGTTACCGACATCAAGGGGAATCCAGCTGAAGGGGTGTTCTCGCTTTCTGTAACTGATGGCGATGCCGTGAAAGTTGATACCATGCAACCTTCATTGGAGACATACATGCTTCTTGCTTCCGAGATAAAGGGACATATAGAGAACCCAAACTATTATTTCAAAGATAATAGTGCGCGCACTGCTCATCATCTTGATTTATTGATGATGACTCAAGGGTGGCGAAGATATGAACTTGATAATATATTAGAAGGGAAATATCCCGAAATAAACTATTCCATAGAAACTGAACAAAGTATTTCGGGAACGGTGAATGGTACCATGGGTAACAGCATCAAGAATGTAAGTCTGCACCTCGTAACGCCAAAAACAGGAATACGCGAAGTTTTGCCACTCAATGGCAAAAAACAATTTAATATAACAGGACTCGATTTCATTGACGGAACCACATTTTTGTTGCAAGCCATAAAGAAGAATGGCAAGCATGGTCTCCTGAACTTGAAGATTGACTCTCTTGCTTTTCCTGCCCTGTCAGTTCCTGCACATCAAGACAAGGCAAGATTGCAGCCGCCGCCAGAAACATTTGTCGCTCAGGCTAACACGCAGATAAACAATGCTGGCATCAATGGAGTAACAGAACTGATGGAGATTGTAAAAACGGGAAAGAAGAGAATGAAACCCAAGAACCCGTATAATTTGGAACCTTACAAGATGATTACTGATGACGACCCTTATTTGAACAGTTCTGGCGATATATACAATATCTTTGTCCGGTTGGGTGTCAGGTATGAAGTGGTACAGGAAGAAGGTGGAGATTCTCCTGCTTATGAGCGCAAAAAGCCTAGAGCGGTAATTTTTATTGACAATATGAAGGTTGAAAAAATAGATGTTGACCAGATATTGGACAATCTTGATCCAGCAACAATAAAGTCGGTAGAGTTATTCCACCCCAGAGACCCCCAATTGCTGGTTTATGGATACGTGGCATGGGCAAATGGCGGTGTGTTTATCTACACCAAGAACCCTGATTATGGTTTGCCAATTTCAATGAAAACAGTACGGCAAAAAGGCTATAAACCAGCAGTAGAGTTCTATTCGCCCCAATATCCTGCAAAGGACAAGAGCAAATATTCAACTCCCGACCACAGGACTACACTCTACTGGAATCCGACATTTAAGACAGACAGCAACGGTAAAGGAACCGTAAGATTCTATTCCTCTGATGTCAGCAAGAAATATCTGATAACGGTTGAGGGACTGACCGAAGACGGAAGGGCGGTGAGCAAGAAAGAATTGAAAGAACTATGAGAAGATTAATATTGCTATTGGTGTCAACATTGTGCTGTCTGACAGGCATATTTGCACAGGCAAGCATTGAGGACAGCATATTGAACCACTACAGGAAATTGCCTCAGGAAAAGGTTTATCTGCATACCGATAAACCATATTATGCGGCAGGCGATACGATATGGTTCAGGGCGCACTTGGCTGATGCTGTAACCAACGTTCCTGTTGACCGTTCTAAATTTGTATATGTTGAACTGCTCGACAATTCAGCTGACACTCTGATGCAGCGGGCCATGATAAAATGCGACAGCAATAAGGTGTTTGCAAATGCCTTGGTATTGCCAAAGTCAATGAGAAGCGGAAAATACACTATTGCTGCTTATACACGATGGATGATGAATTTCGATAAGGAACAGTTTTTCTACAAACAGATTCAGATAGTTGGCAAAAACAAAGATGGACAGTCGGGTGCTTCAGCTACAACTGAAACAATGAAAGAAAAAAACGATGAGTCAGTACCATATCTCACAGACATTAGTCTGGCATTAATGCCTGAAGGTGGAACGTTGATTGACGGTTGTCGCCAACGACTCGCATTTAAGGCTATCGGCAACGACGGCTATGGCATTGACGTGAGCGTCAGACTTGTGAACGCTACAGGTGATATTATAGCGGAAGGCGAAAGCGAGCATCTGGGAATGGGATATATCTATATCACACCCAAAAGAGATGAACAACTGATAATGGAGGCTTATGCCGCAGGCGGACTCTCTTGCCACAAACGGTTGCCAGCTATAGCGGCCGAGGGAGCAGCGATAAAAGTAGAGCAGCACAATGACAAAATGTTTGTACAGTTGCTGACAAGTGATAATTACAACAGGAAGAATTTGTCATGTGTTATATATGGCAGTGGTAATCTGTTTGTCAAAGAGTTGTTTACAGAAGACATTATAAGATTAGACACAACCAAAATGAAGTGCGGTGTGGTCAACGTTGCTCTTCTTGAAGGCGGCAAAGTGATTGCAGAGCGTCTAGTTTTTATATTGTAATAATGTTCTCATGCAATATAAATCAGCCTGCATCCGCCAACCCTTACAGGCTGCAACATAAACAATAATAACAAACAGAATGTATTATAATGGAAATCATTAGGAGAACAAATTGCAACTGCCGACTCTCTTATATATAAAGACGTTCCTTCTAATGCCATATTATGTAAATAGAATAAAAACCTGTCCTAAACGTAAATCTCCTAGAGTAAAGATACAAATAACAAAAGCAACAAACTAAAAATATTCATATACATCATAATATTGAAACCGTAATAAAGAATAATGTTTTCAATTATAAAGACAACATAGACTTTGCAAATTCATGCAAAGAGAAAGGAATAAAATTGAGTTCGCAATCCCAGCCAAATATGCCCCCAATATAAGAATTGCACTTTTTTTTGTGCACTTTTTCCAAATATTGCACTTTTTTTTGTGCAATATTTGTATCTTTGCAAAAAATAAGCAATGGAAAGGCTACAAGAATACTTTGACAACCAGCTGGAATATACCACATCCCAGTTTCATCGATACATGTACAATCAAATTGACTGGGACAACAGGTTAATTGGTTTAGTCGGACCAAGAGGCGTAGGTAAAACAACTTTGATGCTACAACATGCCAAGGAACACCTACCAAGGCATAGCACATTGTTTGTCACAGCTGAAGACATGTATTTCGTTATAAATAACATAGTGGAATTTGCAGCTGACTTCGTAAAGAAGGGTGGCCGTTATCTAATTATTGATGAAATACATAAAATGGAAGATTGGGCTAGATACCTTAAACTCATACACGACTACCAACCAAAACTAAATGTTATTTTTACAGGTTCTTCCATTCTCGACATAACCAAAGGTACACACGACCTCAGTAGAAGAGCCATTATGTATTCCATGCAAGGCCTGTCATTCAGGGAGTATCTTTCACTTTTTCATGGAATCAATGTTCAAGTCTATTCTCTTCAACAAATTCTGAACCATGAAGTAAAAATTCCGACTGATGTACAGATTCTTGAACTTTTCAAAGATTATCTTCAAAAGGGATATTACCCTTTTTCCAAGGAAAATCAATACAAAACCCGCTTGAAACAAGTGATAAACAATACACTTGAAGTTGATATTCCTCAATATGCCAAGATGAATGTGGCAACAGGAAGAAAGATAAAGCAACTATTGGGGATAATTGCACGTAGCGTACCGTTCAAGCCCAACATGAGTACCCTTTCCACCGTCTTGGACACGAGCCGAAACAGCATTGCCGACTATTTCATTTATCTTGAAGAAGCAGGCATGATTACTCTGTTGCGTGACAGCACTTCAGGGGTCAGAGCATTGGGGAAAGTGAATAAGGTGTATCTTGACAATACGGCACTTGTATATAATTTAGCAGAGAAAGAAGTAAATATTGGCAATATAAGAGAAACGTTCTTTTATAACCAGATGCGTCTGAATCATGAAGTCGTTTCATCAGACGTAGCCGACTTTACCATAGGCAAATACACATTTGAAATTGGAGGCAAGAACAAAAAGCAGAAACAAATAGAATCGGTCGAAGATGCATTTGTGGTAAAAGATGACATTGAAAGCGGTTACTTGAATGTAATTCCCTTGTGGATGTTCGGTTTGAATTACTGATTACCTATATAAAAAACTTCGCGGTTTGGCATTCTTGCTACCACGGTATAGTAGAAAGAATGCCAAACCGCGAAAAACTGCTTACGACATCGTGACCTTTACTTAAAATGTATGGTCTTGATTGTGCCTTTGTTCGAAACCTTTACGGTGCCGGTTGATGGTGCTGATGCACCTTTATAGTACTGCAACGCCTCAGTCATATACTTCTGAATATCCTTTATTCGCTTTTCATCGCTTGGGTGAGTACTGAACAGCGATGCACCGCCACCACTTGAAGCCTGTGCCATGCGCTGCCAGAAACCGACTGCCACCTGCGGGTCGTAACCTGCCATGGCTGCAAAAATCAGTCCGAGTCTGTCGGCCTCTGTCTCCTGTTTGCGCGAGTAGGCAGCAGAACCGAGGTTAGAACCCAACCCGATAGCCACAGAGCCCAACTGCTGAACGCCTGTGCTTACACCTGAGTTTGACAGCACAGAACCAAGAATCTGGGTGCCATACTGCTGCTTGATGCTATTGCTCATGCGCTCTGCCGAATGTTTCGCCACGGCATGGGCTATCTCATGCCCCAAGACAATGGCGAGCGAAGCCTCGTCTTTCGTTACAGGCAATATGCCTTCGTAAACAACAATCTTTCCTCCCGGCATACAAAAAGCGTTTACATTCTGGTCTTGCACCAGGTTAAACTCCCACTGATAATGAGCGACCTCGGCAGAAAGTCCATTGGCATTGAGATAAGATACAACTGCATTTGCCAGGCGCTGCCCTACCCTCTTCACCATAGCCGTATTAGTGGCGTTGGTTGAAGGCTTTGCAGTCTTCATGTATGTCTGATATTCCTGATTGCTCAGACTCAGCACTTGTTCATCACTAACCAGCAGATTTTGCTTTCTGCCTATGATAGGCACCGTGTTGGTTGTTCCACAACTGGACAGCAGAATGGCTGCCACAGCTAACAAAAAGAATAGTTTCTTGCTCATGATATATTTTTATTTATTCAAATTTAGTTCGGGGAGAACCCCTCATCAGTTTCACAGTCGCTAATTTTACTTGCTCTGTAGAAGGAGATAGAAGGAGGTAGAAGAAGGTAGAAGAAGATAGATGGAGATAGATGGAGATAGAGGAAGATAAAAGACATTTGTCTTGGTGCAGAACACCCGCTTGCAAAGTATCGTCCTCTATCTTCGCCGCTGAAAGCGGCATATCTTCCTTTAACTTCCTATATCTTCTTAGCATGCGAATTTAGAGTTATTTAGTCTTACGAATTAAGATAGAACCGTCTTTATTGCTTCCTGATACGCTTAACAGATAAACGCCTTCGGGCAATATTGGGACAGACACCTCAAATGCCGATGAGTCTTCATGTTTACTCAATGCACCAATGTTGCTTTGCCATATCTTCTTGCCACTGAGATTGTAGAGGGTTACCATGACCGATGAAGAGAGCATACCGTCAAACTGCAGTTTCAGAGTGCCGTTGTGCGTAAGTTCTGCTTTCAGATTACCTGCCATTTTGCCGTCAACACCCTCTATGCCACTAATGCCCAGCACTTCGAGAAGTCCTCTATATACATCTATCTCGCCATGCCCATATTTGCAGTTGGGATAGTCCAAACCATCTTCAGGCTTACGACTGGTCTTGCTGATGACATTCATCACATCTTCGGGCGTAAGATTAGGGTTGGCCTGCAACCATAACGCCACGGCACCGGCAACAACAGGTGTCGCCATGGATGTGCCTGTATTGGCATTCCAAGCGTATGTCCTACCTCCAAAGTCGAAATGCTCTACATCCGACCTCACATCACCGGCATTGGGATTTGCCTCTATGTAATAACTGCTGTACGACGATATGATATTGTTGCCAGGTGCAGACACATCGGGCTTTATCCTGCCATCCATTGTCGGACCTACTGAAGAATAAACCGACCACACGCCATCGTTCCTGCCCTGCTGACGATAGTCTCTGTATTCGCCCAAGTAGTTGGTAAACCCTGTTCGGTGGATGGTTGAACCGACAGCGATTATGCCGGGGAAGCATGCCGGAGCATGGACATTATGACTTATCTCAGCATCTGCCCAACGTCCGTCGGCCTGTCCGTTGACAAAATATGACGATGAGAATGTTCGCACAGCAACATTGGCATTCTCACCTTCGGCAATCACCGCCAATGGCATTCTGCCGTTCTGGTCGAACGGTGTTGTCACCATTATATAATATATAGTATCACCTTCGGCAAACGAAGACGGATACCTGTAGGAGATAACCGAAAGGGTGTCCGCCGTGATATATACAGCCATGGAATCCAAGGCCGCATCTCTGGAGTCATAGACAAACTCTTGATAGTCTGAGTTATATACCTTAAAGCGGAGTTTGAAGGGAGCATCCGACTGAGCCAACAGGTAGGATGTCTTGCCGCCGGAGTTGACGAACGTGCCCGCCTCTTGATTGCCTGCCGGCTTTGCCATATACGAGTATTTCACCGACTCGTTGCCTGCCGATGCTATGATGATGCGCCCAGGACCGATAAGGGCATTGAGGTAATCGCAGAAAAGACTGTCTTCTGAGTCCATGCCAACGGTATATCCCTCGCTGAAGGAAGCCACGCACGGCTTGCCCTGTCGCTCGGCATAGTCGAAGATGTATTTGAAACCAAGTGCATCTACCGCCGTGGTGTATTTATAAAGGTCGGCTGAGTCTATCAGCACAATGTCACTGCTCACGGCATTGTTCACTGCACAGATATCGCTTTCGAATGCCATGCCACGATAAGGCGAATCATAGCCGCTGCCAGCTGCAATGCCTAAGGTATGGGTGGCGTGGGTCTGTATGAGTCCGTCGGTAGAATGTTTCTTTGCCAGCACGGTTTCGTAGCCTACATAATCTCTTCCAACAGGAAACTCACTGCCTACAGTATCGCGGTCAAGCTGATCCCAGAATGCGCCTATGCGATAGTCGGTGGCTGACGAGTCGAAGAAATTAGGATGCGACAAATCGAAACCTACGTCCATTATTCCCAAGACAACACCTTTGCCTGTATATGCCTGGGGCAAGTCGCGACCGTCGTAAACATGGTTCGCCTTGACAACTGTAGCTGTTGTGTCCATAGTCAGATTGCAACTTACATTTGCCTCTATCCTACTTATACAGGGAAGCATTGCCAATCGCTCGATATTGGCAAGCGGCACACTAACAATGCAGATATTGCCCTGACGGTCGTAAACACGGCAATCGTTGGAAGCAAAGGCAGCATCGGCATCAGCCTCATTGTTGACGCGAACAAAGACCGTTGCGCGCAAATCCCTGTCACCGCCACGAAGAGCGGCACGGTTGTGCGCACTGCCCATCGCTTTGTCATGTAAAGCAAAACGAAGCCATGGCGACAACTTGCCGTATGGACAGGCCTCTATAGTTAACAGCATCAGAAACAATGCCATAAATATTCTGCGTGTCATCATATAGTTTATTTACTTTGCAAAAATAATAAAATATTGCGAAAGATGATAATTTATGACTATTTCTTAATTAAAATACTTAACTTTGCATTCTATTTATAAAAAAACAAAGCGATACATCATGAATACAACAGGAAATAAATTTATTGCCGTTTCATATAAGTTATATACAATAGAAGACGGTGAAAGAGAATTGGTTGAGGAAACAACCGCAGGCAGACCTTTCCAGTTTTTGAGTGGATTCGGACTTACTCTCGAAGCTTTTGAAAATCAGATTGTAGGTCTTGAGAAAGGTGCTGAGTTTGATTTCGAACTGACAAAAGAAGAGGCTTACGGCGATTATGAAGATGAGCGTGTGCTTGAACTTGACAAGCAGATATTCACTATCAACGGACACTTTGACCGCGAGCGCATATATCCAGAAGCCATCATTCCTTTGCAGAATGAAGAGGGCAACAGATTCATGGCTAAGGTTGTGAGCATAACAGAAGACAAGGTTACTGTTGACCTTAACCATCCGTTGGCTGGATGCACTCTCAACTTCAAGGGTACCGTTGACGAAAGTCGTCAGGCTACAGAAGATGAGATAAAGGCAATGATTAGCCGTTTGAGCGGTGAGGGTTGCGGTTGTGGATGTCACGACTGTGGCGGCGATTGTGGCGGTGGATGCGACGACGGTTGCGGCGGACATCACGACCACGAATGCGGTTGCGGACATTGTCATTGATTTTTTAGTTGACGAGTTGACAAGTTAACGAGTTGACGAGTTGATTGACTTCATTTATCGTTCAACGCTAATCGTTAATCGTTCAAATAATATGCGCAATACATACGGAAACATATTTACGCTTACCACATTTGGCGAGAGTCACGGCGAAGCCATTGGCGGTGTTGTTGACGGCATGCCCGCCGGCATCGACATTGACATGGATTTCATTCAGGCAGAGCTAAACAGGCGTCGCCCCGGACAGAGTGCAATAACCACAAGTCGCAACGAACCAGACAAGGTTGAGTTCCTTAGTGGCGTGTTCGAGGGCAAGACCACAGGTTGTCCTATTGGATTTATGGTTAAAAACACCAACCAGCACTCCAACGACTACGACAACATGCGCAATCTCTTCCGCCCTTCCCATGCCGACTATACCTATACTAATAAATATGGTGAGCGTGACCATCGTGGAGGCGGACGTTCATCTGCCCGCATAACCATAAGCCGTTGTGTTGCCGGTGCATTGGCAAAATTAGCATTGCAGCAGTTGGGTATAAGCATTTGCGCATACACCTCGCAGGTGGGGGGCATCAAGCTTGAGCGCGACTATCGCAAATACGACTTGACAAAGACTGAAACCAATGCCGTAAGATGTCCCGATACTGAGAAAGCTGCCGAGATGGAACAACTTATCAGTGAGGTAAAAGCAAAAGGCGACACCATTGGCGGCATAATAACATGCGTCATTAAGGGATGTCCTGCCGGACTTGGCGAACCTGAGTTTGGCAAGTTGCACGCTGCATTAGGTTCTGCCATGCTGAGCATCAATGCCGTAAAGGGTTTTGAGTATGGCGAAGGTTTTGACGGTGTAAACGCATTGGGGTCTGAACAGAACGATGTCTTTACCACCGAAACGGGAGGCATATCTACAAGAACAAACCATAGCGGTGGCATCCAAGGCGGAATAAGCAACGGAGAGGATATCTATTTCCGTGTTGCATTCAAACCTGTGGCTACTTTGCTAATGCAACAAGACACAATAGACAAGGATGGCAACGCCACTACTCTAACTGCCCGTGGACGGCACGACCCCTGCGTATTGCCTCGCGCTGTGCCCATTGTAGAAGCTATGGCAGCGATGACCATATTGGATTATTATCTGATGAGCAGAACCGTCAGATTATAAAAAACGAATGAAAATACAAAAAGCGTGACAAGATATTTGGATATTTAATTAATATTTCGTATCTTTGTCTCAGTATTGTGGGTTTGAGAAAATCCAATAAGGCTTAAATTAAGTCTAGTTTAGTTTTTGTGTTGGTTTGAGAGCGGCTTTTTGCCGCTCTCCTTTTTTATCCCAGACCCAATATATTACCAACAACCAACATTTTAGGTAATGTCATTTATCTCCTTTTACCTCCCTCTATCTCCTTATCTCTCTATATATCCCTCTATCTCCTAACATATAAAATGGCGGAACAAATCAGAAGACTTGTCCCGCCATCATTTTATGGTTATCGAATCAGTTCTACTTCTTTATGAACTTCTTTCCGTTCTGTATAACGATTCCCTTAACCGAACTGTTCTGTCTGCGACCATTCAGGTCATAGATTGCACCCTTTGCTTCGCCATCAGCCTCTACTCCACTTATGCCGGCAGACTCATCTGCACGAACATAGATAATACCAAGTGTCAGGAGCTTAGATGTATCCCAAACCTGTGTGGCAGATGGACGTGCCGGTTCGATTGTTGTGAAACCGCTACCGCTGACTGTCGCACCAGACAAGTTGAAGATATAGAATGAAGCATCATTCTTTATGCCTTCTGTCTCTGCCATGTTCAGGCGCAATGTAGCACCGTCTATCTGGAAGTTGCCTGTTACCTGCAGTCTGTTGCACTTTGTCGCGCCATTGCTTGAATAGAGAGGAACCTCAACGACAGCACCTTCTTTTACCGTACAACCGCCTGTAAGTTTCAATGTCTGCGAATTAATCAGAGTATCACCGGCATATACAGTACCATCAGCCATTACATTAACCTTTCCAGCCACAGTACCCTTACCTGCCAATGTTGCATTAGCGGCAACAATCACCTGGCCAGTACCTGAGTTGGTGCCGTTTACTATCAGACGACCGCCAGAGATTGATGTTGTTCCCTTATAGTCGTTGCTGCCTGTAAGGCGCCAGTCGCCTGTTCCCACCTTAGTGATATTTACCGTACCTGTATATCCGCTACCAGAGCAAGACCAGTTGTTAATCTTTCCATTGAAAGTTTCGTTGGTATTGGCATAACCAACCTTCCAGGTACATGTGAAGTTCTTTGTGTTCTTACTTGAACCCATGATATAAGTACCGCTCTCACCTGAGATACCACCAATCTCTACGGTTGGAGATGTATCCCATGAACAAAGACGTGCATTGCCCTTCATATCTATGGTAAAGGTAGAATGACTTGTCTTGCCTTTATTGAGGAGCAACAGAGACCCGTTCTTATCAGATGATACGCCGTTGGCAATCAATCTGCCTGTAAAGCCAGAAGAGTTGAAACCAATATACTCACGCAGATAAGGAATGTTCAGTTGCAATGTACCGGCACCTGTCAACTTATTATTAAGGTAGCAGTTGCGGTTTGGCGAGAACTGAGAAACAGTTTCCTCCACAACTTCTATCGGGAACGAATATGTCTCGTAACCTTCTGTCTCACCCTTGGTCTTCAGATGACCGCCGGCCATAACGAGCTTAGAAGAAGAACCGATACCGGCCTTAGAGATGTCTGTTGTGCTCAGATAAACAGTACCGCCCTTCAGAACGGTTGCGCCATTATAACCGAAGAACTTGGTTGAACCTACTGTAAGCTGACCTTCGCCGTTGATAACCAAACTACCGTTACCCTCAAACTTATTGTTTACTGTTACCGTTGTACCGCTCTTGGCGATATTGAACTCTGTTTCGCTCAATATCTTTGCCTCACGGTCGGTAGATGTTGTACCACCTGTATAGCGGTATGTACCACCGTCAAATATCCAGTCCTGAGAATAACCAACACTGGCACCCAAACTACTTGCCACGCCACCGTTCTTCAGTGAGTTGAACTCAAGCACACCGCCATGGAGCACAGTCGCGCCCTTGTATGTATTGTTTGTTCCAAGTACAAGAGTTCCTTCACCAGCCTTGTTTACTGATGTTGTTTCGCCGCTGATGGCTCCAGTACCACTGATTGTAAGATTGGCATCGCTGTTAACAACTACTGCCTCAGGAGTTACGGTCTCGTTGAGCGTTACGGTTGCATCTGCTTCTGGAGCGAAGAGCACTTTCTTGGCATCTGCATAAACGGCAGTACCGTTGTTCCAACCGCTGTTGGTGAAGTCCCATGCCGTAACAGCAGTACCCCATGTATAGTCAGGCTGATATGTGTCTATATCAACTATACCCACCTCTATCGGGCGAGTGCTCATCTCAACCACAGCCGTATAGTCAGAATATTTCTCACCAGCAAATGAACGCATACGGATAGGATACTTTGTTGCAGCCTCAAGGCCGGTAATAGTGAAACTGGTAGCACCAGCAGCAACCTTGCCAACCTCAACAAAACCAGCCCCTTTGTCTATTTCTACAACGAAACCGTCTTCATTGTCGGTATAGTCGCGCCACTGCACCTTTAATGTTGTCGTTGTGGCAGATGCCAACTCCACGCAGATAGGAGCACGGAGGAAATAGTCGCGGTCGTCGATTGTTATGCTGTTGATATAGTTCTCTATATTAACATAACCGTTGGCAGCCTTAACCATAGCGTCATTCTTGCTTGGGTTTGTACCGTTGGCATTCTCCCATGCGTCAGGCATACCGTCGTTGTCGCTATCGACACGCTTGTTGCCGCCCCACAATTTCCATGTCGTTGGAGCACCATATATCAGAGTCTCCTCATTAGAAATCAGTGCGCCCTTTTTACCGAACGACATCACCTCGTCTATCATGTAGCAGTCAGCATAGTCGCGATATGGTAGCGAAGCACCTACTGCAGGTATTGACTTTTCAATAAGTTCATTGCCTGCCCACTTCTCCATTTCTGGATATGGATAAGGCTTTGACTGGCGGTCAGAAGCAGAGTATTTTGTTACCTCTGAAGGGTCGAATGTTCCGTCTCTGTCACTGTCTTGCCAGTTGTCGTTGCCATAGAAATGGAAATTCTCATTACCGCCGGTAAAGGCATCGCCACCCTTTGACGGACCGTTCATGAACAGGTTGCCTTCGATATTGCAATATGACTGGCCTTCTGAGTCGCCACCCATGATGTATGCTCCGTTAGACCAGTTGTAAACGATGTTATTAACAAACTGACTGCGTCCCTTTACCTTGTTGTTTCGTGTTGAGTTGTCAACATACAGGTTGCGGTAAAGCGTTATTGAGTCAGCCTGAATAAGACCACCGGCAGAGTGTGTCAGCAATCCCTGACCGATAATTGAGTTCTGAATTGTAATACTGTGAAGGTCGCCCTTGCCGTCAGGACTGATAGAGAATGTCTCGTCGCGTCCCCATGACACTGAGCAGTGGTCGAAAATCATGTTCGTACCGTTTGCTATTCCTGCAGCATCCTTGCCTGAGTCACCGTTCTTACCCATGCGGAAGCGCATGTAGCGAACGATGGTATTTGTTGCACCTGAAAACGAAACACCGTTGCCATATACGGTAATACCCTCTCCTGGTGCAGTCTGTCCGGCAACATACAGATTCTTGGCGAAAACGAGGCGGCTTTCAAGCTTAATTACACCAGCCACATCGAAAACCACAATACGGTTTGGTTGGCTTACAGCATCCCTGAGCGAACCTGAACCGCTGTCTTTAAGATTGGTAACATGATAAACACTACCAGTTCGTCCGCCTGTTGCAAAACGTCCCCAACCTTCGGCTCCAGGGAATGCCAATTGCTGAGCATCAACTGCCAAGCCACTGCTTGCAAGCAGGACGCCCATTAAAAAAGATAGTTTCTTTTTACTCATAATTAAAAGTTTTTAGATGTCATTATCCTTAGTTTATGTATTTTCATCAGTCGTTCAGTGCACCTATAATCTCTGTTACCGACTTGCATCCGTGAGCGTCAAGCCACTCGTTGATGCCGTCGCGCACCTTTATCGTTACAGCAGGGTCTATAAAGTTGGCTGTACCTATTTCAATAGCCGTCGCACCAGCCATGATGAACTCTATAGCATCCTTGGCCGTGCAAATACCGCCAAGACCTACAACCGGCACCTTGACTGCCTTTGCTACCTGCCACACCATTCTCAGTGCCACAGGCTTAACAGCCGGACCGCTCAGTCCTCCAGTATTTATGCTCAACAGCGTCTTGCGCTTCTCTATGTCGATGGCCATGCCCATAAGTGTGTTTATCAGCGAAACGCTGTCGGCGCCTTCTGCCTCCACTGCACGGGCTATGTCGCAGATATTAGTTACGTTAGGCGACAGTTTCACTATCAGCGTCTTGTGATAGCGCTCACGAACTGCCTTAACAACGGATGACGCTCCCTCTACGGTCACACCGAATGCCATGCCGCCATCGTGTACGTTCGGACATGAGATATTCAGTTCAATAGCAGGGATATTTTCAAGAGCGTCAATACGTGCAGCACACTCGGCATAGTCTTCAGGCGACGAACCGCTCACGTTGACAATCATATTGGTGTCAATGTCCTTTATCTGAGGATATATATGTTCGCAGAAGTAATCAACGCCCTTGTTCTGAAGTCCTACGCAGTTGAGCATTCCGTGCGGAGTCTCTGCCATGCGCGGATAGTCATTGCCCTCACGTGGTTTGAGCGTCGTTCCCTTTACAATAATGCCTCCAATGCCGTCAAGGGGCACAAAATCGGCAAATTCAAGACCATAACCGAACGTTCCCGATGCCGTCATCACCGGATTCTTGAGCTCCAGCTTGCCTATATTTACATTTAGAGATGCCATAACAGTTTCTTTATGTTAAACACTGGTCCTTCCTTACAAACACAGAGATGGCCTTCGGTGGTCTTCTCGACACAGCACAGACAAGCGCCTACGCCACACGCCATCATATTCTCAAGCGATGCTTCACAATCGACGCCGGCCTTTGCTGCATACTTCGCCACGGCTACCATCATCGGTTTCGGTCCGCAAGTTGATATGCGGTCAAACTGCTCGTTCAGTACGGAGTGGTTGGTTACGAAGCCCTTTTCACCCTCTGAACCGTCTTCAGTTGTCACGAAAACACGGCCATAGCGCTTATACTCGTCCATAAGCAGCAGGTCAGACGCCTTGCGTGCTCCCAACAGGAACGTAGGTTCAACGCCCATTCGCTTCATCTCCGCTCCCATATAGAGCAAAGGAGCCACACCAACACCACCGCCCACAAGCAGAATCTTCTCTTCCTTGGCTTGCGGCATTGTAAAGCCATTACCCAGCGGAAGCACACAGTTCAACTTGTCGCCGGCATTAAGAGCAGCCATATGGCGCGTACCGTCACCCACAACAGCAACGAGAAGCCATAGTTCATTGGCTTCCTTATCTACAAAATTTATTGAAATCGGACGGCGCAGAAATGTTTCCGAGGTGTTGTCTATACGAATCTCGACAAACTGTCCCGGCAACATTTCTGGCAATGCGACTGTGTCGGTCAACTTAATAAGAGCATATTTCTCGTTAAGTCTGTCAATCGACTTCACAGTCAAATCCAGGATGTATTTTTTCATTATATTATCTTTGATAACGTTATTCGACTACAAAGATAATATTTTTTTGATTAATTGTTACACCTTATATATAAATATTATAAAAGTTTTCCCAACTTTTGACTTTAAAGTCAGAAACAATAATAATTATGCAAAAACCATGGATTAAACTGCCGTTTTGTCTAAGGCCCTTTGGATTTTAAGGGATAATGTTTGTTTTCCATCTAATGATAAATAAGTCTCTTTGTCTAAAGGAAAGAAAGAAACCTCATAACCTTATAACCTCAAAAACCTTATAACCTCAAAAATCATTTCTTCGCGGGCACAAAACTCTCGTACGTCAAGTCATCATAAAAGACCCTTATTTCCGTAACGCGTCTAACCCCTTTGTCAAATTTTTTCAAATTTTCATGCTCCACAACCAAGCGTGTATTTCTTACACTATTTTGTGGCATTGCTGCCTGACCTGCATTTTCAACCGCCGCCGAATCCAGGTTAGTAGGATAGACGTCCTGAGAACCGAAATCAAACTCCGCATCAATCGCTTCCGCATGCTGGTTTTCAACAGTGCCTTCAACCGACTGACCACTGGCATACATCTTACCTGTTCCGAAAAGTAGCCACTCGGTATTAATGTCAGGAATCTTCTTCTTGATAGCCTCTACAACATTTAGGGTAGGACGGGTCCTTCCGTTGAAAATACTGCTAAGGGTAGCAGGTGCCAATTCTATAAGTTGAGCGAACACTTGTTGGGTCATGTGTTGCGTCTCCATTATCTGCCTGATTCTGTCTTTCATTTTCGTTAAACGCAAAAAATAGGGTAAATTCAACACTTATTATTGATTTTACAAAGGTAAAACAAAAAAATGAGTTACGCAACATTTGTTGATAAAATTTACTTTCCCAAAGTTTAAATTTATGTTTTTATATTTGTAAATACAAATCCTCAAAATCATCATCAAACATCTAAGTTTCACATTTTAAAATTTACGTTCATAAATCACAACAAATGTATAATTAAATGTTTTCAGATAAATAACTGAGTATTAATTAGGTATTTAGGTAAAACATACGCTAAAAACACCCGTTTTCACACCCAATTCTCTACTTTAGACTTTCAAACCTATTCTTTTAAATCAATAAAAAGTTGTAAAACACTGGGTTTTAGCATTTTTTGTACATAAATAGCAATTTGTATATTTATAAATATAATTTTATGATTCAAAATTTTAGATTTTAAAATTCGAATATTGATATTCAAATTCAATCTTTAATATTCTTAATTCGGATTTGTGTTTTGTTGATTTCGCAACAAACTTAAATTATTTAGAAAAACAAATTAACAAATCAAAATATTAATGAAAGTGAAAAACAAATCGCATTTTTCAAAAAAATCGCTTTTTTGCGATTTTTGAAAGATTTCAATGAAGGGTTCAAATCAATAAATTTTGAGCGATTCTGGAGGCCTTTATTTTCGCGTAAAGCCCTGATTCTATTACGGATTAGGTCAAAAAAAAGCATCTTCGGCAAGATGCAATCTAGAAAAAAAATGGTCGAAAATCGACCATTTTTTAATGCAAAATAAAAAAAATCAGTTCCTTCATCAGCTCTTCTGGGGGTGTATTTGGGTTATCCAAGCCCTTACTTTTGGCATCTATTTCTCTAATTTTAGAAATTATCTGCATTGTTTTAATTCCAGTGTAATTTCTCATGCCTGTCATATAGTCTTTTGCCGCCCATGAATTTCGAAGATCCAACCACTTCGCAACAGCCTCTTGATTGTTTTTTTGAGGACAATAATATGCAATCATCAGATTCTGGAAGTAATTGAACATCATCGGGAGTGAACTGTAAATACTACCTGCCTTTGGGTTCTTGTCAAAAAATTTCAAAATTTGATTGGCCTTGTAAACGTTGCGATTTACTATCGCATCACGCAACTCAAACCCATTAAAATCTTTGCTCACCCCTATCTGCTCCTCCACCACTTGCGGAGTCACCCTCTTGTCATTTTCCGGAAGCGCAATAAGAAGTTTGTCAAGCTCCCCCACCAACCTGCTCAGGTCCGCCCCAACCGAGTCGGCAATTATCTGTTGCGACTTTGGGTCAATGCTCGCACCTTTGGCCTTAAGATAATTCTCGATAAAAGTCGGCAGGTCACGGTCACGCAATTTTTTGCTTTCAAACAGCACTCCTACCTTATCTATAAGTCCTGGCAACTTCTTTCTCTTGTCAATCGTACCGTTCTTGTGGCACATCACAAGTATCGTTGATGCCTGCGGACTATGTAAATAAGCCTCCAAAGCCTCTGTGTCGCGGATATTTTGCGCTTCTTTTACTATAACAACCTGATAATCCGACATCATTGGGTAGCGTTTAGCCGTGTCTGTCACCTGTGCAGCGGTCACATCGGAACCATACAGCACCGTCTGGTTGAAATCGCGCTCCTCTGGTCGCAAAGCATTTTCCGCTATATAATCCGCAATTTTATCTATATAGTACGACTCCTCGCCCATCAAATAATATATCGGAGCGAATTTTCGTGCTTTCAAATCGCGCATTACACCTTCGTATGTTGCAGTTTTAGCATCTGCCATTTCGTTTTTCAGATATAAATTAGTACTTTTGCATGCAAAGTTAATGCAAGTTGAGAGGAGAACAAAATAAATTCATTTATTTTTTATCCCGAGACGAAGCTTAGCTTATAAAATTAAACGAGTTGACAAGTTAATGAGTTGATGAGTTGACAAGTTAATGAGTTGACAAGTTGACAAGTTGACGAGTTGACAATTTGCATGCAAATAATCTCTAATCCCTAATCTCTCATCCAAAAAACATGTACCATCTAAATCTGCCACAATACGACATCCGCCTTGGCGGAACAAAAGAAAAACCTACAGTTTTCGACGTACTGCGCCGAAAGCATGTGGCATTGACGCCAGAGGAATGGGTTCGCCAGCATTTCATACATTATTTAATAGAGCACAAAGGCTATCCTCAGGCATGGCTGGCAAACGAGGTGGAACTGCGCATCGGCGACAAGCGACTGCGCTGCGACAGCGTATTATATAATAATGTGATGCAGCCACGGATGATTATCGAGTATAAAGCCCCTACCGTACCGCTGCAACAGAAGGTTTTCGACCAGATTGTAGCCTATAACCTGTTGCTCCACGTCGATTACCTCATCATGAGCAACGGCCTTCAGCACATCTGTTGCCGCATGGATTACGAAAACCGTCGCTACATTTTCCTTGAAGATATCCCCTGCTACTCAGACTTAATATAAACCAGCCTCCGTTTCTTAATTAGAAACATACATTTTCATACATCCTACATTTTTACGCATAACATACTAACCTACAGTTTGTTATATGGAGTGTAGGAGAATTTCAATCCTACATTTTTCGGTACGTTTCTGCAAAAATAATTGCAAAACTCTTGCAAACCGCCCTTAAATTTTGTATCTTTGTAAAAAGATATGCTACACCTAAAAAGGATAACAGCAATAAACTAGTTAGAAACCCACAACCACTCTTATTTTCAAATATTCATTATCATGAAATGTACTATTTTCAACCCCACAAAGGGACAACTATGCTATTCCAGAATCACTCTGGACGAAGTGTGCCAACTCTTAAAAGACGGTACTTTCCGACCGAATCCAACCGTTCCTCCTACCAAGAAAATCTGCTTTTCCGCTGAATGGAAAAAAATCAGCGGACAAACGGTTTTGGCAAACAACAACCACCTCGTTTTGCTGCAGTTACGCAACTTGCGCGACCTCGCCACGGCAGAGGAATACAAACACCTTGCAGGACTCATGCCCTACACTCTTCTGGCCTTCATTGGCAGCAATGGACGCTCGGTAAATATCGTGTGCCCTTACGATACTTACGACGAGAATGAAGACAATCAGCAACAGGCACTCACCAACGCCTACAGCAAACTGCACTTCCTCTACTCGTCACAATTCGGAACACGCCTCTACGAGTCAGAACCACAGTTCGACGACAGTTGTCTGGCAAGCCACGACCCAGCGCCGGTATATCATCCTACGGCAAATGCCATCATCATTTCCGCTTGCAAAGAAGAAACACCGGCGTACAAACAGACACAAGCATCCATCAGCGACTACAATTTTCCCGACGAGATACCAGGCCTGAGCGTACAGGTTAGCCGTTCGCGCCGCTTTCACGATTGTCTCGACAACGCCATTGAGATGCATATCGACAAAGAGGGCGAGGATTTCACCTGCGCCGTGATAGAACAGCTTGCAGCCGGATGCCACGAGATGGGGCTGCCAGAAGCCTATGCCGTACGTACCTCCACATTTATTCCATTGCTCGGAGGCAAAAAAAACGAGGAAATGATACGTTCGGCATTCAGAACCGCCTACAAGATAAAACTGCTGAAAACGCTTCCGATGAAATTCACACGTCCGTCAGCGCTGCTCACATTCAAGACCGAGGCTTACATGAAAGAGCACTACACCCTGCGCCTGAACGTGATGACAGGCACACCTGAGTATCGCAAAAACGCCGTAGGACACGGTTTCCAACCGCTCGACCAGGCGGCACGCAACACCATGTCGATACTCGCTCTCAAGGCTGGCGTTGACTCGTGGGACAAGGACCTCAACCGCTATATCGACAGCGACTTGATACCTAAATACTACCCCATGGATGACTATCTCCGCAATCTGCCACGCTGGGACGGCAGGCGCGACTGGGTGGGAGAACTGGCTAGCCGTGTAAAGACCGACCACCCTCGCTGGAAAGACTTTTTCCACACATGGATGCTGTCTATGGTGGCACAATGGCGAGGCATGAACCTGCAGCATGGAAACGCTATAGTGCCTTTGCTCATAGGTCCGCAAGGTTCCGGAAAGACGACCTTCTGCCGCCGTTTGCTGCCGGAGTATCTCCAGACCTACTTCAACGACCGCATTTCCATGAAAAACGACAACGATATCTTTGCCGCCATGACCTCGTTCGCACTCATCAATATCGACGAGTTCGACTCAATGAAAAAGAGTCAGCAGCCTCTGCTGAAATACCTACTCTCAAAGCACGACGTGAAGATGCGCCCTCCTTATGGCAAGGTCATCCAGCAGCGCCAGCGCTTTGCGTCGTTCATAGCCACTACCAACTGCCTGCGACCTCTCACCGACCCAACCGGCAGCCGACGTTTCGTATGCGCCTACGCCAGCGATATTGACAATTCTGGCATAATATATCACAACATGGTGTATGCCCAACTATGTCAGGAACTGGACGAAGGGCGCCGATATTGGTTCAACGAAGAAGAAAACGCGCTTAACATCGAGCACAACTCTCAGTATCAGCAAGTTAACGACCTATATCAGATGATTACGCTCACCCACCTAACGCCTAATGAGACACCTGACGATGCCGCCTATGTGCCGATATATGATGTAATGGAACGCCTGAAAAAGGAATTCCCTACATTCGTCGTCAACAAAACCGCCGGCATAACAACAGGCAGACATCTCCAAGCACTTGGTTATGCGTCTAAAAGAACAAGCAAAGGCATGTGTTACAAGATTATGCCTATAAAATTCTGATACATATCCTAACTGAATAATATTTGCGTCAGATACGTTTGCTATCTGGCGCATTTATTTGGCGTTTTTTCAACAAAAAAGCGTGCCGCTTCTCATACGAAAGCGGTACGGTTAGCACTCCTAAATGCACCACTTTCGACACACAAACGGCCCATTTACGATACACAAACGGCCCTTTTAGAAGTCTAAAACGGCGGTTTGGAGAAGCATATCTTACACATTCGCAAGCTTTTCTTGCTTGTTGGTAGAAGGATATAAAGGAAGATAGAGGGAGATAAAAGACATTAGCTTTTGCTTTATCTTCCTTTAATTTCTAAATATTCTTTACATGGGAAATGTTAAAATTACCAAAAAGCGCCCAAAAACGGGCCAAAAATGTAGGATTGAAATCCTCATACACTGCACTTAACAATCTATGGCTTAACATATTACATGCAAAAATGTAGGATGTAGGAGAAATTCACTTTCAAAAAAATATTTTAGACATGTACCTGCTTCATGAGACACTAAGAGAAAAATACTTTATAAACGTTCTGTTTATCCGACAAAAACAATTATCTTTGCGAGAAAGAAATAACAACCCATGAACAATTTGATTAAATCATTCGCCGCCATCTGCGTGATGGCATTGCTGCTGCCCGTAGAGGCAGTGGCGCAGCAGGCTCTGCAACAAAGAAAAGAAGTGGTGTCGCCTGAAATACATAAGGACAAGACCGTTACATTCCGCCTCCGTGCGCCAAAGGCTGTGCGCGTGCAAGTGACAGGCGACTGCATTGCCAATCGCACCGCAGACATGAAAGAGAACAAAGATGGCGTATGGGAATATACCACACCTGAACCGCTGTCGCCAGAACTATACAGTTACTCTTTCTACATAGACGGCATGAAGGCTCACGACCCCGCCAATGTATATATGATTCGCGACGTGGCATCTGTTACTAATGTCTTTATTGTTGGCGGAGAACGTGCCGACCTCTATAAAGTGAACAATGTGCCGCACGGCACCGTGGCTAAGGTGTGGTACGAAAGTCCGTCGCTGGGATTGTCGCGCCGCATGACCGTCTATACTCCGGCAGGCTATGAGACAAGCAAGCGCCGCTACCCTGTCTTCTATCTCCTTCACGGCATGGGCGGCGACGAAGAGGCATGGAGCGACCTCGGACGCGCTACACAGATTCTCGACAATCTGATAGCTCAAGGCAAGGCGGAGCCAATGATTTTGGTCATGACAAACGGCAACGCGGCACTGGAAGCGGCACCTGGCGAGTCGTCATTAGGATGGGAGAAACAGCCCACTTTCAATCTGCCAAAAACGATGGAGGGTTCGTTTGAGTCGCACTTCCCAGAGGTGGTGAGATTCATTGACAAGCACTACCGTACAAAGGCCGACAAGAAGAACCGCGCCATTGCAGGACTGTCGATGGGTGGATTCCATGCACTGCACATCTCAAAGCAATATCCTGATATGTTTAATTATGTGGGCCTGTTTTCTGCAGCCATCAAGCCTGGCAGAAACGCTACATCGCCAATATATCAGGACATGGAAGGCAAACTGGCCACGCAGTTCGCCAAAAAGCCCGCTCTCTACTGGATAGGCATAGGCAAGACCGACTTTCTCTACAAGGCAAACCAGGATTACCGAAAACTGCTCGACCAGAAAGGCCACCGCTATGAATACTTTGAGAATGAAGACGGACATATATGGAAAAACTGGCGCATATATCTGACAGAGTTCACTCCACGTCTGTTTAGATAATGGTGGAACGGCGGAAAAAGAATGGCAGCATAGTTGTTTTTACTATAATAATTTTGAGCCCGTCTCTTTGTCCGTTCAGCAAAAAACTTTATCTTTGCAAGCAGAACCCAGTAACATGGGGCATAATAATATAATGTATAATAAACCAAACTCATTGCCTATGGCATAAACAAAACAGACTTTTAATTAAGGACATATTATAGACAGAACTGTCAACTTTTGATTCTTGTTCCCATAAATTCGCCAAATTTATAAACAATCAAGGACTGAAGTGGATGAGTTCGCGCTTTATGCGTGGGCTTTTTACTCGTTGTAGATTGTTGGGCGTTTGGCGATGCCTTGGGAACGTAGACGAAGTGATTTGTCCACGTTTTTTATTTGTATTTTGAGAACACATTAACAATTTAAATATAGAAAAAATTATGAAACAACTTAAATCTATGTTAGTCACATTAGCCATGCTTTTGTGTTGTATTTCTGTAGGTGCCCACGACTTTGAAGTAGATGGCATTTATTACAACATTACTGATAGTGAGAAACTGACGGTGGAAGTAACTTATCAAGGGAGTTATTATGACTCCAATTATGATGAATATAAATATACAGGAAGCGTAGTAATCCTAGATAGTGTAACCTACAATAGCAAAACCTATACTGTTACAAGCATTGACGACCATGCTTTCTTTAATTGCAGCAGCCTTAACTTAGTAACCATCCCCAACAGTGTTACAAGCATTGGCGATGATGCTTTTTCTGGTTGCTTCGAGCTAACCTCAATAACTATCCCTAACAGCGTTACAAGTATTGGCAGTTGGACTTTCAATAACTGCTTCAGCCTAAACTCAGTAACCATCGGCAATGGTGTCACAAGCATTGGCAATGATGCTTTCTTTAATTGCAGCAGCCTAACCTCAATAACCATCCCCAACAGCATTACAAGTATTGGTTATGAGGCTTTTCATGGCTGCAATTTAAAAACAATGGTGATTGGTACTGGCGTCTTGTCAATTGGTCCAGACCAATCAACACCTGTAAAGACAATATGGCTGACAAATACTCCACCAAGTGGACATTCTGAATTAGCAGGAAAGATTAACTATGTATCAAACGAGCAATATGGAAGTTTGAGCGACAAGAAGGTATATAAATATCTTAGTTCTATGTTTGAAGTGGATGGTATAACATACGTACCTGTAAATCCATCAGAGCGCACATGCGATGTTATAGATTGTAATTATGATAGTACTCTTACTGATATTAAAATCAATGAGACTGTTTCTTATAAAAATATCAGCATGAATGTTAAAGAGGTAATGCCTTATGCTTTTTATGGTAATAAGTATATTAAAACTATTTCTTTCGGAAACAGCATAAAATCATTTGGCTATTATGCTTTCAGCGGTTGCGAGCAACTGAAAGAGATTATTATTCCAAATGCTGTAAAAACGATTGGAGAATATTGTTTTGAGAATTGTTCTAATCTTACTGAAATTTCTATTCCCAAATCAACAACAAGAATTTACGATTATGCATTCTGTGGCTGTACAAGATTGAAAAAGTTTGTAATTGTAGATAGAGAGACGGCAATTAGACTTTATAGTAATGACGATGCCCCTCTGTTTGCCGATTGTCCTCTTGACTATGTGTATATCGGTGGAGACATATCTTATAGCACATCATCAAGCGCTGGCTACTCACCATTCTACAGAAACACATCGCTTAGAGAGGTTGTGATAACAGATAAGGAGACGGAAATTTCAGCTAATGAGTTCTATGGATGTACTAATCTTCAGAATTTTACAGTGGGCGATGGTGTAACTAAGTTCGGCGATTGGGCATTCAGCGGTTGTTCAAGTCTGAAGAAACTCTCTTTCGGCAGTCAACTGAAAACCATAGGTAAGGAGGCTTTCTCTGATTGTGTAGCAGTAACGGAGATAACAAGTAAGGCTACAACACCTCCAACTTGTGGAAGCATGGCTCTCGATGATATAAACAAATGGGAGTGTACACTGAATATTCCTAAGGGTTGTTCTGCTGCATACCAAGCTGCAGAGCAATGGAAAGAGTTCTTCTTCATTACAGAGGGAGAAGAGGGAGAACCAGTTGTTCCTGAAAAAGTTTGTGCCACACCAACAATATCATACGAGAATGGAAAGCTGATATTTAATTGCGAGACAGAAGGTGCTGTTTGTAAGTCTATAATAACAGATGATGACATAGCATCGTTTGAAGCAAATGAAGTTCAGTTAAACGTAACCTACAACATCAGCGTATATGCCACAAAGGAAGGCTACAAGGATTCAGAAGTGGCAAAAGCAACATTGTGTTGGATTGACGTAGAACCAAAGTCTGAGGGTCTTACAAATACTGATATTGCTAATATAAAGGCTCTGCCTGTGGTTGTTCAGGCAAGCAATGGAACAATAACCATATCAGGTGCTGACGATGGCACAATGGTAGAGGTTTATGGCATATCAGGCACAAAGCTTGGTGAAGCAAAGACAGTTCTTAACAAGGCAACAATTCATACAGAAGCACAAACTGGTAGTGTTGCAATAGTAAAGGTTGGCAACAAATCTATAAAGATTGCTCTCTAATCAGTTGTAAACCGACTTTATACATTCTTCCCCATCTTCCGATTAAAGTAGGAGGATGGGGATATTCTTTCTGGATTAGGGATTAAATAGGGATTTTTTTAATATAAAAATTTTAGCTGATACCAATAATAAAACGTAGAAAAAAATTACACTCCAAGAAACTTAAGAATGGTTTCTTTATCGTTCTCTACCGCATCCTTGAATCCGTTTATACACATCATCAAATTACCTTTCCTTGAAACCACTGGAACACCATAATTTCCAACAATAAGCGGAAAATCCTCCTGTCCTACTTCAACAAACAGCCTATCCTTAGCGAGCCTTGATACAAAAGTGTATTCTTGAGGATTACATCTATGAGTCACGTGCTGGAACAAAGATGAATATGTATTAATATAGGCAGGAAACTTGTCGATAATCACCACTTTGAAGTCATCTCCATGGGCGGCTATACCCAATCCAAGAATCTCATTCAGATACAAGTCCCCAAATGAATACCCAATAATCATCAATCGATTGTTCTCAATCACCTTTCTCGCCAAATCCGACAGATAGACATTATTGGGAGCGAACGTCATCTTTTCGGTCTTCCTTAAACCAGACACGATTTCAGGTTGTAAATACTCTTCCTTCGCCTGATTAGATGGGGGGGGGAACTGCCCACCACCCCTATTTTTACACGCGGTTTTATAATCTCTGTTCTTTACCATGTCCCGCATACTATAATCAAACGGATATTCCCTTGCTTCGCTGAACAATATCTGACCATGCAAATGTGCTATAGTTGAAACACCTCTTGAGTTTTCATAATATCGTCTCGTTGAAAAGCGACTATAATCCTCTCCATCTTTGATTGGAGGAAATCCATCCTCATATTCACCAAGGCTATTCTCTATCGTATTGTCATAATTCAGATTGAAGATATTCGATTTCCCAGACAAGGATTTCCAGAAATCTCGATACCATTGTTCCGCTGACTTATCCTCACAAAAAGAAGCATCGTATTGATTCACGATGTCCATTACTGTCTTTTGCAGCCCATATGCAGCCCTGATATAATCATACGTATGAATATCTTTCAAGAACTTGACTGGTTGAATCAAGGTTCCGAACTCTGGAAATGGGATCCAAGACACATATTCCTTATGCCAGCCGCCGCTATAAGCAATGCACATTTCGATGACATGCAACAAGTTCTCAAAATTTAATTGTGGCGGAACATAGCGATTTATCTCTGGACGGCCTACTTGATTCAGTTTCCCAACAATAAAATCATTAATTTCACGCAGAAGCGGTCTTTCACCTCCATCCACTTTCTGGATGTTCAGTTTAAGCACCTCATCTGTAATATTCTTCACAGATGGAAATATACCCTTATGGTCAAAGTCCAGAACAGCACCTGCACCAACTATTATAGTTACTCCATTGCCCATTACCTTATCTTTTCCTACACATAATGTTTTTTCGCCTGTATTATTCACACAACGCTAGCAACCGCTCAAAAGATTCTATTCTCTCTGCCTTCAAAAATCCGCCATTATACAGTTTCTTATTATGATGGATGAAGTGAAACATCAACTTCTCTTAGGATAGTACTTAGAAGGCTTTCTATGCTCTTTCTCCATGAAGTTTATCACCTCATCAAACCTAATTTGCCACCTTTGATCTTGCGTCATAATCCTTGCATCATTTTTTCATACTCTTTTTTTCTCTTCTGAAATGATGATTCAAACATAATGAGGTCAGCCCTACCTGTAGTAGTATACATCAGATAATGAGGAACAGCCTTCGAGAAATCATATTTCAACCCTTCCACCTGCTCACCAGCCTTGAGTTTTCTGTACAGCTCAGCCCTCTTCTCGAAATACATCGATAAAGTGTTTACCTTACCTGTCTGCATCGGATCCATTGGTTCTGGATTCTCCTTTTGGGCATTTTCCACAAGTGGTGTCATGATAAACGACGTCCTTAGCATATGTGAAATAAAGGCTAGCCAGTTTCGATGTATATCATGATGAGCAGCTTGGTTCAGTTGATTAAGAATACGTATATACAGCGTAGATGATTCCACAACATCCAATGGCAAATATGAAGATGTCACGGCAGATGCGCCCACTTCCAGAAGTGCATTGGCAACAGTATTAACATCATTATAGCATGGGGCTGTATTGCATGCGGAGATAAACACTAATCTGGCGGATATTCCTCGTGTCGAAATATCTTTAGGATATACCTTTTCGTCGCCCATGTAAATATAACTCTGATGATTTGATAGGTCAGTTCCGCCATGACTATCAATAATCAAAAAGTCCGGCTTATGCTGTTTAACAGCCTTTTCAAACTCATCTAGGCTTTGACAAACAACAGTCTTTGCCCCTAATGCCTGAGCGCAGACATCCGCTTTGTCTTGCCATTCCCTAAACGCCTCTTCCCTACAACCATATACCACAAGAGTTTTAGTCAAAATATCTCCTGGTATCTTATAAAAACTTGAAAACCTTGCTATGCCGTAGTGAGTCAACATTCCAGAAGATGGAGTTTCGGGCATACGGCAAACATCATGCGTAAAGCCAAGTGGTATTCCATTCACTTCCATCCACTCTATCGGGAGGTCTGTCATGGCTACTATCTGTGCAGGCATATTTTCCAGCATCTTTGCCGTTTTGGGTGCCAAGAGTTTTTGCGCCATCGTCTCTCCAACTTTGTGGATGGCTTTATCGTAAGCCATACGGTCTTTAGAATAGGCCAACTGCACATTGTTCTTTACACTTACGAATGACAATTCTGTATTGAGGCTTTTACAGACCAGAGGTAACCGTAAATAAGGGGAAAAACGGAATGAGCAATGCAGATTGGCCACAATGTCTAAAAAGTCCAGCCTACTAGCGTGGAAGAGTCTGATAAAGGTGTTTGTCTTTCGAAAATCATTCCCTACATTTTCTGCATTGACATCATAGCAGTAGTTGGGTGTCTGTTCCATTTCTACCACTTTGTCTATTAACTGAAGTGGTTTCTCGCTTTTGGCCATCATTTTGAACAAATCCCTAACATCCTTCGTAGTGTATGGTGCTGCAATTACAATTGGAGGATAGTTCTGATCCGGGAACCCTGTAGTTTTGCCAGAAGCAGTCCTGAAAGCATCTTGACATAATCCATAAAGTTGGCTTAATATGTCAATGGATTTTTCCTGTCTTGTCCACCCATACATGTCTGCCAGAACCTCTTGCGCCTTTTCTTTCAGGATTTCTATTTCCTTATGGTTATTGAGATAAAAACCTATACCCCAGTTGCCCAACGCAGATGTCAAAGTAAAGAAAGTGATATTAGCAGGCTTAAAATATGGAAAAACAACGCTACCACCACAAAGTGGCACGCAAAGCGGGGCTTCAATATCTTTCATTAGCGGTTGTGAATACTCAAATAAGAAATCCCAAAATTGCTCAGCTGTTGTCACAACCGACGGCATGATAAACTTCTCCTTCTTTTCTTCGTCTATCCAGAAAAGACAATTCTTATTACACACCCTCGACAGGCTGATGTTCATCTCAATCAATTCGTCATCGTTATTGGTGCAGATTAGGAACACATTCAACCCATTAGAAAGCACCATGCTCAATGATGGTTCTTCTATAGAGTCATTAAATATGAAATCTACTTCTAATCCGCTTTTTGCACCAGATAACATCACCCTCTGCAAATAGTCACAACCTTGCAGATAATGATACACGTTATGAGGCAGGCTCGTCAAATATTGAAGTAAGCGATGCCTCATACATAAGGGCGGAAGTGTAGCTATGGGATTAGGATACGTTCTCCTACCCAGCATTACAAAATAGTGAATAATGCCGTATGTCGGATCAATCAATCCCATATCTTTATGTCTATTACCGACTTCGGGTTAACGATATGATTGTTCAAACTCACTCGATTCATACTATGCCTTAATTCGTTTTAATAATCTCATAAAATTTAGTTGAACATCAGTGCTTTCCATCTTCAAATAATGTAGAACATTCTGAATATCTGTCCTTTCATTATACGGAGCATCTGTTTCTGTGAGTATTCGGTCAAGTGGTATCCTCTCAATAATTGCTTTCCCTTTCTTCGATATACACATGGCCTCATTGACGGAAAAATAGAAGCCCATGTCCAATATGGGTGTGATTAAATCAATAGGACCGCTATACCAATGGAAAATGACATTTTCAATTTCATATTCGCGTAGTAAATCCACCATTTCCCTCTCTGCCTTACGTGAGTGTACACTGACTATTTTCTTCTTGCCTTTTAACTTTTCCAGTAACTTTCTCAATATGAAAACTTGATCATTCTTTGTCGTAATTCCCTCTTTTGAAAAATCCAGCCCTATTTCTCCTATATAGGATGTTTGGTCAAGAAGGCAATTAAACAATGGCAACTCATTTTTATTTTCTGATGCCAACAATGGGTGCAATCCCAAAGCTAATCGGATATGTTTATATCTTTTCACGTGTGGAAGCCCCATTTCAAAATGCGATGGCAGGTTGGTCATACCAATCACGATGTCACCTGCCTGTTCCTTCTGCCTAATGTAGGCTTCTGGTTGAGACATCATATCAAAATGACAATGCGTGTCAATAATCATATGCCAGCAAGACGTTTTATTTGGGCATTGCCATATTTACCGACCCATGCCTTTACTTGGTTGTAAGAATTCAATAAGAATGTGGTATATTCTTCTAATTCCTGTTTCTCATACACTCCATTAGCAATGAGTTCACCCTCTATGGTATCCCTGTTATATCGTTTCCTCAAGAAATAGAGCAAGGCTTTAAAGTCTCTGCTTTTTCTAATTTCTGGATTTGAAAGCCCGATTTCATTAACATTAAATACATTTACACCAACTGGTTCCTTCTTTCCCCAGCCCACAGCATCCAGAGCAACACGTCTGTAGATACAAGGCAGGCAGAAACCACAATGAAGAATAGGTTTACCATTCTTATCCCTCCTTCGCTTCCACGATTTTTTATGTGACCTTTTAGCACAAGAACATGAATCTTTATACAGCACCGCCAAAGCAGCCTTCTTTGCTGAGTCTTCACAACAATCCATCATCATATCTGCTTTAGACTTCAACTGATAAGGATTCTCCAACTTGTTGTTAATACCCATAAGAGCAAGTGCCTCTTGTAGTCTCTTCAAAAACACAGGATGTGTTGTTCTCGTACTGCAAGCACTTCGTCGTCCTTGGTCAAGAGGGATATTGAGTGAGATTGTCCCGTTCTCAGGGATAATCAGCGGCATCTGCGGATTAATGGCATGAGCACAATATATTCCAGCCCCAATGAATAAGATGGAGCGTGCCCTAAAAGTTCCTTCGCATACTGCCCTTTGGCTAATCCATCCTTGGTTGTTAATACCAGCATTGACTAATAGTTGCTCATACTTACCCGTATAGATCTGGTGTTTCTTGCAGTCATCCAATATTCTTACTTGGTCTGACCACTCCTTGCCAAGTTCTTTGTGTGACACCAGAAGTATCTTTTTATCTGGTTCTAACAAAGCACAGCCATCCACAAAACCAATCAATGAATCTAGCCCTCCTGAGAATAGTGAGACTCGTCCATATACCGAACGGTCAACTAAAAGCAGTTCTTGATCAATCAAATAGGGTTCAGCCTGCTTGAAGTTCAACTCCCAATCATCTCCTGTCAGGAAATTCAAAGCCGAAGTCAGCGTCTCTTTTGAATTATTCATTTCAGAAAGATGTAGCACCGGCACCGACAATCTCATCCTTCTGCACCATCCTTCTTCCGAATATAGCGCCCTGCTTATAACACGGTCTGCATTATAGACAGATAGTGAGAAAACTAGGAAATCAAACGCAATGGAACTCGTATCCTGTGCTATACTCCTTAGCTCATCAAAACCGAATTTCAGTTTTACAGAGTATTGTGTTCCTTCAAGTCCTGTGAACGAAAGAATATAATGTCCAAACTCTCTTGTCGTTGCGGCAGGCTCGTATTTAATAGTGATGTTTACTGCTTCCATATATCTAATATTTTAGCAGTGAGTGATTCAACATATCGTTTCCCCTCTTCCGAAAAAAGGTTAATGTGTTTCATTTCGTCAGACAATCGTTTGTCAAGTTTACTATGAAGCCACCTTCTTATCTGTCCGGCCACTTTGTCTGGCTCTTGGGCTTTATCAAAGATGTGGCTCTGAAACAAAGAACCTTGAAACTCGATAATGTAATTGACCTCAAAATCAATAATCCAAGCATCAATGGTATCCTTATTTGCTTGTTTTATGATTTCCTCTGCATCTGTCAAGTTTTCACACGACTTAAAAATCTCCGATAGCAGTTTTCGTTGAGCAGCATTGGCAGCTTCAGAATCAAAGTCAGCATCCGTACCAACCGACGACAATCCACACAAAAAATTGATCAGTTCTCTTGGTGATTGCGGAACCTCAACTCCAACCGTGTTGGCAAGTTCTATGGCTTGCGACAGGCCATTGTCTCGAACGTCAGAAAAGAAGCCCAGCAAATTCGTTGCTGCAGAAGCTCCAGCTCTTCCAAATGAACGACGTCCTTTTGACCCACCCCCACGGCTATCGCGGGATGAGCTTCCACCTCCGCCACTGCCTCGTGTACTGGTTCCTCCGCTACTGCTGCCTGATGTTGTGGTTCCAATGTATATCCCATCACTACCAAGTGCCTGATAGAACTTCAGCATAAAGTTCTCCAGCTTGGCATCATTCTCCAAGTCATTCAACAACCCCGTCATCGCTCTTTTAGCAGAAGACCACTGCGGAGTTTTTTTCAAAGTCAATCCCTGTGATGTTCCCATTACTTCATTGCATTTTTTAGTGGCTGACTCAAATTAAGACCATCAATATATGCTTTACAAGCAGCGTCATTGCTCTTTCTCTTCAAGAAATCGCTGTACTCTGGTCCTAGTTTTCCTGTATCAACTCCCTCAAAAAGGTCTTTGACATCTAGTACTGTTTGAAATATCTTATTGTCTTTATCTACATCAACAAACCTTCGCACGACTTCACTCTCGGGGTTTGCCATCAATTCTTGGTTTAACAACATCACCAACATACAAAACTCATCTTTGGTAAACCTATTCGTCTCGTTCCAAATCTTCTCGCTCAATGCTTTATCGGTTTGGTTCATTTTGAGCCTGTCATAAACGCCCTGTACCAGAGCTGATACTTTGCTTTCAATTGGTGTTGCCACCTGTAATGCTTCTCGTGAAATCCAGAAATAGTTTCTGAGATTCTTCTGGGCTAATGATGGTTTTGTGGATAGCCATCGCTTTCCTTCCGGCGTGTTCCACAAATCTTTCCATCCGCTTTCTTTCACTTCGCCAGCCTCGGCTTGTTCCTCCACTTTCTTCATACCCTTTATGAATCCTGTGTCCTTCTGCTTGGAATACAGATCATCAATGTATTGCCTTAGTTGGCTATTATACTCCAATACCATGAGCTTGACCAACATTTCAGGGGCTATCTCCCTGAATCCTGCAACACCAGCCATTCTTCTTCTCATATCAAATGTGTTGAGAAATCGTTTAAGTTGGCGTGGATTGCCGTTCAGGAAACTGGCCATAATGGGAATAATAGAGAGATAGCCACTGGTCGTACTAAAATTAACTTCGGGGTTATCTTTTTCAATCTTGTCCAAACCATACTTGCTGTGTTTGTCTTTCTCTCGGAACTTCAGGTACTTCTTGTGTATAGTTGGGAACAAGTTTTCGTTCTCCATCTTACTGCAAAGTAGCAGCGTTACGTAGGTTTCCTGTTCTGAATATGACAGTTTGGGAAGCTTATAGGGTAGTTGAATCAGTTTCTCCAGATAATCAGAATACGGGCTTGATATTGTTGTTTGTTGTAGTGGTGTCTTGTATTGCTCGTGGATAGCATGTTCTATAATTCTTTGGTCTGCACCTATAACAAATGCCGTCTTATCAACATTCACAAACAATTTTACAGCCTCAAGACATTGAATAATACGCTTTGGCGAACATCTGTCCAGGTCGTCAACATACACAACAACTGAACGGTAGTCGCCGTCTGCAATAATTTGGGTAAAATCTTCTCTGAATCGCTTAATGAAGAGCGATGAGTTAGCCTCCTTTACCTCATCCAGTAGCAGGTCTTGGTCTTCCTTGCTTATTTCTTTCCACTCCTCTTTATTTGGCAGCAGCTCTTGTATCTCTTTGGGAATAATCTTCCGAGCTAAATTTTTGAGAACAACTACGCCCAACTTGAGGTATTTGATTTTTGAGAGGCATGCATCTGCTTTTTCAAAAACATCTCTGTGGTCTTCAATATCTTTTATTACGTCACTCAGTATGGTTTCTATCAACGTGAGTTTAGTATCTTCATAATCCTCAAACTGCCAGCTGTTGAACATGATTTGAAGCACTCTGGCATTCTTCTTCGCTGCACCCCCTACCTTGTTTGCCTCCTCAGTTTCAGTTCTCCATTTCTCAATGGATTCCTGCATTAAAAGCATAAGGGAACTCTTTCCAGACCCCCAATCGCCAAACACACCAATAGAAATTGGAAGCATTTTAGGGTCAAGAACTACGTCACGTAGCAAATCTGCATGTACCTGATAACCTAGCAGGTCATCTTTTGTCTCATTGTCTGCCCACATATCTTCTAATCTCCTTTATTTCTTTATTAACAATAATTCCGGGTGCTCCAGTTCTTCCACTAACTTGTCAACCATCGTGCAAGGCTTATGGGTTGCATAGTCGATGCCAGTGTATAATGCACGTAGCTGCAGGGCAAAGCGCTTAGCCAAATCCTCGCGGCCATACTGCTGGAGTAGGCTGTATATATCAGGGTTGCCTTTCCGATACTTAAAGGTTTCGTCACCCATTCTGTTTCTAAAAACTTCTTCGAGTTTCTCAATATAGGCAGAGCGGCTGATGCCTGTATCAAGGTATTCAAAGTGCAGGTAGTACCATAGTTCAAAGGCTTCGTTCGTCCATGCACTGCGGAAGCCCAACTTATGGGCTTTTTTGATGGCTTCGTTGAAGTCTTCAAAGTCATCCTTATCAAAAACGACCCACACGCGGTCAAAAGTCATGGCATTCTTCCGCTCCAGTTCCACTTTGATTTCCTGCGTTCTATCCACCAGAGCAACTGTTGCCCGGCCTTCGCCCTCAATCGTCACCTCGCGAACGGCTGAGATGCAATTATTGATAAGAGCCTCGAAGTAGTGCGGCTCTGTCTTCGTACCTTCACAGACTATGAGAAAACGCACTAGTTTTTCGCGAATGTTCTCCTTGCGTTTCTTGGCAGCCTTGGCTTCTTTGCGTTCCCGCCTCAGCTTTGCGATTTCTTCTTTTCTTGAATATCCCATAGCATCACTTTATTTTCCAATGAAAGGTATGGCACCATAGCGGCCCCGGATATAGTCACGCTTGATATCACGGTCATTACGAACCTTCTTCCCGTCTTCATCCTTGAACTCCACAAGCGAGTAGATGTCGGTAGACTCCACTTTGTCCTTCTCTGCAAACCAAATTTGGTCACGACGAACAATCTCCAAATCGAGTAGATTTGTGTCATGTGTAGCAAAGATAAGCTGTGCTCCATGCCTGTTTTTCTCTGGATCCATAAACAGGAGTACAATGTTTCGCGTCAGTAGTGGGTGCAGTTTTGCATCCAGTTCATCCACAATCAGCGTCTTGCCCTCGTTCAAAGTATCAAAAATAGGCCCAGAAATCTCTATCACTTTCTTTGTTCCCTCTGACTCCATCTGGTTCTTGTGAAAATTACGCTCACCTATCACAAGTCCATTTTCATCATAGACATTATGAGTAGTGATCGGTTCGACGAAACTACCTGTGGCTATGTCTTTTTCCAATTGTGACCTTATCGACTTGGGGGCACTATCCAATGCCTCCTTGGGAATATTTACTTTCTTAACGGAGAAACGAGTAAAGCCCAGTTGCAGTGTCTTGAAGAACTCTTGAGCCTGATCTGCTCCGTTCAAATGTTCCAAAAACATTCTGAGCGTAAAGGCTTCGTAGCCTTCGCTGTCTATTCCAGATAGCACATTGCATTCACCGAACCACCCCATTATCGAGTTGGACTTCTCACCCTTCAGTTGGGCAACAAGTGACAGGAAGAGACGATTCGAGTTGGTCAAATCCTCCTTTCCCTGACCTTCTGGGAATCTTTTCGCTGACACTTCAATGATGTCTCGCGAGCGCATGAATAGTTCGTATTCTTTCTCGCCAAACCGTTTCTCATACAACCACTCAGATATGATGTCGGTTTTGTCGTATTCGTAACCGTAGCGATAAAGCACCTCACCTTTTATAAACTGTATCTCAAACAAAGTAGGTCGCAAGTCAGAGTTTTCATCCAATGCAAAAGGATCGTATGGAAGTGCATCGCCCTCATTCAGGCGCACAGAACGTCTGACCATGCTTCGCATAGTAGATACAGCCTGAATGAAATTACTCTTGCCACCAGAGTTTGCACCATAGAAAACTGCCAACGGAAGTAAATTGTACTTGCCCTTGTTGATGACTGACTCTTTATGTTCCTTTATGGAACTCGCCTCCATGCTGAACGTGCGTTCCTGTTTGAAAGAGCGATAATTCTTGACTGTGAAATTTACTATCATATCTCAAAATTTTGTGCAAATATACAGAAAATATATTATATACATATAAAATTATGAGATTTTTTCTCATTTTTAACTCTTTGTATACCTAAAATGCATAGGATGACTACCATTTTTAGTAAAATGATCTTGGGCAATGATAAACCATACAGCATATTATAAATATATAAGGTAAACGAAAAAAATAAGAATTTTGTAATTCGCAGCCAATAAAAACTTATAAATTATCCGTATTAGGATTCTGCATTTTCTGCATTTTATCCGTATTAGAAATAATGAAAACTTGTAAATTATCCGTATTAGGAATGAAGAAAACTTGTAAATTATCCGTATTAGAATAAAAAAGCGGTTAATGGAACAAAAATCTAATGGCCGACTTGGGGCCTATTTACCGCTACTGGCAACTGCAAGCGGAAGGTGGTGATGTATGACGTGCGACTGTAGTCGAGCAGTTCTATTGAGCCGCCTAATTTTGACATCAACTGACGACTAAGAGAAAGACCGATGCCTGTACCACTGCTTTTTGTTGTGAAGAAAGGTACAAAAATAGTGGATGCCACTTCTGGAGGAATAGGAGTTCCGTTATTGCTTATGCATATAGCAAGATGCCGGTTCCCGTCTGCCGACTCTATGCTTTTCGCCTCAATCGCCATCTTATCAGCCTTTGCCTCGACTGCATTCTTTATCAGATTGATAAGTACCTGGCGAAGCATTGAAGAGTCGGTGTAGATGTCACACTCTACTACATCATTCGTGTCCCATGCTATTTCAGGATAAAGTGCAATGATTTCCGCCACCATGTCCTTGACTGCCACGGTTTCCATTACCGGGTTCTGCAACTGAGTGAGTTTACGATAACTATCAACAAACACATTCAGATGATTGGCTGTTGCATTTATCGCCCGGATGCCATCTTCGAGAGGAGTGTTCCTGACGTCATCACGCGAAAGCATTGCCTGACTGATGCTTGAAATAGGTGCCGTGGCATTCATTATCTCGTGAGTAAGCACACGCATCAGCCGTTCCCATGCCTCAACCTCGTTCTTCTTGATGTTGTCTGCCATTGTTTCCCCCATCTCGTTCAGTGCCTGTTGCAATGCTCGTTCGCCTGGCAACAAACCTTTGGTTGATATTCTGAACATGAAATCCTTGTTGCGTATGGCTTCTTTCATCAGATATGCACGCTGTTTGAGTGTTTTCTGATGATAGGCAAGCCAAATCAGAAAAACAATCAGCAATATGGCTATTATGATTATGATAATCGGGTACATATTTAAAGAGTTAGGAGTGAGGGGTTAGGAGTTAGGGGTTAGGAGTGAGGAGTGAGGAGTGAGGAGTGAGGAGTGTATGCGACTAAGATTGTTTCTTCATTTTATTATATAGCGTCTGGCGTGATATGCCAAGCATGTCGGCTGCCTTCGACAGATTTCCGTGACTCATATCCACTGCCCTTCTTATATGCTCAGCTTCAACTTCATCGAGCGTTACTACCTCGGTAGATTTCCGCAGCACTTCTCTAAGCTTATACACCAACTCTTCATTATCCCAAGGTTTGACAATGAAGTCAGCGGCACCACTTTTGAGTCCTTTTACCGCCAATTGCACATCAGCGTATGCCGTCAACAGTACAACCGGCATTTGCGGATGGAGCTTTTTAATTGTCCGCAACCATAGCAATCCGTCTTGCCCTGTGTTCACGCCCAACGTGAAGTTCATATCGAGCAACACCACATCGACCGTTTGCTGAGCCATTGTTTTCAATATTGCATCAGGTTGCGTCAACGAAATAATCTCACTGAACGTATTTTCCAGTGCATATTTAAGTGCGGTATGTATCGCCGGATTGTCGTCAACGACAAGAATTGTTCCACATTTGTCCATATTGTTGAGGTGTTGAGGTCATGAGGTTGTGAGGTTCCTCACTTCTCAAAATGATTTTCTATTGCAAAGATAACAACCTTTCCCGAAAATCCAAAAGAATAATGGGATGTGTAAAATATTTATACATGAAAGTGTCTAAAAATTTGACAATCGGCATTGCCTAAGGTTATATTTCTTGCACAAACATAGCACAAACAATAACTTTGCATCAGAAAAACAAATTAAACATGAAAAAGTTATATCTTACACTCATACTGATGCAAGCCTTGCAAGCCAATGCGCAAGAGCAATGGAGCGTATGGCAGTGTATGGATTATGCGGTAGAGCATAACCACAACGTCAGGAAAGCCACTCTTTCGCTCGACAACTATAAGGCTGAAAGGCTGAGTGCCATTGGCAGTTTCTTGCCAAGCATAGGAGCAAACATAGGGGCGCAGTATAATTTCGGACGTGCCATCGACCCTGAGACAAACACCTACACCGACGTCAGCACTTTCAACAACAGCTATAGCCTTTCCACAAGTCTGCCTATATTCGATGGCTTTTCAAGAATACATAGCCTTAGAGCAGCAAAGGCCGATGTTCTGATGGGAAAGAACAATCTGCAACAGCAGAAAGACCAAACGGCACTGGCTGTTTTTCAGGCATTCATCAACGTACTTTATTATAAAGGTACCGTGAAAATGGCAGAAGAGAAACTTCAAGAAAGCATTCTCACACTGAAACAGACGCGCCTTATGGAAGAGATTGGACGCAAAAGTCCTGCCGACGTGGCTCAGATTGAAGCGCAGTTGGCTGCCGACGAATATCTGATTACACAGCAGCAGAACAACTTGCATCTGGCAATGCTTTCTCTAAAAAAGGAAATGAACTATCCGCTTGCCGACACGCTGATTCTTTCAGAGAACCATTCGCTGACAACTGAAGACATAAGCATTGCCGAAATCTCTGCAAATGGCATTAGCAACAACCCGGAATTACAGCAGAGCTATTATGCACAACGCTCTGCACTCCACCAGTTGCGCCGCACAAGGTCGGCCCTCTTCCCCTCGTTGTCTGTCAATGCAGGTATAGGAACCAACTATTACAAGACACTGCATTCTGAAAACACGCAATCATTCAATCAGCAATTCAAGAACAACAGAGGCGAATATGTGGGTGCTTCTATGAGTATTCCTCTCTTCAACAGGCTTAACACAATAGCAAGCATACGACGAGCAAAGAACAACTACAAAATAGCATGCGAGAACTACGAGCAGAAGACAGTAGAGCTGCAAAAGCTACTAAAGGAGGCGGAGCTCGACTACTACGGCAGCATAAAAGAAACAAAGCAACTTGAAAAGAAGGCAGCGAGCGACAGCATAGCCTATTCGCTCATAAAGCACCAATACAACGAAGGACTTTCTACCGCCATCGACCTTCAGACATCGGCTTCTACCCTACTGAAAACACGGGCAGATTTGGCTAAGAGCCGGTTGACAATAGCATTGAAGCATCAGCTAATAAGGTATTATACGCATTGATAATTTGAGTTGATAAGTTGATGAGTTGATAAGTTGACGAGTTGACAAGTTAACAAGTTGACAAGTTGACAAGTTATGTGACTTGTAGTTCACAAACTTAAAAGTTCTAAAACAAGAACCAGCCTGCTAACACATACAACTCGTTTACTCGTCAACTTGTTTACTCGTTTACTAAAAATAAACAAAGACTCTGTAACTAACAACTTGTTTACTTGTCAACTTGTTTACTCGTTTACTAAAAAAATAACTATGGACATAAAGATTGAGAAAAAGAAAGGTTTCCAACTAAAAAAGCACTGGGGTTATATCGCTGCAGGAGTTTTTGCCTTTATAATTGCATTATGGCTTATTTTCGGAAATCACGAAGCCACCCTGAAAATCAACGCCGACGACATAAGCATAGGCGATGTAAGACAGGGAGAGTTTAAGGAATATGTACGCACCAACGGTCAGGTGATGCCTATCGAGATAGTATATATATCGCCCGAAGAGGGAGGCATCGTAGTTGAAAAGGTTGTTGAAGAGGGTGCCATGGTTAAGAAGGGCGATGTTATTGTCCGCCTTTCAAACTCTGCCCTCGACCTTCAGATTCTCAATGCCGAAGCTGAACTGGCAGAGAAGCAGAATCTGCTGCGCAACACTCAGGTGGCCATGCAACAGGACTTGCTCAGCAATATGACAGAGCAGGCACAGTTGGACATGGACATTCAAAGGAAGAAACGAACTTACGAACAGAACAAGCGTCTGTTTGAAGAGAAACTGATAAGCCGAGAAAACTATCTGCAAGCAAAAGAAGACTACGAACTGGCACAGAAGAAACACCGACTCGTGGGAAGCAGGTTGCAACAGGACAGCATTTACAGAAGCGTACAGATGGAGCAGATGGAAGACAATCTGGCTAACATGCGACGAAATGTGGTACTCGTGCATAAGAGAAAAGACAATCTAGAAGTGCGCAGCAGCATCGACGGCGAACTGGGATTGCTTGACGTGTCGCTCGGCCAGAGCATCGGTTCGGGACATAAGATAGGACAGATTAACGACCTTTCCGATTTCAAGATTCAGGCAGAAATACCCGAACAATATATCGACCGTGTCGTGCCTGGACAAAAGGCGACATTTTCAAGGGGCGAAAAGAATTATAATCTGATAGTCAGAAAGGTATATCCTGAAGTCCGTGACGGCAAGTTCCGCACCGATTTCAAGTTCGACGGCGAACGACCGGAGCAGATTAGAAGCGGACAGACCTACTATGTGAATCTTGAACTTGGCAAGGCAGAGCAGTCGGTATTCATTCCGCGAGGTTCGTTCTTCCAAACCACCGGCGGCAACTGGATTTTCGTTCTCGACAAGAGCGGAAAGACTGCCTACCGACGAAACATCAAGATTGACCGTCAGAACCCTATGTTCTACGAGGTGAGCACAGGCCTTGAACCAGGCGAAAAGGTTATCACCAGCGGTTATGAAGCTTACGAGAAATATCAGAAACTGGAGATTAATTAATGAGTAAGTTGACGAGTTGACAAGTTGACAAGTTAACGAGTTGATACCGTCAGTGTTATCAAATCCCATTGACCAATCTACACATCAACTAAATCAAACAACTTGTTTTTTCGTTACACTCAAGGAACTTCTCGTCAACCAAACAAGCAACTTGTCAACTTGTTTACTCGTCTACTCAACAAACAATTAAGCATTAAGCATTAAAAATTAAGCATTATAAACATGGAAATACTAAGAAACTTATGGTACATGTTCCGCCGCTTTAAGGTGGCGAGCATACTCAACTTTATCGGGCTTACCATAGCCTTTGCCGCCTTCTATGTGTTTATGACACAGGTTGATTATAACAATAGTTATAACAAGGGCATAAAAGACTATGAAAGGATATACCGACTGGAACTAACATCTATGGCGGCAGACCAATTCGGTTTCGGTATATGTTGTTCACGTCCTCATGCAGAAGGCATTGCCGAATTGCCCCAGGTAGAAACTGTCAGCTGTTATCAGTTGTATCCTGCCCATTGGGAAGCAAAGAAGAATGGAGTTGATTTGTCGGTATTGTTTTCAAGAGCAGGCAACAAGGTGCTTTCTCCTTTCTCTCCCCGTTGCCTTGACGGCAAATTAGAATGGACAGACGAAGACCGTGCCGGCGTTCTTATACCGGCATCTATGGCGATGTTGTTTTTCGATGAGGTGCAGGTGGCTGGCAGATATATGTATGATGGCACAGACAGTGTGCTGGTGCGTGGCGTATATGAGGACTTCCCCGAAAACTCATCTGTGCGAAACATCATGTACAGCCATTGGGGAGACGAGAACAAAGATAATCCTAACAACCAGAACTACGGCTGCTTTATTAAGCTACGCAAGGACGCCAATGTGGCAGAGGTGGAGAAGCAAATCAGAGATATTGAATACAGATTATTTGAAAACTTAATAAAGCAGGAAGCGGACACTGAGGAAAACAGAGAATACCTTAAAGAGGTATTTGCCAAGCGCAAGGCACGTCTGAATCCAATGGCTGAAACATACTTTTCTGGTACAGAAACTTATTTCGACAAGGGCAACAAGGGAATGATGATGATTCTTGAGATTGCTTGTCTACTGGTGCTGCTTGTTGCTGCCATCAACTTCCTGAACTTCACGCTTGCAGAGAGTCCTATTCGCATAAAAGGCATCAACACACGTCTTGTGCTTGGCAAAGGACTTTGGGCACAAAGAATGGAACTTGTTTGCGAAAGCATTGTTGTTTCGCTATTTGCATTTGCCGTGGCCACAGGCATTATCTATTTATTATCTGAAATGCCAGAGATAAAGGAACTGATGCAAGGCAATATTGCTATAATAGAGAACATGGATATTCTGTTACTGACATTGGCAGCAAGCATCATCACAGCTGTGGGCGCAAGCATGTATCCTGCCTTCTATGCCACCTCGTTTGCTCCGGCATTGGTATTGAAAGGCTCGTTTGGTTTGTCGCCAAAAGGCAAACAGCTGCGCACTATACTCGTTGCATTCCAGTTGGTTGTGTCGTTCTTTATGGTAAGTTATATAGGTGTTCTGTTTATGCAAAGCCGCTATATCTTCAATTCAGATTATGGCTTCGACAAGGAACAGGTGTTCTTTGCACGACTTGACTATATTAGAGCTGGCAAATACGACGAACTTGCGCAGAACCTTAAAAACATTTCGGGTGTTGAATCTATTGCAAGGTCAAGAGATGTTCTCGGTTCAAACGATGGATATACGCAATGGGGAAGAGGTGACGACGACCATACTGTATTTTTTGAGGCATTGCCTGTTGACTGGCAATATCTCAGGACATTAGGCATAAAGGTTATTGAGGGACGTGACTTCAACGAGCACGACGGCGACGTTTATATAATAAATGAAGCTGCACGCAAGCAATGGGATTGGGTAGAGATTGACAAACCTCTTATCAGAAACGATTTGCGAGTAGTTGGCGTATGCGAGAATGTTCGTTTCGGATCTGTACGTCAGGACAATGCGAGCAAACCGTTGGCATTCGTAATCTTCGGCGAACAATATAAAAACTGGGGTGGCGGTAACGTGATGAACATCCGCGTAGCTGCTGGCACCGACAAGGTAGCGATGCGAAAGAAACTTGAGGATTGCATCAACAAGATGGATGGTCACGGCAATGTCAATGTAAGCTTCCTTGACAAAGAACTGGAAGACACTTACAAAGAGGAATTCCGCTTTATCTCACAGGTTGTGATATTCTCTGTTGTTTGCCTGCTGATAACGCTCATCGGCGTGTTCTGCCTCACGATGTTTGAAACAGAATATCGTCGCAAAGAGATTGGCATCCGCAAGATAATGGGTAGCAGTGTCGGCGAAATACTCCTGTTGCTCTGTCGAAAATACGCCACGATGATTGTCTTTGCCTTCGTCATTGCCGCACCGGCTGCTTGGTATTTCGGCAACGAATGGCTGAAGAACTTTGCCGAGCGCACGGAAATCAGTTGGTGGTTGTTTGCCTTGTCGCTTGTTGTCGTTGCCTTCATTACACTCTCAACGGTGATTATCCAAAGTTGGAAAACGGCAAATGAGAATCCTATTAATAGTATTAAGACGGAGTAGAAAAGCCCCCACCTGGCCTCCCCGAGGGGAGGACTCTGAAAGGAGTATAGGAGACTGGAGTACAGGAGTGTAGACGTATGTTTGACACGCGCTTCTGACTATGTTTGAACAGTTTAGCCTACTATTGTCTACACTCCTGCCTCTTACACTCCTTCACTCCTAAAGAATAAAATAACTACTCGTAGTAAAATTCGTATAATTAGTTTAATTCGTTGTTAAAAATAAAACATCATGATACAGTTAGAAAACATTAAGAAAGTGTTCCGCACAGAAGAGGTGGAAACCGTTGCCCTTGCAGGCATAACAATGAAAGTAGAAGAAGGTGAGTTCGTGGCAATCATGGGACCTTCTGGATGTGGCAAATCAACACTCTTGAATATATTAGGACTGCTTGACAATCCTACAGAAGGCACATACAATTTGGCCGGCACGGAGGTGGGTTCACTCAAGGAGAGCGAGCGAACAATGGTGCGCAAAGGACAGATTGGATTTGTGTTCCAGAGTTTCAACCTGATTGATGAACTGAACGTTGAGCAGAACGTTGAATTGCCTCTGAAGTATCTCGGTGTTCCTAAAAAGGAGCGACAGGAAAGGGTTGTGGAGATGTTACGCCGCATGGGCATCAGTCACAGGTCAAAGCACTACCCTAACCAGTTGTCGGGCGGTCAGCAGCAGCGTGTGGCAATAGCAAGGGCTGTGGTAACAAAGCCCAAACTGATTCTTGCCGACGAGCCAACAGGTAATCTCGACTCCAAGAACGGATTTGAGGTGATGGAACTGCTTAAGCAACTGAACGACGAAGGTACTACAATCGTCATGGTTACTCACTCACAACGTGACGCTGCTGTTGCCGAGCGCACAATAAATCTGCTTGACGGTCACATCGTCGAGGACAGCGTGTTGTAAGTAAAATCACGGATTACTCGAATTAACGCTAATGGGGTGATAAAAAAACAACGAATTAAACGAATTTTACCAATTATCAATAAGAATAAATTAGTGTAATTACTCACTTCGTTCATCAACACGTCGTTAAATTCGTTGTTTACTAAAAATTAAACTCGAAGTTTGATTCCACGAACAATGTGAATGGGGTTGATAAAAAACAACGAATTAAACGGATTTTACCAATTATCAATAAGAAAAATTAGTGTAATTCGTTTAATTCGTTGTTTAAAAAGAACTAAATCACTGTGTTATTCAGCACCCTCGTCGTCTTTCTTTGTCTTGCGGATAGCACGCTTGCGTGGTTTCTTGTCCTCAACAGGAGCAGCTGTCTTAACACCAGCCAATTCTGGGTCGATGAGGATACGGCCGCAATACTCGCACACGATAATCTTCTTGTGCATCTTGATGTCGAGCTGGCGCTGTGGCGGAATCTTGTTGAAGCAACCACCGCAGGCATCACGCTGAACGTAAACCATGCCAAGACCGTTGCGGGCACTTGAGCGGATGCGCTTGAACGATGCAAGCAGACGTGGCTCAATCTTTATCTCCAGTTCCTTAACCTTTGCCTTGAGCTTCTCTTCCTCGGCACGTGTCTCTTCCATAATCTCGTCGAGCTCAGCCTTCTTCACGTCAAGGTCGCTCTTGCGCTCCTCGATTACCTTCTGAGTATCCTCGAGTGTTGCTGTACGCTCAGCTACGCGAGCCACTGCCTCCTTGATTTTCTTGTTGCAGAGCTCTATTTCCAGTGACTGGAACTCGATTTCCTTGCTCAGCGTGTCATACTCACGGTTGTTCTTAACCTCGTTGAGCTGGTTCTTGTAGCGGTCAACACTTGTCTGAGCCTCGATGATTTCGCCTTTCTTCAGTGCGATGGCCTTCTGATACTCGTCAATTTCTGTCTGTATCTTCTCAACACGTGTTGACAGACCTTCAATCTCGTCTTCCAAGTCCTTTACTTCAAGAGGCAACTCACCTCTCAATGCCTTCTTCTCGTCGATTGCCGAGAGGGCTGTCTGCAACTGGTAGAGGGCTTTCAATCTCTCTTCTACCGACAAATCTGTTGGATCTTTCTTTGCCATAAATTATAAATAGATTATAGGATTTGTGCTTGTCTGCGCAATCATCACCGGCAGTCCTGGGCACTCGTCCTCGATTATTGATTTAAATATTTCACTTGTAAACTGCTCACTTTCGTAGTGGCCGATGACACATATCTGTATCTTCTGCTCCTGACCGAAATAAACATGATAGTGCATCTCGCCCGTGATAAAGGCATCGGCACCTTGTGTTATGGCATCGCCAAGCAGGAAATCGCCCGAACCGCCACAGATGGCAACCTTGCGGACGGGACGCTGAAGCAACTGGTTGCACTGGGCACACTTCACGCCGAAGCGTTCTTTCACCTGTTGTATGAAGGCGGTTGCTGACATTGGTTCCGGCAATAAGCCCACTACCCCGCTTCCTGCCTCGACAGCCCCCGGTTTCTCGGCGAAGAACTTCACCTCCTGCAATCCCAGATGCTCTGCAATCTTATAGTTCACCCCACCCTTGGCATTGTCCATGTTCGTGTGCATGGAAACAATGGCAATGCTGTTCATGATGGCTTTCATCACCGTGCGCTGCACATAGTCGCCATCGGAGATGGTCTTTAGTCCTTTGAACAGCAAGGGATGGTGGGAAACAATCAGATTGCACCCCTTTTCGATGGCCTCGTCAACAATAGCCTCGTTGACGTCAAGACACAATAATGCCCCTGAAACTTCCGCCTCTGTCAATCCGATTTGCAAGCCGGCATTGTCCCAGCCTTCCTGCAATGGCAGAGGCGCGAATCGTTCAAGGGCGCTCAACACTTCCTTAATTTTCACGCTTCTTCAGCTTTATTTTTTTATTTAAAAGGAGTTCAGGAGTAAAGGAGTGTAGGAGTTCAGGAGTGTAGGAGTTCAGACGTATGCTTGACATGCAAATGTCTTCTATCTTCTTCTATCTCCCTCTATCTTCTTCATCCCTTCTCCCCTCCTTCGGAGGGGCAGGGGGAGGTTTCAATCCTTCAATCCTTCAATCCCTCCTCTTTTATTTCAAAGTGCAAAGGTAAGAATAAAAATTAAAATATTAAAGGAATAATGGATTAAAATATTTAAAAATCGATAAATCAAAGCTATCCTGCATTACGCCATCTCTGCTTTCAGATAATCGTAAATATAATCAGGGCTTTGCAAATAAAGACCTGTTTGGGGATTCTGGAGCTTATCATATATTTTCGAATTATATATTTTGTCTAATGCTTCTATAACAGATAATTCATAGTCTTCTTGCAAATAAAAAGCTATTTGCTCAACATTACTGTTAATTATGAATTGAAACTGATTTTCATTTAACTTCATATCCTAATAAGTTTATCAATGGCTCTTTGCGTTCCAAAAAAATATTGTTTATTCAGATGTTTAAAAGTCAGTTCTTTTACCAATGTTTCCATAGATATCAAATGCTGCATATACAAATTCAGTTGAAAAACAACTCCGTCATCAGCCACAGGACCAACAACGATATCATAATCATGCATTTTTACCCCACGAGCCTTTCTATTAATCAAGATAAACTCAGCCCATTCCGTACTAACGTTCTCAAATATTTTTATTTTTAGCAAATCTTTCCTTAGCAGACTTTCATCAAACTTATATGTCTGAACAATTGGTGCCCCATTTTCTTCAAACTCACAACGACGAATAGCCATTCCGCGAGCCTGTTCGTAAATATCCGTCAAATAGAAACCTTGACCAAAATCTTTATTTGGCCTGCATTTTCCCAAATCTATTTGGGCAAAATCTATATTTGTGCCATGATACAATTCAATCATAATGTCCCTCCGTGCCGGTTACAATAGGTGACTAAATCATTGATTGTATCATCAAGTGGAAGAAGATGTTCAATTTCATAATTCTTATCCAGAAAAGCCAATCCTAAATATGTCTTAAGATAATTGAACGACAATGCCGGTGACATGCCGAATCTTTTACCAAATTCGACTATGCACATATTGATGTATCGTATTTTGTTCATTCCGCTTAATATAACGTATAGACGATGCAAATATAATATAAAATATTGAAACAACGACAAAAGAAAGAAAGTTTAATTGTTATTATACTAAACAAAACTCACCTTATTGTTTTGTTGCCTCAATATAACACCCTTCATCAAATACATTTTCAAAATGACTGATGACAAATGACATTAAGGGCCTCGAAATTTGGAAACCGCTTGTCAGCGGACAAGCAACTTTATCTCTTGCTGATTCAATGCTCGTTTATATAGTTTGCCGTCGGAGCAGTTGCCTCCATAGAGCGGTTCTGAAATCGCAATCTTCTGGTCGAGAAGACCATTGACATAAGTCTTTATGACGTTGTCGCCATAAACCACGGCATAGCTGAGTTTCTTGTGGAGAGAAGGCTTATACCAACGGCCATTGGTACTGCGATTCTGTTGCAACCAAGAATCTGCCGTTACCAAGCGGTTGCTGCTCTCATACGTCTGTTGCCCTACCTTGACTATAGGCTTAAGCGTTTCTGCCTCCAATGCAACGGTAAGGTTGCCTATTGTCAAAAGCGTTTGAGGATACACCCCATCCTGCTGCTTAACGTCAACCACAAGAGAGAAGTCTCCGAGCTTGCGCTTGCCTGCGAAACTCTGTCGCTTTTTTCCGTCGAGCAACTTCTTCAGAGTGTCAGCCTTAACCGTCGGAGCAATATAATCTGCCCATATTGCCGTAGGATAGCCAGGACGCTGACGACTTACAATCCAATCGTAGTAGTCGCCATGCATCCAAATAAGACGCAACGGAGAAACCTCTGACCCAGGAATTACATACGGACGGGCATTGTTCTTCTCTGAGTTGACAGTTACAGGAGTGCTCCTCACCGAACCGTCCGCCTGAACGCTATATTTCACTATCTCATAGCGCTTGCCGTTAGCACCCTCAACCGGAACGGAGCAATAGATATCCTTGGGATTAGCCGGGTCGATAGCCATGCCGCCACTATAGCATTTCTCTATGTTTGGAGTTTGATGGAAATGAGTACCGGCATCAGCAAGATAGGTCTTCTGCCACTGGTTGCCGTCCCATTGTGCCAGATAATAATGATGCGAGTTCTTGGCATCGTTTATTCGCACCATGGCAATAGCAGGCTTGCCGTCGGGCGTTGCCGTTACCTGCCACAACCAGTCGCGCCATTGTGTAGGAGCATCGACCACCGCCTTAGGATATTTCTCGCCGTAAGAAGGTGTCTTGTCAACACGATGAGGACCTGCTGAGATGTCAGCCAACGTATTCCCCGCCACATCTTCAATGGTCTTCTTGTTTATGTTTATATAATTGAAATACAAATGGTTGGGCATTTCATTATCGGGATGTCCTGTTGTATAGGCAAGCAGAATCTTGTCTTTGCCGTTCGACTGATACTTAGCATACGGACGAGCACCTGTTGACTTGACCAACTGATGAGGTCCCCAAGTGAAGTGTATCTCACCCTGAGCATCGGGCATTGACAACTGGGCAATGGTCGGGTGCCAGTTGATGCCTCTCCAACAGAGATAGATATGATTAGGGTCGTCGCTCAGTACGAATGGCGACGGATAGGTAGTGTTATGGTCGGTAGCCAATCGCTTTTCCTCGCCAAGCGTTGTTATATCACCCTTTTTCTCCGTCAGACGATAATAGAAACATGGCTCGTCGGTATGGCGAGAGTAGAATATCATAACACGCTCGTCGGGCAATACCAGGAATGTGGGATTGTTATGGTCGTCGGGTTGGAAATAAGAGCGGACAAGCACCTCTGCCTGCTCACCGGTATTAAAATCATATTGCATTGCCTTAACATTGCCATGCACATCAATATAACCGATGTATGTGCTATTGATGGAACCATCGGCATTTTCATAGTGCAACGCACGCGGGTCGGCAAACCAGCACCATGCGCCTTCGGGCGTTACAACAGACGGTTTGACATAGTCACTTGGTACAATACCATAAATCTTTGTTGTCAACGACAACAGGCAGATTAGAACTAATAGAATTGACTTTTTCATTATATTTTTTTAGTTGACAAGTTGACGAGAAGTTCCTTGAGTGAAACGAAAAAACGAGTTGACAAGCTGATTGCTTTTTTAAGGAGTGAAGGAGTTCAGGAGTGCAGGAGTGCAGACAATAGTAGGCTAAACTGTTCAAACATAGTCAGAAGCGCGTGTCAAGCATACGTCTAAACTCCTTCACTCCTGTCTCCTATACTCCTTTCAGATTCCTCCCCTCGGGGAGGTCAGGAGGGGGCTCACCGCCACTCACCCTCATCAAACGCAGCTTCCACCTTGTTTTCAATATTATCGGGCAGTTGGTGATAGAAGTCGAAACCTGTTATGCGCTCTATCTCATCGACCGTCCGACGGGCATCACTAAGCGACTGATATTGAGAGTGGTTGGCGTAAATGAATCCTATTGCCTGAGGATTATTTCCCGGACGATAGACAACCTTGAAAAAGGCATCAGGAACGGCTATCTTGTTGCGACCTATCGTCTTGCGACCTGTTGCTTTATCATCGTAGAAAACAGGTCCGCAAACGATATGCAGACAACCGTAACGGCGCGCCCACTTGCGACACAGCTGTTCGAGGTCATTCCACGCACCGGCATTCAGTTCCCTGTCTTGAGGACAGATATTGGTTAGCAGGAACGACTGCTGCTGGGCATCGGCACTCCACTTGCAATCTGCCGACGGACACATGTGACCACGGTCGTAGCCGGAGCGGGAATAGTCAGATGCTGTTGCACGACGTCCGGAAACGGCATAGTCTTCCTGAAAATTAATGCCTTGACGATTGTGTTCGCCACGCGTTTCTTCTTTTGTCAACTCCCATGCCACCCAATCCGGCTGACGGGTTTCTGCGTTGTAGTTGGCGGTATATGCCACACGTCTCAGCAAAGTCTCATCTGCTGAAGCAGGCAACAGGCATCCGTCGGCAACAGACGACTGCTGGCGACTTTTCTCTTGAACTTCACTTACAGCTGCCTCCACCTGTCTGGCCACCTCCTTTGCAGCCTTTTCAGAACAAGACGTGAACGCCGCCAAAAGTGAAAGAATTATTGCATATCTCATAAAACTAATGGTTCGAAAAATAGTTTGTACATGCAAAAGTAATGAAAAATATTTACTTTTTTATCAAAATTACACTAACTTTTAATAACTTTGCACCGATTTATATACATTATTAAAATAAAAGATAATTCCACACAATGAGAAAACTGATTTTCAGAGTACTCCTTTTATTCATTGGATTACAGTTATGCGCAGGGGCGCAGGCACAAACAACTAACGCACAGTTGAACAAATATGTGTTTCAGGATGGCAGTACCATTCGAGGCATGGCCGACAACGGAGCATGGGCAGTTGCATACGGCCCTAGCGCCACTGACGGAAGCAGATACCATTATCCAAAACTTATCAACGTGGCAACCAAAGCGGTTAACAACCTGCTCACCGAGATGGAGATGTCAACAGTGCAGTCATGCTACGGAAACGACGTTACCGACGACGGCAAGACCATAGTAGGCGAGTACAACGGCAAACCGGCTTACTGGAAATCTGGTGCGGGTTGGAAGACCTTGCCATTGCCAACAGGATGGAACGAGGGTCAGGCAGATGCCGTTACTCCAGACGGCAAGTATGCCGTGGGACGTGCCAACGACTATGGCGACAGCTTCAGAGAGTACCCTGTGATGTGGAATCTGGAAAGTGGTAGCATTGTTGCGACACCCAACTTCCCAACCATTGGTGTTGAGGGCAGCAACGACGGCATGGTGCGCTTCTATAGCATATCGGCAGATGCAAGATATATAGTGGGTTGCGTTTCTTATAGCTATGTGAGCAACGTGATGTACTTCGTTTACGACCGTAACGACAACAGTTGGATACCGCTGGGTTTCAACTACGACGCAACAACAAAGAGATATACTCCGCTCAAGGAGGGCATTGCCCACATGGACGATGCCGACATCAGTTGCGACGGCAAGTGGATTGGCGGTACGGCATATATGGTGAAGACCGTTGAAGGCAGCCAGTTCGGAAATGAATACCGCACTCCGTTCAGATACAATCTCGAGACAAAGGCATTTGAACTCTATGACGACAGCGAGAGCCAGAACATGAGTTGTGTGGTTGTTGACAACCACGGTACACTCTACGCTGCCACCCCACCTAACTCGCCAGTACGCACACTCTTTGTGCGCAACGGCAACTACTGGTATCCATTGACAGAGATACTGAGTCAGAACTACGGAATAAACTATTACGAGAAAAGCGGATTCGAATATTCAGGTACACCAATCGCAGTATCTGGCGACGGAAAGATTCTCAGTGCCATAGCATCGGCATCAGATGACAACTATACTCTTTCTCTGCCTGTAACCTTCGGCGAGGCGGCAGCAAAGGTGAATCTGCTGAACACATACACCATCACCCCACAGAGCGGTTCTGAATTTACAAGCATCAAGAGCATCAGCATAAGGTTCAGCCGCGAGATTGAGGTCATTGGCGAGAGAAACGTTGTATTGCTCACCGACGAGGCAGGCAACACCGTAAGAAGTTCTATTGCCTTTGGCGTGAATGCCGGCAACGACAAGACCGTTGACGTAGGTTTCCGCACCACAACTCTCGAGGATGGCAAGAAATACTTCGTAACTATTCCTGCCGGAACAATCTGCCTCAAGGGCGACAACACTCGTACCAACGGAATCATAAAGATTGAATACAACGGACGTGCCGCCACACCGGTGAAGATGACAGCTGTTTCACCGGCATCAGGAAGTAGCGTGGCTCAGTTGAACTATAGTACCAACCCTATACTGCTTACCTTCGACACCAACGTGAAACTGGCGGAGAGCGCATCGGCGGCACTCTACCTCAACGACGACCCGACCGCTCTATCTGCACTGGAAATGGAGTACTCTGGCAACATGGTACTGGTTTATCCTACAACAACTCAGTATCTGTATAAGAACAACAACTACAAGGTGGTTATCAACGCTGGTTCTATTACGGATGTGACCGACGGCAACGGCAACGAGAAGATTGAGATTGCCTATGAGGGTTCTTACGAACGACTGATTGTGTCTAACGATACTTTGATATTCAGCGAGGACTTTGCCAACGGCGTTGCCAACATGCTGCTCTACGAGGGTGACAAACTGAATCCTACCGAAGAGATGCTTGCATGGGACTTCACCGCTGACGGTCGCCCATGGGTACCGGTAAGAGACGATGAGGGCAGCGACTTCAGTGCCGCATCTCACTCTATGTACACTCCTGCGGGCAAGTCGGCCGACTGGATGATGACTCCTCAGTGCTATATCCCTGACAACAAGTGTGTGCTGGAGTTTGACGCACAGAGTTATCTAAAGAGCAAGAACGACCGCCTGAAGGTGATTGTTTACGCAACAGAGCGCGAACTGAGCATACTGACAGACGAGGAGGTGGCAAAGATAAACGGCGAGGGAACGGTGATATTCAACGAGACACTGACACCGGGTGCCAACGAGGGATTGCTGGCAGGCGAATGGAAGCACTATGCCATCGCTCTTGACAACTATGCCGAGAAGAGCATCTACGTGGCTTTCGTAAATGAGAACGAGAACCAGAGTGCCGTATTCGTTGACAACATCAAGATTGTACACGACAACGACTTCATCACCGCCCTGAAATCGCCAGAAAGCGTCATCGCCAAGAGCAGCATGAAGGTTGAGGGTATGGTCATCGTTAAGAACATGAACGAGACATACAATGGCATCTCTCTCACTCTGCTCGATGCCAACGGCAATAAGATAGACGAACTGAGCGACGCATCTGTAAGCATGAAGCTCGACGACTCATACAACTTTGCTTTCGCCAAGGAACTGCCTCTGACTATCGGCATCGAGAACAAGTATGCCATAAGAGTGAAACTGGGTGAAGCTATCGACACGCTCTATGCTTCGGTAAAGAACCTCTCGTTCAAACCTACCAAGCGCGTTGTTCTTGAGATTGTAACCGGTCAGGATTGCGTGTTCTGTCCTCAGGGCAAGGTGGCTCTTGAGAAGATTGAGAGCATCTATGGCGAACTGGCTATTCCTATCGAGTATCATACCTACACTGGCGACCCGCTTGAGAGTGGCATGAGCAACTACGCACAACAGTTCTTGGGCCTTTCGGCAGCACCAAGTGCCAAGATTAACCGTAGTGCAGCAACTTACTCTCCTATGACAAACGTAACAAAGGATGGCGTTACCGACTACATGTTCAGCTCTGCCAACAAGGATTGCTGGCTCGATGTAGTAGAACAGGAAATGGCAACAGATGCTGATGCCAACATCGACATCACCGCATCGTTCGACGAGGCAACAGGCAAGATAACCATGAACAGCAGCTATAAGTTTGCCATCACTCAGGACAAGCTCAACATCGGTTTGCTGCCAATAGTTATCGAAGACGGCATCAGCGGCTATCAGTACAACAACTTCTACAAGACCGTTGACCCTGACCTGGGTCCTTGGCAGCAGGGTGGCGAATATGGTGCAGAAGCCGTGCTCTACACTCAGAACGACGTTGCCCGCGGCATCATGTCATCTTCTTATTTCGGACAGACAGGCATCGTACCTACAAGTGTCAAGGGTGGCGAGGAATACAAGGCTTCGATTACATTCAACAAGCCTACCGTTGACAACATCTACAACTGCAAGGTGGTTTGCATGATGATTGATGCCAACACCGGCAAGGTAATCAACGTGGCACGTGCCAAGGTTCTGAGCAGTACCGGCATCGAGGGTGTGGTTTCTGACAAGAACAGCAATACCGACAATGCCATATACACCATAGACGGAAGACGCATCAACGACACCAGAAACCTGCAGAAGGGTTTATATATCATTGGCGGCAAGAAAGTTGTTGTGAAGTAAATTGAAGAAGCCTCTCCCCCCGCCCTCTCCTTGGAGAGGGGGCTTGGATAAAGGAATGAAAGATTGTAGAATTGAAAAATTAAAGAGTTTAAATATATGAAAAGAACAAAATCACTTATAACAATTATCCTGATGATGGCAACAAGCATGGTAGCCATGGCTCAGGCAGGACTTACCAAGGACAATCCACTGGTGCTCGAGGTGGGCAAGACCTACAATATCGACTCAAAATATGATTTCAAACCTCTCTATGCCATCTTCAACGCTACCGAAGATGGTGTGATGACAATGACCCACGTTGGTGCTGACCAACTCTATCTTTTCGCCGATGCTACTTATAGCGAGGAGGCGCCAAACCAACCTCAGTGGAACGGCAGCTATAATCCAAAGGAATATGCACTCAACGTAAAGGCTGGCGAGACATACTACCTTGCCAATACATTCATCATGAACACCGGTACCATAACTATCAGCTTCGGCACTCAGGCAACGCCTATCGAAATGGTAAGACAGATTCCGGCAGAGGGTAGCACATTGCGCGCCGCCAGCGACGTGCTTTCGCTTGAGTTCAGCAAGAACGTGGCTTTTAGCAAAATAGTATTAAAGGCGGGTTCACAGGAAATACAGATGAACGGCCACGTGTCTGGCTGCTACCTCACCATTGAGATTAAGGAGACACTGATGAACCTTTACAAGGCTGGCACTATGAAGAAGGGCGATGCCATTTCATTCGTCATCGAAGGACTTTGCGACGCACGCAACAACAGCAATATCTATGGAACCGACGGTACGCTTACTCTCAACTATATAGCGGCCGAGAAACCGGTGGAACTGATTGCTGCCAACAACGTGCCTGAGGGCAATCCAAACAGCTTGACCACATTCTACTCTTGGTTCATGCCTGAAGACGAGAGCGGACTTGTTACTCTGACCTTCGACGGCGAACTAAGCACCGAGGGCGACAACATGCCACATGCTTCACTTACATACGGCGACCTTGAGAAGGAGAACGGTCTCTACATCGAGAACATAGAGGTGAAGATTATAGACAACAAGACCATCGGCGTTGACTTCCGCAATAAGTTGCGTCGCCATAAGGATATGCTTACCATCGACGACACATTCGCCGACATTACACTTAACATTACCAATCTTCACGGCAAAGACGGACAGGCAACATACTCTGCTGGCAGCAGTGCCTTCGGTTCTTATACCTATGTATATAACTTCAAGGAAGTACGCTATATGGTTATGAGCGACTACATGCCGGCAACAACGGCATCAAAGCCTGCATCTATCGATGGCGTGAAGAGCATCGAACTATGGCTCAGCGAAGAGGGTGACAAGAAGATGACCTACACGGGTGCTTGGTTCATAACCACCTTCGAGGGTAAGGCCGACACCACCTTTGTGGCTAAGAGCGACATCAAGATTGAGGCCGACGAGTATGATGCCAACGCATCTATCCTCACCATCCCTGTGCCTGCATTCAAAGCCGATGCCAACACCAATGTGATTGTCACTCTGGCCGATGTTGTCACTCCTGATGGTGTTGACCACTCAGCCGACTATACCGCCACCTACACAACCATAACAGGTACCGCGGGCATAGAAAGCATCACAAGCAACGGCAATGCCAATGGCAACGTCTATGGCATAAACGGAGTGCTGATAAAGAAAAATGCAAACGCTTCTGATATCAAGAACCTACAACCAGGCACTTATATCATCAACAAGAAGAAAGTTGTAAGATAATTCTTAGGAGTCTTAGGAAGTCCTAGGAAATCCTAGGACCCCTAGAAAATCCTAGAAAAAACCTCACAAAAACAATGACAACCAACACCTTTAGAATGCCCGCCGAGTGGGAGCGGCAGACAGCTGTGCAACTGACATGGCCACATGCCGCCACCGATTGGCAATACATACTCAGCGAGATTGATGACACATACATTGATATGGCAGACGCCATCAGCCTTCGCGAGCATCTTATCATAGTAACGCCGGAGCCTGAAAGGGTTGCGGCGTTGCTTAAACAAAAGCTTAGCGATGAACAAATGGCAAAGGTAACGTTGTTTAAGTGCGACACGGACGACACTTGGGCGCGCGACCACGGATTCATCACGCTCGTATCTTCCGACGGCATCAGTTGCCGCTTGCTCGACTTCCGCTTCAACGGTTGGGGCGAAAAGTTCAAAGCAGAAAACGACAATGCCATCAACCGCCAGATGTTCGATGCCGGATTGCTCGGTGGAGAGTATTCAGATGAGTTGGATTTCGTGCTCGAAGGCGGAGCCATTGAGAGCGACGGCAAAGGAACGGTATTCACCACCAGTGGCTGTCTCATGGCGCCCAACCGCAACCAACCCTTGTCGCAAGCCGATATTGAGAAGCGTCTCAAGCAATCGCTCTGCGCCCGACGCATAGTATGGATTGACCATGGCAACCTCATGGGCGACGACACCGACGGACATATCGACACACTGGTAAGGGTAGCACCCAATGACACCTTATTATATGTAGCATGCTCTGACCGTAACGATGAGCAGTATGACGGACTTCACCTCATGGAGGAGCAACTGAAATGTCTGCTCACCGACGGGGGCAAACCTTACCGCCTCATACCGCTACCCTCGCCAAGAGCAATATACGACGGAGGCGAGCGCCTGCCTGCTACATACGCCAACTTCCTCGTAATCAACGGAGCCGTGCTCTACCCCACATACGCACAACCCGACCTTGACGAAGAGGCACGCCAAGCCCTCGCCATGGCATTCCCAGGGTTAGAGTTGGTTGGCATCGATTGCCGAAGCATCATCAAGCAGCACGGTTCGCTCCACTGCTGCACCATGCAACTTTATAGATAGTAAAAATAGAATGTCCTTGAGGCCTCTCCCCCGCCCTCTCCTTGGAGAGGGAGCTATAGAAAGTCCTAGAGAATCCTAGAGAATCCTAGATAGCCCTAGAGCCTCACCAAAACCCCTAGAAAAAGAAGTAATGAAAAAACTAAACATCGGCCTCATCCAACAGCACAACACGGCTGATATAGCCGACAACATAAAGCGACTGACAGAGGGATGCAGAGAACTGGCATCGAAAGGCGCACAGCTCATAGTGCTTCAAGAACTGCACAACTCGCTCTACTTCTGCCAGGAAGAGAATGTCGATACGTTCGACCTCGCCGAACCCATTCCCGGACCTTCCACCGAACTGTTCGGGCAACTGGCAAAGGAACTGAATGTGGTCATCGTAACCTCTCTCTTTGAGCGCCGCGCCGCCGGCCTCTACCATAACACAGCCGTAGTGATTGAGCGCGACGGCACCATAGCGGGCAAGTATCGCAAGATGCACATCCCCGATGACCCTGCCTACTACGAGAAATTCTACTTCACACCGGGCGATCTTAGTTTCAAGCCAATCGACACGTCAGTAGGTCGTCTTGGAGTGCTCGTATGCTGGGATCAATGGTACCCCGAGGCTGCCCGCCTCATGGCTCTTCAAGGAGCGGAGATTCTCATCTACCCTACCGCCATCGGCTATGCCGATAACGACACGCCCGACGAACAGCAACGCCAACGCCGTGCATGGCAGACGGTTCAGCGCGGTCACGCCGTGGCAAACGGATTGCCCGTGGTTGCGGTAAACAGGGTTGGCGTTGAGGGAAAGAATGGTTTAAGACGAGTTGATGAACTAAGGCAAATTATCAAAAACGAAGAAGGCATCAAACACTCTGAATCAAGCATCCTACAACAAGAAGAGCGCATAAACTTCTGGGGCACATCATTCGTGGCAGGGCCACAAGGAGAGTTGCTCCATGAGTCACCAGATGATGCCGAAGAGCGCACCGTAGTAACCATCGACATGGAGCGCTGCGAACAGGTACGCCGCTGGTGGCCATTCCTCCGCGACCGTCGCATAGATGAGTATAAGGAGATAACAAAGAGATTTATTGATTAATAAAGCCTCTCCCCCCGCCCTCTCCTTGGAGAGGGAGCCCTAGAAAATCCTAGAGAGTCCTAGAAAGTCCTAGAGAGTCCTAGAGAGTCCTAGAGAGTCCTAGAAAGTCCTAGAAAATCCTAGAAAGTCCTAGAAAGTCCTAGAAAGTCCTAGAAAATCCTAGAAAATCCTAGAAAGTCCTAGAAAGTCCTAGAAAGTCCTAGAAAGTCCTAGAAAATCCTAGAAAATCCTAGGAAATCCTAGAAGTTCCTAGAAAACCCTATAAAAAAGAAAAAGAAAACCAATGTCAAGCAATTTAAGATTCCAAGTAGTAGAAGAGGCGTTCAAGAAGCGCCCGCTCAACGTTGAGACACCAAAGGAAAGACCATCAGAATATTTCGGAAAGTACGTCTTCGACCGACAGAAGATGTACAAGTACCTGCCCGTGGATGTTTACAACCAACTGATAGACGTCATAGACAATGGCGCACGCCTCGACCGCTCGATAGCAGATGCTGTGGCGGCAGGCATGAAACAATGGGCAATGGAGATGGGTGTCACCCACTACACCCACTGGTTCCAGCCGCTGACCGAAGGCACCGCCGAGAAACACGACGCCTTCGTTGAACACGACGGCAAGGGAGGAATGATGGAGAAGTTCAGCGGCAAACTGCTCGTACAGCAGGAACCGGACGCATCATCATTCCCAAATGGAGGCATTCGCAACACGTTCGAAGCACGCGGTTACTCGGCATGGGATCCCACCTCACCCGTGTTCATAATCGACGACACCCTCTGTATCCCAACAATCTTCATAAGCTATACGGGCGAGTCGCTCGACTACAAGGCACCTCTGCTTCGCGCCCTTCGTGCCGTTGACAAGGCAGCCACCGAAGTATGCCAGTATTTCTACGACAACGTGACACGCGTAAAGTGTAACCTCGGTTGGGAACAGGAGTATTTCCTCGTTGACGAGGGTCTCTACTCTGCACGTCCCGACCTCATGCTCACCGGTCGCACGCTGATGGGGCATGAGAGTGCCAAGAACCAACAGATGGACGACCACTACTTCGGCACCATACCCGACCGCGTGCAGGCGTTCATGAAAGACCTTGAGGTGCAGGCGCTGGAACTTGCCATACCTTGCAAGACACGTCACAACGAGGTGGCGCCAAACCAGTTTGAGCTGGCACCTATCTTCGAGGAGTGCAACCTCGCCGTTGACCACAACATGCTGCTCATGTCGCTGATGAAGAAAGTGGCACGCAAGCATAGTTTCCGCGTGTTGCTCCACGAAAAGCCCTTCGATGCATCAACGGTTCGGGCAAGCACAACAACTGGAGCCTCTCTGCCAACAACGGCACTTTGCTCCACGCGCCAGGCAAGACACCCGAAGAGAACCTCCGCTTCATAGTCTTCATCGTAGAAACGCTGATGGCTGTCCATAAGCATAACGGACTTCTCAAGGCCAGCATCATGAGTGCCACCAACGCCCACCGACTGGGAGGCCATGAGGCACCGCCAGCCATCATCTCCAGCTTCCTTGGCAAGCAGCTTACTGGCATGCTCGAACTGCTGGAGCGTGAAGATTTCTCATACCAAGACCTTTCTTACCTTGCTCCGCGCACGTCGCAACTGGGCAATCTCGACCTCATCATCGACAATACCGACCGCAACCGCACGTCGCCGTTCGCCTTCACCGGCAACAGATTCGAGTTCCGTGCACCAGGTAGCGAGGGCAACTGCGCATCGGCCATGATAGCACTCAATGCTGCCATGGCAGAGGCACTGACCAGTTTCAAGCAGCGCGTAGATGCACGCATCGCCGATGGCGAAGACAAGATTAGCGCCATCATAAACATACTGCGACAGGACGTAAAGACATGCAAGCCAATACGCTTCGACGGCAACGGCTACAGCGACGAGTGGGTGGTAGAGGCAGAACGCCGAGGACTTGACGTTGAGAAGTCATGCCCCGTAATCTTCGAGCACTACCTCGACGAGCAAACCGTAAGCATGTTCGAGAGCACCAAGGTGATGACACGCAAGGAACTGGAGGCACGCAACGAGGTGAAATGGGAAACATACGTCAAGACCGTGCAGATAGAAGCGCGCGTCATGGGCGACCTCTCGATGAACCACATCATACCAGTGGCCACACACTACCAGAGCAAGCTCATCAAGAACGTACAGAGCATGCAGAGCATCTTCCCTGCCGACAAGGCTGAGCGACTGAGTGCACGCAACATGAAACTCATTGAGGAGATAGCAGAGCGCACGGAGAGCATTGAGCGACTGACCGACGAACTGACCGAGGCACGCCGACTTGCCAACCGAATAGAGAGCATACGCGAGCGCGCCATCGCATACCACGACACCGTGGACACGAAGATGCAGGCAATGCGACTGGAAATAGACAATCTCGAAATGATAATCGAAGACGGCCTTTGGACGCTGCCGAAATATCGCGAGCTGTTGTTTATTAGGTAAGATTAAAGGAAGATAGAGGAAGATAGAGGGAGATAGAGGACAATACTTCTTGGTAACGTCTTTTATCTTCTTCTATCTCCTTTTAACTCCATATATCAGAACTCCCACTTTGCCGCCAGCGTGGGGATGACGTAGAAGCGGTTGTTGATGCCGTCGGACGGCCACACGAGGTTGTTGCTTATCTCCAGTTCGGTGCCGATGCTCAGTGGAGTTAAAGGAAGTTATCGCTTCGCTGAGGAAGTTAGAGGACGAATGCCTTTTCAATCCTTCAATTTTTCAATCTTTCAATCTTCCAATCCACTGGTCTTCACTCCACCACCAAGAACCAAACCACTGGCACGAGCAGAGCGGGCAGATAGTTGAGCGTCTTGCAATCCTTGAGGTTGAGGAGCGAGAGGCCGCTGGCGGTTATCATCATTCCGCCTACGATGAGCAGTTCTGCCATGAGGGCTTCGCTGACTGCCTGACTCGAGAGTGATGCCACAAGATAGAACAGTCCTTGCCAGAGGAAGAGCACAGGGGCGGCAAGTATCATGCCGATGCCGTAGGTCGAGGCAAAGACAACCGACGACACGAGGTCGAGCGTGGCATTGGTATAGAGAAAGGTGTTGTCGCCCTTGAGCGCACTTATCACAGGACCGAGCATAGACAGGGGACCTATGCAATAGACGAGTACGGCGGTGCTGAGGCCGGAGGCGAGGGTTTTATTAGTTGACGAGTCAACGAGTTGACGAGTTGACGAGTTATTTGCAACTGAATCACACAACTTGTCAACTTGTTTTTTCGTTTCACTCAAGGAACTTCTTGTCAACTCGTCAACTGAATGACTCAACTTGTCAACTCTTCTCTTAAACCGTCCGTCAATATCGAGGGCTGTACCGATGACGCCACCAATGGAGATGGCCACGATGAAGAGTACGGGATACTGGCTCTTAGGCAGGTTGGTAACTGTGGCGTTAAGACCAATAGCCAAACAGGCAAGTCCCAATCCGGTGTAGAGCACGTTCTTATATTTCTCCTTGATTCCGCGGTTGAGCAGCGCGCCCACCACCGAACCGACTATTATCGTACATGTGTTTACTATTGTGCCGAGCATGGTTATATTTTTTTAGTTGACGAGTTGACAAGTTGACGAGTTGCTTGTGTTAGTTGACATATTGACGATTTGCTCGCCCTATCAGCATTTAACTCGTTTACTCGTCAACTTGTTTACTTGTCAACTCATTACACCATGCAAAATTAAAAAATCTTAAGTGAAAATCAATTATTTTTCGCCGAAAAGGTTACAAAATAAAGGTTTTTACGTCTTAATAAGAAAAATTGTACCTGAAAATAACAACAAAACTAAAACATTATAATTATGAAGACTGAAAAGAAATACCACGGCGTGGTGGTGCCAATGGTGACACCCGTTACCAGCGAGGGCAAGATAGACGTTGCCGCCGTGGAGAGAATCATCGAGAACTTTGCCAACAACAGCGTTTCGCCTCTGATAATGGGAACTACGGGCGAGGGCAACTCTGTTTCTGCATGCCAAGGCGTGGAGATGATCAGTGCGGCAAAGCGTGCGGCAAAGGGCAGGGTGACCATCTACGTGGGATTGCCTGGCAACTGCGTGAGCGAACAGCTGGAAACGGCAAAGAAATTCATCGAGGCGGGAGCCGACGTGATTGCCGCCACACTGCCTTGCTACTACAAGCTACAGCCTGAGCAGATGTACAACTACTACAAGACAATGGCAGACGCGCTGACCGTGCCGCTGATGCTCTACAACATAGACATAACAACGCACATGAGCATACCTATGGACATCATAGAGCGCCTGAGCCACCACCCGAACATCGTGGGCTTGAAGGACTCTGAGAACAACGTGCCACGCATAGAGGAGGCGCTGAAACTCTTTGCCGACCGCGAGGATTTCTCTTACTTCTGCGGATGTGCTGCCAACTCGGCAAAGGCTCTTTCGCTGGGCGGCGACGGCATCGTGCCAAGCGTGGGCAACTACGTGCCGCAGCTCTATCAGGCACTCTATGAGGCTGGTCGCGACGGCGATACGGCAAAGGCAGAGGAACTGCAACAGCTTACCATAGAGATAGGCAAGATAAACACCGCCGGTCTTACTTTGGGCGAATCGCTCTGCGGACTCAAGGTGATAATGAGCATGGCTGGCTTGTGCGACTACTACATGCTGCCTCCGCTCACCACTCTGAACGACGACATCGTGGAGCGTATTAAGAGAGATGCCAAGGCGGTGGTGGAGAAGTATTGCTAAAGGCCTCACCCCCGCCCCTCTCCCAGAGAGAGGGGAGTTGATAATCAAAAACAAAGGAGTTAAAGGAAGTTACAAAGAAGATAGAGGAAGATAAAGGACAAATGCTTAAGGTATCGTCTGAACTCCTAAATTGGGATGAGGGATGAGTGATTGCTTGCCAAGCATACTGTGCTCCCCTTTGGAAAGGGGGAGGCAGAGGGGGATGGACACCTAAACGATGCACGTTGAGCGATGAGCATTGAACGATTCACAATCCCCACCTAACCTCCCCTTACTAAAGGGAGGAACTTGATTAGCTTGACAAGCATACGTCTACACTCCTACACTCCTTTACTCCTACACTCCAAATTTTGGATGAGGGATGAGAGATGAGGGATTGCTTGACAAACTATCGTCTGAACTCCTGAACTCCTGAACTCCCGAACTCCTAAAAACTCAAAAACTCAAAACTCCTAAAAACTCAAAAACTCCTAAACTCCTAAAAACTCAAAAACTCCTAAACTCAAAAAACCTACTCCCCAATTCCTCCCCCAAGGGGGAGGTTAGGAGGGGGCTCAAAAATAAATTATTATGGAACTAAACACATCTTTACATTGGATCGACTACACCATTATCATCGTGTCAGTGCTCGCAGCCGTAGGCGTGGGCGTGTATTTCTCAAAGAAACAAAACTCAACGCAGGCATACTTCGCCGCTAACGGCGCCGTGCCTACATGGGCCATCGGTATGTCGATGTTTGCCACAATCATCAGTAGCGTAACGTTCCTCGCCTACCCTGGAGCTGCCTATGGCGGCAACTGGATTCTATTGGTGCAAGGATTGATGGTGCCCGTAGTATTGGTATTCGTAATAGGCTATATCGTGCCTCTCTACCGCAAGATGATTCGCCTGAGCTGCTACGAGTATTTCGAGCGCCGTTTCGGTTCGCTGGCACGCTATTATAGTTCGGTGGCATTCATCCTTGAGCACTTTGCCAAGTCGGGTACCATCATGTTCCTCATGGGTACAGCCGTGGCCATATTCACTGGATATAACGACCCAACAACCATCGCGTGGATTATCATCTTCGTGGGCATCGTGGTTATTGCGCTCACCTATCTGGGCGGCATGGAAGCCATCATCTGGATGGACGTGGCACAGGGATTCCTGCTCATCATAGGCGGCCTGATGGCCATCGGCTTGCTGTTCTACCTTACCGACGGAGGACCATCTGAGATATTTGCCATTGCGGCTGAGCACAAGAAGATTGACGTGGGACCTTACGACTGGGACTTCTGCCAGCGCACGTTCTGGGTACTGGTAATCAACGGTATCTTCTATGCTATACAGAAGTATGGAACCGACCAGACAATCGTTCAGCGCTACCTCACCGCCAAGAGCGACAAATCGGCTAAGAAGGCTTCGTATATGGGTATATTGATGAGCGTGCCAGCATGGGCATTGTTTATGTTTGTGGGCACTTGCCTCTTCGCCTACTATCAGGTGAACAGCGGCGCTCTGCCTGAGGGTATTCGCAACGACGACGTGTTCCCATATTTCATTGCCACAGAGATGCCAGTGGGTCTTACAGGATTGGTGATAGCGGCTCTGATAGCTGGTGCGGTGTCAAGTCTCGACTCTGACATCAACTGCATCTCGGCTTGTGTGGTTGAGGATTATTACTCACGCATACGTCCTAAGGCAAGCGACAAGGAGAAACTGTTTGCTGGCCGTGTGTCGGTGCTCGTAGTAGGATTTGCATGTATTGGTGTGGCTCTGCTCTACGTGAGCTGGGGCGGCGACGGCGTGCTGGGCACTCTCTTCGGCCTCTATGCCATTCTCTCGGCTGGCATCGTGGGCATCTTCATGCTCGGTTTGTTCGACCGCCGCGCCAACTGGCAGGGTCTCTATATCGGCATCGCCTGCGCCATCATCTTTACCGCCTATGCCGTGCTGACCACAACAAAGGCCGACGACGGAACCCTGTTCCTCGACCTGGGCGAATACAACTTCCCTCACCACACATTGATGCTCGGTGTGTATAGCCACATTATAGTATTGGTGGTAGGCTTCATCGCAAGCCGTTGCTTCAAGACTCCGCTTGCCGACAAGAACCTCACCATCTACGGATATTTGGAGGAGAGGAGGAAGAAGTGATTAACCTGTTGAGGTGTTGTGATGATGAATGATTTCTTATTTCATCAAACAGTTGCAACAAACTGTTCATCAAAACAGCATCTAAACATCTCAACAACACATCAAACTATTCATCACAACAACATCTCAACACAACAACACAAACAAACATGAACAACATAACCCTATTACAACCCGGCAAGATAGTATTCGGCACAGGATGCCTGAAGCAGTTCTGCGACGACTATATCGCATTGGGGCACAAGAGACTTTTCGTGCTCACCGTGCCCGTCATACGACCGATGATTGCAGAGATGATCGAAACGCTCGAGAGCAAAGGCATCAGCATCGAGGTGTATGAAAACATTATGCAAGAACCAAGTGTCAACGACTTTAAACAGACGCTTGAAGCAGCACGCCTGTTCCAGGCAGATAGCGTAGTGGGCGTGGGCGGCGGAAGCGTGCTCGACGTGGCAAAGCTCGTGGCTGCTCTCGTGGATAGCGAGCAACAGGTGGAAGACTTGTTTGGCATCGGTTTCGTGAAGCAGCGCGGCAAATGGTTCGCCTGTCTGCCTACAACGGCAGGAACGGGTAGCGAAGTGTCGCCAAACGCCATCCTGCTCGACGAGCGCGACAACATGAAGAAGGGCATCGTGAGTCCTCACCTTATGGCTGATGCTGCTTATATCGACCCGCAACTGACATGGAGCGTGCCGGCAAAGGTAACCGCCGAGACGGGCATGGACGCTCTGACGCATTGTCTTGAGGCTTACACCAACAAGTTTGCTCATCCCGTAGTAGATGTATATGCCTTGCAGGGTATTCGTCTTATAGCCGCCAACCTGCTCCGTGCGGTGAAAAACGGCAACGACGTGGAGGCACGCGAGGCATTGGCTTTAGGTAGCATGTATGGCGGATTATGCCTCGGACCTGTGAACACGGCGGCTGTCCACGCTCTCTCCTACCCTCTTGGAAGCGAGTTCCACCTCTCTCACGGTCTTTCAAATGCCATTCTTCTGCCAGCGGTGATGCGCTTCAACATCTGCGCTAATCCAAAGAAATATGCCGAGGTGGCATTGGCTTGCGGCGTTGCTCCTGGAGCATCAGACGAGGAAACGGCTCTCAAGGGTGTGGAGTTCATCACCCAACTTTCTAAGGATTGCGGCATTCCTACCACCATCACCGAACTGGGCATCCCTGCCTCGGCCGTTGACGGCATGGCAAAGGCAGCCATGGGCGTTCAACGCCTCCTCAAGAATAATCCGCGCGAGGTGACGGAGGAGGATGCGAGGGGGATTTATTTTTCACTAGTAAACGAGTAAACAAGTAGACGAGTTGACGAGTTATGTGCAACTGAAAAATATTCATGTATAATCAAACAACTTGTCAACTCGTTAACTTGTCAACTCAATCAAACAACTTGTCAACTCGTCAACTCGTTAACTCGTTAACTTGTCAACTAAAAAATAACATGCAACCAATACTAGCAATCACCATGGGCGACCCAGCAGGCATCGGACCTGAGATAGTGGTTAAGGCCCTAACAATAAAAGAGACTTATGAGAAGTGCCGCCCAATAGTTACGGGCGACGCTAAAGTAATGGAATGGGCAGCCAAGCAACTGGGTGCCGACGTGAAGATAAACGCCATTGCCAACGTCAGCGAGGCAAAGTTTGAATATGGAACCATCGATGTATATGACCTCAACTGCATCGACATGGAGCAGTTCGAGCCGGGCAAGGTGGCTCCGCAATGCGGAAACGCTGCTTTCGTTTCGATAATAAAAGCCATCGAACTGGCTATGGCGGGCGAGGTGGACGGCACCGTGACGGCTCCCCTAAACAAGGAGGCGCTGAACCTTGCCGGTCATCACTTCGACGGACATACCGAGATATATGCCCACTTCACAGGCACAAAGAAATATGCCATGCTGCTGGCAGATGAGTTTCTGCGCGTAATCCACGTCTCTACACACGTCTCTCTGCGCGAGGCTTGCGACAGAGTGAAGAAGCCACGCATCATCGAGGTTACCGAACTGATTAGCGATGCCTGCAAGCAGTTTGGCATTGACAATCCTCGCATTGGTATCGCCGGACTTAACCCTCACGCCAGCGACGGCGGGTTGTTCGGTTGGGAGGAGGAAAAGGAGATTCTGCCTGCCGTCGAGGAACTGAGAGGCAGAGGCTTCAACGTTGACGGTCCTGTACCGCCCGACACCCTCTTCGCCAAGGCACGTTGCGGCAAGTACGACGGTTGCGTGGCCATGTATCACGACCAGGGGCACATACCGTTTAAGGTGGTGGGGTTCAACTGGAACAAGGAAACGGGAAAGATGGACAGTGCACAGGGCGTGAACATCACCCTCGGCTTACCTATCATCCGCGTATCCGTTGACCACGGCACCGCCTTCGACGTGGCTGGCAAAGGCATCGCCAGCCCTTCTGCCATGCTCCTCTCCATTGATTATGCTACGCGGATGGCGAAGAATAAATAGAAAGCCCCTCCCATCCTCCCCTTGGGGAGGAGATTAGGGATGAGAAACCTTATCCTAACCTCCCATTTTTGGGTGGGATTTTGTAACAAAAGCAAACTGTGCTCCCTCTTGAAAAGGGGGGTTGGGGGCAACTAATACAAACAACTTGTCAACTCGTCAACTTGTCAACTCGTCAACTTGTCAACTAAAAATTAATATGCTAATAATTGCCGACGACATAACCGGAGCTGCCGAGATAGCGGGCATTGCATGGCGCAAGGGAATGAAGGTTTGGTTGATGGTTTACCAACCTAATGTGCCAACAACTCCCCTCTCATCATGGAGAGGGGCAGGGGGTGAGGCTCTTATTCTCGCCACCGACACCCGCTCAGGCACGGAGGAAGAGGCGGTGAAAACGATTGAAGAACTGGCAACTTGTTTATATTCAGGAGTGCAGGAGTGCAGGAGTGTAGGAGTGCAGACATTACCTTCAAGTACAAGCAACTCGTCAACTCGTCAACTTGTTAACTTGTCAACTTGTCAACTCGTCAACTCGTCAACTGATATCATCTTCAAAAAAACCGACTCCGTCCTCCGAGGTCACGTAGCGGCGGAGTTACAGGCACTCATGAGGGTAACAGGCAAGCAGAAGGCATTGCTGATACCGCAGAACCCATCTAAGGGAAGAATAGTGAAAGACGGCATCTATTATATAAACGGCACCCCACTCGACCAGACATCTTTCGCCTACGACCCCGAGTTTCCGGCAAGGACGGCGGAGGCGAAGAAACTTTTAAAAAGGAGTGCAGGAGTGCAGGAGTGTAGGAGTTCAGACAATAGCTGGACAAGCAATCCCTCATCTCCAAGCTCTCATCTCTTATCTATTTCCTCCCCCAAGGGGGAGGACGGGAGGGGGATTCTCCTCCCCGACGCCACCACCCTCGAAGAAATCAGAGAGCATGTCGCAAAGTCCGACAACGACACCCTGTTTGCCGGCGGTGCCGATATGTTTGAGGCGGTGGTGGATTATTTATTAGGAGTGCAGACATTACCTTCAAGTACAAGCAACTCGTCAACTCGTCAACTTGTTAACTTGTCAACTGATGCAAGCAACTCGTCAACTCGTCAACTCGTCAACTTGTCAACTGATACAAGCAACTCGTCAACTGAAAAAAAACTCATCCTCTGCGGCAGCACCCAGAGCCGCTCGCTCATCGGCGAACCCTTCTTTGCCGATAGGAACGCCATTGAGGTGACCATGCCCGAAGACGTATTCCATGGAACCGCTTCTATTCTAGAAACAAACGCATGGATTGCAACCCTCAAAGACCATTGGCAAAACCACGATGCCATGATTGTCCGCATAGGTCACGAAGCCACTGGCGGCAAGGAGTATGCCGTAAGACTTAGAAAGCTCTTTGGGGAAATGGCATATCAAATCTTATCACCTGTTCAAGGAGTTCAGGAGTGCAGGAGTGTAGGAGTGCAGACATTACCTGAACAAGGAGTGAAGGAGTGCAGGAGTGAAGGAGTGCAGACATTACCTCCAAGTACAAGCAACTTGTCAACTCGTCAACTGAAACAAGCAACTTGTCAACTCGTCAACTCGTCAACTTGTCAACTTGCGAAGCACTCAACTCTTATAATCATTGAAGGCGGCGCCACTGCCTACACCGTTCTTCAGCGCCTTGGCATCAGTTCCTTCGATGTAGAATATGAATACTCGCCCGGCGTCGTCTGCCTCTCCCATGGCAATATGCGCATCATATTAAAACCCGGTAGTTACCCATGGGGCAATCTGTTTGAAGAGATATAAAATACAAATGGGATGCAATCTCTGCATCCCATTTATTTATAATTACCTTTTCTCTTGTGGCTCTTCCACTATCCACTCCCACACACCTCTGATGCCACTTGTTATCCTTACTCGCAGATAGCGCAAAGGGATATCTATGGCATCGGTATGCGGCGACATCTTTCGAATGTCGGCATGACCGCCAATTCGTGCCCATTGCTTGCCGTCGGCAGAACCCTCAAGTTCGTAGGCATGACCTTGTGTCGGTCGGACAAAGGCTATCTTGCTTGTGCCCACATTGCGCACACTACCAAGGTCGAGCATCAGCCAGCAATCGGCGGTGTCGTTGTCAGCAGCCATCCAGCGTGAGCCGTTCGACTCGTCAGCGGCAAATTCGGGCACGAAATACTCCGTTCTCTGGCATCGCTTATCAAGTTTGTAAGGAACACGTTGTGGTTCTGCCACCGACGAAGCCTTAACGTCCATAGGCATGAGTCGGCGAGGAGCATCGGCTTGAGGGCGCAATGCCCCTACTCCATCGAGCGAGACATCCACCTGCTTGATGGTGCCGTCGGCATTAAACTCGAGTTTGTTTACATACACCTGTCGGTTAGTGCTATTCCTGCTAAACTCAAGATATGCGAGATAGTAATCGTCAGTACCTTCGAGGCGGAACACACAACCGTGGCCGGGGCCGAAAACACCCTTCTCGGCATTGGTGGCACAAACACGGTCTTGCTTTGGTGTGATGTAAGGGCCAAACGGCGACACATGACTCATCTGATAGAAATACTCATATTTCTCGAGCGCCATGTTGGTATAGAGAAAATAGTATATGCCGTTACGCTTGAAGAATATAGGGCCTTCGGTATATGACTTCTTGCGGGTGGTTATCGTAACAAGCGTGTCGATGGTTGCCATGTCTTCCTTCAGCCGCGACACGTTCCGAAGTCCCCAGATGGCGTATGGCGTGTTGTCATCGTCGATGAATATCTCGGTGTCAATGGCGCATACGCTGTCTTTCTCCAGCAGACGGTTCTCAAGCGTGAACGTATCGCCCTTTACCAGTCGGAAAGGGCCGTCAGGACTTTCTGCCACGGCAGGATACATATAGCCGTTCACCGTTGGATAGATGTACCACTTGCCGTTGCGCCTGACAGGTTTGCTTGGTGCCCAGTACTTCTCGTTTTCCGCTTGCGGGAAATATGTTCCGTTGAAACTCCAGTTCTTAAAGTCTTTCGATTTCCACACCACTGGAGGTCCCGATGTCTCAAGTCCTCGTCCGTAGCCGTCAGTGGTCACATAGCAATAGAACGTACCGTCTATCTCCACAATGCTCGGGTCGCCAATCATATCGGGAATAAGAGGATTGCCGAAGGGATTATGCGGCAGAGCGCTCTTCTTGATAGCACCGTCTTGAGCTACCGCAAATAGGCTTATGCCTAAAGCTGCTAATATAGTTATTAGTTTGTTTGTCTTCATAAATAGTTTATCTACATCAAAGCTATTGTCCTATATTGTCTTCTATCTTTCTCCATCATCAACCTCCAACAATTCCACACTCCCCACAATCCCAGAAGGTGTGAGTTGGTCGTCGGGGGTGGCTATCATAGGTATTGCCTCGGTTACACGCTGTTCTTGTGGCAACGATGCATCTAAAATCATCCTGTTCATCAACGTATTGGCTACTGATATGCGCAGGGTGTTCTTGCCTTGGCGCAAAAAGCGGGTGATGTCGAGTTGCCACGGTGAGCACCAGATGATGCCGGCATCGATGCCGTTAACCTCAACCTTGGCAATGTCGTGCAGTTGGGGTATTCTTAGCAGCGTGCGAGTCTTCGGTTTCTTTATCTTGAACTCCTTTTCATATATGGCAGTGCCAGAATAATACCTAATAGCGGTGTCGGCATGGTTTGTCCAGTCGGCAAGTCGCGAGAAATGCACATCACCTACCCCACCCATACTCTTGTCGAAGCTGACGTTCCAGTCGTCTGCAAGCGTCTTCACCAAGCGTTCCTTTCCTCTGTCGTATGGCGGAAGTTCTGCCACCGACTGGTTACTGAGCACAACGAAACCCGCCTCCTTTGGTTGCAGGTGTATGCGCCATGCACCATCGGTTGTCTGCGTGAGTCGCGTGCGCTTGTTGTCAACGGGATTCCACCACTCGGCATTCCGATAGGGCGAACTTATGACAAGAGCATCGTCAATCACCTCCTCGCCATGATTGTTGATGAAATACAGTTCGGCGTTCTCTGTTGCACGATGGGCAAACCACAGTTGCTGATCATTCATGTCGCCATGTTGCAGACGGATGGACGGCAGAAGTCTGTGGTTTCTTATCCCCTCAGCCACCGACTCCAGCGTCGTTTCCCTGATAATCGGCACACCGGCACGCTCAAACGAGTCGATGCGGGCTGCTGCCTGTGGCGTGAGCACCGTGCGGCGAGGAATAATCATGGCTCTATATGAAAGTCCGTCGGGCAGCACTATCCTGCCGTCTTCTGCCCTCATCCTATTGTATAGGGCATCGGCTGTAAAGGCATCGTAGTAGAAGCCTGAGGGGATTACCGGCAAGCGGTAAGTGAGAATCTTCACCGGGGCGTTGTCGCCGAGATATACGCAGAGGTCAACCACTGGCTTGCCCTGACGCATCATCCACGAGCAACGCGCCTGGTAATCCCAGAAGGGTTGGCTGAAAGGCCAATAGGTGTTGTTGCGGTTCAGACAATAGTGGCGTCCGCCTCCGGTGTTATAAGGCATTTTATCCTGTTGCGCCTGATAGGCAGAGGCACACACCACAAACTCGTTGATACCGTAGCAATAGGCATAGTCGGCCAAGCTCTTGATGTAAGACAGCGGTTGGGTGAACTTCACATCGGTAAACGCCTCGCCCGATGCTATGGGTTTGCCGTAGAGGTGGGCAGCCGACGAGCATTCCTTAATGTCATAATTGCCGTCGGGATGTATCGCCCAGAACTCGCCTTGCGGCTTCGCCACCCTGCCCTTTGCCTGTATGGGGTCGGAAACGATGCAGAGGGCATTGCCCGTGGCTTGTGCGGTAAAGGGGATGCCTACCGAATGGCAAAGACTGTCGAGCGTGGCATAGTATTCATCGGCAATGAGGTCGGCAATGGTGCGGCGTACATCCTGAAGCACCTGCTCGGAACGCTCTGCCGAATCAACCACATAGCCCATCATCACTGGCAGATAGGGCAAAAGACTGTAGCCACGGCGACGCTCAAACTGCTTTTCAAAATCTGCTGTCCAGTTTTGCGAACCAGCCTCATGACTGTCCATCGCCAAGCCGTCAATCGTCAAACCGTAGCGTGCCAGCGTGTCGCTCATCACCTTGAAGTAGTTGCGCCATTGCACCTCAGCTGCCCTTGCCGAGAGCTTGTCGCATTCCAATCCGCCCATGCCCTCGGTGCCATGCTTGGTTTTCGCTCCCGTGGGAACTGGAGCAAAGCGCATTATCAGCAAATCGCCCTCGGGTGCTTTCCATTGCAGATGTCCGTCGGCATCTACAAACTGCTTTAGGTCTATCATCTCATCCGAGCGTAGGCATTCCTCATCGGGATAGTCAACAATCTCCTGTCGCTCTATATACTCGGAATAAAGAGCCGCCTTCTCTTCCCACTCGTTTACTCCGGCAGCCGAATGTAGCGAGATGTCGCCGATGCGCAGGTTGCGCTTCTCGCCTTCCGGGTTCCAGTCGTGCAGACGCAAGCGGAAATGGCGTGCTCTAACCGCAGAAAAGGCTATGGTTTTCTGATTCCAACTGCCATGTGCGTTATACACATTCTTAAGTCGGCACACGGTGAAATAGTTCACTCCGTCATCAGATGCCTGCAACTCGCCTATATCGGGCATCTCACGATAACCAGTTCCCACGAATGTCTCGCCCGGAGGTCCCGGCACGTTGGTTGCACTGGTGGTTGCCTTGCCTCGCTTGCCGCACCTGTATGTTATTCGTCGGGCGGTGAAGCTGTCGCTGATGTCAAAATCCAGATAATGCTCGTTGCCATCTGCCTCGATGGTCATCAGTTTCCCCTCGCTTATGGTCTTGCTCCGTTCCCACTCCTTGCCTTTCAAGGGGTATGCGAGGAGGAAGGAGGAAGAATTAAAGGATTGAAGGATTGAAGAATTGCGTGACAAACCATTGTCTTCACTCCTACATTCCTGCACTCCAGAACTCCTTAAAATACTATTGTTACCACTCCCCTCGCCCTTTGAAGAGGGGTTGGGGGTGAGGCCGTTTAATTCATAATTCGTAACTCGTAATTCCTCACTCGTGAGTCTCTGCATGCCTAAATCAGGCGTTATCCAAGGACCGCCAGCCACATAACCGTCAGAGGCGTGTGTCTCGAACGTCAATCCCAGGCGCTTTGCCTCCTGCGCGGCAAACACGAACATCTGCCACCATTCAGGCGAAAAAACCTTCAATGCCCCACTCGTCTGCTTGCCGTGCACCTGATTATAGAACACCACGCCTCCCACACCCTGACGCTTGAACGCCTCAAGGTCGGCGGTTATTCCCTCGCGTGTTGTTTCCGTCTGTCCGTGAAACCACCACACTTTGGTACGTGCCGAATCTTGTGGATTAGAAAAGCCCTTCCACAACCCGCTTGTAGCATCATCGACAGCCATTGCCTTCAGTGCTATCACCATCATGGCAAACAAAATATATCCTCTTAACATATGCAAGTTGAGTTATTGTTAGAATCTGATTACAAAAGTAATAAATTATTTTCATAAACATTTACCGCCACGCCCTCTAAACCTATATAAAAGGCAAATTACAACCATAACTATAATGAGCAGAAGCCAACACGGACATTCCTTATCTCGCCCTTTGCCAGTGCCCTCAGTTACTTCTGACAATAATTTTCTTTCTTCGAGAGAGGAATCACGAACAGCATGCACGACACAACTATTGCGAGTTGCCCGTGCCGCCTTTTTGCTTCTTATCTTCCTCGCCTTGACTATAAGCAACCTGCCGTCGCCAATAGAATCATAAGCAGAAATCAGTTCCACAGAGTCCATCTCTATTTCCATAAAAGCCAACAACGAATCACTGACCGTTATTGTGCTCACCATCGTATTGTGCTCCATCTTATTACTCTCCATTTGCATGTTTTCAAGTTTATTTGCCGAAGAGCAACAGACGAGCAGCAATACAAGGCACGTCATATAAATAGTAGTTACTGTTCTCATGGCTGCAAATCAGAATATTCTTTAACAACATTAAAACAAGGACAAGCTTTGAGAGGATTAAAATCATGGTGGCCAAGCACAATTGCTTTTGGATATGATTGTTTCAAAGACACAACCAGCTTCCGCAGTGCCGTTTTCTGTTCCATTGTACGAGTATCGGCAGATTTACCGTCTTTGTCAAGTCCTCCCTCGTAGCATATTCCTATTGAATGGTTATTATGAAAACGGCAATGCGCACCGACTCTCTCCACCGCTCTGCCCTCCTCTATATCACCATTGCGTCTCACTACAAAATGATAGCCTATCATGCTCCAGCCCTTACGCCGGTGCCAAGCATCAATATCGGCAGCCGAGCTTTGCTGCTCTGGTTTCACTGCCGAACAATGTATTATTATTTCTGTTATCGTTCTCATTACTTTTCCATTTTTGTGTTAATAAACTGTCTTATCCTATCCTCAGACTCACCGAGTTTCGCCCTGAAGTATATGCTTATGCCAAACACACCTCCGGCAAAACTTAGCGACTGCGCCACATACCACAACACGCCGTTAGTCACATCGCCCTTCATGAAGAAGCAGAGGAATGTAAGAATCACTCCTGAGACAACCATCAGTGTTGCCGTGGAATATTGTATCATTTCTTTGGTCTTTGATTTCATCGCAAACATAATTTAGCAATAACGGTTGCCGGCACTCCGATGCCAGCAACCGATAATAAATTGACTATTCTCCCGATGCAGAACTCTCTGTTTTTCCAGCAAGTGAATTCAGGTCAGCAAACGAAGCCTTGCCTCTCATAGACACAGAATCAAGCGGATAGCTCTGCTTCAAATTAGGCAGAAAACGCAAGTGTACCTTCTTCACGTTGTCGTCGGTAAACTCCTCCGCACTGTCGCCTGGTTCTGTTTCGGCACTGAGGTAGAATGTTCCCAAATCTCCCAGACGCACCTTCTTTGAGTCGAGCACCAGTTCTACCAGGCAGTCGCATGCTGCTACAAGCACTCCCGTTATTGTAGCACGGTCAAATGGCGAACCATGACTGCAGATGTGGTTAACGAACTGCTCGGTTGAAAGTGTTTCCGTGTGTACAATACGACCATACCACTTACCGAATGTTGTTGACTTCTGATTTGTGCTTTGATACTTTCTTGTTAGTAACTTTGCCATAATAAATTGATTTTTTTAATTTAACAATGTTTTTTGTTCTCACATTGCTGCCGTCGCAGCGTTTGCTTGCAAGCCGCCAACACTTTTCGTGATTGACTGAGGCAAAGTTAGCAACAAAGAGAAAGGAAATCAAGTGAGTGGAAATTTATCATTTCTGCGTGGAAAAACAAGGGAGAACCGTACTCATGCGTTCGGTTCTCCCCTGTGAATAGGCTAACATTTCCATTATTACAGCACCTCTGACATTCACCATTACCCCTGTCTTTGGCTTGAAGAAAATTCCTTATAAAATTTTGTTTCTTGAAACTTTCTGCTGACGGTTTGGAAATCTCTAAAGACAGGATTATTACGGTCAGACATTACCAGACACTTGTTTTTTATGTTCTTATGCACCATATTAAAATTTCGGGTCAGCCTATTATAGAATGTCCTGTCAGTGCTGTCTGTTTTTATGCCAGCCTTTTTTATGCAGAAATCATAGAATGTCTTCCTGCCTCTTTCTGCAAAATTATGGTTCCCGATATTCAGCTTGTCCAGCGTTATAAACAGATATGCCATCAAATCTATTTCTTTGGCGTATTTTGTTGTAAAGCTTGCTGTTTTGTTATTACCGAAGAAACACTGATAAACATCATTTATGGCCACAGCCAACTGCCCCTCGTCCACACCATTTGCAAATGCTCCGAAACGCTTGGCTTCATTACATTGGTCGCATTTCTTTGGCCGTAGTATTTCTATCTTGCCTGAAAGCAGCTGCAAGGAGGCCTCCATCATCAGATAATTACAGAGGGCTGCATCGCTCATTTTCTTGTGAGGCTTTTCATCCTCGCCCGACAGGCAAATGCCATTGAGGCGTTCGTAAAGGTGCATGCCCATTGTGGCCATGCCCATTTCTGTTGACAGACTTATTGGCATAATGCCATACACCGAAAGAAAATCCTTACGCTTTGCCGACAGTTCGTTATACTTGTTTTTAAGAAACTCCCACTCTTTTTCGTCTGCCAAATCACTTGCCCTGAACTCTTCGTCAAGCTGAACAGAAAAGCACATACGGTATTCTTTCCACTTTTCGCTATTCTTAAAAGCAGCAATAGTGTTCTGCATCAAAGCAGCAAAATCCTGTCTTGCTGCAAAAACATGCGACGGTATAGAAAAAAGAATCATTACATCAAGCAACGAATATGTCTGGCGTCTGAAATCATCATTTATGTCTCTCAGCCCATTAATGTCGTAGCGCAGATTCAGACACTCGCACTTTTCTGATGCCAAAGCCTGCAGCTGTTCAGAAGCAAAAAGTTCTTTTGTCCACGCCGTATGCACTTTGAATTTTGAGATAAGCCGCCTCTTGCCAAAGTCCAGAAGCGGCGAGTTGTCCTTAAAGGCATGGGCAAGCAGTTCATCGGCTTCACCAATAAACCTGTTTATTTTCCTCACCTTCCCGTCAAGCTCTTTCAGGTAAGACTCAAAATCAGTACAATGCTCATCACGAAGCAGCATGCCTCGCTCATCATAGAGTTTCTTTGCCATATCCAAGGCACGGTAAAGTTTATAGCCCAGATACTGCAATGTACAAACACGCTCGTCTTCCTCGTTTGCCCCAAACCATTCAAAAAGTTCGAAAATGATTTTGACAAACTCAGAAAGACTATTACACATCTTGCCGAACTCGCTCCTACCAAGCGGTTCCTTAGGCACAAAACTAAAAAATCCATTACTGTTCATAACATCAAGATATTATAAGTTTATACGTTTGCTAATATCCTATGCAACGAACTTCCTTAGACATCTTGTCTGTCCGAGACTTACCCACACTCACCCGAAAAATGGTCCTTGGTGTAATGCGAATGGTGTTAGAGGCGAGGCGGTGAGAATATATTCTCTTTGAAGTTCAGAACGCGTAATGATCTGGATTAATTGTCTCATTGCAAAAGTAACATTTAAAATTTAGATATACAAATTTTCACACAATAAACTTAAAAACTGCTAAAAGAATCTGTATTCTTGCGCATATTGTCAGGAAGTGCCAATTTAACGAACTGGCACTTCTCGTTCAGAGAACTGGCACTTCTCGATGAGAGATCTGGCACTTCTCGCCCCGAGATCTGGCATTTCTCTCTTTTCGGCTATGGCAAACAGGTTTTATATTTGACAAAAACAAATCAAACTATTAACGTCCAAAGCGCCTTGCATTTAACGCTAGTTAACAACCAGACAAGTTTAACAAGACTATTTTTCGCATAATCAAAATTATATTGTACCTTTGCATAGACTAAAGACCAGTTATCATATAAAGATGTTTACGAGAAATATATTGGTTATACTTTTTGCCTTGCTCACATTCTTCGCTTGCACAGGCGAAGACAGCAGGCAGATGCACGAAGCCCTGATGCAGGCAAAAGCACAGAACGAGAACTTCGAACCGTTCACCACCGACAGCACCATGCTGCGCGTTGTCGATTACTACGACAGCCACGGCACTGCCAACGAGCAGATGCTCGCCCACTATCTCCTCGGCTGCGTCTATCGCGACCTTGGCGATGCCCCTCGTGCCCTTGAGTGCTACCACGATGCCGTAAGCAAGGCAGACACCACCGATGCCGATTGCGACTTCCAACGACTGAGTAGGATTTATGGACAGATGGCAGATTTGTTTTACTATCAGCGATCACCAAAGTTTGCAAAAGAAGCAAATTTAAATGCTCTTCATATAGCAATGAAATGCAATGACACACTTGCCATACTTAACTTCTATTCACATTTAGCATCTATATACGATTTAACAGGTCGTTATGATTCCGTATTGCATATAGGACAAGAATCATATAATATTCATATGAAATTAGGTCATGAAAAACAGGCGTATGCCGTTTTGCCTTCCCTTTTTGCAACATATTTAAACAATGGACAATATGACAGAGCCAAGCCTTTGATAGATTTGTTTGAAACTAAAATGAATTTGTTTGACGATTCTGTAAACACCTCTAAAAAAAGAATATTATTCTATTATTATAAGGCAAAATATTACAATGGCATCAATAAGGTAGATTCTGCACTTTATTTCTATAAAAAATTTCTCAATAATAGCAATAAATCTGTATATTATGAAAATGCCTATAAGGGTCTGATGGAAGTTTACCACAAACTCGGCAAACCAGACTCCGTTATGAAATACTCTCTGCTCTTTGCCAATGCCAACGACTCTGCTTGCCTAATCAGTTCAGCAGAAGAGATAAATAGAGCCAACGCGCTTTACAACTATAATGCGAGCAGACGACAGGCAAAAATAAAAGAGCAAGAAGCAGAACGATATAGAAACTCCATGCTCTTGTTCTGTCTTTTGGGTTGCTCACTTGCCTTTATCATTACATTATATATTATTAGGCAAAAGAAAAGAATAAACAAAGCAGAAGCCATATACAAGGACACTTTAAACAAATACAAAGAAACGGCATTCGACCTAAAGTTACTTAGGAGAGACCATAATAAATATATAGAAACTAAAGAAGCCGAATTGGCTGAACTCAAATTATCATTATCTATTCTTGGCGACAATACCTCTACAGAGAAATGGGACTGTTCACGAGCATTATATGAAAGTCCTATTATGCAGCATCTTGATGTCCTTGCAACAACAGGCAAAAGAATATCAGATGAAGAATTAAACGATTTCATCGAAGCGATGGAAAAGTATATGCCTTCTTTCTGTGAACGCTTAATGAACAATAATCCAGAATTGACACAAAGAGAAATACATGTTTGCCTATTATCAAAAATGGGCTATTCCTCATCCATGATTGGTGTTCTGCTTTCTCTAACGAAACAGAGAGTAACAAACATTAGAAGCACCGCAAATCAGAAACTTTTCGGTGAGAAAGGAGCTGGTTCACTAAACAAGAACATGCAGAATCTTTAAAACTTTTGGGTGTGTACAAAATGTACTACCAGCGTATCCTCCTGTAATACAGTAGCTTATTTTTACCCCCAATTAGGTGTGTACAAAGTGTACGCACTTTTTTTTGTTATTATATTTCCTTTTCATAATTTTGCCAACGTAAATAAAACTATAAATTATGAAGATGAAAACATTTATTACAGCAATCATGCTAATGATGTCGATGATGTCATTTGCAAATGGAGAACAGGATTTTGTTGGCGAGCAGATAAAACTTCATGTTGGTGATGTACCTTTAAAAGATATTTTAGACCCACAGCCTCGTACTCCAGAAATCATCCCAACCATCTATTTAAATGGCAACATACTTTACTTTGCCACTCCATGTGATGGATACACATTGCAGATTGTAGATGCAGCAGAAAATATCTGTTATGAAGTGGTTATTCCTATGGGAACAAACGAGCTGGTATTACCAAACAATCTTTCAGGCGAATATGAACTGAGAATTATCAATGGTAATACTTGCTATTATGGGGTTGTGACAATCATATAAATGAACGACATCAATATATTCTGATTATGGATTATCGTTTTTCATCATATTCAATCGTTGTGCCACTCGAAAGCGAGCCTGACAATGTATTTATGATGCATGGCTATACCGGGGCTATAGATGTGCTCAGCAAAGATATTGCGGAGTACCTGCAAAACCATAAACATTTCTCCAAAGAAGAGATTCCATGTTCTAAAACAACAATGGAGGCATTGGAAAAAAGAGGCTACATTACGAAGTGGAGCGAAGAAGATGAGGTGGAATATGCAAAAAGAATAGTACGAGTCCTTCAAAAAAGGAATAAATATATGTGGCAAAAATCATTTACAATATTAGTTACCTATAATTGTAATTTTAAATGCCCATATTGCTTCGAAAAAGATAATATTGATACCATATCATTACAGAATAATAGAGCTATAACAAAAGAATATGTTGATTTAATTTTTGAAACAATAAAAGTACTGGAACCTAATAGCCAATTACACAATCATTGCATTCAACTATTCGGAGGTGAACCTTTACTCAAAGATAATAAAGAAATAGTTACATATATAATCAATAAAGGCAGAGAATATGGTTTCACATTCATTGCAACAAGTAATGGTTACGATATTGACACTTATGAAGATTTATTATCACCAGATAAGTTAAAAGGAATACAAATAACAATAGATGGTCCCAAACACATACATGATACAAGAAGAATTCATGCTGTTTACGGCAAATCTTTTGAAAAGATAGTCAACAATATCAAATTAGCCCTATATAAAAATGTCGCTATTCAAGTAAGAATAAATGTTGATTCTCAAAATATTGAGGCATTACATGAATTGAATGATTATTTTACAGATAACGGCTTTTATTCTATGAAAAATTTCTCTGTTTATGCAGAATACATTTCTGGTAATTGCAATTTTAACCCGATTGAATATAATTATTCATTGAAAAGCAAACATATGTCTCGGAAACACTTTTTAGATGCAATGAAACTCACAAATAATAAAATTAAGTTCGAAGCAAATTTGTATTCAAAGATTTCATTTGCATTAACAAATAAAAAAGGATTGTTACTTTCTCCTATACATTGTGTAGCGCATGGTAATTCCTACGTTTTTGATCCTTATGGTAGAATCTTTTCTTGTCTTGAAATGGTAGGAAAACAAAATAATGCCATTGGAACTTACTCACCAAAACTAAATTGGACAAAGAAAAAAGATGAGTGGTTCAATAAAAACATAACGGATATACAAAAATGCATTAAATGCAAATATGCATTTTTGTGTGGAGGAGGTTGTTACGCTAAAGCAATGTCAAGAAATCAAGAATCAATATGTGATGATTATGGTTTACGTTTAAAGTATATCTGTCAGAAAATTTATTCCGAGTTAGTTTCAAATAGTATTAATTAAAATTTTAAAGAGATGACTAAAAAGAAGAGTATGATTCCTCTAAACGAGGATTTAACAACAGAGTTTACAATTCAGCAGTTAGAAGAAAGATTAGAAACGGATCCGTTATTAGGGGGTGAAATGGCTGATTTATTCAGTCAATCCAATTTAGATAGTTTAGCATGTACCCTAACCATATGCTTCACTTGTACAGAGTTCTCCGTCTAACAGTCAATTCCTTAAAGGTGAGTAAACATAAAATTTACTCACTTTTAAAACAATACAAACTTACTCGGTATGAAACATATTTTTCTAATATTTACATGTATTCTTTTTATTTCTGACATTTACGCTAAAAACAATATTTTAAAGGGTAAAGTGGTGGACTCAAATGGCCAAACCATACCTTTAGCAACAGTCAAATTATTCCTCAATGACTCTACCTTTATTCAAGGTATAAAAACTGATAGTGTTGGTAATTACCAATTCGCGAATATCAAGAATGGGGACTATCTTATCAAGTTTAGTTGTATTGGATATATCAACAAAGATACAATAATTACAGTAAAACAAAATAATACTGTATTACCTACAGCTACGTTAAAATCAAACATAAATAACATAAACGAAATATATGTAGTAGGAAGCAATACCGTCCGCTTGGCAGACAGAACTATTATTCACCCTCTCTCTGAACATAAGAAACATTCTCAAAATGGGTATGATTTGCTGTACAATATGATGATTCCTGGATTGAATATTGACAAATCTACGGGAAAGATTTCAAACTATGGGTGCAATGTCACACTATTTATTGACGGGATAGAAGCAGATTTTCGCGAAGTAAGAAACTTGTCACCACATGAAATTAAAAAGGTAGAGTATATTGATGTACCAAACGGTAAATATATAGGAGAAGAGATTGTTATTAATTTTGTTACTTTTAAATCAGGTGGATACTTATCTTTCGATGGAGCTAACAAAATGGGCTATCTTAACTATGACTACAATTTTGCAACGAAATTGGCCAAAGAAGGCACAAACTACAATGTATTCGCAGGACTTAGTACTCAAGAACACGACAAAAACAACAATTATAGCAATGAAATTTTCTATTTCCCAGATTACAATTTACATCGACAGAAAGAATCAAAAAATGAAGAGACAAGGAAAAACGACCAATATTTTCAGTTTGCAGCCTCAAGCAATAATAAAAGAAGAATTTTAAAAGCAAAATTGATATTAGAACATAGCGCACTTAATAATAAAACAAATAGTTTACTTAACTATAGTGAACTTTACAACATATTGGATTCATCTCAAACTATAATAGAGAAGGATGCTTCAAAAATTTCCCTTAACTTAAATAGTGAATTCAAAATAAGCTCTAAGCAAAATATCAAGATGACATTAAATAATAGCTATACGACTAACGAATATTTACGCACTTATGAAGAAAACAGCAATACGACATTGATGGATACTAAAGAAAACCTATATGAACTATCTGCAAATATCAATTACATAATACAATTAAAGAAAAGGAGTTCTATTGCATTCCAATTACATCATTTTCATAAAGTCAGTTCCGTCACATATGCTGGAGAAAAAAGACTTTGGCAACATCTTTGGACAGGAGAAAGTATATTGCTAGCATTATACAAACAACAAATAGGGAATAGTACAACCTTAACATTCAGACCCGGTGTTTCATCATTACAATACAAGCTTCATGGTGAAAACAGGATAACACAGATTTCACCACGACTGAATTTCGTATTAAGTCATAATATATCAAAAAAACAATATGCACAGATACGTTTTGCATTAGCTAACTCTTTTCCAAACATTCAAATGCTAAATAATGCAGAGCAGGAAATTGACTTTGTACAAACCAGAAGAGGTAATCCCAATTTAAAAAATACAACTCTATATGCTACAACTGGCGTATATGCCATTAACTTTAATAAGTTCAGCATGCAAGCTGTCAGTATGTATTTTTACTACAAAAATTATATCCTTGAAAGTTATACGATTGAGAACAACAAACTTATTAGAGGATATAGCAGTGATGCAAACCTCCATCACTTATATGCATCTTTATCTACGACATGGAAACCAATAAAGAATTTTCATTTTAATGTAAGTGGAGAATATAACAACATCTATTGTACTAGTAACATAGAGGCATTGGCGATAAAAGCTCAACTAAATTACTATATAAAGGATTTTAAATTTTGCCTTTATGCAAATTCATCTTCAAAAGGATGGAATAATAATACAATTGTTAAAACCCCAGCAACTTATGGTTTAAATGGGAGTTGGAATCGTGACAATTGGAATTTAGAGATTGGTACAGATAATCCTTTTCTAAAGAAACGAATTTGGAAACAAAACTTAAGTACAGAATTGTACAAGTGGAGCAACAATTATTCTAATAGAATTTACAATTTTACAGGATACATTAAATTTAAATATACTTTTAATTTTAGAAAAAGGATAAAACACGAAACCATTGACAAAAAATCAACTATTAATAGTGCTATTTTAAAGATGGATTAATCTGTTATGAATCAATATAGGAAGATTAAAATAATAGATACTGAAACTGCAGCTAATGAGAAACAATATTTATTCTATTACAATAATAAATATTATGAAGCAAGCTGGCAGTTAGCAGAACTCTTATCCTATCTACAGAAAGTTGATACAATAGAAGAGGGTGTAAACATGTATTTGAAAAACAAAGGATACAGATACACTCATGAATATATATGTATTATCATTGAAAAATGTATAGATTCTGTAGTATTAAAAAATGCATCATCTGATAATCAAAAATTATTTTTTATACAAAGAACACTCCTTAAAGCCAGCACAATAGATCATCTTACAAACAAGTTGAAATTTTTGTTTACTCCACAATGGATGGTAACATTCATTTTTATTACCGTCATAGCTGATTTAATTTTTGTCTTTAATAATCAAGAGGAAAATTTAAATGAAGTTTTTACTATATACAAAATAGTTGGAGCAACATGTTTTATGCTTGCGTCTTCATTAATGCATGAGATAGGGCATGCTTCTGCATGCAAATACTTTGGTATAAAGCATGGAAATATTGGAATTGGATTGTATTTAATGTTTCCCGTTCTATACACAGACGTGACAGAAGCATGGAAATTAAAACGCAAGCAACGTTGTGTTATTGATTTTGCTGGAATATATTTTCAAATGTATCTCCTCGCAATGTTGCTTGTTATATATAATATTACCATGTATGATATTCTTTATTATATGATTCTGCTAATGAACTTCAACTTTGCACTAACCCTGAACCCATTCTTCAAGTTTGACGGCTACTGGATGATGACAGACCTGTTGGGCATAGCTAATCTGAGAAAGAAAGGGAACGAATGGATAAAATACGTTGTTGACAAAATACGAGGCAAGAAAAGTTCCTCTCGCCCTTATTTCCTCACTTTGCCTTCATGGGCTAAATGGGGGCTTGCTATATATACTATCGTGGTAAATCTCTTTTTCTGCTTCTACTTCTTCTATGTGATACCACAGTTCTTCATACATTTCTACCAAACATTCCCAGACCGGCTACTGCAATTGATGGCAGAACTGTCGTATCAACAAATGCCTTCTTGGAACAACTTGCAACAAATAATTATACAGTTGCTGTTTGCCTTCCTGTTCTTATACATGACATACAGAATTATTTCACCATTAATAAGACAGTTGCGATGGGCAAAGGGTTAAGTGTTTGCATTGGTTTCCTATTGGTGGTGAGCTATCTGATGCGGTTCTTCCATGTGCCAGACCCAGAACTGCTGTTCGCCCTCCCATTGGCTGTCTGTTTGGCTGTTTGTCTATGGAAACGCCCTATACGGGTTACTCTTATAGACATTGCCCTGCTTTTGCTATGGGTTTATGGGCTTTGTTCACCTTCTGTAAACCGTACAGGCACGTTGATGAGTGCAACAGGCATGGCAAACAGTCTATTTGCTTATTTCTTAATGAGATGTCTTTTTTCACAATGCAGAGAAGGAAGCAGAAATATTGCTATGGCTCTATCGGCATGTATTGCAGTACTATCGTTGTTTGCCATTTGCCAATTTTTTATCTATGCCAAGTGTGTTTATAATGTAGGTTTTGATTCTCTTTATGATTTCAGGTTCCTTTATCGTCCTTTAGGCGTTCCTTCCAACGAATGGAATGCCCTACAATGGCTTTGGGGCGGAATGTTGGCTGTAGCATATTTGCAAACGAATGACAAGAGACTCAAAGGATTGTGCTTGGTTGCAGCTATGGCTGTATGGTGTATAATACTGTTATCATTCTCAAGAGGAGGATATATAGCAGCGCTGATTTGCATAATACTTTGCGGTCTGGTTTGTCATAGGCGGTTATCAACAGTCAGGACTTGGGTTATTGGAGGTTGTTTCGCCTTGCTTTCTCTTTTTCTGTGTTGGCAATTCAAGACTGAAATGGCACAGGTTGTACGTATGAACGAAACCGTTTCGCAGAAACGCAGTACTGCCACTCGACTTGAGGCTATGGATTTTGCAAAAGAGACTGTAGGGAAACATGCATGGGGAGTAGGCAAGGGAAATTATTCGTTGGCGCATGATTTCTATATACGTGGAGAACAGCGCAGTGACAGTTTTACATCCTATGCCGGTAATATGGCAGCAAAGATACTTGTGGAAGGAGGTTATGCAGGCATTGTTATCTTCTTATTGATGCTTTTCTCAGTAATTGCACATCTTATATATGCCAAGAAACGTGAATATTGGTTTTTATCCATTTTTCTTATCGGCTTTTTTATCAAGGAGATAACTTTCCCTACGTTCTATGACTCTGGCATCACACAAATGTCTGCTTTTTTCATACTGGCATACATACAAAAAGAAAACGCAGGAAAAGATTATTCACGAATACAGAAAATAACAGCCTTAATCCCTCTATTTGTTTGGACAGGCTTATTTGTAGGCAGAAAGGCGCATGACAGTAAAGACTGTACAGCATCGTTAATCAAAGATTATATAGGAAATCACTCAAAAGCATCTTTAGAAAAAGCAATAGAACAAAGTCCTATGGATATACAGTTGCATTACTATAAGGCTGTAGAGGAAAGAGATACCATCAAGCTAAAGGAACTATCGAACGATTATCCTAACAAGATTCTGTACCGCTGGACGCTCTATGAATGGTATCGAGAGAGTGGAGATATTAATAATGCAACTGAGGAATTAGCGTTTTGCATCCTGAACCATCCTCGCTTGTTAGCAACGGATTATTGGCAGAAGCTATGGCAGGATGATTTCAGAATAGCCCAATCTGTAGAAAACAAATTAAGAACTGCCATTCAAGCCAAACCAGAGAATGCTATACTGTTGGCAAAATATGGCAGTGTGGCACTTAGCTTGGGCGAAAAGCATTTAGCAGAACAATACCTAACAACAGCAAGCACGCTTCTTCCAAATTTATCGCGCGTATGGGGCAACTTGGCAACCATAGAAGCAGATAAGGGCAATACCAATAATGCCGAGCTATACAACAGAAGAATGAACCTGCTTGAACAAGGCATCTTTGCACAAAATGCGTATCCTAAGAACAACAAACAGGACATTAAGAAAATATTAAACCAGGACTACAGATTTCTGTTTTTGGTATGGTACAATACTTCTTTGGTAAAATAATCAAGCAACAAAAGGATTGAAGATATGAGAAAAATCTACTTTTACATTATTTCGCTACTATTGATTCTATGTTCGGTAGCGTGCAATGAGCGCTTTGGCAAGGTAATGGAGATGGCTGGTGAAAACCGCAGTAACTTAGTAAAGGTATTAGAGTATTTTGAAGATGATTCTTTAAAGTCAAAAGCAGCTATGTTTCTAATAGAAAACATGTATCACTATACTTCTAATGATAGCGGCAAGATATACGACATTCAGCATATTACCGCCGATTATCTCATAAAAGACATTAATTCGGCTTTTGACAGTTGGGAACAGTCTGTATGGAAAGATGATATTGACTTTGAAACATTCTGCAGATACATACTTCCATATAGGGTGAACAACGAATCTTTATCATATTGGCGAGATAGTCTAAGGAACGAATACAAACATCTAATAACAGGCACAAACAATCCTATTGAGGCTTTTGCCAAGGTATATTCTGAAGTAATAAGACGTTTTAATAAGATTGGAGTTGAAGAGAGCAAGGGACTTGACATAGTGAGTTTACATAATATACTAAGAGGCAGTTGTGACCAAAGGAGCATCTATGCAGTTGCTGTGCTACGTTCATTGGGCATACCTGCTGCTTATGATTATGTGCCATTTTGGGGCAATTACAGCGTAAACGGGCATTCGTGGGGTGCTTTCGTTAACAATGGAAGAACCTTTACTGTATATGGGAATGACACAATCGCAAAAGAATATAATATAATTGATGGCAGTAACTTTAATGATAAAGGGGAACTTATGCACCCATACCATAAATGGGATTCAATAAAAAGAGTTTCGGTAATAAACAGACAATGCTATGAATTACAATCCAATCCGAATGTATTGTACGACAAAGATATTCCTCATGAATTCAGAAATCTATATACAAAGAATGTTTCAGACCTGTATGGCTATACAAATAGTGCCAAAATGCCTAACCCTATAAAAGGGGATGCTTATCTGTATGTGTTTAATACAGGTCGCGGATGGAGGGCTGTTGCAAAAGGCATATCAGATGGAGAAAATGCTGTTTTCAATAATTTACCGGGGAATATTGTATACCAACAGATGGTTTACAACAATAATAAGTCAGAACCAATAGGTCATCCTTTTACATTTGACTCAGATGGGAATACAATTTCTTTTGCTCCAGACTTAACAAAAAAACAAACAATTACACTCTGGAGAAAATATTCATTACGTATTCAATGGTACAACAGATGGAAGATGATGTTGGGTAGCACTATTGAAGTAGCCAACGATAGTTCATTCAGAAACAAAAAAACAATATATAGGTTTGATACTCCACCAGAAAGCATAATAGAGATTCCTGTAAATCTTGAAAAGCCATATAGATATATCAGAATACAGACAACAACTGCAGAACGGCCTGAGATAGCTGAGTTTAAGGTATTTTCAAAAGGTACAAAAAACAAGATGTCTGGGGATATAATATACTTTCAAGTTCCTGATTCAACAGTGGGAAGCATCTTTGATGACAACTATCTCACTTATGCACAAAAGGCTGTGCATGGGTATTGGGTTGGGCTGGACTTTGGAGAAAACAATAATGACACTATTGGAATGGTAGAGTTCTGCCCACGTCATGATATGAACATGATAAGAAAAGGGCACAAATATGAGTTGTTTTATTACGACAAGGAATGGAAATCATTAGGAGAACAAATTGCAACTGCCGACTCTCTTATATACAAAGACGTTCCTTCTAATGCCATATTATGGTTAAGAAATCATTCAGAAGGTAATGAAGAAAGAATTTTCACTTACGAGAACGGCATGCAGGTGTGGAGGTGAAATATATTGGGAGCAGGGAGCTAATAGACACCCACGGAAGCTCCAGCAACCAAAAGAATTCAACAATTTGCTTAATAGAATAAGCAATTTTTATTTAATTTTGCTTGTTGGAATAAGCAAAAAGCAGTATCATTGCAGCCATACTGTGCGGAGATACGTATACGCCCAAGAGACAGACCTGGAAAAACGGAAGATAATCAAAGGTTCACGTTGGTTGCTGCTTACAAAAGACAAGGATGTTTTCGATGAATACAAGAAGCGTCGGTTAGACAATATCCTACAGACAAACACGCCTCTTTTTCACGCGTATTACCTAAAGGAGGACCTTGACCAAATCTGGATGCAGAAAAGCAAAGAAGAGGGAGAGAAACAGCTCTGCTATTGGTGCGAGAGGGCAAGGGAAACAAAACTGAAACCATTTATAAAAGTAGCCAATACGCTGATGGCAAAACGTTCGGGAATCTTGGCATGGTATGAGGCACATGTCACTAATGCTACTCTCGAGGGCATCAATAACAAAATAAAAGTGATGAAGCGGAAAGCATATGGATTTAGAGATGATGAATACTTCAAATTGCTACTGCTCGGATTAAAAGACTCAACCAACGCTATTCGGGGATGAACCTTATTTTTAACTTTTAAATAGCTTTTCTTGCAACGTTGTAATCTTTTAAGTATTTTTGCAGAAAGAATAAAGAAAGAATGTCAAAACGCGAATACATACAAGCCAACAAAGATTGGCTTACAGCAAAGGCCAGCGAGGAGGGAGTGAAAGCCTTGCCTAAAGGCATTTATTACAAGGTGATTAGCGAAGGGAAGAATGACGGCAAACACCCTACGCCAAGGAGTATTATCACAGCTCACTACTCTGGTTGGACCATCAACGGAAAGAAGTTCGACTCTAGTCGTGGCGGTGCGCCACTGGCTATTCGTCTCTGCGACCTCATCGAAGGTTGGATTATTGCCATGCAACAGATGTGCGTGGGCGACAAGTGGGAAATCTATATTCCTTCAGAAATGGGATATGGCAAGTTCTCCCAGCCAGGAATACCCGCCGGTTCAACACTGATATTTGAGATTGAGTTGATAGCTATCAGTTGATAAGTTGACAAGGAATTCCTTGAGTGTAACGAAAAAAGAGTTGACAAGTTAATACTATTGTAACAACTCGCACTAAGTCATACAACTCGTCTACTTGTCAACTCATCAACTAGTTTACTTTATACAGAACATGAAAAAACTAGCAATAGCCGGATGCGGCAAATTAGGAGGCATCGTCGTAGATGCCATGATTAAAGGACTACTGCCCGATTACGAACTGGTGGGAGTCTATTCACGAACAGAAGACAGAGCCATCATGCTTGCTGGCAAAGCCAATGAGCAAGGCATGGATTGTCAAGTTGCGGATTCTTTTGAGGAGTTGCTCGCTCTCAAACCTGATTATCTGGTAGAGGCGGCATCACCTGCAGCCATGCGCCAATGGGCAGTGCCGGCACTCAAAAACGGCACATCGATAGTAACATTGTCTATCGGTGCCTTTGCCGACGATGCTTTCTATGCCGAAGCAATGGAGGTTGCCAAGGAAAACGGCACACATATCTACATCGTCTCCGGTGCCACTGGCGGTTTCGACATCCTCCAGACAGCAACGCTTATGGGTGGAGCAACGGCAAAGTTCTTCAATGAGAAAGGTCCGCAAGGACTTGTTGGCACATCCGTTTACGACGACTCATTGCAAACAGAGCAACGCACCGTGTTCACAGGCACTGCCAAAGAGGCAATCAAGATGTTCCCTACAAAGGTCAACGTAACCGTTGCCGCCTCTCGCGCCTGTGTAGGTCCAGAGAACATGCACGTCACCATTCAGTCAACCCCTTATTTCCGTGGCGACACCCAGCGCGTGGAGATTCGCAACAATCAGGTGCATGCCGTCATCGATGTTTACAGTGCCACCGCCGAAATCGCCGGTTGGTCGGTTGTAAACACCTTGCGCAACATATCCTCTCCTATTGTGTTTGTGTGATGTGGTGAGAGATTAACAAAAATGTTATAAAAGACAGAAGACTTTTGCTGACTATTTATATCTTTGCCCCTATCCAAACAACTGCAACAATGGATAAAAGACAAACTTTAACCCGCAATGAGGCTTTAGCCCTTGTCCGCAAATATAAAGAGGTTATCAAATCACGCTTCACAACTGAGCCAAAAGTTATTATGTTCGGATCATATTCTAAAGGATATGCAAATCCGGATAGCGACATTGATGTTGCTGTTATTGTACCGACTTATGGGAATAACAAATTTGAAATGTCAAAAGTTCTATGGCGTGATGTTCGCAATGTTAGTTTTCTTATCGAACCTGTTCTAATGGCAGAAGATTGTTGGTGTCCACTTTACGATGATGTAATCAAGACGGGAATATTAGTATAATAAAGAAAAAGCAAAAATATATCACACAGATATTTAACCATGCCACTTTCACCCCATAAGTGGCGCACTTAGCAAGCAAAACTGCACCACTTACGATGCGTAAATGGTGCAGTTATTTTTTGCCATCATGCACTTGGTTATTTCTTTCCAAACAGCATTTTCATAATCGCCCCTCCTATTTTCCTTTCCACTCCAGCCTTTGATGTTGGAATGCCTGTCGCACGAGATATGCTTTGTCTGAGTTTTGTTATTCCTAACGCTCGTTTCCACGAGAAACTCAATCCAGGTATTGGTGTTGATTTCTTAGTCATATTTTTGTTTTATCTATTTAACAGCATTAGCAATTAAGAATCTTTATGTTTCAACGTTTCATGATATCAGATTTTGAATTAATGAATATAATAAGCCTAGTCCCAGCCAATATCCAATAACACAATTTAGCAACCATTTTCTTCCTTCTTCATCAAATCTATAATGTTTCTCACCAGATTCCGTCTTAACCTTTTCTACCCTTTTATAAAGGACATATATAAAACCAAATATCCCAAACACAATCAGAATTACTATAGAAATTTTCTTATCAGAACTAGATAATGGTTGATTTGGTTTAGGATATTTCTGGTCTTTTTGATACTGAACTTCCGCATTAGCCACTTCAATTTTAAGAACACTGGCGTCACGACTAAAATCAGAAACCAATCGATTAACAACAATATCTACAAACTCCTTATTATAATTGCCAGCACTGCGAACAACGTACAACAACTCTTGTTCGTTCATGCTCTGAATATTTTGTTGCCAGACACTTGTATTAGGATTTTCTTTCATGTAGGTTGTAGAATTTTTAAGAATTGAACATTATCTTGATTAAGAATTACATCATTAAGAACAATTATGACCATCTGAGGTTTTGATATACCCAGATGGATCTTTAGCTATTTTTTCAAGTTCTTCCTCTCTCCACTTTTCAATCGCTGTTTGCAATAATTCAGCTTGAGTTTTTGCAATTTTTTCCATTAACTGTTTATTTGCTAGCACTTCCGCTTCCAGTCTTTGGCGGTTCTTCTCTATAGAAATAAGTACCTCTGTATTAATTATATCATTTAGGTCTGACTTCTTTTTACTTGACAATACTTCTATTCGATGTTTTTCTGCATCTAATAGGTTCTCGTATGAGCCATCCGCTACCATCATGCGAAGGAATGTTGGTGCAGTTTCAACAATAATGAACAGCATCATTATAAAAAGAGAAGAAATATTTGTGGCCGGACTTTCTGATTTAAGTTCAGAGAAAGCCGTCATTTTTGCTTGGAATCCTTTGTATTGTACTTCAAGTTTATCCCTAAAAGACCCTTTTACCTTTATCTCCTCTTCTGTCCAATCCTTATGACGAGCTTTTGATTCATTTATTATGAGGTTAAGTGAATCTATTTCTTTGCGCAACCTCTCACTTTCTCTTTGCGTTTCCTCCTGCTTAATACTCATTATTCCTTTCAATGTCGCATCTGAAGCTGCTACCAGACCTTGTTTCTTCCTAATGGCAGCTGCCAATACGTTGCGTTGTAAAAATGCAGATGCTCGTTTGCTTTTCAAACTACCAATTCTACCTAAAACAGATTGATACTTTGGGTCTTCTGATGACATCGAGTTTAGTTGACGCTGCAATATGGCAATTTTTTGATTATAACTACGAATCGTATTATTTTCAGCGTTTAGCTTGGTTTGCAATTCATTAATATCTGCCAATAGGCTATTTGTTTCAGCACTACTTGTCGTAATTTGAGAATCGAACATTGCGATACCATTCATAATCTCGTCACGCTTTTGTGAAGTGGAATCACGCCGATGAATTGTTTCGGCGATTTTTTCATTTAGTAATCTGTCTTTATCTTGTTCTATCTTTATGTCAATAGCATCTTCAAAAATTTTCAATTCGAGAGGAGTGGATATTACTATACCAAGGAAAATTGCCATAATAATTCGGGGGAGGCCTGACATCAGTTCTTGCCAACTTATTGTAACCTTACCATCAGAATACATAGTATTGACAATCAAACGGTCAAGGTTAAAAATCAGCATTCCCCAAAATAGGCCAAACAATATTGCTATTATTGTACTGTCAAAAACTGTAGATATAGCATATCCACCAGATAGAGCCGCCATACACGCAGTAAAGAATATTGTTCCACCCATACCCGCATATTTTGCATACTCTGTTGGACATTGGCGAAGTACTTCTCTATTTACACCAGAACAGAGCCAGAAAAACTCATTAACAAATCCTCCCCACTCAACAGTCTCGTTGTTTTCATATATTGACTTCTTTTCTTCCATCGTTATTTCCTGATTAAATAATTAAACACTTTTCTTATCGAACTCATCAAATTAAATTTTGGCAAAGGTGGTGAGAGTTCCACATTAAGCCCCATTTCTGTTAAAGATGGGACTTTAGGAATTCCAGTCTTGATCCAATCCATTTCGATTTCAGGTATCTTTACATCCACATTGCATCTTGGTTGCTGTATTATAATAGTCAAACTATTTGTTATGTTAGGAACTGGAACTAATAAAGATTTTAGCTGTGGTATTGGTAACATATCAATGTTAATACTCTTTTCCTTTACACCAAATTCGTCCTCAGCAGACAAAATTACCGTTACCGCATTCTTTGGTTCAAGAACTTTTGTTCCTATTGCATTGACTTCTTCGGTATCTAACCAAACTTTCTTTGCATTTGCAACATTCCAAGATAGCACTACAGGTATTGAGGGAAAAACATAATATTTATCTGCAGAGAAATCAATCTTGCATTCATCGAAAACATCTATTTTAATCTGCTTTCTTATTTCTGAACCACCAAACGTTTTGATGTGCAATTCATAGGTGATGTTCTCGCTTAAAGTCGTGGATATACAGCCCTTATTCTCACACAATTCAATATCGCAAATTCTACCCTTCTTTAAACTAACCTCTGCCTCAAAAGGCACATCCCATTTTATAACAACTATTTGAGTGTTACGAACAACCTTTGTGACCGATGCTGAAAATATAATTCTATTCCCCAATAGGTATGTTTCTAAAGGCAGAAGTTCATCTATACTCGTACATTTTAAATACACCGCTAAGACATCTAATAAGTCTTGAAAGTCTTTTCCTAGAGCTTGTATATCTTTATATATCCCCGAGCCCCTTATGTCAACGAAGTCCTCTTTTGAGAATAGTAGCCTATCTGCATCATTAACTTTATATTTATCTACAAGTAATGGATTCTCTGCTATAGCCAAAATTCCAAGGTAGATTATTAGTTCTGAAAAGTAGTCCAAATTATATGACACATACTTGTTGTTTATTCGGGCAGGATGTTGGTAATCGGCAAGACCAGTTACTGTGTCAGCCTCTCCTTTTAACTGAGGGCAATAAAAAGAATCATAATCAACAAGGTAAAGTTGATGATCATTGTCAACAAGAATGTTTCCATGCTGCAAATCTCCATGTGCCAAAGACTGAGCATGTAATGCTTGTGTCATTTTGAGGAATTTGTCAGCAAGTGCAATTAACAGGTCTTTGGAATTTCGGTTTTGACAGATATAATCCTTAATCGTAATTCCATCAATCCATCGCATCCTTGTTGTGGGATAAATTTTACCTTCCACGTTTATACCTTTGTCAATGTACTGAAATTCGCACAAGAAACTTAGCTTTGCATTCTTGATGGCATTAGAAATGGTTTCGTAACGTTTCTCAGAATTCTTGATGTCTGAATGCCAACAACGAAAAGCCCACTTTTCTCCATTTGTAGTTTTATATGGGAAAACGACAGAGAAACCTCCAGAGTATGCAATAAGTCGACCTCTGGCATCCCTTTCAAAGATGCCATTCTTTGCGTGATTATCCAGAACAAGAATATCTTTGTTCTCAACAGAAGTTCTAATACTTGGTATTGTAGGCATTTATTCTGGTTTCTTAAACTTTTCTGATATTACTGATGAAATTTTTTTACGCTCGTCTTCCTTGTTAGGTTTAACAAATCCATTTCCTTTACCCCATTTTTCTGCAATTTTATTTGAATCATCCACTCCACTTTTTTTAGCCGTGGATTTATAGCCATTTCCACCTCTCCATTTGGATGAAATGCTTTCACTTTTCGATACTACAGCATCCTCTAAGGGGGTAAGGTCTTCAATTGTTGACTTATCCATAAACTCGCAAAGTTTATCGACAAGTGGAGATAACTCAGGATCGGTTTTCAGTAGTCTGAATATATTTGTAGAACCTTTTGACTGTATGTCTTCCCCAGAAAATAGGAGAGTTTCAGTGTCCTCCATGTTCAAATCATTCCACAAAGAAGGCATTTTGGCAAGAGCTTTTAGACTGGTATATATGATTAGTTCAGAGAAATAGTCTGCTTTTTCCGAAACCAGTTTGTTTTTCCATCTCGCTTCATGCTGATAACCAACCAGTCCTTTAATCTCGTCTGGCATACCATTTAGTTCTGGGACATACATGGAATCATAGTCTACCAAAACCAATGAAAGATCAGGTTTGACCATGATGTTTCCGTGCTGTAAGTCGCCATGAGAAAATTGGTTGGTGTGTAATTCGGCTACCATCTTCTTGAAATTCTCTGCAATTACGTTGATTACATTGGATTCTGTAATATGTTCAGCCAAAAATTTCTTTAAAGATTGTGCGTCCACCCAATCCATTACAACTATTGGTTGCATTCCCAATGGTGTCATTATACCTTCTTCGAAGAAATCAAATCCTACGAAATAGGGCAGATTAGATCTCTTCAAGGCATCTGCTATAACCTGGGTTCTGCGCTTTGCGTCAGAAACCTCTGCATGCCAACATCGTACAGCATACTTCTTAGAAGGTGTCTGATATGGGAATACCACACAAAAGCCACCTGAATACTTGATAAGACGAACACCTTTTTCTATAGGGTGTCCATCTTTCAGTATAGCAGGATGAACCAGTGCCGGTGCCTTGATGCATGTACTATATTCGGGAATTGTGGGTAATGACATTTCTAATTTATTTTTTCAAAACAGAATACCTTTTAAGCAAAATATGTAAAGCTTCTTCTGCTGCCTTCTTTGTCCAATTATATTTAAACTTACCTGTCAGTCTTGCAAATTTCTTTTGAAGACAACGTTGATACTCTATCAAGAACTCATTAATAAAAACTTTTTCGTCATCTTGTACAACAATGAAATGCTCGGCCGTCTCTTCTTTTTCATGAATTTGATTCTCATTGGGAGACTGAATTTCTTCTATTGTTTGAGGGACAGAAGTCGGAGGCAATTTCTCTTTTTCAACCATTTCAACAATGTTGTCAGCGTGAGTGATTGAGAAGAGCTCGGATTTGTCATATTCAACGATTACCAAAGTAGTGTCATCGTTATGCATCCCTTCTTTTCTCCATTCAGATACCAATGTTTCAAATTCATCATGTGTAGTTAACGATAATAATTGTTGAATATACTTTGCAATATTGCCTTGTTTGCTATGTTCTAACAGAAATTCTGAGAATGGATCAGATACTAACAGTAATAAATTACCTTCAGTCAGAGTACCTTCTATTGGTTTGGGGAATCCTTTTCCTTTTTTGGAAGCGTCACTATCGAAATAATCAGGATAACTATCAAACGTTTCGGAATCTTGTGAAGTGTTGAATTTCGCTACGTTTCCATCCCATTCTATTAGGCAAGAATCACCAAGAACAGAACCTTTCCAGTCTTTATCATTGAAGCGAATTCCCACAAAGGTTGCTCCTGCAGAGCGACCTGCAACTAAATTTCGTTCATTCCTATATAAGATATTAACAGGAGCATTTGTGTCCTTAAGTTTCTGTATATAATCAAGAACCTTGGTTTTCCAAGTTTGACATAATGGCTTAATTGCTTCTGCTGATGGACTCCAATCATGGCTCTCTGTAAAGGTGTCAACAAGCAGTTGCGCCCAAATCTTTTGTTGCCAAGTCGATCCCATACCGTCAGATACCGCAATAGATTTGGTATTAGGATTAACACCAAACCTATCTTGGCAATCTGCAAATAATTCAGCTTGCTTATGAGTTATAAAAGCACGAATAATCATATAACCTTCTATAATCCTTTATCACCTTGTCCTTTTGATGAGCCAAAGTCTATAAGTTGAATCAACTGAACTCCATCCGCACCAAATATACAACCTCGACAACCATCTTTTGTTGGCAACTCGTTCTTTGCTGCAGCTTTTTTATACGACTCGGGTACCTCACTTGTAATGTCGTACAAGAATTGAGCCTGCTCTTGAGAAATGTCAGTTCTATTAGATGGAAAAACGACCTTACCATTTGAATCATCTATCTGTGCGTTAAAAATTAACACATTTCCATCGTTGTTTGACAGGTTCATTATTTCATTAGCTAATGCCACTGTCTCTTTCATACACTCTCTTGGATCTTTCCCTTCGTAATATGGAACGCCATCAGAGATGTTGATAATTACAGGTGCTGGGCCATCAGCATTATCAGTCATCCACTTTTCAACTAAGTCCTTTGCCAATTGGAATGCCCCAAGCATGTTTGTCGCACCGTCTCTGTCAATAGGTTCAACCCAAACAGGTGTTTTCTCTTCTATTTCAATGATACCTCCTGCACCATCATGCATTTTTTTCTTTACAGTCTCATACCGCAATGGATTTGCGTCTAAGTCTTTTAGCCATCCAGAACACAATTCTTTTACATTGTGGTTATATCCAATAACCGAAATAAAACAACGATTCTTAGGGGCGTCACCATCTGCATTTTTGGATATGATGTTGTCAATAACCTTATTAACAGCAAGCGTTGCGAACTTGGTACGTGTTGTACCTTCATAATCACTCATCATTGAACCTGACTGATCTAACAAAATAATCAGCAGACCAGGGGTTGCAGAACTCCACTGTTTATCATTCTTTGCCATTTTATATTTTTTATGCCTAGCCCCAACAGCAGATTTAAAGTTTTAGGTTCTAAACATACGCAATAAAAAACGTGGAGCCAGTCCTGTCACTCGTTCCACGCAGTAAAGGCTCTCGCATTGCCCAGATTGTCGAAACGAGCAACGTCGAAAGCCCCACGCTGATGATATATATAACATTCCCTTACGACTGATAAGGGCTGTATATAAACATCCCATAGAGCGTTCCCGTTGCTTTGTTTTTGACAATCTGTTTGAACTTGCGAGATTCTTACTGCGTCAAAACCAAAGCGTACAGTTACGCCTTTTATATGTATATGTGCCCCACACCTCACCGCATCACATAGATGCAATCAGCGTGGGTGCGATGCAAAAGTAAGAAATATTCTTGAAATAAAGAAGAAATGCAATAAAAAACATTCAACGATTCTGTTTAACCCTAATCGGTCATCGACCGTAAATGTGATATTAAGAAATACTTTTTGCATTTGAAATATTTTGTATTATGTCTGACAGATATCAAATTCCATTTATAAATGCATGCATACGCAAATTTGCAAAACGTGTAGGACTTCCTGTTAGAAACATATTCCTATACCTTGACAGATTCAAAGGTTTGGAATTTTTATTGGATTTCTACCCTACTCTGCATTTGCAATCTATAGATGATACTGTAGATGACCTTATTATTATGTGCAAAAAGAATGGAGGAGTTTTAGGATGATACATATGCCAAACATTTCCTAAAAAAATAACCATCATTTATTTGCAAGTTCATTTTTTATTATTACTTTTGCAACCGCATTTGGTTCACTCGCAAGGGTGATTAAAAGGGAATGAGGTGTGAATCCTCAACTGTCCCGCAGCTGTAAATCGCTTTTAAAAGCAAACAAAAGTCACTGATATTTTTGGGAAGACGTTTGCTGGTTGGCGATAAGTCAGAAGACCTGCCTCTTGCTAATTATTCAGAAATCCCCTGGGGATGGGAGCTGAAGAAAAGTTTATTTTATTACTTTTTGGATATGAAGCATCTGAGACTTATCGTCGTCAATGCGTTCATTCATCTATGGTGGAGCGTGCCTTTGCATATAGCTGCGCAAAATGCAGCCACTGACAAGGTTATGAATGACAGCATCTACAACCTTAAAGAGGTAAGAGTGCAAGGCAGACGCCCATTGGCAACAGCGCAGACACTGCAAGGGGCAGACCTTAGAGCCTTGTCAACAACCACCGTAGCCGACGCATTGAAGTATTTTGCCGGTGTGCAGATAAAGGATTATGGCGGATTGGGCGGATTGAAAACAATTAATGTTCGGTCGCTCGGAGCGCAGCATGTGGGTGTGTATATCGACGGCATCCGCATCACCAACGCACAGAACGGTACGGTTGACCTTGGCAAGTTTTCTCTGTCGTCAATGGAATCGGTGGCGTTGTATAATGCCAATAAACTCGACAACTGTCAGTCGGCAAGCGAATACGCATCGGGGGCAACGGTATATCTCCGCACACGCCGCCCTACCAGCGACTCCCTCTCCCTACAACTACGACGCAGTTCGTTCACCACATACACAGCCAAGGCAAACGCCCAGTTCAAGAAGAAGGGCTGGAGCGGATTCGTTGACGGTGAGTATTGCGATTCTAAAGGCGACTACCCTTTCAGATATAAGTCGGAATATGAAGATACCATAGGACGGCGAAGCAACAGCGACATCTGCTACGGACGCATCGAAGCAGCACTCTTCAACGGTGGTTTTTCATCTCATCTTTATTATTACGAGTCAGAGCGCGGTTGTCCCGGTGGCATTGTCCGCCGCCTGAGCGACAAGTATGTGAACGTGGGGCGCGAATGGGACCGCGATTTCTTTATTCAGGCTTCTTATCAGAAAGAAATAAACAACCACCGCTTCAAGGTAAATGCGAAATACACCAACGAGTATCTCCGCTATTGCACCGACTATCCCGAGAACCAAAACACCGCACGCTATGACAATCATTATCGGCAAGAGGATGGTTATGGTGCATTGTGCTATGGTTTTTCCCCATTCTCCTGGCTCACCCTGTCAACAAGTTACGACATCCGTTACAGCAAGCTGTGGGCAGACCTCAAGATGTTTGAAAACATTTTCCGCCTCGACCAGAAACAGGTTGTTGCCACACAGATAAACTACAAAGGTTTGCAACTGGCTGCTTCGCTGTTGCACCAGCATTACCACGACTTTACCAACACTCATGTAGGCGCTGCCGACCCTATTGACCGCTGGACACCGGCCATATCTGTTGCCTATTCTTTAGGCAACCTGACACTTAGAACTTGGTATAAGAAGATTTTCCGCGCGCCTACACTCAACGACCTTTACTACACACAGGTGGGCAACCGCAACCTCAAACCTGAATATACCAAGCAGTTGAACATCGGTGCAGAATATCACTATGCTTCAAGGCATTGGAAGGCATCAATACAAGCCGATGTCTATCAGAACAAGATAGAGAACCGCATCGTATGTCTGCCAATGAAAGGCACATACACATGGACGATGATGAACTACGGCTATACCTTCTGTCAAGGTCTTAACGCCACGGCATCAGGACATTTCGCCAACAAGGGGTGGAAGTTCTCGCTACTCACCTCGCTTACTTGGCAGCGTGACCTTAACCGCACCGACCCTAACGATGAGGAGACCTACGACAAACCGATATGCTACTCACCCACTCTCTCCTACGGTATCACCGCCATCGCAGCTTGGAAAGGACTGTCACTCACGGTATCCAACCTCCATGTCGGGGAACGCATGTGGTCGTATGCCGACCCAGAGGACATACTAAAACCATACGACAATATCGATATGAAACTATCTTACGATACTACCATAGCACGCAAATCAGGCAAACCGATATCCACAGGACTTTGTCTTGAGATTAACGACTTGCTCGACGAACAATATGAACACATTCCGAGATACCCCATGCCAGGAAGGAACTACAAGCTTACTTTGGTGGTGGGGATATAGAAACCTTTGGGTTTCTGGATTATAGATTAAAGATTAAGGTTTATTGTTTGCATGACAAGGAATTGCCTACAACACTTGACAACAACATCAAAGAATATGAAAAAGAAACTATTTATAATTATCGCATTGATTTGTGCCGTTAGCACGACTTATGCACAAGAGAAAATTATCCTGCTTAACGAAGGGATATGGCAGGCAGACAATGGAAAACTTACGTATTTTGAAGACGGGCGCATTGTAAGTAACCAGTGGTTTAGAGATGTCAACGGTCAGAAACTTGGCGACACACCTAATGACATCATACAGGTGAACGACAATCTGATTGCCATTTCAATAAACTGGAGCAATATCGTTCAGTTCATCACACCCGAAGGCAAGGCTATAGCAGCTACCGAGGATGTGCCAAATAACCGCAAACTTGCCACCGACGGCCGTTTTGTATATGTAACGTCTTATGGTCATGAGTGCGGAACAGTAAACGGATATGTCTCGTTTACAAAAGGTTATGTTGCCAAGATAGACCTCAGCACATTCAAGGTTGTCGCTACATGTGAAGTGGGTTACGAACCCGAAGGCATCGCAATGTATAAAGGTCATCTGTTCGTTGCCAACACCGGCGGTTACGCCTTTCAGGAGAACCACGATTATGAGACAACCGTGAGCATTATAGATGCCAACACCATGCAACTACAAAGGAACGTTGACACACATCAGATAAACCTGTATGGCAAGATGTCTCAGTCGGGCCAATATCTCTGCATCAACTCCCCCGGCGACTATTACGATGTTCCTGCCGCAACAATCATCTTCGACTGCGAGAAGGCTTTGAGCGGAAGCGACAATTGCTTCGTTCGACTTGACTATGCCTCAACATATAGTTGTACCACCCTCGACGGACAGTTCTTTGCCATAGGTTCGCGCTTTTCTTATTACACGAACCAGTATGAGTTCAACTATATCACCATCGACCCTAAAGAAGCAATGGAGTCAGACGGCACCAATGGAATAGAAGAGTCTTTGCCTGGCACGATGCTTAGCGACATCAAACGCTTAGGCATGCCATACGGCATTTATGTCAACCCCTACACAGGATATATGTACGCTACCGATGCCGGTTCGTTTGCTGCCGCAGGTTCACTTATCCAGTGGTCGCCAGAAGGCAAACTGTTGGGCAAGCACAAGGTATATATTAATCCAGCCCATATCCTCGCCCTACCGCCAAACGGCGATTTCAGCGGAATAGAAGAGATTGGCAATGGTCAACAACCTTCAGACAACGCCATATACGACCTCTTTGGAAGAAAGGTTGAGACACTCCAAAAGGGAAAATTTTATATCATGAACGGAAAGAAAATCATTCTATAAACATATAATTAAACGTATGAAAAAGTTATTATCAAGTTTATCGGCTGCATTCCTATGCACCAATATTGCATTTGCAGCCAATGTGACCGTGAAGATGAACAGCACTTCACCGACGATGAGCCTCGTAAGCAAGGCGACAAACGACACTGTTGACGTGGGCACTCCCGACAACAAGGTTTACTCTTTCGATGCGCCAGCAGGCGTTTATGTACTTACGGCATACGCCAAAGACAGCACTACCGTTAACGGAAGGATTGAACTGAACATGACAGAACAAGACTCTCTGGATTTTGTTGTACTCACCTGCACGACATACGCCACAAATAAGAACGAGGACAAGACGGCATGGGAGTACGGCAAGGACTATACCATCAGCGCCGAGGTTGCAACCCGCGAGGGCGAGAAGATGGCAATGGAGATGGGCAACAGCACCACCGCCGGTCGCAAGACCTTTCTTGCGCTTAGCGGCAACACGTATTACGTGTCTCTGATACCAAGCGCCGAGCGCCAAGCCGAGGGTTACATGACCAACGACCGCAGCGGCACACTGACAGGAGGCATAACCGTTTCGGGCGCAATCCCTATGGGTGGCGACTATGCCGTAACGCTTCCTGCCGATGCCGAATTGTTTATAGGCAAGAAGTTCAGCCACTTCACCGCTTTCACCAAGGTAGGACCAACGAAGACAGTTACGGAGGGCGCCAACAAGAAGGTTTACTACCGTCTGGCAGACAACCAAGTGTACAACTTCCGCACATGGAAGCAGGGAGGGTTGACGCAGGGCGGCTACTTCACCATGGACATTGACGCAGGCGAAGGCGGGTATCTTAGTTTCTCAGATGCCGACTATGAGGCCTTTGGTGCTAAGACAATAAAGCACGACGTTATGTGGAACGGCGGTTACGAAACAGGCAATATCTTCGTTAACATCAACGAGCGCGGTCATCTGATGATGAATGTGGGCGACACACACGATGCCCTTGCCATGCGCTCATGGCAAATCACCGACACGCAGACGAACAACTATTTCATAGAACCAGATTTCCACTATACCGTAATCGACCTTGAGGGCAATCCGAGTACCGGCGTCATAGAGATTGACAACGCTAACCCTACCACCAGCCCATGGTCAACCATAAAGGCTGTGGGCAGGGGAACGGCCATTGTACTCGTAACCTACGATGCCATCGGCCTTAACTACTACAAGTACAACACCTCAAGCGGCACACTTAACAAGACAAACTATATGGGTGGCGAATACTGGAGTGCCATCTGGCCGGAAAACACGGCGGCATACGTGGTTACAGTTGGTGAAGACAACTCAACCATGCAGTCAAACATGACAATTAACATACAATACAATGCCGATGCCCTGAAGACAGCTGGCAACAATGTTGATGCCGAGCACGACGTGTTCTATTATCTCGACACTGAAGAGGGAGCCAGATACACCTTTGCGCCAACAGGTGTGGAGAAGGTTGAGATTGCTTATCCCGTTATCAGCGAGCAGATGGCAACTTACAAAGGGTTTGCTTCAGAGGGCGTAACAAAAAATGCTGACGGCACATACACTCTGCTTCTGAAGCGCGGCCGACAGATTGTCCGCATGACTGATGCCGCCGGCAATGCCACCTATCAGGTGCTCACGGCAAAACCATGTCACAGAGAGATTTCAAACGTTACCCGCGGCGGAAGCAACGTGTTCCAGCCTGGCGACCAGGTAAAGATTCAGTATAGCGGCCTCTACCACCCAGCCAATAAGTTGGCGGGCATCTACAACATGTCTGCCTATGTAACCTACAACGGCATACCAAACGGTTCTTCACTCATCCAAGGCGCCGGCCAGTACACCTTCGCTTCTGCCCCATCAGCACAAGCCGTAACGATAGACATACCTGCCGATTACGACCTCTCTGAGTCGGCAGAGCTGGTGATGAACGAGGGTGTTATTCAGGTTAACGGTTTCGGCGACCCTATAGGTGCACATCGTGGCATCAACAAACAGGCAGGACGCTCGCCCAACTTCACAGCCATTGCCCACAAGACCTACTTCGGCATGCTGCCCGACGTGCGCATACCGCTTACGGCCGTAAAGAATTTCACCATACGTATGGTCAACGATGTGGAGGGTGCAGAATATACCGTTATTGCGGCAGGCGACACCATCAAGGCTAATGCCGACGGCACTTTTACTGGCACCTATGGCACCTATATGGTGAAGGCGGCCAAGAAGGATTACAGATGCTGGCGCGGAACCTTTATCATAGACGAAGGGCATGAGGGAGAATATGTGTGCAACATCAGTATGACGGCGGCTGGCGAAAACGGATGGGATGGTTCTACTACTTCCGAACCGGAACTTAGCGATGGGGTTTACCTCATAGACAACGGCGAGGAAATGGCATGGTTTGCCAATCAGGTAAACGGCGGCAACTATAAGATAAGCGGAGCGTTGACGGCCGACATCGACCTCTGCGGATATGACTGGACACCAATAGGCGGCAGCAAGTCGGCAACGGCATTCCAAGGAAATTTCGACGGTCAAGGCCATACCGTAAGCGGCCTCTACATCAACAACAGCACAAGCACATACCAAGGTCTTTTCGGTTACATAAAGACAAGCAATATAAGCGGCATAACCGTTGAGGGCGAGGTATCTGGCAAGCAGTATGTTGCCGGCATCGTGGCTTACCTGGGTGTATCAAGCAGTATCGACCGCTGCGCCAACCATGCCGACATAACGGGAAATAGTACCTATGTGGGCGGTATAACTGGCAGTGTGTCTCAGGCAACGGCAAAACTTACCAACTGCTACAACACGGGCAATATAAGCGGAACGACCAACTGCGGCGGTGTGGCTGGCTACAATAATGCCAATGCCGTAATAGAGAATGTTTTCAACCTTGGCGAGGTAAGTGGTACGAAAGTGGCTGCATGTATCGGCGGAACAACGAAGAAGAACAAGGCCGTGAATATGTTTGCCATTAAGGAGTACGGCATCGTTGAGGGACAGACAACGGTAACGGAAGAGCAAATGGCATCAGGTGAGATTGCCTATCTGCTTGGCGAAGCATTCGGTCAGGAGATTGGCAAGGATACCCACCCTGTTATTGGCGGTTTGAAGGTGCTCTACAATGAAACAGAAAACCGTTATTACAACGAGGATAATGTTCCAAATGGCATCAACAGCATAACCACACAGACTTCAGACATATGGTACAATATGCATGGTATGCGCATAACTGCTCCTACCGAGAATGGCATATATATCAAGAATGGCAAGAAGGTGGTTGTAAGTTTTTTAAGGTTTTAACCCAAGTGACTTAAAAACAGCTTGACATAGATAATATTTATCGGGCACGGATTGTGAAATTCGTGCCCGATTACTTTATTAGCCAACGCTTAAAACCTTATAACCTCAAAGCAAAGCAACCTTATAACCTCATAACCTTACGCCCCCAAATACTCCTCAACATTAGCCAGCACTTTCTGACTCAAACGGACGAAAGCCTGACTCGTGCGACCAGTAGATACGTTTACGCAATGTACATGAGGATGCGCAAGCAACTGCTCTCCGCCCAAGGCGCCCAGAGTATCACAATAGCAAAGGTTGTCTTCCTCAAGCCATTTCAAGAACGGAGCCTCATCCCATGCCGGTGACAAACCTGTATTGAACAGAATCTTGTGCTTGCCCAGACGGCGGAACTCCTCTTCATGAAGCAAAACCGTGTTCTTGTTCAAGCAACAGAACACCACATCGCTCCACTCCATCAAGTCCTGCAACGGCATAAAACAATAACCCTTTTCTGTTGCAGCCTGCTTCTCACCTCGTGCGAAATAGGCAATATCAGCTCCGAAGAACTTCATCGCATCGGCTATCATGCCACCCGACTTGCCCAAACCAACAACACCTACCTTCAAACCTGTTATCTCGCGAGGCATCGTCTCCCACGACGGTTGACCGAAACCATGCAGACAGCGCACCAGTTCGCTGACAACATACTCCACCACTCCCTCGTCGCCATAGTCACGAATACCGGTCACCTTTATTCCGTGCGCCTCGGCATAGCGTATATCCACGTTGGCACTTTCAGGCGAATAGAGCGAACAGCACATACCCACATATTTTATATTCGGGCACTTAGCCATCGCCTCTGCCGTGAGGCGCGAGGTGTAGCTCAGCAACACGCAATCGGCATCGCCAATACGTGCGGCTATCTCATTATCATCAGTCGGAATATCTCCGAACATCACCACTTCGTCTGCCAGTGTCTTGAGTTTCTCTTCATACTCAGGTATCAGGCTCACTGGCTCAATAGCCACTATTTTCTTGAATTTATTCATTTTCTTTTAGTGTTTAATTAATATAAAAAACCAAACAGCCACAACGGTATCTTATTGCCTACTGGATAATCTATATTATCGGCAGCAATAAATGCTTTTTGCTCTTTGGCGATCTGCTTTCCATCCTTAGCCTTGCCGCCCACTTCTATTACATAACGACCATCCACTGTATAATCGGCACTGCGAGTGCAATACTCTACTTGATGCTGATATGACAACTGATTAACCATAAAGACTTCTCTTAGCGTACCCTTGTTGACCTCTTCCAACGACAGAACATATAGAAGATTAGGATTTTCCATATATATCTTGTCTGGTTTCTGCATTTTCTTCAATGAACTGAGATCAGAATAGAGCAAGTGTATCAGCTTCGCACGATTAAGATGGTGCAGATACGTGAGAATAGTACTACGAGGCATACCAGCCATCAGCGACAGTTTTGTCATATCAACCATCATCGGCACCTCGGTAGATAGAATCGTAAGAAGTGTTTTCAATTTACGGGCATTGCCTGGGTCCACTCCGCATTGCTGTGGGAGTTCCATCTCAAGAATCATGTTCACAACATTCTCAATGCGTGAATAATACTCACTGCCACCTTCCAATACAAACGGATAATATCCCTTTTGCAGATATTCATCAAAGTAGGCCAGCGGTCGGCACAAAGCATTTATCTGTGAACAAATACTGTCGGGTGATTCCAATATCTCATTCAACGAGAATGGAGGCACATCTATCTTATATGACAATTTCAAGTACTCCCTGAATGACAATCCCTGCATCTCATACGAGATACAACGGCGCGACAGGTCAGCCTCTGCATTCAAAATCTGCAATAGAGAGGAACCGCTAAACACTATTCGCAACCCCGGATAACCGTCATATATGCTTTTTATCTCACGACTCCAATCTGGATACTTATGCACCTCATCCAAGAAAAGATGCTTGCCGCCATGCAAATAAAACAAATCCACAAACTCTTCAAGAGTATGACGGGTAAAGTAAGGATTATCCAAACTCACATAAATAGCTTCCTTGCAATCAGACGAATAGTGGAGTTTCAGATATTGAAGCATCAGCGTTGTCTTACCGACACCACGTGCTCCTCGTATTGCAACGAGACGCACATCCCAATGAATCACATTCATCAAGCCTCTAATATAGTCGGTAGAAGTCACATCCAAGAGCCTTTTACATCTTTTAATCAGATTCTCCATAAGCTATCATTTCAACATCAAAACAACGATTTGTATTATACTCGCTACAAAATTACATAAAATTTGTAGTATATACACTACAAATGCAATAAAAATTTGTAGTACCTGCACTACAAATCCCTTTTGTGCACCTCAAAACCTCAAAGCAAAGCGACCTTATCACCTCATAACCTTAAAACCTCGCAGCAACCCACCTGTAAAAATTGCATCCAACGAAATTGCCCGTAACGATGCACACATACAGCAGGGCTATATCGCCTATGTTCTGCAACCAGAAATCAACTGGCACACATAGATAATAGAACGCATCGGCCACACAGTGAGGGAAACCGCACACGATAAACAACGGCACACCGAACAGCAACGGCAAGTTATTACCCTGACGGGCAAAGGTAACGGCAGTGGTCATAATAAAGCCACAACCTATAGCCAGTGCACCTGCCCGCCATGGTCCTATCGCCAAACGTCCCTCAAGCACCGACTGTGCCGAAGTCTGCAGTTCCATTGGAGACAAGCGAGCCATCAGCGACACCAACAGACATCCCACGATGTTGCCGAGAAGAATCATAAACAGACTCCCCACCTCGCCCTTGGTTATGAAACCTGCGGTACCGGTATAGAGTTTCAACTTATACCCCACCACGGTAAGCAATCCGAATGCAAACAGCACACTGCCAATGATGTCACGCGTAGCCAGATAACCGAACCCCGCTATACCGATGCAAACACCAGCCAAGACTGCCGAACTTAATAAATCAATTATTTTTTTCATATTTTGCAAAATTAATTATTTTATTCGACATTAGCAATTAATTAGCGAAAATCGTGGTTTAAGACACAAAGACAGATTTCGCTCATCACTCAACGTTCATCGTTATACATACAAAATTATCTTCAGAAAAATTTGCAGAAAAATTTGGTAAACAGAAAAGGAATATTTACTTTTGCGTAAGATTCACACATATATGGATTATAACTAACAGTTGCACAGTTGTAATATTAAACATAACGAATAATGAACGTAACATAAAACAATCATCCAAATTCAACTACCTGCACATTATGACAAAACATTTTATCAATAAATTAATCATCGGCTTTTGCCTGCTTACATTGGCAGCTTGCGGCAACAAGGGGACAGAGAGCATACATAAGGACAAGGAAACGGCATCTGCCCCACTCCGCATTCAGATATACAGTTACGGCAACCACATAAACGCCAAAGCAGAGTTTCTGAAGAAAGAGTTAGAAAAGTCATACCCTATTGTGGAACTGGCCGAAGAACCGCTTGCATTACCTGCCGAGCATTACAATAAGGCAAGAAACAGATACAGCGGAACTGGATTGCTGAAAGACCTTGAGAAACACAAGAACGGCAATGTCGTATTGGGCATCACCGACAAGGTGATATTCAAGGCCAATGAACTGTCACCCACCTACGGCATCTTCGGCATCAGTCTTGTAGGCAAACACGTGGCTATCGTCTCCACAACCACACCATCAGGCAAGAAGCTTACCAATGACCACCAGGTAAAACTGATGTTGCATGAACTGGGACATGCCTTTGGTCTAAAACACTGTTCCGACGAGAGTTGTATCATGGTAGATGCAAAACATGGCAACAAATTCTCACGCACACCCTCTTTCTGCCAGACATGCAAGCAGCATCTCAAGAAGAATGGGTGGAAGTTATAAGTTGACGGTTCAAAACACAATCATAAACGATGCCCCTCTTGAACTGTTGAGCGACAGCTTCAAGTCACCGCCATGCAAACACATTATTTGCTTGCTCAAGCTGAGTCCGATACCCGTGCCCTCCTTCTTGGTGGTATAGAAAGGCAGGAATATCTCATCACGAATATCGTCGGGAATGCCGGGACCGTTGTCGCTTACCAAGATGTAGGGCGAACCGCCCGAATCCGTTGCCACCACCTGTATATCGGCATCAGCCATTCCTTCCGTTGCTTCGCTTGCGTTCCTTATAAGATTAGTCAATACCAAGGTAAGCAGATTCTCGTCAGCCATCAAGGTCATGCCCTTAGCCCAAGAGAAATGAACCGACGGATGGTTCATCAGTGCCTGCATCTGTCCGAAATACCTATCTACATCTATCAATGACTTCTTTGGGTCAGGCAGATGGGTCAGCTTGTGGTACGAATCAAGAAAAGTCTTTACGCTTACGCATTGTCCGTGTATCACCTCCATTCCCTGGTGCAACCTGTCTGGAGTGTAGTTGTCGGGGTGTTTCAGTATATCGCTCGACAGGGTTATCACGGGAGTGATAGAGTTTCTCATCTCGTGGGTCATGATGCGCAGCAGGCGGTTGTAGTACTGCTGTTTGTATTCTATATCAAGAAGACTGTTTCTATATTGTGCAATGATGCGGTTCATGTTCTTGTACATTTCCTCCAGCTCTGCATCTTTCGTTGGCGGAAAGTGTATCATGTAGTCTTTGCACAGCAGCGAACTGAGAAAGTGGTTGACCTGAGCGGGCACAAAATTAGCCATCCTTACCAAATAGCAAATCAGTACTATTGCCACCACTATGACAATACCGCTGAAGAGAAGCGTCGAGTCGTCAAAGAACTTACTCCCCAACAGCCACCCCAGCGCCATCAATGCCATAGCCACTGCCACGAACTTTATCTGATAGGCATTCCTTATCTTCATACCATCAATCCGTATTTCTTCAGTTTGCTATAAAGTTTCTGACGACCGATATTCAGTCGCCGCGCCACATCAGAGAGGTTGTTGCCACACTCCTGCATCATCTCCAGTATATGCTGCTTCTCCACTTCATCCAATGTCATTTGCTTTAGCGTCTCTTGTTTTTCAATCAGCACATCGGCCTCGCTGGCTTTCCTGTTCAGATTCTTCTGCTGACGGCACCTGTCAATGGCAGCCAACAGCTTCTCCACCAGTTCATCATTGTCCCAAGGCTTTGTTATGAAGTCCTCGGCACCCTCTTTCAGAGAGTTTACGGCAATGTTGATGTCGCCAAAGGCGGTTATCATCACCACGGCAGGCGGATTCTCCTGTTGCTTGATGTATCGCAGCCAGGTCAGTCCTTCCTGTCCGTCCAATTTCTGTGCACTGAAGTTCATATCCAGCAGCACGGCATCTACCTTTCCTGCAGCAAGAATGGCAGGCAAGGCATTGGGCAATGTCATGACGGTAACGCTGCGGAAGACGCCCTCAAGCACCAACTTCAACGATTGAAGCACAGCCTTATTGTCGTCGATAATAGCTATATGATAATCGTACATAAAAACAATTATTTTGTGCAAAAATACATCATTTAGAGAAAACAGGTGTATGAAAATCATACAAAATTAACCTCTAAAGGGCGTTTTTTGATAATTTCGTCAATTATTCTTACACAGTTCAATAATTTTGCGGTAGAAATTAATTATGATTATATGATAAGAAGATATAAGAAGTTAAAGGAAGATATACCGCTTTCAGCGGCGGAGATAGAAGACATTACTCCATCAGCGGATATTATGCAGCAAGATGTACGTTCATCAGCAAATGTCTTCTATCTTCATCTATCTCCTTCTATCTTCATTTATCTCCCTCTATCTTCATTTATCTCCCTCTATATAAAAAATATTACAAACCATATAATAAATAATAGTTATGATAAAAACAGAAAACCTGCGAAAAGTCTTCCGCACTGAAATGGTTGAAACGGTTGCCGTGGCAAATGTAAGTATCGAAATAAAAAAGGGCGAGTTCGTTGCCATCATGGGACCTTCGGGCTGTGGCAAGTCCACCTTGATGAATATGCTCGGCCTGCTTGACAATCCCACCGAGGGCAACTACTGGCTCGATGGCGTGGAAGTGTCTTCATTCACCGAAGACCAGCAGACGATGCTTCGCCGTGGCGGCATTGGATTTGTGTTTCAAAGTTTCAACCTTATTGACGACCTTACCGTGTTTGGCAACATCGAACTGCCTCTTCTCTATATGAATGTGCCGGCTCAAGAGCGCAAGCGCCGTGTAGAAGAGGTGATGGCACGCATGGACATCAGTCACCGCGCCAAGCACTATCCCAACCAGCTCTCAGGCGGTCAGCAGCAGCGTGTGGCAATAGCCCGCGCCGTAATCAGCAATCCTAAGGTTATTTTGGCCGACGAGCCTACCGGCAATCTCGACTCAAAGAACGGTCTTGAGGTACTCAACCTGTTGAAACAGCTCCACTCCGAAGGTGCCACCATCGTGATGGTTACCCACTCGCAGCGCGATGCCGGCTTTGCCGACCGCATCATCAACATGTTTGATGGGCACATCGTTACACAAACCACGATGTAAGCAACACAACAAAACATTTGTTGAGATGTTCAGGTGTTGATATGATGAATGATTTCTTTGTGTCAGCAAACTATTCATCACAACAACCACACAACAAAGCAAGCAAATATTGTATGAAAGAGTTTCTGAACAACCTGTTTTCTACCCGTCGCATGGCTTTCTGGCTCAACCTGTTGGGCTTGAGCCTGGCATTCGTCGTCTTCTACGTCTTAATGGCTGAAGTAAAGTGGGTGCACGGTTTCGATAGGTTCCACGACGGAGCGGAGCGCATTTGCAGGGTTGACTCTAAAGGACCTTTTGGCTGTCAATATAATGGTCCTATAGGTTATACAATCATGGAGAGCTGCAAAGAAGCAGTGGAAGGTGCTGTCTATTTCAGAGCTGGAGGTCAATGGATTCCCTCACAATATGAGATTCTCGACAGCGACACTACACAGGTATCAAAGAGCATCAGCGTCCCCATCCGCGACGTGACCAAAGACCTGCCAAAGGTCTTCACCTTCGACATGGTGGAGGGAAACATAGAGGACTTCGAGACACCCGATGCCGACTTCTTCCCCTTGAGCATCTGCCAGAAACTCTTCGGAATGGAGGGACCTTACGTAGGGCGAACCTTCTCTTTCTGGAAAAAGGGCGGTTACACACGCCGCGTATCGGGAGTGTATCGTGACTTTCCAACCAACTCTATCCTCGGAAACCATATTTACCACTCAATGAATGAAGAGGAGTACGAACGGTTCTTACTAAAAAATAGTTCAGAATGGTCAAGCACGGTTTATGTTAAAGTGCGCGAGGGACTATCCAAAGAAATGGTAGCCTCGATGATAACAGATAAGATACAGGAACTGACCCAAGACTCAACAACGCAATTCCACTTGCAAACGATACACGACATTTACTTCATGCCGCAAGAGGATATCGGAAAGCAAGGCAGCCGTTACATGACATGGTTATACTTCCTCATTGCTTGGTTGGTTGTGGCAATAGCAGCAATCAACTACACAAACTTCGAGATTTCCCTCATACCTTATTATATTAAAGAGATAAACGTTCGCCGCATCTTCGGTGCACGGACATGGTCTCTTCGCTTGAAGCAACTGGGAAGAACTTTCTTTACCTTGCTCTTGGCTTTGGGAATTTCCTTTGTAACCCTTAACATCATCGACCGACAAGGGTGGCTGCTGGAGTATATGCATGCCGACATGGCATTCAGCCAAAACCTCATCGTCATAGGGGTTATGGGTGCGCTCACGCTTGTCATTCTCCTCGTGGCGGGTGGTTATCCTGCTTGGTACTCCACTTCTCACAAGCCTGCCCTTGTCATCAACGGCAACTTTTCTCTCTCTGAAACCGGACGTTTCTTGCGTAGGACATTGGTGGGCATGCAGTTCACCGTCTCAATGATTATTATCATCTTCACCCTGCTGATGACATCGCAGACGCATTTCATGTACAATACCCCAATAGGATATGCACGCGACTCCGTGCTCTATCTTGAAGTGGACAATGATTTACGAAGGATGCATCAAGCCCCTATCAACGAAGCATTACGCCAAGACCCCGATGTAGTGAGTTTTTCATGGACACGCTATCGATTGGGCGAGAGTGACTACATAATGAAATGGGGACGTCCATATAAAGGAGAGATGATTTATTTCTTGAGCATACCCGTAGAGCCGAACTTCCTAACGACCATGGGAATACGCATTACCGAGGGACGAAACTTTCGCCCTGAAGATGCGACAAAAGAGGATGGCGGGTCACTCATCATGAACGAAACCGCACGAAAAATGTATGGATTGAAGTTGCACGACATGGTTCATAGCGATCAGATTATCGGATTCATGGAAGATACCAATGTCGGAACACTTCATAAGAAGGTCTCTCCAACTGCCTTGTTCCTGTTTGGCAAACAGAATTGGGGCATACAAGACTACAACTGTGCCATCCGCCTCACCTCGCCCGAAAAGGCAGCCAAGGTTAGCAGAATGCTGAACAAGCTCAATAAAGAAATCACAGACGGACAAGCAACTATGAAGTTTTACAGCTCCAACAACATTTCCGACATAGCCTATGCCGTAGAGAACAAGCAGTTCACCATGGTACTCACAGGTTCCATCATCTCATTGTTGATTTCCCTCATCGGAGTCTTCGGTCTTGTGCTCTTCGAGACACAGGCAAGGCGCAAGGAGATAGGTGTGCGCAAGGTGTTCGGTTCAACAACCAAGGGCATTCTCACGATGTTCAACAAGCAATATCTGCACATCCTCATTGTATGCTTCGTGGTTGCAGCGCCTGTAGCATACTACCTGTTTAACAAGTGGGTAGAGACGTTTGCCTACCGCACACCTACCCATTGGTGGTTGTTCGGCATTGCATTCCTCAGCGTCAGTGCCGTTGTATGCCTCACCGTAACAATACAGAGTTGGCGGGCGGCACGGGAAAGACCGGTGGAAACGATTATGAAATAGCTATTTGGATTAAAGATTAAAGATTAAGGATTAGAGATTAAGGCTTGTTACCACTCCCCTCGCCCTTTGGAGAGGGGTCGGGGGTGAGGCCGTCTGCACTCCTACACTCCTTCCACTCCTACACTCCTTAAATTGGATGAGGAATGAGAGTTTATGGATGAGGGTTTGTTACCGAAGGTCTCTGTTCTCCCTCTTGAAAAGGGGGAGTTAAAGCAAAACAATCCCCTCCTAACCTCCCCTTCCCAAGGGGAGGAATATGGATGAGGGATGAGGGTTTATGGATGAGGGTTTGTTACCGAAGGTATCTGTTCTCCCTCTTGAAAAGGGGGAGTTAGAGGGGGGATGAAAGAATAAATCAAGACAATCCCCACCTAACCTCCCCTTGCCAAGGGGAGGATAAAGAGATTAAGAATTAAATATAAAAGCTCCATGCTACTACACAACATAAAACTTGCTTTTCAGCAAATGAGGAAATACCGGTTGCAATCGGCAGTCAGCATCGTAAGTCTGGCCATCGGCTTTGCCTGCTTTGCATTGGCTATGCTATGGATAAGATATGAACGGACATTTGACACACAGCATCCAGACGCAGACCGACTGTATATGGTGTACCAGAAAGAGGGATTGGTTGTGCGCGAACCGCTGGCAGGTTATCTTGCTTCCAATCTGCCCGAGGCTGAAATGGTTACCAAAATCGTACCAGGACAAAATACCATCCTTATTGATGGTGTGAAACACGAAATCAACGAGATGCAATGCGATAGCAGTTTCCTGAAAACGATGGGAATACGCGTAGTGTCGGGCAATGCTGACTTCTGGATGCACCGCCATCAGTATGCCGTAACCGAGGAGTTTGCAGCCAAGGTGTGGGGCAAGGAAAATCCAATAGGGAAGACGTTCAAATCAGTATGGAATGATCAGGAACTGACTGTAACGGCTGTGGTGAGCAGCTACGGACAGCACACCAATATTCCTTTCGACATTATCTACGGCGAAACATATGAACTCAACTGGTACAGCAGCAGTGGTTATGCCCTTGTCCGTCTGAACCAGAGGGCAGATGGCGAAGCCTTTGTGCAGAAGATGGACACTTTCGTAGTTAAGGTGCCAGAGACCGTACACGACTGGGGCAAAGGCGGAGCATTCGATTACAGCGGACTAAGTGCCGTACCTCTCGGCAGATTCCGCCAAGTATTGAGCGACTCTGGCGAAACTAGCACACTGAGTTCCGCCACAGGTCTCGTGCAATTCCGCCATATCCGTATTATAGCACTGGCTGGCATACTGCTCATCATGTCAGGATTGCTAAACTATCTGACGCTGTTCCTCAACCGCATCTTCATTCGCCATCGTGAAGTGGTGCTTCGCTCGGTGTTCGGTGCCACCACACGCAACATTATGGCAATGCTCTTCACAGAGTATGCCCTACTGCTTGTTATCGCCTTGGGCTGCGGTCTGCTTTTCATAGAGGCATTGCTGCCATGGTTCCGTGGAATAACGGGTATTGCCAGCGCCCGCCATGCCATCTATGGCGAGACTGCAATATACTCGGCTGTAGTGATGGTTGTCGGTTTCATATTGTCGGTTCCTGTCATCGGATATTTCCGACGCAAATCGGCACAACATTCCTTACAAGGGCGCGGGGTACAGCACACATACAAGAACTTCCGCAAGCTAAGCGTGGTGGTGCAGATGACCATCAGCATTGGTTTCATATTCTGCACAGCTGTGATGATGATGCAACTGGAGAAACTGCGTCACACCAACCCAGGATTTGAGCGCCAGAACATGGCGGTGCTCAACATCTACGACGACAACGACCATAAGGCCTTTGCCCAACAGTTGAATCAAATGCCTGAAATCAAAGAGTGGCACGAGGGATATTCACTTTTCCCGCGAAACGGCATGATTGGTTTCGGTCTGGGTGTGGGAGGAACAGACAAGCGCATTAACTGCAACATGGTGTTGGGCGCAAAAGACTACCAGCAGTTCTATGGTCTGCAACTTAAAGAAGGTCGCTGGATTGAGGAAGGCGACAAGGACTGTGCTGTGGTGACCGAATCAGCAGTCAAGGAGATGGATGTAGAAAAGCCCATCGGCACACGGTTGGAACAGAGCAAGAAACAGGGTTACACCATCGTGGGCGTAGTGGAGGACATCTTTTACAAAGGACCTTCTGACAAGGCAGAGAATCATCTCTTCTGCAACGACCTGTACGGCAGCAGTTATGGGCATGGACTTTACCTCATAAAATACCACAAAGGCACATGGGATAGTCTGAGCAAGAAACTGAACGACATGCTGAAGAATACCGAAACGGGCAAGAACACTTACAGTCTGAAAAATTGCGAAGAGGAATACGACAAGATTATCCTCTCAGAACTGACACTGCGCAAACTGATGACTGCCGTATCGCTGGTATGTATCCTCATTTCTCTCTTCGGAATATGGTCGATGATTATGCTTGATTGCGAGCAGAACCGTAAGGAGATTGCCGTGCGCAAAGTGTTTGGTGCCAAGGTCAGTCAGGTGCTGGCACAGTTCATAACTGAGTATCTGCTGCTACTCGTTGCAGCAGCCATCATTGCTTTCCCAATAGGTTATGTCTGCATGAAACCTTGGATTGAACAATACATCATACAGACAGAGTTGCCATGGTGGCTCTTCGTCGGCATCTTCCTCCTCATCACCCTGCTCGTAACGCTCTGCATCGGTTGGCGCGTGTGGAAAACTGCGCATGCTCATGCGGCGGAGGAGATTGGGAAGGGATAATGAAGCCCCCTCCTGGCCTCCCCGAGGAATGCCCCCACCTAACCTCCCCCTTGGGGGAGGGATATGGATGAGGGATGAGAGTTTATGGATGAGGGATTGCCTGTAAAGCTATTGTCTGAACTCCTGAACTCCTGAACTCCCGAACTCCTAAAATCCCCTCACAACTAGAAAAATAAAGAATTAAATATAAAAGCTCCATGCTACTACACAACATAAAACTTGCTTTTCAGCAAATGAGGAAATACCGGCTGCAATCGGCAGTCAGCATCGTAAGTCTGGCCATCGGCTTTGCCTGCTTTGCGCTGTCTTCGCTTTGGTGGAGATACGAAACGACGTATGATGCCTTTCATCCCGAGGCTGAGAACTTGCATATACTGGTGCATTCAACAGACAAATGGGCAAACAGTTACCCGCAAAGTATCCTCGAAGATGCTGGGCTGATAATAAAGAATGTGCCACAAGCGGAGCATGCCACCAGTTGCTGCATTCGTCAATTGAGCATCAACAAGAACATCATTGACGGTGTATTGACAGCCGACACGATGTTTCTTTCAACTTTCCAGCCAGAATTGATTACAGGAAACTATCCTCAGATGCAACCCGACGGAACTGCTGCTGTTGTAACAGAAACATTGGCAAAGAAGCTCTTCGGTACTACCAATTGCATTGGACAGGAATTGAGATTAGGCGAAGTAACTGCCTATCCCAAAATGTACGATGCAATGAAATGGGGTAAAGGCACCTATACCGTGGCAGCCGTGATTAAGGATTGGGGCAAACATAGCTTTTTTAGGTTTCAATGTATTGTCCCTTTTAAGGCTGCAGAAATTGCCGAGTGCAATGATAGATTCACCAATAAATATTTCACCATCATCCGCATGCACCCTAAAGCCAATGTCGATACTGTTACCGCCCACATCAATAAAATGCGACCTGTACATTATTACGACTCACGGGTAATTCCGCTAACTTCTTTCCATGAAGACTGCCCTTCCCTATTCACCCACATTGTAAAGACTGACTATATCCGTACGTTTGCAATCTTGGGACTGTTGGTGATTGTATGTGCCATTTTCAACTACCTTTCTTTATATACCATCCGCATACGTATGAGGGCACACGAGCTGGCTTTGAGACTGGTATGCGGTTCTACACGCAGGCAACTGCTGGTGTTGCACATCACAGAATTTCTTTTAATGCTGTGTGCAGCCTGCTTCTTGGGAATGTTGTTTGTCCACCTGCTGCTGCCTGAATTCAAGAATATTACATACATAGACGAAGAAGATTCCTATTTCTTCAGCGAAATGGGATTATACATGCTGGCGGTTTCTTTGTGTACCCTTCCCCTGTTGGTGGGTACGACCTGGTGGATGCAACGGTTGTCGCTTAAAGAAAGACTGCATAAAGGCATGGTCAGCGGACATCGCAACGTGTTCCGTCCGCTGAGTCAATGGGTGCAGTTGGTTGTCTGCATGGGACTCATCTTCTTTACCTCGGTCATCATTCTGCAACTGCATTATCTGCGCAACAGCACTGATATAGGGTTCAAGTACCAAAACCGAGC
>JAZSAV010000038.1:0-183678 GCA_045602085.1 Prevotella sp. | reverse complement strand
CTCATGTTCTGGAGACATTGGAGCAACTGAAGAAACGTGGCATAACGCTGACTATAGCAAGCAGCCGTAGTCATGCTTCGCTTGCTCAGTATGTGGAGTCGCTCGGACTGTCATCGCTAATCAGTTATATTCTTGGTGCTGATGATGTAAAAGAAGGTAAGCCAAAACCTGAACCCGTGAATAAGATACTAGGCATTTTTCGATTCAAAGCGGAAGAAACCCTTGTCGTTGGCGATACTGCATTTGATATACAGATGGGCAAGAGTGCTGGAACCATGACTTGTGGAGTGACATACGGCAACGGCAGCAGGGAAAGCCTTGCTGATGCAGATTGGGTGATAGATGATTTCGGTGAGTTACTGGAGCTGACGGAGTAAAGTTTTTGTTTGCCAAAAAAAGGAGATAGGGAAGTAAAAACACACCAGCCAGAAACATCGACTTACTGCAACCGCATCACTTGAAAATCATAAGGAAAAGTTTTCTGGACATGAGAAAGTGCAAAATAATCACTCCCGTTGCACCTTGCATTATTTGCACTTTTGCACTTTCTGACCCAATTTCCTGCAAAACTGCAAAAATTGCAAACTGCACGAACTGCAACAACAAGGCATTTGAGGATTGAAATACTTTGTTTGCCAAAAGAAAAACATTCTGTTGACCGGATTGAAAAGTGGTTTAATTTGGTTTAGTTTATCCCTTTTGTATATATATCCAAACTAAACTAAACCTATATTTATCTTTATGCCTGTGGAGAGTTTTTTCTTTTGGCTTACAAAAAAATATCCACTTTACTTTATTCCCTTAGCATATATATTCTAAAAAAGTAAAGTAAAGAAATGGAACTTAGATATTCTGGAAAAAACAGATTATCTTTGCAACTGGAAACAGAATAATCAAAAAGAAGAAGCTGTTCAGCAACGAGAGACTTCTTTGAAGAAACATATTTTGTTCCTCGACAACATTTGAGATTTTTCCATCAATGACGATAAAATGAAGTCAAATGAAGGGAAAACAAACAAGAGAAACATAAAAAACATTAAAATGTGGTTTTTGAGCACTTTTGTTCCTGTTTTGTTTCTTAAAATAAAATACTACTTACAATAAATTGTATTTCAATATATTACGAATAGTATTCTGTAATTTGCGAAGTTTGAACATACAGATAGTAACGTTCGGAAACGTCCTTTCCGAGGCGTGCCCTACAAACGGCATCTGCCTCTTTTCCTCGATGTCTTGACCCGCCCTGTCCGCTATGGACTGGCTTAGTCAACGGCAAAATTAAGAAATATTTCTGAATAAACAAATATTTTGGGAGAAAAAGACTTTAAAGAGTAAAAAGGGAGTCTATAAAACAAGCCAACAAATCTCCCCCCAAACACCGTTTACATTAGTATATTTACGCAAAATCTCTTGCGAATCACATCATACTGTGATTTTACCATAACAAACTATTAAATGTTATTCATATTTCGTTAAATTCACAACATAATGTGAATTTGTTTTGTTTTATTCGCAAAAATGCCCTATATTTGCAAGGAATACCAATATATTGTGATTATGACATCTTTGGGAATGCAAATTAAAGCTCGTAGATTAGCCCTTAAAATCAAGCAGCAAGAACTGGCAGATTTGGCAGTTGTGAGCATAAATACTATTGTTGCCATAGAACGCGGCACTGGAAATCCTCGCATTGATACGTTACTCTCTGTTTGCGATGTGTTAGGATTACAACTTGTAACTAAATTAAAGGATTGATTTTATGAGACAATGTGAGGTCTATCTACACGGAATAAAAACCGGTGTGTTAACCGAAAATGATAGTCGTGAGTTTACGTTTACTTACGACAAGGCGTATCTTTTAAGTGAGAATTGTGATGCTGTAAGTCTAACACTACCACTTCGCTCAGAGCCATACCATTCACCATTTCTATTCTCCACCTTCGCAAATATGCTATCAGAAGGAGATAATCGTCAAATACAATCCCAGCTACTTCGAGTAGATCCTGAAGATGATTTTGGAATACTATTGGCAACTTGTCAATTCGATACTGTTGGAGCTATTACCGTTAAACCTATTAAATTATGAGAGATTTAACTGTTTGTCCATCTACATTGCAAGAGGGTTATGATACCTACTCTCCTGATGCCCGAAAAGCATTGTTTGACGGTCATGCTGTATCGCATATTTTCTCAGAACCAAGCCCTGATTCGGATACAGTAGAGGCGAATGAAGCAGTGAAGAGCGTTGGGCGCATATCGTTGTCTGGTGCTCAACCAAAATTCTCCATATTAGTTGATGATGACAAACTACGATATATTCGTGAAGGAGAACAAGGAACATTCATCCTCAAACCACGCCCTACAGCATACCAAATAATAAATAGAGATTATTGTGCTGCCAACGAACATATAACCATGCAAATAGCATCTCAGGTATATGGCATTGAAACTGCAGCAAATGCTCTTTGTTTCTTTAGTGATGGTACACCTGCATATATCACCCGTAGATTTGATGTCTATAGTAAGGGGAAATATAAACAAGAAGACTTCGCTGCATTATTGGGTTATACCAAAGACAATGCTGGTTCTAATTACAAATACGACAAAGCCAGCTATGAAGAATGCGCCGAGGTGATTCATCGTTATGTCAAGGCTTCTTTGATTGATATACGAAGATTCTTTCGCATAATTCTATTTAACTTTGTCACACTTAATGATGATGCACATTTGAAGAACTTCTCTTTGATAGAGCGTAATGGAGAATATCGTTTATCTCCTGCTTACGACTTGATAAATACATCTTTGCAGCTTCGGGAACCACACATCTTTGCATTGGATAAAGGACTTTTTAAGGAGGGAATGGCTTTTTCTGACACCCACACAATCTGTCGTTCAGATTTTGAAGAGTTCGGCAAGCGCATTGGACTTCCTGTAAAAGTAATAAAACAGGAGATAGATATGTTTGCTACGGAGCAACCATTGGCAAAAGAACTGCTTGGGCATTCTTTTCTCCCAACCTCATTGCAAAAGCAATATTGGATGGCATTTGATTACCGTCGCAAAATGCTGAAATTCTAATGCCGAACCTGAACTGATACGAACTAAACATACCTAGTATACTGCGTTAGCAAAATGCGTATTACGCAAAAATCTCTTGCAAAACAAAAGTGCCAGTTGCCTCAATCAAGCAACTGGCACTTTTTTATTCATTCGTTATCAACGGCGCATTATTATTATCTTCTTGCCATTGCGGATATAGATACCCGGTTTTGGATTATTCACCTCAACACCATTGAGATTGTATAGCTTGCCATCGCTGATGGCCGGTGCTGTGATGTCGTTAATGCCTGATGAAGCCGAAGGCACAAGATAGATACCACGCACATTGACACTCGAACCACCAAACGCTACCTTCATGGCATTGAGATGCACGAAAGGATCTGGACGGTGTACGTTCTCATTAGTTGGAGCATTAGCGATATCAGAAATAGGCACAATGATAGCCTGATGCTCTTCGTTCCAGTATGGGTCGTTCTGATTGAACGATACGGTTATCTGCTTGTACGGACCATGGTCCTCGTTACGGTTTGCCAAAATGCGTAGATTATTGCCAGTACCACGAATAACCAGTTTGTCATAATCAGAAATGTCGGCATACTGATTATATGCAACGCTTACCGTTCCTGCCACTACACCGCCACCGCCAACATTCTGGCCTTTGTTAAGTTCGAAAGCAACAAAGTCGTCTGTCGGTTTGGCATCCTTGCCTGTACCATCCCACTGATGGAACATATCAACAGTCATCTCAACCCAACCGTCTGGCATCTCCCAACCGTCATAACCTGTCTGCGACCCTACAAAAGCCAAAATGCCTTCAAGTGCGTACTCTGAACGACCAGGGAAATAGTTGTTCAGCAAACGGTTACGCTCTGAGAGATAGTGCCCGTCAACCGTATATAACTGACCTCTTGACTGATACGGATGAACGTCGCGACGATAATCGCCCCAGCGGGCAGCCTCAACATACACGGCATTGGCGATAGTATTATAGAGACTGTCCCAAACCTCAACGGCTGATTTCTGTCCAAGGAAACCGTCTTTGCTCAACAACTCTTCTGCACGCTTAACATAGCGACTGGCGAATTCACGGTTCTGCAACAGACTATGGAAGAAACCTGTAGGACAACCGTAGTTGTTGGTCTTCATGATATTCTCATACTCGTTCTCAAAGATCTGCTCAGTATCCCAACAGAGGAACTTAAAGCCCTTGCTCTCAGGTCCCTTGCGACGGATAGCATACCAGTTATGATGATCCCAGTCGGTATTACCGCCATACTGATTGATAAGCATATAATCAATAAAGGCATCAATATCGAGAAGCGGTTCGAGCTCAGAATCGAGCTCTCCCTGTTCGTTCTTGCCTTGCAGACGATTATAATATACAGGGTCGGAGGCCTTAGATACGGTTGACGTAAGCAAGTCCCATGCCTCAAGGTCGCCCTCAGCTGCCTCGATATGGTTGCCCCCACTCTCCTCTATCTTCACAACGTCGTACTCGCTCTTCTTACCGCCGAAGTGCATCTTTCCATACAGGTCGTCAACACGCTCTGCGATATTGTATAGTCCCCAGTACATACCATTCAAGAACACATGAACATAGAGACCGTTGACAGCCGTATGTCCCATGCGGCGTTGCATACGGCGTGCCCACATGTCACGACTATACTGTGCTTTTGTGCGTCCGCCTTCCAACCAGTGTTGCCATGAGTTACCGAAATGACAACGGAGCACCAACTGGTCGAATTCAGCCGGTTCGCCTTCGCCAAACAAAGGATATTCCAGTTTTCCTGCACCATATTCCTTCTTGAACACTAGTCGCATGGAATGCTTAGGGTTCTTCTCTGCCAGACGACCATGACCGCCATGCAGACGCAAACCGCAGTTAATGCTCATATCGTGCTGCATAGGACCGCCTATAAGTTCAGCACTTGCCTGACGCGTCCAACCGTGACCGGTAGGGTCGCCGACTGGAGGACCGGTGAAAATGTATATACCGCCCTTGGCTGTGTCGTTCTCGAAAGAGAAGAGATTATCCTTATCTGTAACGATAGAGAGAAGTGGCAAGTCTTTCAATCCCTGCTCTATCTTTGGACGAAGGTTGGCATCACCCGTCATCTCTGGGTCCATTCCGTAATCGGCAATGGCATAACCATTCTCTGTTGCATAGTCGCCCCAGCGCTCAGGATAGCCTGCAGGTTTGTCAGATTGGTTGAGCACCGAATGCATGAAGATATATGATGCTGTGGCAACGGGTGAGACAACCTCACCGTCAAGCACTTCAACAGCACGCAGCAATGTTGTTTCCTTAAAAGTAAGCGCACCGCCATAGCGACGACTCTGCGCAGTAGGAGTACTGCCGTCGGTGGTATATCTAATCTCTGCACCAGGGAAGTTGGCATTTATACCTACATTTATGCTCGTTTGTGTATAAAGACCGTGCGGTTTGGTGAACTGCGGTTGCGCCAGAGCGGCAAGCGGCAACAGAACGAGAGCAAATAGGAATGTTCTTATCTTCATGTAGTTCGCAGATTATACTTGCAGAAAACTATTTATTATTCAGAATCTCCAGCATCTTTGCAGCATAGCGTATGCCGAGCAGACGATAACCGGCAGCATCGAAATGCAGATTGTCCTTGGCATTGGTACATCCGTCAGAAGACACCACATGAGCAGTACTGATAGTCTTAGGCAAATCATTTATTTGCTTGTTCATGCGTATGCATTGTCCCTTGCCGTTGGCCTGAACAACCTCACCAGCCAGCAGAGGCACCTCGTTGGCATTGAGTTTTAGGTCTTTCAGCAAACTGGTATAAACATGGTTTACCTTATTTGCCCATTCACTATCGCCAGTGTTTGACTCTCCCTGATGCATCAGTATTCCCTTTATCACGCCATCCTTCTGAGCCTTGCGTGCCAGTTTCACGATACGCTCGTATGGATTATTGTCGTATGCCTTGAGCATACCCACCATCCACCCCGGAGCATTCTTGGCGTAGTTGGCGATAGAGTCTGGCATATAACCTTCTATGCGGATGCCGCCGATAGCAACATGCACAATACCTATCTTTATGCTGTCAGGAAGTGCCGACACCAATGTTCTACCGAAGTAGTCGGCAGGTGTGATACCGTTGAACGGGCGACAGAGAGGAGGTACAGCCTCGCACCACTCACCCATCTTTCTGTTGCGCTGCGGGTCGTCAACGGCAGCCATCAGTTTCATACGTTCTCCCGGACTTCTCATATCCTGTGACTCAGGGCGTGCTGCACCCTCCATGTTTGATTGTCCGAAACAGATAAATATATAGAAGTTAGGGTCAACCTCAGCTTTCATGCTACATGTAGGCAGAGCAAGCATGGCTGCCACTGCCAATGTCTTAAGTAATTTCATTGTTGTTTTTAGTTTGTGAGTTTATAAGTTATTGAGTTTGTGAGTTTGTGAGTTTGTAAGTTTTTGAGTTTGCGAGTTTATCATTTGACAGTCTTCCACCAATCGAAGTGCATCTTACCGTCAACACTGTCGAAACAGATATAGAGGTCATGAACTCCAGCAACGCCATTTAACTTGGTTTTGAACTGACGGTATTTATCAAGCGAACCGGTTGACTTTATCTTGATAGTTCCTGCTATATCACCCTCCGGACTGTCAAGGCGCACTGTCACAGTAGCAGTTCCTTCTGCAGCCGCAGTAATAACAAACTGCTTGGCACCATCAGCAAAGTCAACACCACGCAAACGTATGTATTCATTGCTGTCAATGTCATAAATATACATGTTCTTCTTACCGGTAGAGTAAGGCATCTTCTCCACCACACCTGTATTCTCAATACCCATCTTGGCACTCTTCAAACCATAGCCCCATGCCATGGTCTCTGCCTCAACACGCTGATAAGGATTTAATGTGCCTACCTGCTTTACAGGATTCTGGTCTAACCAATAAGGAACCTCCTTGATTGTGCCGTCGGCATTATATTCCATTTCCGTAAAGGTAACAGAGCGACGCTCGTAATGACGCTGTATGTCGATATGCATAAGGTCGTAGTTCTGACCAAAGACGTATGTCTTGCCCTTGAAGTCAACAATACCAGGATGATTGCCTCGGTCGCGGTTAGTCGGACGCATGATATATCCCTTTGTTTCCCACTTTCCTGTAGGCGAGTCGCTCATGGCATAGCCAAGTCCTTCAGGGCAGCAGGTAGAGGCGAAAGCAAGATAATACTTGTCCTTGCCCATAGCATTCTTACGCTTGTAGAACCATGGTCCTTCCTGATAGTGCTTTATCTTATAATCGAGTTTTACAATCTCTCCCTTTGTTGAAATCATGTCGTCATTAAGCTTAACATAGTATGTATTAGGATTACCCCAGTACATATATGCCTGACCGTCATCATCTACAAAAACCGTAGGGTCGATATCCTCCCAATGCTCACGTTGCCATACGAGTGGTTTGCCGAGCGGGTCCTTGAACGGTCCGTATGGAGAATCAGCCACCAACACACCGATACCGTGACCATGAAGCGGAGCATACAGATAATACTTGCCATTACGCTCTACTGTCTGTATTGCCCAACCTCCATTGTCGCGACTGCGCCATGAAAAGTCTTTGAGCGATGCCACAGCGCCATGTTCGGTCCAGTTTACCATGTCTGTGGTAGAATATAACAGCCAGTCGTACATGAAGAAACCTGCCGAACTGCGCTCATTAGGATCAACAATGTCTTCTGGTGATGCGTCGTGAGAAGCAAAGAGGAAGAGGGTGTCGCCAACAAGCAATGGTGACGGGTCGGCAGTGAACTTGGTCTGTGTCATTGGCATGTTGCACTGCTCCACTCCACGAATCTCCCACCAGTCGAAGTTCATGAGCTTAGGACCTTTGCGTCCTTTGAAAGCAAAGTAGAGGTCATGAACGCCAACCACCTTTGCCTTGAAGTCGGCAACCAATGTCTGCCATTTCTCCCAACCGCCAGTTGCGGGCACGTTGAGGGTAGTAAGCAGTTGACCGCCCAGACTGTCGATGCGCACCTCTATGCTACCACCGCGCAAACCACTTGCCACACGGGCAGTAAAGGTGCGCGGAAACATACGACCGAAATCAACAGACTGAAGTTTGATATAGTCGCCGTTATGAATATCAGTAACATAAACGCCTATTTCTTCGTTCTGTTCTGTCTTCACTCCCTTAGAGAACGCCATGGTCTCTGCCTCTGTCTTCTGATAAGGGTTGAACGTGCCGATAGGCTTAACGCCTTCTTCTGTCGGCATAATCTTAGGGAATGTGCCGTCGTCGTTGTACTTGAATTCCTCTACAGCAACACTACGGCCGAATCCGCCACCGCCAGGCAACTTTCCTGTATGATAGAAGAAATAGTTGTGTCCCTTGAATTCGGCAATACCGGCATGATTGGTAAACGAACCTGTATTGCATAGAGGCATTATCTCACCCATATATGTCCAAGGACCTGTTGGTGTCTGCGACTTGCTGTAAGAGATATGCTCAGGCACACCGCCTGCGGCATAAATCATATAATATGTATTAGGGATGGTCTGGTTTTTCTTTACCTTCTTAGTTGTTGCCGGTTTCGGCGCCTTCATAATCCAAGGTCCCTCCACATAACTATCCTTATACTTCTTGCCTTTGACACGATCTTTCATTGACGGAGAACCGAAGCCCTCTTCAGTCATGTCAACCATACCCAGTTCACCGGAATATGATATCATATCCTCGTTGAGTTTGAGGTAGTAGATACGTGGATTGCCCCAATATACCCATGCCTGACCATCATCGTCGATAAACACCGTTGGGTCGATATGGTCCCAAGAACCGTTTTCAAACAAAGGTTTGCCTATTGCATCGCGGAACGGACCTGTAGGCGAATCACTGACAGCCACGCCAATAGCCATTCCCTTTGAAATCTTTGAATGGGCACAGATATACCAATAGAACTTGCCGTTGCGCTCTATGCACTGTGCAGCCCATGCGCGGTCGTCTGCCCATGAGAACGACTCCAGTGCCAACGGTGAACCATGGTCGGTCCAGTTCACCATGTCAGCCGATGAATAGACGCGCCACTCCTGCATCCAGAAGAAATCAGCCTTATCTTCATCATGACCTGTATAAACATACATCCGGTCGCCATGAACCATCGGTGCAGGGTCGCTCGTATAGCATGTCTGCACAAAGGGGTTCTGCGCCGCCAACTGCATTGACGAAGCAAGCAGTATTGATAATGCGGTTGATAGTTTTTTATTCATAGTTTCATTTTAATATTTTTCTACTCTGACTACTTCCGTCGCTCATTACTCTCTTCTCAATCTGTAAGCCTTTGACATCAGAGGCAATGCGCTGACCTGACATATTATAATAATATGTGTATTTCGGCGACTCTGAAGATGCCACGTTTTCTATTGCCGACACGTTGCTCTTGCGGCGCAATGCAACCTGACCGATTACGAGGTCTGCCCATGGTGCGTCTGCCGTATAGAATGTTATGACATATTGTCCCTTGTCGTTCACATCGAAGGTAAATGACTTCAGGGTTGTGCCGCTGAACTCATTTGCTGCAGAGTTGCCCACGTTTGATGTCGGTGTGAACGTATAAGAATACACTTCCTTGCCATCTATGGTTTCAATGGCAATGGTAACGGGTGAGAAATTGGGTTGGTTCCAGTTGGAAATGCGATAATACATCTGGTAGTTGCCGGGATACATCATCAGTGTTGCTGATGTTCCCTTATCAGCAAAGCGTGCATAACCGGCTTTCTTGCCACCAGTGGTATTGCGGGTATATAGTCCCCAGTCGAAATCACGCTTTGCTCCGGTAAACTTGAACACACGACTGCCTGAAGCATAACCTGAAGAGAAACCTGTACGCTTCTCATTTCCGTCGTAGGTTGTCCATCCTTCCGGTACACTACCCTCTGTGAGGAACTTAGTAAAAACGTAGTTGCCTGTTGGTTCATCTACATTCACTGTAATCTCACTGCTTCCAGTACGTCCTTCGTCGTCGGTTGCAACGGCACGAATCCTGTGGGTGCCCTTGGCAAGATTATCTATCACACAACTGTATGGTGCCTTTGTCTGTTCTGCCAGCAACACATCACCGTCATAGAAAGCAACACTCTTCACCTCACCGTCAGGGTCGGTTGCCGTTGCCTTTACTGTTATGGCAGGCACTTCGGAAGCACCGCCGAATGTGAGATATGACAAACCGTCGTTGGGTGATGTTATTCTGACGCTTGGGTCCTTAAGAACTAAGGAGTAACGCTTGCAGAAATTCCAGATCTCCTCACCCGTGAAGACAATGTCGTTGGAAATCCAGTGTCCCTTGCCTTCAAGTTCAAGCAACACCACTTCCACGCCATTCTCTCCCGGTCCCCAGGTGTGCTTCGTAATATGATTGGCACGATATGGCTTTACTACCTTCGCCGTGGTCGGGCATCCGTTGCGCTTCACCCATCCTGCCATCGTGCCTGACACTCCGCCGAAACCTACCACGTCGTCACCAGTACCGTGGGTATGAATGATGGGCACAGGACGAGAACTGGTATAGTTGCCGCCGCCCATAGGATAGCCGCTGATTGGTGCAAAGGCAGCAAACTTGTCTGCCATGCGGTTCATGCAGTGATATGTAAACATACCGCCCATGGAGAAACCGGAGATATACACTCGGTTTGGGTCGATATCATACCTTTCAACCATCTTGTCTATCAGTGCCTGCATGTAACGCAAGTCACGATCGCCGCCGATATCCCATCCACGGTCGATGCCGTTAGGGAAAACGGTCACGAATTTCGCTGTATCGGCAATAGCCTCTATCTTCAACATGTCGCGCTGATAACCAGCATCCTGATTCATTCCGTGGCACGAAATAAGGAGCGGGCGCTTAGCCCCTAAGTCTTTAGGGGCATAGACAATGTAATTTCTGTTTATGTTGTCAACGACAATGTCATCTGCCTTGACTGCCGTTGTTGTCATCAAAAGGAAAACTACTGAATACAATAATCTTTTCATAACCTATTAATTCTTTATCAATTCATAATCGAAGTTGTCAACATCCACATATCCCCCACCCTGCTTGGTTGCATAATTGAAGATAGCGTAACGGGTTCCCATAAACAGGCGACGGTAGTCGAAGCGCATCTTATATGGCTTGCCTATCGGTTTCCATTCGCCCTTACCAGTCTTATAATAGAATGTCGCCATATCCTTGCCAGGATTGAAGTCGGCATCGATTCGCAGTTCTATGCGCTTGCCCTTAACCTTCACACTCTCTATTATCTCCTCGTCAACACTTGTAACTGCTTTCTCTCGGTCTGTAAGGTTGACCACTACATTCGACTGTGTCAATGTAAACCGCTTGCCGTCGCGGGCAACGGTGAGCAGACCCGAATGGCCGTTGAAAGCGGCAAAGCCACAGCGGTCGCCGTCTTTCATCTTACTGATGTCGATAGTTACTGACGCCGTGCAGCGCGGACCTTCCATGCGCTGACTCACTGTATTGCAGGCTTCATATATATTCTTTACTATCTTATTTGTCTTCAGGCGCAGATGTCCCTTGCGCTCTGTCAGCGACCACGCCTCGTCAACAGGATTATGGTTCCACTGCCAATGACGCCTCAGTTCAGTTGTTTCAAAATCATCTGCAAAGACAAGTCGTGTTCCAGCATCGGCACCCTCACCCAGAGGCATTGTCTCCGGCACCTTGCCGTTCTCATCACCGAGGATTGGCCAACCGTCAATCCACTGGCATGGCATCACTGTAAGCACTCTGCCCACGGCACCTCTGTCCTGGAATATCACGCCATACCATTTGCCGTCTGTACCGTCAACGATTGTGCCCTGTCCAACATAAGGGAAACCGCCGAAGTCACTCTGTAGAATCACCTTCTTCTCGTATGGGCCACGAATATCATCGGCACGATAGCACACCTGACGACGATGACGTCCAGGTGCATAGACATGCGAAATCATCAGAAGATAGTATTTGCCGTTATGCTTTATCATGCGAGAACCTTCAAGCAATCCTGTTTCGTCTGCCTCACGCTTGAAAATCTTGCAGTCAGAACCGGGCACAACACCTTGCAAGTCTTTAGTCAACTCGCACATCTCGCCAGTGCCATATATAACATACACGCGGTCATCATCATCGAAGAAAAGCGAAGCATCATGAAAGTGGCGCAGCCTTGAATGAATCTTCCAAGGACCGGCAGCATCCTTTGCCGTCATAATGTATGTGTCACCGCCACGACTATCGTTAGGCGCAAAGAGAGCATAGAATGTTCCCTTGTGATATTTGAGCGAAGTTGCCCACTGTCCGCGACCGTAAGCCGTACCCTCTTCCATATTGTATTTCGGCGAATCGGTAAGCTTGTCAAAAAGGAAACTCACAGTCTCCCAATTAGTAAAATCCCTTGAACGCATTATCGGCGCACCTGGCATCAGATGCATCGTGGTGGTCACCATATAGTAATAGTCACCCACACGGATAACATCAGGGTCGGGCGTATCTGCCCATATCATAGGATTGCGCATTGTTGCAAAAAGAGCATTAGGCAATAATAACGCAACAGTAATAATCGTAAGTAATATTCGTTTCATGAAACATTTGTTATTGGTTTACATTGCAAAAGTAGCAAAAAGACACCTATTTATATATATATGAATGTTTCGTAAGTCTTTTGATTTGTTTCAGATACATAAAAAAAGCGGACTGCAATGCCCTTAGCATGCAGTCCGCCAAACAGTTGATTATAAGTTATTTACTTTTTGATAACTTTCTCAGTCTTGATTGTACCATCGCTCATGTACTTCTTAACGAGAACGATACCTTGGCGTGCGCTGTCGATACGGCGGCCGTTAAGGTCGTAAATCTCGATACCAAGTACCTTAGCAGGTGTAGCTTCTGTTACATCGATGCCAGCAGCAACCTCATCAAATGCCTTGCCGTAGTCGAAACCAGCAGCTGCAGCTGTAATGAACAATCTTGCTTCATTGAAGAATGTATGAGAAGCGCCGTCTGTCTTAACACCGATAGTCAGCTGACCGTCAGTAACCACTACATTGTCGATAGACATGTTAGCGTATGGGAATGTCTGACCGATTACTGGAGCGTGCAAGCTGTCAGCACCATTCTCAAGGCTTGTAGCCTGAACGTAGAAGTATGTTGCAGCAGCCTCTGCCTCAGCACTGCTCTCGCGCTCACCAAGACCAACCTTCACAGAGTAAACACCAGCAGGGAGGTCAGTGATTGTCTGGTTGATATCGTATGGACGTGCCCAGTTAGAAAGCATTGCATCACCTGGGATATCGTCTGTTGTAACCTGAGTCCAACCTGTTGTCCAAGCAACCTCATAACCGTCACCCTGAGTTACATTCCAACCTGGAGCGTTGTCCTGTGTCAGGTTCTTGCGGTCTTCCTTAGTTGTATAGAGGTTAGGATTCTTGATGAATACAGACATGTCGTATGTTGCAGGAACAGTCTCAAGTGTAATTGTATCCATTGTGCCTTCGAATACCTTGTTGTCAGCATTCTTCAACTGACCATAGAGCAGGTTCTTGATGAGGAGCTTCAGGTTGTCAGCTACTCTATCATCATCACCCAGTGTGTTCTTAGCCTCAACGATAGCCTCGTTGTCAGCAGAAGCGCCAAGCTTCTCTGCTGTCAAGATACCCAAGCGGATGCGCTCGTTCAGAACTGCATAACCAGTACCTGTTGTCTTAGACTCACCTTCTGTGAACATCTTGTTGCAGAGTTCGATAGCCTTTGTCAACTCGTCGATAGCAACCTTGAGTTCTGCGTCGTCAGTAAGAACCTTACCAGTATATTTCTCTACGTATGACTTCAGGTTAGTGAAGTATGTTGTAGCAGCAAACTTAGTCTCAGTGAACTTGTCAACCAATGTCTGACCGTCAAGTGGCAGTGGGTCGTAAGTGTCGCAAAGTGTGCGGTGATCTTTCATTACCTTAACAGCAGCGTCAAGTTCAGCAGCAGCGTTTCTGTAAGCAGAAGGAGCAGTGTATGTCTTGCCATCGTAAGCCTCGATAGCAGCCTTCAGTGCGTCGTAAGCAGGACCAGCATAGCGCTCGTCAGCATTACCTGCGAGAGTTGCCTTAGCATTCTCAAGAGCAACGTTCAGAATCTGTGTTTCTTCAACACCAGCAGCATTTGGCAGATACTTAACAAGTACGTTACCAAGGATAACCTCTACCCAACCGCCACCGTCGCCGGCTTCGTTGATACCTGGAGTCCACTTCAGCTTGTAGTTGCCTGTTGCCTCTGGACGGAACTGGAAGTCAACCTTTGTTGAACCCTGGATGGCGCCCTTAGCACCGTTCATGTTAGGAAGAGCAGCATCGTTGCGTTCGTAAACGATATTGTCAGCAGCATCGAGGATGTAGAACTTAGCCCATGGTGTACCCTTCCATGCTGCAACGTTATAGCTAATGTTGTACTTCTTGCCTGCTTCCATTGCCAATTCGTAGCCTTCAGTCTCACCATAGATAACACGACCTGCGTCTGGGTTTGTATCATTACCGAGACGGAAGTACATTGTACCAATCATATCGCCACCGTCAGCGAACTTGAATGTACGAGGACCAGAACCTGGGTTTGTACCCTGTGCAACCATTGCATTTTCTGAATAAACGCTCCAGCCATTAGGAACTGTACCCTCACCATTGTTTGTGATTGTCTCAAGGAATGGGTCCTTCAAGAGAATACGTACTGTATCGTTAGGATCTGCGTTAACAGGACCGATGTTCAGTGTCAGTTCTTCCTCACCGAAGATATCCTCACCAAGCATTCTCTCTGGGAAAATCTTTGTGATGCTGAGAATATACTCGCCAGCAGCCAAGTCTGTAGCAGCGCGTGTCAGAGTGATATCCTTTGAGAATCCTTCTGCAGGAGCAACAGTCAGAGCCTCACCACCGAGCTTAGCCTCAAGCAGAGAGCAGTCAACATTCTTGTCGAATGTGAGCTTGAACTCAGATATGTTCAATGGAAGGTTGAATGAACCGCTTTCTGGGTCAGCCTTCATAAGAACTGGTGTTTCGTATGCGTATGAATAAACGTCAGCGATGTCTGCATCATAAGAAGCTGCGTATGCAGTGAAGTTAGGGACGTCGCCTGTTGCTGTTGCTGCAGCCTGTGCGTAAGAGATGCGATATGCTGGATCTGTTGGGTTTGTGAATGTAACCTCAACCTTTGCATCTTCTGACTCTGGATAGTTTTCATCGATGAAGATGTAGAACTTGCCATCAGCAAATCCTTCTACAGAAAGGATAGTTGCATCTGTACCGTTAACCTTCACGTTAACACAGTCGTTAGGGAACATGATGCGCTTTGCACCTGAAGCCTTAACGAGGTCAGCGATGTTTGTAGGATAACCGAAGTCAACATTAACAACGTCGTCGCGGAAAGAGATGCCCTTGATGGCAGCCTCTTCAACAACGATATCATCAATATAATAGTCACCAGGATTATAAACATTCAGAGAAAGGAAATACTTCTGCTGAAGTTCTTCGTCATTAGCGCCATTAGCTTCCCACCATGCCTTGTGAGCCTCGTGAGTAGAATAATAGAACATTGCTGTATAAGTTACAGCATCTTCCTGGAAGTCTGTGATGTCTGCGAGGAATGTAGAGTTGCCCTGATTGTCAAGGAAAGCCATATCTACAAACTCTGTACCTTGCTGCAAAGAGAAGCGTGCCTTACTCATTACAGTTGAAGTACCATCCATAGAATAAGAGTTGTCACCTCTCAAGGTAAGGCTTACCTTATAAGAAGTGTTCTCCTTCAAAGGGAGGTTGCGGAACTTGACAGCACGCTCCCATGTTGAACCCTCTGCTGCAAGAGAGTTGTAGAAGTGCAGCACGCCGTCTTTTACCTCACGCTCATCATCCTCTTTAGAATTGATGAACTCATACCATCCCACCTCTGTTGAATCTTTCGCCAGAGGAGCAGAGAAGTCTTCAGAGAAAATCACGTTCTGTGCATGCATTGCCAGACATGAACTGAAGAGCATTCCCAAACTGAGTAAAAAGTTTTTTCTCATGTTGAAACGTTTTTAGTTAATACTGTATTTATTTTATAATTATCAGGTTTTCGCTGTTGTTTACGGTGCAAAGATAAAGCCCTTCCAAAGAAAGGGCTTTATCGTTTGTTTCATTGTATTTTGTTTTTGTAACAAAAGCGGCTAACGGCCTTTTTACTTAATAAAAACCTTTTTGCCGTTTACAATATAGAGACCACGAGTTGGATTAGCTACGCGGCGACCCATCAAGTCGTAGTAGATGTTGTTCTTAACCTCTACCTCTACGCCATCGATACCATCAACCACACCCTTAACGAGCTTGATCTTTGTGATAGTACCTGCAGGACTGCCCCAACCTGTCTTGATTGCATTCAAGTGAACGAATTCGTATGCTGTCAAGTCAACCTCAACAGTTCCGTCTTCGCCGATTACAGGGTTAACCTCTGTCAAAGCACCTTCATGCTCAACACGGTTCATGAGAACGCGCAACTGCATGCCTGGAGTTCCTTCAATTACAATCTTAGAATAACCTGTGAGGTCTGCATAGTGCAAGTAGTCAACAGTTGATGTTCCGTAAACCATAGCACCTGCACCGAGTTCCTGACCTACTGCATTGTCACAGCCAACAACCTCTTCTACAACTGTTGCATCAGCACCTGCACCGTTCCACTTGTGGAACATGCTTGCAGTAAGAGTCTCCTCTGTATCACCTGGTTCGTCAACACCTGGTTCGTCATCACCATCTTTCTCAACAAGAGCAATCTTTGTGATAGTACCTGCAGGACTGCCCCAACCTGTCTTGATTGCATTCAGATGAACGAATTCGTATGCTGTCAAGTCAACCTCAACAGTTCCGTCTTCACCGATTACAGGGTTAACCTCTGTCAGAGCACCTTCGTCTGCAATACGGTTCATAAGAACTCGCAACTGCATGCCTGGAGTTCCCTCGATAATAAGCTTGCCATATTCGCTCAGGTCAGCATAGTGTAGATAGTTAACAGTTGACAAACCGTAAACCATTGCGCCTGCACCTACCTCATTGCCGATGTTGTTTTCAGAAGCAACAACCTCTTCTACTATGTTAGCATCAGCACCTACACCGTCCCACTTGTGGAACATGTCTGATGTAAGCAGAATCTCATCACCTTCGCCTGGTTCTTCACCTGGTTCTTCCTCCTGTTTCTCAAGTTCAACGAGCTTGATTGATGTAACATTAATTACAAACCAGTTGGCACCCTCTGCGATGTTCTTCAAACCATACTTCAATGTGCTGTCAGCAACAACCACCTTGATTACATAAGGACCGAAGTCGCCTTCGCCTACACCACCACGGTCATAAACAGTCACGTTAGCAGTGCTGTCATTAGCGAATACCACAGTGAGGCTGTCACCAGTCTTGCCCTCGAATCCGCGACCTGATGTGTAAGAAGCAGTTGCTTCAAGAGTTACCTCGTATGTTCCGTTAGGAATATCATCGAGAGTCTGTGTCATAACGTCACCAGTGTAAGCCTTGGTGTCGTAACGCTCGAAACGCTTGCCGAATGTACCTGTCTGACCTACCCATGTTGCAGGAGCAGCTGTAACGAACTCAGCTCCGGCTGTGTTCTGCTGCTTGGTTGCAGCAACGAGAGCTGCCTGTGCAGCAGTCTTCTGAGCAGCTGTAATTTCAACAAGTGAACCGTCTTCGTAAGATGCCTGCAACTCAACAACTGTTGTGTCGGCAGCATAAGCAGCCTTACCTGTCTCGTCAAGACCATTGCCTGCCTCGATAACAGCCTTAGCAGCCTCATAGTTAGCAACAGAAACCTCAGCGTCAGCATTTGCCTTAACCAATGCCTCTGTAGCGTCAGTCAATGCCTTTGCGTCTGTAGTGTCTATTTCAGCAGCTGCTGTCTGCAATGCAGCAAGAACGTCCTTGTTCATCTTCTTCTCGAGCAGTTCCTCTGCCTTTGTCTGCTGTGCATTGTAAGCTGCAACAAGCTCGTCAAGTGAACTTTCACCGAAGTATGTCAACTTAACGTTGTCAATACCCATCCAGTTGGCAATAGCAGCAATCTGCTCCAAACCAACCTCAATCTTGTTGTTTGTTACATTTGTCTGTACGATGTAAGCAGTTGGAGCGCCGCTTGTCAGTGCCACCTTGTCAGCATTTGCATAAACATACTGTGCAGAAGCATCAAAATTGTTAACGAATGCGCAGATGCTCAGTTCATAGATACCGTTAGGAATATTCTCAATTTCCTGATAGATCTTTCCTGTAAATGCGTTAGGATTCCAGTTCTCGAAGAAGTTGCCAGTGAATGCCCCCTGCTGGTTAGTAGCAAGAGCCTGGTTCTGTGCACCAGTAGTAGTCTTCCAAGGTGCAGTTGTTGAATCGAATGTACCGTTGATTAAGAAACTTGCTACTATTGGGTTGTCCTTAGAAGCACCCTCAACAGCCTTGGTATTAACTGCGAGTTGAACGATTGACATTGCCTCTGCAGCCTTTGCAGCTGTTGTCTCTGCGCCATTCAGCACAGCCTCTGCCTCAGTTACATCAACGCCAGCAGTCTTTGCTGCATCGATAGCTGCAGCAAGTGCTTCATAAGAAGCTCTGCCTTCATAGTATGCCTTCAGAGCTGCCTTCACGTCTGCCTTAGTTGCAGCTTTGTCAAGGTTTGCCTTCTCTACACCACCAACAACTGCGTTCAACGCTATGATAGAATCAGCGATTGCTGTCCAGTAAGCATCCTGAGCAGCTGCATCGGCAAGAGCCTTGTCGCTTGTCTGCTTGAGTGACTTAATCTGGATAGTGTGCCAGTTAGAACCTTCAAGGTCCTTGCGGAGACCCATCTTAAGAGTGCTGTCGCTAACAACAACATTCTCAAGAACAACGATATTGTTTGTGCCAACAGCTGTCTGATGAACAACTGGGATTGTCTTCTCTACATCACCTGCATAAACGATTGCACGTCCGAGTTCATTGTTCTTTGCAACAGAAGCAAAGCCACGGCCATTTGTATAAGAAGCATTTGCATAGAGTTCTACGGTATATGTACCGTTTGCAAGACCTGTTACTGTCTGATAGAGAATCTCACCGTTGGTTGTAGTGTTTGTGAGATACTGCTCCTTCTGAGCCACGTCCTTAGTATAGCTGCCTGTTGAACCTACATCGCTCTTCCATGCGTTAACGTCAACCATGCTTGTAACGTCGATTGTATCGAAAGGAACCTCTGCCGGTTTCTCTGTCAAGAGAAGATACCATACTGTACCCTTGTTACTGTTGTCCCAAGGCATACGTATATTATTAAGGTGTGCGTATGGATACTGTGTTAGATCGAGTTTGTATGTTCCGTCCTCACCTACGACAGCGTCAACCCATACATAGCTTTCGCCCTCTGCATAGTCGCCAAGATTCTCCTTAATGTCAACATCATGATTGAGGTTGAGAACAAGCTTCAAACCTGGAGTAGCAACGATGGTAAGGTCTTGATAAGATGAAAGGTCGGCAAACTGTGCCTTGTTCTTTACACCATATACCATCTCACCGTTACCGATCTTCTTGCCAAGATTGATTGTTGGATTAACAGCAGTTGTTGTCTCTGTTGCATCAGCACCAGTTCCTGTCCACTCATGATACATTGAAGCAACGAGGTCGATGTAACCCTCTGGCTTTGCAGGAGCTTCCTCAACTTCAATTTCAGGAATGTCAACAGACTCGTTTTCCGGATATGTTTCAAGATAAACGCTGTTGATCTTCGCTTCGCCAGGAGCGACAGTATTGTTACCAGAAAGACAAATCTCATCACAAGCGAGAATATACTCGTTGTAATCATTTGGAGCGATGCTCTTCAATGTGTCGGCAATGATAAACTCGTTTACACCCGACTTAGTAACATAGAGAGTGAGGTTAGAACCGCCCTTGTAGAACAAGATACGGAACTGCTCGCCTGAAACGATGTCACAGTCAACAACCAGTTTCTTATACTTAGAGATGTCACCGTTTGGCAAACCGATATTTCTAAGCTGGTTGTAATAGGTGGTTGCCCATGTGAAAGTCTTTGTTTCTGCATTCCAAGTAGTGTTGGTATTTGCCGGTGCCTCAAAGGTTGCAAAGGTCTTTTCACCTTCATCATCGTAAGTTTCAAGATAAACCTCATTTATCTTTACCTCACCAGGAGCGGCAACATTGTTACCAGAAAGGCAAATCTCGTCACAAGCGAGCATGTACTCGTTGTAATCATTTGGAGCAATGCTCTTCAGAGTGTCGGCAATGATAAACTCGTTTACGCCTGACTTTGTAACATAGAGAGTGAGATTAGAACCGCCCTTGTAGAACAAGATACGGAACTGCTCGCCTGAAACGATGTCACAGTCAACAACCAGTTTCTTATACTTAGAGATGTCGCCGTTTGGCAAACCGATGTTTCTAAGCTGATTGTAATAGGTGGTTGACCAAGTAAAGGTCTTTGTCGCCGAATCCCAATTCGTGTTGGTATTCGTCGGCGCCGCAAAGGTTGCATAAACCTTTTCGGTTTTTGCATCAATGTTCGTTATGCCGAGCATGCAGAACAGTAATGCAAGGAATACTTTGGTAAGATTTTTCATAAGAAAAAAAATTAGTTAATAATAAGATAGATTTAAATCTGCTTGCAAAAGTAGCAAAGTTGACAGACACGCGCTTCCTCTTATGTTTCTTTAGGTTTCATTTTTGTATCATAGGCAATTGATACATTTAGAAAAAAGAAAAGAAGGGAAGCATTGTTGCACGCTGCAAACATCTGTTCCCCTTCTTAAATACTGTTTTTCAACAGATTATACCCGTCTAACTTTCACGTTCTACATACTCCGACGGCGAGACGCCGAAATGCTTTCTAAAGATGGTTGAGAAGTGGGCGAGATTAGAGAATCCCACGGTATATGCCACCTGAGTGACGTTTATCTTCTGCTCGCGCAACAGTCGGGCGGCCTGTTCAAGACGGATGTTGCGGATGAACTCGCTGGTTGAGATGCCAGTCATCTCCTTCATCTTGCGGTGCAACTGGGCACGACTGATGCCCACTTCGTGCGTAAGCATATCCACGTTGAAGTCGCTATCAGACAGGTTCTTATTGATTGCCTTCATGATACGCTCCATCAGCAGTTCGTCATTGCCCTTCACCTCTGGTTGTTCCACCTTATCAGCCTGCTGCTGTGCTCCAGAGAACTTGCCTTTGAGTCGCTGGCGGTTATGTATCAGGTTGTCGATGTTCATGTGCAGTTCCTCCATGTTGAACGGTTTGGCAAGGAACGCATCGGCACCACGCTCAAGTCCTTCAAGACGGTTGCCCACGTCGGCTTTTGAGGTGAGCATGATTACCGGAATGTGCGAGATGTTCATGTTGGTCTTTATCATGCGCAGCATGGTAAATCCGTCCATCTCTGGCATCATCACGTCGCTCACCACGAGGTCATACTCATTGGTAAGCAGTTCTTTCAGTCCTTCCTTACCGTTTGAACAGATGCCGAACTTATAGTAATGTCCCAGTTCTGTTGAAATATAGTGAGAAATCTCCAGGTCGTCGTCAACCACAAGCACACGATACTTTGCACTCTGCTGCTTTGCCTTTGGTGTGGCAGTTGTCGGTTGCTGCGTCTCACCCACCTGCTTTTCTATCTCCTCACGAGAGAGGTGGCTGTTGCCAAGAGGCAGTGTAACGGTGAACACCGAACCTCGTTGGCCATCCGGACGGTTGCCTGCCTCTATTGTTCCATGGTGCATGTCGATAATCATCTTGCAGAGGTTCAGTCCGATGCCCGTTCCGTCGATGTGCATGCGGCGTGAGTTACCGCCCTGATAGAAACGGTCAAAGATATGCTTCATGCTGTCGCCGTCAAGTCCCACGCCGGTGTCCATCACCTTGATTACCATATTGTCCTGCTCCTTGGTCAGCACCACATCTATTCGGCCGCCCTCATACGAGTATTTAAAGGCGTTAGACAGAAGGTTGGTTATCACCTTGTCGAACTGGCGGCGGTCAATCCATACCGGCAGTTCCTCAAATCCGTCATGCTTGAAATTGAACACGATAACTCGCTCGTTGGCACTGTATTCAAACATCTTGTAAATGCCGTTGATGAACTTCACCATGTCTGTCTCCTGACAATGCAGGTGCATCTGCTGTTTGTCAATCTTTCGCACGTCGAGAATTTGGTTCACCAGATTGAGAATGCGTGTGGCATTGTGCTCAATGGTATCTATGTCGCGCACGGCATCGGGCATCGTCTCGGGGTCTATGCGTCGCTTCAGATTGTTCAGCGGACTCATTATCAGCGTCAGCGGAGAGCGGATGTCGTGGGTAGAGTTGATGAGGAATTTCATCTTCTCCTCGTTCATCTGCTCGTTGGTGCGGCGACGATATGCAAGGAATACATAGACAGCCAATCCTACCAGCAGCACGATGTATATCACATAGGCAAGCGGCGTGCGATACCATGGCGCCTGAACGAGCACTTTGATGACCTTTACAGGCGAGTATTGGTTGCCTTGCATGGCACGCACCTCTATGGTGTAGTTTCCTGGCTGCAACTGACTCAGCGTGAGGTCGTTCTTGCCGGCGGCGTTCTTCACCCACTCACTTTCGTTCACACGATACTCGAAGGTTACGTTGAACGGATTGTCAAAGTCGAGCTGCGAGAACTGCAACGTGATGTTGTTGTCGAGATAAGAGAGCGTGAAGCGGTCGGATTCAGAAACGGCCTTCTCCGTTATCTTCACTCCATTGAGCACGGTATTGGTGTTCACCTCGATACCGCCCACATAGAAAGAGGTGAGCAGCAGTTCGTTGGCTACTGCTTCGTTTGGTTTCACATCGCGAGAGTTGAACACGGTGAGACCGTCGTTATGACCGAAGAAAATATCATCAGCGTCGGTATGCATGCCTACTCCGTAGAGATACTCCTTCTTGGTGAGTCCGTTGCCACTGATATGGCCGATGAACTTCTGCGTCTCTATGTCACACTGCCAGATGCCCATGGTTGTAGAGCACCACACGTCGTCGTTCTTTGCCTGGACAATATAGTTGATGAGCTTGTTTGCCAGCTCCTCACTGCCCGGATATGGCTTTACCTTTTCCGTCTGACGCTCATAGAGATAGAGTCCCGACTCGGTACCTATGGCTATATCGCCATTGCGCAACTCACATATGGAGAAGCACATAACACCGTTGAGCAACTGGAACCACCCTTGGGTGAGGAAGCTCTCCGTCACGGGGTCGAAGCATGACACGCCCGACGAGGTTGCCATCCACAGCAGTCCCTTGTGGTCGGTACTGATAGCCATAATCCAGTCGTTGCACAGGCGGCCCTTGCCCTTGTCTTCGTCCTTGGAACTGAAATGTCTCACCTCACCCGTGTTGCTGTTGTACATACACAAGCCACGAGAGAAAACGGAGAAATAGATATTGCCTTGGGCATCACCGGTAATGTCGTTAATCTTGTCACTCTCAAACGCCACCCTCTGCTCGTACTTGCCGGTCAGCGGGTCATAAGAGAAGAGCGCCTTGTCAGTTCCCACCCAGTATCTCTTCTGATGGTCACGATAGAGGAATTCTATTGCAGCTGGTGCCTTTGGATGTGCCACCACGCGTCCATTGGCGTCAAAGCCATAGACGCCCACTCCCTGCACGGCGCACCATGTAATGCCGTTGTCGCCCTCGCAAAGTGAGGTGATGGATGAACCCACCTGTATGTTCTGCGCCTCGAAGCTCCATGTGGTAAACTGCATCGGATTGAGCGGAACCATCAGCAATCCCTTACGCTGCAGGCCCAGCCACATATTGCCATGGCGGTCGAAAAGCATTGCCCACACCTTGGCAGTATTCATGTTCACACCGAATGCATCCACATCTACGCGCTCCAGCACACGCGAACCTGCAGCAATGCGGTAAAGACCGCTTCCGCGCGTACCTATATATATATTACCTTTCTTGTCGGCCTTGGCAACACTCATCAGGGCATCGGTTGACTTCAACTGACTCATGTCGATGTCGGCAACACTCATATTGCCTTTTGAATATGACATTATGCCATGAAGACAGACGATAAGCACCTCGCCGGCATGCTCCACGAAACCCACTGGCGAGCCTACGGTAGAGGTGAACTTGCTGAACTTGCCGTCTTCTTTCATCAGAAACGAGTTGTCGTAACCGCTCTTCCAGAAGCGCTGCTTTGAATCTACATACGCATAACTGAAGAACGTATCGCCTTCATCAGGCGAGAACTCGCTTGTGGCTTTCAGCACATTGTCCTCGTCAACGACAAAGGTTCCGTAACCGGCTGTACAGAAAAGGATTCTGCCATCTGGAAGTTCTATCAGGTCACTGATACGCGGAAGGATGTCGTTGGGGAACTTATAATGGATGAACGAATTGAGTTCCGCACTGTAAAGGTCGAGTCCGCGGTTTGTTCCCACCCACAGACGGCCTTTGCTGTCAAGCAGCAGTTCCACCACAGCGTTAGAACAGATTGTCGTGGTGTCATCATCTTCATGCAGATACGACGTAAACTGATAACCGTTAAACTTGTTAAGTCCGTAATCTGTGGCAATCCATATATTGCCATACTTGTCCTCGCACAAATCTGATATCAAGCTGTTTGAGAATCGGTCTGCCGAGAAGAAGTGTCCTGTCTGGCCATAGCACATGGCAGATAGGAACAGACACATAGTTAGTATTAATTTTCTTGTCATGGTAAAACGTTATATAATGCTTATTGCATGATTAATTTTCTATTTAGGAGGTAGGAGTGAAGGAGTGTAGGAGTGAAGACAAATGCTTTGGTAGCAATCTTTAATCCTTAATCCCTAATCCTTAATCTCTAATCACCTTCCTTACCCTCACCGTTCCGTCTTCATCGACGGTGCGGACGATGTTAAGACCTCGTTGCAGACAGTCATGACGACGCCCCTGAAGGTCGTAAACGGATGAGTTGTCTTCTATCGCCACATCTTCTGCCTCAACCCCCTCGATGCCCAAGGCAAGGTGGTCGGCATTCATCTGCATGGCATACTCCTTGTACCACTCAAAGCATGCTGCGGCGCACGCCTCTGGATGACCACCAAAGGCAGGGCGCACCTCGCCTGTTGACAGATAATGGTCGATATCGATATATGTTGATGTACCTGAAAGGGTCATCGAGATATTGCCAAAGTAGTCGAGAATCTTCTTGAACGCCTGTCCCCATTTCGATGTGGAGGCAGTGGCCCATGTGCCCATATTGCCAACCACCCAGTCGCCATGCTCGTTGTAATGACCTGTTCCTGGTTGCTCAGGACTCCAGTCAACCTCGGTGATGACAATCGGACTTCTGCCCACAACAGGCACCTGGGTGCGGAACTGGGCGGTAACTCCGCTCATGTTCGGGTTCTGGTCGCTGCTGTTATACCATCCCGGATAGTCGTGAACGGCATAGCCTATCTGCTCGCCCCACTCGAAAGTGTCCTTTGCAGGGTCTTTGATAGGATAACGCCAGTAGCCTTTGTAGTTTGACTGCCATCCTGTTCCCGGTACCCAGATGATGCCACGGAACCCGTTTTCGCGTATCTTATCTACGATAGGTTGGAAATACTCGCGCATGGTCTTGTCGTCGGTGGTTCCGTCAGCATTGGTGATGTTCACCGGTTCGTTGGCGAGTTCAATGCTTACATAGTCAGAATTTTCGAGCACCTTCTTGTTCTGTGTCACGATGTCCCAAACGGTGAGGAGATACTGCTGGTAATAATCGCCCACCTTCAGATTCTGCGGGCATACTCCCGGCGGACGCATTATGACATAGAGACCGTGGTTGAGCGCGCGCTTTGCTATCGGCCAGTAGAGCGACTGCATGAGTGTCTTCAGTCGGCTACTGCTAAAACGTGAAATATCTGCCTCTCCGCTCTCCTTGCCATCGCTCTGCTTGTTCGGGTCGTTGGTCCAACAAGGGTCGAGATGCAGACGGAACAGGTTGCAATATGCTCCCTGAGCGGTGTCGGTGAGGGCGGTAAACAGCTTTTCGAAATATTGGATACACGGCTGGATATTCTGCGTAGAGCAGTCGCGACCCCATCGCCAATTGTTGAAATAAGGGCTTGGGGTGTCCATCACACCATGCAGTGTAACTATCTGACCATGGTCTGTTACCAGATTCTTGCCTTCAACATGCAACGGGCGCAACGTTCCGAACTGCGCGCACAGAGATGTTGAAACAAATAAAAAAGTAATCAGTAAAAAGGTTTTACGTCTCATTTTTTAGTTATCAGTTAGTACAAGTGTTTGATTAACGCTACAAAGTTAACGATTTTTATTATAAACAAAGAATATTTTCCGTTTCATCGACTTTTCTTTTTGTTTCATGTCTCAATAAATGCGGATAAATCAGCGAATAACAGTTTATTTTCTTAGGAGGTGTCACACTATTTGTTAATCGACACTGTTTCAACAACTTGCGAATGGTGACACCTCTGTTGCAGGCATCACCGTGCATCGCGCATTTCAATTAGGTGCAAATTGGTTTACAATAAGCACCTTATTGGTTAGCAATAAGCACCGGATTAGGATGTAATCAGCACCAGATAACACTGGTATATGGTGCATATACCATAGAAAACCAATATGTCTCTATGTATAAATAAAGAAACATGTCTCTATGTCAAAATAAAACAAACAGGCATAAAAAAACGGCTGCCGATATTCTCATACAGGCAGCCGGTTTTATTAGTTTTACCATAAACTAATATGACATAAAAAAATTAACTACTAACTATTACCTTGAAACTAAAATAACTCCACTAACTTTAAATGACAATGCAAAGGTAATTCATTTCAAAACAACTTGCAATCTCATTTGTTTCGTTTTGTTTTATTTTCGTATTCGTTGCAAAAAATGCAATCTGCTTATCTCTTAAAATGTTTAATAATTGTGCCATCAGAACGCTTTTCAATGTAAAGTCCCTTAGGTTCGAGCATTTTTCTGCCGTGAATATCGTAATAAACACTTGTTGTTTCAGTTGTTGCTACAGGCAATTCTGATATGCCCGAAGCCTCGCGATCTATCTGGAAGATATAGGTGTTAAGACTGCGTGCCGGCAGATTGACAGTGATTGTCTGGGCAGACTCCGACATCTCTATAGGCAGTTTCTCGCAGTTCTTGTCGCTTGTTGACAGCCAGTGGATGCCGCTCTTTACCTTATAAGGGAGGTTGAGGCGCAGGTCGAAGGCATTCTTTGTTGTGTCGATAGCCATAACGATGAGCGAATCGCCCTTGATATAGGCAGAAGCTTGGAATGCACTGTTGGTACCTACATGAACACTGGCCTTGCTGCCAAGACGGGTAGAACCGGTGATGTTCTTTGAGAAGTGCGACATTACATAGCCACGACGCAACAGTTTGCCGTAGTCGTTGCCTGGCTGATATTGCGACTCCCCAGTACCGATGAACGCCCAGTGGGCAATCATATACCAATAAACATAGGCATTGGCACCGGCAAGCATCGACTCATGCACCTCTTCGGCAAATATCAGTTCGTCGTGCCAGTTAGGCAGACGCGGACCGTTTTCCACAGAGTGCTCCGTCATCCATGTACCCTTGCCGTACTTCACGGCTGCCTTGTTTGAACGTGCCATCTTGTCGAGCGGCGGATTGCCGTAAAGGTGACCGCCGATAATGTCGATATGCTCTCGTGTCTCAGGGTCGTTGAGCAGAATGTCTGAGTATTCCGGCTGGAAACAGAGGCTCTCGCCACTCATCAGTTGCACGCCATACTTCTCCTTGTCAAGACGATAGGCGTAATCCTTTACCAACTTGTGCAACTGCTCCGGCGTATAGAGACAACCAGAATAGTTTACCCACCAGTCGGGTTCGTTCTGCAAAGATACAACATCCACGGCGGCGTTGTTGTTCTTCATATAGGCAAGGAACGTGTTGAGCCATGGGAAGAACTTGCGATAGGCTGTCTCTGCCAGTGTTCCACGCTGATAGCCCTGGTCCTCGCTATTACCGCCACCGGCAATGCCGTTGGTCTTATATTCGCCTGGAGGCGACCATGGCGTTCCGAAGATTATAGCACCACGACGTTTTGCCTCTTGGATAACAGGCAGATAGCCATGCCAGTCGTAAGGAGTATCCCATGGTGTCTTCACGTCACCGATAAGATTAGGCGAAATTTCCATTCGCACAATGTTCAGGCCAACAGGCGAGTCCTCGCCGTAAAGTGTTTTTATAACATTAACGTCGTCTATCGGGCGCATAGCTCCCCAACAGGCGGCTGCCCCAAAACCAGTTACCGTCTGATAGCGGGTGCTATCGACGGTAACGGTAATGGTGGCGGCTCTGGCAGACGTCAAAGCCACCAATAAACAAACTAAAACTATAATTCTATTTCTCATAAATATTACGGTAACGGTAAATACCAGTTATTGGTATTCATAAGCAACTGGCGAAGGTTGTCGTCTGTCTCACCATTACGCTTTGAAACTGGATCGGCAAGATAAGCAGCATCGCCACGGCGCAAAGCCACACGCATGAGGTCGTAGTAGCGATAGCCTTCGAATGCTCCTTCAAGTGCCATTTCATTGATAATCATATCCTCAACAAGCGGAATCTGATAGTCGATGGTATCCTGACGTGTTGCAAGCGATTGCTGTGGCTGTGGCAATACATAGTATTCGTTGGCAGGACTGTCACCAGAACCGTACGAATGGATACCGATAGCACGCTCCTTAGGGAACAGAGTTTGGTCGAATGCTATCAAATCGCCTGCAGCTACCTGCTCAAGACTGTCAACATACTGCTTTACATTGTCTGAACAAAGACCGTATTTCAGTACGGCGAATGCTGACTGTGGCAAACCGCAACGGTTGAGGGCCTCAGCATAGCGAAGATAAATCATCGGAGTGCGGTAGGTTACTATTCGGTTGCTCACAATCTTGTTTATTGTCTGGCGCATGTTGTTGTCTTCTGAATACTCATCCTGACCGCCCGCTGCTCTTAGATTATAGATAAAAGACAGACGGAGGTCGCCAACCAACAGTTCGTCAGCAAGACCAGCGGTAGGCGCATAGAGTGTGTCGGTTTCTGTATCTGTCTTATACTCCATGCAGTAAACCTGAGAAGCAGAGAGGTTGCGCATTGCCTTTGAAGGAATTACCTGATAGTAATACTTGTTCTCGCGTGTAGATTCAAAGATGTTGCTCAAATCACTTACAACACCGTCAAACACTCTTGCTTCCATCGGGATGAAGGTCTGGGCACCTGATGTTCCAGAATAACCGCCAGAAGTGGATTGGAACTCTGTATTGCTCCATGTTGCGCGGCCTGTGCTAAGGGATACCGGGGCATCTCTATCAGCGAGATAGTCATGATACCAGCGTGCAGCTTCCTCATAGCGGCCTGCCCAAAGACAGAGGTCGCCAAGGAGTGCCTTCACCGGAATGAAGAAAGAGGTTGATTGATATCCGTCAACGACACCCCAGCGTGGAAGTTCTTCTTCTGCGTATGGAGCGATGTCGGCAATGAAGTATGAGCAGATGTCTGAGATAGAAGACTTAGGCATGTTCATTGCCTCGCGTGCCTCAATCTCTGTGAGCAGAGGCTTGGTTATGAGAGGCACGTTGCCGTAGGCCTGAGCCACCTGAAGGTAAGCCCAAGCACGGTAAGCCTTTACAACAGCATACTCTGCCTTGAAAATCTTATGTCCACGACGCTCAAGTGTTGTGTCTACATGATTCAGGAAGTAGTTGCAGTTGTTGATAACGGCATAGTAGTCGCTAACAGCATTGTACTTGTTTTCCTGCGAGAAGTCGAAAGAAGCAAGACGCTTGAGGTCAGAATTGGCAGCCTCGGTAGTGGCAAGAAGGTCACCGCGCATCTCACCGAGCAGTACCACTCGGTCGGCAATAATCTGCATCTTGCCAATGATACCCATGACACTGTAAACAGAGTCAGTTGGCTGATTCAACTGATTATCCTTCTCATACATTACAAGTTCAGAGTCGGTTTCCAGCATATCGCCACACGATGTGAAAACGCCCATTGCACAGATGGCGCAGACTAACTTATATATATATTTCATAATAGTAACAGGATTTTAGAGATTAATGTTTATACCCATTGAGAATGAACGGCCGGCAGAAAGGAGTCCGCGGTCGATGCCCTGATACAGTACACCATTTGACATTGCTGTCTCTGGATTAGAACCGAGATACTTAGAGATGGTGAACAGGTTAGAAGCATTTCCCCAGATAGTTATACCCTGCAGGTATGTGCTGTTGACAGGGATATGGTAGCTGAGGGTAACAGAGCTGAGACGCAGATAACTGCCATCCTCTATCCAGCGGTCACTGAAACGTGAGTTGCCCATCGGGTCGGTGTAGTTCACGCGTGGCATATTTGTAATCTGTCCTTCTGTTGTCCAGCGGTTGCCCATGGCTGTTGTCTGGTTCATGAAGTATGTACCGCCTTCGAGCAGTGAGCGCTGATAGTTATATACATCATTGCCCAGAGAGTAGTTGAAGGCTGCAGAGAGTGTCAGGTTCTTCCAGTTAACGGTTGTAAAGATGTTACCGTAGATGTCTGGGGTTGGATCGCCGATGATGGTACGGTCGTTCTTGTCGATTATGCCGTTGCCGTCGAAGTCCTTGAACTTAACATCGCCTGCCTCGAAATAAAGGCGGTCGCCATTGGTCTGTACAATATACTTGCCATCAGCCTTTGCCTCGGCAGATGTTGCATATACGCCTTCTGTCTTCCAACCGTAGAAGAGACCTACCGGCTGACCAACCTTTGTCTGGATGGCTGCACCATAGATTTCTGTCTCGAAAGAACGGTTGTCGTTTGGCAGAGCTGTCACCTTGTTCTTATAATGACCGGCAGAAGCACCGAGTTCCCAGTTGAAGTCCTTCAAACTGAGCACCTTAACAGATGCACGGGCATCGAAACCTTCGTTCTCAAGCTTGCCATCGTTGCTCCAGTTTTCCTTCAAGCCGCTGGTCCATGCCAACTGACTGAGTGAAAGGAGATTTGATGTCCAGCTCTTGAAGTAGTTGAGTCGTACGTTTAAGCGGTTGTTGAAGAAGTTTCCTTCAAGACCTGCTGTCAGGCGACTTGTTGTCTCCCACTGCAACTCTGTGTTACCGATATTGCCGAGGGTAAGGCCTGTTACGTTGCTGCCAAGCATGCGGTTGGCAACGAAGTAGCTGCGTGATGCAGTATAGTCGATATCATCGTTACCTGTCATATCGAAACCTAAGTTCAGACGCAGATAGTCAAGTCCTCTGATGCCTGACAACCATTTCTCGTTGGTCATCACCCATGCACCTTCTACGCTTGGGAAGATTCCCCATGTAGCACCGAGAAGGTCAAGTCCTGAAGCATCTTCACCGAAACGTGAAGAAGCGTGAGCAGAAACACCGGCATTAAGATAGAAACGCTCTGCATAGTTGTAGCCAGCCTGAGCATACCACATCAGTTCGCGTGTCTTGTCGTCGGCACCTGTGGTCTTCTTGAACTGCAATGAGTTGTTCATGTTAGGTGTCTTGTCGTTACCTGTATTATAACCACGCTGTGTTGTAAGGTTATAATCGTTGCTCAGATAGCGGAAACCTCCTATAAGGTTGATGCTGTTGGCGCCATAACGGTTGTTCCATGCCACTCGGGTGTCGCTCTGGATGGCTGTCTGACGTGAAGCAAGACTCTGTGCATAGTTCTGGAGTGTTGTTCCTTCATCAAGTCCTTCTACTGTAAACGTAGGCACACCGTGGATTGGCAGATAGTAGTTCTCGTTAGTGTTCACGAGTCCGAGTGAGAAGTGCTCACTGATAGTGAGGTGCTTGTTCACCTTGTACTGTGGAGTGACAGAGAACATGATGATACGATTACCGTGTGAGTTACGGTTCTTGCCATCACCGTAGTGAAGGATTGCCGTAGGGTTGGCCAAGCGGCCCTTACCCTGGAACATTCCCTGCAGATAGTCGTCGGCCTCAGCAAAATACTGGCTTACGTTACCGTTCTTATCATAAGCGTATGGAGAGAGGAACGGAGCCTTGGTAAGACCGAGGAATCCTGGTGATGTGATTACGCCTGACATAGGGTCGAGCGGAGCACCGTCGTCGAACAGGCTGCGGTCAACGTCGCTGTAAGACGCATCGAAACGTACGTCAAGGTTTCTTACCACCTCGATATCTGAGTTAAGGCGCATGCTGAAACGTGAGTAGTCGTTGCCTTTCAATGTGCTGTTGCCAAGCGAGTAGCCAACAGACAGGTTGTAAGATGCCACATTGTCACCTCCCTGAACATTGATACCGTAGTTCTGAGAGAATGCGTTCTCATATACCTCATCCTTCCAATCGGTATTGTTGTGATACTGATTGTAATAATAGTAATTAGGGTCGGTATTGAGATACTTCATTGTTCCAACGTTTGCCATCTTGTCGGCGAGCATTTCAGTGGTGTAGAGTCTGTAATCTTCTGCACCCATCATCTCCGGCAGACGAGGAACGAGCTCGTAGCGTCCGCTGATGTTGACGTCAATCTTGGTTGCCATGCTCTTGCTGCGCTTAGTATTGATGATAAGAACACCGTTGGCACCCTTTGCGCCATAGAGAGCAGTACCGTTCTTCAATACCTGAACGCTTTCGATATCATTGACATTGATATTGGCAAGCATGTTGTTGTAGTAACCGTCGTGAAGCATTTCACGGCTGTACTGCATATCCATAATCACACCGTCGATAACAACGAGCGGCTGAGCATTGGCATGTAGTGAGTTGATACCTTCAATAAGCATTGAGTTTCCGACACCAAGCAGTCCGCTGCGGTTTACTGTGCGGATATCGCCACCAAGACGCTGCTGGATGAGCGGGTCAACGCTTACTTCTGCCGTATTGTCAAAACCAACGGCCTCGGCACTGATGGTGGCAGATGTAGAAGCCTTATAGTCCTGACTGAAGGCTGAATGAAACATATTGGCATCAGCCTTGCCGGCAGAAATGGCACGCTGCTGGATGTTGTATCCGTCAACGCTCATGGAAACGGAACGTGTATAGTCGGGCACCTTCAGTTCGTAGTTACCCTTCTCATCGGTCATGGCAGTATAGCGGGAATCGCCGTAGGCAGAAACAATAACACCAGCCAATGGCTTGCCTGTAGATGCATCTACCACTCTACCTGTCACAGTATTCATTTTATCCTGTGCCGCAACTGCGACTGAGCCACACATTGCCAGTGCTACACAGGCTGTCTTATAGAATTTACTAATCATAATCTTTATTATTTAAATTAGGAGTTCAGAAGTTCGGGAGTTCAGGAGTTCAGACGTATGCCTTGGTTGCAATCTTCAATCCTTATTCTTTAATCCTTAATCCCCAATCTTCAATCCTTCAATTCTTCAATCCTTAGATACATCACTTCTTGGTCTGAGATAAATACAATCCAGATACATCTCGCGTGAATACTTAGAGTTTTCACGGGCAAGGATAGAGCATGTGAGTTTAACACTTACCTTCAACTCGGTGTTGTCGTAGTTGCAGGCAGGGAGGTAGAATGACTCGGCGAGCACAACTGTGTCAACGCGTGCAGGGTCAGTCTTGAACTGTGTATTACCGCAATTATATGTCTTGCTGTTACCCAAAGTGTCAACATAGTTTACTGTTGCCTTGAACTTGCAAGGATTGAACTCCTGGTCCTTATGGGTAATGGTTCGTGGCAATACGATGGCACAGATGTCATAGTGACCGCTCAGGGTATTGTCAAGACGGAAGGTCATCTCCCAGTTTGAAGTTGCCTTCTCTGGTATAATCTGCAGATAACCGCCATCAGAAATACTGTCGCCTGCTATACGGCGTGAGTTGTAGCTGCAAAGTTTGTCTTCTGTAACATAGTACATATTCTCCGCCTCACTCCATATAGGACGGAAGTAGGTCTGCTCTGGTGTGAACGGCCATTGGTTAACTTGATAGAGAACACCGTTGCTGGCATCAAAAGGAGTTGCTTGACTGAGAATACCGCCTGCCTCAAACGGTTTCTTGAACACGTGATAGATTGGCTTGTTGTTAGTAACGTTGCGACGAACATACTGAACAGAGGTAAGCGAGTCGTTAACAGACAACTGGTCGGTCATATTGAACACAGCATCGTCAATGAGTGCACGGTGAGCCCAATACTGCTGTATTGAGTCGCGCTTAGCCACCTTCTTGTCATAAACGAAATACTTGGCTGCTTCATCGTATGCCTGCTGCCATGCTGCTGTGGTAGGAGCGATGAACCAATACATTGAGTCCTCGGCATTGATATAGCCAACGCGGTCGAGGAATCGGTTGCGTTCAATGATAACTGAGTCAACATATACTGGCACACCTTCTATAATACCGCTTGAAACAGAGTTGTCGGCATCGAAGAAGTCTTCGTCGTACTTACGGATAAATGCTCCGATAGCACTGAACTCCGGTATGTCGCAAAGCATTTCAAACAGACTGCGCTCGTAAGGCAGTGGCTGTGCTGCAATATGAAGGACACCGTTCTTTGTGTAGATATTTGACTTTGTTATAGAAACGCCCTCTATGCTATTGCTGCCAATTTCAACGTGCTTCTTGTTGAGCAGAAGCATACGGTCGCTCTTGGCTGGGATAGAAACCAATTTGCGTGAGATATGGTTCAGTACAAAGAACTTCTCTACGATAGAGTCACCCTGTGCTGTCTGCACGAGCTGAAGAAGAGAGTCTTTATTGAATGTACCGTTTACAGGTGCCACAACAGTAAACGACTGACCGCCATCAAGCAGTTCAGCATAGCTTACCGGAGTCTTCTTGTGCTGACGGAATATCTTTGTTTCCTCAAGCACTTCGCAGAAATCGCTCAGCTGTTGTTCTGACTTCAGCTGCTGCCACAATGTGAGATTGTTGCCGCCAGAAGTGTTTGTGCCATTATAGTGGTCATCCCAATCAGAACAACCATATAGTCCGCAGACTATTCCAATGGCGCATATTGCTTTATAGAACTTATTCATAATTCTTAAGTTTATAAGTTTTTTATATTTCTCCCTTTAATTAATGAGTGTCTTCACCTTCAGGACTTCCATAAACACTCTTAGGACAGAGTTCGATATAGTCGAATGACCAGTAACGCTCTGAATCATCGAGTACCTGACGGAAACGCAAGTAGTATGTCTGTTCTGAATCGAGATACTTGGTTGTGAGCACACGGCGCAGGTTCCAGTTGTTGTTACGCAGCGGACCTTCGGCATCCCATGGGCGATAGCTGTCCATAGCCTTCATATATCCCTTGTTGTGCATAGCCTTGTCGTTTGCTACATTCTCGTCAGGATCGTCGGTATCCTCTACCCAACCTATGTTTGGATCTGGTCCATAAACACGGAGGTCAACAGGAATACCGCAAGGTTCGTTGTTCAGATAAACCTGAACTACACCACGCTCCTCACCTACTGTATAGCCGAGACGAACCTCGTATGTGCCTGATGGTACTGGAGGGAGTTTGAAAGCGACATCGAAGATACCACTGATACAAACGGCATTTGCCTGGTATGAGTTCCAATAACCTACGTCACTGTGAACACCTACGTATGTCTCATCACTTACCACCCAGTCGGTGATATACTGGTTCTTGAATCCAGTAAGGATATCCTCACCATAACGGCCACGGCCATTACAGTTCATGAAGTCAGGACTAAGCACTGTTGCATCGATACGGATGCGGCAGTTAAGAACAACGTCGCGAACCTGTGTGGTATAGGCAAGGATGTTGTCGAGATAATGATAAACACCATTGAGCGCATTCTGGTCGGTAGAACCTGACTCTGATGGTGAAAGCACCTTCACACCACGAACCTTAACATTGTTCTGCAGACCCTTGCGGTTGATGAACAGACCGGCAGAAGGACCAGCGAAGCGCATGATTGTACCTGGACACATTGTCTCGTAGAACTCTTCTGGGTCGCTGATAGATGTGTACCAGCAGTGCTCACGGAGTTCGCCAGACATTACCCAGCTGTTATACTGACCAATGCGTGGCAGCAAGTGGTAGCTGATAAAGCGGTTGAGCGGATTCTTGCGATGACGTGGGTTGTCGTCGTAAAGTCCTGCATCTTCAGGATAGGTCTGGTCGTAAACCTTCTTTGCATATGCTGTAAGGTCTTCGATGGTGTAGATACCGTGCTTTGCATATACAGAGTCGGTCTCAACAAAAGCAGTGTATTTGAAGAAACGCTTCTCTGGCCAGAAAGAACGGGTGTAGAGTGCAGAACCAGATGTACAGCGTACCATAGCACCGGTGTGAACAGAGTCGATACCGCAAGAATAGGTCTCGTCGATATACTTAACCAATGAGTCTGCCATACCTGTGAGTTCCAATGCTTGTGAGAAGAGGGTCAGGGTTGAGTCTTCTGCAATCTTGTCAGGCAAGAGCAGGCTGCTTGAGGTTATAACGTTGTCGATAACATGAACAACACCGTTGGTAACAGAGTCGTCACGCTCAATAATACGCGCGTTCTTATTTATATAATATATAAGGGCGTTATTGTTATAAACGTCAGAGTCACTTGACAATACGATATAACCATCGTCCATGTTAAGTTCAGGGAGCGAACCTTCACTGATATCGGTTGTGAAGAAAGCACCTTTCTTGATGATATGGGTACGGGCGAGAGTGTCGCAGGTCTCGGTAGGAATATCTGCAACAGACATATAGCCCATCTTTGTCACATACTTGTACATAGCATCGTTTGTAGGAGCAAACAATGTAAAGTTACCGTATGTAGAAAGCAAAGAGAAATAAGGTGTGCGCTTCAACACATCGATGAAGTCACTAAACTGCTCTGGGTTCTCTTCAAGCAATCCGGCTGCTGTGAGTTTTGTTGATGTATAATAGTTCATAGGAACATCATCATCATTATCAACACATGCCGCAACACTGAAGATTACGCAAAATGCGCAGATGATATATTTAAATTTTGCAATCATATCTTTTCGTATTTACTTATTACTTAATCAAAAAACTCTTATTTTGTCAGCTCAGAGTCTTCATCCTTACCGTATGCCGGATTCTGAACGAGCAGCGGATTGACCTTCAACTCGCTCTTTGCGTATGGGAAGTAGATGATGTTAGGGTCTGCCAATTTAATCTTGATGGCGTTGACATTCTCTATGTACTTGCGTGACGCGAGAGTAACAAGGCGGTTGGTGTTGCCGTCGCGGCGTGATACGCGGACGAGGTCGAACCAGCGCTTGCCTTCGAACAGGAACTCACGATGACGCTCTTCCATAAGGAGGTCTTCCATTGCAGCCTTGGTCTGGATGTAGTCGGCCATCTTCAGGGTGTCTGAACGAGAAACGCTTGTTACGTCGTTGGCACGCTTGTTGACGATATTAATCATTGTGAATGCTGCCGGATAGTCTTCTGGACTGCGCTGTATGAGAGCTTCGGCCTTGATAAGCAACATATCGCTCAGACGGTAGAAAATCCAGTTGGCATAACTGTTGGCACGCATGCTTGTTGCCAACTTAAGAGATTTCTCGTCTGTTACATTCTGTGTCGTATAGCTTACACCGGTATAAGCATACTTTCTAACAAGATAGCGAGAAGCGTCTTCTTCAACACTTTCGTAAGCACGGCCGTCGGTCTTCTTGAACAGGATGTTTGTACCTAAGGCAACATCCTTGCGCAGGAAGTCAGGAGCGCTTAAGCGACCTACAGGATTGTTTGAGTTTCCGTAATAGTTGCTTACCCATGTGTTCTGACGGGTCTGGTTGTCCTGAAAATACAACTCGAAGATGCTTTCGAAAGAGTTGCCTTTGCCGAAAGTCAGGTTATAGGCATTGCCGCAGTTTGTACTACCTGTTGGCTTTGTGAGCAACATTGGTATTTCACCGAAGAGTCCGATGGTGTTTACGTTACCCTCACGCTCAATCATCTCATCGTATTGCTGACGCTTGTAGTTGATAACCATATCGCAATACTTGATAGAGTTGTCCCAGTCGCCCTTCCAGAGGTAGAGGTCGGCAAGCAGTGCATAGATAGCATAACGTGTAATCTTGCATGAGTTCTGCCACTGATTTGCACTCTCATCTGTATAATAACGGCGAACAGCATCGTCCTTTACACTCTCCAGATTTACGATGAGCGAGTCGAGCACGTCATTGAACGGAGTTGCTGGAATTACGTAGTTCTTAGTGTCGTCATCAAGACTTGGACGTGTTGTATAAGGCACGTCACGGAATGTACGGATGAGGTAGAAGTAGCACAATGCCCTGATGGCAGATGCTTCTGCTACGTTTGCCTTCATCTCGGCTTCAGTATAGTTAGGGTCTATCTTCTGAACCTGTGGAGCATAATAGCAAACAGTGTTACAGTAGTTGATAGCCTCATAGAAGCTTGACCAGTTGCACATCGGGTTAGAAGGAAGGATGTTCTCCTTAAGAATCTCATTTATTTCATTTGGCACGTTGCTTCCCAAACGAAGGTTGTCTGAACGCAACTCGCCCCATACGCCCATTCTTACAAGACAGTTCTCTTTTTCCAAAGCCTCGTAGCAGCTGTTCATAACGCTGGTAACGTCGGCCTTTTCTGTCCAGTAGTTTTCAAGCACAACCTCGTTCATCGGCAGGATTTCAAGGAAATCATCACAGCTTGACAAACCGCAGGCAATGCAGATGGCGCAGAATATGTTTTTTATCTTGGTAATCATATATTTGTTATATTTCTAATTACACATTATATATTATTTAGAACTGTATGGTTACACCCGCAGTAAACGACTTGGCACGCGGTGTCTTTGCGTTGTCGGTTACTATACCGAGGTTACCATATCCAACTTCAGGGTCTGCACCTGAATATTCTGTCAAGCAGAACAGGTTGTTGGCTGATACATACAGATTAAGCTGACTCAAACCGAGACGCTTGATAAGCTTTGGTTCGAAAGAGTAACTTATCTGTGAGTAGTTAAGACGGATGAAAGAACCGTCTTCTACAAAGCGGTCGCTACCCAACCAGTTGTAACCATGCTGACGCAATGCTCGTGGAATGTCAGTAATGTCGCCTTCAACACGCCAACGCCAGTTAACGGCACGGCTCTGGTTGTTGTTAGAATACATATTCTCAACATTCATGCGAGCCTGGTTGATAATCTTGTTGCCATAACGGAAGTTGAACTGGTTGTTCCAAGAGAAACGTCCCCATCTGAGTTTGAAACCGAAACCACCAGTGAACTTAGGCAGTGAAGAACCTAAATAAACGATGTCGAGCTCGTTGATAGAACCGTCGTGGTTTACATCCTCATAGATGGCATCACCACCGCGGAACTCATAGTCAACGCTTCCGGCACAAAACATCATCGGTTTTGTCATACCGTTCTCATCGAGAATAACCACACCGTTCTTGTCGCGGACAACAGGTGCATTAGGACCGCTTACGCCCTTGATTTCCTCTGGAGAATACTCAGAGTACTGATATACGCCCTTATAGCGGAAACCATAGATACTACCCAAGGCACGCTTCAACTCTACGCGTGAGAGATAAGAACCGTTGCTACGATTGAACTCATTGTTAAGACTGGTGAGACAAGTCTCGTCCATCTTTGTAATCTGGTTCTTGTTATTAGCAAAAGTAATGTTGAAGTCCATACCGAACTTGCCAGCCTTGATGATGTTATTACCATTGAGGTTGAACTCCCATCCTATATTCTTCATGTTACCTACGTTCTGCCATGCAAGATTTGGATAACCTGATGATGTAGGAATACCGCGACCGCCCATGAGCAGGTCGGTTGTGAACTGCCAGTAGAGTTCCACGTTACCGGTGATTCGCTCATTGAAGAAACCGAAGTCTGTACCGAGGTTGAATGTCTCCTTCTCTTCCCACTTCAGATTCTGAAGACGGATGTTCTGAGGATAAACAGAACCCTGTCCCATATAACCGCTACCGTTGGCATACTTACTGAAGAACAGGTATTCTGAACCTGGCTGACGACCTACGATACCCCAACCTGGACGAATAGACAGTGTAGAAATCCATGGCAATGCTTTCTGGAACCATGGTTCCTTATGGATATTCCATCTTACAGAGAATGCAGGGAAGTTACCCCAACGCTGGTCGCTACCGAACTTGGTGCTACCATCACGGCGTACAGAGAAGTCGGCCATGTACTTACCCTTATATGCGTAGTGGGCAGAATATGTGAAGTAGATGCTTCTCCACTGTCCGCTGCCTGTACTCATGCCGTCGATAATACCTTCTGCACCAACACCCTGGATAGTTCCTGAAGGCAGACCCCATGTTACGGTGCTCTGCGAACTTGACTGGCCACTTGTCAGCTGGCCACGAAGCAACATTGTGAGGAAATGGTCTTTGTTCTTGAATGCCGGAGTGAATGTAAGGGTGTGGGTTGTTGTCACACCGAGACTCTTAGAAGAGTTTGCTGTAGAGCGGTTACTCTGCTTATTCTGTGAATCATTCCATCCGGCTGTACTCAATGACAAAGGCATGAACTGATCTTCATAGCGGTTGAAGATGTTGAACATCACCTTACCTTCATACTGCAGGCGTGTCTTGTCTTCATCAAGTCCGAGAAGGTTATAACGGAGCTTGAACTCTGGTTCGATGTTATAACTTGTCTCGTGGTTCTTTGCCTGATGTGCCAAAGCAACAGGGTTTCTGTTGTTAAGCTGGTCGCGCAAAGCCGGTGTAATGGTCGGCAACATATTATAATAGTCTTCAAGATTGTTGCCATTCTTGTCCTGCTCATAAACAGAAACGTTAGGCATGCGCACATAAGCAATAGAAAGCAAGTCGCCGTTGTTCTTCTGATTGCGTGTATATGTAAGCGCTATGTTTGTCTCAATCTTGATACGGTCAGAAACGAAGTAGTCAAGGTTCACACGAGAGGTGAAACGGTCGAGCTGCTGCTTGATAATAGAACCGGTTTCATGGTCGTAACCTGCACCGATACGGAAGTGGGCCTTCTCACCACCACCGCTCAAAGCAACATAGTGGTTCTGGCGCCAACCGGTTTGCTTTACTTCCTTCAGCCAGTCAGTATTGTTGTTGTACATCTCATACTCAGGGAAGCTTGGAGTATAGTTCAACTCAGGAATGTTACTTGCCTCATCACTAAGCTGCGGGTTGAAATACTCTTCCTTGAGAAGCATGGTATATTCGTCACCATTGAGCAGTTTGTAACCCTCTGGCTGATAAGTTCCAGTAAGGCGGAAGCTATAGGTAACGCGAGTCTTACCACGAGTACCACGCTTGGTCTTGATTTCGATAACACCATTAGCACCCTGTGAACCCCAGATGGCTGTTGCGGCAGCATCCTTCAAAACCGAGATGCTCTCAATATCTTCTGGGTTTACATTAAGCAACTGGGCGAACTTCTCTTCGTTGGCTGATGAGAAGTCGAAATCTTCAGTACCTGACGACCATACGTTGCCATCGACAACGATGAGCGGTTCGGCAGAACCGTTGATGTTTGACACACCACGCAGACGCATTGATGTTCCGGCACCAAGGTTACCAGAATTGGCAACGATGTCAAGACCGGCGATACGTCCCTGAAGAGCCTCATCGACTGTTGTCATTGAAAGTCCTTCAAACTCTGACATGTCAATGCTCTGGCGTGCAGTAGAGATTTCATCCACAGGAATAGCGAGACCTGAACCCTCAGCACGCTTCTTTGAAGTAACGGTAACTTCTCTGATTTGCGTTGCATCGCGCATTGTCACTGAATACTTGAACTTGTTCAATGGCAATGTAACAGTCTTGTATCCTACAAAAGAGATGCGGAGCTTGTTCTTAGGATTCTTCAACTTGAAAGAGAAGTTTCCGTTTATATCCGTAACGGTAGATGACACTATACGATTGGCAGCATCGATTTCCACTACGTTTGCCATTGTCACAGGTCCCAACGCGTCATTAACGGTACCGCTGATGATATCACCTGCTTTCTGGGCAAATGTATTGATTGACATTTGACTTCCGACAAAAATCAATCCTATTGTTCTTAATAAATTCTTTGTTTTCATAATTCTTCGTTTTTACATCAAGAACACTCTTAATTATTTATCATCAGAGGTTTGTCGATAAGATGGATAACTGCTGATGAGCTTGTCTCGATGTTCACGGCTCTTGAAACGTCCTTGTCGTTATAGAGGTATTCTCTTGACATGAGGTTATAGAGTCTATCATCTGATGTTATTACCTTACGGGTATTGCCTGCATAGTCCTTCAGCGTAATACCATTGTCAGTAAGCTCGGCTGATACACGATAGAAGCGTCCTGTTGAAGGGTCGATGACTGAAGTCTCGAAGTCTCCCTCTTCTGGTGTAGCACCAATGAACAGGGCGTTATCTTGGATATGATACTTCAGGAAGTTTACGATGTTGAGCGAGTCCTTGGTCTTTGCCTCATAGTTGCCTGCCTCTTCGTGAGCTGCAACAACATCCCAGTTAGACAGTTTGCCACTGTTCTGCAACTCCTCGATACTCTCGTTTGTCGGTACATATACTGTGTAGTGATATGTATTGAACACAGAGATATTCTTACCACCGGTTGAATGGCGATTGTTGCGGATAGTCTCTGTCAGGTCGCTACCGTCAAGGAGTTCAAAGAACTTAGAGAACTCTGGTGTGTTTGCAAGGATATCGTATGTTGTCATGCGTGTACCCATGATTGGCTGACTCTCCAAGATATAAGCCTTACCGTTACCGCCTTCTGTCTGGTCGTAGATATAGCTTACGTTGATTGGATTACCTTCGTTAACCTGGAAACTGCCTTCTACGGTCATGCCGTTAGCACCGGCAGAAGCATTGTTGACACGAATCTCCGTACCGCCCTTTGTACGATAGTACTTATGACCGTCCTCAACATTTCCGATAACGATGTGCGTGTCGAGGATATCCTTCAGACGGTTGCGAATCTGACCGGCATCTCTTACCTCACCGATACTGTCAGTAACCTCACCTGCCACAGTGTCGTAGTTCCAAACACTTGCCCATACACGGTTGTTCTCATCAACCTGAGACGGGTCATAGTGGAAACGATAGAGCTGAGTTTGGCTCTTGCCGTAAGAAACAGGGTCGATATACTCCAACAGTGAGTTGTTGGTAGGAATAAAGAAACTGTAGTATGAGTTGAGCGAGTTCAGATATACGTTATACTGCAACTGCTTGATACCCCAATACAGTATGTGCATTGTCTCGTTAATCATCGCAGGGTAAGAAACGCTGACGTATGATGTTGGAGAATAAACACGGTTTGTAAGATAAATAGCACCATTACATCCGAGCCATACTGAGTCGATAGCTGCCAACTCTACACCCATTGGGTCGTTGGCGTCGTTAAGGATGTTGTCAAACTTTGAAGGAACGTATGACAATAGAGAAGGGAGCATATTGTTGTTGATAAGTTCTGAGATTACCTCGTCAGGAACATTATCCCATGAACCGTAGTAATCTTTCAACACTTTACCAGGACCATTGTTCCAATACTCCTCAAGTGCCTCGTTGCTTGGAACCATCATCAGCGCCATGTCTTTCTGCATAGCCACTGTACTACCCTGCTCGTCGATACCTGCATAATAAGCATTCCATCCTGGGTCGAACTTCAAAGTACCAGTTACAGGACCGCCATCGGGAGTTTCTGTAACGGCTACACCACCTTGAGACTTTCTTGAGAAGAAACGCTTTACATATACTGTATCAACGTTAGTATTATAAAGATAGTTGTAACGCTCGGTTATTGAACCTTCTTTGTCAGGATATGGAGCACAGAAACGCTCGAGCAACTTGTAATAAAGGCTAACGTTTGGCTTGCTGGCAAGAAGGTCGGCCATGTTAGGAAGCGGAGTGATAACGTCTTCCATCTTGTGGATAAATCCGTTTGAACACTTGATATTGCCTTCCTCAACCACAATACCGTTGACACTGGCATCACCAGGCTGACGCTGAGTGGTCTTATTGAAAAGGAAATCATAGTCTTCATTGGTGATGCGCTTGTTCACAAGCAGCTTCTCAATGAAATAAACGAGTGGCACAACAGAATTGTCCTTCATGCAAACCATCGGTTCGCCGCTTTCCTTGTGGCGTGCCCAATAAGGATTGTCTGGCATCTGATCCGGCAAGATAACGGCCACTGAATCATAAACCGAGTTTGAAGCATAGCGACGCATTGTCTGACCTTCGTTCTCAGGCGGTGTTCCCTGAACGCTTGGCAGAATGCTCAGCTGCATTGAGTTGTCAAGCATGCTTCCGAAGAGCAACTGCTTCTTCTGAGGTTCTGACAGTTTGCTATAACTTGTCACGCCCCACTTGTTGTTGCGATAGAAACGCTCAAACGCAGCATCGTCTGCAACGAAAAGCGTCTTCGAACCTGTCTTGGCCAACACTTCGCGATAGCCAAGCTCATCAATCATCTGCACTGTGTTAGTGTAGTTGCCCTGATCGTCGAGCCAACTGTAGATGCTCGCTCCCCATCCGTCAGGGGTACGCTCATCCAAATCGTACTCAGAACAAGCAGTGAATGCACTACCACCAGCCAACAGAATTCCGGCAGCCAGCATCAAATGCCGTCCACGCCTCCAGATTTGTTTTTGGGTTTTCATACGTTTTTTGGTTTTTGTTTATATTTTGCTTTATTCGTTTTGCATTACACAAAATTTTCTGATGCAAAGATATAAATAATGCGCACGAACGATTTGCCTTTATGTCCGCACCATTTTTGCGCTCGTCACAGACTTTTTCACAATGTTTCATGTATTTTTCAATTTGTTTCAGAATACAAAACAAGGTAATAAAAGCCTAAAAATCACACTTTGGAAGTCGAAAATAACGTACACAGCAACTTCTAAATATAAAAGTACGCGCGCGTATGTATATCAGCATTTGCAAGATAAGGATACATTGTATTTTTGTTCACCAAGGACAGGAAATAACTATGAACCAAACATTCAAAACACAACAGGATGGAATACCGCCATGATATTCCATCCTGTTAACAAATATTCAACCCCGGCAAACGGAAATTACACCCAAGCGGAGCTTTATAGAGCGTCATGAGACACCGCACTTTCTTAATATCGCCCTTACGGCAAACCAACAATGCATGATAAAAGTAGAAACACTTCCATAATGACTACACATCACATCATAGCGTTCCTTTAACGATTCTTTATGGTGGGTAGTAGTCTGTCCCTCCTTTGTATAGTTGGCAACCACCGCACCCACATCTACAAGTGCCAACTGACGGCGTTCAGCTTCACGCATCACACGGATGCACCAATCCACATCGGCAGAAAAGCGATATTTCAAATCATAGGGCATGGTCTGAGCTATGTCGAGACGGGCATAGAAAGCCTGATGGCAAACAAGCATGCCCTGCTGAAATGAACGCCAACCGAGTTTCTTTGGCGGTCGGTGTTCACGATGATGCAGGAAGTTGCCTTTATAATCCACAATGTCAGTATCGCCATAGAGCACTGCCGGCAATTCGCCATTGGCTGCACAATGCCGCTTTGCTGCATCAACAACAGTCTCGATGGTTGCTGATGACGGAAGGAAATCACCTGCATTAAGAAACAGTATATAGTCGCCAGTGGCACGCCTCAACCCCTTGTTCATGGCATCATAAAGTCCCTTGTCGGCTTCTGAGGCAATCACCACGTCATGACTGGCAGCCACCTCGTCGCTCTCTTCCTTGTATTCCTTGGCCATTTCCACCGTATCGTCGGTAGAAGCGCCATCGACTATAAGATGCTCTATATACTGATAGGTCTGATGCAGCACACTGTCAAGCGTGCGTTGCAACACGTCTGCGGCATTATAAGTTATGGTTACAACCGAAATCTTTATCATATCCTATAATGCTTTTGAGCCAAAGCCTGATTATACACTTCTATATATTTCATTGCCACACTCTGTTGCGAATAACTCACACGCACCTTCTTTACTGCCTCGTTGCGCAAAGACTCACTATCAGCCGATGTCAACACCCAACGGATGCCTTTTGCCAAATCAGCACTGTCGCAATAGGCTGCAACATAACCATTACGCAGATGGTCTATCTCCTCTGGTATGCCACCAATCTTGAATCCCACACACGGCACGCCGCAAGCCATTGCTTCCATAATGGTATTTGGCAGATTCTCCGACAGAGACGGCAAGACAAACAAATCGGCAGAATTATAAATATCGACTATGCGCTTCGTATCACTGACATATCCCAACTGATACAGTTCGAAAGGCAACTGCTCACGCAACTCTTCCGCATGACCTCCAAGTACAGCGACAACAGTGTCGCCAAGCATTTCCGGATATTGCTGACTCAGGATATTACATGCCTCTGCCAGATATGACATTCCCTTATTAGGATTGGACACACGCTGCGAAACAAAAAGCAGAATGCGCTTGTCTGCAGGCAATCCGCTGTTGACTCGCGCCTGCATTCTATCACCTGGACAGAACACTCGGGTGTCAATAGGATTAGGAATGTTTGTCACTTTGCTGCCAACAAGCAAGGCACTCTTTTTGGCCTCGCCTTCCAACCACTTGCTGCATGCCACAAAACGGATACCTTGATTATGATAAAGTCTGAGTTTTTTCTTGAAAATCTTAGTAGAGAGGTCATTGCGGCTTCCCTTTGAGGGCAGCAAACGACAATAACGGCAATGCGACTTGAATCTGTTGCACCCCAAGGTGAGATGGCAGATGCCCGTGGCGGGCCAAATGTCGTGCATTGTCCACACCACCGGTTTGTCGCTTGCAAGAATTTTCTTGATACTCTTCAGCGACAGCATGCCTTGGTTTATCCAATGCAGATGTATCACGTCTGCCTCCTTAAACTCTTTCATGCGCGTGATGTCAAAGCCACTGTTTGCTATATCAATAGAAAAAAGCTTTTTCATTGAGAAGTGCATCCGTATGAAAATTATAATGCGTTCCCAAAAGAAATGTCTTTTTGACAAGACAGATGTGCCCAACCCCACCACATTGATATTGTAGGTTTCCTTGTCACGCACAAGCATCTTAGCACTGACGCCATTGTTGTTAAGCGCCTCCATCAACCTGTTGGCAGCAACGGCAGCACCGCCAGTCTTCTCGCTCGTATTAACTAAAAGCACTCTCATAGTGCAAAGGTAACAAATATTTGCTTAACTAATTATAAAAAAATTTGTTTTTCGCATCACAAACAATTTAAAATCATATCTTTGTAATATAGAACAGACAAAACTTTCACTCATTTTAAAGTAAACAGACATGGACAAAAAAGAACTCATGCTACGAGCATGCCAACTAGCAGAAAAAAGTGTTAGATGCGGAGGAGGTCCCTTTGGTGCTTTAATCACAAAAAACGGAGAAATAATCGCAGAAGGCAACAATTGCGTAACAATAAATCACGATCCTACCGCACATGCTGAAATCACTGCCATAAGAAAGGCAACGGAAATATTGGGCACGCACGACCTTAGCGGTTGCGAGATTTATACGTCATGCGAACCATGCCCCATGTGTCTTGGAGCAATCTACTGGGCACATATTGATAAAATCTATTATGGCAACAACCGTAAAGATGCCGCCATGATAGGATTCGACGACGACTTTATATATAAAGAATTAGCATTGTCACCGGAAAATCGCACACTTCCTTCTGAAGTATTTATGCAGAAAGAAGCAAGCAAAGCATTCGACATGTGGAGCAAAAAGGAAGACAAAATAGAATATTAATAACGTTTTGTCACCGTTTGCGCACACAAAATGTTGATATATATCAAGAATGGCTTAAATATTTATAATTTATCAGTCAAAAGTATTGTAGGTTTCTAAATTCATATTACCTTTGCATTGTCAAAAGGTTAATAGATTGTTTTAGGTTAGTAGTAATATTTATAGTTTTAGGTTTTTAGTTATTGGTAGAAAGAAAGTTTTCAAGCGTGGATAACAAAGGTCGCCGTGAGGCTCCCTTCACTTTCTAAGGTTAGTATTAGTTCTGATGCCCTGTCTGCTATTTATTAGCAGCGGGACTTCAAACTAAGAAACAAAGCCAAAGGTTAGAAAAAGATTTTTAGTTAAACATAGGCTCGTATGCTACTGCTCGTTGATGAGTAGTGGCATATTTTTTTACGACTATACCTTGTAGATTAATACTGTGGCATAGGCCGAGATTCCCTCCTCACGGCCTGTAAACCCCAAACGCTCTGTGGTTGTTGCCTTGATGGAGATATTATCCACATCGGTATTCATTATTCTTGCTATACATTCTTTCATGGCAGGAATATGCGGATTCATCTTAGGACGCTCGGCACAAATGGTGCAGTCTATATTACCCAAGGCATACCCCTTGCCGCCAATCAGTTCTATAGTCTTTGCCAGCAGTATCTTGCTGTCAATATCCTTCATGTCGGCCGACGTATCAGGAAAATGATAGCCAATGTCTCGCATATTAGCAGCTCCAAGCAGTGCGTCGCAGATGGCATGAAGCAGCACATCGGCATCGCTATGACCAAGCAAGCCCAACGAATGCTCTATCTTGATGCCGCCCATCCACAAATCGCGCCCTTCTACCAGTTTATGCACATCAAAACCGAAACCGGTCCTTATTCCTATTCCTTTATTATATCCCATAGTACTAATAATAAGAAAGGCACCCGTTCAATGAAGAAAGGCACCTTTAAAAAATTTATCTAAACAAGTCTTTAATTCCATCCATGTCAAACGCAAGCGTGAAACGCAAGGTCTGATCGAGCGGATTGCTCTGTGCCGTAGAAATCACATAGCCCACATCGAGTGAGAAAACGTTCATTCGGAAACCGCCACCTACGGTGAAATACTTGCGGTTACCCTTGTTCTCGCTCTCGTGGTGATAACCAGCACGAAGAGAGAACTGGTCGTGATATACATATTCTGCACCGACGCTCCACTGTATCTCTTCCAACTCCTCCTTAAAACCGCCAGGAGCATCACCGAAACTTTTGAAGATACCGGCTATTGAACTGACATCGCTGTACTCCTCAATCACATAATTCTGATAACCGCTGGCCGAATACTCGTCTGGATTGGCGAGTGTTGCGCGATACTGCTCCTCCGTGGGGACAGTTGGTACAAGCAACTTGTTGGCATCAGCGGATATGGCAAAGCGGTTATACTCATCCACCGGAATCAGCAACGAAGCACCGATACGCAGGTTTGCAGGCAAGAACTGACTGCGCTCATCACCAAAATAGGTTATCTTGCTGCCTATGTTGCTGATGTTCATACCAAGACCCAGCTGACACTCGCGGTTGCCTATATCGAAATAGTTGTTATAATACATCGATAAATCTGCAGCAAAGGCCGAAGCAGGAGAAGAGTCTTCTGAATAGTCATAACGCAAGTCAGAGTAAATCCACCGAATGGCGGCAGCGATAGAAAACGACTCGCTGAGCATCATTGAGTAAGCCACATCGAGCGACATCTCGTATGGCTTCACGCTCATTGCATTCTCGTCCATACTGGTGAACACCTCACCAAGAGAGAAATAGCGCAGTGAACCGGAAATGGCGCTATAATCACCTATTCTATAATATCCTGCCACATAGGCGAGGTCGATATCACTAACCAACTGACGCAACCATGGAGTGTAGTTAAGAGCCACACCGGCACGACTGATACAAAACGGATACTTGGCTGGGTTCCAGAACTGCGAGTTTACATCTGGATCGGTGGCTGCTCCCACGTCACCCATACCGGCCGCACGGGCATCTGGCGCTATCGTCTGTGAGATAACGGCATGCTCAACGGGGTTGAAGGCGTTGAGCTTATCTTGTGCCTTTGCACCTACTATGGCAAAAAGGCAGATTATAAGCGATAATATTCTAAAACAATATTTCATCGGTTTTATCCTTGTTTATTTAATATAAAAAGCAAACACTGATTTATAAACGCAGAAAGGATGCTATTTATTGCTTATGACTATCAATTTCTTGGCTTTCGATGCGTAACTGCTGCCTTCACAACTGATTCTCACACGGTATAGATATACGCCTGTGTGCAGTTTGCTGCCACTGTCAACGGTAAGGTCCCAGTCAACAACCAGCGCATTGCCTGTAGGAACTCCGTTCTCGCCGTGCGACCAAAGCAGACGTCCTGACATGTCAAAGACATCGAGCACTACATCCATCTCACTGCCTATGCGGTCGTGGATGATTCTGAAAGAGGTTGACGTCGTAGCCGGGTTCTTGGTACACTCAACATCAAACAGTCGTGGAGTGACACCGCCAGCAACCTTAAACGTCAGTTCTGAAACGGAAGAGTTGTTCAGCACGTCCCATGCACGGAACAGAAGTTTATGCTCGCCCGGTTCGAGTTGCGGAATACTGAATCCCAACGTACCGCTCTTATAACTGCCATAATTAAATGAGAAGTAGTCGTTAAGCACATAGGTCTTCGCCATATCGCCATCAATGATGAGCGTAAGGTCGTGGCCGATGCCGTTTCCTGTAGAGTTTATACCGTCCTCATCGGTTATCTCTGCAACGAAATATGGAGTTGAGTTTACGGCATCGCCATTGCTGAAGGCCGTTGAATTGAGATAGCAATACAACGAAGGTCCGATTGAGTCGCGATTCATGGCTACCGAACCGTTAAGCATGAAGCTATCGTCCGAACCATGGGCTATCATCTTCTTGTCGTCACTGATGGCATAAACGTTCATCAATCCGTTGCCATCGCTGTAACTGATGTCCTTCGGAACGGCAAAGCAGAAACTGAACTTTCCGTTAACCACGCCGTCGGTACCTTTAAACAGCGTCTTCGTATGGTCATAATATTGGAACGCCTTTGATGCTCCGTCGTCAGAGATATTGTTAAGTTTGCACACCACCTTCTCAAGCACATCGTGCACAGATACCGTCATCTTGCCGTTGAAGGCATCTATCAACATTCCATCATTCTCAATGTGGCCGCTCACCTTTACCTGCATGCCCGCCTTCAGCTGAACAGCATCCTCCTTGCCAACAGCAACACCATTGATACTGTCGATGACAACCTTCTGTGTAGGCAATGCAAGTTTCAAAGCGGGATCACCAAGCAGTGTGTATTGCAGTTTGTTCGCTGTCCTGTCGGTAGAACTGTTCACAAGGTCGTTCTTAGCCAATCTCACCGCCTCACCGATGCTTCGCCTTCCATTGGAGATATTCAGCACATGACGCATGAACGCCTGGTTTATTACCTTATTCATGTGCGAGTAAACGGTTCTTGTTGTACCGTAGAAAGCTATGGCGCCGCCCTTGGGGTTAAGGATTGCCGTCTCGCCGATGTTCTCTTCTTGACCGTCGAAAGGCATGATATCGCATGACGCTGTCAACCAAAGAGGCAGCTTGGCAGATACCGTATTGGTGAAATCAGCCAACTTCAACACCGTTTCATGCGATATGCTGTTTGGCGAACCATGACCGCTATAGTTCATGATGAGTGCGCCATTGGTCATATACTGCTTCACCAGTCGCGTAACATCGGGATAGGTATAGCCAGTTGACGAAGACACGCGTGTATAGGCATCCCACAATATTCGTCTTACATTATAGCCAGGATGGTCTCTTTCTATCATCTTGCCAATGTCGTTGGCCTGCTCCATGTGAGCATTCTCATTGCCGTCGTCGCCCATCATGACGATGGTATTCTGCCACTCACCAGCATGTTCATTTGACACATAAGCCATAATCTTGTCAACCATGACCTTTGCCTCGGCATCGGTGCGTACAGGGAAACGCCCTACTGCAACATCGGGTTTGCCTCTATATACAGTGCTTGTACCCATCTGTTCCTGAATCTGCTCGGCATCGTCAAGAAGGGTGAAGAAATCGTCAGACACATAGCAATCGGTCTCACTGAACGAGTTGTCGCTTTCAAAACAAAGAAGGAAATCGTCGGGCGAATAGTTCTTCCAATTGGAAGAGCGCATGCGGTTGTCCCACGCTCCGTCACCGAAGAGCACAAGATATTTCGGCATTTCATCGTCTGTCTCCGCCCTGTCATAGAGCATCTTCATATAGCGGCGATAGGCCGAAGCATCGGGCGTTCCGCTCGAAAACTCATTATACAGTTCGTCGGCAGGAACTATCCGCACACTCATCGTGTCAAGAGTCTCATGCAGTGCCTTCAGACGTTCTGCCTGTGCGCGCAGTTTCTGAGTAGTCGGTATGATGATAACCATATCTGCCGGCGTGTGTGTATGAAGGTTCTGATTGGTTATCCTATACACATATTCCGGCACATCAAAGGCGGTTGTCTTCAAATCAGGCAACGGCGAGTAGTCGTTTGTTGACAGCACCAGATAATCAAGGCGCAGATCGGCCTTGTTCTTTGACGTTATGGTAACAGTGTTTTCCTTACGGATATTCTTTACATATACAAGCTTATTATAAAGACTTGCCGCATCGTATGCACCTGGTGGCGAAAGCGTGTAGGAACCTACCACACTGTCATTGAGACTAACCGTAACGGTGGCTTTGGCGTTCGTTGTCAACACGAAGCGCAGGTAACCGTTATGCGAATTTCCTGCAGCAGGGATGGTATATGAGCAGCTCTTTCCATCGCCAAAGACATTGGAGTCGAACAATCGGCGCCCGCCATGAAACCATGCGTAGTCATCTTTTTCATAAAGCGTATTCCTGAAATCGGCCGAAGGATAAAAGCTTTTCACAAACTGTGCACTGTCAACGGTCAAGGCGGTGCTGTCGTTTTCTGTGAGAAAATAATATCCATAATCAGAGTACTGGTTACGGGTACGGTCGTAAGAAGCATTCCATGCCACTGGTCCCTTGGCATAGAACAAGCGTTTTCCGCCGACTGTGCATGTTGCCACCTGCTTCAAGTCGTCAGTGGCTACAAGATATTCTGCCGTCAACTGCTCCGGCTGTACGGTTCCGCCATAGCCATATATCTTTACCTTGTCAATGGAAGAAAAACCGGCCTTGCGTACCAGTTCGTCTGTAATCTGATGTATTCCGCTCTTTGCCACTCTTATTTTTGCCCATTTGCCACTGCGGAGCACTGACTCCGGGGCATAGCGGTCAGTTGGTGCAACCATCTTCTTGCCTTGCGCCAACCTCTTGATGTCCCTTGCAGGGTTTGATGTTACATCAAGTTTGAAACTTACAAGTTTCTGATACTTTCCGTTACGGCATACCAAAGGCACAAACGACACGTCGAGCGTTCCCTGCTTGCGCGAAACACTGATGCTTTGTCCAACGACAGGCATCTCAGGCAATGCCTCCCCACTGATTGCCTTGACGCGCTTGATGTCAGCCTCGCTCATGTCAATGAACTCCGGATAGACAATCTTTACTGAATAAACGGAATCGGTATAGTTGTATCCCAACTCATGAGAATAGTGGAATACAGGCAAAACAGAATCTATCTTGACCTGAGCGGCTGTCAAGTTATAAAAGCCTTGAGCGGCAATATTCAATATGCTGCATACCAGCGCAGCCAGCATCAAGATATATCGTTTTGTCATTTGCAATTAAATTCTAATACTTTGCGGTCCTCAAGATATCCCACCAGATGGTCGTCAATCTTTACAGGTCCAACGCCGACAGGGGTTCCCGTAAACAGCAGGTCGCCCGTCTTAAGCGTGAAAAACTTACTAATATAGGCTATCAGTTCGTCAACCTTATACAGCATATCACTTGTGCATCCCTCCTGAACGGTAGTTCCGTTGATGTCGAGATGGAAATGAATGGCTTGTATATCGCGGAACTTTTCCACATCCACCCAATCGCCGATGACAGCAGAACCGTCAAAACCTTTACAGAGTTCCCATGGAAGTCCCTTTGCCCTCGCTTCACGCTGCAAGTCGCGTGCAGTGAAGTCGATGCCTACCGTCACGGCATCATAATAGCGATGGGCAAAGCGTTCTGGAATACTCTTTCCCAAACGACTGATACGCACAACCAGTTCCGTTTCGTAATCCACCTGACTGCTCCAGTCGGGAATGAAGAACGGTTTGTGGTCCTTCAACAATGCCGAATCTGCCTTGGTGAAAATCACCGGTGCTTCTGGTTTATATAACGCTCCATCCAGTTCTTTATTGTGCTGGATGTAGTTCATTCCTATTGCGAATATCTTCATGTGCCTGTTTTATTTCTGAATTATGTGGTTCAACGGAGCCAAGCCGAGCGAGAACTGTCTATTGGAATGTTCAACTAACTACTTCCTTCCGAAATCAGCGGGCACTTCGCCCCACAGTTTCGTTTCCCATTTAACAACAGGATTGCTGTATGAATGCGTTGCCAACCATCTTTCTGCCCGTTCTATAATCTGGAACAGCTGTTCTGTCTGTGGCGTGCGCTCCAGCTTTGTCTTGCACTTGCGCTTGCTTACCCACAGGATGGCATTATAGGAGTCGGAATAGATGGTCACGTCATTCCTCCCCTGTTGCTGCAGGAGTGCCAGTGCATGCACTATGGCAAGAAACTCGCCTATGTTGTTCGTGCCATGCAAAGGACCGAAATGAAACACTCGATAGCCTGTTCTCAAGTCAATGCCCTGATACTCCATCGGTCCTGGATTGCCACTGCATGCCGCATCTACGGCAATGGCATTGGCCCTCACATCATTATGCAAGGGCAATACCGTATCGTTTCGCCAATCAGGAGGATTTTGCATGTTGTTATTCTTAAATTAATTTTGCGCAAACCTGTGCTTGCACAATAAATTACATTCTCTCCGGAACTTCAATACCAAGCAGAGCCATACCGTTCTTAAGAATCTTAGCAACGTTCTTCGCCAATACCAGGCGGAACATGCGCTTCTGCTCATCTTCCTCGCGCAAGATGCTGTAGTCGTGATAGAACTGGTTGAACTCCTTGGTCAGTTCATAGCAGTAGTTTGCAATGCCACTCGGGCTATAATCCTTGCCTGCCTGTGCCACAACATCAGCATATCCGTTCATTTTCTGAATCAGTTCTACCTCCTTCTCGTTTGGTTCGGCAGTCACTGTACCCAACTCAACATTCTTAACACCCAGTTCCGCCTCTGCCTTGCGCAAGATAGAGCGGATGCGGGCATGAGTATATTGTATGAACGGACCTGTGTTGCCGTTGAAATCGATTGACTCCTCCGGGTTGAAAAGCATGTTCTTGCGTGCGTCAACCTTTAGGATGAAGTACTTCAGCGCACCCATACCCACGATGCGGGCAATCTCGTAGCGCTCTTCCTCTGTCATATCATCAAACTTGCCAGCTTCCTCGCTTGTACGCTTGGCATCTGCCACCATCATTTCCATCAGGTCGTCGGCATCAACAACTGTTCCCTCGCGGCTCTTCATCTTTCCGTTAGGCAGCTCCACCATTCCGTAAGAGAAGTGAACAAGTTCCTTGCCCCATTTGAATCCCAGACGGTCGAGCAATATAGAGAGTACCTGGAAATGGTAGTTCTGCTCGTTGCCGACAACATATATCATCTTGTCGATAGGGAAATCCTTAAAACGCATCTCTGCCGTACCTATGTCCTGTGTCATATACACACTCGTGCCGTCGCTTCTGAGCAGCAGTTTCTGGTCGAGCCCCTCGTTGGTAAGGTCAGCCCAAACACTGTTGTCCTCATGACGCTCGAAGAGTCCCTTCTCCAGTCCTTCCTCTACCTTTGCCTTTCCGCGCAGATAAGTATCGCTCTCGTAGTATATCTTGTCGAAGCCAACGCCCATCTTGGCGTATGTCTCGTCGAATCCGGCATACACCCAGTCATTCATCTTCTTCCAGAGTGAGCGTACTTCAGGATCGTTCTGCTCCCATTTCACGAGCATCTCGTGAGCCTCCTTTATCAGCGGAGCCTCGTCCTTTGCCTTCTTCTCTGCTGCTTCTTCTTCCATTCCTTCTGCCACATACTGTGCCATGAGCGTCTTCACCTCTTCACGATAATGCTTGTCGAAAGCCACATAGTAGTCGCCTATCAGGTGATCGCCTTTCTTGCCCGATGATTCCGGTGTCTCGCCATTACCATACTTCAACCATGCTAGCATAGACTTACAGATATGTATGCCTCGGTCGTTCACTATGTTTGTCTTAACCACCTTGTTGCCATTGGCCTCCATTATCTGTGCCAGCGACCAACCCAGTAGGTTGTTGCGCACGTGCCCCAAGTGGAGCGGCTTGTTTGTGTTTGGCGAAGAATACTCTATCATCACCAGCGGACTATCCCCTGTTGCAGCCTTCTCGCCGAACTTCTCTTCTGCATCTATTGCCTTGAGAAGTTCCGACCATGCTGCTGGAGCAATGACGAGGTTAAGGAATCCTTTTACCACATTGAACGCTGCCACAGCATCACAGTTCTGCTGCAGATATTCGCCAATTTCCTGTGCCGTCTGCTCAGGACCTTTCTTTGACATCTTCAAGAACGGGAACACCACAAGGGTGAGGTTTCCCTCAAACTCACGCTTTGTCTTCTGCAACTGCACCATCTTTTCTGGCACATCCTGTCCATAGAGCGTCTTAACTGCCTCTACGGCAGAACCGATTATCATGCTTTCGATATTCATATCTTGTTGTTTATATATTTCTTAAAAATCTTTTAGAATGCAAAGTTACTGCTTTTATTTATAATATTATTCTATATTTAAGCGTTTTTGCAAAACTTTAATGCAATTCGTCGGTTATAAACCACAACTTTTCCACTTTTATCGGCTTTTATAAAATTATTCATTAACTTTGCAAAATACTAAAAATACAACAAAATGAAAAGACTAACCCTATTACTGACAGCTTTTTACATTAGCGTTTGTTCACTCATAGCACAAGAATACAAGATACCCGTGGCAGAAGATGCCGAGAAAATGAGAACAGGCAAGTACCAACCTACTTGGGAATCGCTGAAAAAACACTCAACGCCCGAGTGGTTCAGAAATGCCAAATTCGGCATTTGGGCTCACTGGGGTCCGCAGTGTGTTGAGGGTTCGGGCGACTGGATGGCGCGTTCGCTTTATATCGAAGGTACTCGAGAATACAAGTACCATGTGGAGCACTACGGTCATCCGTCGGAATTCGGATTCAAAGATATTCTTCCTTTGTTCAAGGCTGAGAAATGGGAACCGGAGAAACTGGTGGCAAAATACAAGGAGATTGGTGCGCAGTATTTCTTCGTGCTTGGCAATCATCACGACAACTACGACCTCTGGGACAGCAAATACCAGCGTTGGAACTCAGTAAACATCGGTCCTAAACGTAACATATTGGGCGAATGGGCTTCAGCTGCACGCAAATACGGGCTTCCATTGGGCGTAAGCCTGCATTCCGACCATGCTTGGACATGGTATGAACCGTCACAGCGTTACGACCAGAACGGACCGAAGGCAGGCGTCTATTACGATGGCAAACTGACCAAGGCTGACGGCAAAGGCAAATGGTGGGAGGGGTATGACCCGCAGGAACTCTATGCACAGAACCACGAGATGAGCGAGTTCAGCTGGAACAACGGTCAGATACACCGGCAATGGGCATGGGGCGACGGCGCCAATTTGCCTACACAGGAGTTTGTAACCAACTTCTACAACCGTACGCTTGACGTCATCAACCGCTACAAACCCGACTTGTTGTATTTTGACGTTACAGTGATTCCGTTCCATCAAATCAGTGATGCCGGCCTAAGAATAGCTGCACATTTCTATAACAGCAACCCTAACGCAGTAATGTTTGGAAAGATTCTCGACAGCGAGCAGCGCAAAGCTCTGACATGGGACGTGGAACGCGGCGCACCAAATGAAATAGTTGAAGAGCCTTGGCAGACTTGCAACTGCATCGGCGGCTGGCATTACAACACAAGCATTTACGAACGCAACCGCTACAAGAGCGCATCCACGGTGATAAAACAGTTGGTAGATATTGTCAGCAAGAACGGCAACCTGTTACTGAACATACCGCTTCGCGCCGACGGCACTTACGATGACAAGGCTGCCGTGATAGTGAATGGTATTGGCGAGTGGATGAAGGTAAACAAAGAGAGCATCTACGATACACGCCCTTGGCACATCTTCGGCGAGGGACCTGTGGCAGAGAAGGTAATAAAGCTCAACGCACAAGGATTCAACGACGGGCAGTATGGCAATATGGACTGGCGCGACGTGCGTTTCAACCAAACAGCCAAGTACTTGTATGCCACAGCAATGGGATGGCCAGAGAATGGCGTCATAACAATAAAGTCGTTAGCAAAAGGCAACAAGTATTTCAAGAAATCCATAAGTCAGGTATATCTGTTGGGATATGGCAAACTGAAAGCCAAGCAAACCACAGACGGACTGGTGGTCACGTTGCCACAGCCAGTCAACAAGATTGCTCCCGTACTAAGAATCAAGAAATAGAAGTTACTCTACTCCCCTAACGAACTTTTATAGAAATCAGGACAATAATAATGCATATAAATTGCTGCATCATTGCCGTAGATAAAAGAACCGTTGCGTATTAGGTGAGAGTCATTGCCCAACACTGCGGCCTGTGCCGGCACCATCTTGTCCGACGGCGTCTTTGACATTTGGGATATGATAGTTGCGAAAACCTTCTTGCGCAACTTCTCGTAAGAGTGATTAGGAATGACCGAATCTCTTGACATTCCACATAGAGATGTCTGGCACAAGGTGCGCCATACTATCCACATACGGTCGAGCAAAATAGAATATTTGCCCGATTCGAGCAACTGGCGCATAAGCTTCAGCGACCACACATCGGCAAATGTTTCATTGTTCATGCAGCACACCAGCGTGATGCCGCACTGGGCGTCAAAGCTGTTTGCCTCAGAAACTTTCTGAAGCAGCCTTCCGAAACGCGCTTCCTCATCAAGGGCGGCTATTTCCTTCTGTACAGGAAGATATATCGCAAGCATGGAATCAACACAGAGAAAATAGTCCTTCACGTCAACCGAGTCAACAGAACATTCGTCGTATTTTGCCGAAATGACATCGCTAAACTTCGAGAAAGCCACAATAGGACTTCTCTTCTCCGTCCACTTGCTGCTATTGCCAAGTGCCCACACTATCTCGTCTCTTAACGCTTTGGCATCTTCAGAGTTGAGAAGCACACTCATGTCTATATTCCTAATGGCGTCGATGACAACATCTTCAGGCGCCAGAGGTTCTTCGTTCGTGAGAAAACCACGAAGCAGTATTTCATAGTCGGCACCTATCGAATTCATAAATGCCCCATAGTTATAGAACTCCACAAGTTTTTCCGCTCTTTCACTGCCTATCAACGGATTAGACGGCCTGAACCACCATTCGCCCGTAGAGCATAGTCCATGACAATACAGACTATCCGCCAACTGGATAGGCGCTGATAATTCTTCATATTCAAGGGCGAAGATCTTGTCTTCTGCAGAATCGTTATGCTGTTCGAACTCTTCAACAAACCTACTTATATCAACAGGTTCTCTACTTGCCGAACCGCTACATGAACTGACAAGGACTACCGCAGATACAAGAATCAGCATTTGCAAACAAATAAAAACTGACCGACGACAATTTCTCATAAATCTTAATTCTTAATGACAATTAAACCAACCTATAAATCCTATCTGAATAATTAGAGCATAAACATGGTGCAAATCTATCACACAAATGCCAAACTATTACAAAAGTACAATTTTTTATCATTAAAACGCTCACAACACCGAATAAAATTCAAAATCAACAATTCATAATTAAAAAATTTGGCGGTATGCCATTTTTTTTCTACCTTTGCACCCGAAAAATCAAGACTACAAGATTTTAATGCGGAAATAGCTCAGTTGGTAGAGCACAACCTTGCCAAGGTTGGGGTCGCGAGTTCGAGTCTCGTTTTCCGCTCACAGTCGCCAATCATCTGCGATGAGAGCATTGCCGCAATGGTGGAATTGGTAGACACGAGGGACTTAAAATCCCTTGGCCAGTGATGGCTGTGCGGGTTCGAGTCCCGCTCGCGGCACGAAAGGGGCACTTCATACGGAGTGCCCCTTTTGTTTGCCCTCAGCACTGGTGCTCACACCAAAATAATTAAATAATTATAAAATAAGCATAGTTTTTCCATACATACGGAAATAGATGATTAACTTTGCATAATTAATTTTTGATTTAAATAAAATCAACATAGAGAAAGATGAAAAAAAGAATTCTAATTGCTTTGTCAGCCGCTGCGTTGGTGCTGACATCATGCTCTAAGCTTGGTGAGCTTTCTGCAGACAACTTCAAGGTTACTCCAAACCCATTGGAAACAGACAATGGTAAGGTTACAGCAACCATCAACGGTATGTTCCCAGAGAAGTACATGAAGAAAAAGGCTACCGTTACCGTAATCCCAGAACTTCGTTATGCCAACGGACAGGTGGCACGCGGTGCCAGCGCTACATTCCAGGGCGAAAAGGTGCGCGGCAACAACCAGGAGATTTCTTATCGCCTGGGCGGTACATACACAATGAAGACAAGCTTCAACTACGTACCGGAAATGCAGAAGAGCGAGATGTACCTTACATTTGATGCTAAAATAGGCAAGAAGAGCGTTGAGGTTCCTGCTGTTAAGGTTGCAAACGGTGTTATCGCAACATCTGAACTCTATAAGAGTACCCTCAAGAACGCACAGGCATGCATCGCACCAGACGCATTCCAGCGCGTGACAGTGGAGAAGCAGGAGGCAAACATCAAGTTCCTTATCCAGCAGACAGAACTTCGCAAGAGCGAGCTGAAGAACAACTCTATCAAGGAGTTCGTAAGCCTGCTCAAGAGAATCAATGAGGACAAGGAAACCCTTAACCTCAATAATATCGAGATTTCAGCTTACGCTTCACCTGATGGCGGTTACAGCCTCAACAACAAGATTGCGAACCAGCGCCAGCTGAATGCAGAGAAGTATGTTGAAAAGCAGTTGAAGGAAATAGAGATGGATTCTCACATCGAGGCTAAATATACAGCTCAGGACTGGGAAGGCTTCCAAGAACTGGTTAAGGCTTCAAACATTCAGGACAAGGAGGTTATCCTCCGAGTACTTTCAATGTACAAGGATCCGGAAGAGCGTGAGAAGCAAATTAAGAACATGAGCGAAGGTTTCCAGGAATTGGCCGACGGCATTCTGCCAGAACTGCGCCGCGCACGCCTCACCATCAACTATGAGGTTATCGGCCGTGACGACGAGCAGATTCAGAACCTCCTGAAGACAGATGCTAAGCAGCTCAGCGTAGAGGAATTGCTTTATGCAGCTATCCTCACCGAGGACAAGAAGGAGCAGATGGACATCTATCAGACCACAACAAAGATTTATCCAAAGGATGCCCGCGCTTATAACAACATTGCTACTTTAGAGTTTGCCAACGGCAACTACAGTGCTGCAAAGCAGTATGCACAGAAGGCATTGAACCTCAACTCTAACTGCAAGGAAGCAAATGCAAACCTCGGTCTTATTGCATTGGCCAACGGCGACCTGAACACAGCAGAGGGTCTTATTGCCAAGGCAGCTGACGCTAACGGCATAGCTGAAGTACTCGGCAACCTCAATCTGGCAAAGGGCAACTACGCACAGGCAGAATACGACATGCGCAAGGTTAAGTCTAATAGCGCTGCTCTTGCACAGATTCTGAACAAAAACTACAATGCTGCTATCCAGACTCTTAACAACGTTCCTAATGCTAACGGCACAACAGAATATCTGAAGGCTATCGTTTATGCTCGCCAGGGCAACAACAGCGCAGCAGCTACAGCTCTGAAGAACGCTATTGCCAAGGACCCATCACTGGCAAGCTATGCTGCCAACGACCTTGAACTGGCAAAGGTTAGCAAGTAAAGAATAATCGCTAAGCAATATCACATGAAGAAATTCATTGGATATATACTGCTCACCCTGATTATTGTTTCGTGCGGTTCCGAAAGCGGATTCTTCCGCATAGAGGGGCGGTTCAGGAACTTCAATCAGGGTGAGTTATTTGTATATAGCGCAGACGGGGGCATCGACGGACTCGACACGATAAAGGTGTTCGACGGCCGCTTCTCATACGAGGTGCCGATGGAACGTGCTACTACACTGATGCTCATATTCCCCAACTACTCAGAACAGCCAGTATTTGCCGAGCCTGGTGCGACAGTAAAGGTTTCTGCCGACGCCTCTCACCTTAAGGAAATGAAGATAACCGGCACCGACGAGAACGAGCTGCTTACAGATTTCCGTATGGAGATGAGCGAGAAGATGCCGCCGGAAGTTATTGATGGGGCAAAGAAATTCATTGAGAAAAATCCAAAAAGCAAGGGAGCCATTTATCTGTTGAACAGATATTTCATCAAGACGCAGGCACCCGACTACCCCACAGCCTTCAGCCTGGTTGAGACCATGCTCAAAGCCGACCCGGAGAACAGTCTAGCATTTATCTTGAAAGAGCAGTTGGAGAGTATGAAAGCTGGTCTTGTCAACCAGACATTGCCCGACTTCAAGACCGTTGACATCAACGGAGATACAATAACGCAGGACACGCTGAAAAGCAGGGTAAACATCATCACCCTGTGGGCATCATGGAATTACGACAGTCATAACATGCAGACAAGTTTGCGAAAACTGCAAAAGCGATACGGCGATACGCTCAGTCTGCTCAGCGTATGTCTTGACGCTAACGATACCGACTGTCGCAGAGCCGTCCGCCGCGACTCAATGCTCTGGCCTACAATATGCGACGAACAGATGTGGCAGACGCCACTGGTTCGTGAGTTTGGCTTCGCTGTCGTTCCTGCGAACATCATAGCCGACGGCAACAGAAAGATTGTTGGCCGTAACTTAAACATGAAAGATATCGAGAAGATGATTAAGGATTTGAAAGACAAGAAGTAGGCATCTGCCCGTCTTCTGTCTTTCGCTTACTCTTTACGCTTATCTCCACGTACTTTCACTTACCAAATCTATTAACTCTATGCTCGTAAAAACATTCTGCGCTGCCGTTAATGGCTTAGAAGCGACCACCGTTACCGTCGAGGTTAGTCTATCACGGGGTGTCATGTTCCATCTCACAGGACTGGCAGACACTGCCGTGCGGGAAAGTCACGACCGCATCGTTGCCGCCTTACAGAACAACGGCTTTAAGTTCCCCGTTGCCGACATCACCGTAAACATGGCTCCTGCCGACCTCCGCAAGGAAGGCAGCGGTTACGACCTGCCTCTCGCCATAGGCATCCTTGCCGCCAACGGCAAGGTTGATTGCGGCATGCTTCATGAGTATATGCTCATCGGCGAGTTGGGACTTGACGGGCGTCTGCAACCTGTCCGTGGTGCCTTGCCAATTGCTATCAAGGCGAGAGCGGAGAAGTTCAAGGGGTTGATTGTTCCAAAGCAGAACATCCGTGAGGCAGCGGTTGTGAACAACATCGACGTTTACGGCGTTGATTCCATCATGGATGTAATAAACTTTTTCAATGGCAGCGGTGATCTGCAACCCACGGTCATTGATACGCGCAAGGAGTTTTACGACCAACAGAATCATTTTGAATACGATTTCAGCGATGTAAAAGGGCAAGAGTCAGTCAAGCGTGCCCTTGAAGTGGCAGCTGCCGGAGGACATAACCTTATCATGATTGGTCCGCCGGGCAGCGGAAAGTCGATGATGGCAAAGCGTCTTCCAAGCATCTTGCCGCCGTTATCCTTGTCGGAGAGTCTTGAAACAACGCAGATACATAGCGTGGCAGGCAAACTAAGTCGTGACACGAGCCTCATCAGTCAACGTCCGTTCCGCAGTCCTCACCACACCATTTCACAGGTTGCCCTTGTTGGCGGCGGTCAGAATCCGCAACCGGGAGAAATAAGTCTGGCGCATAATGGTGTCCTGTTCATAGACGAGTTGCCAGAGATCTCTCGCTCTGTTCTTGAGGTGCTGCGCCAACCGCTTGAGGACCGCCGCATCAGCATCAGTCGTGCGAAATACAATGTAGAATATCCGTGCTCGTTCATGTTTGTGGCTTCCATGAACCCTTGCCCATGCGGATATTATGGAGACCCTACCCACCATTGCGTGTGTACTCCCGGACAGATACAGCGTTATATGAATAAAATCAGCGGTCCTCTGCTTGACCGCATCGATATCCATTGTGAACTTCAGGCAGTTCCTTTCTCTGAATTGTCGAAGATGCAGCCAGGCGAACCGTCTGAAAAGATTCGTGAGCGTGTTATCCGTGCCCGCCACATACAAACAGAACGTTTCAGTCACCTGCCCCAAGGGGGAGGTCGGGAGGGAGCTCGCATCCACTGCAATGCCCAGATGACCGAACGCATGCTCCACCAGTTTGCAGAGCCCGATGCCGCCTCTATGGACATGCTGCGCATGGCGATGGAAAGACTTAAGCTCTCTGCCCGTGCCTACAGCCGCATCCTGAAAGTTGCCCGCACCATCGCTGACCTTGAAGGCAGCCAGCAAGTGCAGAGTCACCACATCGCCGAAGCCATCGGCTACCGCAATCTGGATAGGGGCGATTGGGCTGAGAGGGGGATATAAAAAGTTATTATCAAATTGCGAATAGAGAACTGTTGTTTAATTCTTAATTGGTAAATAACAAGAACTCACAAAAGAAATTTATAAGTTGGATAAAAGTCAACTCTTAGATTAAGGGCTGCATTAGAATGCATATCCAATGCAACCTGATTTTAAATATATTAAAATAAACGATAAGAAGGGCAAGGTGCTTAGCGGTGCATCGCCAGACGACTACAACGAGATTGGTGCCGAGAATCGAGTGATACCAACCGACTGTATCTTCAACGTGAAAGATAGAAGTGTGGAACTGCCGCCCCACTCGCTCTGCGTATTGCGATTCTGACGAGCGAAGCGATTGGCGATAATCTTCAGTCCTCTACATTTTCACGATTATCTTTTGGATAGAAATAGTAACACTGAAAGAGAAGTGAAAATTTGGTCGTTTTAGTATAATTATGTACTTTTGCGAATGATAACGAGATTGGTTAATTTGATTATATCATGGCGAGCAACATTGACTTTGTACAATACATAGCTGACCAGTGTGGCGGTGCGGGCGAGATAACTACCAAGAAGATGTTTGGCGATTATGGCATCTACTGTGACGGCAAAATCTTCGGACTTATATGCGACGACCGTTTTTACTTGAAGCCTACCGATGCCGTTCGTCCTATGCTCAAGAAGGAAGAACTACGGCCGCCATACGATGGTGCAAAAGACTACTTCTACATAGCCGATGTGGATGATAGGGATTACCTCTCTGCCATTGTCCGCGAGACTTGCAAGGTGCTTCCTGAACCGAAGAAAAAGAAAGCGAAGGGCAAATGAACTTTATTCATTTTCAGCCTCTTGAATAATAAAGTTACAAGTACGTGGTTATATATAATAAGGCATAGAAGAACAATACAACATAAGAAACGCTAAAAACCAAAAGATATGAAAAAACAAATTATATTATTGCTGATAATGCTCTTGCCAATGGTGGCAAGTGCCGTCAACGCAGAGGCTGACAAGGCAAAGATATTCGAAGTGAACAACCATGACAAAAAGCTCAGTCCATACACAGGCATGAACCGTGAGCACTGGAAACAGGCTGCTGAGTATCTGCTTAGTACCGCCTTCCAATATGTTGATAACATTAAAGACCCTTTCGACCTGCCGAAGCAGGAAGGTAAGAGCTATCCGCGTAATGAGGGCGACATTCCTACCGCCAGAATGGAAGAACTGTGCCGCACGATGTTCCTCGCAGGACCGCTGTTGAAAGAGAATCCCGACCTTACCCTCAACGGTATTAGGGTGGGCGACTACTACCGCTATCAGATAACATCGTTCCTCGACCCTAAGAGTCCGATTTACGTTCCCGTGAAGAAAGGCAGAGGACACGGCGGACAGAAGCTCGTAGAACTCGGAGGTCTTGCAGTATCATTGCTCATGGCACCGGACGTGTTCTGGCATCCTCTGCCAAAGGACACGCGCGACAAGTTGGCTGCTGTGTTCAAGACTTATGCCGAGGGCGGCACTATCGACATGAACTGGCGATTCTTCAACCAGTGCCTGCTCAGTTTCCTGCACAGAGAAGGTTATCAGGTTAATCAGGAATATCTGCAGAAACTGACACAGGATAATCTCAACGCATATGTTGGCGACGGATGGTATCACGACTCTCCCCTCTTCGACTATTATAGCATGTGGGCATTCCAGATGTACGGTCCGCTATGGGCAGAGAGTTATGGCAAGAAGTACTACCCTGACGAGGCAAAGCAGTTCATGAGCAATCTGGCCGACATAACAAAGCAATATCCTTATATGTTTGGTCGCGACGGCAAGTTGCAGATGTGGGGACGAAGCATCACCTACCGCATGGGAGCCGCCGTTCCGCTGGCACTCACCGGACTGCTGCAAAGTTCTGACATCGACTACGGCTGGATGCGCCGCATCTGTTCGGGTGCCATCCTGCAGTTCCTTCAGAATCCCAACTTCATCGCTGCCGACGGACTCCCAAACCTCGGTTTCTACGACCATTTCGAGAACTGCCTTCAGCATTATTCATGCCGTGGCAGCGTGTTCTGGATGGCGAAGCTCTTCCTTGCCTTGTACATGCCTGCCGACAATCCATTCTGGACCACTCGCGAGACTGAGGGTGCATGGACAAAGATGAAGAAGAAGTCGCCGTACAACGTCTATTCAGAAAGAACAAAAATACTCGTTTCCGACCATGCAGAACTGGGAATGGCGGAGTTCCGCAATGTCTTTACACGCAACAGCGGTTTCTACTACGGACTTGAGAACTACAACCGACTGGCCTACAACTCTGCCCTTCCATGGCAGGCTGACGGTAAGAATGGTGAGGTGGCAATGAGTTATGTGGTAGAAGGACCAAACGGGAAATGGCTGCAGATAAACAGTTACAAGGGAGCAGGCCTTAATGCCGACGGACTCTTTTGCCGTACAGCAGAGATGGAGAATGACAAGAGCGTTACCATCCACATGGCTGAGGAGGTAACAGCCAACGGCGTGCTCCGTGCAGACACCGTAAAGACAAACGGTCCGAGAAATGTACGCATGGGATTCTATGCCCTGCCAGAACTCGACATGCCTATAGTGGCAACAGAAACAAAGGTAAAGGGCAAGAAGGCCATCACCATTGACAACGGTCAGTACGCACTTACCACCGTGCTTGCCGAGGGTTGGGATGCGATAGAAGTAGTCCGCTGCCATGACCTTCATCCTGAAGCCGACAACAGTGTTGTTGTAAACCTCAAAGCAACGGCAGACGGGCAGAAGCTCCTTAAGTCACAGCTTATAATGAAGAAATCAAAGAGAGGCAAGCGTTGAGACAACTCGCTTGCGAATGTCAGGATTGATAAAAAAGCAATGCCCGCCATATTTCTTGGCAGACATTGCTTTTTTTTATAGTTGCAGCTTCCGCCGCATTAGCAGCAATCTATTTTCTCACGTGCTTCTATCGTCTCAACTCATCCCAAGCAGGAGGGGTTTTCTTCAGCAGATGCTTAACGAAGAAGTCGTAGCGCTTGTGCTCACCGTAGCTTTCGCCCATGGTATGGCGGGCGCCGGGGAGAAGGATGAACTCAAAGTCCTTGCCTGCACGCTGCAACGCACTTACAACCTGATAGGTTGACGACGGATCTACATTGTCGTCCATCTCACCCACCACAAGCATCAGCTTGCCTTTGAGGTTCTTTGCATGCTCTACGTTTGAAGAAGCGATATAAGAAGAATCGACAGGATAGCCCATCCACTGCTCGTTCCACCAAATCTTGTCCATGCGGTTGTCATGGCATCCGCAAGCCGAGTAGGCCACTTTATAAAAGTCGCCATGGAACAGCAAGGCGCCAAGTGCCTCTTGTCCGCCTGCCGAACAGCCATAGATGCCCATATTCTCAATGTCCATATACGGATACTTCTCGGCTGCAGCCTTTATCCACTCTATGCGGTCGGGAAATCCAGCATCCTTAAGATTCTTATAGCACACCTGCTCGAAGTCCAACGAACGGAACGAGGTGGTCATGGCATCGAGCTGCACCACGATAAAACCGAGTTCGGCAAGGTCTGCCAGGTTATAGAGCCATGGCGTGAACGACTTTGGCACGTATTGGTCGCCAGGACCAGAATAGATATACTCGATGACAGGATATTTCTTGCTTGGGTCGAAGTTGGACGGGCGCTGAATGATGCCCCACATATCTGTCTGGCCGTCGCGACCAGGAGCGACAAACACTTCGGGCGCTTTCCATCCTGTGGCCTCAAGGCGTGATATGTCTGCTGTTTCAAGTGTGCTGATAATCTTTCCGTCCTTGGCACTGCGCAATACCGCAACCGGAGCCTTGTCTATTGAAGAATAGGTGTCGATGAGTGCCGTGAAGTCCTTGCTGAATGTCGCTTTGTGGTTGCCAGGTTCGGGTGTCAGGCAAACCAGATTCTTGCCGTCGGTATCTATTCTATAGTAATGCACGTTGTAAGGGTCTTCCTGCGGTATCTTGCCGTCAAGGCTCGATTGCACCGTTCCCATGTTCTTATATCCCATGCCGTTGGCAGAGAAGTATATCACGCCCTTCTTCTTCCCCTTCTCAAAATCAATATGTTGCACGTCGCGCACCCAGAAGTCGCCCTTTGTCACCTGTGTCAGCTTGCCTTTCTTGCGGTCGTAGATATATAGATGTGCATGACCGTCACGGTCGCTCTTCCAAAGAATCTTGTTGCCGCCGTCGAAATCGCGCCGCAGGTTGCGCGAATAAGCCACATACTTGTCGTTAGTCTCCTCTATCAGAGTACGCACGTTGCCGTGCAGGTCCATCTCCAGTATTCGATAGCACTTGTGTCCGCGCTCGTTGAATTCGAATGTTAGTGTCTTTCCGTCGGCGTCCCACTCCGGACGACTCACCCGATACTGCGAACGGAAGAGTTCCGTTGAGGGTTCTATCACCCTTTTGTTCTCCACGTCAATGACCACGGGAATGCGGTAGTTGAGCGAGTCGCCCGGCTTGGCATACTCCTGTTTTGAGTATATTGGCTGCACCTGATTGCGTGGCGATGAAAGCGTATATGTGACGTAGCGCTTGGGAGCAGGTTTTATTTTTACCGTAGCATAATACTTATTGTCAGGCGACCATATGCCCCATGCCGAATAGTAGCAAGTGTCCTTGCCGTTGAATGTTATCTGCGTCTCTGTGCTGTCCTTGAGGTTCATCAGATACAGGTTGTTGTCTTTATGAAACAGATAGCGGCTATGCCCGTCTGCACCTCTCATCCTGCTATGTCCGTCTTTCTCGTCAGGCACCTCCATCCAGTGGCGCTGCGGTCCGCGGTTCTGTCGTGGGCGGCGTGGAGGCACAGGGTTGCCCGGCAGCAGTGTCTTTTCTCCCGTAGCGATATTTACATCGTAATAAACGGTAGAGTCGCCGTTGAATGTCGAGCACCACATGTGGGTGTCCTGCTTCTTGTTGCCGTAGTATAAGTGGGCAACAACATTACCCGTCACCTTATTATTATATTTATGCCTTATGCTGTATGCACGCTTATAGTCGTCAACTGTGCCCTGAGCCTGTACCGCTGCAGAAGCAAGGAGCAATGCCATCAAATAAAAAAGTCTGTTCATAATTGCCATTCATTTCTTTTTGCAAAAATAAGTATTTTTATTGAGTAACACGAAAGACAATACATTTTATCCCCATTTCTTGCCGGTATCGGCAAGAAATACTATCTTTGCAAGGAAAAAACCAACGATTATCTGCCGATAAATTAAATTTGGCAGTCACTTCCCTTGGCAATGGAAAAGAATGTTTATCTGGCATCGAAGCCACGCTATGAAATACTTGATGGATTGCGCGGAGTGGCAGCCGTGCTTGTATTGATATACCATCTGTGTGAGAGCCATTTCGGACTTGGTGCAGCCCACCCGATGAACCATGGCTATCTCGCCGTCGATTTCTTCTTTGCCCTTTCGGGGTTTGTCATCGGCTATGCCTACGATGACAGGTGGAACAGCATGTCAACATGGACATTTTTCAAACGTCGCCTCATCCGCCTTCACCCGATGGTGATATGCGGTTCTGTGATAGGCGCGTTGCTTTTCTATTTCCAGCAGTGCGATGTCTTTCCTAACATAGCCCTTACACCATGGTGGATGGTACTGGCAGCAATGCTGTGGTCGTTTACCATGATTCCCGTTCCCAACGCCCTTGATGTGCGCGGATGGGGAGAAACCAATCCGCTGAACGGTCCCACATGGTCGTTGCAGTGGGAGTATCTGGCAAACATTCTCTATGCCCTTTTCATCCGCAAGATGGGCAATCGCATGCTGATGCTGTGCGTTGCCGTTTTTGCCGTCTTCACCGTGATGCTATGCTTGCAGATAGATGCATTCGGTCTGCTTGCCAATCGTGCCGATGTGATGCGCTATACCGTCATAGGCGGTTGGGGCATCGACTCGGAGAGTTTGCAAGTGGGACTCACCCGACTGCTCTATCCTTTCTTCTGCGGATTGCTTTTATCTCGCATGAATTGGCTCATCCGCTTGCGTGGCGGTTTCTGGTGGTGCTCGCTTTTGATTGTTGCGGTGCTTGCCATGCCGCGTTTCGGAGGTGACTCAGGCGAGATGATGTGGACCAATGGTGTTTACAATGCCCTGGTGATACTGATAATGTTCCCGCTAATCATAAGCATCGGAGCCGGCAGCAGTGTCACGGGCAAGCGGTCGTCAACCATAAACAGTTTTCTTGGCGACATTTCCTTCCCGCTTTATATCACGCACTATCCCCTTGTGCATCTGCAAGTACAGTGGATAGCCACCCACCCCGAAGCCTCTGTTGGCACTCATGTGTTCATGGCCGTATGCGTGTTCATTGCATCAATCCTGCTTGCCTACGCAACATACAGATTGTATGACTTGCCAGTGCGCGAATGGTTGCGCAAGAGGCTCTTCAAACAAGCAAAACAAGAATAAAAAACGTATATTTAAAAAATTATTTTCAAAAAAGTTTGGTTATTTGCCACGCTTTTCATACCTTTGTCACATGATGGGTAATATGCCTATTACGGCGCAAACTCATTTATTATAGTTTTATACATTTATTTTCAGTTATGAGACATCTACATCTATTAAATTTTTTAAGCAGTGCTGCCCCACCGGGCAATGCTGAGATGTGGTGTGCATAACTGAGTAACACCAACTTTTTAGTATAGCATTTTGCAGCCTGACAGCCATAGGTGCGCTTTATCGTTTCCTATCGCTCCAGACGACTATGCGCGTTCTTTGACATGTTGGTACACTTAGTTGACGAGTTGATGGGTTGATGAGTTGGCGAGTTGATAAAAACTCATAACTAAAAAACTCATAAACTCACAAACAAAAAAACTTACAAAATTACAAACTAAATAAACTATAATAATATGAGAAAAATTAAAACATTACCGTTATCAAACATTTATAACAATGCTGATAACAACACAGAAAACGAGAATAGTGTATCATTACCGGAAAACGGCGACACCAATGAAGACGTTTCCGATAATGACAAAGACTTCGACGAACTCTTAGATGATTTTATCAAGTCACAACTTGAAGATAATGAAGAGAATACAGAAAACAGTTGCTGGTCGGTTCAGGAAGAACCATACGAACCGTATGCTGATGATGACAATGCAGAGGAGAATGGAGACGAAGTAGAAGAATGTTCTTCTGACGATGATGAAGAAACGAATGAAGATGACTACTACGATTGCGATTTTCCTGAAGAAGAAGAGGATGACGAACCGGAAGTGGAAGAACTGACGCTCGACAAGATGATTGGATTGGGGTCTGTTAAGGAAAAACTGGTAACTTACGAACATCTTGTCAGGTTCAACAAGCTGCGTCACGACAACGGACTCCCCACTCCTTCCACCTCATTGCATGCCATGTTCCTCGGTGCTCCCGGCACGGGCAAGACCACTGTTGCCAAGATGATGGGAAAGATGCTTGCCGATGCAGGAGTATTGTCTTATGGGCATGTGGTAGTGAAAGAACGCTCAAAGCTGATAGGACAATTCTACAGCAATGAGGAAAAAAATACGCTCCGCGCCATAGAGGATGCTCAAGGCGGAATACTCTTTATCGACGAGGCATACCAACTATACCAGCCCCACGACCCGAAAGATCCTGGCAAGTTTGTCATTGAGACTCTGATGACGGCACTTGCAGACGAGTCGAAGCGCGACTGGATGCTGATACTTGCCGGCTATCCCGATGAGATGAGGAGGATGTTCGAGATGAACCCAGGACTGAAATCACGTATCCCCGATTCAAATATATATGTGTTTGACGATTATACTGCCGGCGAACTGATGTGCATTGCCGAGAACTATCTTGAGCGCAACCAATATACTCTGACGGCAGAGGCGCGCGAGGCTCTTACCTTGCGACTGCGTTCTGACTACGAACAGCGCGACAAGAGTTTCGGCAACGCCCGCCATGTGGTAAACATGATAGAGACCGACATTCTGCCCGCCATGGCAGCACGAGTTGTCCAGACGGGCGAAAGCGACGTCAAGGCGCTAACGGAGATTCATGCCTGCGACATTCCAAAACCCATAAGAAAGCTCCAAGCCGTCCGTCAGCGCATTGGTTTTTGCGCGTAGTGGAGGGAGGCTCCTATGAAAAATATGCTGAAACTTTCGGAAATCTCACCAAAATCAATAGATTTCCGAGGGTTTCAAGCTATTTTCTAATCGATTTATGGGTGTAATCCAAAAAAGAAGTAAATTTGCACTTGCAATTAATCCACAAAACTTACAAATCATGCTCATCGGTCGTGAAAAAGAAAAAACAGAATTATTGGATGCACTTACACAAATAAACAAAATAATAATGAATAGAATTATTTCATGGTCAGTCATCATACTATGCCTGCTAATGCCAACAGCGGGAATGGCTGCTACAGGAATGTGGCAAAGTGCAACCACTGGCAAGGCAATCAGTTATACAACAACAAAGCCTGCCGGCACAGCTGCAAAGGATGTGAACGGCAAGCCGATGACCATTGTATATCTGGAAAATCTTTCTTTCACAAAGATTGGACAAAACAGCAACGCCGACGATGTGGCATGGTTGCTCAGCCAAGGCTATCAGGTGATAGAACTGGACTATGCCAAACACAGCAAGGCTGTTTCGCCAATGCTCAATGCCGACATCATAGCCATCAACAGCAACCTGCAGAATGGCAAGTTCTGCGGACTTGACTGTTCACCAAGCCGCTCATACATCCTTATGGAGGGTTATCGCATCAGTCGCGACATAGCATATTATCTTGACGACCCTAAGGTGTACAACTTCCCTGATGTGTACAAAGACAGCGAGGGCGACTCGCTCTATCTCGACCTTGTTTATCCAGCCAATCCGTCAGTGGCGGTGCCGGTGTTAGTGACATTCTCATACAGCAACAGCTTCGCAACCAATTCAAACGGCAAGTTGACAGATGCCAATAAGCACAAGCGCATGTATCTGCCTTACTTCTGGGGTGCCTTCAACGACAGTTTCGTAGAGGGAGCATCGGCATTAGGGTTCGCATGGGCAGTCTGCGACCATCCTAAGTATTGCGATTGGGGACAAGGCCGTTACACAGGAGGAGCCAACAAGAGTCTGGGAGCCATCGAGGTGAATCCCGATGCCGCACGCAAAGTGAAGTCTGCCATCCGAACGGTGCGTGGCATCGGCAAACCGTTGGGACTGAATGGCGATGTGGCTGTAACAGGTTTCTCACGCGGTTCAACGGCAGCCGCTCTTGCCGTGGGTGACGGTTGGGACAACTCCCTTGAAGATATGTCGCGAGGACGCTTTGCTGAGGAGAGCAGTACAGTGCAGTGTGCCTTGCTCGGCCCTGGCATGTTTGACTATGAGCATGCCCTGACAGCATCCAACGAATATACTCGCATGAAGGCATTCGTAACAGCCAACCCAAGCAGTCCTTGGACCATGCAGGGTGCATTGTCAACAATCAAGAGCAGTGCCTCTGCTCCTACGTTGTTTTTCTACAACAGCGACGACTTTTATAAGGACAGCGACAAAGACCCGCAAGGACTCTATGCCACACAGGCAGCACTGATGAAGGCAAAGCTCGATGCCGTGGGCGCAACCGCAGAAACGCTTGTTGACTACAGTTCTGGTCATGCCGTACCACAGACCACCACTGACCTGCAACGCATGTACGACTTCATGACGAAACATGTTGCCAGCCCTATCAACACAGGCATCAGCAACATAGCTAATACTGCAATTCCGTCAACAGACAGCACATACAACCTCATGGGAATGAGAGTTGCCCCTTGTTATAAAGGCATAGTTATCAGTTCGGGCAGAAAGGTTGTGGTGAAGTAAAAGGGATGAAAAGCAGCTGAAATGTTGGCTGTTTAATAGTCCGAAAAGCTTTCGGACTATGAGTCCGTGGCGTTCGGACTGTGAGTCCGAGCGCCATTTACTTGTAGTCCGAACGCCTCGGACTGATGTAAATTGATGCGAATTTGTTTGCTATTCTTGTTCTTTTTCCGTATATTTGCAGTATTATGACAGACAAAGAACTATTTATTCAGCAGATAGAGCGCGACTATATAGTGTGCCACATGGCAGACTGTCCCATTGGTGAGCAGTGTTTGCGCTTGAAGATAGGCAAACATATACCTGGCAATAGGGTGTTTTGCGTTAGTGTAAATCCTTATCATGACAATGTGGCAACAGAAAGATGTCCGCTTTATCGCCCTGCATCGAAGGTGAGATGCGCCAAAGGCATGACGCAGATATTCACCGACGACATGCCCAAGCGCGTGGAGCAGTGGGTGCGTGCTGCGCTTATAGCGAGATATAACCGTACCTATTTCTTCGAGTATCGCAATGGCACCCGCCTTATTCCTCCGGCAATGCAGGATGAGGTGCGCGACCTCTTCCGTCAGGCTGGTTGGACTGGCGAAGTGAATTTTGACGGTTATGTAGAAACGTATGATTGGTGAAGTAGAATAATGTGCCTTTTTATCTATACATTAAAAATAACATGAAAGAATATAACGAGTATCAATAAATCTTTGTATATTTGCACTGACTAATCTTAAACAAACCAAAATGACTATGAGTAAATTTAGTATTTTATCGAAATGTCTTGCCTTTGCTATGGCAGGATTAGTGATGTTTTCTTGTTCAGGTAATGCTGAAAAGAAAGGGTTCCCAACAAACAAGAAGGAGATTATGGATGCCTTTGTGGCAGGCACTCTCGACGAGTCGTATGTGCCGGCAGCATTCTTCATCCATTTCCCCGGCAAGGACTCTAAGGTGGGCGAAGGTGCCGTGAAGAGTCATCTCTACTATCTGCTGCAAACTAATGCCGATGTGCTGAAGGTGCAGTTCGAACAGCGAGTGGCAAAGATTAAGGAACTGGACAAGCAAGAGACTTGGGACAGCATTGCACCATTGCCAGAAGACTATTACCGCCCTACGTTCGAGGTGGTGAAGGAATTATATAATAATGTGGGCAAAGACGTGTATATCCTCCCTACCGTTTACTCGCCATATCAGGTGGCACGCCAGTCGCTTGGCGATGAAGTGATAGCCAAGGCTGCCGTTGAGCGTCCTGCTGACTTGAAGCGCGTGCTTGGTTATTATGCCGACGCACTGGAGTGGTTCGTAAAGTCATGCAAGGAGATTGGCGTAGAAGGTTTCTACATGACTACTCAGGGTGGCGAGATGAAGTATTACAGCATCCCTGGTTTCTTTGAAGAGCAAATAAAGCCTTTCGACCTGAGGATTATGAACCTCTGCCAGAAGGATGCCAAGCTTACCATTCTCCACATCTGCGACTGGGAAGGTACTTACGACGACCTGACCCGCTATACCGATTACCCTGGCGACATAGTAAACACACCGCTTGTTCTTAACGGAACTCCGTTTACTGTTACCGACGGTGAGAAACTGTTCAACCGTCCTGTGCTCGGCGGCCTTGACCGTCATAAGGAGATTATCTCAGGTACTGCTGAAGAGGTGAAGGCAGTGGTGAAGAAAGCTATTGCCGATGGTCCTAAGGGCAGACTGATGATTGGTGCCGAGTGTACTGTATCTGAGGCTCCTATCGAGAACATCCACGCTGCCGTTTCGGCTGCGCATCATGCTGAATAGGGATTTCTTGGGAGAAAGACTTTGTTCTAAGGATTCAAGGATTTCTATCCCCCCTCTATCTCCCCCTTTCCAAGAGGGGAGCACAGTTTGCTGCAGAGTATATTCCATCTCCAATGGGTGGTGTTTTTCGCATTACAAATGCTTCTATTCAATGCGGTCGGATTACAAATCCGCCCGAACGGAAATTTAAGGAGTGTAGGAGTGCAGACGTATGCTTGGCATGCAAATGTCTTTTATATTCCTCTATCTTCTTCCCCTCCAACATCAGTGGTATAAAACAATCAGGCGAGAGTTTCAATTCCCTCCCCCAAGGGGGAGGTTAGGAGGGGGCCTATCGCTCATCTCAGCAACTTCGCCTTTTGCAAATCAGTCATTCCGTTCCAGAAGTCGGCATTGTCGCCATCGCTAAAGCCGTTGCGTGACAACTCGTGGAGAATGGCACAAAGCAAATCGTCGTTGGAAATACAGATGCCGTCTTCGACATCTATGGGATAAGAAACGATGTCGCCCAATGAACCGAGGTGAACATTAGTGACAGACAAGAAACCATCCTGCTGTCTTACAGCAATTCTTCTGGCTGCCCCGAATTCGGGTCTTACGCTTAAGAGTTGCTGAAAGAGCGGATGGTTTTTATATTTCTCTGCATCGACAGAGACAAGCAGTTGACGCAGTGTCATATCAGACATCCATCTTTGTCATGTGATAACCCATGACATTAAGTTGCATAGCCATTCCCATCAAGAATAACTGGTGCAGACATGCCACATAACCATGGAAAGCCTCTTTAGTGCCTGGTTCAAACTGTTGCTTGAGTAGGGCATGATGTATTCGTGAGGCACACTCGCCTACCAGCTTTTCCATATTTACAAAAGCCTCATCTTTTAATTGCAGCACCTCCTCACGCACATACTCATCCAAGCAGTCGTATCCCCGCTTGTCGCGGATGTATGCATACAGGTCATCTATTTGGGAATATATCTCCCATTCTGAATCCCAATACTTAGCCACGGCCATGCCTATATACATCATCCAACCTAATGATACGGTTGGGTAGTCGGCAAACTCCCTTATGCCATCTACCAAATACGACTGGGCTATCGGTTCCCATTTTTCTTCTACGTCTGGACATTCGGGCATTCTCTCGTCCACCTTGCCCATGGCAATTAGATATTGATGTAAGTCTTTCGACAGTTTATTTTCAAATTCTTGCATGATAATATTTTAGTTAACGAGTTGACAAGTTGACGAGTTAGTTCTTTTAGTTGCCCGATTTCTTATCCAATGAGTATCGGCCTTTTACTCCATTTAAATCCATTTAACTCCTGACTACTTAAAATCAGTTAACAAGCTGCTTGCACATAAAGCATACGTCCTTTAACTCCTCAACGAGCAAAGCGAAGTGATAACTCCCTTTGACTCCCTTTAACTTCTAAGAAAGTATAATTCCCTTTAACCTCTAAACCAAAGCCCCTCCAAGGAGGGGTTGGGGAGGCATTCTACAAATGCTTCTTAGGGAACATAGCGTCCCACCATGTTGAGTCACCCTTGAGCCACTTCTGGAACCACGCCATCTGCGCTGCCACCCACTTGTTGCGGCGGTTGTAGTCGAGCACGTGGTGGTTCTCACCCTTCACCTGCACCAGAGCCACGTCTCTGCCTAATAGTTTCAGGGCTGTGAACATCTGAAGACTCTCTATCGGCGGCACGTTAGTATCTACATCGCCATGCAATAGGAGCAATGGAGTGTGTATCTTGTCGGCATTGAACAGTGGCGAGCGGTCAACATACAGTTCGCGGTGCGACCATGGATAACTGTTTGCCATGCTCACCTCACTATAGTTATATCCCCAATAGCCCTGTCCCCAGTAGCTGGTGTGGTTGGCGATGCCAGCATGACTCACGGCAGCCGCAAACAAGTCTGTCTGTGTCTGCAGATACATAGTCATAAAACCGCCATATGATGCTCCCATGCAACCTATCTTCGTTGAATCGACATACGGATGCTCCTCGCAGAACTTGCGTGTTCCCTCGATGATGTCCTCAGCCGGTCCTCGCCCTGCCGTGTTCACATGGCGCGACGACCATTCCTGTCCGAAGCCAGTAGCACCGCTTGGCTGCAGGATATAAGCCACATAGCCCAGCGAGTTCCAGAAGTGCGGAGCGTATGGCGACTCAAATGTTCTCGGTGTAGGCGAGCAGCCGCCATAGTAATACACAATCATCGGGTACTTCTTCGTCGGGTCAAAGTTCTTTGGCAGATAGAAGCGGCCATAAACGGTGTCACCCTTAGAGTTCTGGTAGTTCCAGTCCTGGCATGTACCTATCTCGGCATCGCCCAATGCTGTCCTTCCGTCGAAATACTGCCTTTGCTTCTTTGTCTTCAGGTTCATCACGTATGCCGATGCCGGCGATATGGCTTCGTATGACAAGTATGCGAACATCTGCGCATTTCTTGCCAGCGATGTGCGGAACACGTAGTCGCCAGCCACTGGCATCTGTTCTATCTTTCCGTTCTCAGGATTCATGCAGTAGAAACGCACGTAGTCGCGGTCTTCTGCCGTGAAATATATCTGACCGTCGGCAACCGACCACTCCACATCGCTCACCGCCGGAGCGAAGTCCTTGGTCATAGGCTTCACCTGCTTGGTGGCAATGTCAAAAAGATACAGTTCATACTCATACATATTTGGCGTAACATTTTCTGGCAATATGCAGCCGATGCGGTTGAACGCCTCTGGTGTTGCCTGAACAATCAGTTTCGTTGCGTCGGGCGAGAAATTCGCACCGGCCAGAAACTCTCCGTCCTTTATCAGCGTGTCGGCCTTTAGCGTCTGCACATCCATTGCCATTATGTCCATCACCGTTGTCGGACGCTTCTCTAGTCGTGAGCGCGATGTGCCCACCAGCAGCGTCTTGCCATCGCTGCTAATATCCATAAGCCACTCGCCCTTGCTGCCAAAGGTGATGCGCTGCGTCATGCCCGTGGCAATGTCATGCTTCGCCAGATAGCTTCTACTGCGCCATCCCTGTTGACGGTCGTCCATTTCCACTATCTCGTAAATCTCAGGGTCTTCCTTCGGGCCTTCCTCGCGCATGCTCATTATCAGATAATCCTCTGTAGGACTGATATAGTAACTGCCCTCCGGCACATTGCTTGTCAGCAGCGTCCGTTCACCCGTGAGCGGGTTCACCTTGTAGAGCATTCTCTTGTCACCCTCTTTCTCGTCAGTAAGATATGCGATGCTCTTCGGCATCCAGCGCACACTGTTGCCAAGCATCCTAATCAGTTTGCCAGTCTTTGTCTCGCGCAGTTCGTAAGTCCACTGGCTCTTGCCCCCGCGGGCAGTGGTTTGATACGACACCACCACCATGCTGCCGTCCGCCGACAGCGACATGCCGCGCACGCGCTTGCCATCGCTCAGGTCGCTGAACATATAAGTGTGCTTCTTGCTAAGAGAATATTCCACCTTCTTCTGAGCATCGATGGTCACCTTAATAGAATCCGTGTCCTTCGGTTCTGCCAGATAGCGAATGGCAAACGTGTGGTGCTCAGGCGCCAGTTTCAGTTCGCCAGAAGCCTCCTTGCCGTCTATGTACAGTTTGTAGTTCTTCGGTCCCTTGACGCTGACCTTTCCTTTCAGATAGTCGCTGTTGGTCACATAGAACGTCAGCACGCCCACACTTCTGCTGTCATCAAGTTTTGGCAGCAACTCGCCGCTGAACGTGCCGTTAGGTTCTGCCGTCAGCGCCAGCGATTCCATTTGCGACTTGCTGTCATATTTCTTTCCTTTCACATCCACCGAATCCAGTGCCAGCGGTGCCTGCACCTTGAATGGCCCTGCCAGATTAAACTCCTTTACTTCCGTCTTATGCTGTGCCGATGCCGAAAGGGCAAAAGCCAGCAAGCCAAGCAAAATATTCTTCTTCATATCTATTACAGTTATTTTATTATACTAACTAGGAAAATGGAATTTCCTCGGCCAAATACATTTCAAATGCAAAGATAATCCAAATTAGGCAAACACAAGAATTTATTCCTTCTAAAAGTTCCTGTCTGCAAACCAATCTTTACAAACAACGAAACAGGAACGGGGAAAAGCCAACCGTTCCTGTTTCAAATTATAGCATATAAGCAACAAAGCGAGTTGCCTGCCTGTCATCATTTAACTTCTTTCAACTTATAAATCATTGTCATTGATACATCATCATTCTCAGTTTCCTCGGTTATAACACAATAGCTACCATCAAATTCAACCTTGCATTCTCCAGCAAGACCCTCATCCTCATCGGCATAATCCCATGAATAATGCAAAATGCCCTTGCCGATGTTCTGCCAAGTCCAAGTAGATATAGCAAGACTACCATCGCCGTAGGTCACCATATAGGTTCCTGATTGAGAGAAAATGAATCCCTCTACCGACTGAACTGTAGCATTTACGTTTGCCTCAATCTCCTTCATCGCTTCATCAATCTGCTCCTTTGTAATCTCATCATCATATTTAGCAGCCCAATTCAACAATGAGCGATAGAGGTCAATCATCAAATCCGGAAGGTTACCACCCTTTTCTGTCTTATCAAACTTGAATCCTTCCGCCTGAGTTTTAAGTCTGATTGACTCCATTGTCCATGTTCTACACAGATTTAGAGTCATCTGTTCATCAGGATATTGGGTTTTAACCTTTGCATTAAGAGTATATGTCGAACCGCCTTTCTCTGTTATGACAAGCGATTTTGTGCTTCCATCTTCATTGTCAACGACAATAGTACCGAAACCATCCAACACAAATGTGTTTCCATTGCGCACCGTATATTTACCCATGATAATGTTTGCATAACCGGCTCTGGTGCCAAGTTTCTGCCAAGGACATATTGTAAGTCCGCTGAATCCACCTTCCTTGATGCCTGCCGCACGTGTTGCATAAGCATTCAGCACTATGACATAATTGCCACTTTCGGTAAATTCAATTGACTTATAGTCGCTTCTAGTATCAGTTACTATATACTTGGCACTAACGCCGCTAAATTCGGGAGTCTCCAGCACAGCTTCATCACCGTCATCGTCACTGCCACATGATACAAATCCAATGCAAACAACTGCAATAGCAATCATTGCAAACAAACGAGAATATCTTTTCATAAAATCAAATTATTAGAAAAAATATGGGATGACATCATCATCCCATAGATATTTAACATTAAATACGATTCACAAATTAGAGAGCGAACTTATAGCCCACTGTTATCTGGATAACATTATTCTTCATACTTCCATCACCATCGTTTGCCTTAGTGATACCGAGGTTGTAGCGAGCATCAATAACGAAATCTGAAATCTGATAAGAAGCGCCAATAGGAATTGCAAATTCAAGAGTCTTGCACTCGTCCTTGAAATCTACATCACCAACTTCTGCACTCAACAGAATAGAAGGTTGAATACCTGCCTTAATAGCCAAACCCTTTGTAACATAATAATTAGCAAGAATTGGAATGCTCAGATAATCCATCTTCATCTTCTCTGCGCCGTCAACATCAAAATCACATCCTTGCATTGAGTAAAGAAGACCTGCAGAAACACCTAATTTATCCATCAAGCCATACTCAGCTTCAGCACCTGCAACGATTCCGAACTTCATTTTTGTCTCGTCAACATCACCACTGAGGTTTGACATGTTTACACCGACCTTTGGTGTAAGAGTAATCTGACCTACTTCATTCTGCGCATTTGCAGTAAACGCTGCTGCTACGAAAGCAACCATCATCAAAAACTTCTTCATAGTTAATAAATTTTTTTGTTAATAAAAAAGTGAATTAATCTATCAGATTATGCTATAAAGATATTAATATATTCCAAAAACAGTCTTTTTATATCGTTAAACCATGTTAATTCAAATAAAAAAAGTTGCATATTTGAAATAATTTTATAAAAGCAGAACCATCTTGGCTATTTTCAACAACTAATATTAAAGCATATCCAACCTGCAGAAAATATCAAACTGAAATATAGTACACATTTAGCGTGTCAAAAATTTTCAAAAAAATTTCACTCTCTGCAACATTCAATCTGGAGAAAATAACGTGCTTCTGGCAACAGGAGAACCGTTTTTGAGATGAAAACGCACCTTTTTGCAAGAAAAGAGAGGTCTTCCCATAACATTTTTCGTATGCCAGCATTCTGTTTTCGCATATAACCAGAATGCCATTTGTACATATTTTCATAATCTTTACACGACAACTACAATTGATACAAAAAGCAGAGGAAGACTAATCGGAAGAGATTTATCTGATACTCAATTTAAATATGTTATTTTTTTTATGTACTTTTGCAGAGGTTTGCATCGCTGCAATGGCAAATCAGAAAACAAGGTAGAACCACTGAAGCAACAATGTACATTATGAACACAGAACCCAGAAAGATAAGAGCTGCGCATGAAAGGACAAAAATATTTATCCTGATTATTAATTTGGCATTTTGTTTTGCTTTTGTTCAAGCCCAACCCGAACATGTTTTGCAAAAAGAAAAATTGACGCGTGGTGTCGTGGCATTGCCAATGGAGAACGGAGGACAATTTGTGAGTTGGCGGTTTCTTGTCAGCGACCCGCTTAATACAACTTTTGATGTACTTCGCGATGGCAATATTATAGCAAGAGATATTGCTAACAGGACCAATTTTGCAGATGCACAAGGTACAAGCGGGAGTATGTATCAAGTGGTGACTAAATCATATGGAAATGCTATTGATACAACAGACATAGCAACCCCCTGGCCTGACTATTATAAAAACATCAAACTTAAACGACCCGCAGGAGGGGTATATCCATTCAGAGAACGGACATACGACGAGGAAGGCAACATAACAGGATGGACAGAATATATAGATACTCCATATAGCTATCACCCTTACGAATGTTCTATTGGTGATGTTGACGATGATGGGGTTTATGAATTGTTTGTAGAGTGGAACCCAACAAATTCTCAAGATAATTCACAGTTATATGGAAAGACTGGCAATGTGTTTATAGATTGCTATCGCATGGACGGAACAATGCTGTGGCGAGTGGATTTGGGGGTGAATATCCGAGCAGGAGAACATTATACCCAGTTTCTCGTTTACGATTTTGACGGCAATGGACGCGCTGAGATGATTTGCAAGACTGCGCCAGGGAGTATCGATGGACAAGGCAGTTATGTAAATCAGGCTTCCGCTGAAGATGAAATTCGAAGTGCAGACAACAATAAGGATTGGAGAAACGAAACAGGAAAGGTATTGGGCGGTCAAGAATATCTTACCGTGTTTGATGGTTTGACAGGCAAGGCCTTAAATACTATTTTCTATAATCCCAACCGCAATGCCAGATATGGCGGTGATGCGATAGGAACGTTTGACTGGGATGATAGGACATCCGTTGACGATGCTACGTATGGCAACCGGGGCGAACGCTATCTTGCAGCTGTGGCTTACTTGGATGGAACAGACAACAAACCGTCGGCCGTTATGTGCCGTGGATATTATACCTATTCATTTTTATGGGCAGTTGATTTCAATGGCGAGAAACTCATAACTAAATGGTTTCATGCATCCAGATCAAAAAACAAGGTAGAACGGACGGATGCCAATGGCTGTGTAGAAACGCGAATGTATAATTCTAACACTTTCGGGATTGGCGATAGCTATACTGCTTATGGGCAGGGCAACCATCAAATTGCTGTGGCAGACGTAGATGATGACGGTTGCGATGAAATTATATATGGTGCTGCCGCCATTGACCATGACGGATGGTTGATGTACTCAACAGGGTTGGGGCATGGCGATCGTCTTCATGTGGGCGACCTCATGCCTGACCGCCCTGGATTGGAAGTGTTCCGTTGCATTGAAACATTGCCTGCCGGCTGTGAGATTCACGATGCCCGCACTGGCGAGAAACTATATTATCGTACATCAGTAGGAGACACCGGAGCATGCATAGCTGCTGACATAGATTCCCAGCATCGCGGTTTTGAGTTTTGGGCTTCCGACAACATGACCGTGTTGAATTCAAAGTTGGAGATTATTTCAGAAAATAGTCCTAACTATCATGGTTTTCGGATATTCTGGGATGGCGACTTGCAAGATGAACTGTTTTATAGAGGAGGACTGAACAAATGGAATGGTGATGGTGTGACTCGACTGTATCTTAACAAAAAGAATTTTTATGACCTTGGCAACTCTGGTTATGCAAGTGTTGGCGGCGCATCGCTACAGGCCGATTTATTCGGTGACTGGCGAGAAGAGTTGGTTTGCTGGAATCAAAACGATTCTGCAAGTGTCAATATATTTACCACAAATATTCCAAGCAAATATCGTGTGCCAACGCTTATGCAGGATCATTACTATCGCTTGGCTATTGTCAGGCAGAATGTCTGTTATAACCAGATGCCGATGCTTGGCTACTATCTGCCGGATGCTGACTATTCCTATTCTGGAGACATACAGGATGAGGCAGAGCCTGATTTGACAAATCATGTATTGCAGACAGAACTGGATTTTGAGAATGTGCAAGATGCTTATATTACAACCGCATATCCTAACGAGCAGAAAGGAACGGCATGGGAAAGCGGAAACAGGAAACAGCAGAAGTTATATAATACAGTAACGCCTGAAACAATGCATGATGTATTGGCTTTCCAAGGGGTATATAGCGGAAGCAACACCAAAGGATGGTGGATAAATAGAAATGCTGGCGGTCTTGTAACTGAGAATGCAACTCGCTCTGCAGCTATTTTAGGACTGAAAAAGGGAGATATTGTAACGATTGAGTCAACTAATCAAGTCGTTGGCACGCTCACACTTACAGATGGTGAGGGCAATCCCGACGGCAACTTCGTGTTTGAACAAAGCAATGACGGCACTAAATATTATTGCACAATGACGGATGACGGGCAGATAGGTTTCTGTGGTGTAAGGTATTATACGGGAGCTATAAAAAATATAAAGATTTATACATTAAAGACCAATGGTATTGAAGATGCTTTTCATGTAGACATGAACAAAACCACATATTTCTCTGTTTCAGGCAAATCCTCAGATTTTCCTCATAAGGGATTCAATATCGTAAAATCCATTGGAGATGATGGCAAAGTGAGAGTAAGAAAAATAATAATTCCTTTCTACCATTAATGCCTAACATTATCAAACATCCTTATCCACAGGTCGGCCATGCGACGGTGACCGGCAGGGGTGGGATGGATGCCGTCCCATATCCAGTAGCCAGGGCGTGGCTGTTGGGCGGTGAGCTGGGCAAACATACTGTTGAATGGCAGGAATGCAGCGTTGTAGTCGTGAGCTATGCTTTTTGTGATTGCTGCCAGTTGACTTACCATACTGTCATACTCGGCATAGTTGGATAGTTTGCCATTCTTTCCGTCTTTTGAAATGAATGGAGCGCCAATCATAATCTTTATATTGCTGTTGCCGCAACGCAAACTATCGAGCAGCGAGCGATATTGCTTTTCCCACGATGCGAAATCGAATGTAGAGTCGGGATTTTCTTTCTTTGCCCTCATGAAGTCGTAAACATCATTGATGCCCACGAGTATGGAAACGACATCTGGCTTCAGGTTCAGTGCATCGCTTTGCCAGCGGTCGGCAATCTGATAAAGCGTGTTTCCGCTGATGCCGCGGTTGTAAAACTGCCAACCGGCATCGGGCTGACTGCTTTCATAGTGCGTGGCACAAAGCATCATGAAACTATGGCCGTAGATATGGTTCAGGTCGGTGTGGTCGCGCTCGCCTGACGGTTTCATGCTGCCGCCGCTTCTGCCCCATCCGCCGTCGGTAACGGAGTCGCCGATGAAGAGGACACGGCACGCCTTCACCTTTGTTTGTTGTGCGTATGCCAATACCGAAAACGCCAATAGCGTCAAAATGAATAGTCGTCTCATGTCTGTTCTTTTTATCTTTTGCAAATGTAACGATAAAAATCAATATAAGAGATAAAAACAAATAAAATTAATTTATTCTTGCATAATAATAATTTTTACGGTATCTTTGCAACTGCATGATTTACAACTGATTCGATTTAAAAACTAATTACCTATGAACAAAAGATACCTCCTTGCTGCTTTCATGATGCTCACAGCGGCATCAAGCACATTATATGCTCAGGATTTGCGCGAGCGAAACTATTATTTTGAGAACCTGACGCCCGGTCATGAATACAAGCCACAGGTACAGGGCTATGCGACAGAGCGCATTGGCGAACCGCTCGACAGAGGACTCGTGGCTGCCCCGTCTGCCGACGGCAAGGGGATACATCTCAGTTGGCGACTGCTTGCCTCTGACCCTGCCGAGACTTCATTCCATGTCTATCGCTCTACCAACGGCAAGCAGCGACGACTGACCAAAAAGGCAATCAAGAACGTTTGCGACTTCACCGACCTATCGCCAGTGAGTGGCGAGGCACATTATTGGGTGACTGTGCTCAATGCCAAGGGCAAGACAACTTCTACATCTGAAAAACTGTCTGTAGATAAGTCGATGCTTACCAACTACCGCACGGTAAAGCTGCGCGACCCGAAGATGCGGGTGGGCAAGGTGGCAGTGGCCGACCTCAACGGTGATGGCACTTACGACTTCGTGGTGCGCACACCTGACAGCAATGTTGACCCGGGAATGCCAGGCACGCTCGACGGACGGACATACAAGATAGAGGCATACTTGAACGACGGCACCTTCCTTTGGTCAAAGGATTTGGGACAGGGCATAGAGCCGGGTGTGTGGTACTCGCCTTTCATTGCCTACGACTTCAACGGCGACGGCAAGGCTGAGGTGGCTCTGAAAACTGCTCCGGCAACAACAAAGCGCAACAGCAAGGGACGCGTTGACAGTGGCGAGGAGTATCTGAGCGTTTGGGACGGCATGACTGGCAAAGAGATAGCCCGCGTGGATTGGCCAGAGCGCAACGACCGCTATGGCAATCTCGTCAGACAGAACCGCAACCAGATAGGTATGGCTTATCTTGATGGCAAGACACCTTATATACTCGCTTGCCGTGGCACATACAAGCTGATGGTGGTGGACGCTTGGGAACTGCGCGGCGACAAGCTTGTAAGGGCATGGCGATGGGACGGCGATGAGGAGAACCCGATAATAAGAAGCATGGGCGCACACAGCCTCGTGAGCGGTGATGTGGACGGCGACGGACGCGACGAGATTCTTTTAGGTTCTTGCATGATAGACGACAACGGCACCGCACTATGGTCGTCAGGTCTGGGACATCCCGACAAGGCTTATCTCACCGACATAGACCCACGCCGTCCGGGCATGGAGGTGTTCCTGTGTCTTGAACCATTCCATACCAACGGGCGCGGAGTATGTATGGTTGACGCCAAGACTGGCGAACAGGTTTGGAACATCGGACATGAGACAAAGCATGTGGGCAACGGTATGGTGGCAGACTTCGACCCTGCACATCCCGGATTGGAATGTTTTGCCACTGAGGACAAGAAGGGCGGAAGCACAGACAAATATCTGCTGACGTCTGACGGGAAATACATACGCCGCAACGACAACATACCACCATGCGGCAACTGGGTATGGTGGGATGCCGACCTGCTGCGCGAGACATTGCACTTCAACTATTCATGGGAGGACATGGCCAAACCGCACCGTACCGGCAGACACATGGGGCAGAGCATCGTAAAATGGGCAGACAAAAGCAACGTCACAGATGGCATTGAGGGAAGCCTGCAACTGATAGCCGACCTTTACGGTGACTGGCGCGAAGAGTTGGTGATGTCTCTGCCAGGCGAACTGCGCATATACACTACTGCCATTCCGGCACGCGACCGCCGTGTGACCCTGATGCAGGACGGCATTTACCGCAGTTATGTGGTACACCGCTCCATGGGTTACCCACAGGCACCTGTACCATCTTATTATCTTGGCGAATAGGATTTAGGAAGATAAAATTCTTCTTTCTTCTTTTTATTGCGTACCTTTGCACTTGCTATGAAAGTACTGAGGTTTATTGCACTTTATATACTTATCATCGTTGCATTTCCGGCATTTGCCCAACTGGGAATACCGGCAGGATGGAAAATAGATGCCGCTGTCGAAGCGGCATCTAATCAAGACATTGACATCACTGCCAATGACATCGACATGACCAAGGGTTCAATGCACAGGAAAATGAAGGCTGAGATAAACGCCTCAAGAACATTTGTCATTGACAGACACCTATCCATGGGACTTTCGGCCGGCTACCGATTCTACGACTTTGACTTTGATTTCGACAATGCCTCTGCTATCGACATGGGCGGAAAATACCACACTCTACGTTTAGGCGGCAACGCCTTATACAACACCATGCTATGGAACAGGCCATTGGTGATAATGGGTAATATGTCGATAGAGGGCGGTAAATGGGGCATGGAACGAATATCGGGCATCGGCGTGGCCATGCTGATGCTCAAGGCAACGCGCGAAGAGATGCTTGGAGTGGGACTGATAGGACTGATAAACAGCACGTCTGACTTCCCCATCTTCCCAATGGCAATATACAGGAAAGTCTATTCGCCACAATGGATACTGAATCTCAACCACCCGTTCTTCAGTCTTCAGTATGTTCATGACGACAAGCAGACATTGATGGCGGGATTTGCTTTTGAAAACGAACGTTTCTGGCTGAAACCTTCAGTCGGAGGGTTGCCTGAGGTGACACTCTTCAACCGCTCTGTTGTAAGAACAGGAGTGAACTACGACTTAAAACTAAGCAAAGAGTGCTCGCTTACAGCACAGGCCGGTTGGGAATACACCATGCGGGCAAGGATGTTTCACCGCAACGGACATCACGAGCGTTTGGACTTCGGACATCCCAACGGTTTATATGCCAGAATGGCGGTTAATTGCAGAATAAGATAGATAGAATAGTTTATATGAGACATCTGTTACATATCATCATTCTGTCTCTGCTCATGATTATGGGCGGCAATAGTTGCATGGCTTCATGCGACGGAATGGCACTGATAGCAGATGGCATAACGACAGACGTAGAGAAGAAGAGCAACAGCGACAGACTTGTTGACTTATCTGACCCGGAACCGCCTTTGGCAGAAGCGGTTTTCAGCGATGCCGGAAGCAATGCGCATCGCGTCTGCAATTCAAGACCGCAACGACTAATACCCAGCAACTTTGCAAGAATAGCAAAGCAGGCAGCAAGAACAGCATTTTCACATTATAGCAACCATTTAAACCCATTCTACGGCAGAAAGAACGGGCATCACAAAGCACCGCTCCTTGTGTCGGTCTCTGGCGATTATTTCATCGCATTGAGACATATCATTCGTTAGCCAAACCTTTTTATATAAACTTATGCCTTATCTTTTTATAGCAAAAGGCATAACAATCCGAGATGAGCGCTGGATGTTTTTTCATTGGGCGTTCTTAGACATATATATATAAATAGGTTAATAACAATAAGAAAAAATTTTATGGCAAACATTAAGAAAATGGAGATGGCGCAGGCTATCTTCGCTAACGAAAACATATCTGTAGAAAAAGCGTTTTTCGGTCTGAAGACCAAGTTGACATACAAACCAACCGGTTGCAGCATAGAACCAAAAGACTATGACTTTGCACCCGACATGGGCGAGAAGATGCTCAAGGTGATTAAGACACCGGCAGGCAAACTTGAGGCAGCAGTAGCAAATGCCGGCAAGATTGCCACAACGCCTATCGGCCACTTCCACCTGGAAGTATGTCAGACCACCGACGGCCAGTGGGCAGCAATGCAGATGTTCCGTTTCCAGGACTTCAAGTTCCAGCCAGAGACAGATATCATCTATATGGAAGGCAAGGACGTACAATTGGTTTTGGGACTATTGTAACATTAAAGCAAAAAGGAAATGAGCACACTTACTATTGCCATCGTCATTGCATTCGTGATAGGCTACGCCTGCATTGCAATGGAGGCTGTAACAAAAGTGAACAAGGCTGCAGGTGTTGTCGTTATGGGATTGGAAAAGATTTCTTTCGGATGGTACATGAAGAAAATCACCCCTGCCGCATTTACCGGATATATTGCCGGCATAGCCATCTACTGGATTCAAGCAACATTCATTTTTTAGGATATGACAATAAGCATAATATTGATTATCATTGGCATGGCACTTGTGCTGTGGGGCGCCGACCGCCTCACAGACGGTGCCGTGGCTATAGCACAACGAATGAATGTGCCAGAGATAGTAATCGGCCTGACCATCGTGGCGATGGGAACATCAATGCCTGAATTCTGCGTGAGCTTTGCCGGTGCTCTGAAAGGCACTGCCGACCTTGCCGTGGGCAACGTTGTTGGCAGCAACATCTTCAATGCCATGCTCATTGTAGGTGTAGCAGCAATGGTGGCTCCTATGTCTATTCTGAAGTCAACGGTGAAGAAAGACATTCCGTTTGCCGTCTTCGCATCATTGATACTCTTTCAATTATGTCTGAACAACCGCATCACCCGAACAGAGGCTTTGGTGCTGCTCGTTATGTTTGCCGTGTTTATGGTTTACACTGTCATGGCGGCAAAATCAGGTGACACGAACTCAGCCGAGGAGACAGCAAAGCAACCCAAGTCGTCAGGACTGATAAAGGATTTTTTCTATGTCATTGCCGGACTGGCAGCACTGATTGTCGGCAGCAACATTTTCGTTGACAACGCCACAGAGATAGCACGCCTGCTGGGTGTATCTGAAGCCGTTATCGGTCTTACCATCGTGGCTGCCGGCACTTCACTCCCTGAACTTGCCACAAGCATTGTTGCCGCACGCAAGGGACAGAGTGCCATTGCCATTGGCAACGTAATAGGAAGCAACGTGTTCAACATCCTGTTCATAATCGGTCTGACGGGTGTTATCACACCTATGCAGATTGTTGGTCTTACTAATATCGACTTTGCCGTGATGCTTGGCAGCATGCTCCTGCTATGGCTCATGTCGTTCACAAAATACACTCTGTCGCGCTGGGAAGGCGCTGTGCTTGCAGTGCTGTATGTTGTGTATGTGGGCTGGCTGATTTATAATGTTTGAGGTGAGTTAATGAGTTAATAAGTTAATGAGTTGATAAGTTAATGAGTTGATAAGTTAACAAGTTGCTGTAGGGACAGTTCAGCGTATCTGCCCAAAAAATTAAGCATTAAGCATTAAGCATTAAAAATTAAGCATTAAAAAAGTGCTGCGTTTGCAGCACTTTTTTATGTTTATAGCGAATCACCGAAATCCTTGCGGAACTTCTCTGCAAGTTGTTCTTGCCAGTAACCGATTTCCTTCAGTCGGCCGAAGAAGAAGCGGAGCACAGAAGGCTCTTCCACCCATTCCAAACCGCCGATCAGTTCTCTGTTGTCCCAAAGCCATTTCACACGGTCGGCAACATACTTCAACTGTGACAGAGTATATACACGACGAGGCACTGCCAAGCGCATCAACTCAAGTTCTGCAAACGGTTCTGTGCCGTCAGGATTGCGCTGCTCTGACAGTGTTCCACGCTCCATACCACGAATACCGCCGGCAATATAGAGGGCAGCGGCAACGGCAGCAGCAGGATACTGGTCGTGTGGCATATCAGGAATGAATGCACCGGCATTAAGATGGCATCCCAAACCTCCGGCAGGCAGAATCACAGGCACACCATAGTCATCAAGTTCCTTAGCCAGATAGTTGATGAACTCTGGACCCTGATTAATGTATTCCATGTCAAGACTCTCGTAAAGTCCCTGTGCCATAGCCTCCATGGTGCGCACGTCAATACCTCCGTATGTGAGGAATCCCTCGTAGAGAGGAATATACTCCATCATCATCTTTGTATATTTTGGGTCCTTGCTAGTGATAAGACCACCCTTAGCAAAACCAAGCTTGCGGGCAGAGAAATAGATAATATCGAAGTGGTCGGCAAGCAGATGGTAGATAGCCTTAACGTCCATATACTTGCAACGAGCCTCACGGGTCTTCATGAAATAAACGTTGTCTTGCAGCAATGATGCGTCGAGCACACTGATAATGCCATTATCGTGGCAGATGTCTGTTACAGCAAGCATGTTCTCAAGAGAAACAGGCTGTCCGCCGATGAGGTTTGTTCCAGCCTCAACACGCACGAAAGCAACGTTTTCAGCACCCTTCTCCTTGATTGTTGCACGCAGCTTGCGCAGGTCGAAGTCGCCCTTGAACGGGTCGTTTGACTGTGGTTTGAGTCCCTTCTCGTGCACCAGTTCCTCCACTGTTCCGCCCATGCGTGTGATGTGCGCCTTTGTCGTAGTAAAGTGGAAGTTCATCAGTGCCACCTGTCCCGGTTTTACGAATGCCGAAGCAAGGATGTTCTCGCAGGCACGTCCTTGGTGAGCAGGAAGAATATTGTCTGTACCAAACACCTCTTTCACTGCTTCCTTCACACGGTTGAAGGTCTCAGAACCGGCGTAAGAGTCATCTGCACGCATTGAAGCCGCCATCTGCAAGTCAGTCATTGCGTTCACGCCTGAGTCGGTAAGCATATCAAGATATATATGTCTGTTCTGCAACAAGAAAGTATTGTTGCCTGCTTCCTGTATCTTCTTCAGTCGCTCCTCAACAGGAAGGAGTGACAGTTTCTGTACCATGCGCACCTTGTGCATTTCCAATGGAACCTGTTGTTCCGGTTGGTAGAATTTTACTTGTGACATTGTTTTATAGTTATTTTTCAAATTGTTATTAATTTCGAGTTTTGAATTGCAAAATTATAACATTATACCCACTTTTCACGACAATAATCAACGAATAAGTTTTATTTTATTGTTTTTTAACAAACGGTTAGATAATCGGTATGAAATACAAGTAATGCAACCATTTTGGTTGTCTTACTCTATACACCCATTTATTTAAATTCATAAAAAATTATTTACTAATAACACTCTACTCTTAACTTAAATATTTATCTTTGCAGAACTAATAGCCACTTATAACTAAATAAATACAAAACAATGAGAAAAAGATTGTGTTCGTTCATTTGCCTATTGATGATGGCAGCGGTGGCTGCAGCAGAGGGGCAACTGGCCTTTCCTTCGGCGGAGGGATATGGCAAACATACTGTTGGCGGCAGATGCGGCAAGGTGTATGAAGTGACTAACCTCAACGACTCTGGCGAAGGGAGTCTGCGTGCTGCCATTGAAGCAGAAGGGCCGAGAACCGTAGTGTTCCGCATATCGGGAACGATAGACCTGAAGAGTCCGCTGCGAATAAAGCATCCTTACATCACCATTGCAGGACAGACAGCACCCGGCGATGGCATCTGCATAAAGCGTTATCCGTTGTCGATAGGCGCCAGCGAGGTGATAATAAGACATATCCGTGTGCGTGTGGGCGACGAGAGCGGCAGGGAGAGCGACGGACTGAGTGCCAGTCGCCATCTGAAGAACATCATCCTCGACCATGTGTCCGTAAGCTGGAGCATCGACGAAGCACTGTCTATCTATCACTGCAAGAACGTAACCATACAATGGTGCATGATTACGGAGAGCCTGTCGGGTTCCAACCACTCCAAAGGCATGCACGGATTCGGAGGCATCTGGGGGTCCGACCTCTCGACATACCACCACAACCTTATAGCCCACCACTCCAGCCGCAACCCACGTTTCACCGGTGCTTCGGGAAGCAACGACTACCGCAACAACGTGATTTACAACTGGGGATTCAACAGTTGCTATGGAGGGGAAAACACCGACAAGAACGGCAACGGTCATACAGAAATAAACATGGTGGCAAACTACTATAAGGCAGGACCTGCCACAGAACCAGGCAAGGTGCAATACAGAATAGCCAATCCGTCGTATAAGATTGTAAAACTCGGCAAATGGTTTATTGACAAGAACTATGTTGAGGGTTATCCGGAAGTGACTGCCGACAACTGGAACGGAGGCGTACAGATTACCGATATGACAAAGCTCGGCAACATCAGACTCATGGAGCCATGGCCTGCCATGCCTATCAGGGAGCATACGGCAGAGGAGGCTTATCGCCATGTGCTAAAGCATGCCGGTGCATCTTTGCCTAAGCGCGATGCCATTGACACGAGAATAATGAAGGAGGTTGAGGGCGGATATGCCACTTACGAGGGAACGAGATACAGACAGAAATACAAGGTTAGCGCCAAAGACAAACCGTGCGGCATCATCGACTCACAGAACGATGTGGGCGGATGGCCACTGCTGAAAAGCAAGAAGGCACCTCGCGATACTGACCACGACGGCATGCCCGACAAATGGGAGAAACGTCACGGTCTGAATCCTAAAGACCCTGCTGACGGAGCAATGGTGGGCGCCGGCGGATATACTAATCTGGAGATATACTTAAACCATCTTGCGGGGGAATAAATTTAGGGAGATAGAAGAAGATAGAGGGAGATAGAAGAAGATAGAGGACATTTGCATGTCAAACATACGTCCTCTAACTTCTTAGCGAAGCGATAACTTCCTTTAACTCCCTTTAACTTCATAAAAAACATACGTCTACACTCCTTTCACTCCTACACTCCTAAAAAGATATGAATAAATTAAAAAACATAGAGGCAATAGTTTTCGATGCCGACGACACACTGTGGGACTGCCAGTCGCACTTCGAGGCAGTGGAATTGAGATACTGCGAACTGCTCACTGAGTGGTGTGATGCAGAAGAGGCGGCCACGGCTCTGTTCAACACCGAGCGGGGCAACATGCCACTGCTGGGTTATGGCAGTAAGGCATTCACCATATCAGTGATAGAGAATGCACTGCGAATGAGCAAGGGCAAGATATCACAGGCATCGCTCGAGGAACTGATACAAAGAGGCAAGCAACTGCTCTTGATGCCATGCACGCCACTGCCAGGAGTGAAAGAGACGTTGGAGAGGTTGCACGACTACAAACTGGTGTTACTGACCAAAGGAGAACTGCAGGAGCAGGAAAACAAAATAAAGCGTTCGGGTTTGGAGCATTATTTCAGTCACATAGAGATTGTATCCAACAAGGACGAGAGCACCTTCCGCCAACTGAGCGACAAATTAGGTATAGATGCAGAACGGATGTTGTCAGTTGGCAACTCGTTCAAAAGCGACATCGCCCCTGCCCTATCAGCCGGTTATCACGCCATTCACATCCCCTTCCATGTGGTTTGGGAGTTAGAACAGGCAGAGGAGTTTGAGCATGAAAAACTAAGGCGTATTGAGAGGTTTGAAGAGATTGACCTTCCCTAGGGACCTCCCCTACCCCCTCCGAGAGAGTGGGATTGGAAAGAAGAAGTTGATTATAAATCGTTAAAGAAAAGATAAGTCATGAAGAAATTTGAATTTGAGGGTAGGATTGTTACTGAGAAAGACACGAGAGAGAAGTATTTCACAATTGTTATCATGATTGCAATAGCCTTTGGAGCTATTGCGATAACTATTATCACACATTTTTATTGGAGCGTCTTTATTGCAGGCATAATACTTCTACTTTTGTATATAGATTTAAAAAATTGTGGAGAACAAGTATTTTGCCATTTAGACAAAAAAGGACTGCATGTTAGCAGTAAATCAAAGTCATTTATTATCCCCATTGATGAAATAGACAAATTTGAGGTAACTTATGAGAGAAGAAGATGGGATAGTGGTCTTTTTTATGAGCGTATAGCATATGCTAAAGACACAAGAATAAACACAAGCAAAGGCAGTATTGTCATTACGCCTATCCCCTCGATTTTTGATGACGATTCTGCAATAGTCAATTTCATGACCGACTTTTATAAAGAAATCGACCGCTTAAGAAAACTATAATATTCACCGCAGTAGCAAATTCTTCGCCTTCGCTCATCAGCCCGTCTTCATTCCATCTTCATTCGCAACGCAGTAGCAAATTCTTCATTCTTAATTCTTAATTCTTAATTTTAATAAGTACCTTTGCACATCAGAAACAAAAAAACAATATATATGGAACAGAAACAATTTAAAAGAACCACTATCACGGCGGCATTGCCTTACGCCAACGGCGGAGTGCACATTGGCCATCTGGCAGGCGTTTATGTACCGGCTGACATCTATGCACGCTATCTCCGACTGAAAAAGCAGGAGGTGGTATTCATTGGCGGAAGCGACGAGCACGGAGTGCCTGTAACTCAGCGTGCACGCAAGGAAGGCATCACACCACAGGATGTGGTTGACCGCTACCACAAGATAATAAAAGACAGTTTTGGGAAGTTCGGCATCTCTTTCGACATCTACAGCCGCACTACATCAGACATTCACCATAAGTTTGCTGCTGATTTCTTCCGCAAGCTGTACGATGACGGCAAGCTGGTGGAACAGACAACAAAGCAGTTCTACGACGAAAAGACAGGTAAATTCCTCACCGACCGCGACGTGGTGGGCGAATGTCCTTACTGCCACAAGCAGGCTTACGGCAATCAGTGCGAAGAGGGATGTTTACGCGCTCTCGAGCCGACAGAGCTCATCAACCCTCGTTCAAAGGAAACAGGAGAGACACCTGTGCTGAAAGACACCAAGAACTGGTATCTGCCACTGAACGAATATCAGGAGTGGTTGAAAGAGTGGATTCTTGAGAATCATAAGGAATGGCGACCAAATGTTTATGGCCAGTGCAAGTCATGGCTCGACATGGACCTGCAGCCTCGTGCCATGACACGCGACCTCGACTGGGGTATTCCTGTGCCAGTGGCTGATGCTGAGGGCAAGGTGCTCTACGTTTGGTTCGACGCTCCTATCGGATATGTGTCAAACACCAAGGAACTGTGCGACAAAGAACCAGAGAAGTGGGGTTCATGGGAGAAGTGGTGGCAGGATGACGATACTCGTCTCGTTCACTTCATCGGCAAGGACAACATCGTGTTCCACTGCATCATCTTCCCTGTAATGATGAAGGCTCACGGCAAGTATATCATGCCTGACAACGTTCCTTCAAACGAATTCCTCAATCTGGAGAACAACAAGATTTCCACATCGCGCAACTGGGCTGTATGGCTGCACGAGTATCTTGAGGACCTGCCAGGCAAGCAGGACGTGCTGCGCTATGTGCTCACCGCCAATGCTCCTGAGTCAAAGGACAACAACTTCACTTGGAAGAACTTCCAGGACAACAACAATAACGAGTTGGTGGCTATCTACGGCAACTTCGTGAACCGTGCCCTGCAACTGACAAAGAAGTACTGGGGCGGTGTGGTTCCGGCATGCGGCGAACTGACAGAGGTGGACAGTGCCACACTCAACGAGTTCAAGGATGTGAAGGCAAAGGTAGAAGAGTTGCTCGACACATTCAAGTTCCGCGATGCACAGAAGGAGGCAATGAACCTTGCACGCATCGGCAACCGCTATATCACAGAGTGCGAACCTTGGAAGGTATGGAAGACCGACCCTAAGCGCGTAGAGACCATTCTGAACATCTCGCTGCAGTTGGTTGCCAACCTCGCCATTGCCTTCGAACCGTTCCTCCCATTCAGCAGCGCCAAACTGAGAGGCATGCTCAACATCGAGACATTCGAATGGGAACAGCTGGGACAGACCGACCTCATTCAGGCAGGTCATCAGTTGGCAGAACCAGAACTGCTGTTCGAAAAGATTGAAGACGATACTATACAGGCGCAGCTCGACAAGCTCGAGGCTACAAAGAAGGCAAACGAGGCTGCTGCTTACAAGGCAGAGCCAATCAAGCCAATAGTAAGTTTCGAGGATTTCGAGAAGCTCGACATCCGTGTTGGTCATGTGAAGAACTGCGAAAAGGTGAAGAAGTCAAAGAAGCTGTTGCAGTTCACGCTCGACGACGGCACAGGCGAAGACCGCACCATCCTTTCTGGCATCGCTGAGTGGAACAATCCTGAAGACCTTATCGGCAAGGACGTGTTGTTCATTGCCAACTTCGCCCCACGCAAGATGATGGGCATGGAGAGTCAGGGCATGATACTCTCTGCCGTTGACTTCGACGGTTCACTCAGCGTAACATCTGTATTGCGTGGTGTTAAGCCAGGCAGTCAGGTGGGATAAAGCCTCACCCCCGCCCCTCTCCCTTGAGAGGGGAGAATAGATACAATATGACATTAGGCGCACTGTTTGGTGCGCCTAATTTGTTTTTGCTAGCAAACCATTCTCCCTCTTGCCCCTTCGACAAAGCTCAGGATAAAAAAAGGGGGAGCTAGAGGGGGATAGAAAGGATTGGAGATAAAAGAAGATAAAAGACATTTGTGTGCCAAGCATACGCCTGCACTCCTAAGGGTTATGGATATATATTCCAGTCGAGCAAGGGCGGAACACTGACACTGAAAGTGACAAAGAACAACTTTGGCAAGTTTGATAATGCCGACCCCACCATGCCGTGGAGCAGCATCCTGCTGACGATGTCAATTACGATAGTCGATAGCGCCAAAAATAATGTCGTTCAATGGTACATTGATAGGTAAAAATGATGAGCCAAACAAAAAAAACAGTATATTTGCACAGAAATACTTGTTTCGACGCATGAAAATCTGGACTCAAATACGCCTTAGTGCAAGTGCTGTGCGCTTCGTTGCAGTGCTGCTGATTGCTACGTGTGGGTGCGTTGCTGCGACCCACGCAGCCTTGCCCAATGCCCAACAAGACTCAGGTCTGAGCGCTGAGGGCATCAGTACAACCGACAACGGCTACAAGCTATGTATTGGCAGCATCACGCTAAGCCTGCAAGACAATAGCAACGGAGGCTATGCGATGACTGTTTTTGCCGACGATGAAGCCTACTGTCTGCCCGACGGGTCTGGTGCTGAGATTGAAGTGTTCGACAAACTAACCAACGCAGACGAAGGCAAGCACTACAGTTCACCGTATGAGATAGTAAGCATCAAGAACGGGCAGTTGATTTGTCAAGCCACCATTGTGACTGAGAAGGGAAGCGAGTTTGTAGTCACCGATGCGTACTCGTGCACTGATGCACGACAGAGCCTGCGCTTGGAACGTCGCGTGCGCGTAAATAAAAGAGGTGCCGGCGACATTGCCTTCAACTCCTACTTCATTCTCGCCCCGTACAAGGCAGGTCAGACAGCGGCTTTTGAATACCTGCTGCCCTCGCTGCTATACAAAGATGCCGAGAACCTGGCACCCTACTCTATCGGAGCCGACATGACCGATCCCTGGATCCTGGCGCGCGAGGAACGTCTGCCCACCCCGATGACCTTGCTTCGACGTAAAACGACCGGCGTGACTCTCTCGTTGGCCGACTGCAACAAACGTCCAACCACAACCAGCAACGACTGGGGTATTAATCATCTTTCGAATGCCAACTTCCGCTTTGCATCGCTGGGTTACAGGATGGACAACGGTACACCAGCGCTGGCCTATTGCTACCCAGGCACTGAGGGAGCACATACCTACAGCAACGGCGTGGGGGCCGAAGAGCGTCGTTGGAGCCGTAGGAGCCATCCCGTCAACACAACGGTACAACATCAATACACGTTGGAGTTGCATGCATCTACCGAAAGCACCTACCCAGCAGCCGTGAGCGAGCATTGGTGGACAGCCGTGAGCCTTCAAGAGCCCGTGGTACTCGTCCTGAGCAACAACGATGTGAAGCACTATGCCATTCAAGTGCTCGACCACTACTGGTTGCGATCGGGCGAAGCGCCCGGCTTCCCCTTCTCGGTATGGACACGAACGGGACAAGTCAACGAAACCAGTTTCGACATGGGATTTGTGGGAATGCAGGTGCCATGCGGATACTACCTGTACAGACACGGCATAGAGACGAACAGCGATGCCCTTCGCGCCAAAGGAGAGCAGATCCTGGATTTCTGGACTCGGCGTGCCAGGCACACAAACGGCATGCCTTTTGTCTGGTACGATATTGCCCCCGCCAACAACTTCCGCAATTACAATGACCTGCGCAACATGCAAGGTGGGTTAGAAGCCATCATCGAAGCATGGAGCCTGACCGAACGCTACCGCGCTGGCAGCAAACCTATGTGGTTGAATTACTGTAAGAACGCCGCCGATTGGATTGTTTCACGTCAGGCGTCGGACGGCAGTATAGCCAAGGCTTTCGACAATGCGTCGAATGTGATTGATGCAGGCACTTATCTCACATCGAACATCGTTCGGTTCCTGGTGCAGATGTATGCCGTGACACGCGACACGCGTTACCGCACAGCGGCCATAAAGGCTGGAAATTTCTGCTACAAGCAGATTCATCAGCCCTACAAATACATAGGTAGCGTGATTGACAATCCTTACGTGAAGGACCGCGAATCGGGGCAGAAGATGTTGGAGGCAGCCTTGGCACTTTATGATTTGACCGCCGATGGGAAATGGCTTGAAATGGCCGAGCAAGCTGCCGTCTATACAGCCACATATATGTACACATGGAACATCCCGGCCGAAAACGGCAGCCAGGATATGCCATGGACTCCCGACAAGACTACTGTGGGCATCACCGTAATTGCCACGGGACACTCGGGAGCCGACTGCGGACTGGCATACAACGCATTCGAGTACATGCGGCTATATGTGCTAACCGGCAATGAGCGCTGGCTGCTTCTGGCCCAGCTCATACAGAACAACACCAAACAGACCATGAACTACGACGGCAAACTGGGTTATCCGTTGCGGGGGCTGCAAACAGAGGCGTTGCGCCTCGTCACTCACCGCGGCGACGGCGTAAACCTGTGGTTACCTTGGGTTACGGCCACCACACTCGATCCCATGTACCGCCTCATGGACGCTTACGGCGACATCGACATCACCGCCATTGGCAAGCTGCCACGCGAGCAGTTGCTCGAGGCCGACAGCCGTTATGCCAGGACACAGGGCCTATAGTTGCGAAGAAAGCCGATACATGTTCATGTCATACATCTGCCCTACATACAAAATCCCTTAAATCCTCGAATCCTTAGAAGAAAGCCTGTCTTTCTGTCTAACCAAAATCCATTTAATCCCCCAAAACCCTTAATGAAATCATTGCGAGGAGCAAGTTTATAACAGGAAGCGTGGGTTTATGTGAAGAGTTCATCAATTGTTACGACCTTTTGGATCTTTCCACTATGCTTTCCGTGAATAAGTCCGAAAGTGGTTATGAGTGTTATAATTTGCCGTAAAGAATGAAAATAAGCACCAATCGGCAAAATATAATATACTATATTCTGCCGATGAGGCTGTTTTTTAACGCAAATGGCGGATTTAAATACCAAAAGTGCACCAAAACGATGATTATTTTATAGTTTTGGCACAGTTCCAGATTATTCTTGAGATAATTTTTTAAAATATCATTTTCTCATACATCCTACATTTTTGCTCATAACAAATTGTGTCATAGTTCGTTATATTGAATGTATGAGGATTTGAATCCTACATTTTTTGGCCGTTTTTGAGCCATTTTTTGGAATTTCTTGTTAATATGCTATCGGTCAAGTGCAATGTAGAAGATTTCAATCCTACACTATTTGGGCGCTTTAGCATCTTTAAAACGCCCTTTCAGCATTCCAATACGGCGCTTTAGCATTCTTAAATGCCGTTTGTCTTGCGTAACTGCATCAGTTAGCAAGTGTAACTGCATCGGTTAGCAGTCACAAATGGCATACTTATATTCCTCAATCTGCAAACTTGGATTTAATAGTTTGAATTTAGAATACAACTAAATACCATCCATTATCACCTCGACAGTATTGGTGGATTTTGACAGCAGGCGTGCAAGTTTCTTCACATCGGCAGGCTTGACCTGCTTCAAAGCCTTCTCGTATTCCAACATGTCTGAAGAGTCATGGCGAACACGCTCTGATATTGCCGACAGCCAGAAAGCATTGGCCTTGCGATAGTCGGCATGCTGCTTCTGCAGGTTGTTCTGCGCTCTGGCAAACTCCTCTGTAGTGATTCCATTAGAGGCAATGTCTCGCAAGAGGTCCAAAGCACTTGCGAGCAAGGTGTCTGCCTGTTCCGGATTGGTTGAGAAATTGAACATCATCGCTACATCTTCCTTCGGTTCCCTTGATATACGGGCTGTTACCGAAATGCTATATGTTCCGCCAAGTCGTTCGCGCAACTGTTCCGTGCAACGGCTGTCCATCACCTGATTAAGCACCGCACAGGCAATGTTGTTACGCACGTTATACCGGCACTTCTCCATTATGTTATATACAACAGAAGTGCGAGGTGCTTGCATGGGTACGTTGATACGGCACTTGCGACTGCCCTTCGCCAATTCAGGCATGGCTGCAAGATTGGGTTGCTCCTTTACGCCCTTTGCCGAAGGGAGCGACGCTATATATTGACAGATAAGTGGTTTGAGACTATCGGCACTGACGTTGCCAACGAAGATGAAGGTGAAGTCGGCAGCATTCGCAAAACGCTCGAGAAAGAGTTGGCAGGTGCGGTCGTAGTCAACGCTATCAGCTAGTGCCAGAGTTACACTGCGATTGCGCGGATGCTTGCCGTACATCAGATTGCGCAAGGTGTCGCCATAAAGCGTCATAGGATTGGCGATACTTTTCTGCAGACTGCTGCGCTTGCTCTGCTTCCAACGCTCGAAGGCTGCTGTATCTTTCCTCACGGTGGTGAAACGCAGATACAACAGCTGCAACAGATGTTCGGCATCGGCAGCCTTGCAGGAACCAGAGAAACTCTCGGAGGTGGCTGTTACGCTTACCTGATATGTTGCACTGCTACCCTCAAGGGCACGGCCCAGCTGCGGACCGCTAAGATGTGCCAGTCCGCCCAATGCAGGCAGAGTGTTGATGGCACTGAAATTATTATAGTCGGCATCAGCCATAAGAGATGTTCCGCCATTGCTGATGGCAGAAAGGCGTATCTCATCGCGCCCGGTATCATTGTGCTTCAGCACCACCCTTGCACCATTGCTGAGCGTCAGTTCAAGAGTTCCGTATTGCCTGTCATGATATTCTTCCGTGATAGTTCCCGGCTGTGGCTTTTGCGGCATCAGAACAGGTTTGGGTTCCCTATCGGGTATTTTGTGGGCAACAGTGGTTTGCGTCCAGGCATCGCCATATATCCTAAGCACATCGCTTTCGGTCGCGTCACCCATCTTCGGCATCTGCAGCAATATGGCCAATCCGCCCTTACCGTAAACCAGTTGGGAGAAACGTGCGTTGATATCTGCTATGCCTACCGACTGCAACAGCTGACGATAGATTTTCGCCTCGCCTACATTGGACAGCAGCGGACGCCCATGCAGGAAATGAGCCATGCACTTCTGCACCAGCATATTGTTCGATTCCATCTGTCCACGACCTGAAGCCTGCTGTCTCTCGACAGATGCAAGCCATTGTGACAGTTGCGATACTGCCCGCTGATATTCAGGAACCGAGAATCCATGCTCCATGGTGCGCTTCAGTTCATATACAATGCGCTTCATGCCACTTTGCCATGAATTGTCGGATAAAGATACAATGGCCGTAAGCGCTTTCTTGGTACGGGCAAGCGAATAGTCGCCATCGCTGAACGTAATGCCCTCGCCCTGTCTGACACTACCTGTTGCCATGAGGTCAGCCATGCGTGCATTAAGCATTGTCACTATCATGTTGCGCAGATACTCGTCTTTCTTGCCTTCAAAGGTCAATGATACTTCGCGCGGTTGCGGGTCGTACTTGAAACTGAGTCGAAGCGTGGTTCCAGACAGTTCGGCATCGCTTCCTATTGCCACTATCGGCGTTGCATTATCTGCCACGGTGATATGCGGACGCTTGGCTGGATTCTTGCGCAAAGGCGTATCGCTCCATATTGTCTTTATGCGTTTCTCCACATCATCTGCATCAATGTCACCCGCCACGACAACAGCCTGAAGGTCGGGTCGGTACCATTTATGATAATAATCACGAAGAACCTTGTGGGGGAAGTTATCTACAACAGACATCAGACCGATGGGCATTCGTCTGCCATAGCGGTTGCTGTCAGGGAAAAGTTTTGGCAAGGTTTGCTCGTAGATACGGTCGCGCACTCCCTGCTTGCTTCGCCATTCTTCATGTATGACCTTGCGCTCGGCATCAATCTCCCTGCCGTCGAGGGTTATGAATCCGCCCCAGTCATGCAGTATGAGCAGACATGAATCGACAATGCCAGTGCTAGTTATAGGCACATTGGAGATATTATATACCGTTTCGTCAAAACCGGTATAGGCATTTATGTCGTTGCCGAATCTTATACCATTGTTTTCGAGATATGTAATAAGACTCTTTCCTGGGAAGTTCTTGGTGCCGTTAAATGCCATGTGCTCAAGGAAATGAGCCAATCCACGCTGGTTCTCTTCTTCAAGTATTGAACCAACCTGCTGCAGGAGATAGAATTCTGCCCGTCCCTCAGGATATTTGTTAGGACATATATAATAGGTGAGACCGTTGTCCAGCACTCCATGACGCACAGCACTATCCACCGGCAAGATGTTGCCGGCATGCAACTGCACACAGAAGAAGAAACTGATGATGAAGAAAAGCAAACCTCTCCTCGACCCTCCCCTAAAGGGAAGGGAGTGGTTGCGCTGTATTATTGTTGTTATGTTGGATTGTGATTGTTTCATTGTGCAGACGTATGCTTTTCTTTCCATTTCATCCCCCTCCCTTTCGGGGAGGGATGGGGAGAGGTATCACCTATTTCTTCTTATACATAATCTTCACCGGACGGTAGCAGACGTTATCATATTTGTCGAGCACAGTACCTTTGTCTGTGTCAATAACCCATACGCTGCCGTTAAGACCCGACTGTGACGGTTCGTAGAATGCCACATAAGTACGCTTGTGGTCGGCACTCATCTCCATGCCAGTGATGATGGCATCGTCTGAGCCCACCGTTTGCAGGACATCGGTCTGAGTGATGAACTGGTTGCTGGTATAATTCCAGCGGCGCACCTTATTGCCATCGCCGAAGAGCATGCTCGTATATGTCTGGTTGACAACGCACGGCGTTGTTTCATTTATCGGAGCCTGACCGAAGCCGCACATCTGCGTTCCGCTCTTGTTGCCGATATTATCGATGAGCACATTCTCCATTGTCTCATAATTATATTCCCAGAAGGCTGTAGCCAACTGAGTTTTCTGGTACATGCCGCCTACGTAGGTAATAACCAGTGCCGATGGCGACTGAGTCTTTAGCTGTTCGTCGGTCATCCTCACAAGTTCCATCTTCACAATGCTTCTGCCATCGAAATAGTTGGCAGAACCTTTACAGTCTTCACGAGAAAGATGGTATGTCTTGCTGCAATAATAAGGACCATAGCCACGATAGATATTTGCCAAGGCATTTATCTCTTTGTCCCAGAACAACAGATTATAATTACCTGCAGTGCCTGCATCTTGCACAACAACAGTCTGGGCATAGTTGTATTTCATCTTGGTAGGCTTAGCCAGCGCACCCTCCGTAACACTGAACTCATAGCAGTTGCCATTCTCGCAGAGTATCGGATAGGCGAGTCCTGACGTTCCGATGCTCGGAATGGCAAGGCGTGTAGGGCGGAAATCTGGATATTCCGGTGCAGTCAGGATGTTTTCCACAACGAAAGTCTTTTCGTTCATATAATAAATTGTTCCTGGCTGTCCCTGCTCTGCATCACCCTTACATGCAATGATAAGACTGCCGTTGCTCTGTGTCATATCCGAAGGATAGGCTGCAAACGACAGGTCTGGATTGTTTGTGCTGAAGCATTCTTCCTGCATGAATCCTGTTGGCTTGCTGCCGTCAGCAGGTGAAAGCATAAATGCCAGATGACCTTTTCCTTGTTCATCGTTGCTTATGACAGTGATACCCTCTTCGTAAGGACTGTTTACATTCACCTTGAAGGCAAAGAAGGATTTTCCGTCACTGTTTTCTACAATGAGGCGACAGTTGAACGAACCAAGTTCTTTTCCTACATAAGTGAACTCAGGACCGTATGCCACAGGTTCAAGATTTATTTCCCAGATGTAGTTCAGCTGTTTGTCGCCGTTCTGTTGACTTACCCGCGGGGTGATAACAAGTGTTTGGTTCTTATTGATATTATACACCCTGCTGATGCTTGTACTGTCAATAACAATCTCGCTTATAGCACCATTGCCAATAGTCGTCTCGTCTTCAAAACATGAAGTCAGCGTTGTCAGACAAGCGAAAGCGACCAAAGCAAATATCTTATTTATTTTCATTGTGCAAATATTTTATGCGTTAAAATGGATATGGGAAATCGAACGGGAAATCAGGATACTCTGCAAGTATCATTTGCTCGTTGGCTGGGTCGTTGAAATGCTCGTACATAGGAAGGTAGATGTATTTCTTGAACACCGTGCGATACTGATAAGGGTCACCGTATTCGATGTGTTCCAGATTCTCGCCGTATAGAGCAACCATCTTCTTGTATGTTTCGGGCAATGTGTTTTCCAGGGCATGGAAATACTCTACCATCTTGATGAACTTATAAGGATGCCACTTGCCTAAAGTAGATAACGACCACACCTTTTCGCCCATGGCGTTATACCACTCTGGCTGTTCTACTGCATTGTCGAACATGACGACACGCACTTGTGAAGCAGAATCGAGGGTTGGCACAAATGTGTCGCTGGCTGTCAAACGTAAAGTCAGCTTATAGCGCTCGTATCCATCCTGGTAGTTTCCTTTCAGTCCATCGCGCAGAACCGTGATAGGAATATAGCCGCTCGTACTATCGGCATGTACGACAGGCGTGCCCATAACATACTGCTTGCCCTCTTCTCCAACACAGTCAGCAGTCACCAGTTCGTAGGAAAATGTGCGGTCGGAACCAGAAAGTGCCCCCATTATGGCAACAGGCACCTTTATAGTATGCTCCCTGATGTCTATTGGAGTTACACCGAAAGAATATCCCACGGTGTCACCGGTGAAATATATTCCGCTATGGGCAGTATCGTATCTCATATAGTTTTCATCATCGCATGATGCAAACCCGCAGACAACAGCTATCGCTCCTAATATATATCTAAATGTCTTCATATCTGTCTTGTTTTTATTAATAACGGTTCTCGTATTCGCTGTCAGGTATGGGGACAACAAACACTGCCGGGGTAGGCTTGACTATATCTACATTTCCTGTCGATTCGTTAAGATGCTCGATTGGCAGATTCTGTCGCTTGAGATTATAGAACAACTGTCCTTCGCCAATGAATTCCTTATAACGTTCAAGGTTTATCATATCAATGGTAAGCACATTGTTCTCTGCCCTGTTTGCAAGCGGTTCAAGACCTCGTGAAACCAGCACCTGATCAAAATAGTCGGTGGCACGCTTGGCGTCTTTTTCAAGCAGAGCCTCAGCTGCGATATAGTACATTTCAGGAAGTCGTATCAGGTTAATGCCAAGGATGCGCTCCTCCGGACGACTGGATGCCATGCCCTGAAGTTCGTAGATGTCGGTCAGTTTGCTAAGGCGCAATGTACTGACACCGCCCACCTCTACAGAAGTGAAATAAGCAGACACTCTGTAATCCAATCCATCGGCATACAATTCATACTTTGACTCGATGTCGCTACGTGGATTCAGCGAGTAATAACTGGTTGTAGCATGGAGCTTATTATACACGCTTGTATAGAAATCGGCATAGTAAATGCCAAATATCGTTTCCTTAACTGACAGCACACCAGCCAAATCGTTTATAATATCAGTCTTGTTATTCAGTTTATAAGGACTCTTTGCGATAACCTTCTCTGCATATTCCAACGCCTTGTCCTTGTTGCCCATTGTCAGATATACGCGAGCCAGCAAGGCCTGCACTGCATACAGGTTGCAGTGGATATGGCGTGATGTCATAAAGTAGGACTCATTACGATGCTCATCCTCACCCGCCAGCAAGCGTTCTGCTTCCTGAAGGTCAGCAAGTACGTGCTTGTAGTTTTCCTCAAGACTCTCAAAGTCTGGAGTGTTCAAAGAAAATTCTGTTGCATAAGGAATACCGTCAGCCTTTGGGTTCTGGGTTATCTGCTCTGCAAACAGACGCATCAGTTCAAAATGCATAAAGGCACGAAGAGCCAGTGCTTCACCTTTATATATATTATAGGGATATTCCTTAGGATTGCTCAAGAGATTGCTGCCAATGATATTGTTCACGTTGGAAATATTCTTGTACATCTCTGTCCAAATTCCTTCAAACATGGATTCATTGGTTGAATACTCATAGTCATGTCTTATCAGGGCTTCTGCTGCATTATTGCCTCTGCAACTCATGTAACCACCCATTATTTCCAGCGAACCGAACGACAGTTCCTGACCGTAAAGTGTTGTTGAGCGGAGTTGAGAATAAGCTCCATATAAAGCATCTTCAAGCCCATCTTTGCTGTTTATAAGTTCTTCACCTTTCACCTGACCATCGGGGGTGATGTCAAGATAGTCGTCGCATGAGCATAGACCAAGCGAGAGGGCGACAATTATATATTTAATTCTTTTCATATTTTCAATGATTGATTGTTTCTTCCGTAATCTTCCTATATGTTCTTGGCATGAGAAACTTGAGTCACTTCTTAATTCTTCGCAGTCAAGACTCCTTAAAACGTTGCACTCAGATTCATCTCAAAGCCCTGACTATACAGATAGTCTGTTCCTCGTTCTATCTTCACACTTGACAGGCGGAAGAGGTCGGTAAAGTTGATACCGGCACGAAGATTGCGCAGACCAAGTTTCTTACACACATCTGGCTGGAACTCATAACTGAAGTTCAGCGTACCCAGCGACAGAACATTCTCTTCCTCAGCAAAGCGGTCGGTCTGCTTCGGACGACTGGTGTCTGAAATGTCCTTATATAATGCCACATCGCCCGGCTGCTTCCATCTGTCGTCAAACACTCTTTGGTCGGCATTCTGCTTCGGGTCGGTGCCTTCAACACGTGTTGCCCTGGTTGTATTATAAACCCATGCACCTATGCGGAAATTGAAAAGCGCATAGACACTGAATCCCTTCCAATAGACATTGGTATTGAATGTTCCGTAATATTTCGGTTCTGTATCACCGATGAGCACACGGTCTTCAGGATCGTATTCAAAAGTAAGCGAACCGTCGCGCTTTATATACACCTCCTTACCTGTGGCCGGGTCGATGCCTGCCGAGCGAACCAGCTTAAGCGCTGTAGTACTCTCACCCTCGGCATATTGTGGCAGAGGAGTAAGAGATGTATATGCGTTCTCCTGATTCTCCTTGTTTATTTCCTCAAGTGCCTTGTTTATCTTCGTTATCTTGTTACGGTTCAGATAACCCGTTGTACCTATCTTCCACTGCAGGTCGCTGTTTCTGAATATATAGCCGTCGAGCTGTATTTCAAGACCCTTGTTCTGCAGTTCTCCGAGATTCGACTTTGCTGTTACCACACCCGTTGACGGTGCTTTCGACTTGTCAAGCAGCAGGTCGGTAGTGTTACGGATGTACGCATCGACAACAAGATTAAGACGGTTGCCAAACATGCTTAGGTCTAATCCCACGTTGTAGTTCATGGTGCGCTCCCAGCACAGGTCAACATTGCCTATGGTCAGAGGTATTGCTCCGATGCCATAAAGATATTCGTAGTTGTTGCTATACTGATACATGGTTATGGCCTGGAAGGGACTGAAGCTCACCTTACCTGTGTAACCAACGCTACCGCGCAGTTTGAAGATGTCGAAGTGCTTCTTGATTTTCTTCATGTAAGGTTCGTTCATGATGTTCCATCCTAAACCGCCAGACCAGAAATGTCCGTAGCGGTTGTTCTCGCCAAACTGTGACGAACCTGTCATTCGCCATGTGGCATCAGTGAAATAGCGGTTGCGCCATGAATAGTTTCCTGTAACGAACACACCCACATCGGCCGACTCAGCCAGACTGCCGTATGGTGTCTGACCAGAAGGATAACCGGCAGCATTGCCAATGAACGAATTCTTGTCGTTGAAGAAGCCCACCGCTTGCAGTGTCTTGCTGGTAGCTTCCGAATGGTTTATCTCCCAACCGGCATTGGCACTGATAAGAGACTCATCCTTAAATATATGGTTGAACGTTGCAACGACATTGGCATTATAACTCACCGAGCGGCTGTCCGTCTGTGTGCTTGAACCTTTCTTTGTAAGGTCTGTTATGTCTTTGAAGTCGCGAGACTTCGGACTGCGGAAGATATCCTTCCATCCCGTCTGGCTCGTTATATTGAAATGTCCGGTCAGTCGGAACTGGTTGGTTATGTCCCAGCGTATATCTGTAGAGTTGGCGAATGTGTTCGTACCGTTGCGGCTGTAGCTTCCCAGACTTGCCTCATATAAAGGATTGTCCAAATCCCAAGCCAAATCAGTATTTGGTGTTCCGTCTTCGTTGTACATTCTTTCATAAGGATTCATCGTTACATATTCTGCAAATGAACCATACGGAGTGTTCTGTGCCTTTATCTCCGTGTATGTGGTACGGTTAGACACCAATATAGAGTTGTTTACATGATAATCGAGTTTAAAGCCGAGACTATAACGATGGCGGTAATCGTCTTTCATTACTCCCTCCGTGTTAGCAAATCGACCGGTCAGTTCGTAACGAAGATTCTGTGCACCACCATAGACGCGAAGCGAATGGTCGTGGCTGAACGACGTACGTGCAGGCTGTGCCAGCCAGTCACTGTTTTGTCCTGCCCTGACAGCCTTATAGCGTTGGTTGTACAGTTCGTCAAGTTTATATTGTTCTTCCAGATTGCCGCCTGCGTCATATAGGCCAGCCATCTGTTCGTAGCGTAATTTCTCTTCTGAATTCAGCACGTCGTAGTCGCCCAGTTTTGGGAACTGCACGTTACCTGTAAAATTGTACTGCACCCTAAGGGTACTTTCTGCCAACGGACGGCGTGTGATTACAATCACGCCATTGGCTGCCTTAGAACCATAAAGGGCTGTTGCTGAAGCGTCCTTCAGCACGTTTATGCTCTCTACCTCATTGATGTCAAGGTCGTAGAGGTCTTGCATGGTTATTTCCGAACCATCAAGAATAATTGTCGGTTGGTTTACACTCTGCCCTTCATTGCTAAACGAAGTCATACCGCGTAAGACCAGTTCCGGAATCTGGTTAGGGTTAGAACCTTGGCGGGTGTTCTCTACCATTGCCATACCAGGAGTAAGTGCTGCGATGGCACCAATTAGATTTACACCGCTTACCTTTTTCAAGTCGGCACCTTTAATCTGAGTTACAGATCCGGTAAATGTTTGTTTGTTCTTGTTGAAGAATCCGGTAACGACAACGTCGCTAAGCGTATTCTCCTCTTCTTGCAATCGGATTGTTATTCCTGACAGTTTGTCACGGCCTGACACCAGCACCTGATTGGTGTATCCAATATAAGAGATATGTACTTCAAAATCTCCATTTGGCGCTGTCAACGAGAACTTGCCATCTATGTCAGTGACACCACCTGTCAGCATTTTGCCTTTGTTCGCAATTGTTACAGAAACGCCAATCAATGGCTCGCTGGTTTTATCGTCAACCACAGTTCCCGACACTTTGGTCTTCTGTTCAGCTTGCGCTATCTGATTATATGTGCCTGCCGTCTCTCCTACAGCCAACGCTTGAAGAGGCAGCATTGCGATAGCTGTTGCCACTATACAGGTCAGATTCTTTTTAATTGGATTCATCTTCATCCGATTGTCATTTAATTTGTAAAGAATGAGTTGGCAGTCCGAACCGAGGTGCGTTCTGCCAACTCAAATACTATGTATTATTTTATTGCAACCTTAACAACTTTTCCAGCCACCTTAACAAGATACATGCCCTTGCTAAGACCGCTTACCTGCTTGGTCACGTTGCCAAACATCTTACGTCCGCTGAAGTCATAGACCTCCACATTCTGTGCATCTCCCTCAACATAGATTGTGCCGTCAGCAACTCTTAAGCTTGAAGAAGTGCCCTGAACTGCATCAATGCCTGTTGAACCAGCAGCTGCTGTAACTCCACTATAGAGAGCAGCAACCTTTGTCTCGTTTGTCACATAGTCTGCAAGACTTACACAGAAGTCGCTGATAGAAATCGTGCCATCTTCCTTGACTGTAAGAGTAAGATTTGAAGTGCCCATGTTCATGTCATGAAGCATCAGGTATGTCTTGCCTCCCTCGATAGTCTGCAAATAGACACCGGTCTTCAGTTCTGCCTTGTTTGGATCGTCAGCAGAAGGAGTAAGAAGAATACCGCCATAATTTACGCCTGCCACATCTCTACCACAGAAATTGGTAACAAGATACATATCGCTTGCTTCATAATAAACGACTTCCATGTCAAACTCCTTTGGATATGTATATGCATCATTGTAGATTGAAACCTTCTCTGCCTTTACAGCGAATGTTCCTGTCCAGTTGAATGGTTCTGGCTCTGGTTCCGGTTCTACGGCTGCACCAACAGAAGCTACCACATTGGTATAAAGAGCTACCGGCTGTGCCTGCTTAGTGTTCCAGTCATAAATACTTACACAGAAGCTTGTAATAGAAACAGTACCGTCTTCGTTGACTGTCAGTGTGAGCGGTAATGGCTGTGCGTTCTGGTCTAACATCTTATAGTACTTAGAACCTGCCTCAATAGTACCTATCAGTGCGTCGGTCTTCATTTCTGCCTTCTTTGGATCGTCTGTTGAAGGAGTGAATACGATACCACCCTGGTTTAGACCAGTAACATCATTGCCCCAGAATTTAGTAACGAGATACATGCCCCAATTCTCGAAATACTGCACTTCCATCTCGAATGTCTCTGGATATGTGTTGCCATCGTATGCTGTAACATTTGCCTTAACAGTGAACTTGTTTACCCAGTTGAATGGTTCTTCTTCCTTCACGTCTTCCTTAGTTGCTGTAACGGTCTGGCAGAATGTTGCGAGTGAATGACTTTGAGTATAGTTCTCATCATATTCCATATATGTAACGCTGAAGTCACTAATCTTGTAAGAGCCGTCTTCCTGGCGGGTAACAACAAGATTGCCATTTGAAAGGTTCATATCCTTCAGACAGAGATATTTCTTACCAGCCTCGATTGTCTGCAAGAAACCGCCTGTCTTTATTTCTGCCTTATTAGGGTCATCTTCTGACGGGTAAAAATTAATACCACCATTATTCAGACCTGATACATCGTTGCCCATGAACTTGGTGATGAGATAGATGCCCCAGTCCTCAAAATACTTAACCTCCATGTCGAACTCAGTAGGTACAGGATATGCTTCGTTATTAACGTAAGTAGAGCCTACCTTTACCTTATAGACACCATCCCATGTTGTCTTAACCTCTTCTCCGCCTTGTTTCTTGGCACTGCCACTCATGTACCACTGCATGTAACCGCCCTTGTTCTCTACGCTGATAGAGTCTTGGCAGAAAGTGATTCCACTTGTAAGCGAGAGTGTTGATTCATTTATCATGTTGAATGTGATGTCGCCCTGACGTGCTGCACCATAGGTTGTACAGAAACGTATCTTGTTTGTATTGTCAAGATATGTGTTGTCGAAAGGAATAGTAAGAGTAACACCGTCAAACTTTGCCTGAAGTGTGAGAGGTTCAAAACCTGCCAAAGAGAAAACCATTGAGTATGCCTTCTTGCTGTCGTCTGTTGCAGTAAGGGTCATATCAAATTCCTTTGGATAAGTAGAACCTTCCATTGTATCGTATGTGCCGTTGCCTGCAGTAAAGTGCCAGTCGCCAGAGATGTCTGCCACTTCAACATTTTCAGACTGCACAAGAGTCAACTTTGCATTTGTGAACGTTGCAATAACAGTTGCTGCTGAGTTTGGATGGTCGCAAGTTACAAGTGTGAAGTCAGGCAGAGTGATAGTCTTTGTCTGTGGGTCAAATGTATAGAGGATGTCATTGTATGCGCCACCGAAAGGATAAATTCCATCAGTGTTGCTCATATACAAACCGCCATCCCAAAGTCCATTGCCGTTAGGATTGGTAATCTTGATGGTATTTGCCTTTGTGTCGATACCATTGATTTTCTGATAATCCTTGGTTGAACCAGCCAGACCACGAATCTCACCATCATAGACGCCATAGGTGTCGGACGTAATGACAACCTCGCATTCTGCAGAGAACTTGTCTTTCAACGACTGTCCTGCTTCAGTAACAGTCATTGTTGAAGTAAACTTGTAGGTTCCGAATAAGTCGGCAACCGATTCGACTGCGGCTTCAGATGGCAATACCATAGCCAAAGCTGCAATAAGCGCCAATACGCTTCTTTTCAGTGTAAAGTTTTTCATACGCTGTCTTTTTTGTAAAATATTTAATTATTGTTGAGTTTTTCAGTCTTATCAATCATCATGCATCACTTCAACCCTTCCAGCAGTTCCACTACCCCCCTGCCTTGACTGGGGCGAGGAGCACCGTGCATATATAGATTGCCTTGAGGGTCGTAAATCACAAAGAAAGGAATACCTTTAACGTTGAGCGCCTCGCAAAGCGTATTGCCTGGGTTGTGCAACTGATTGCCATGCAAGCCAAGTTGCTTCATCTTATTTTTCCATGCATTTTCCTTTGCATCGGCAGATACAGACACGAACACCACATTCTTGTTCTTAAGTTCACGTTCCATCTTTTGCAGGTGCGGCACTTCCCTTATACAAGGAACACACCACGACGCCCACACGTCTATATAAACATATTTGCCACGAAACTGGGCAAAATCAACAATGTTGCCAAGAGTATCCTTCAAGACAACATTCTTTGGGAACGGCTGTCCTGGTATTGTTGCCTTGCGCTTGGCGAAGTCCATAGCATATTTGGGGTCTAATCCATATTTCTCTGTAGCATTGCGCAAGCGTTCCAACCCTTTGTCAAAATCGCCAGTGCCATAATTGAAGCCACTGACATAGCGGTTCGCAATATTATCCTTTACCGCTTTCACTATACCGGCATCAGTATAATGGCTTTCCAGATAAACCAAAGCGCTGTCAAGATTGTTCTTGTTTGGCAGAGAAGCAAACACAACATTTGGCGCATTGGCAAAAAGAGAAGCCAAAGGCGAATTCAAAGCCATGTGAGGCAATGGCAGCACATCGCTACGTCTAAACGGCATCTCATCTGGTTTTATACGCAGAATACGCGGCAGGGATGAGTAACAGTCATAAGCACTGATATAGCTCCAAATGCCCAGATAAGACTTGACTTCGGCTGTACAATCATACAAGGCGACCAAAGAGTCTGCGCTGCTGACAAGTCGCTTGATTATATTGCGACAAACCTCGCCCGACCCAGCATTGGAACTCCATAGTTCCTTATTGGCATTAGAATATACAACGCTATATGCAGCAAGAGCCATATTGTCTTTGTCTGCCCCTACCAATAGACTACTTTTATTCTCAAAATCCAAACGAATGTCAGGCGACACGTTTTTAGGCATATATAACGGCATTATTGTTTGCGAATAGCCTTTTACGGAGATAAGATTGTAAAAGCCATTTTCACTAACAGGCACACTTCCCTTGTATGTATTACCTTCTGCTGCAAGCTCCACAAAGTTGTTGGGATTATCCATCGGCGCAACCATTATTCTGCGCCCTTCAATGTCGTTTGCACCTACTTGCCATGCCTTTACAGACTGTCCGCAGACTGTTTGTAAAGACAGAGCGCAAACCATTGAAAATAAAATCAATAACTTCTTCATTGGCCTAATCGTTTTACCCTGTATGTATGAATAATGCAAAAATATAAATATTATCGCAAATATCCAAATATGTTAATATATTTTTCAAATTCAGCAGTATTTTCATGATTTAGGTTGTGGTTATGACATTTAAATTACCCATACATTATTACATTATAAACCTGTTGGATGAATTAAAGTTAAGTCAACGTGAATTAAAATAAGCATTAATCAATTCAACCCATTTCGCAAATAAGACTAATAGCAGTCAACTGAAATCGTTAAACTACAGTATTAATCAGTCCGAACATACTTCGGACTAACAGTCCGCGCCGTTCGGACTGACAGTATGTGGCATTCTGACTGGCAGTCCGAACGCCACGGACTGGATTTGATAAGATATATTATTGCAGGGACTTTGAATATTCAGGGTACGTTGGATATTAATTCATCCAACGGGTATTATAAATAAGAGAAGATTAAAAACTAAAAAACGACGTTTATATTTTGCCATTTCAACATAAAAACAGTATCTTTGCATCACGGAATTTCCGTGACGGAAAATCCGTGACGGGAATTCGGCATAAAAACATTTACCCCCGCCCCTTATAACCCCAATAAAGGCGTCTTAGGCTCGTCTTTACATCCCAAACAAATTTGTGATACTTTTTATTAACCCTGTATGAAAGACTGCCTGTCTGCTTTTTTCTGTCATCTATATACATTTTGCCACTAAGAATACGATTCCTACGCTGCGCCTTGTCAAGCGGAGTAGTAAAGATGTTGTGAATGAACTTGCGCAATAGCCCTATCTGCACCTCCTTACAATACTGCTGATCAAGGAGCACAGGTTCTTTCAAGTAAGAAACAAACAAATCATCGTCAGCATCAACCTTCTTTACATATTCAAGCAGTTCTTCGAGAGTGGCATAATCGGACACATTGATGAATGTCTTGGGATTGAACACCTTTGACACGTTCGGGTCGCCCCAATAAATAGGTATGCAATTTGCAGCCAAAGCCTGCACCAGTTTTTCCGTAGTATATCCTGAGTGGGCACTATTTTCGCAAACGATAGAGAACTTGTGACTTTTATCGAATTCCAACTTATCCTTTACCTTGCCTCCTATATTATTACGCCATTCACCACCTGAATCAACCTTTTTATATTCAGACAACTTGTCAAATAGTTTTACAAACATCGGGTCACGATTGAAATTACTCACAGTGACACTACAAAATCCAGACTTACTCTTCTTTACTGCATCCAAATCCTGCAGATGCCTATTCTCCATTAATTCGTTAACATCTGGGTAACGATAATACAATGGGAAACGCATATACCTATCTTCGTATGTCATCCATTCAAACCCAATGGCATAATCACATGCATTAAAATCAGGTGCAAGATTTTCACCTGTATAGAATATCTTTATACTATCATCAGGAGCAGCCCAATGCTTATCGCCAAACACAGAATAAAAAACATATTCGGCATCCTTTACATCAACAATCTCGATATCACATATTTCTCTTATCAAATCTGTAATCAAGAAATTATCATGATGAAAACTTCCCCAAAAATCAACAAAAGCGACCTTCCTCATTTAATATAATTATATAAAAAACGATGCAAATATACCATATTTATTTAAAACTCATGTTAATAAACATAATTTATTTAGAAATAATTTTGAACTACAATTATTTCATACTACTTTTGCATTGAATGGAAAGTCTTAAGGAGAAAACCGCAAAAGGTTTGCTTTGGGGAGGACTGAGTAATGCTATACAACAAGTCCTCAACCTGATATTCGGAATATTTCTCGCACGCCTGCTTACACAATCAGACTATGGCATGGTGGGTATGCTATCTGTTTTTTCTCTGATGGCCGCCGCATTACAGGAAGGCGGATTGATATCTGCCATCAACAGGAAGAAAGAAGTTAGTGCGAACGATTACAACGCTGTGTTTTGGACATGCTCGCTGATAAGCATATCCTTTTACATCATATTGTTTTTTTGCTCTCCCTTAATTGCTGATTTTTTCAACACCCCAGAACTGACATCTCTTGCAAGATACATTTTCATCGGTTTCTTCTTAACAAGTCTTGGCGTCGCACCACGAGCATATCTGTTCAGGAATATGATGGTGCGCGAAAATACCATTATTTCCATATCAAGCCTTCTTATCTCAGGAATAACAGGAATAACTTTAGCTTATTACGGCTTTGCTTACTGGGGTATTGCGACTCAAACAATTATCTACGTTTTTGTCACTACGCTATTGAGTTTCTATTATGCAAAATGGTTGCCATCACTAAAAATCGACTTCTCCCCTATCAAGGAGATGATTGGATTCAGCAGCAAACTTATTGTAACTAATTTCTTCTACATAATAAACAACAACGTACTAACCGTATTATTAGGCAGATTCTATACTCCACATGTTGTCGGCAACTACACACAAGCCAGCAAATGGAATTCAATGGGAATACTCTTGATATCAAATACACTGAACGGCATTTCTCAACCCGTATTTGCGCGTACAGAAAATGATATAACAAGACAGAAGAATATTTTCAGAAAGTTGCTGCGGTTTACTGCATTCATCAGTTTTCCAGCCATGATGGGATTAGCCCTTATTGCAGAAGAACTAATTGTGATTCTTCTGACAGACAAATGGATTGAAAGTGTAAGAATACTACAGATACTTTGTATCTCTGGCGCTTTTTATTCCATATCGGGTCTTTTCTCCAACCTGATAATAAGCAGGGGAAAATCAGCAACATATATGTGGTGCACCATAGCTTTATGCACTATACAACTAATATCTGTATGTCTTTCTGCCAGTAGAGGGATTTATTTCATGATTTATGTCTATACGTTTATCAATATTGCATGGTTGCTTGTTTGGCACAGATATGCGAAAAAAGAAATAGGGATAAAGTTAAGAGAAATAGTTAAGGACATATCGCCCTATCTGGTTTTATCAACGATAATCGTTGCCACTACACACTTTGCCACCTCTGGAATAAGCAACCTTTATGTTTCTTTTATCACAAAAGCCATGATGGCCTGTATTTCATATTGCCTCGTATTATGGATTTTCAAATCTACGATATTTTTAGAGTCTATTGATTTCCTAAAATCTAAAATATCAAAGCTTAGATAAAGAAAAGGTTATTTACCGAATAGGTATTTACGGAACAACGGACTTACCCGAAGAATGTTTGAGACTACAACACAAAAGCCGATAATAACTAAAGCCATAGCCACCGAAAGCACAATATCGAGTACAAAGTTTCCCCTGTTCAAATTCAGGAAAGAGCCAATGGCCGGCACATTGGGCATAAAGAAGAAATGAATGAGATAGATGTCCAGCGTGCGCCTACCTATATATTGCAGGCAGTTGCCTGCTAATGTAAACTTTGTAAAATGCTCCTTATAGTGCCTGAAATACATAAAAACAATTATCAGCAGTCCAAACTTGGACAGTGTACTTGGCACATTTGCCCATGCCATACGCAGAACGTGCAGTTTCAAGTAGTCAACCGTTGCCCAAATCACTATTGCAACCACAATAGGATAGAACCACTTAGAATCCATTATTTTCTGTGCTTGTTCCCAATAACGACGTACTATTATACCAAAGACAAAGAAAGGCAAGTACATGAACACCTGATTAAGACTTGTATCACATAACCATTGTATTCTCTCACCACGATAGCCCTGCGCCCAAGCAAAGTATTTTGGAAGATAACAGGTTTCATAAAGAACAAGCGAAGCCAGAAAAAACAATGCGATTGGAACCCATGAACGCACTCGGAGCTTGCTCTCAAAATAAGAAAACAAATAATATATTATGAACATCCAAAGCAGGGCTATGGTAAACCAATAGCCTCCTTTCATTGGCGAATGGAAATTCCTGACTACATATTCACAGAAATCTGGATGTATAATAAAACAGCTTAAAAGAAAAAAGACGACTGTCGGTATTATCTGTAAACGAACTTTCTTCAACATCAGCTTGCCAAGTTCTACATGACTCCAAACCTGAGAAGCCTTATATGCGAGGAAACCGCTGACAAAGAAAAATAATGGCATGCGGAACAGTATCAGGAATGACAATGCAGACGACTGTTTCCATTCCTGTCCAAATCCCATCTGACTGACATGATTGGCCACAACCAAAATCATTGTAAAACCACGTAGAGCATCAAGCCACTCTAATCTAACCTTCTTGCCTTCTGCCATAATACATATATTAGCGACATGCAAAAATACAATTAATTATTCATTTATTTAATTATATTCATAGTTTTTTTTAAAAATGCTTGCCAACAAAACAATAGCTACATGACAAATTTCATCATTTATACATGTCGTTTTATAGTATGTTTGCTTTTTTTCAATAAATAATTGTATTTTTGCACAGCAATATAGTTTTCCATACACATACACCATCCTACTGATGAATAATAAAGACTCTGAGATAATCAAAGACATAAGATTCCCTTTGACGTTCATTGTTGTCATGCAGCACTGCATGGGTTCGGTTTATTACGACTTTGAATGGACTAACCTGTCTGGTTCTGATATATATAATATAATCAAGATTTTACTGTCTGGCAGTTTTGCCGCAATAGCAGTACCAGCCTTTTTCCTTATATCTGGCTTTTTGTTTTTCAATAAAATTGAGCACTTTGACTTGAGTGTTTACAAGTCAAAACTTTCATCGAGGTTAAGGACCCTACTTGTGCCTTATATACTTTGGCCTGTCTTTGTGGTTCCTTGTGCAATATTGATTATAATAGCGCAAATACATTTAGGCAAACTACCATCAGAAACAATTCATAATTATCTTAGCAGCATTGATTTGAATTGTTTTTTCTGGGATCACCAAAGACAATACACAGAGCAGGTGAATCTTTTCAATATGCAAGCATTAAAGACAAAACCTTTTCTTGGCACATTTTGGTTTATCCGCGACTTGATATTAATGGTCCTGCTAAGTCCCTTGGTATATGTTTTTGTCAAGAAAGTCAAGGGAATCGGCATAGCATTGTTAACTGTCTTATTTCTCTTACGCTTGTGGCCTGAAATAAGTTTAACTTTGTCTGCCGTATATTTCTTCACTTTGGGTGCATTCCTAAGCATCAACGGCAGACACATATACACAAGCAACAAGGCAACAAGAATGTTTTTATATGCAATATCATTAGTTTCTCTATGTGCCATTGTTGCGACAAGCAATATTTCACCTTTTTGGAGTTATCAGCTAGAACCTCTTTATACAATATCAGGAACGCTTGCCTTTATTAACATAACGTACTACATAAAGGAAAGAAGATGGAAGATACCCAACCATCCAATTCTTTCAGACAGCAGTTTTTTCGTATATGCTTTTCACCATGACATTGCCTTGCCATTAGGCTTCTTTATAGCCAAAGGCATATTCATGGGGTGCGAAGAACCTTTTATAAAAACTATAGAATATATCATCACCCCCTGTATCATATATGGTATTTGCATAATGGCATATATGATAATGAAACGATTTATGCCTAAGTTGCTTAACGTATTGACAGGCAGCAGGGCAAAGAAGTCATAGTCCTATAGACTTTACTATGTCATCGTATGTATTGTCTGCCACACTCCTGCCATTAGGAGGCAACAGGTATTTATCATAGAACTCATTGCGTGATGATTCCATGGTGTCATTACCCCCCAACACCACATCGACTATGAAACGCTCTATGTCTTCGTATGTCTTTCCAATGTAATGCTGGTCGTAAGCCATCTTGCTGAACTCATTGCCATATTTCTTTGACAAGGCTATGTCTTGGGAAACATACATCACTGGCTTGCGGAAATACTGATAGTCAACAATAAATGAACCACTGTCATGAACCATGGCATCCGAACCACTGAACAATGCCACATAGTCGCCTGTTTCAAGCTGGGTATTGGATTTGCTGTTCCACATATTATAATAATCATCAGTGCGTTGGCCCCCCCACTCCGGATGATTATAAAGCTCGCGCAGCAGACTTGGATGCGGTTTGAGCGCAATCTGCAGTTTGTCCTTATATTTGTCGGCAAGTTGCAACATGAAATCGGAGAGATAGAGGAAATTAGAACGTGAGAAAGCCGAACCGTCGTTGGCCACTGTGAAATGTGGCGCCCATATCAGGCGCTTACGGCAGTGGTTCTCGTCTTTCCATACCTCTGGCATATTGATATTCTGATAGAGATCGCTACTAGGATATCCCACCACAACAACGTTTCTGCCCTTGTTACGGGCAAGCATGCGGGCATCGTCGCGCGAATAGTCGTTGGCCAGGTAAATCTTCCATGCTATATTATTATATACTTGGTCGTAGATATATTTGTCCTGTATCTGCAAGAATGCGTATGGATAATAGCAGAGCAGCCTGTCTGTAAAATTCAGGAAACAATGCTTGTTATGGTAAACGCCATGGTATGGCTGGGTATAGAAAACGATGTCGGGATTGATTGCCTTTCTTATGTCAATGGCTTCTTCTCCATTCTCAATCTTCCAGTCAACAAAATCCATCTTACGCTCAGTAAAGTACTTTCGCATGGCCAAGAGGTCACGCATCCTGTGTTCCTGCTGATAACTGATGGAGGGCGAAAGTATGACTGAGAGTTTGAAACGTGGGTCTTGCTGCATGCGGTCGTAAAGTGACTGATATTTCCACATGGCCACATTATTAGCCACAAAAGCAACTCTTATCTCGTTGCGACCTGCCAGAGTTTTCACAAAGTGTTGCTGGCGCCATGTAGCAAAATGGTAGCCTATGTTATTAAGCCACCATTCTGCTATTCTCTGTTTCAATATTATCCACTTACGTTTCATTTATCGTATGCATTAAGAAACTGCTCCGCACACCACAACTGCCACTTCTGATTTCCAGTGAGTTTGTACATAGGTATGTCCTTGCGGAACTCCTTGCGCTGCGGACCTGTCCAATCCTTGAATATCATATCTACCGGGCGCGGCATAGGTATCTTGTCAGGGATGGGAACTTCCGGATACTTCATAGCATAAAGGTCGCGCACCAGATACTTAGGTTCACCATTTCTTACACGGTGCAGGTCAAGCGGGTCGCGCATCACGAGGCGTGCATATGGGTCGTAGTAAGGTAGCTGGGCTGTTCCAAAGGCATTCATATAAGAACCGCTGCTCTCTATAGAGAACACATTGTCCATGAACGACAGGAAGTCGATATGCTCGCCTTGGCGGAAACGCTCATAAAGTTCGCTCACATCAACAGGATTCTCAAGTACCAGCTGTGGGTCGAGGAAGGTGTAGCGCTTTGCAAAGTCGTCAAGCAGCCAATCCTTAGAAATCAGTTGGTCCATACCGCCGAAGATAAGGTCGGCACTCTCGCCAACAACAATCATCTGCACACCATCAGCCTTTGCCATCAATGCGGCTTTATATATCTGAGGTTCGATGGAATGTACCGGTGCGCACTTGGTCTTCATCACTATCGGGGTATATTCCTTATAATCGTCGAAAGAGATGTCAACAAGATGATGTTGCAGACCGAACTTCTTACAGTAATGGGCGGCACGCTCCTCATCGGCATTGAACACCTTGGTGCCTTGCGCAACAAAGGTATAGGCGTGGCTGCCTGGTTTCAGATAAGATGCAAGAATGGCACTGTCCATACCTCCAGAGAGCAGTATGCCTATATTGTCGTACTGTTCATAGAGTGCATCAAACTGTTTCTGAATGTCACGGTCTATCTCCTTTGCATCTGCCACTGCTATGCGCTTGTCGTCTGCAACGGGTTTGAAATGTCTGTGACTCATTCCTTCGTAGAAGTTAACTCCTTCTTTAAACACATAGCGGAACGCTATATATGAGCTTAAGCAAAAATCCTTGTCTATCATATTTTTTTGAGGTTTTGAGGTCATGAGGTTACTTACCTGCAAATAACTCGTTTTTTCACTTCGTTCAAAGAACTTCTTGTCTACTTGTTTACTTGTCAACTAAAAGAACCAACTCATTTCACATCTTCAAGGTTGTCACCTCGCACAGCATTCAATGCCTTGGTTATCTGGGTTGACGAGATGCCCTTGGTATATGGGAAATACACAATCTGAATACCTTCTGCATTGAACTGCTTCTCGTATTCGCGCCATTTGTCCGTGCCGTACCAGTCGTCGCCGACAAACAGGAACTTGGCACCAAGTTTCTTGCATGCCGCCAACTTATCCATGTCATACTGCGGTACGGCTGCATCCACATACTTAATGCTGCGCACAATCTCTATTCTATCCTCGAAGGGAATCATTGACTTCTTGCCCTTGTAGGCTACAAGTTCATCCACAGTCACTCCGACAACAAGTTTGTCGCACATGCCCTTTGCATTCTTCAGGAGATTAAGATGACCGATGTGGAAAAGGTCATAAACTCCAGTTGTATATCCTATAATCATAAAAATATTTTTATGCCTGCAAATTTAGTAATTATTATTTATAATCAAAACATAAATAAGGCAAATACTTGCTTTAATAAAATAAAATAGTTAATTTTGCCAAACATATTCCTTACATACATGAAGCATCCATACAAAACCGACATCGCCGTACTGGTGTTGTTCTTCAACCGTCCCGACATGCTGTCAAAACTGTTTGAACAGATAAAGATAGCACGTCCGTCGAAACTATTGCTCTATCAGGATGGGGCAAGAGGCGAGAGGGATATTGACAATATGATGAAGTGCAGGGATATTGTTGCCGATGCAAATATAGACTGGGAGTGCGAGGTACACCGCAACTACCGTGAGGAGAACAGGGGCTGCGACCCTTCCAACTATCTGTCGCTTAAATGGGCGTTCTCATTATACGACAAATGTATAAAGTTTGAGGACGACGACATTCCATCGCAGTCGTTCTTCCCTTTCTGCAAGGAGATGCTCGACCGCTATGAAAACGACCAGCGCATAAACATCATCACCGGACTCAACTATGACGAGATAACCAAGGACATGCCTTACGACTATTTCTTTACCACCACCTTTTCCATTAACGGATGGGCTACATGGAGAAGGGTTGTGGAACAGTGGGAAGGCGACTACTCTTTCCTTGATGACGAATTTAACATGAAGCAGCTGGAAGCGATGATAAAAGAGCGTAAGTATCAGAAAGACTTCATCAAGTTTTGCAGGTACCATCGTTCTTTAGGCAAAGAATACTATGAGACAATCTTCCATGCTTCTATGTTGTTCAACTCTGGACTGAGCATCATTCCGAGGGTGAACATGATAAACAATGCCGGTGCAACAGCCGAAGGCACCCACTATGCTGGTTCTAATGATTTGCTGCCTCGCGGATTAAGACGCATTTTCACAATGAAGCGCCACGAACTCGAGTTTCCGCTCAAGCACCCGAAATATGTCATTGAGAATGTTGAGTACAAGCGTCGGGCGTTTAAGACTATGGGATGGGGGCATCCTATGATAAAGATTGGGCGGTCGTTTGAAGAATTATACCTCAACTTGCGCCATGGTAACTTCAAACATATTTCTAAAGCTATAGGCAATCGCCTACGAATAATCTGCGGACGCTCTAAGTGGGATTGATTGAGCGCAAAACAAAATCTCAACAAATATCTTCTCCATACTTACGGTCAAAAGATTCTATTTTTGCGATTATAACCGCAAAAAGCATTATCTTTGTACTGAAAATTCGGTTATAACCGCAAAAACTGTTTTACCTCTTATACAACAACTTCACCTCTTGCAGAATACTTTCAGGCACCATGCCGCTAATGGGTTGGCCTGATGCTACTCGTTGGCGAATCTCAGTACTGCTTATATCAAATAAAGGGGTATTTATAAGCGACACGTTAGGCGGCAACAGCTTTGCATCTATTTCAGAACCGGTGCGCGGATATACAGCTATAGAATAATTGTTCAGTATATCCTCGCAACGATACCAGCGGTCGAAACATGCCCAGTTGTCACCTCCTATCAATAACGTGAAGCGATGGTCGGGATAGTCCTTGCCTAATGCCTGCAACGTGTTCCAAGTATATGACGGGCGAGGCAAATGAAATTCATAATCGCAAGCCTTTATTCGTTCTTCACCTTCCAATGCCTTTTGCGTAAGCGACAGACGCAGGTCGTCATCAAGCAGCTCCACATTCTGCTTCAACGGATTCTGTGGCGACACCATCAGCCACACTTCATCTATATCGCACTGCTCCAAGAAAGCCTTGCACAATGCGATATGCCCGTTGTGAATGGGATTGAAGGAACCTCCGAAGATGCCGATGAAGGAGCCTCCCCTAACCCCTCCGAAGGAGGGGGATAAGACCTCCCCTAACCCCTCCGAAGGAGGGGGATAAGAAACCTCCCCTTGCCCCTCCGAAGGAGGGGGATTGAGATGTTTATCTAGTGGGGCTAGATTTTCTAGTTCATTTAAAGCTGGGTGGTGGGCTTGCATGATTAGATTTTTAGGAAGGCTTTAATCTTGTCGTAAGCCTCTTGTTGTGCTTTGTTTAGGTCGTCGTTGACAATCACGCAATCGAACTTAGGTGCAAAAGAGAGTTCAAACTCTGCTCGTGCAATGCGTTGCTCGATAACTTCAGGAGCATCAGTGCCTCTGCCTTCAAGACGACGGCGCAGTTCCTCTATTGATGGCGGTTGGATAAAGATACTGAGTGCACGGTCGCCATAATACTCCTTGATATTAACGCCGCCCTTGACGTCGACATCAAAGACAACATTCTGACCAGCAGCCGACTGCTTTTCTACTTGCGCCTTCAACGTTCCATAGAAGCGGTCTTCATACACCTCTTCATACTCCAGAAACTCATCATTGGCAATCTTTTGGCGAAACTCCTCTGGAGTGAGAAAGAAATACTCTACCCCATCCTGCTCTGTTCCACGCGGGGCACGACTTGTACAGCTGATGGAGAACGCCATACGCAGTTCCTCATGCTGCATCAGCCAGTTGATAATAGTAGATTTTCCACTGCCGCTGGGGGCAGAGAAGATGATTAACCTCCCCCGCCCCCTCCGAAGGAGGGGAGTTTCAGATAGAGAATCTGTCATTATATCTTTTTGCATATTAATTATTCTTTTTATTTTTGCAATAACACTTTCGATGTCGCTTAAAATTTCATCATTTGTAAATCTAACAACAGTAAAACCTCTTTCATTCAGGTATTTAGTTCTTTCTTCATCACTTATTTGTTGTTCATAAACGAAATGGTATGCCCCATCAACTTCTACAATTAAACGCTTTCGCAAGCAAACGAAATCTGGTATATATTCCACCTATAGGATGTTGGCGTCGGAAGCGTACACCTAATGCAGAACTTCTAAGGAATCCCCATAAAACAGACTCTGCTTCTGTCATATGTTTACGATTATCCTTGGCATTATCCAATAATGCCTGATAAATATCGCCATCAGTAGTTTCATACCCAAATTTGACCATAAAATATCACTATACCCAATCCCCCTCCTTCGGAGGGGTTAGGGGAGGTTCCTACATCACATTAAGAACCTGTTCCTTAATCTGTTCGAGCTCATCCTTCATCATCACGACGATGTTCTGCATTTCTGCCATATTACTTTTTGAACCGGTGGTGTTAATTTCGCGACCCATCTCCTGGGCAATGAAACCAAGTTTCTTACCCTGACCATGACCTTCGTTCATTGTCTCAATAAAGTATTTAAGGTGATTGGCAAGACGCTGCTTTTCCTCATTGATGTCCAGCTTCTCGATGTAGTATATAAGTTCCTGTTCAAGACGGTTCTTGTCATACTCCGCCTCTGGAATGCTCTGCAAGGCGTCAACGATACGCGTGCGAATCTTCTCAACACGCTGACCCTCATACTGTTCTATTGAAGCAAGAAGATTACCGATGTTCTCAATCTTCTCTTCAAACTTCTTCTGCAAAGCAGCTCCCTCTTGCTTGCGGAAGTCAACAAGATTGGCGAGAGCCTCATCAACAGCCTGACGTGCAGCCTGCCACTCTTCCTCCGTAAGTTCCTCTACCTCTGCCTTAGTCATGACATCAGGCATCCTGAGCAATGTAGCGAACCAATCCTGCGGTTCAGGTATTCCTGTCTGTTCGGCAATGGTTTTCAGTTGACTGTAATATGCGCTGACCAATGCTCCATTAACCGGTGTTGCCTCAGCACCAGCCTCACGCTCTACCCAAATGCAGAAATCAACCTTGCCACGTTCCACCGCTGCAGCTATAGTCTGACGTATCTCCATTTCCTTCTCACGATATAGCGGTGCTATGCGTACTGAGAGGTCGAGTGTCTTACTATTCAGCGACTTCACCTCTGCCGTAATCTTCTTGTCTTTATAGGCTACCATTGCTTTGCCGTAGCCAGTCATTGATAGTATCATTCCTTTAGTTTTTTAATTTGCAATATGCAAAGATAGTAAATTGATTTCTATTTCCACGATAAAAAGGGGAAATATTTCATATAATACAAAGGCGGCAGCACCTTAATGCCACCGCCTTCTTTATTAGAGAAACGTTTTAGTTATTAAAATATCTTTTTAAGCCTTTACCTCAGTTTCCTCTTCTTTAATCTTTCTTCCCATTGTAAGGTAAGCTATTGGAGCAGCAATGAAGATTGAAGACAGAGTACCGAAGATAACACCAAGAATCATTGCGAATGAGAAGCTGCGGATGCTGTCACCTGCGAAGAAGAAAATAACGAGCAACACAACCAATGTTGTTCCTGATGTATTAATAGTACGTGCCAATGTCTGGTTCAGCGAGTCGTTGAACAGAGTCTGACGGTCACGCTTGCCAAAGAGCTGTATGTTCTCACGTACACGGTCGAACACAACCACCTTGTCATTGATAGAGTAACCGATAACGGTAAGGATAGCACCGATAAATGTCTGGTCAATCTCAAGTGACATTGGTACCCATGTGTGCAATGCTGAGTAGAATCCGATAACGATAAGTGTATCCAAAGTCAGAGCAATTGTAGAACCAATAGAGAATGCCACATTGCGGAAACGGATAAGGATATACAAGAAGATTGCTGCGAGAGCGATAATAACGCTGACGATAGCACCGTATGTAATATCCTTGGCGATAGAAGGACCAACCTTCGCACTGCTGATGATAGAACCACCCTCACGAATGTCTGGATTCTTGAATGCGTCAACACTCTCCTGCGATACAAGACCTGCCTTCTTCAATGACTCATAGAGGATTGTTTCTGCCTTATCATCAACCTCAGGATTGTTTGACTCAATGTCCCAGTTGGTTGACACACGGATAGTCTTGCCGTCAGTACCAAGTGCGATAACAGTTGTGTTTGCAGGCTGACCAGCCTTTTCGCCCATTGTATTAACGAAAGCACCGCTGAGTACGTTACGAACATCCTCCACCGGAACCTGCTTGTCAAGTGAGATAACATAGTTGCGACCACCAGTGAAGTCGATGCTTCGGCTCAAACCACGACCAAAGAAGCAAGCGATGAATGCCACAACTGCGATACCCCAAATAGTGAATGACTTGCGGTACATACCCATGAAGTTGAACTTGGTGTTCTGCATCAGGTTCTTTGTAGCGTTTGTGCAGAATGTGAGGTTTGTCCACTTGTCCTTCTTCAACCTGTTCTCATAAACAAGACGTGTGAGGAAGACTGCTGTGAAGAACGATACGCAGATACCGATAATCAATGTAGTTGCGAAACCACGGATAGGACCTGTACCGAATACGTAAAGGATGATACCAGTGATGATAGATGTCAAGTTTGAGTCGAAGATAGCAGAGAATGCGTTACCGTAACCATTCTTGATAGCCTCCTTAACGTTCAGTCCCTTGCGCAACTCTTCCTTGGTACGCTCATAGATAAGCACGTTGGCATCCACTGCCATACCGAGAGAAAGCACGATACCGGCAATACCAGACATTGTAAGGGCTGCTTGGAAGGATGTAAGAATACCCAGAGTGAAGAACAGGTTGAGCAAGAGTGCACAGTTGGCAACCATACCAGGTATGAAATTGTAGAGGAATATCATGTAGAACATCAGGAGCACGAAAGCTGCCACGAATGACCAGATACCCTGCTGGATTGACTGAGCACCGAGTGTAGGACCAACAACCTCTTCCTGTACAATACGTGTAGGAGCAGGCATCTTACCTGAGTTCAAGGTGTTTGCAAGGTCTTTTGTATCTTCGATAGTGAAGTTACCGGTAATCTGTGAGCTACCGCCTGCAATCTCACCGTTTACGCGTGGAGCACTGTAAACAGCATCGTCAAGAACGATCGCAATAGCCTTACCGATGTTCTGCTTTGTGAGCTGAGCCCAACGACGCGCACCGTCAGTATTCATCTGCATTGATACGCATGGAGCACCAGTTACTTGATCAAAGTCGTCCTTAGCATTGGTAACAACATCACCCTCTAACGGAGCACGACCAGAAGGTTCGCTAACCTTGATGGCATGGAGTTCATAAACATCACCCTTTGTAGAGAAGCTAGCTGGCTTGGCACTCCAAAGCAGACGGACATCTGATGGAAGAACCTGACTTGCCACTTCTGAGTAGATAACCTTGTTTACATCTGCAGTATCACGTGCCAAAGCATAACCCAATACACTGAGACTCTCACCCTGTACAGGCTGGAACACAGAGAACAATGGGTTCATCTTCTTGTCAAGTTCTACCTGCTGCTGAACGTTCAGAGAGTCGTTCTTTGAAGCGAGAGCGGCCTCAAGACCTCCAGCCACAGCAGTATCGGCAACAGCCTCAGCCAGTGCCACTGTATCAGCAACAGCTATTGCTGTTGTGTCTGTCAGACTTTCCATTGCTGCATATCTCTGGTTGAGCTGAACAAGTGAAGAAATGATTTCCTGACTGTTGTATGTCTCCCAGAACTCAAGGTTTGCACTACCCTGGAGCAACTTGCGGACACGCTCTGGTTCTGTGACACCTGGCATTTCTACCATGATACGACCAGTCTGTCCCTCAAGTTTCTGGATGTTAGGCTGAACAACACCGAACTTGTCGATACGGTTGCGTACAACGTTGAATGAATTATCAACTGCCGACTGAACCTCCTCGCGCAAAGCCTTCTCAACCTCATCATCAGTGCTCTGAGTATTAACCTTGCCCTTCATCTGCTGTGTGGCAAAGATTTCTGCCAGACGATGATCAGGAGCATTATTCTTGTAGTGCTTTACAAACAATGAGATAAAGTCGTCCTGACTTGTCTCTTCTTCTTTCTTAGCGTCTTCCATTGACTTAACGAAAGCAGCATCCTTCTTGTGGTCAGCCAATACCTGGATTACATCAGGTACAGAAACCTCAAGAATCACGTTCATACCGCCCTTAAGGTCAAGTCCAAGACCCATCTTCATCTCACGGCACTGCTTGTAAGTGTAAATACCGAAATACACCTTCTCATTCATCACAGAGTCGATGTAAGCCTGACCTGCTGCTTCATCCATTGCTGCGGCTTTCTTGTCGTGATGGCCGGTTACAAAAGTGAAGGACAGGTAGAATACACACACAAGCATCAGCATGAGTGCGATAAACTTAACAATTCCTTTGTTTTGCATTTTTTTATGTTATTTTTAATTATTATTTCTTATAAAGATGTACCGACAGTACACTTTTAGCGTGCAAATATAGTCATTTTTTTACACTTCGGAAAATTTATTACTGTTTTTAATGCAAAATTTGTCAATTCTCTTGCATTTTCATCCAACAAAAGATTGGATTATGGTCAGATACCGCCATTTCATCGTCAACGGTGCAGTTATAAGGTTCATAATGCGTTGAGCACATTATGTAGTCTATTCTGACATTGAACCCCTTACGATTATATGTCAGCCCCAAGCCTCTTCCCGTCTTTACAAAACAGTCGTAAAGGTCTTTCGCCACAACCCGGCGTGTATAGGAAAGCGGATTGTCGTTGAAATCGCCGCACACTATTATCGGATATTGCGAATGAAGTTCGATATACTTTCTCACGACATCTGCCTGAGGCGCACGTTTTTTCGCCGCATCAGCAAGCTTTGACAGCAGTCGTTTCGACTCTCCCGTCACCTGTTCCTTTGGCACATCGCCCTTGAGTATATGCTTATAGCGGTCACGGTCATCTGGATTCAGTTTGTTACTCTCAAAATGGTTGTTGATGACAATCACCGTATCTCCGTCAACATTGATATAGAACGCAGCACTGCCGTTGCCATTCGATTCATACTCAATCCGCTCAGCGCGGATTATTGGATAACGGCTATAGAAACCGAGGGTATTGAAAAACGGCGCACCGCCCACCTGAACCTTTTCCGTGTGCGGATATAGTTCATCCATTTTCTTGCGCAACTTGCCGCCTATACCATGGTCTTCCTGCAGGCACACGATGTCTGCCTCGCTATTCTTCAGGTAGTTATAGATTGAGTCGAAACTCGATGCCCCGTCCATGTCATGATAGCCTAATACATTGTACGACATCACCTTGATTGTTCCGTCGGGCAATGTCGATGGAAGGTTTAGCGGCACATAAATACTTATAGGTACGTATGCGATGAGGAATCCTAACACCGGGATTATGACCATCTTCCACTTAAACAGTAGCCAGAACACGAGGAAGGTCATATTAACAACGAGCAATATCGGGAAGCCCATTCCGAGAAATGACACCTTATGGAAGGTTGCGGGATTGACATAATCCACGAAACCAACCATCAGCATCATAATCACAACAAGAATGTTCAGTGCTGCAAAGAGCCTTACCAGAAAAGTCTTTATATTCTTTATCATTACCTTTATTTGCGAGAACTCTCAAAGAGTTTGTTCTTTTCCTCCTTCGTCAGACTGTCATAGCCGCTCTTGCGTATCTTGTCAAGAATTCGGTCAATCTCTTCCTGCTCCTCCTTCTTGCGTGCATTGTATTCCCAATCCGACTCTGCAGCACCACCCTTTTCGGCACGCATATTAGGATTTTTCTTCTCTTCGGGTTTCTTCATGCGCTGTTCAAAGTTGCGCTTCAAGTTCTCAAAGAAATCTGTACCGCCGCCATTTCTTATACCTGCCTGCTTGTTCCAGTATCTTATCATGAAGAAACCGAACAGCATACCGCCGAGATGAGCCATGTGGGCCACACCGTCGCCAGAAGAACTGTATGCCATATATAGCTCCACGGCAGCATATCCTATCACGAACCACTTTGCCTTGATGGGCACAGGGAACGGAAAAATGAACATACGCTCATTGGGGAAGGTCATACCAAAGGCGAGCAGGATACCATAGACAGAACCTGATGCTCCAATTGTTCGCCAACTGTTAAGCGCTATTGACTCGTTGGCACCAATCTGAAACAGTTCAGCAATACCTACATTCGGAACCTGGGCACTGATGATATAGTAGAACTCGACAAACTGCGCTATCTCCTGAATCAAGCCTGCACCCACTCCACACGACAGATAGTAGAAGAGAAACTTCTTCGGTCCCCAAACACTCTCCATTATACGTCCGAACATCCACAAGGCGAACATATTAAAAAACAGATGCATGAAACTACCGTGCAGGAACTGGTAGGTAACAAACTGCAATATATTAAAATTCTCAGCCAAGAAGAAGTGCAGACCGCCCATTTTCTCAAGCCCATGAATAACAATTCCCGCAAGGAAAACAATGCAGTTTATAATCAGCAAATTCTTGGTTATAGTAGGTATATTCTGCATATCAAGTGAAAATCAAATATTATATCATTCGTTTAATAACGGGCGCAAAATTACGAAAAAATCCCGTTAAACTGCATAAAATGGGGGCTATAGGAGTTTTTTTTCAATAAAAAAATAACTTTTTTCACTTTTTTGTTTGTTTTCTAAATTGTTTACCCTATATTTGCGAAAGAATTTGAAGTAATAACTATTTTAAACTATTAATATTTAAATTACAAAATCATGAACAAGACAGAATTAATCGAAAAGATTGCAGCTGGTTCAGGTCTGACAAAGACTGACTCAAAGAAGGCTCTCGATGCAACTATCGTAGCTATCAAGGAAGCTCTCATCGCAGGCGACAAGATCGCTCTCGTTGGTTTCGGTACATTCAGCGTTAACGAGCGTCCTGCACGCGAAGGCATCAATCCTGCAACAAAGGAGAAGATCCAGATTCCTGCAAAGAAGATTGCTAAGTTCAAGGCTGGTTCTGAACTAGCTGACGCTATCAAGTAATTCGCAAGAAAAAGAACAATATAAAAGGCGACTCCAACTGGAATCGCCTTTTATATTATCTTCTTTTTTCTTCTATTTCTTAAAATATCTGTTGAACAAGCCTTCAAAGCCCTTGCCGTGGCGAGCCTCATCGCGAGCCATTTCATGAACAGTGTCGTGGATAGCGTCGAGGTTAAGTTCCTTAGCACGCTTAGCAATGCGAGCCTTGTCTTCGCAAGCGCCAGCCTCAGCATTCATGCGCTTCTCAAGGTTTGTCTTTGTATCCCAAACAACATCGCCAAGGAGTTCTGCAAACTTAGCTGCATGCTCAGCCTCTTCCCATGCATAGCGCTTGAAAGCCTCTGCAATCTCTGGATAACCCTCACGGTCAGCCTGGCGACTCATTGCCAAATACATGCCAACCTCTGTGCACTCACCCATGAAGTGGTTGTTGAGGTCCTTTATCATTTCGTCGTCGCAACCCTTAGCTACGCCAATCTCATGTTCTGCAACGAATGAGAGAGCTGCGTCTTCCATTTCCTTGAACTTCTCTGCTGGAACCTTGCAAAGTGGGCACTTCTCTGGAGCTGAATCACCTTCGTGGATATAACCACATACTGTACATATAAATTTCTTAGCCATAATATTTTGTAATTTAAAAGTTAATAATTCTGTTATTTAATAATGTTATTTGTCTATTTTATTTTTTTTCTTGCAATTCTCACAAATTCCGCGATAGTAAAGATTCACGCTCTGAACATCAAAACCTTCGGGCATCAGATGCTTGTAGTCCATCACCTTCTCCTCAAGCGGCAAATCGTAAATCTTAAAACACTCTGTACAAAGAAAGTGAGCGTGAGGGTCGCAACACCCGTCGAAGCAACTATTTCTCTCATCGATTGTGAGCAACAGGGCAGCTTCCTTCTCCACAAACAACTTCAGCGTGTTGTACACTGTTGTTTTCGATAAGGTTGGTATCTGCTTCTCCAGTGCATGATATATCTCATCCACCGTTGGGTGAGTGCGGTGCGTCATCAGATAGTCCATAACGGCAATCCTCTGCACTGAGGGCTTCACGTCATGCTCTTCCAAATATTCTATCACCTTCGACTTTTTCATTGCTTTAATTATTTATTTGTAATCGTTTCATTTTTAATTCTGATGCAAAGATATACCTAAAAATTGGTATCTCCAAATTTTTTGACAACTTTTTTCAACAAAAATTGTAATTATTACAAATAATGAACTTTTTCAACCCTATTTAATCATTTAAGAAAACTCCCTCTTAGCAAAACGATAACTCCCTTTAGCTCCTTAAAAAGAAAGCATACTTCTTACTCCTAAAAAGGTTTAACTCCTATATAAAAATTAAAAAATACGTCATTTTGCATGTAACCTACTGATATTCTGCAAATGCCAAAGAATAAAGAAAAATCAAAAAAAATACGAGGCTATTCCCCAATAGGATAGCCTCGTATTTTATAAGAATTAGCAAACAGGCTTAAGGCTGCTTACCGATATAAGCAAGGATACCGCCGTCAACATAGAGCACATGGCCGTTAACGGCATCAGAAGCCTTAGAAGCGAGGAACACTGCAGGTCCACCCAGTTCTTCCGGGTCAAGCCAGCGTCCTGCTGGAGTCTTTGCACAGATGAATGAGTCGAACGGATGACGGCTGCCATCTGCCTGACGCTCACGCAATGGAGCTGTCTGTGGAGTAGCGATATAACCAGGACCGATACCGTTGCACTGGATATTGTACTCACCATACTCAGAGCAGATGTTGCGTGTAAGCATCTTCAAACCACCCTTTGCTGCTGCGTATGCAGAAACAGTTTCACGACCAAGTTCACTCATCATTGAGCAGATATTGATAATCTTACCCTCGCGGCGCTCCATCATCTCTGGGATAACAGCGCTTGCGCAGATAAATGGACCAACGAGGTCGATGTCGATAACCTGCTGGAACTCGCTACGCTTCATCTCGTGCATAGGAATACGCTTGATGATACCAGCGTTGTTGACGAGGATGTCAATCTGACCAACCTCAACGTGAATCTTCTCTACAAGAGCCTTCACCTGGTCTTCGTTAGTTACGTCACAAACATAACCGTGCACGTTCTCAATGCCTGCCTCTTTGTAGTTGGCCAGACCCTTAGCGAGAGCGTCCTCGTTGATGTCGTTGAAAATAATGTTCTCTACACCTGCAGCCACGAAAGCCTTTGCGATGTTAAAACCGATACCGTAAGAAGCACCTGTGATCCATGCGTTCTTGCCGGCCAATGAGAATAAATTCTTCATTTAATTATGAATTTTGAATTATTAATTATGATTTATCTAAAACAGCAATTCTGAATTATGAATTATTCTTTTCGTTTTTTATCTTACGCAACATTGTCATGGTAATTGATGTTCCTAACTTTATCAGTTCTTCACAATCTGCATATAAAGACTCAAACAATTTGTCATCAAGCAGTTCTACTCTATGAGCCAATTCTAACCAATATAAAGTTTCCTCTGCCTCTTTCATTGCTATTGCATATTTATGAACAAAATCAGAATTAGACTCTGCTCTGACTGCCTCAGCAATATTAGCTCCGATGGAGACACCTGAACGAAATACTTGATCTGCAATACTATATTTACGTTTTTCTATCAGATAATCATTTAGATGATACATTCTAACAGAAAAGTTCATAGCTTTCTCACGTATCACATTCACGTGTTTCGAACTACTCATAATTCATAATTCCGAATTCATAATTATCGCAAATCTGTGATTTGCGAAAAGTCCTGATCGCCGTAGTCAAGGTTCTCACCACCCATACCCCAGATGAAGGTGTAGTTGTGAGTAGCTGCGGCACTGTGGATACTCCACTCAGGAGAGAGAACGGCCTGGTCGCCCTTCATCCAGATGTGACGGGTCTCGTCAACCTCACCCATGAAGTGGCAAACAGCCTGGTCTGCAGGTACCTCGAAATAGAAGTAAGCCTCCATACGACGGCTGTGAACGTGTGCCGGCATTGTGTTCCATACACTACCTGTTGCAAGCTCGGTCATACCCATCTGCAACTGACATGTTGGGAGCACTTGGTTTACAATCATCTTGTTGATATTGCGCTCGTTGCTTGTTGCAAGGTCGCCCATGTGAGCAACAACAGCGTCGGCCTTTGTTATCTTCTTGCAAGGATATGATGTGTGGGCTGTGCAAGAGTTGAAGTAGAACTTAGCTGGCTGAGCAGCGTCCTTAGAGCAGAACACTACATCGCGGTCGCCACTACCAATGTAGAGAGCCTCCTTGTAACCGAGCTCGAATGTCTCGTCGCCAACCTTTACGCAACCTTCGCCACCTACGTTGAAGATACCAATCTCACGGCGTGTAGTGAAGAAAGGAGCCTTCAGAGGGTCGATAGCCTCAAGCTTCAGGCACTCAGCCACTGGCATTGCACCACCAACAACCATACGGTCGTACATTGAATACACCATGTTCACCTCGTCAGCAGCAAACACTGTCTCGATTAAGAAATCGCGACGGATGCGCTTGGTGTCATAACTCTTTGCGTCCTCAGGATGAGCCGCATAGCGAATTTCATAATTTGTTTTCATGTTTATTTTAGTTTAAAAGTTTTGCAAAATCTTCTGCATTGATTTTGCAAAGATACAAATTAAAATTAAGAATAATACAGACTTATGCTTTTCTTTTTATTAAGATTCTTTAAAAACAAAAGCAGAACACTCTTAAGAGAGCATCCTGCTTTTATTTATTGTGCGTTGGACCACCGGGATTCGAACCCAGAATGACAGAACCAAAACCTGTAGTGTTACCATTACACCATGGTCCAATGCAATAAATCGGGTGCAAAGGTATGAAAAATTTGGCATACCGCCAAATTTTTAATTAGGAATTATGAATTATAAATTATGAGAACAAATAAAGAACAACGAATTTCTCGAATTAAACGAATTTTATCATGATGCAACTAAGCAAAATAATTCGTATAATTCGAGAAATCCGTTGTTATAATAAAAACAAACTAAATTTGTAGTCTATTTTACTTTACAATAACAAGATAGTAGTTCTTCTTTCCGCGCTGAACGAGCAGATACTTGCCGTCAATCAGGTCGTCGGCTGTTATTGGACGGTCGAACTCGGCGAGCTTCTCCTTGTTCAACGACACACCGCCACCCTGAACGAGCTTGCGCATCTCGCCCTTGCTTGCGAACACGGCAGCTGCCTGTGTGAATATCCCTACTGCAGGCTGACCTATCTGGTCGGCAGAAATCTCAAACTGAGGCACACCCTCGAAGATGTCCAGCAGTGTCTGCTCGTCGAGCTTCAGCAGACTGTCCTTTGTTGACTTGCCGAAGAGGATGTTGCTGGCTTCGATTGCCATGTCGAGGTCTTCCTTAGAGTGAACAAGCACTGTCACCTCCTCTGCCAAGCGCTTCTGCAGCACGCGGCGGCCTGGGTCTTGCTTGTGCTCCTCTACAAGGGCATCGATAGTCTCCTTGTCGAGACTGGTGAATATCTTGATGTAGCGTTCTGCATCGTCGTCGCTCACATTGAGCCAGAATTGATAGAACTTATATGGTGTTGTGCGGTTGCGGTCAAGCCAGATGTTTCCGCTCTCGGTCTTACCGAACTTCTTGCCGTCGGCCTTTGTTATCAGCGGACAGGTAAGGGCGAATGCCTCGTTCTCATTACCGAGAGTACGGCGGATGAGTTCTGTACCTGTTGTCATGTTGCCCCACTGGTCGTTACCTCCAAGCTGCAACTTGCAACCCATGTGCTGGTATAGATACAGGAAGTCGTAACCCTGCAGCAACTGGTATGTAAACTCTGTGAATGACAGTCCGTCACGAGCCGTTCCGTTCAGACGCTGCTGCACGCTGTCCTTTGCCATCATATAGTTGACGGTGATGTGCTTGCCCACCTCGCGTGCGAAATCAAGGAAGGTGAAGTCCTTCATCCAGTCGTAATTGTTCACGAGCTCAGCCTTGTTCGGCTCATCAGCCTCGAAGTCGAGGAACTTAGCCACCTGCTTCTTTATGCATTCCTGATTATGATAAAGAGTCTCGTTGTTGAGCAAGTTGCGCTCCTGACTCTTTCCCGACGGGTCGCCAATCATACCAGTAGCACCGCCAACCAAGATGATTGGCTTATGGCCGCAGTGCTGCAAGTGGCGCAACATCATGATACCGCAGAGATGACCTATATGCAGAGAATCTGCCGTAGGGTCAGTACCGAGGTATGCCGTAACCATCTCCTTCTGGAGGAGTTCTTCTGTTCCGGGCATGATCTGCGAAAGCATCCCACGCCATTTCAGTTCTTCTACAAAGTTTTTCATATCTTTATTTATTTGTTTTCTTTTTGAGGAGTGAAGCTTTCTTTTTTAAGAAGTTAAAGGAAGTTATCGCTTCGCTAAGGAGTTATAGGACGGATGCTTTTAAAAAGGAGTTCAGGAGTGTAGGAGTGCAGACGGATGCTTGACATGCAAATGTCTTCAATCTCCTTCTATCTTCTTTTATCTCCTTCTACCTTCTTCTATCTTCTTCTACATTCCTCCCCTCGGGGAGGTTAGGAGGGGGCTTTCAACCCTTCAATCCTTCTTATGGCACCGGGTCATATCCGCTTCCTCCCCACGGATGGCATCTCAGCAATCTCCTTACAGCCAGCCACAGTCCTTTTATCGGTCCGTGCTTAATCAGAGCCTGACGGGCATATTCGGAACAAGTTGGAGTAAAACGGCATGAAGGTGGGGTAAACGGACTTATGCACCGTTGATAAAAAATAATTGGCAAACAGAGCAACCATGCCAAAGACTTCTTACACCACTCTACCACTCTGCCCATTGTTCAAGACTTTTTCTGCCATTCTGGTAAGCAGCAACTGCATCTTCTCCATTACCAGCGATGTATCTACGATTTTGTTGGTCTGCCAGATAAAAGCCACAGCCAAAGCCGTTTCAGGCTGTTGTTCAAATGCCGACCAAAGCAATGACTTGTTCTGTCTGTATGCCTCTCTTACCTGACGCTTCACTCTGTTGCGCTTCACCGCATGCTTGAAGTGCCGCTTGGAAACGCTCACCATCACTTGCACCGGCGGTTCTCCCTCGCCTCTTTCCTTTTTCATAAACACAACCCTCAGCGGGAAGGCAGCCATCGAGCGGCCATTGCCTCCTGAGAAGAGTTGCTCTATCAGCTTACGACTGACAAGCTTCTCGGCCTTGCCAAACGTATAGGGACTTTGGATCATTTACCCCTGTTTCTCGTTAAGATAATGCAGCATGGCACTTGTCATCGAAGGATATTTCTCTGTTGGTGCTTCAATGTCAAGACGCAAGCCAGCATCCTTTACTGCCTTTGCCGTTGCAGGACCGAAGGTTGCAATGGCTATTTCTCCCTGATTGAAATCGGGGAAGTTCTTCTTCAGCGAATCAACACCTGACGGACTGAAGAAAACAAGCATGTCGTAATCGAACGATGCCACTTCCTCTGGGGTGAAGTCGTTGCTCACCGTGCGATACATAACACACTCGGTATGGTTCAATTTCTTTGAGTCAAGCAGTTCTTTCAATGAGTCGTTGTGAACATCACTCATCGGCACAAGATATTTCTCTACCTTATGCTTGACCATCGACGGAATAAGATCGTCAATCTTACCTGTATTGCCGAAGAACACCTTGCGCTTGCGATACTGTACATACTTCTGGATATACAGAGCTATGGTCTCTGTGATGCAGAAATACTTCATGTCTTCCGGAATTGCTACACGCATCTCCTTTGCCAACTTGAAGAAGTTGTCTATGGCATGACGTGAGGTAAATACTATTGCCGTGTAGTCCAGAATGTTTATCTTCTGCTGTCTGAATTCCTTTGGCGTCAGTCCTTCTACCTTAATAAAAGGGCGAAATACCAACTCCACGCCAAATCGTGCTGCTAAATCGTAATAAGGTGATTTTTCACTGGTTGGCTGTGGTTGAGATACCAAAATCTTCTTAATCATCGGTGTTCTAAAAATTTATTTTCAAATAATTACCTATCAGCACCAAAATACCCCACAGGGTAATCAAGGGTGCTATTTCGAGGGTGCAAAAGTACAAAAAAATCTGCAGAAAACCGCCTAATCGATTGAAAAAGATGACAAAGCACTTGTAAAACGTTAAAAATTTAACCAAAACAAGCACGGCAACAACGTAGAAAACGACATTTTGCAATGGCAGATTAAGATAAACCTGGAGCAGCGCTACCGGATATAGAAGCACGCCCTCCATGGATGAAATAAAGAGCAAGGCAAGCAGCAAATCCTTGTTTTGCTTGCTGTCAAAAAACACGTTGTTGACCAGGGTATAGAGCATAGCTCTGAAGAAGAAAGAAAACAGTATGACGGCAAAGAACACACCGATAAGCATGTACTGCGAGTTGAGTATGAACGAGTTTCCTACGTTCTCTATGGTATAGAAATACTGGAAGATGGAATACAGCAGCGCTGTTTGCAACAGAAGGACAAGTTGGAAACGCACCTCCGAAGCCGTTTCGCTGACTATGGTCACCCCTTCGTGCTGTTCGCGGAAGAGTGACTTTGTCTGACGGACCACAAAACTCCACGAATTGGATATTGACACCATGGAGACAATAAAGCAGGCTATAAGCAACAGCGTTATTACATCGTCTGAGCGGAGGGCGTATGGAATGGGGTCGCCTGCCACCCCATTCCATAAACCAACAGGCACCTCATTTTGTGAGGTGTCTGCCAGTATAGAATATTCTTTATAATGTAGTGAAACGCTGTCAGGCATAGGTATTATGCTAAATCAAACGCACGCTTGATGTCATCCACCCTGTCGAGCTTCTCCCAGGTAAAGAGCTCTATCTCCATCTGCCTTGTCTCGTGATAGTGGCTGGTAAAGGTCTTCGTCACGGTCTCCGGCTTGCGGCCCATGTGTCCGTAGGCAGCTGTCTCGGCATACATAGGCTGGCGCAGCTTCAGCGAGCGTTCAATGGCCTTTGGGCGCAGGTCAAACAGTTCTTCTATCTTCTTGGCTATCTCGCCGTCGGTCATCTGCACGCGGCTCTTGCCGTAGGTGTTCACGTAGATGTTCATCGGCTTTGCCACACCGATGGCGTAGCTCACCTGCACCAGCATCTCGTCTGCCACGCCTGCTGCCACCATGTTCTTGGCTATATGGCGTGCGGCATAGGCTGCAGAGCGGTCCACCTTTGAAGAGTCCTTGCCTGAGAATGCGCCGCCGCCGTGCGCACCCTTGCCTCCGTATGTATCTACGATAATCTTGCGGCCTGTAAGTCCGGTGTCGCCATGCGGACCGCCTATGACAAACTTGCCTGTAGGGTTAACATAATACTTTATGTCGTCGCCAAACAGGTCGAGCACCTTCTCAGAGTGTATCTGTGCCTTTACTCTTGGCATCAGTATGTTGAGCACGTCGTCCTTAATCTTCTGGAGCATAGCCTCGTCTTCGTCGAAGTCATCGTGCTGAGTAGACACCACGATGGTATCTATGCGCTCCGGCACTCCATTGTCACTGTACTGCACTGTCACCTGACTCTTTGAGTCTGGGCGCAGATAGGTCATCTGCTTTCCCTCCTTGCGTATCTCTGCCAGCACGCTCATTATCAGATGCGCCAAGTCGAGCGAAACGGGCATGTAGTTCTCCGTCTCGCTGGTGGCATAGCCGAACATCATGCCTTGGTCGCCAGCTCCTTGGTTGTCCTCATCCTCGCGGTCAACACCTTGGTTGATGTCGCTGCTCTGTTCGTGGATAGCACTGAGTATGCCGCATGAGTTGCCGTCAAACTGATACTCGGCCTTGGTATAGCCGATTTTCTTTATCGTGTTGCGGGCAATGGTCTGCAGGTCGATATACACGTCGCTGCGCACCTCACCCATTATCACCACCTGACCAGTGGTCACGAACGACTCGCACGCCACGCGTGCCTTGCTGTCGTAAGCCAGAAACTGGTCTAATATTGCATCACTAATCTGGTCGGCCACTTTATCGGGATGTCCCTCTGATACTGATTCTGAAGAAAATAGATATGACATGTGTATAATATTTAGTTGACAAGTTGACGAGTTGATTGTTTTTTAAGGAGTTCAGGAGTGTAGGAGTGTAGGAGTGCAGACGGATGCTTGACACGCAAATGTCTTCTATCTTCTTCTATCTCCCTCTATCTTCTTCTACCTTCTTCAATCCTCCTCCCCTCCTTTGGAGGGGCTGGGGGAGGTTTCAAACCTCAAAACTTCACAACTCATCGTTTCAAAGTGCAAAGTTACTTATTTTTCTCCTCTCGGCAAACTCTTGAGCAGATAAAATGCTGATGTGGTGAAATAATTGCGTGCATACACCCACACTGAATGTATGCACGACTAAATTTAAAAGATTTCCAACCTATCCGTTATCTCACAATCACCTTCTTGCCATTATGTATATACAATCCCTTTGTTGGATTGATTAGGCGTCGCCCTTGCAGGTCGTAATAATATGGTGATTGCTCTTTGGCTGCCTTAACTTCCTCTATGCCACTCACATCGTCAATATCTCCATAGTAGAGTTTGTCCCAACCTTTAGTGTTCTTATAATCGCTTATGCTTTCTTTATTAACATAGAACACATGACTGCCAGTAACCAACGACGACTCGTCGAAAACTTCATTGCCAATGAGTGGCGGCGTATTTTTGCTGCACGACATATAATATACTGGCGATGAGTTCCTTGTTTGCACAATCTGCAAACCGTAAAAAGCCCTATCGCCTATGAAATCTACGCTTTCCGGAATATTGAACGAAGCCTGCAAGCGTTTGTTCTCCATCGCATTAGAGTGAATCCTTGTTATATTCTGAGGTATGGCATATTTATGACATGCCGTAGGATTAACATAATACAATGTATCGCCATCCATCGACACTACCACCGAACCGCCAAGCGAGTCGCCTTCTTCTTTCGTCTGCTTCATTGGCAACAGTCCTCTCTCTGGTCCTGACGAACCGCCGGTTGGGTCAATCGTATGTAGCGTTAGGTATTTATTGCCTTGCGATGGTACTACAAAGATATTGTTGGACGGCCTTCCCTCATGCGAATAGATGTTCTTTCCCAACGACGGATACTTACCGGTTATTTCATAGGTTACTTTGTTAGGATAAACGCACAGTGCGTTGTCGCTCAGATGCATCAGCGTCTTTGGCAGCACTATGTACTTTGTTGTCGCATTATTCTCTGGTAATGTTACGTCGAAAGCCCTTTCTGGCATAGTATCCACTTCTGCATGGCAAAGGTCAAGACGCTCAAGTTGCGGCAGAAGATTATAGCGCAGATATTCAAAATCCGATGTTTTGGGATAACCATAAATAGCAAGACCTACCATTTTTTCTTTCAGGCTGTCAGTAAGCAGACGCTCTAGTGTATTAAGTGAATCGTTTTCTGCCGATTGCGGGATATAGACACTGACATAACTGTCTGACCGAGTGTTCAAGTTGAAGTCTTTTGCCTCAAAAATACATCTGTTGCCCTGATAGCACGACACGAAAGAATACAATGGATAACGATCTGGATCAAGAGAGCAAAAAGCATAAATGCCATACTTGCTGTTGCCAATTCCTTCAACAACCGAAAAGACAGCACAAGTATCTGACTCTTCGACCACAGCATTCCATCGTTTGCGTATCTCGCCCTTTACATCTATTGAATCTATCCTGCCAACAATATAAGGCGTTTCTTCAAAGCCATAAATAAACGGTACTTTATCTCCCTGATGCAAACCAAAATCATGGGCACACATCCATCCTTCATGTAGGAAATAGGCATTATCCATTTGCAAGGTATAGTAAATATTCACCTTGCCGTCCTCGGTCTCGTATGCTACGCCTGCCAGAATCGTCTTATCACCATCTGAATAGACAAGACTCTTACACCATCTGTTGTCAAATAAAGTATCGCCGCCAACCGTTATGCTAAACTGCTCTTCTATTTTATCACCTTTGTCAGACAGCATCACTTTGCTATATTTCCATGACCTGCCGTCAACCAAAAAAGTATTCTCCATTTCTGGTTGAGCAGCATAGTTATCGCGTTCTATTAACATCGTCTCGCGCTGCTTGGCTTCATCAGTGGCACTAAGGCTTACGTCTAAGGCCTCAAATGTCACCTTGTATTTATCACCTGCGAAACCAGGAATCAGGACATCAATATCAAGCAGATATGCCTTGATGTTTTTATAATCCATGTCAACACGGCAGATATAAGCAGAGTCAGCCATTATCTGATAATCCAGATAATGCTCTTTAGTGCCTTGCGCCCATATCTGTCCTTTCACTCTCAGATTGTTGCCCTCCAGCGACAATGACATCTGCTGTTTTTTACCACTTGCCACCACATGCGGATATTCTACCACCTTGCGCCCTTCAATAGATGGTGCTGATGGCTCTGCCGGCGGCGGAGCTACCGTCCCAGTGTCTGGGACATTTGGTGGAATAACATCGCTTGTATCAGGAATCTCCGGTGCTGGCGGAACAACTGCTGTGGTGTCCGTTGATGGAATATATCCTGTTGTGTCACTTGCCAACTCGTATATTGCTGAAACATTATTGCAAATCATGAATATTGCAATCGCCAAAATGTAGAGTCTCTTTTTCATAATCATAGTTTTTTGTTTTCAGTGCAAATGTAGTGTATTTTCAGATTTAAGCGAAATTATTTTCATTTATATAGTTGCTAAATATTGCCGAGTCACAAACTATTAATTTTCAGAGAATTAGAACAGCGTGATGCTCATTATCTTCCTTACAAGCTTGTCGAAATCGCTCGAAGAACCGTCTTTTTGGTAAACCTTTTGCAACAAATGGCGGCGTATCTTCGACATTTTATATTTGTCGAAGCCCGTAAGATTGCACATCTCCTTAATTCCGAATCCTAATTTTATCAATATGCAGATGTGATATTCCACCATTGGCAACTGCCCGTTGGCGTTCATTATGCCATAGAACTCGGGAAGTTCCATATTTATCAGTTTGCGCAACTCCTCCCAATCGTCCTCAGTTGGTTCCGCTGCCGTCTTGCCCATTTGCTGAAAGCGCTTAACCACCGATGAACTGACGAGTCTTTCCTCTGCCGTTCTTCCGTCGTTTTTATATGCTGCTATCTGTCTTTTATAGTTTTCTATCTCTGCCGTCTTCTGCTCTATGAGTTGCCTGTTGCGCTCCTCACTTTCAGCCAGCAGCGCATCAAGGTCGTCGTTAGCCTTTGAGAGCAACGTCATCTTCAGCTCGTACTGATGCTGTTGTTGCGCCAGCTCTTCTTCCTTTCTTCTCCTTGTCTTACTAATGAAGACATACGCCACGAATACCGTTGCCAGCAACACTGCCACGAGTATCAGCACCAGCATCTTAGTGCGCGCCGCCTCTAGCGATTTCTTTGATGCTTCGTCTTTATATCGTGAATAGTCGTAGAGGGCTTGCATCGTTGGCAATGCCGACTGCATCAGTCGCTGGTTGATTGTGTCGTTCAGCGCATAAGCCATCATGGCATATTTTGCAGTGGAATCTGCCCTGCCCTGCTTTTCAAACAAAAGGGCGAGTCCTCTTGCTGCGGCAATACGTTTGTTCACATCGCCATCAGCCACAGCAGCAAGTCGGCGAAAGCATTGCTCTGCCTTATCTGTATCACCCTCTGCCAAATGGAGAAGTCCTTTGTTATAGTAGAATATCTCGCGCCCGCTTATCACATTGCCATTAGACATGAAGAACTCCTTGGTTTGCTCTGCCTTTGCCAAACTGACCGCCGCTTTCTCCACTGATCCGCGTTCCAAGTAGAAAGCGGTAAGTGCTGAGTGTGCTTCGGCAAAGCGCAGATTCTCGCCATGCTCAAGATAGAGCTCTGCACACCGCTCCTTAATGGCTATGCACGAATCGATGTTGCCCAACAGATAATAGGCAGAGGCACAGAAGTCTTCTGCCTTTATGGCTGCCAAGGTATCGCCAGCAAGCAATGAGTAGCGGCGGCAATGGTGCAACTGCTCCAATTGATATTGCGGAAGAAGTTCCTTATTATATATGTATGCCATCTGTCCGTGCACCTTTCCAACCAAAAGGTAGTCGCAATCGGCATCAGTGGTATCGGCACAGGCTACTGCCTGATGATAGCATTCAAGTGAGCGAGGCATGTCGCCAAGGTCACGATATACACATCCCAACAGATAGTGGGCCAGCATCTTCTCATTGGCAGTGCCGTTGCGGTCGAAATAATCTGCCGCACTGAGCATCATACTGTCTGACACGAACGGCTCATAGTTTTCATTTTGCGCCTTCGCCTTCATCAGGTGCTCATGCATCTGCTCATAGTCGCCACCCTTGCCACAGGCAAGAAGCAACAAAACAAATAATAAAAAATAAACTTTCCTTTTGGTCATGACATGGCAAAGTTATGCAAAAAATCGCCAAAACATCGAAATTTAACTATGAAATAGTTGCCAAAAGTTGCCATCTAAGTTTTTTGGGATTTAAATAATTGGTTTTGAAGCATATAAAATTCCGATGCCATGAAATAAATGCACGCATAGATTAATGGTTTACCTTGATTATCCTAAATCTTCAACATCTTTTTCTGTCCAAAAAACCAAGGAGAAATCTTAAGTTTGTCCATACACCAAGTAATAGCAAGACAACCAGCAATAGTAAACACAATCGTAAACAGAGCAAAGCAAATGCCCGTTGGTTCAAACATAAATAGCGGCAGATACATTCGAGAAAGCATGGTAAAAATAGGAGAAAAGAGCAACAAGCACAATGTGTTTTTGCCAACATACATGCTGACTTTTACAAACGACGAAGGCAGAATAGTGTATGCCCAAAGCAAAAAGCTAACCATTAAGTAAACAATGGCACATCCAGCCAAATTAAATCCGCCTATGTTTTCCGGGAAACAGCAAAGAGCAACTAAAGGAACGGCACTCCATGCGGAAGGAGAAAACCATGTTAGGAAATCAAAGTTTAAAACACGCAAACTAACACCAACCCAAAAGAACATAGAATAAGAGAATACGATAAGACCGGCAACTTGCGAGATTCCCCAAAAACAAAGTCCGAGAATAATCAGAAGTCCAAAATCGTCCACTTTTTGTTGAAACAATCTGACAATGGAAAAATGTACTATTCTGCACAACAACAATGTGTGTAAATACCAATATGGACCTACAGGCTCTATTAGAATCGTTCTAATAATATTGACAATACTCAAATCACCTATATGTTCTCTAACAGGTATAATAGAAGCGGTCAAATTAACGTCCCCAAAATCCCCTTACACAAATTATTCCCCACAATAATCTTTGCAGATACGATAGTTTTATTTATCTTTGCCAACGGACATGAAACAGATAAGATTATTGCTTTTACTTTTGCCTGCATGCTGGTGCCTGCATGGACAATCCGTAAACATGGAGGAACTGCAGAAGCAGTTGCATCTGCTTGGAATGACGACAAGGGGTGTAAGGTGGCAGTTAGTTGAGACCACGGAGTGCGTAACGGTTTACCAGAGTACTGCCGGCAACAAGTTCTTCATTGCTGCCAACGACAGTTATGCGCCACTGCTGGGCAACAGGATACTGGCTTACAGTAACGAGGCAGGATTTCAAGGAACAGAATCGGCATGGAAGCAACAACTGCTGAAATCATACGACAGCCAACTGAAAAGTTGCAGACACCAGAAAGGAAACAACAAACATGTTGCGAGAAGCAAGAGAAGACTGGATGGCGGATGGCATTTGAGCACTGGAAACAGAAAAGCAAGAAGGATAGAACCGCTTACTACAACCCAATGGGGACAGGACTGGCCTTACAATGAGCAATGCCCGATAGCCGTTTTCCCTTCGACACACAGGCTGACCGGATGCGTAGCAACAGCAATGACACAGCTCATGTACTACCACCGGCATCCACTACAAGGAGCGGGCACATACAGGGGCGGTGACGGTAATGGGGAATATACGGTTGACTTTGCCGGCATAAGACCGCAATGGCAGATAATGCAGACAAGGTATCCGGCAATGAAGAACAGCAATATGGACATAAGGAGCATCGCAGAGCTGATGGCGGCAAACGCAAGGGCGGTATCGTCGAGATTCGGCCTGAGCAGTACGTCTGCCGACGCACTTGCAGCACGGACTATATTTGTGAATCACTGGAACTACTCTCCTCAATGCAAGTTCATACAGAGTGACGATGCAAAGATGTTGCTGAGCATGATTAGGGACAATCTGAACCGCAGTTTACCTGTACTGATTAGCGGCGGTTCGCACGCATTTGTCTGTGACGGATACTCTGACGACTATTATCACTTCAACCTTGGTTGGCGAGGGGCTGCCAATGGATACTATAAGGTGGTTATTGCTGAGGAGCTGGAAGCTAACGAGACTATAGTAAAAGAGATAGTATGCGACTTGTCTCCCGACAGTAATGTACAGACAAAGGCAAAATCTGTCCACTTGGCAAAAGCGGGGACATTGGAGCGGATGCTGACAAAGGATGAGCGAAAAAGCATCAGAAACTTGAGGATAAGCGGACGCCTGAACGGCAAGGACATTGCCTTGCTGAGACGGATGATGGGTGCTACCGACGGTTGGAAAAGAGAAGCCATATACAATACTGACGGGAAATGGACGGGTGAACTGCAATCACTCGACATATCACAAGCATCATTCGTAGATGATGAGTATAAGGTGTTCCTCCGCATAAAGACAACGGAGGGGAGATATACATGGCGTGGACGTACTTATGACATAGGGAATGGCAACGGGAAAGAATACGAGAGGTTTCTCAATACGGATGTGAGTCATGGGGATGGCTATAGATATGTTGCATACAACGGGCAACCATGCCTGGAATTCACGGTTCTGCCTAACAGGATTGCACCGATGATGTTCTTCGACTGTCATAACCTTAGGACTCTGAAAATGCCGGCAGGAACCCGAAGCATTCTTGGCTGCGCCTTCCAACGATGCACTGCGATGCAGAATATAGTGCTACAGGAGAGCGTCAGACAGATAGAGGCAGGTGCTTTCAGAGAGTGTTACTTGCTAAGGGAGGTGGAATGCACGAGAGTGCCCATCGAGACCTGTCACAACCTTTTCCCATTTAAGACAGAGGGCAGATACGGCGAATATGACAACCTGCTGCACAGAGGCTTGCTTGAGGGAATCAACAAATACACATGCAAAGGACTTGTCAGGAATGGGAGAAAGATAAGTCACTTGAAGTACAAGAAAGTGTATTAACCAATAGTGAGGTTTTACGGTAAAGAAAGAAAACAAAAACGCCTGCCCAACTAATGTTGAACAGGCGCATATCATCTGTTTGATATTTCAAAACAAATTATTCAGCCTTTGGAGCTTCCTCTGCAACTACTGTTTCCTCAGCTGCAGGTGCTTCTGCTACAGGAGCCTCTGACTTTGAAGACTTGCGAGAACGACGTGTTGACTTCTTCTTTGTCTCTGTCTTAGCCATATCCTCGTTAAAGTCAACGAGCTCTATGAATGCGATAGGAGCAGCGTCACCCTTACGAGTACCGAGCTTGATAATACGTGTGTAACCACCTGGGCGATCACCTACCTTAGCTGAAACAGTAGAGAAGAGCTCCTTAAGAGCCTCTTTGTTCTGGAGGTAGCTGAATACGACACGACGAGAATTTGTTGTATCCTCCTTAGAACGTGTAATCAGTGGTTCTACATATGTCTTCAAGGCCTTAGCCTTAGCGAGGGTCGTAGTGATTCTTTTGTGCATGATCAACGAGATAGCCATGTTTGCAAGCATTGACTTACGATGAGATGCAGTACGACCCAAATGGTTGAATTTCTTATTGTGTCTCATTTTTTTGTTTTGTTTTTATTGAACAATGGGTATATTTGGAAAAGACTTCAGAAAGGAAAATCATTAGCAATCAAAACCTAATCCTTAATCTTTAATCCTTAATCCAAAACTACTCCTTGTCCAGTTTATACTTTGAAATATCGGTTCCAAACGACAGATTCAGACTCTCAAGCAAATCATCAAGCTCAGTGAGCGATTTCTTACCGAAGTTGCGGAACTTCAAGAGGTCAGTCTTATTAAACTGAACGAGATCACCGAGTGTCTCAACATCAGCAGCCTTCAGACAGTTGAGGGCACGAACACTGAGGTCCATATCAACAAGCTTAGTCTTAAGCAACTGGCGCATGTGCAATACTTCCTCGTCAAACTCCTGATTGCCCTCTACGTCTGTATTCTCGAGAGTAATCTTCTCGTCTGAGAACAACATGAAGTGATAGATGAGAATCTTTGCAGCCTCTTTCAGTGCATCTTTCGGGTGTATAGAACCGTCCGTTGTAACTTCAAGAACGAGTTTGTCATAGTCGGTCTTCTGCTCGACACGATATGGTTCAACTGCGAACTTAACGTTACGAATCGGAGTGTAAATAGAATCGATAGGTATTACATTAACGTCGGTACAGAACTCACGGTTCTCGTCAGATGGCACATAACCACGACCCTTGTTAATAGTAAGATCTATCTGCATCGATGCTTTGGAATCTAAATGACAAATCACCAAATCGGGATTTAACACTTCAAATCCAGTCAGATACTTGCCGATGTCACCGGCTTTGAATTCGGTAGAATTCTCGACCGTGATACTGACTTTCTCGTTCTCGAATTCTTCTACTACTTGCTTGAACCTTACTTGCTTGAGGTTCAAGATAATGTTGGTCACATCTTCCTTTACACCAGGTACTGATGAGAATTCATGCTCAACACCCGAAATACGGATTGTGTTGATTGCATAACCCTCAAGTGATGAAAGAAGAATGCGGCGCAATGCGTTACCGATGGTAACACCAAAGCCTGGCTCAAGAGGACGGAATTCGAACTTGCCGAATCTGTCATTGGCCTCCAACATTACGACTTTATCAGGTTTTTGAAATGCTAATATCGCCATTAATTTAATGATTATTTAGAGTACAACTCAACGATTAACTGCTCCTTAATGTTCTCAGGGATGTCTGCACGCTCTGGCTTGTGCAAGAACTTGCCGCTCTTTGTGTTCTCATCCCACTCGATCCATGGATACTTGCTATGGTTAAAGCCAGCGAGTGCAGCCTCGATAACCTCAAGTGACTTAGACTTCTCGCGCACAGCGACAATCTGACCTGGCTTAACAGCATAAGAAGGGATGTTTACAACCTGACCGTCAACAGTAATGTGCTTGTGACCAACGAGCTGACGAGCAGCGGCACGTGTAGGAGCAATACCCAGACGGAACACAACGTTGTCAAGACGTGACTCAAGATTCTGGAGTAGCACCTCACCGGTGATACCTTCAGACTTTGCAGCCTTCTCAAACATATTACGGAACTGACGCTCAAGCACACCGTATGTATACTTGGCTTTCTGCTTCTCTGCCAACATGACTGCATACTCCGACATCTTGCGACGACGGTTATTGCCATGCTGTCCAGGAGGGAAGTTTCTCCTAGACAAAACTTTGTCTGCGCCGAAGATTGGTTCTCCAAAACGGCGAGCAATTCTTGATTTCGGACCTGTATATCTTGCCATAATTCTATTAAAATGGAAGTTTTGAAAGTAGAAAGACTTGAACTTTCACACTTTCAAATAGCTTCCGGTTAAATTTTCAATGTTTCAATTCCTGTATTATTCACCTGTAATTATACACGACGACGCTTTGGAGGACGGCAACCGTTGTGTGGCAGTGGAGTAACGTCCATAATCTCGATTACCTCAATGCCTGCACCGTGAATGGCACGGATTGCTGACTCACGACCGTTACCTGGACCCTTAACGTATGCCTTAACCTTGCGAAGACCAAGGTCATAAGCAACCTTAGCGCAATCCTCTGCAGCCATCTGAGCTGCGTATGGAGTGTTCTTCTTAGAACCACGGAAACCCATCTTACCAGCTGAAGACCAAGAAATAATCTGACCTTCGTCATTAGCAAGTGATACGATGATATTATTGAAAGAACTATGTACGTGAAGCTGGCCAATAGCACTAACCTTCACATTTCTTTTCTTTGAAGTGACTGTTTTCTTTGCCATAATAATTCAAATTCTTAATTCATAATTACTTGGTAGCCTTCTTCTTGTTAGCAACAGTCTTCTTCTTTCCCTTACGGGTACGAGCATTATTCTTTGTGCTCTGACCACGAACTGGAAGACCATTACGATGACGGACACCACGATAGCAACCAATATCCATCAGTCGCTTAATATTCAACTGGATCTCTGAACGGAGATCACCTTCTACCTTGAATTCAGCGCCGATAATTTCACGGATCTTAGCTGCCTGATCGTCGCTCCACTCGCAAACTTTCAGGTCGCGGCTTACGCCTGCCTTATCCAATATCTTTGCTGAACTACTTCGACCTATACCATAGATATAAGTCAATGCGATTTCGCCACGCTTCTCCTGGGGCAAATCTACTCCAACAATTCTTATTGCCATTGTAATTAATTAAAAAAAATAATGATTAAAACAATCTGTTCTTTTCAAAAAGCATGCAAAGGTAAGAAAAAAAAATATCAATCTAATCTTTTTATGCTTTTTTAACTCTTAACCCTGACGTGTCTTATACTTAGGGTTTTTCTTGTTGATAACAAACAGACGACCCTTACGACGTACAATCTTGCAGTCTGGGGTACGCTTCTTCAATGATGCTCTAGTCTTCATATTAATATCTATTGTTTATTTGTATCTAAATACAATTCTACCTTTTGTCAAATCATAAGGACTCATCTCTACCTTTACCTTGTCGCCAGGAAGAATCTTGATGTAATGCATACGCATCTTACCTGAGATATGTGCGATAATCTGCACTCCATTTTCAAGTTCTACGCGGAACATCGCGTTTGACAGAGATTCAATAATTGTTCCGTCTTGCTCGATAGCGGATTGTTTTGCCATACTTATTAATATAAATTACCTTCTAAACTTTCTACTTCTTCGAATGATGATAAAATATCTGCCTTGCCGTTTCTCACCGCAATAGTATGTTCAAAGTGAGCAGCAGGCTTACGGTCCCTTGTACATATGGACCATCGGTCAGGAAGGAGTCCAATTGCACGGTTTCCCATCGTAACCATCGGTTCGATTGCCAAGCACATGCCCGACTTTAATAGTACTCCGTTTCCACGACGACCGTAATTTGGCACTTGCGGATCTTCATGCATCTTACGACCTATTCCATGTCCTGTTAACTCACGAACGATTCCATAACCATGCGCCTCGCAATGTGATTGTATTGCACTACTTATATCACCGAGGTGTCTTCCTGCAACTGCATTCTCAATACCAATGTAAAGAGATTCCTTTGTTGTCTTCAGCAGTTCCTTTATTTCCTCGCTAACCTCTCCTACACAAAATGTATAACAAGAGTCACCGCAAAATCCATTTAGCATTGTACCGCAGTCAACCGATATTATATCGCCGTCCTTAAGTACTATCTTGTCGTTTGGAACACCATGTACAACAACATCATTTACCGATGTGCAGATACTTGCAGGAAACGGCCCTCCGTATGGATTAGGAAACCCCTTGAATGTTGGGACGGCACCATGGTCTCTGATAAACTCGTCCGCAATATTATCCAACTGGAGGGTCGTTACGCCTGGTTTTATATGTTTTGCCAATTCGCCAAGTGTCTTACCTACCAAGAGGTTAGCCTGGCGCATCAACTCAATTTCATCCTCAGTCTTCAGAAATATACTCATCCCGAAGCCTAACAAATTAATATGCTGCTACACCGCCGCGTCCTAATACACGACCGCCTTCAAGAAGACCATCGTAATGACGCATAAGCAAGTGGCTTTCTATCTGCTGAAGCGTATCAAGCACAACACCGATAAGAATCAGCAATGATGTTCCACCAAAGAACTGAGAAAAAGCGTCCTGTACGTTAAAGAATCCGGCAAGCGCAGGCATCACAGCGATGAACGCGATGAAAAGTGAACCTGGGAAAGTAAGACGAGACATAACTGTATCGATATATTCCGCCGTGTCCTTACCTGGCTTTACACCAGGAATGAAACCATTATTGCGTTTCATATCCTCTGCCATCTGTGTCGGATTAAGTGTAATAGCTGTATAGAAATATGTGAATGCGATAATCAAAGATGCAAAAATCACATTATACAACCATGTGTGCGGATCCATCATTGAACGAACAAACCAACCTGCTTCTTCTGGAGCAGAATACTGTACGAGAGCCAACGGAATGAACATCAATGCCTGAGCAAAGATGATAGGCATAACGTTGGCAGCGAACAATTTCAAAGGTATGTACTGACGGGCACCGCCATACTGCTTGTTACCTACAAGACGTTTAGCATATTGTACGGGAATCTTTCTAACGCCCGTAACCAAAACAATAGATGCGCAAACAACTGCATAGAGAACGACTATCTCGATGAGGAACATAACAAGACCACCACCTGTGAAAGCGGTAAATCGAGATGCTACCTCCTGAATGAACGCCTGTGGAAGACGTGCAATGATACCAATCATAATAATCAGAGAGATACCGTTACCTATACCCTTATCAGTAATGCGCTCACCCAACCAAAGGATGAACATACTTCCCGCTGCAAGGATAATAGTTGCAGGTGCGATAAATGCAGTCCAGGAGATACCTGTTGCCAGGGCTGCTCCTGCCTGCATTTTAAGGTTTATCAAGTAACTCGGTGCCTGGAACAGCAGGATTGCCACTGTCAGATAGCGAGTGTACATGCTAATCTTTTTGCGTCCACTCTCACCCTCACGCTGCATCTTCTGGAAATAAGGTACAGCTACGGCAAGAAGTTGCATAACGATAGAAGCAGAGATGTAAGGCATGATTCCCAATGCAAAGATTGATGCATTAGAAAATGCTCCACCAGAGAACATATCAAGAAGCGACATCAAACCGCCCTCGGTCTGTGACTGAAGTTTATCCAACATGGTCGGGTTGATACCAGGAAGTACAACAAACGAGCCGAATCGATAAATTGCGACAAACGCGAGAGTCACGAGGATTCTCTGACGGAGATCCTCTATCTTCCAAATGTTCTTTAGTGTCTCTATTAACTTCTTCATTTTCTTAGATTATTGTTGCGTTACCACCTAATGCTTTAATTGCTTCCTCAGCAGTCTTAGAGAATGCATTTGCTTCTACATCAAGCTTGATTGTGAGTTCACCGTTACCAAGAACCTTTACAAGTTCCTTACCGTTGGTAAGACCAGCAGCAACGAGTTCCTGAATACCAATCTTGGTGATGTTCTTCTCCTCAGCAATCTTCTGAAGTGTAGAGATATTAACTGCGAAGTATTCCTTATGGTTGATATTCTTGAAACCAGCCTTTGGAAGACGACGCTGCAATGGCATCTGACCACCTTCAAAACCAATCTTCTTTTTATAACCAGAACGAGCCTTCGCACCCTTGTGACCGCGTGTAGAAGTACCGCCAAGACCAGAACCTGGTCCGCGACCAATTCTGCGGTTTAAGTGTGTTGAACCAGCTGCTGGCTTTAAATTATGTAATTTCATAATCGTATTTGTTTTTTTATGTCGTTAATTACTCAACTACGGTCACTAAGTGGTGTACCTTGCGAATCATACCACGGATAGAAGGAGTATCTTCACACTCAACAACCTGTGAAATCTTGCGCAGACCAAGAGCCTGAAGTGTACGCTTCTGATCTATAGGTGCACCGATTTTACTTTTAATCTGTTTGATCTTAATTGTTGCCATAATATATCTCCTTATCCTCTAAATACTTTATCCATACTGATTCCACGTGTACCTGCAATGGTATAAGCATCACGCATCTGGCTCAGGGCCTCGATTGTCGCCTTAACCAAGTTGTGTGGGTTAGAAGAACCCTTTGACTTAGCAAGCACGTCCTTAACACCAACACTCTCGAGAACGGCACGCATAGCACCACCGGCTACAAGACCGGTACCGGCAGCTGCCGGCTTCAGGAATACATGAGCACCACCAAAACGAGCTTCCATTTCATGAGGGATTGTTCCTTTCAGAACTGGAACCTTAACAAGATTCTTCTTGGCTGCCTCAACACCCTTGGCAATCGCTGCAGTCACTTCACCAGCCTTACCTAAGCCCCAGCCGATAACGCCATTGCCGTCGCCGACAACCACGATAGCTGCAAATGTAAAGGTACGACCTCCCTTTGTTACCTTTGTAACACGGTTGATGGCAACCAATCTGTCCTTCAACTCAACGTCACTGTTTATTCTAACTTTGTTCATTGCCATAATCGTTTAAAAATTAAGTCCACCTTTACGTGCTGCATCAGCAAGTGACTTTACACGGCCATGATAAAGATAACCGTTACGGTCGAAAACTACTGATGTCACACCTGCCTCAAGAGCCTTCTTTGCAACAATCTCGCCAACCTTTTCAGCCTGCTCAATCTTTGGCATGGCCTCAAGGCCTAAAGAAGATGCAGATACAAGTGTCTTGCCTTCCAAATCATTGATAACCTGAACGTAGATCTGCTTGTTGCTGCGGAAAACGCTCATACGTGGACGCTCGGCTGTGCCGAAAACGCTCTTACGAATTCTATATTTGATCTTAATTCGTCTTTCTACTTTCTTTGTTGTCATAATCGTAAATAATTAAAGTTACTTAGCTGATGCTGACTTACCAGACTTTCTGCGGATAACCTCGCCTTTGAACAAGATACCCTTGCCCTTATATGGCTCAGGCTTGCGGAAAGAACGAATTTTTGCACAAATAAGACCGAGCAGAGCCTTGTCGCAAGACTCGAGAATGATTAGTGGGTTCTGGTTTCTCTCAGACTTTGTCTCCACCTTTACTTCGCTTGGAAGCTGGAGGAATATCTGGTGAGTATAACCGAGTGAGAACTCAATGAGATTTCCCTGGTTAGAAACACGATAACCAACACCGACGAGTTCAAGTTCCTTCTTGTAACCTGTGCTTACGCCAACAACCATGTTGTTAACGAGTGAACGATAAAGACCATGGAACGCCTGCTTCTGCTTGTAGTTTACAGGACTGTTCTCGTCAACCTCAAATACGATCTGACCATCAGCTATCTTAACGATGATTGATGAGTCCACCTTCTGTGAAAGCTCACCCTTTGGGCCCTTTACAGTAATTACACCGTCGTTTGACTGTGAAACTGTTACACCTGCAGGAATACTAATTGGCAATTTTCCTATTCTTGACATAATCGAATCCTCCCCAATTAATATACATAGCAAAGAACTTCACCACCAATTTTCAGTGCTGCAGCCTCTTTGTCTGTCATTACACCTCTGGATGTAGATAAAATTGCAATACCTAATCCGTTAATTACTCTCGGCATGTCCTTGTAACCAGTGTACTTACGGAGACCTGGTGTGGACACTCTCTTAAGGCACTTGATTGCATTCTCCCTTGTTGCAGGGTTGTACTTCAAAGCCACCTTGATTGTACCCTGTGGGCCATCCTCAACGAACTTATAGTTCAAGATGTAACCCTTCTCGAAGAGGATCTTTGTGATTTCCTTCTTCAAGTTTGAAGCTGGTACTTCAACAACACGGTGATTAGCCATGATTGCGTTTCTCAACCTCGTCAGATAATCTGCTATTGGATCTGTCATAAAATAAAATGTTTAATTAATCGGGACTACCCCGACAATATTAAAAATAAAAACTCTTGCTCTCTATATGATTACCAGCTTGCCTTCTTTACTCCAGGGATGAGACCGCTTGAAGCCATCTCACGGAACTGGATACGAGAAAGACCGAACTGACGCATATATCCTTTTGGACGACCTGTTACCTTGCAACGGTTGTGCAGACGGATTGGGTTGGCGTTCTTAGGGATGCTCTGAAGCTTACGAGCTGCCTCGTATGCTTCAGATGGGTCATCAGTTGTTGCAATAATCTTCTTCAATGCTGCGCGTTTCTCTGCGTAACGAGCTACAAGCTTTGCACGCTTAACCTCGCGAGCCTTCATTGATTCCTTTGCCATGTCTATTAATCGTTTTTAGCGTTCTTAAATGGCAGACCGAATGCCTTGAGAAGTGCATAACCTTCCTCGTCAGTCTTAGCTGTTGTAACGAAGGTGATGTTCATACCCTGGATGCGATCTACTGAATCGATATTGATTTCTGGGAAGATAATCTGCTCCTGTACACCAAGTGTATAGTTGCCACGACCATCAAACTTGCTTTCGATACCCTTAAAGTCACGGATACGTGGCAATGCTACGCGAACGAGCTTCTCGAGGAACTCATACATGCGCTCTCGGCGAAGTGTTACCATTACACCGATAGGCATCTTCTTACGAAGCTTGAAGTTAGCAATATCCTTACGAGAATATGTAGCCACAGCCTTCTGACCAGTGATAGCAGAAATCTCGTTGATAGCAACTTCGATTATCTTCTTGTCCTGAGTTGCATCGCCCAAACCCTGATTTACTACAATCTTCTTCAGTACAGGAACCTGCATCTTAGAACTATAGTTGAACTGCTTCTCCAATGCTGGAGCAATCTGCTCAGCATAAGTCTTCTTAAGTTGTGCTGTATTCATTACTTAATATCCTCCCCTGACTTTTTAGAAACGCGAATAACATTCTTTCCCTCATGCTTGATAGAAACACGAGTTGGTTTTCCGCTCTTAGGATCAATCAAACTCAAATTTGAAATATGAATAGGAGCTTCCTGCTTAACGATACCGCCCTGAGGGTTCTTAGCGCTTGGCTTTGTGCTCTTGCTAACCATGTTGACACCTTCAACAATAGCACGCTGCTCCTCCACCAATACCTTCAGCACCTTACCTGTCTTTTTCTTGTCCTTACCGGCCAAAACATAGACTGTATCGTCTTTCCTTATTTTTAACTTACTCATCTTTGTACTAAATTAAAATGTTAAAGAACCTCTGGTGCCAAAGAAACGACTTTCATATTCACTGCACGCAACTCACGGGCTACAGGACCGAAGATACGGCTACCGCGAATTTCACCTGCGTTGTTCAACAGCACACAAGCGTTGTCATCGAAACGGATGTATGAACCATCAGCACGACGAATTTCCTTCTTTGTGCGAACAACCAAAGCCTTCGATACTGCACCCTTTTTCAAATCACTTGATGGAATAACGTTCTTGACAGAAACGACAATAACGTCACCAACACTTGCATAACGGCGACGGGTACCACCCAATACACGGATGCAAAGAGCCTCGCGTGCACCGCTGTTATCACATACTGTAAGTCTTGATTCTGCTTGTATCATAATTACTTAGCTTTTTCAACAATTTGAACTAATCTCCATCTCTTTGTCTTACTCAAAGGACGGGTTTCCATAACGAGAACTGTATCACCGATGTTTGCCTCGTTATTCTCATCATGAGCGTGGTATTTCTTTGTCTTCTGGACAAACTTACCATAGATTGGGTGCTTCTCCTTGAACTTAGCTGCAATAACAATGGTCTTATCCATCTTGTTGCTTATTACAACACCCTGTCTTGTCTTTCTAAAATTTCTTGTTTCCATCTGGCCATTATTATTTGTTAAGTTCTCTTTGACGGAGTTCTGTCTTCATACGTGCGATATCATGACGCGCCGCCTTAATAAGTGATGGATTCTCCATTGGAGAGATTGCGTGGTTCAACTTCATCTGGTTGTAATCAGCAACCGCTGTCTCTAACTTCTCTGCCAATTCCTTAGCATCAAGTCCTTTAAGTTCTGTCATCTTCATAGCTTATGCGTTTTTATCGTAATCACGTCTAACAACAAACTTAGTCTTTACCGGGAGTTTCTGTGCAGCAAGGCGAAGAGCCTCCTTAGCAATGTCAAATGAAACACCCTCAACTTCAAAGAGGATACGGCCTGGAGTTACAGGTGCAACCCATCCTGCTGGATCTCCCTTACCCTTACCCATACGTACATCGGCAGGCTTGCGTGTAAATGGTTTGTCAGGGAAAATACGGATCCAAACCTGTCCTTCACGCTGCATGTAACGGTTTACAGCGACACGAGCTGCCTCTATCTGGCGGCTGTCAATCCACTTAGCCTCAAGAGTCTTGATTCCAAATGAACCGAAAGCCAACTGTGTTCCTCTGTGGGCGTTACCTTTATTTCCACGTCCATCTTGAGGTCTTCTATATTTTACTCTCTTAGGTTGTAACATGATAGCTTCTTACTTCTTTAAATTATTTATTCTTCTTATTACGGAACTTTCTGCCACCATTGTTACCTCCGTTTGATCGACCAGAGTTCTTCTCCTGTGTGAAGTTAGGAGCCAAGTCACGCTTGCCGTAAACTTCACCACGGCAAATCCACACCTTGATACCCAACAGACCTACCTTAGTAAGAGCCTCTGCCTGACAGTAATCAATGTCAGCACGGAATGTATGCAGAGGAGTACGACCCTCCTTGTACATTTCCTTACGTGCCATTTCAGCACCGTTCAGACGTCCTGTAATTTGAACCTTAATACCTTCTGCTCCTGCACGCATTGTGTTAGCAACAGCCATCTTGATAGCACGGCGGTAAGCAATCTTACCCTCTACCTGGCGAGCGATGTTAGTTGCAACGATTGTTGCATCGAGCTCTGGTTTCTTAACTTCGAAGATATTGATCTGAATCTCCTTATCGTAGAGTTTCTTCAATTCTTCCTTCAACTTGTCAACATCTTGACCACCTTTACCAATAACAATACCCGGACGAGCGGTGCAAATAGTAATGGTAACCAACTTCAATGTACGCTCAATGACAATCTTAGATACGCTTGCCTTAGCCAGACGCTCATTCAGATACTTACGGATTTTCATATCCTCTACGAGGTTATCACCGAAGTTCTTGCCACCGAACCAATTTGAATCCCAACCTCTAACAATACCAAGACGGTTGCTTATTGGATTAACTTTCTGTCCCATTCTACTTATTATTTGTCATTAGTTTTAGCGTCAACAAACAGAGTAACGTGGTTTGAACGCTTGCGGATTCTGTAACCACGGCCCTGTGGTGCCGGTCTCATTCTTTTCAAAGTCACACCTTCATCTACGAAGATCTTAGAGATATAAAGTTCACCGGCCTCAGCCTTGCGATCATTCTTAACCTCCCAGTTAGCAATAGCTGAGCGGAGAAGCTTCTCAACATCTGCTGCAGCTGCCTTCTTTGAGAATCTGAGCACAGCGAGTGCGCGATCTACCTCCATACCGCGTACCATGTCAACAACATAGCGCATCTTGCGTGGAGAAGAGGGACAGCCTTTCAGCTTAGCAAAATATTGTGTTTTAAGAGCTGCTTTTCTTGCATCTGCAGCATTTCTTTTTCTTGCTCCCATTTTAATTCTTAATTCTTTATTCTTGATTATTAATTATTCCTGGGATTACTTTCTGTTGCCAGAGTGACCACCGAAGCGACGTGTTGGTGAGAATTCACCAAGCTTGTGTCCAACCATGTTCTCAGTAATGTAAACAGGAATAAATTTATTACCGTTATGAACTGCAACTGTATGTCCCACGAAATCTGGGGAAATCATTGAAGCTCTGGCCCAAGTCTTTACAACAGTCTTCTTGCCGCTCTCATTCATTGCGAGAATCTTCTTCTCAAGAGAGACGTTGATATACGGACCTTTTTTTAATGAACGACTCATAATTTACACTTAGTTAACTTAATTACTTCTTATTAGCTCTTTCAATGATATACTTATTAGAAAGCTTCTTTGGTGCGCGTGTCTTGAGACCCTTAGCATACAAGCCCTTGCGTGAGCGTGGGTGACCTCCTGACTGACGGCCTTCACCACCACCCATTGGGTGATCATGTGGGTTCATAACAACACCACGGTTGTGAGGACGCTTGCCGAACCAGCGTGAGCGACCAGCCTTACCAGACTGCTCAAGAGCGTGGTCTGAATTACCTACACTACCGATTGTAGCTTTACAAGCACTAAGAATCTGACGTGTCTCACCTGAAGGAAGCTTGATAACACAGTAGTTTCCATCACGAGAAGTCAACTGAGCGAAATTACCAGCCGAACGAACGAGCAGAGCACCCTGACCAGGACGCAATTCAATGTTGTGAATTACAGTACCCACTGGGATGTTTGCGAGTGGAAGTGCATTACCAATCTCTGGCACTGCATCCGCTCCAGACATCAAGGTTGCACCAACCTGCAGTCCATTAGGAGCAATGATATAACGTTTTTCACCATCAGCGTAGAACAGCAATGCGATACGAGCCGAACGGTTTGGATCGTACTCGATTGTCTTAACTACAGCTGGAACACCATCCTTCTCACGCTTAAAGTCGATAAGACGATACTTTCTCTTATGACCGCCGCCCATATAGCGAACAGTCATCTTACCGGTGTTATTACGACCACCAGTTGAGCGCTTACCGTAAACGAGAGACTTCTCTGGCACGGATGCAGTAATTTCCTCGAACGTGCCAATAACTTTGTGTCTTTGACCCGGAGTTACCGGTTTAAATTTACGTACTGCCATTTTTATTTATTGTATATTGCTATAAAAATCAATAGTATCGCCCTCCTTAAGAGTAACGATTGCCTTCTTGAACGCATTCTTATGTCCCTTTACAAGACCAGCGCGCGTATAACGAGCTGAACGCTTGCCAGCGTAACGACATGTGTTCACATTAATAACTGTAACATTATACAGACTCTCTACCTCATTCTTAATCTCAATCTTATTAGCCTCAGGCTTAACGATGAAACCAAACTTAGGAGTAGCCTTCTTGGTTACTTCCGTTCCTCTGTTCTTACCAGCCTTTGGAGTGTAAGTTCTGTCAAGAGAAGTCTTGTCTGTTATCTTGGTCATCTTCTCAGTGACCAATGGTTTGATAATAAATGCCATTTCCTTCTACCTCCTTATTTGTTTAATACACCGTCAATAGCCTTCAGCGAACTTTCTGTTACGACCATAACGTCTGCATTCAACACCTTATAAGAATTGAGCAAAGACGCAATCATAACTTCTGTACGCTGCAAGTTACGAGCTGACAAATATACATTTTTATTTGCTTCTGGCAAAACGAGCAAAGTCTTCTTGCCGTCAACTTTAAGATTTTTAGCAATATTTACGAATTCTTTAGTTTTTGGAGCCTCCATTGTGAAATCTTCAATAACTACTATTGCATTTTCCTGAGCCTTGTAAGAGAGAGCACTCTTGCGTGCGAGCTCCTTAACCTTCTTATTCAACTTAAAACGATAGTCACGTGGCTTTGGACCGAATACACGTCCACCACCTACGAGAACTGGCGAGTTGATATCACCGCGACGAGCGCCACCGCCACCTTTCTGACGACCGAGCTTGCGTGTAGAACCAGAAACCTCGCTTCTTTCCTTAGACTTGTGTGTTCCCTGACGCTGGTTAGCAAGATACTGCTTAACATCGAGATAGAGAACGTGGTCGTTTGGCTCAATTCCAAAGATAGATTCGTTTAACGTAACCTTTCTTCCGGTCTCCTGACCATTGATATTAAATACACTGAGTTCCATTACTTCTTAATTAAAACGGTTGAACCATTGTAACCGGCTACGCTTCCCTTCACGAGAATCAGGTTGTGCTCCGGAATTACCTTCAATACTTTCAGGTTCTGGGTAGTTACTCTCTCGCAACCCATGTGACCGCCCATTCGCATACCCTTGAATACTTTCGCTGGATAAGAACAAGCACCGATAGAACCTGGTTTACGTGCACGGTCGTCCTGACCGTGAGTGCTCTGACCAACACCACCGAAACCATGGCGCTTCATTACACCCTGAAAACCTTTACCTTTAGAAGTTCCGACAACGTCAACGAACTCTACATCGCTGAAGATGTCAACTGTGATTGTGTCACCGAGGTTATACTCCTCGTCAAACTTGAACTCGGCCAAGTGGCTCTTTGGTGTTGTACCGGCCTTCTTGAAGGTTCCCATCATTGGCTTGGTAGTATTCTTCTCCTTAGCCTCGCCGAAACCCAACTGAAGAGCCTTGTAACCGTCCTTCTCGACGGTCTTAACCTGTGTTACAACACAAGGACCAGCTTCAATAACAGTGCATGGCACATTCTTACCATCAGCACTGAAAACGGATGTCATTCCGATTTTTTTTCCAATTAATCCTGGCATTTCAGTTTAAAATTTAAATAATAATGAAAAATATTTTGTTTCTTTTTAAGTTCGAAAAAACTGCACACTGCGCAACAAAACACTTAAAAAGAAACGCCCACTTCTTCGCATTTGAAGGTTAAGTCGCTCTTAATCAAGGTATTGTTAGGTAAAGACCCAGCGCAATACGCACTTTAGCGGCTGCAAAGTTACACATTATTATCAATATAGACAATAGTGTTATATATACAATTAATGCTTTTTAATATTTTTTAGCATATTACACCACAAACGTTGTCTTAAACCAAATAAAAAAGCGCCGTTACGCAAACTGCGATACGACGCTTTTTATCTACGAGGTAAATAATCCACTACACCTTAATCTCTACCTCAACACCGCTTGGCAACTCAAGCTTCATCAGTGCATCAACAGTCTTAGCTGTAGAACTGTAGATGTCAATAAGACGCTTGTAGTCTGAGAGCTGGAACTGCTCGCGTGACTTCTTGTTAACGAATGTTGAACGGTTAACTGTGAAAATGCGCTTGTGTGTTGGCAATGGAATAGGACCGCTAATGATTGCACCAGTAGCCTTAACAGCCTTAACGATCTTCTCTGCTGACTTATCAACCAACTTGTGGTCGTAAGACTTCAGCTTAATACGAATTTTCTGACTCATAATTCTTTTATTTTAATTTTATTGTTATTTGGAAACCACTAAAGAGTCATTTGCTCAGTGGCATAGTAATTTGTGGAGTGAAGAGCGAGCATGCCCGCTCTCACTTATCACATTTTTATGATTTATACGAGATCTGCACGACCCTTAACTTCCTCGAGCACAGCCTTAGCGATTGCGCTTGACAGAGGAGCGTGGTGTGAATACTCCATTGAACTTGTTGCACGACCAGAAGTGATTGTACGGAGAGCTGTTACATAACCGAACATCTCTGACAGTGGCACCTTAGCCTTAACTACACGAGCACCGCTGCGAGCCTCATCCATACCCTCAACCTGACCACGACGCTTGTTCAAGTCACCGATTACATCACCCATGTTCTCTTCTGGAGTGATTACCTCGAGTTTCATGATAGGCTCCATCAGTACAGGACCAGCCTTTGGACAGCCGTTCTTGTAAGCGTTCAGAGCTGCAAGTTCAAATGACAACTGGTCAGAGTCAACTGGGTGATAAGAACCATCAACCAAAGTAACCTTCAAGCTGTCAACAGGATAACCGCCGAGAATACCGTTCTTCATGGCGTTTTCAAAGCCCTTCTGTACTGAAGGAATGAACTCCTTAGGAACGTTACCGCCCTTAACCTCGTTAACGAACTGCAGACCACCCTGAGTATAATCCTCATCAACCGGACCGATGTTAACGATAATGTCAGCGAACTTACCGCGACCACCAGACTGCTTCTTATATACCTCACGTAGGTTAACGGTCTTAGTAATGGCCTCCTTGTAGTTAACCTGTGGTTTACCCTGGTTACACTCAACCTTAAACTCACGCTTCAGACGGTCGATAATGATATCAAGATGAAGCTCACCCATACCAGAGATAATTGTCTGACCGCTCTGCTCGTCAGTGCGAACTGTAAATGTTGGGTCCTCCTCAGCCAACTTAGCAAGACCATTGTCAAGCTTAGCGATGTCAGCCTGGCTCTTAGGCTCAACTGCAATAGAAATCACGGTATCAGGGAATGTCATTGACTCCAATACGATCGGATTAGCCTCATCGCAAAGAGTATCACCTGTACGGATATCCTTGAAACCTACACCTGCACCGATATCACCCGCGTCGATTGACTCCATAGGAATTTCCTTGTTAGAGTTCATCTGGAACAGACGGCTGATACGCTCCTTCTTGCCAGAGCGTGAATTGTGTACGTATGAACCGGCAACAACCTTACCTGAATATACGCGGAAGAACACAAGACGTCCCATATATGGATCTGTAGCAATCTTAAATGCAAGAGCAGAAGTTGGCTCGTTCTCGCTTGGCTTGCGGTGCTCTTCCTCTTCAGTATTAGGATTTGTACCTATAATATCCTCGACATCCAGTGGAGATGGCAGGAATGCACAAACATAGTCAAGCAATGGCTGAACACCCTTGTTCTTATATGAAGAACCACATACCATTGGAGTACAAGCCATAGACACTGTACCCTTGCGGATAGCCGCAATGATTTCCTCGTTTGTGATTGACTCTGGGTCATCGAAATACTTCTCCATCAGAGCCTCATCATACTCAGCAGCAGCCTCAAGCAGCTTGTTGCGGTACTCATCGCACTCATCCTTCAAGTCTGCAGGAATGTCCTCGATAGAGTACTGAGCACCCATTGTCTCGTCATGCCAGTAAAGAGCCTTCATCCTGATGAGGTCAACAACACCCTTGAAGTTCTCCTCTGCACCGATAGGCACCTGCATAACCACTGGGTTAGCACCCAAGATATCCTTCATCTGTTGAACAGTTTCGAAGAAGTTAGCGCCAGAACGGTCCATCTTGTTTACATAACCGATACGTGGCACGTTGTACTTGTCAGCCTGGCGCCATACAGTCTCAGACTGTGGCTGCACGCCGTCAGCTGCAGAATATGTAGCAACTGCACCGTCAAGAACACGGAGTGAACGCTCTACCTCGGCGGTAAAGTCAACGTGTCCCGGAGTGTCAATCAAGTTAATCTTGAAGTTCTTGTTATCGTATGTCCAGTTACATGTTGTAGCAGCAGATGTGATAGTAATACCACGCTCCTGCTCCTGTGCCATCCAGTCCATAGTAGCTGCACCATCATGCACCTCACCAATCTTATGAGTTTTACCTGTATAGAAAAGGATACGCTCAGAAGTAGTTGTCTTACCGGCATCGATGTGAGCCATGATACCGATGTTACGGGTCAGTTTTAAATCGCGACTTGCCATTTTCTTCTTACCTATTTTAATATATTAGAATCTGAAGTGAGCGAATGCGCGGTTAGCCTCAGCCATACGGTGCATATCTTCCTTACGCTTGAATGCTCCACCCTGGTTGTTGAATGCGTCCATAATCTCAGCTGCGAGTTTGTCAGCCATTGACTTACCGCTGCGCTTGCGAGCATACTGAATCATGTTCTTCATAGAGATGCTCTCCTTACGGTCTGGACGGATTTCTGTTGGCACCTGGAATGTGGCACCACCGATACGGCGGCTCTTAACCTCCACCTGTGGAGTGATGTTATCGAGAGCCGTCTTCCATATTTCGAGTGAAGACTTCTCCTCATTGCTCATCTTAGCCTTTACTGTTTCGAGTGCGTTGTAGAAAATCTCATACGACTTTGACTTCTTTCCGTCGTACATCAGATGATTTACAAACTTTGAGACCTTCTGGTCATTGAAAACGGGATCTGGAAGGATCACGCGCTTCTTTGGTTTTGCTTTTCTCATTTTGTTTTTGAATGATTTAATTCTGCTTGGGGCTGTTTTTTTCTGTTCTTCAACACCCTCTCGTGGGTATTTACTCAACCTTTTATTAACAATTCTCCAGCAAAACGGATTAATAAATAATTTTTGTCCGCCTAGCTATTCTAACCTTCTCCGGTTATTACTTCTTAGCCTTTGGACGCTTAGCACCGTACTTTGAACGACGCTGTGTACGGTTGGCTACACCTGCAGTATCAAGAGTACCGCGAACGATGTGGTAACGTACACCTGGGAGGTCCTTAACACGACCACCACGAACGAGCACGATTGAGTGCTCCTGCAAGTTGTGTCCTTCTCCTGGGATGTAAGAGTTTACTTCCTTCTGGTTTGTTAAACGAACACGGGCAACCTTACGCATTGCCGAATTAGGCTTCTTAGGTGTGGTTGTATAGACACGAACGCATACGCCACGACGCTGTGGACATGAGTCCAAAGCTGGTGACTTGCTCTTCTCTACAAGTACCTTTCTGCCTTTTCTTACCAATTGTGAAATTGTAGGCATAATTGTTTGATTTTTAAATTATTATATTATATTGTTTGATTTCAAATGTACATAATACACCCATAACAAGGCGCTTTTGGGGTGCAAAGGTACAAAACATTATTTAAAACACCTAAATAATAAAGTCTAAATGTTTTTTGTTTTTAATCTATTTAACATTATATAACGTATTTAACTTTAATTAACTGTCACAAAATAATACGTCTGACGTGTTGTTGAGCGTAGGCGAAAAACTCCTACACTCCTACACTCCTACACTCCTTAAAAAAGAATCAACGTTAATCATCCTCCCCTCATCGTTTTCCAAAAAAAAAGCATTACCTTTGCATCTGTTCACAAGAGAGCACACTAACCGAGATGGAAACATCTGAATTTGTCAACATAAGCAACAACGACAAGAAACATGGCTGCAAGAAAACCATAACATCGGCAATTTATGTCGATGGCAAGAAATATTTCAAGAAGCAGCTCACGCCCGAATACAAGGACGACCTCCGCTACAGGATGGCATTCTACAAGGAGTTCGACACCGGGCTGCATGTCGATAGCAAATATATAGTGTAGGTACGCGCGCATAAAGGAGGACGAGCAAGGACTATATATTTTGATGGAACACATCAACGGCATGAACATGGCAGAGAAGATTGAAGCCGAACCTGGATATTTTCGCAACAGCAAGCATATAGAGAAGTTAATCATCCAATTGCTTGCCGCCCTTGGCACACTGCATAAGCAAAACATCGCATACCTCGACCTCAAGCCGCAGAACATAATGATTACCCAGGTGAGCAACGATGTCAAGCTTACCGACCTCGGCGGTTGCTTCACCGACAGCAACGACTATACCGCCGAATGCACTACTGGTTTTGCAGCACCCGAACTTCTCTCTGCCGACGCCATTGCCGACGCGCGCACTGACATCTACAGCCTGGGCAAGCTGCTCGAATATATAGAGGAGAAGACACAAGCCTCACTGCCAAGACATATTGCACGCTTCAAGGAACGATGCCTGAACCACGACCGCACCCTGCGCTACGAATCTACAGACGTGGCGGCAAAGGCACTGAGCAGAAGGGGAAGGATTATGTGGAGATTCTTTGTCGCCATGGTCCTTTTCTGTGCAGCCGCCTGGGGATGGCAAGCATTTGAAAAAACTGAAACTTGCAGGCGTCTCAAAGTCCACCTGGCAAGTGACGGATTCATTGGAAGCACCTACTACAAGATAACATCCGAAAAAGACGCGACCTGTTCGATTACCGGCTACCGCATAGTAGCAAGAGACAAAAATACGGGCGAGTTCAACACATACATCCCCCAAAAAGTGATTATCGGCGGCAAGTCCTATACACCGACGGCAATAGCCAACAAAGCGTTTAATGATTGCAATGACTTGGCAAGCATCTATCTGCCAAACACAATAAAGTCTATCGGGAAGTATGCCTTCATGAACAACTCCAGACTGGCCGCTGTCAACATCCCCGACAAGATAACCACCATTGAGACCAGCGCTTTCTACTTCTCGGGAATAAAAGCACTTAAACTGCCCAAATCACTGAAGGTTATAGGCAATGCGGCTTTCGCCGAGTGCAAGCGTCTCCAATCCGTCACCATACCCGAAGGAACCGAAACACTTGAGCTCGATGCCTTCGCCGGATGCGACAGTCTAACGAGCGTTAATCTGCCGTCATCGCTGAAATCGATAAAAAGGGGCGTATTCTGGCAGTGCAAGAGTCTGGATAACATTCACATACCAGCCTCTGTCGAGGAGATAGGCGAGTATTCATTCTACTACTGCGACAGCCTGAAGCATTTCTATAATCACGCCACCGAACCGCAGAGTGTCATCTCGCTGTTCAAACATCCCGACAATGTCACAGTCCACGTGCCGGCTGCATCTGCTGAGAAATACCGCAAGACATCATACTGGAAAGACCTCAATATCGTAGGCGACATTGAATAGCCGGTTGTTTTTTATTGTCCATCTTGTCCATACTGGCGAATTTACTAATATATGGCTTGTTTTAAAGATATATTTATTACCTTTGCATGGCTTGATAACCAACAGCAAAGACAAAATGAACGACATAGAACATTACCACAACAATCTTAAAGAGGCAGTAGAGAAGAAGTTCGGCAAGAAACCATGTAACAACGCTGACTTCACAGAACTCTCAGATATGATATTCGAAAGTTGCAAGGAGCTGCTCAGTGCAACTACCCTAAAACGCTTATGGGGTTATCTAAAAAACGAGGCAACCTGTCCGCAGAAACGTTCTTTGAACATCCTTTCCGCATTTGTAGGGTTCAGAAATTGGCAGGACTTCTGCAATTATGTTGACAACGACAACGACTCCTCAAGCGGTTTTATTCATCACACTTCTCTCCACTCTTTCCTCATGCCTCCAGGCGAGCGTATCAAAATTTGTTGGTACCCCAACCGCAGCGTGGTACTGGAACACGATGGTGACGGAGACTTGTTCTGCGTTGTTGAGTCAGAGAATAGCAAACTGCGTCCCGGAATGACCTTGCACTGCAATACATTTACAAAAAAAGAGATACTCTGCCTGCGCAACGTCATGGGGTGCGGCATTACCACGCCATGCGACTATGTCTGCGGCAAGATTGACGGAATTGATTTTGAGGTGATAAACACCAATAAAGAATTGAAAGATTGAAGATTTGAAAGATTGAACACTGCCAACAAAGCATACGTCTGGCGTGTTGTTGAGCGTAGGCGAAAAAATCCTGAACTCCTAAATTCCTGAACTCCTTGAAAAAAGCAAAAATATAAGGAGATAGCGGATGGCAGTCCACTATCTCCTTTATCTTTTTCCAGACTTGCAAAAAGTCAATTATTCTGCTGTCTCGTCAACAACCTCAGCCTCTGGAGCATTCTTCATAACAGAAGCGATGCCATTGTCGCGTGAAGCCTCACTTGAGTACATCTCGCTCTGACCGATTACCTGACCGTTGCCAGCCTTCAGCACAAAGTAAGGAGCACCGTTCTTTGCTTCCTTGCGCTCAAAGCGAGCCTCATCGGCAGCATTCTTCTTTACAGACTCGATACCGTTCTTGCAGGCAGCCATTGTTTTGTAACCCTCACTGCCAAGTATTTCCTGACCGTTTGTAGCCTTCAAACTAAACTGAAACTCTCCGTTCTTACGCTTTGTGATAACAAATTTTCCCATTTCTTCTTGTGTTTTTAGTTATTTGGATTAATATTCAGTGCCGTCTTAAGCCTCGCCCTTGCCTCCTACATTAAACGGCGCAATGGTTCTCGGCTGTCTGCTTTCCGGCATCTGTATCTTGCCGTACTCCTGTTCATACTTGACAATGTTTTCGTTGAGTGCAGCCAGCAAGCGCTTTGCATGCTCCGGTGCGAGTATTACGCGACTTGTAACCTGTGCCTTTGGCAGTCCTGGCAATACGCATGCGAAGTCAACAACGAAGTCACTGCTTGAATGTGTTATAATGGCAAAGTTAGCATAGTTGCCCTTGGCAACGTCCTGGGGCAACTCTATCTGCAGCCCCTGCTTGTTTTCATTTTCGTTCATATAATAATTGTATTTATTAATGTCAGACAAAGATAACACTTTAATCTGTAATCACCAAAAAACAATTGTGTTTTTTTAATTGGCGTTCTCGTCTATCGTTTATTTAGACTTTTATTCTTAGGATTTTGGGATTTGTGTTTTTGACATAGAGACAGACTTGGATACTGAATTATGAAATATGACAGCTTCTCTCAACATAAATTAAGATAGAAAAACAGATTCGCTCATCGTTCATTTAAACAAACTGCCCCAACCCGAACGGACTGGAGCAGTACAAACATTTATGATATTTACCGCGGATTCGACTGGTATTCACTCCTTCGCAGAGTCTTGTCGCTCAGTCGTAATTGCGTGCAACGCATCATACTAACGCCCTCACCCATAGGTGCATCCTCGAAGTTTCCATACACGCTATACGAGACACCGTCGAAACGGAAACGCGTGCTGAAAGTAAAAGCCAGCGGCTTGGAATAATCGAAAAAGCATTCCAAGCTCTCACAATACACAGGCTGCCTACTGATACTGCCTCGACGGGTTACGTATGCCTCGTCAAGCACCAGCATGCGCGTGCTGTCCTGTTGCAGCATGTCGGTATAACTCACCTTCAGATTGAAATAGAGCGAGTCGTTCATGCGCGACTGCCATTGCACACTACCCTCGCGCGAGGGGTGCGATGCGATGGAATCCCACACCTGCATGTCTATCAACCGGTCGCTGCCCTTCACCTCTTCCGGTTTTTCCGTGCTTTTCTCCACCATTTTCTCCACGTCACGCTCTATCTGCTTGCGGTCGGTGTATGGTCTTTCTATAAGCGAGTCTTCATTGGTCCAGATCCTGCCTATGCCCTTGGCCTTGCCTATGCTGTCAAGAATCTGCTGCGTCTGCATCGGCGACAATGCATTCCTCTTGCCTGCGGGTGGCGTAGAGACGCAAGCCATGAGCAGCGCAACAACCACAAGGAGCACGACATCCATGTTTCTCTTCTTCATCATTGCTCCTGTTTTGTGGTTATCGTTGTTCCGCCAGCAGTTATTCCCTCTGCCGACACATTCAGTTTCTTGCTGAATCCGTTATTATAGAATTCAATTTCAGCCTGTCCCTTCTCGTCTGTCCGTACGTCCGGATTCCAATATACCGTACGCCTATAGTCGGTTTGCTCTGGCAGCGGCATGTTGCCATAGTCAGGCGAATAGAATTCTGTTGGCCTGGTATATCCTTGGAAATTGATGCGGAAGCCAAGAAACAGAGGCATCTGTATATGGTTCGGGTAGATTGTATCTGCCACAAAATTGAAAATAGACGTCAACGGCGATGTCCTGCTTGTTGAAGACAAGTCATGATAACTATATATCACCTCATCATATACGCCAGGCTCATATATCAGACGACGGTTGTCTATGTCAGCAAACAGGCGCATGACAGTGAAGTTCTTGCTCTGTGGGAAGAACGTCATGTTGCGAGGCAGCACATCCTCAAGAGCCGTACCTTTGTAGTACAACAGGCCACCGTCCATTGGTTTCGTGTCATAATACGACACGTTCATACCGTCGAGTCCGAAGATGTACAGGAACTCTCTCAACTTATAAAATGTTGAATGACTGTCAAACTTCCGCAGATGATACAATCTTTCCGTAGAATCGCGCAACTGCCTGTTCACCTTTTCTATATCTCCATAGTCAAGCACCGCATCATCTATCGAAATTGCACCGGCATCCAGTTTTGTCTTTGTCCTTGGACTATAGAACCATACGGTGTCTTCCACTCCATTACCGGCATTGCCCAACGCCATATAGTCAATGGCTATCTTGTCGGCATTTCCACTACCTCCTGTTTCTTTATAAACGCCATCAACGCTCCACAAGGTCCGTTCATAAGGGGTGTGAAACTCATACATGTTACCGAAAATATTAGACAACCATGCCATAACATCATCTACATCCAACTCTGCCACAGGTCTCACCTCGCTCAGGTCACGCCATCTGCGGCGCTTGGTCTTTGTCACCTCACTCAGCATGTAGCTCTGACTCAGCGGGTCATAATATATAAAGCTCTTGCTGTTTTTCGGCACAGCCATAAATCCTTTCCTGAACATGTTTTCGTCCCATGGGTCGTTAAGTGCAGCCGTCTCGTAATAGCCGTAGTTCTTGGGGAGGGGCGAGAATTGGTTGAGCGGTTCGATATACTTGTCGAGCATATATCCCGGCAACGTTTTTTTGTGGCGCGAGAACGAGTGACCTGGCACTCCAGCTTTCCTTTCACCTATATCTTCGGCATTTTTCCTGTTCAGCGTAAACGTAAACTTGCCTTTGCCGTAGAGGTTTGGCAGTCCGAAGTAGAAGGTTCCGTCCTTACCCACCTTCACCTCACCGTTATACAATCTGCCTTTGTCTGTTATAAACTCCGAATAAATCCACATGCTGTCTTTCAGCAGTTTCATGCCTCCGAAATGCACAGCAGTCTTGTTCAGTCCCAAACCTTCTTTCAGCGACGGCAACATCTGCATCTCACTGCCTCGCCATAGTCTGCCACGGAACATCAGCGATTTTTCTACGGCAAACAGCGGTTTGAAGTCTTCAACGCCCAGCATCTCGTCATAGTCGTAACGGGTCCAGCCCTGCACCATCATCAGCATATCGAGCGCATTGCGGTGCTCAGCATCGTCTGCCTCAAAGTAGTAGGCAGGATGCGGGATGAATCCTTTCACCTCCGACGCCAGGAGCAGTCCCGACAGAATATTGCCTGTGTCGTAGGTCCGTTCACGAGTGTTGTCATCGGTCACAGATACGGAGAATGTCTGCTCCTCCGCCACCGGTTTGCCGTCGGCATCAGCCAGTTGGAAGCGCACGCCCACCTTGTCGTAGGGTGCCACCTCGGCGGTATCTAACCGTGCCTGCAGGTTGTACCCTTTCATGTCGCCATTGTCAACGAATATCATTCGCTGCGCCAGCGTCTTGCCGCCCTCGTCAAACAGAGTTACGATGTTTACGCCTGTTGCCAGCGACGACTTGTCCAAAACGACGTGCGCCTTACGCATCTGCCGCAAGTCAAGTATGTCGAAATATTGCGACTTGCCACGACAGGTTATACTCAGACCGAGTTTCCTGCCGTCGGTCTTGTCGTTGCGTGAGACAATGGTCTTCACCTGATTGCCGTTGTTGAAGACATTGAGCACATATCCCTTCCGTTTCGACTTCGGCAGTCTGAACGTGTAGTTCTTGCCGTTGTAGGTCAGTTTGAGTTTCAGTCCATCTGCCAGCAGTTCGTCGTCATCAACTTCTTCTGGCGTAACGTGGAACACTCCCCTGCCGGCATAGTCGGTCTTGAAATATCCTATACTGTCGCCTCGTCTCACCAGCGCTCCTGCCACATTGAGGGTTCTGCCTGCTGCATTGTGTGCCTGGAAAGCCACTCGCGTAGAAATGCCGTGCACCATATTGCCGCCCTCTGGGTAGAAGTCTATCTCCAACTTGTCTTTCACCTCCGCAACAAGTTGCGACGTCGATTTTGACAACAGTGGAATGAGTTTTTTGTGATACTGACCGCTATCCACCTGTTCATATACAGGAAACACTCTGCTGAACACACTGGCATTGCCTTTTAGATAGCGCTGGAAACGCGGACCGTAATAATATCTTGCTTCTCTGTTTTTCAGTCGGCGCCATCCGTGCTTGTCGCCCGATGCGAAGTTGAGCATCCACTGCGTATAGGCTCGCACCTCGTAGAAACCGGCATTTATCGTGTCGCTGAGCAGAAAGGTGCCTCTTGCCTGTCCGTCTTCAATCTTCAGCTTTTGGGTTTCTATCGGATAGCCCAAAGGGTTGAGCAGTTCCACATAGAGTATGCGGCTCACGTCGGTGACACGGAAATCGTCGTCATTCACCACGTATGCCTTATACCAAATCTGTTCTCCTTTATAATAAGAGGTATTGTCGAAGTGCAGATAGACGCGCTCTCGGGGATACTTGCTGCTGAAGTTGTCGAGCATCGTCTGCCTTGCCATCAGCATTGAGTCAATGTTGTCTGCCCTTGCCGTTCCAAGCAGGGAGCACATCGCAATGGTTAGAATCAGTAGAATCCTCATAACTTTCATGTTTTTATGATGCAAAAGTAAGGAAAAAAGTGATAGCAAGCATAATTTTTCACTTCACAAAAACTTCACAAAACTTGATTGATACGATGAAAACGGGATTTTTCAAGCAAAAAACCGCCATTTCATCGGGAAATGCTCTTTCGTAGAGAAATCAGTTGCGTTACCGTCAATACGGGAACAGGCAGATAAAGGAGTTCAAATCGTCGGCTGCTCCGTCTTTATTGAACATCTTGAAATATAAACGCTTGCGCATGTTCGTTACCGCCTGCTGCGTGCGACAGAGTATGTTTGCTATCTGACTATTGCTGAAATCGACCTTTATCAGACAACAGACATAGAGTTCTTGCGGTTTGATTTGAGGGTAGAACTGTCGCAACTGACCAACGAAACCGTTGGCGTTGGCATCAAGAAACTCCTCCAACTGCAGCCAGAGGGCATCGTCGGCAACTGCCGAATTGGCTGCACACTGGACAAGGCGGTCGTAAAGTGCCGTTGTTCGGAAAGCACCTGCCAACTGGGCTTGCAGCGACTGGGCATCGCGCGCCATACTGAGGCGGTGCTGTTCCTGTTCGCGGTTCAGAGTGAGCAACTGCTCCTGCAGCAAGTCGTTCTTGCTCTTTGCCTGCGCTATCTCCGCGTTAAGTTTCTCAATGTTTCTTGTGGCTTCGTCAATATACTGCTGACTGCTGCGCTGCATCATCTGTTGTGCCGCCTCATACTGCTCCGCCTTGCGCTTTAGTCGGTTGTTGCGATGCTTCATAAAGACAACAACCAAGGCTATTAGCACCACCGACACGATGATGACTATCGCCACATGCAACTGCAAACGGGCATTTTCACGCTCCACCGACAACTGATTGGCCAATGCTCCTGTAAGATTGGCATTCTCCTTCTGCATTATTATAGCAGAAGAATCAATCATAGCCGCACACTCCATCGCACAGGCATAAGCCTCAGTGTAGTCACCTTCTACATATTTCATCTCGCCAAGATACATTGCTGCACCGGCACGGGTGTTCACATTGCTGCTCTCCATACTTCTGCGCAAGAATATTTCTGCAGAATCGCTCTTGCCCACAAGATGATACATTCTGCCAATGGCAAGTGCCAACGCTCCCTGATTGTAGCACTCAGGTTTCTTCTCGGCAAGGAGCGACACCAAGCGACGGGCCATGTCGCTTCTGTCTATGTCAACAAGCAATGAAATATATTCTGGATATACCTGTTCGGTAAGGTCTGTAAGACTTGGCGAACGCATTATCAGCGAATCGGCTTTCATAAAGCACATCATACTACTGTCTATGTTGCATGTCATCTTATAATAGCGGGCCATGTCGCGCAATGAATAAATCATCATGGTCGTATCTGCTTGTTCCATGGCCATTGCCAATGTATTTTCAAAAAAAGGAAGCGCCTTGGCATGTTCGCCATGATTAAAATGCAGATGACCGATATTGCTGCATGCCAATGCTGCCCAGCGCGACTTGCCTCCGCCGGCCTCTTGCGCCTTCAGGTAGCAGCGCATGGCATCGGCTTGACGGTTCAAATCTGAATAGACTCGCCCAAGAAGATAGTTGGCCATATCCAGATCGGCACCGTGCCGGTTTAAGTAGTCTGCTGCCCACTCCATATCCGCCGGCGACCTATGTATCTCGTAACATTTGTCTTTGGCCAATGTTGTGAGAAGAATATAGCGGGCACGATAACCGTCACTCTGACTGCATATATATGCAGAATCGGCACGTAACTCAAGCAGTACGCGCTCTGGATGACTGTCAACAGCCTTCTCTGCTGTTTCAAGTCTACGGGCTATTTCATTGTTGCCGGTGCAAGCCATTAGCAACAAAACGGTTATAACAAGACCCTGCAATTGCTTCATAACAAATGCAAAGATAATAGAAAAAAGCGTATCTGCGAAAGGAATATGAACAAAAACTCCTAACTTTGCAGCATGAAAATCGTGCTTATAGTCATAGGAAGTATCGCTTTGGCGCTGGGCATCATTGGCATCTTCTTGCCATTGCTGCCCACCACCCCATTTCTTCTGCTTGCTGCGGCGTTGTATTTCCGCAGTTCACCACGACTATACGAGTGGCTGCTCAGCCAGAAGCATCTGGGACCATATATCCGCAACTTCCGAGAGCATAAAGCCATACCACTGAGGGCAAAGATTATCTCCGTCTCAATGGTATGGCTCACATTATTATATTGTGCCTATATTCTGCACGAACAGCCATGGCTCAGTGCCCTGATGATTATCCTGGCAACAGCCATCACATGGCACATCCTTTCTTACAAGACATTGAGATAAATGCGCATTTTGCCAACATAAATGTCGTTTTTAATGCACAAACGACAGAGAATAAAGCTTTAAAACAAGGTAAACTGCCCAGCTCGCCAACAAGGACAAGATGGACAAAGGGGAAATGAAAAGGATTGTGTAAATTTGCATCAGACAATCTTATTCATACCTAAATGTTCTGAGCATGAGGAGAACCCTTTTATATCTGTTAACCATATTGGTTTGTTTGGCAACAGTACAGAATATCGTTGCAGCTAACATAACTTTCAAGGACGAAAAGGTGAAGGAGTTGTGCGTTGCCAACTAGGACACCGACAATGACGGCGAACTGTCTGAGCATGAAGCGGCAATGGTGAAATCACTTGGCGATGTGTTCAGAAACAACAGGGAGATAGTGTCCTTTAGCGAATTGCAGCACTTTACAGGTCTAAACGGCATCTGCAGTTTTGCATTCAACGGATGTACCGCACTGAAAGAGGTAAGTCTGCCCGAATCGTTAACAAAAATTGGCTATCTTTCATTTGGCGACTGTGCGGCTCTTGAGAGCATCTGTATTCCCAAGACCGTTACATGCATCAGCAACTCTTCGTTTGCTTATTGCATTAGCCTTAAAAGCATCAAAGTAGAGAAAGGGAACGCTGTCTATGACTCTCGCAACAATTGCAATGGAATCGTTGAAACGGCAACGGGCATCCTTATCCTCGGTTGCAAGACTACCGTCATCCCAGAATCTGTAACAGCTGTTACAAACAACACTTTTTAGAAAGACAGGTCTTATTCTAGGATTTAGGGATTTAATGGAATTTCTTTTGACAGAAAGACAGGCTTGCATACAACAGATTGGCAGATATTTTTCAAAAATCGTAGGAAGGTGCTATTAACGATGAGCATAACAATTCAAACCGCCAATTTTTATAATTATAGTAATTTCTGTTTAAAAAAAAATGTCTTTATGTCATGTCATTAAATAACCATCAGTCAACATAATACTCTACCTCTGATGCATCTCCTTTCACATCCAGCCATTTGTTTGTAAGCTTCATCAAGGAATCTACCTTTTTACAGAGTTCAGGAGTGCAGCTAACTTTCGACTTCTGGTTCAGAAGCGTCATATATTCATCAAGCATCTTTATGGTCTTCTCCACCATTACATAGTCAATCAATCGCTTGTTGAGCTTCTCATCGTTTTCATCGTGAAGAAGAGTCTCACTGATGAGGTAGCGAACAACCTCCTCCAAGTCGGGGTAACGCTCCGAACCAAACTGCACCCACTCGCCCGGAAACTCGCTCGCACCGTTCTTTGCCCTGTCGTCCACCAAATCGTCACCATCACACAGGTGCTTGCAGTGAGTCAGGACAACACACATGTATCACACACGTAAGTCTCTGTCTTATAATGGATTAATCCAATTGTGACACCTTAGACAAATACACACAAATTATTTTGGATAACTTTCATACATCCTACATTTTTAGCGTTAACCAACTGATAATGTGCGCATTAGATGCAATGTATAAGAAAATTTTACCTACATTTTCGGGCGCTTTTTTGATGCTTTTAAGTAATTTTAAGAATTTATATTGCAAAAAAGCAATGTGAACAAGACTGCCATTTGCTCATCAAAAGTGATGCAGTTACGAGTGCTAAAAGGCCCATTTAGGTGTCGCAAACGACCGTTTCAGAACTCAGAAATGGCGGTTTAGATTATGTCTAATGAAGCAAACGAAATCGGGTATAAAGGCAACCAAACAAAAAAAAGGCAAGCACAATGCTTGCCTTTTTCTATTATATAAACCTAGGTTATTCGTTAACCTCTGCTGGTGCTTCAGCGAAGTCGAGCACATTGCGGCGGTTGGCCTGAATGCGGTCGTATTCCTCCTTTGAACCAACAATGAGCTTGTCGAACTCACGCAAACCAGTACCGGCAGGAATGCGGTGACCGCAGATAACGTTCTCCTTCATTCCCTCGAGGTAGTCAACCTTACCGCGGATAGCAGCCTCGTTGAGCACCTTGGTGGTCTCCTGGAATGATGCTGCAGACATGAACGACTTGGTTTGGAGTGCGGCACGGGTGATACCCTGGAGAATCTGGGTAGATGTTGCAGGAACTGCATCGCGCACCTGAACAACCTTGAGGTCGCGGCGCTTCAGCGATGAGTTCTCGTCGCGAAGCTTGCGGGCTGTAACAATCTGCCCGGCCTTCATGTTCTCTGAATCACCGGCATCGATGACAACCTTCTTGCCCCAGATGCGGTCGTTCTCCTCTGCGAAGTCGAGCTTGTCAACAATCTCCTGCTCGAGGAATGACGTATCGCCCGGATCGTTGATCTGAACCTTACGCATCATCTGACGAACGATAATCTCGAAGTGCTTATCGTTGATCTTCACACCCTGCAGACGGTAAACGTCCTGAACCTCGTTAACAATGTATTCCTGAACAGCTGTAGGGCCCTTGATGGCAAGGATGTCGGCTGGAGTTATAACACCGTCAGATAGCGGAGTTCCGGCGCGTACGGCATCGTGCTCCTGAACAAGAATCTGCTTAGAGAGCGATACAAGGTACTTGCGCTGCTCGCCTGTCTTAGATGTAACGACAATCTCACGGTTACCACGCTTAACCTTACCCATGGTTACCTCACCGTCGATTTCTGATACGACAGCAGGGTTAGATGGGTTGCGGGCCTCGAAGAGTTCGGTTACACGTGGAAGACCTCCGGTGATGTCACCACCCTTGGCAGCTGCACGTGGAATCTTTACGAGAGTCTCACCGGTCTTCAGTGTCTGACCGTCCTCAACAACTACGTGACCGCCCACTGGGAAACTGTAGGTTCCAAGAACCTCGCCGTCGGCACCGATGATGTCGCAGGTAGGAACCTTTGACTTGTCGCGTGACTCGGTGATAATCTTTTCTGTAAGACCAGTGGTTTCGTCGGTCTCTGCCTTATATGTTGTACCTTCGATAACGTCGTTGAACTTCAAGGTACCTGCATACTCAGTAACGATGACAGCGTTGAATGGGTCCCACTGAGCAATCTTGTCGCCCTTAGAAACCTCGTCGCCTGTCTTGTAGTAAAGTGACGCACCGTAAGGAACGTTCATTGTTGAAAGAACAATCTTTGTGTTAGGGTCAACAAAGCGAACTTCACCAAGACGGCTAACAACCATCTCGCATGCTACTCCATCGTCATCGAACGGAACGGTACGCACTTCCTCAAACTCAAGGCGTGCCTTCTCGTACTTGGAAATGATATGCGCATTGGCAGTTGCGTTGGCAGCCACACCACCGGCGTGGAACGTACGGAGGGTAAGCTGAGTACCAGGCTCACCAATTGCCTGAGCTGCGATGACGCCGACTGCCTCACCCTTCTGAACCATGCGGCGGGTTGCAAGGTTGCGGCCATAGCACTTCATGCAGACACCGTGCTTGCTCTCACAAGTGAGCACTGAACGGATTTCAACGCTCTCAATCTCTGCCTTCTCGATTTCATCGGCAATAGCCTCGGTGATTTCCTCACCTGCATTGACGATTATCTCGCCTGTCTTAGGATTGATGATATCGTGAACAGACACACGACCGAGAATACGTTCTGAGAGTGAAGAGATAACCTCGTCGCCGTTCTTCAAGGCAGTGCAAACAAGTCCGCGCAACGTGCCGCAGTCTTCCTCATTGATGATAACGTCGTGGCTGACGTCAACAAGACGACGTGTAAGATATCCGGCGTCGGCTGTCTTCATGGCGGTATCGGCAAGACCCTTACGGGCACCGTGGGTTGAGATAAAGTACTCAAGCACCGACATACCTTCCTTGAAGTTGGAGATAATAGGATTCTCGATAATCTGATGTCCCTCAGCACCGGCCTTCTGCGGTTTAGCCATAAGACCACGCATACCTGAGAGCTGACGAATCTGGTCCTTAGAACCACGGGCTCCAGAGTCGAGCATCATGAATACGGCGTTGAATCCCTGGTCGGCCTCGGTCATCTCCTTCATCAGCACGTTGCCGAGGTCATTGTTGATATGGGTCCATGTATCGATAACCTGGTTGTAACGCTCAGTATCGGTGATGAATCCCATGTTATAGTTTTCTGTAATCTGGCGGATTTCCTCATTACCCTTCTCTACGAGTGCCTTCTTTGCCTCTGGGATGATGATGTCATCGAGGTTGAAAGAAAGACCTGCGAGGTAGGCCATGCGATAACCGAGGTTCTTGATACCGTCGAGGAAGGCACATGCCTCACCGAAACCAACGGTCTTGATAACATCGGCGATGATGTCGCGCAGACTCTTCTTAGAAATAACCTTGTTTACGAAACCAACAGCCTCTGGAATAATGCCATTGACAATGACACGACCGACTGAGGTCTCTACCATCTTGTCAACAAGCTGTCCGTTTTCGTCGAGGTCCTTAACGATTACCTTAACCAGAGCGTGGAGGTCGCACTTGCCTTCGTTGTGGGCAATGATTGCCTCTTCTGGTCCGTAGAATGTAAGTCCCTCACCCTTTGCTCCCGGACGAATCTTTGTGATATAGTAGAGTCCGAGAACCATATCCTGAGAAGGAACAGTGATAGGAGCTCCGTTAGCCGGGTTAAGAATATTATGAGAACACAACATCAACAATTGAGCCTCAAGCACAGCCTCGTTACCAAGTGGCAAGTGTACCGCCATCTGGTCACCATCGAAGTCAGCGTTAAATCCGGTACACGCCAATGGGTGCAAACGGATAGCCTTACCCTCAATCAAACGTGGCTGGAATGCCTGGATACCCAAACGGTGAAGTGTGGGGGCACGGTTCAACA
>JAZSAV010000037.1:0-159162 GCA_045602085.1 Prevotella sp. | reverse complement strand
CCCTGCTGCCCCTCGACTTGCATGTGTTAAGCCTGTAGCTAGCGTTCATCCTGAGCCAGGATCAAACTCTACATTGTAAAATCTTATTTCTTTAATCCCATACGCCGAATAGGCGAAGGGAAAATATTCTGCTCAGAACGATCGTCGGATAGTTATTCAAGTCTAAATCAAAACCTGTAAAATCATTATCAAAATGACGGTTCGCTTCTTCTTTTACCCAAGTGCCATAAGACACTCGCTTCTTGTACTACTATTCGTATCTGTTTTATGTAAGCCTTTCAAAGAACTCTTTCTTTCGTCGCAAGCGCCTCTTAAAAGGCGAAAGCGGATGCAAAGGTAAGGAGTATTTTTGAAACATGCAAACATTTTTCAAACTTTTTTCAAAAAAAGTGAAAGTTTTTTGTTTTTCATTTAATCTTCCACTTCCACACCTTATTATATATAGCTTTATATAAAAAATAGACTGTCTCATGATTTTTAATAAAACATGAGACAGTCGTTATAAGTGGAATTATAAGATTCCCTTATCAATATTACTTTCTATCGCCCAAGATACGGAGCAGATAAATAAACAAGTTTATAAAATCAAGATACAGCGTCAAAGCACCAAGAAGAGCAATTTTCTGCATATACTCGCCTGCATCTGGAGCTTCGGCAAGCATTTTCTTAATTTTCTGAGTGTCGTAAGCTGTCAGCCCTACAAAAATAAGAACTCCCACATAGCTGATAATCATATTCAGCCCTGAACTACCAATAAAGAGATTGACGATGGTCGCGATGATAAGTCCTATTAACGCCATAAACAGAATCTTGCCCATCGAACTTAGGTCTGTCTTTGTAGTGTATCCTACAAGAGACATAACTCCAAAAGTTGCAGCCGTTATGAAGAACACGTTAGCCACAGACTCGCTTGTATATAAAATCAGAATATACGACAAGGTCGCACCGTTAACTACAGAATATAGCACAAACAGCAAGGTTGCTACGGTCAATGACAATCTGTTAATGGCTGAAGAGATTGCAAATACCAATCCGAACTCAGCAATTATCAGACCCCAAAAAAGAACAGTATTCCCAAAAATCATCTGCAAAATACCCGGACTTGTAGCCACGCCATAGGCCGTTACGCCAGTAATAACAAGCGCCAATGTCATCCATAGATATACTTTGCGCATCAGCAAAGAAGAAGCTTCAGCGAATGAAAGTGAACGTTCTTGTTTAAATTCTTTGATTTCAAAATCGTTGTAATTCATAATTTCTGTTATATTTAAAATTTTCTTTGCAAATTTACTAATTATAATCTTAATAGATATTCATTTCAATCATAAAAAATAATAAAACAGCCTTATATTAATAAATTAGACGTAACTTTGCATCATGATTACAAGCGGAATTACACTACGTCAAGGTCAACCTGAAGACGCTCCGGAGATAGCACGATTGATAATGACGGCTATGTCGGAAGAATGCTGCCACCACTTCTATGGCGACAAGAACACGGCAGACGATTTTCATAGTCTTATCACCTACCTTTGCAAAAATACCGACACACAATACAGTTACACTAACACTATTTGCGCCACCGCAGCAGACAAGATTGTTGGCATCAGCGTGAGTTATGACGGGAGCAGACTGCACGAACTGCGCCAGCACTTCATCGACGAGGTACTGAAACGGTTCGGCCGTGATTTCAGCGATATTGCCGACGAGACACAAGAGGGCGAACTATACCTTGACTCGCTTGCCGTACTCCCCGAATATCGTGGACGGGGCATTGCGAAATCACTTCTCATGGCTACAGCCGAGCGGGCAAGAAGGATGGGAATCAATGCAGTGGGACTGCTTGTTGACAAAGGCAACCCGTCTGCCGAACATCTATACACATCCGTCGGATTCAGATACGTTGATGACAACATATGGGGCGGACACGAAATGAAGCATCTGCAACTCTACCCCACCCTGCATTAAAGTTCCCAGTAAAAGGATTAATCTCCCGATTGGTCTTTAGGGTGAATAAAAGACATTAAAGCCCAACATATAATTAGACAAAAACAAGAAGAAAGGTGGGACAGCAAACTGCCCCACCCTGAAGTGTCAGCATCACTGCCGACTATCTAATGAAAACCTTTTCTACGGGCTGTTCCTTAACCTTGTCGAACGGATGAGCCTGGTATTTTACCTTGTCGAAGTTTATCTTATCCAGTTCGATACACCTGATAGTGTTGTTGTAGGCCGTCTTGAAATAGACCTTGCGATGAGTGAGGTCGATGACCGATGTCCAATGCGTAACACTTGGTATGTCAGGAACATTGCCCGAAGGATGTTCGGTGCCAATAGGAATGTCAAAGTTGTTTAGAATATGGAAGCATTGTTTCACCGTGCTGAACGCATCAGCCTGTTGCGGTGCCGTTGCCCGATAGAATGCGGCACGTACAAAACGCGATGGCGGAGTGGCATCGCCAGGCAAACCGAGAAATCCACTGTTTCCACCCATAGGGAAGAGTTCCTGCTTACCGAGCATCTGGTGCTTGGCATCACCAGGAAACAGATTAACATAGTTGTTCAGATTGGTGAGATGCCACTGAAAACCGGGTGCATTAGTGAGTACACCGACCGTGTTCTCGTAGAAATGAGGTACTCCATCTACAATCTCAAGCACCACCTGACGACCGCTGGCATCACCGATGCGCCAATGCACGACAGAGATTTTGTCGAGTCCGACAATACGAACTGCATCCGACTTGATAGCCGTAACCACCTCATCAACAGTTGCAAACTGACTCAGCATCCACTGGTTAAGTTGCAAGTCGCCGATGGTCTTTTCCCTATGAGACTCTTCAAAAGGCAAATAACCGCCATAGTGAGGGAAGAAGAAGAGTCCTGTCGAAAGTCCTTTTTCATTGATTCCCTCGGCAATAAACTCCTGACGCACCACTGCAAGACCCACAACGCCATACTTTGCCTTGAACTTCATGCCATTGGCATCAGCAGGCGTGAACGACTGCAACTGCTGGCCGCGCGGAATTATAACATACTGGCCTGGCAAGTCCATCTGCGAACCCTCAATAGTGCGTGCCTGGATGTAACTGCCATCCTTAGCCGTCATGGAAATTCCCGTACAACCTACTGCCGGGAAAACGCTGCACGTGGCAGCAACTGTGAATAGAATCTTTTTCATAATTGCATTTATTTAGTTGATGAGTTGATGAATCTATTGACAGTTGCAAAAGTATGAGAAAGATTACATGTGGCAATGATGATTGGTATAATATACCTTAAAGCAAAAACTAAAAAATCCCAATGGCAAAACACCATTGAGATTTTTTTAGTTAATAATAGTAATTATGGATTAAGGATTAGAGATTAAGGATTAAAGTTTGAAGCCAAAGCATATGGCCTAAATCCCACTCATAATTCATAGATGCTAACTCTTAACCCTTTCAACCTCCAGCACATGACTCGACAGATTGTCAGCCGTCTGAATTATAGTTACAAGCGGATACTTGTTGGCAGCAGCACTTAGGCAATTCTTATCCTCAAAATTCTGGAACGCCAGGTTCCATGCGCCCATGTGCCAACGTATAGCCAGCAGTTCATCCTGTTCCAGGCGTAACCCGCACATCAGCAACATCATCACCGACTTCTCGCCATGTCCCATCGGGAAGTTGGAATAGTCCACCTCGTAAGCATCATACTGCTCCCAGCGTCCCTGTTCATCCTTGCGCCATTTCTTTCCCAATTTATAAACATCAGCCTTACAAACATCATGCAAAAGAGAAGCAATAATAACACTCTCCTCCTTGACCTGAAGTTCAGGCTGAACCAAAAGCAACTGTTCACGAATCAACTTTGCCATCTTATATACATTCATGGAATGCTGAAGCAGACCGCCCTCAACGTTAAGATGATTATTGGATGAAGCTGGTGCCGAGAAAAAGCCCATAGAATCCAGTTTCTGTATCACCCTGTCTATGCCTTCACGCCCTGTGGAGCGCAACAGTTCGATAAATTGCTCTTTCATATTATAGGTTAATTTTAATTGTTTTTCCTTCCTTATTCTTTATAATATATGTATTGCCGCGTGGCAGTTGCAAACCGTCAAAAGCCGAGGATTTGAGCAGCAGACGCCCATGCAAGTCAAACACATCGACATTCCGTCCTTTCCATCCGTCAATATCCGACAGCAGATTATCTATGCCAGCATCATCCTTCCCTCCCATGAAGTCAAATGCTATCATTCCATCATACTCACGTATGCCAGTAATCGGTTTGCCCATCTTCTTGCCATTAAAATTCGTGTTGAACACCTTTGCAGCAGGTTTAGAGTTGTCTGTCAAGGAATCGTTAGACAGATACGGATAGGCATAGCCATAGGCTCTGGTCGATAAGTAGCTATTATTTGCCGGAATAATCGTCATGCGAGGATGAGAATATTCGTCGTTTACCGTATTGTAGTACCATATTTCCTCGTCATAGTCAACATGAAGCACCAGCAATCCATGCCCCGGCACATACTTGTCCCACCCTTTCTTCTGTCTGTTTTCCAGAAGATAATATTCATCCGCCTTGGAAGATATGGCATTATTGACAACCTTATAAGTCATTCCACCGTCACTCAGCGAGAGCATATCTGTTACAGATGTCGGCTGGTCGAGCACCACTGGCTGCTGCCATCCGCAGAACTCACGCTCGTATGACGTATAGTTGGGCGGACACCATCCGTTGTGATTGTAACTTCCCATTGCCAGAAGATCCCACTCGCCGAGCAAGTCAAGTCCCGTATAAGTGTAGAAGTCGGGCAAACCAAGACAATGAGAAAACTCATGACAGAAAATACCAAGTCCACTCAAATTCATTGAGACATTCTCGCGCCCCTCCATCTCACAGCCACAAGCATACTGGTCAATCTTAACACCGTCGAGGGCAAGTCCCATTGGATAGGCAGAGTATCCCGACAACCAATATTCATGAGGCCATATCAACTTGGAGTTCGCACCATAAACCGCCTCTCCCCAACCTGCATAGAGAAAAAATACCTGTTCCACATATCCGTCGCCATCCCAGTCATAGTCCTTGAAGTTCACTTTCTCGTCTATCGCCTTGCAGGCCTCAACGATGAGTTCATCCATGTTTATGTCTATATCATCGTCGTTCATCGGATTGTTTGTTCCGTAATGATAACAAGACTTTGACAGTTCTACTGGTCCCACAAGGTCGAATGTAAGGTTGAACAGTCCATTGCTTTGGTCAAGGAAGTAGTCATGTACACTTCCGTTAGCACCATTTTCCGAATATCCGGTCTTGTTCAATATATTGTTCCATACCACAGAAGCAGTATCGGAGGAGAATTTTCTATCTGGGAAAGAAACCATTACCACAAGTCCCCTTTTTTCAGCTCCATCTGACACGGAACGTGTTTTTGCCAATCGCTTTACTTTAGACTGTTGTGGTTTGATGTATCGAGGAGAATATTTGCGCAAGGCATTAACATCCTGTATCTTTGGCATTGCCATAATCTCCTTTTCTGTACGCTGTTCTTTGTCATGCGCCAATATGCCCGACGAAGCAAGACCGAAGCCAACAGCCTCGGCATAATAGAAATCGCCGTTAGCATCGCGCACCAACGGGATGTTGTCTTTTGTCTTATAGAAATGCAGGTTTTCATCACCGCAGAACATCACCTGAATCATGGTTCCGTCTGGCTGGCGATGACTATTCCATTCTGGTTTAACAGGAACTGCAAACACATGCAGAGCCGTGACTGCCAACAACAAGAAAATATATCTCCACATGCTATTTACAATTTTAAAAACTACTAATTAAACTTATTTTTAATTGGACAGGAAGACAGATTTATTTTCAAAAACAACGAATTAAACCAATTAAACGAATCTCTTTTTATACATTATAAATTCGCAGAATTTGCATCCGCAGTCTGTTTAAATATGTCTTTCTGTCCTAAACAACGAATTAAACTAATTAAGCGAATTATATGCACTAAACTTAATTCGTTTAATTCGCTTAATTCGTTGTTTGAAGATTATTGAATTAATTCAACGTATGAATAAGTGTTACTCCCAAGGCTTCAGCTGCTTGAAGAAGTCGTTGCCCTTGTCATCAACAAGAATGAAAGCAGGGAAGTCCTCAACCTCAATCTTCCAAATAGCCTCCATGCCGAGTTCTGGATACTCTACACACTCGATGCTCTTGATATTGTTCTGAGCAAGGATAGCTGCAGGACCGCCGATAGAACCGAGATAGAATCCCTTGTGGTCCTTACAAGCACGGGTAACATCTTCAGAACGGTTGCCCTTGGCAAGCATGATGCGGCTACCGCCATGATCTTGGAACTCATAAACGTATGGGTCCATACGTCCTGCTGTAGTCGGTCCCATAGAACCGCATGCCATGCCGGCAGGAGTCTTGGCAGGTCCTGCGTAGTAGATTGGGTGATTCTTCAGATACTCTGGCATACCCTCACCGGCATCAAGGCGCGCCTTAATCTTAGCGTGAGCGATGTCGCGGCCAACGATGATTGTACCGTTGAGCGACAGACGGGTGCTTACTGGATACTGAGACAGTTGCTCGCATACCTCATCCATCGGACGGTTGAGGTCAACGCGTACCACTTCGCCCTCGCCTGCATTGCGCAGTTCTTCAGGAATGAGCTCGTATGGTTTGTCGTCCATCTTTTCAATCCAGATACCATCCTTGTTAATCTTACACTTGATGTTTCGGTCGGCAGAGCATGAAACGCCGAGACCGATAGGGCATGAAGCACCATGGCGTGGCAGACGAACAACACGAACATCGTGTGCCATGTACTTACCGCCAAACTGTGCACCAAGACCAATCTTGTGGGCCTCTTCGAGCAACTGCTTTTCCAGTTCAATGTCGCGGAAAGCGCGTCCTGTCTCATCGCCTGTTGTAGGCAGGTTGTCGTAATAGTGGGTAGAAGCGAGCTTGACAGTAAGCAAGTTCTTTTCTGCCGATGTACCACCAATAACTATTGCGATATGGTAAGGAGGGCAAGCGGCTGTACCAAGACTCTTCATCTTCTCAACGAGGAACGGGATGAGAGTGCCAGGGTTCTGGATGCGTGCCTTTGTCTCCTGATACAGGTATGTTTTGTTGGCTGAGCCACCGCCCTTGGTAACACAGAGGAAATGATACTCCATGCCCTCGGTAGCCTCGATGTCAATCTGTGCAGGGAGGTTACACTTGGTGTTCACCTCATTGTACATGTCGAGCGGTGCATTCTGAGAGTAGCGCAGGTTCTCTTCCGTATATGTCTTATATACACCGAGAGAAAGAGCTTCCTCGTCGCAGAAACCTGTCCACACCTGCTGACCTTTCTCACCATGGATGATGGCTGTACCGGTGTCCTGACAGAGTGGCAGCTTGCCCTTTGCCGCAACCTCTGCATTGCGCAGGAAAGTGAGAGCCACATACTTGTCGTTGTCGCTTGCCTTCGGGTCGTGCAGAATCTTTGCCACCTGCTCGTTATGAGAACGGCGCAGCAAGAACGACACATCGCGGAAGGCTGCATTGGCCATCTTTGTAAGAGCTTCCGGAGTTACCTTCAGGATTGGTGTTCCTTCAAACTCACTCACAGACACACCCTCTTTTGTCAAGAGGTAGTATTCTGTCTCGTCTTTGCCCAACTGGAACATTGGTGCATACTTGAATTCTGGTGTTGTTGCCATAGTAATATATAATTTAATTATGAATTATGAATTATAAATTATGAATTTTGACTGCGAAGCTGATGAGCGTTAGCGACGCTAATTATGAATTATGATTTTTGAATTACGACTATCAAGCGAAAGCTTCATAATTAATAATTCAAAAATCATAATTATAATTTATTATTAGTATCCAAATATCTGCTCTGTTGTAAGTCTCTTTATCGGACCTATCTTTTCAAGAGCCTTGATGTCAAGTTCTTTCTCGTTGCCGAGGATGACATACTTGTATGGCTTCTTTGCCATATTCTGCTTCTCAAACTCAACGATATCTTTCAGAGTGAGGTTTGGCAGAGCATTGTATATCTTCTCGTTGATATCGTAATCGATGCCGAGATACTGGTTGTATAGATACTTGTTGAGAACGGCGAAACGGGTTGTACGACGACTCTCAAGCGACTTTGTCAAAGCCTGCTTAGCCACATTGAACGCATTCTCTGATTGCGGCATCTCATCGAGGATATTGTTGAACACACCGATACAATCCATCATCTTGTCGTTCTGAGAGATAATCATTGTATAATATGATTCTGGGTCTTCCTTCTTGCTTGGTGTTGAATACCATGCCGAAGCACTGTAAGCCAAGCCGCGTGCCTCACGCAACTCCTGGAAAACAATAGTATTCATTCCACCGCCAAAATACTCATTAAACAATGTCACTACCGGTTCTGATTCAACATTCCACTGCTTGCCCTCGTTATGCAACTGCATCAGATAGATATTCTTTGCGTCATAAGGAGCAATAAGCACCTCATTCTGCGGTGTCTGCTGCATCACATATTTCTTCTCTGCCACAGCATCCAAAGGTTCGAGTGCCATCTTATGCTCATTTTCGATGAGTTCTACAAACGGTTCTACATCCATCGGACCAAAATACATGACAGTGTGCTTCAGTTCTGCAAATGGCTTGAGCATGTCGGTAAGCATCTCAGGACTACCGGCACGCAGTTCCTTTTCGCTAAGAGTATTTCTCATGCTGTTGTATTCTCCATAGAGAGCATACTGCTGAAGTGCACCGAAGTTAGCACGCTGATTGGTCTTCGCATCCTGACGATCTTTCATTATAATACCTATCAGTTTCTCATACGACTCCTTGTCGCCCTTGGCATTGGCAAGGAAATCCTCAAGCAAGGCAAGTGCCTGCGGCATGTTCTCCTGCAAACCGCTAAGAGAGATGACAGACATGTCTGAACCGATACTTATACTGTAGTCGCAAGCCAGTTTATAGAACTCCTGCTTGATTTGTGCTGTGGTCTTCTTGTCTGTTCCGATATAATAGAGGTAATCAGAAACGATGTCAAGACCTTTCACATTCTCTGTACCATAGTCATAAACGAAAGCAAGAGTGAACAATCCGTCTGTGGTGTTCTTCTTGTAGAGCACTGGCAGGCCGTTAGCCATCTCTGCCTTTGTCATATCCTTTTCAAAATCAACAAAGCGTGGCTGTATAGGTGTTGTCTTTGAAGCCTGAATCTCCTTCAGGAATACGCTCGCAGTGTCACGGTTTGTTGGGATTGGGGTGATGGCAGGTTTCTCTACCTTCTTGATAGAAGTATCTTCACCCTGACGCTTATAAACGCAAACGAAGTTGTCGTTGAGGTGCTTGTTGGCAAAGTCAACCAGTTGCTGCTTGGTTATCTTTTCCATTCTGCCAATCTTACCTACGACGTCGGCCCACTCCTGACCGTTGATGAAGGCATCAACAAACATGCTTGCACGACTGTCGTTGTCTATCAGCGACTCGTAGTAAGCACGCTTCTTGTTGTTGATGACCGACTGAAGGAGTTCGTCGTCAAACTCGCCCTTCTTAAGTTTGCCGAGTTCTTCAACCAACAGAGCGCGCAATTCCTCCAAGGTCTGATTATCCTTAGGATAAGCATAGAGCATCAGTGCGGTGTAGTCGGTGAATGAATAGGTAAAGGCAGAAACAGAGTTTATCTTCATCTGTTGTTCGAGGTTAATCTCAAACAAGCCAGCCTTGCCGTTTGTCAGCACCTCTGTCAGAACATCGAGAGTATCTACCTGAGGATCCTTAGCACCTTTGAATCGCCAACCCATGAGCATGCACTCAGCTTCAAGACCTACTACAGAGGTATCTTTGATTGCTGTTATCTCCGGTTGCTCTTCAAACTCCGGACGAGAGAGTTCTGGGTTTGGTTGCCAGTCGCCGAAATATTTCTTTATCTGCTCAATCACCTCATCAGGATTGAAATCGCCCGACATACAGATGGCCACGTTGTTTGGCACATAGTAGCGGTTGAAATAGTTCTTGATGTTTGTGATTGAAGGGTTCTTCAGGTGCTCCTGAGTTCCGAGAGTGGTCTGTGTTCCATAAGGATGGGTTGGGAAGAGCTGTGCCAGCAGAGCCTCGATAGCCTTGCGGTTGTCTTGCGTGAGCGACATGTTCTTCTCCTCGTAAACAGCCTCAAGCTCTGTGTGGAAACCACGAATAACCATATTCTTGAAACGGTCGGCCTCTATCTTTAGCCAGTTTTCAATCTCGTTAGAAGGAATATCCTCTACGTAGCAGGTAACGTCGTTGCTTGTATATGCATTTGTGCCCTGGGCGCCAATAGCAGCCATCAGCTTGTCATATTCATTTGGGATGAAGTATTGTGCAGCCAACTGAGACACGCTGTCAATGCCCTGATACATTAGTTTACGCTGTTCCGGATCTGTGGTCACGCGATACTCCTCAAAGCGACGCTCTATATCATCAAGCAGAGGTTTCTCTTTCTCGTAGTCGCAAGTACCGAAGCTCTTTGTTCCCTTGAACATGATATGCTCAAGATAGTGGGCAAGACCTGTGGTTTCTGCCGGGTCGTTGCGGCTTCCCGTGCGCACGGCAATATATGTCTGAATGCGCGGTTTCTCCTCGTTGACAGAGAGATACACTTTCAGTCCATTGTCCAAGGTGTAGATACGGGCATTAAGCAAGTCGCCCTCAACCGTTTCATAGTCCTTGCCATTACCGCAGGAAGCTACAAAAACAGACATTACAGCCATTGCGACTGCAGCCAAGGTTAATTTCAATACTTTTTTCATACTTATTCTAAATTGCTTAAAAAGTTATTCAATTCTTCTTCTGCCACATCACCCATGGCAAACTCTCGTTCCGCATCGTAGCGGATGGCACTTACCCACTCTTTCCTCGCAGCATCTGCCTCTGAAAGAATTGTGTTTATATCATCGTCTGTAAGCATGTCTATGCCAAAATAGTCGAGTATCACACGATAGGTCCAGTTCCAGCGGTATTCTCCATAGGCGGCATTAATCTCCTCAAAGCGTCTTTCCACCTGATGAACATCGTTATATTCGCCATTTGCTATGCCGTCGCACAAGGTTTCTATAACCTCTTTCGGAGCCAACAGTCCTGCGAGGTCAGTCCACTCTCCCGTACCGACACTACTGCCTGGGAGTGCGCTTCCATTGCGTGACACCACCTCACCCATGAACATCCTGATGGCCATGTCGTAGTATTTTATTCCTTTCTGCAGCGACTTGTTCTTGATAAGACAACCGTTGTAGTTATAGGATGCCATGTTGTCTCCCTGTTCGCTGCGGAGTGATTCAAGTGTCTGCTTGCCGCGTATGATTTCAATCATCGTGTAAGGACTGAGCCAGTCGAAATTAACTATGCTCTTCTTGCTCGATGCAGCCCTCTTGTCTCGCTTTGGCCATTTGTTTATGTCTCGGTATGTACCCACCGTGGCGATATTTCTGCCTGGCACTATATAGGTAGTGTCGCCTGACGCTATGAGATAAGAGAAAGGCAGGGCTGTGGTATCAGGATGGTTCTGTATCTTGCCCATGCACATTGAGAACGAACCTATATTTGCCGGCATTAGTATGTGTGCCCCGCTGGCGGTCTTGCTGCCTCTTTCCAACGTACCATAATGTATTGGACCTAACTTATAGGCATGGTTGCTGTAGTTTGTGCCCGAACCGGCATTATAGAAAGAGTATTTTCCTCCGATGAGGAGCGTTGACTTATGATGGCTCACCGTGAACGGTCCACCGAAAACTGCGCATGCCTCACCATTGTCCATATACGAATTGGCAAAGAACATGCTGTTCTCGGCTGAGAAGCCCTTACCAACATGGCACGCCTCGCCTACAAAACATTTGTCCAGCTTGGCACCGTTGACTATTGAAGCACCGGCAACGGCTACAACGTTTTCACAGAATACATCATTGCCTATATATACACCGGCATCGGGGGTACCAATAAAGGTTGAATCTATGAGCTTTGAGGCTCCGTTTATTTCGCAGTCGTCGCCTACAACCACATTGACTATCTCCCTTGTATTGACAATCTTTACGCCATATCCTATAGTGCCGCGCTCAGGACGCTTTGCCTTAACCTCGTCCATAATGAGTTTCTCCAACTGCTTCCATACGGCAGGGTTATGCTCTGAATCAACCATCAGAGCTGCCATCTGACCTGTAAGTCCGCGGTAGATGATTACATTGCCGTCGCCTGCCTCATTGAGTACCGACAGACAGGTGCCCTCTCCGTATTCCGCGCCTTCTGATGATGCGACGACCCCTACATTGGAGATATAGCAACGGTCGCCAATGGTATAGCGACAGATATGGTTGCCTACATTTTCAATCAGGCAGTTATCACCAATGGTAACATCGCACAGTGTTGCATTGCGAATACCGGTGTGGCGGCGGAATCCCTCCTCCACTTCTATCATCTCGTCGAAAACACCGAGATTCACCTCGCCATAGAAGGCTACGTTTCTAATATAGCCAGGATTAAAGTCCTCTGCCACATTAATACATCCCCAATCATCGGCCGTACAGCCGTTTCGCTCCATGACTTCTATCTCACAGAGCGTAAGTGAACGGTAATCATTCATAAGTCTGATATAAGAAATCGTTATAAGGATATTTCTGAACGTGCAGTTCACGCACCTTCTTGTAAAGCACTTCACGCATCTCTTCAATATTCTGCTTCTCGCGTGCCGAGATGAAAAGGCAGTTGTCGCTAAGCTTTGCCATCCAGGTGCGTTTCAGTTCATCGAGTGTAACATTCTCCTTTGTTGCAGGAGTAAGGTCGTCTTCTTCTTTCTCTACCCAAGTATAGGCATCTATCTTATTGAAGATAATCATTGATGGTTTGTCGGCACATCCCATTTCTGCCAGCGTTTTCTCAACAACCGTTATCTGGTCTTCAAAATCGGGATGAGAAATATCTACCACATGAAGCAGGAGGTCTGCCTCGCGCACCTCGTCGAGTGTTGATTTGAATGAGTCAACAAGGTCTGTAGGCAGTTTGCGGATAAAGCCCACCGTGTCTGCCAACAGGAACGGCAGGTTTTCTATAGTCATCTTTCTTACCGTTGTGTCGAGTGTGGCAAAGAGCTTGTTTTCGGCAAACACCTCACTCTTTGCAAGCAGGTTCATGGTGGTTGACTTTCCCACATTGGTATAACCCACCAAGGCAACACGGATGAGTCGTCCGCGGTTCTTGCGCTGAGTGGTCTTCTGGCGGTCAATCTCCTCCAAACGTTGTTTCAAAATCGTGATTCGCTGCAGGATTATACGGCGGTCGAGCTCCAACTGTGTTTCACCAGGTCCGCGCAATCCTACGCTTCCCATACCGCCGCCGCTACCTGAACCACCGCCCTGGCGTTCAAGGTGCGTCCAAAGACGTTGCAGTCGCGGAAGCATATAGCGATGCTGCGCCAGTTCCACCTGTGTCTTTGCCTCGGCTGTCTGTGCTCGCATGGCAAAGATGTCGAGAATAAGACTGGTACGGTCGAGAATCTTCACTTGCAGTTCCTTTTCTATATTTCTCAACTGCTTAGCACTTAGTTCATCATCGAAGATAACCATACCAACGGGTTGTATACCGCTACGTTCCTCCTCTGGCAATTCCTCATCGGCATCGGCCATTTCCTCACGCAGTTTGATATACTCCCTTATCTCTTCCAGCTTTCCTGAGCCAACGTATGTCACGCTGCTCGGACCTGCCATTTTCTGTGTAAAACGCTTCACAACCACAGCTCCTGCCGTATCGGCAAGAAACTCCAGTTCATCGAGATATTCCTTTGTTTTCGCCTCACTCTGGTCCTTAGTGATAAGACCCACAAGCACGGCGGTCTCGGTCTTTGCTTCTGATATTACAAATTCTTTCATCAGTGATTATATAATACTCTGCAAAGTTAACAAATCGGCGTGAGATACGCAAAATTATGCATTGTTTTTAGTAACCAACTCCAAAAGTGTCAGCATATAAGGTTATGCAAGGATTTCATTGGATGGATTAGGAAACTCTAGCTGTTCTAGGAGATTTTAGGGAATTATAGGAAGTTCTAGGAAGTTCTAAGCAATTCAAAAAAATCCCGTAAGCCTAAATCAAAAAGGCTGGACTTCATTGTCCAGCCTTGTAAACAAAACCTAATATTATGAATATTTAAACAATCATTAATATGCACAGATAGGCAACGCATTATACTTTCTGATTTTTGGCGCATCGTAAACCAATCCGTCACCAGCGTTTACAAACCAAGCATAACCCACTTTCTCTTCAACAGTTGACCAATAGTTGTCAAGTTCTGAATACAAAGGAGCACCAAGACCTGCTGTCTGCATAAGTTGCTCAAGCGTCTCACGGTCGGCAATGCCTGGTTCTTCAAGCAGCACGTCGCTAACATCGGCTCCGAAAAGCAGAGTCAGTTCCTTGATAGATGGAAGATACCATCCAGTGCTATTATCAGGAGCGCTCTTTGTATATGCCTCAAGAGCAACTACTGGCTTAACGCAATACTCACTTCTGCTGTTTGCAACGCAATAAGCGTTATACTGCTTGAGCAGCTTGGTATTACTATATCCCGTTATCTTGTGAATAGATTCTGTTGGGTCAACACCAGACAAGATAGCTGGATAAAGTGCTTTATTCGGGTCTGTAAATTTGTCTGTAATCTGGAATGAGCTATATACCGACTCATTTGGCTTCTGCCATACGTCATCCTCAATAAGGTTATCAAGCGCCATGATAAGTCCATGATTATAATCAGGGAAATCAATAGCAAGCAGCGGGTCGGTAGCCAAAGTGGCTGTACCAGCCTCATTCTCTGTCCAGAATACTATTCCCACGCAACCTGCAAGCTGGTCGGGAGTCATAGCTGCTGCATTATCTTTTGACACAAACGAACCGTCTATCATAGCAAAATCACCCATAACAGTGAGAGCAGGGTCGACAATCTCTCCCAATGGACGTGCGCTGAGAGCATAACTGCGATTGCCTACTGTTGCACTTGTAAAGGTGTGGTTCTTGCTGTATCCCTTACCGCTAATAGTATATGACACAGACACAGTTCCTGAAACAGCCCATGTGCCATAGAGATAAGCATTACCCTTTGCATCGGTTGTAAGAGTGTAGCTTGCTGGCGCAACACCACCATCAGCTGGAGTAAAACCAGTGGTTTCAACTGTTACAGTTAATGCTGCATCTCTTGGAACAATACGCAGACGACTATACTTACGGTCGTTGGCTGTATCAAACTTAACATCGATAGTCTGAGTTGTGGTATTTAATGAACATGATGTTTCTAGATACTCAGTTGTTCCTGATACCACATCAGTCTTCAGACTTAATGTTCCATCGGCAGCCATCTGATGACCAGGAGCCCAGATTGCCTTGATGGTAAGTCCAGAAGTGGTGATATAATATACTTCATCTGATGCTGACCAGTCTGTTCCATCAAAAACAAGAGTGATATTCTGGTTGTCATCTACCTTTCCTCCAGTAACCTTCACGAATATCTCGTCGCCAGCTGTCCATGCTGTCTTACCTGCATCAGCTACACCAACAGCACGAGTTACATCGGCAAAGCCAGGGAAAGCACCGATATCAAACTTGGCTGCCTTCAAAGAGCCATCCTGCTCAAGGCTATAGGTCTCATCCTGACTGCAGGATGTAATGGCAAATACCGCCATTGCCATCATTAAATATTTATATAACTTAGTCATATCAAAAACCTCCTATAAGTTATAGTTCAACCTCGTCGTTCCAACCAAGATCTGTTTCAACCGGTTCAAGTTGGGCATACTTAGAAGCAATCTTAAGGTTGAAAGTGTAATGCTTGCCAGGTTCTATCGCACCGTTTATCTTTACAACCTGCTCAACGCCGTTAACCTTCAGGGTCAACAGAGTTGTCTCTGTCACTCCCTCACTGCTATTTGGCACAACGAGAGCGGAATAAGAGTAAGCACCTAAAACATAAGGCAATACCTTGGCATAATCAACACCATTCTGACTACCTGTGGTAAAGTTGCCTGTTGCAGGGTCGTAAGAAAGACAAGGGCGTGAAACAAATGCCAAATCTTCCAATACAGGTTTTGTTTCAAACTCACTCGCATATGAGATGCTGTTGATTGTAACCTTAGACATTGCATGGATAAACTCAACGTCAATCTTTGGGTTGCTCTTGGTAGGAAGTGCGATGACGCTGCTTGGTACCATCCAGTCGAAAGGCATCAAACCTGTGGTTTGGTCGCAAACCTTGTTAGGCACATCTGTGAGGAAGTCGTTGCTGGTTATTGCATAAGATGTTTTAGAGATACCCGGATAGCCAATCCACGCATTTACAGAAGTAATCTCAGTAAGGTCGTTTACCATCAGAGCTTCTGTTGTCCGCCACTCCTGTATGGTTTGGTTATAGATATAGTTGACTGATGTTGTTGTACCGCCAGCAACTGCAGCAACAGTCATTGTCTGGCCATTTTCAAATCCTGTAGCATTAGCTTTGTCAGCAACAGCAGCACTAACAGCAATACCTTCAAAAGGAGCTACTTCTATCCATGGTGTAACATCAACATCTACCACTTCAACTAAATCCTTGCCGATATTAATTTTAAACTTATAGTCAAAACCCGGTTTCAATCCTTCTGTAACAAGCAAATCATTTGCTTTTACATCAAATGTTTTTTCAGCAATACTTATCTGCATGAATTTGCTGTCAGCAGGATACTTGCCAGGTCGTAAGATTGCTTTCATCATAGACAGCTTGTCATAAACCGGTGAATTTGGATAAGTCGTTGAAGGATAAACATAAGGACCTTCAAACTGGATATGACTATTCTCGGCTGTCTCACTATTTGGAAAGAAAACTGCAATGTCAAGAGTATAAGCTGGAGATTTTAATTCTGTTCCTACATTTGCAATTTCAACTGTCACCATAGATAGCTGATGCTGGAATGTAAGGTCAAGAACATAACCACTATCAGGTTTGTTTACGGTATTGGTAGCTATCATCCAATCTGCACCAGACAAATCCATTTGATTCATTGGTATAATAAACTCATCAAAAGATGCGTTATACGGATAAACAGCTCTAAAATTGTTTACTCCATTTGTCCAATATAAAGGTGAAGAGGTTTCCCATTCTCCTGATGTCAAGGTGTAAATAGCCTTGTTATTTGAAGTACGGCTCTGATTCTCCACAAGAATCTTGTCACCTTCAGCAAATGAAACGTTCTCGCCATCCAGTGCTATACGGGTATTCACATGACCTATAGATGCGTTGATACGCACCGCGTCAGTGTCATTCTGTGCCGAAGGAGTAATGTCGTCCTTCTCACATGCAGCAAACAAAAGGCTTATTGCTGCCAGTGCTATATATTTATATGTACGCATATCTTCTTCGTATTATAATTTTTGGCACAAACTTTATTATTCTGTCTCCAATGTTCCTGCGTCAACAGTTGTCCATGACGCTGCTGTTATGCTGCCAACCAATACATTGTCCTGAGCGACCTGAAGATTAATTGTATAGGCTTTGCCCGCTTCTAATGTTACTGGAGTCGCTGATTTATAGGTATAATCACCAGTAGTTGAAGTTACTGTGATTTTAAATTTATTATCTTCGTCACTTGCATCATATGACTGAGGAACTAAAATACCTGAATAGCTTCCTTCATAGCCAGAAGCTGTTGTTGAAAGTTTGCACAAACTAATATTTTTCTTTTCCGAGCTGGCAACAGGCATTGCTACTTCAGCCAAAGTGTTTGCAGTTTTTACTTTGTTGTCAAATATCCTATAACTATTATTTACAAGAACAAGATTAACGTCACCTTCAAATGCTGTTCCTCTTTTAACATTTACAGTAACCTTTGAGAAAGCATGCTGCAATGTAATGTCGAAATCTTTAGTTGTTGACGTTCCAATACCCCAAAGCATATCATATATGTCTAATGTTGATTCGGTTGCGAAAGTACTAGCTAACGCAAACTGTGAATTAACTTCAGGATGAAAACTAGCAACATTTCCATCAAATGAAGCTGCACGCCATGTTACTGTTCCACCTTTCCAATATGCCTGCGCAATGTCTTTTGACACAGGAGATTTATAAAACTTCCAGCCTTCTGCCGATGTATGTTGCCAAACCTCGCCATTTGCTTTATATTTTTCATCTGCATCATCAATGAAAACAAGAAGACTGGCATCAACTAATTTATTTTCAGAATTAATGGCACGGGTTGCTTGTCCATCAACAGCTACTGATGCAATGGAAACCAGTTCGTTTGCAGTATCGTTGTTCAATATATCGTCCTCGTTGCTGCATCCTACCATTGCAAGAGCAGCGGCTGCCATTACGAAATATTTCTTTATCATAATAATAAAATTTAAATGTTCAATAAAATAATTACTCTGCTACGTTATCATTGCCGCCAATAGTGCCGCCATCTTCCCATGGGGTTACAGAGACACTGACAACATAAACATAGTCGGTACCAACCTGCAAGTTAAGAGTTGTGCGCTTACCGCTTTCAAGACTTAGCGTAGGATGGTTGTAAACAAAAGACTTGGTTATGCCACCAACATTGAAAGATATCTTAAGGTCGGGCGCTGTCAGTGACTGAGGTAGCAGCAGAGCAGAGCAACTATAATCAGCAGCAGATGTAATCTGTGCAAGCTGAACGTCTGTATTGCTTCCTGTCTCAGCTACAACTGAGGAACCTGCTGCATCAATAAGATTTACAGTACCCTTGGTTGCGGCATCAAGACTTACGCTAACATTATTATAACCATCGTATTGTCCGCCAAAAGACAGATTGACGTCGAAGCGAGCCATCAAATGGTCAAACTGCAACTGAACAGGTGTACCCGGAGTTGCCATTGTTGACTTTCTCGCAACAAGTACATCCTTCTCCTTCATCTTTGTCATATCAACCTTAATGTCAGAAAGGTTGTTTGCAGATGTGGTGAAGCTCAATGGCCACCATGCAAGGAAATGATGCAGTTCATCAACATTCTGCCAACGCATCTTCGGTGTTGCCACCCATTTGCTTCCGGTGTTCACGCTCAATGAGTTAATCCACCATTTAGCATCTGCGTCACTCCATGGCGTAGGATAAGTAGCCCAATCAGCTCCATACCAGCCAACGATTGCAACAGTGTCCTTCACGTCAAATGAATAGACATTGTCGGCAGTTTGAGTAACACGTGTGGCTGTGGTGCCAATCTGCGCTGTAATCTCAATTACATCGCTTTCAGGCGATGCCGGTGGCAAATCTTCCTGATTGCAGGAAGTTGCCACTGACATTATAGCCAGAAGTGTCGGCAATATTAAATACCTATACTTCATATATCTCACGTTTTAATTATTCCAAAACTTGACCTGAACCGGTCTGGCCATCGCCGAAACCGTTGATATCCTTTGCTGAAGACACGTATCCGTGAGCAATCATCGGAATCATGTCAGAGATAATGTTGTTGTTACCGTCAGAAATCTGTATGTAAACAACAGCCTCTACATCACCCTTCCAGAAGTCTGTTGACAAGAGCTTAGAACTGTTCTCGGCAACACTTACTGAAATCATGCCTGAAGCATCTGCTGTTACAGCTGTAACATCAAGCTGTACTATTTCACCAGCTGCACGAGTAGTTGGATCTGATGTATAACGAACATATGCAGTGATAACGTTGTTGTCAGCATCCCAAGCAGACTTGAGAGTAGCTGCGAGGTTAGCAGGTGAGATAAGGAAGTCGAGTGAAGACTTTCTTGTTGTGTAATCCATCTTAACCTTACCATCGCTGTACTGAGGAACGAATGAAACGCTCTGGATACGGTTTGTGAAGTTCTTCTCGAGTTCATCAACCTGCTTCTGTAATGCATCGAGGGCAGCGTTGATTGCGTCAATCTGACTCTGAAGAGCTGCCTGAGCAGCATCAACAGCATCCTTTATCTTCTGGTCGATAACGCCATTGTTAGCAGTGATGGCATCATTGATTGCCTTGGTATAGGCAGTTGTCAAATCAGTCTTAGCCTTTTCAAGTGCTGTCTCCTGAGCTGCAATCTTAGCAAGAAGGTCTTGCTCTACATCGTCAAGGTCTTGACTAACCTCATTCTTAAGAGCAGCAAGCATTGCGTCGATTTCGGCTGCCTTGTAGTAACCGTTGGCAAGGGTCTCATTTACCCACTGCTTCATACCTGCCTCGCTTGTTGCAATAGCTGTAGAAATTGCAGCAGTGTAAGCAGCCTCGATGTCTGTCTTAGCCTGAGCTATTGCTGCGGTGTAAGCTGTAGTAACGTCGGCAACTGCTGCCTGAATCTTTGCTACATAATCAGCATTGAGTTCTGTGCGGAGAGCATCGATGGCAGCCTTAATGTCGTCTGCAATCTTCTTCTCAAGCTCAGTCTTCAGAGTAGCTATATTAGTATTGATGGTAGCTATTTCAACCTTGATAGCTGCGATATCCTGTTGAACAGCATCGTACTGTACCAATGTTGCAAATGTGGCAGTTGCCCAATCCTCAACTTTCTTGTCACCTGCATCAATATAGTTCTTGAGATCATTCTCAACGTATGTCTTGAGAGCGTCTATCTTAGCCTCAAGTGCAGCATCCTTAGCCTGAAGTTCAGCGATAGTATTGTTGATATCGTCTATCTGCTTCTGGATATCATTCTTTGTTGCCTCAAGTTTAGAAAGCAAGTTCTGCTCAAGAGCATCAATAGAATCTCCCATTTCCTTCTTCACGTTATCAATCTTGAGGTTGGTATCATCAAGCTGCTTCTGGAGGTCAGCTGCAGTTGCCTGAAGGTCCTTGATATAACCATCAAGCTGCTTGTCCATATCACCCAAGTCCTTGATAGATTTATTGATGTTTGCAATCTGCTCTTCGATAGAAGCAATCTTCTCCTTGATTTCACTGATTGCATCCCAAAGTTTCTGAATTTCTGCGTTGATATCAGCTATCTTACCATCAATTACGGTAAGCTTTGTATTAACTTCTCTTCTTACTTCGTTAGCAGCATCAGCAATCTTGCCTTCAATAATACCATTATTTGTAGCAATAGCTGCCTCGATAGCCTGCTTGTAAGCCTCTGTCAAAGAAGCCTGAGCATTATCAAGAGCTGTCTTCTGGTCGTCAAGTTGCTTCTGCAAATCAGCCTTAGTCTCATTGAGAGCATTCTGCAGTGTATCGTTCTTAGCGTTTACGAGTGTGTCGAGAAGAGCAAGCTGTGCATCAACCTCTGCCTTCTTGTAATAACCGTCAGCGAGAGTTGAATCAACCCATACCTTCATGCCGGCCTCACTTGTTGTAATGGCAGAAACGATTGCAGCTGTGTAAGCACCAGTAATCTCTGTCTTAGCATCTGCAACAGCTGCCTTGTAGCCGTCTGTTACTGTTGTTACTGACTCAGAGAGTTTCTGCTCCAAAGCAGTAAGCTTTGCATTGTAGTCAGACTCAACATTAGCTTTCAGTGCTTCAATCTCTGCACGGAGAGTTGTCATTGCCCCGTTTACATCATTGTCAATCTTTGAGTTAAGGCGAGTCTCCATAGCAGCCATATCCTCATTTACCTTCTGGATAAGAGCCTTGATTGAAGAAATCTCATCCTGAGTAGCCTGATACTGCTCCAAAGTAGAGAATGTGGCAGTTGCCCAAACTTTATTTGCAGCATCTCCTGCATCGATATATTTCTTTAGGTCGTTGTCAACGTAATTCTGGAGAGCTGCAATCTTGCCATCCAGTTCACCATCCTTTGCCTTCAATGCTTCCAACTCTGTATTGACAGCAGCAAGCTTTACCTCCAAATCTGACTTCAGAGAAAGAAGTTCGTTTCTCAAAGTAGTGGCAGTATTTGCAATCTCATTCTTCAACTCTGTTGCTGTTGAAGCCAAGTCTGCCTTAACACCAGCAATTTCTTGCTTTGCAGTAGCAAGATCAGCATTTGTCTGAGCCAAAGCAGCATTTGTTGCGTCAAGCTGTTTCTGAAGGTCAGCAGCAGTCGCCTCTACATTTTTAATATAAGTATCAAGCTGTTGGTCAACCAACTGAAGTTCTGTAATAGAATTGTTGATATTAACAATCTGCTGGTTGATACCTGGGATTGTAATGCTCTCTATCATCTCAAGACGATCTTCGAGGTCTGCTATTTCATGGTCATAATCATGACATGATACAAAGGCCAATGAAAAAGCAGCAGCGGCTGTTAGAGCTACATTTCTCATAAAGCGAAATTGTGCTTTGTTAGTCAATTCTTTCATAATAGTATATTTTTATTTTTTCTTATTCTACAATTACTTTTTCTTGTTAATCTCTCTTGTTGTCGCGATGCGTGCATCTGTTTTCTTCTGCACGTCATGCTTGATGCCAAGTCCCTCAATCTCTATACGAGATGCTGGAATCATCATCTTCACAAGCATTGTCTTAACAGCCTCAGCACGTTTCAAAGACACGCGTTTGTTAACCTCTTCGCCACCAATCTTGCAGCCCCATCCGGTAATCTTTATCTGCATATCCTTATTAGCCTTCAAAAGATCGGCAATAGCCTCAACTTTTGCTCTCTGTGACGGTTCAATCCAAACACTGTTAAATGAGAAGTAGATTATAGGGAAACGCTCATCAAGAACAGATGGATCTGTCTCACCTTCATCTGCCACAACAATCTCTGCTGTCTTTGGTTCTACGATCTTTTCTATAATCTTATCAACGTAAACTGTATCTACCTTATATTCTATAATAGTGATAGGAGTTTCAACATCCTGCTTAACTGGGCGAGTAGCACCGAAGTTCCAAGCAAGGCGCAGACCACCATCAATGATATAGTTGTCGTGATGCAACTCTGGCATTCCATCCATAACCTTTGGACCTGTAAGGAATGTGCAACCGCCGTAGATACCAAGATTCAGGTTATTTGTCAAAGCATAAGTAATAGCTGCATTTCCTCCAACGCCGATGTGCCAGTTGTCCATATCCTCTGCAACAACTGCCTCATCTGATATTGTCTTAATATCAGCTGATGTTCCTACAGCATAGACAGCAGGTGACAGTTCAATGCGCCAACGACTATCCTTTGTACGGTTAAACAGGCCAAGTACGTTAAAGTTAACCGTCAATCCATAGCGCTGCATAAACACATCACTCTGCAAATCGGCATAATAATACCCTGCCATTCCTGCCGGTACATTCTTATAACGGTTCCAATCAGAACCAAGGAAATAACCACGCTCATTGCAGCACTCGCGCTCTGCAAGCGTCATCTTGCCCCATGAAGCATTTGCCTCGAGAGAAAGAATAGAGTTGAAGATGTAACCGGCATACAATCCGCCTGTCCATCCGAAGTGTGTTTTGTCATTCGCGAATGACGAGAATGTGTTGACACCAAATGCAGTACCGCCCTGTACACCGACATACCAACCACGGTTATAAACCTTCTCCATGGCAACGCTGTCAGACTGAGCCATTACCATTGAAGGCAACATGCACAGCAGGCAAACGATAATTGATTTAATTGTCTTCTTCATAATTAATTTATATTTATTTTGTTACTACTTTCATGCGAATTGAGTCACAAAAGACAGGCATGCTACATAACGTTTCTAAGCCCTGCATCATGACCGAGCAGAGCAAAAAAGCATCTATATTTCCGTCTTGTTTTTCCGTGACACGCTGATTTTAACGATTTTAGATATGCAAATATATGAAAACTATCTCAATACACCAAAGTCCATTTTGTCCTTTTTCAATAATTCACATTATTTAACTCTTCTATCTATGCTTGTGTTTATGGGGATTTTAGCAAAATACCGACTACTACCTACCTCATTTTTACAAATTATTTTGCAAAATTACATTAAAAATCATAACTATCAAAATCAAAATGGGATTATTCGACATTCCGTTTTACATAAAAAACACAATAAAGAGTGACCTGTTTAAACTTTATTGTAAAAAAAACGTCATAAAAAAAAGATGTTCAAAAAAATTGCATTCTTTTGCACGATAAAAGTTTTTTACTATCTTTGCAAACTGAATACAACTACTAAAAACAACTAAACACAAATGAAAAGAATCTCTATTGCAATCTTGGCACTGACATTGTGCTTTGGTATGGCAAGTGCACAACCTGCCTACGATCTGAAGAAGATCAACAAAGAAAAACTTAACCGTGGTGTTGTTGCACTAAAGCAGGCAGACGGAAAGGTCTTTATCAGTTGGCGAATCCTAAGCAGCGACAAAAAGGGCGAGGCTTTCGACATTTTCCGTAACGGTCAGAAACTCAACACCCAACCGCTTACATCGGGCGGTGCTTTCTATGTTGATGAGAATCCATTAGCATCAGAAGCGACATACGAAATTAAAGGTGGCAACCTAAACGGTAAATACACTCTAAAAGCCGATGCTCCTATCGGTTATATCCCCATCAAGACAAACAAGCCGGCTGATGGCACGACACCAGACGGAAGAAGATTCACTTATTCTGCCAACGACTGTAGCGTGGGTGATGTGGATGGCGACGGACAATATGAGATATTCGTGAAGTGGGATCCATCAAACGCACATGACAATGCTCACGACGGATTCACGGGTTCAACCATCTTCGACTGCTACCGCCTGACAGGTGAACATCTATGGAGAATTGATATGGGGCCAAACATCCGCAGCGGTGCCCACTATGTTCCTTTTATCGTATATGACCTTGACGGCGACGGATGTGCAGAACTGATGGTGAAGACTGCCGATGGCACTGTTGACGGCAAGGGCTACGTTATTGGCGATGCTACAAAAGACTGGCGCGAAGGTGCTGCTGAGGCAAAGAAGAATTTTGAAAAGAATAAAGAACAGATAAAGCAGGAAGAGGCAAACCGCGCAAAGATGCGTGAGGAGTGGGCCAAGCTGCGCAAGGAAATGGAAGAATTGCGCAAGCAGGGCAAACAACCTGACGAGCAGATGATGCAGCGCATGCGCAGAATGCGTGGCAGCGGTAACCGAGGACCGGCAAAGGCTGGACGCATATTGAGCGGTCCTGAATATATGACAGTGTTCAACGGACGTACCGGTGAGGCTATGGCAACCGTTGACTACATACCGGAGCGTGGCGAACTGAGAGCATGGGGCGACGACCGCGGAAATCGTTCAGAGCGTTATCTTGCTGCCGTTGGCTATTTTGACGGCAAGCGTGCAAGTGCTGTATTCTGCCGTGGCTATTATACAAGAACTGTTTTGGCTGCATGGGATTGGGACGGAAAGAAACTCACAAATAAATGGACTTTCGACTCAAACAACAAGAAATGGAATAGTTATGCGGGACAGGGCAACCACAATCTGCGCGTAGGTGATGTTGACGGGGACGGATGCGACGAGATAATCTATGGTTCTTGCGCCATCGACAATGACGGTACCGGACTTTACAACACTAGGATGGGACATGGCGACGCCATGCACCTTACTGCTTTCGACCCATCAACCAACAAACTTCAGGTTTGGGACTGCCACGAGAACCGCCGCGACGGAAGCACATTCCGTGATGCAGCAACAGGCAAGGTGATATTCCAGCTGAAGAGCAAGATTGACGTTGGCCGCTGTATGGCTGCCGATATAGACCCGACAAACCCGGGTGTTGAAATGTGGAGCAGCGACAGTCGCGGCATTCGTAATATCAAGGGCGAAGTGGTTGTGCCTAAGAATCAGCAAAGCGGAAACGAAGGCGACGGCAACGGTGATGACACTGCTTTATATATAAGAGGCGTAAGGGTTTCAACAAACTTTGCCATCTGGTGGGACGGCGATTTGTTGCGCGAACTGCTTGACGCTGCACGCGTATCTAAGTACAACTGGAACACTGGCATGTCTGACGTGGTTACTCGCTTTGACGGGTGCCAGTGGAACAACGGAAGCAAGTCAAACCCTTGTCTTAGCGGCGATATCATCGGTGACTGGCGTGAGGATGTGCTCACACGCACTCAAGACAGCAAGGAACTTCGCCTTTATGTCAGTCCTATCCCAACCGACTACCGCATCAACTGCCTGATGGAAGACATTCCTTACCGTCTGAGTGTAGCTACCGAGAATGTGGGCTACAACCAACCGCCACAAGCTGGATTCTATATCGGTCCTGACAAATCAGTTGTTGATTATCTGAAGTAAGATTATTATTCATAAATAAAAAACACGCGAATTGGGTTCGCGTGTTTTTTGTTATACCCTCTCTCGGAGATGGTTAGGGGAACCTCAATACCCCACTATCTTCTCTACTCCTTCAACATCAGGCGCCTTCAAATCAATGATAGAGGCATTCTTCACGTCATCGAACATCACGGCTGGACGATAGTCAGTCTTCTTGGTGTGGAATGTAACATGATTGACGTCAATGCCATCGACGTGACGGGCAAACAGTCCGTAGGCCGGAGTTGCCTTGGCAAACTTAGGTTCTGGATAGTTGGTACCCTGCTCACGATACTGGCGCTTTGCCAAATCTGCCGTACCGCCGCCACGATAATGAATGCGGATATTGTTAAGGGAAATATTGCGCAGAGGATGCCCCGGCATACCAGTAACGATGATGCCTGCCAGCGAATCGACATCCTGCATAATCACATTGCTTATGGTTATATCGCCACCGTATGATACGTCGGTACGCTCTTTCGGACCGCGGTTGCGGCAACCGGTAGTGATATATATAGGATAGTGATGAACATGGTTCATGGTGATGTTGCTAACCACAATGTTCTCCATCTTACCCTGGTCAACCTCTTCAAATGCCAGTCCGCTACTATACATAAAAGTACAGTTAGTAACAGCAATATTGCGATAGCCGCCGTTTGACTCTGTACCAAGTTTAAAGCGACCGCATACCCAGTTCACCTTTTCCGGAATATACGAGCCATCGAGCAGCGAACCGAGCTTATAACCTGTTACCACACAGTTGTTAATGGCAATATGCTCGCACATTACAGGTTTCTTCAAAGCATATGAACTTTTCAGAACTATCGCATCATCGCTCGGCGTGTTCACCTTTGTGTTGCTAACGGTGAGATACTTACAGCAATCGATGTCTATACCGTCGCGATTGGTATCTATAAGCACATTGTCGATGGTGCCCAGTTCGCAACCCGTAACGATAATGGCAAAATGACCGCCACGATAGATGGTTACATCACGAATCAAAATGTTGCGGCACTGTTTCAACGCAATAGCCTTGTCACCGGTTCCAATGCTGCCACCCTGCAGATTACCGCCTTTTTCCGTATCTTTCTTTGTCAGTCCCTTGCCGTCGATGCGCCCGCGACCAGTTATGGAAACATTCTCCTGTCCAACGGCATAGATAAGGCTATTATGAAAATAAGTGTGTCCGCCATCCTGATATGCCGGTCCAACCCACTCTTCCGATTCGTCATATGCCTTCATCGACGACGGAGCCGCCAGAATGGTTGCGCCGGGAGTAATATGCAGTTCCACATTGCTCTTCAGTCGTATGCTTCCGCAGAGATATGTACCCGTGGGCAGTACCACCTTACCGCCGCCATCGGCAACGCATTTCTCAATGGCAGCATTAATGGCAATATGGTCAAGAGTCTTGCCATCGCCTTTAGCCCCAAAATCCTTCACATTGTAATCGACTGCAGCAAAAAGATGCAATGCGACAAAACAATTAAGTAATAATAGTAGTCTTTTCATAATGCTTAATTCTTAATGCTCAATGCTTAATATATGTCATCTGCAAAGATATGAAAAAAACTGGAAAAATTGATTGATTATGCGATTCTGTTGGCATTTTGTTATGTATTGTGGATTTTTTTCTTTTATTTTGCATTTTAACGATGAACGATTAGCGATGAACAGAATTAATTACCTACTAATCATATTTTCACTTTTCTGCATACACATAAATGCTGCAGATATTGACCGCCTCGCACTTACAAGCAAACGCCTGTCAACAGCAGACGGTCTGTCGAGCAATACCGTTTATGACATGCTGCAAGACAAGAACGGTTTTATCTGGTTCGGGGCAGCATACGGATTGTGCCGTTATGACGGTTATTCGTTTGCCAACTACTACTCTCTAAGCAGTGACGGAACCAAAAGAAGCGAAGCCACAATCGGCAACCTCTACAAGGACGACGAGAATGATTTGCTATGGATACAGACATCGACATTCACATTTGCATGCTACGATATAAGCTTAGGAAAGTTTATCGACTACACAGGCAAGGGTGACGAGCAACGCTCATATCGCAGGTTCATAAAGCAGAGAAACACCATGTGGATGTACGACACCCGCAACGGCATCAGGCGCATTGTGTGCAAGGGCAGCAGATTCGAATGTCGCGACTTCAATACTGAAAACAAGAGTCTGCCAACCAATCATATAATAAGAATGGTTGAGGATGGAGCTGGCAATGTATGGGCGATGAGTGACAAGGGGCTGATAAGAATCTGCGGCGACAACACATCTTTAGTTGAGGACAAGCGTCAGATAGACGGTACCGTTTACGAAGGCAACGTTATATGCTTGGAAGAGAAAAACCGGATAAAGACCTATTCTCCTGACGGCAAGTTGTTAAAGGAAACAGACATACCGACAGAGTTTGGAAGACTTGGATATCTGCGCAGCCACTTCGTATGGCAAAACAAATGGATGCTTTTCGGGAAAAACACCATTGCCTACGACTTCAGCACATCAGAAGTAAGCATGCCCGACAAATGGCAGGTACAGAACGGTTGGCTCTTGGATGCCATCGACGGCTATTACTTTGAATCCAACCGCAGCGGCAAACTGTGGATATTTCCGCCTGAAGGCGAGGTACGGGTTTTGTCGTTGATTCCGGATATGAGCTATACTGCAGAACGAAACAGACGATACAATGTGAAAAGAAGCAAAGACGGACTGTTCTATATTGCCACCTACGGCAACGGCATGTTTATATATGACTACGACAAAGACAAGACCAGACACTTTTCTGCCAACGACGAGGAACCAGTGATTTCAACCAACTACCTTATGAATCTTCTCATAGACAGGAGCGGTTGCCTATGGGTGTCACAAGAGTCATCTGGTGTTTCATGCATATCTGTATCAGAGGAGTCTATGGCATCGTTTGTCCTGCCTCGCCCTGAACGGAAAGGCGATTTGTCAAACTTCATCAGAATGGTAGCCTACGATTACAATGGAAACATCTTGCTCTCGACATCCGACAACAAGATGTACACATACGACATAAACGCAGGCAACATGCAAATGCTTGGCGGGCAGGCAGCAAGCGTATATGCATATCATAAAGACCGCCACGGCAATGAATGGATGGCGACAAGAGGCGCAGGACTGTATGTCAACGGCATCCATTACGGCAGGGGAGGCAGAGAACCGTATAAGGTACAGAGTGATAACTATCAGGACATTGTTGAGGACAAGAAAGGTCGCCTTTGGTTGTCAACCTACGAGGATGGCCTGCTGATGGCCCAACATAAAGAAGACGGCAGCATCAGCTTCAGCCAGTTCCTCGCACGCGACAACAACGAGATGAGGCAGCACCAGCTTGACATAGACAGCGAGGGAAGACTATGGATTGCTACTTATAACGGCCTGTATCTGTTGGACACAAACAAGAAGAGCATTAGCAACAACGACTTCAAGTGCTTCAACACAGACAACAGTTGTATGCCATTCAACGAAGTAAAGTGCATGACATATTCTTCCGACGGCTATCTCTGGACCGGCGGCAAAGGCAGCGGCGTGGTAAGATGCAAGTTTGACAGCGAAAAGAACACACTCGAATATACACGCATAACCACAAAGGAAGGCCTGGCCAACAACTCTATATCGTCTATCATCGAAGACAGAAACGGGAACATCTGGGCTGCCACGGAAAGCGGCCTGTCAATGATATACGATAAGGACATGAAGGTTAAGACATACCACTTCAATGGAAATATCGAGAGGAATATCTACTCAGACGATTGTGCCATAAGATTAAGCGATGGCCGGTTGTTGTTCGGCACACGCTACGGCATGAACATCATCACTCCCGAATCGGGAAAAGAAGTGACTACGACAGCCCCGATGGCAACCATAACAGACATCAGGGTGAATGGAATACTGGCAAGCGACAGTTGCATGCTGGAATTTGCGCCCAACTACTGCAAAGAAATTGAACTTGACTATAAAAGCAATTCCATCTCGCTGCTGTTCTCCACATTAGAGTTCTCAAATCTGCAATCAGCTCTATATCAGTATTATCTTGAAGGAGTGGACAACGACTGGCGACCAATGACCAGCATAAACCATATTGACTACAACAATCTGGCACCTGGGAAATATGTTTTCCACATAAAGACATATAACCATAACAAATGGAGCGAAGAGCGGACGCTTGGCATCACCATAGAGCAACCATGGTACAACTCATGGTGGGCTTGGCTAATCTACTTGACTGCTACGGCAATCCTGATATTATATATCTACCATAACGCACGAGAACGACTAAGACTGCATGAGCAGATGAAGGTAGAGAAACAGATGACCGAATTCCGACTGAATTTCTTTACTAACATCACCCATGAATTCCGCACTCCGCTTGCCATCATTCAGGGGGCGGTAAACAGACTGAGCAACGACGGCGGCAACCACTCCAAGGCTGCACTGCAGACTGCACAGCGAGGCACGCAACGCCTGCTGAAGATGGTGAACCAACTGATGGAATTCAGGAAAATAAGTACTGGCAACTTTAAGATTAACGCCGAACAGGCCGACATCATCTGCTTTGTACGCGAAATATACCAGGACTTCTGGAGTTTGGCACAGCAGAAAGAACAGAGCATCTGTTTCATTCCGTTTGACAAGCATCATATAATGGGGTTTGACAAACAAATAGTAGAAACTATCGTTTACAATCTCCTGAGCAATGCAATCAAATACACACCCGCCAAGGGAAGCATCTCACTCAGACTGAGAAGCGCCAGCGACGGGATAGTGATTATTGTAGAAGACAGCGGTCCGGGCATTAGCAAAGAGCAGCAGGCAACGCTATTCCAGCCTTTCATGCAAGGCAACATGTCTAAAGGCGGCATGGGCATCGGGTTGTACACCTCATATCGTCTGGCTGCACAGCACAAAGGAACACTGGAATATAAACGCGAGAACAACACCACCATCTTCTCCGTCATACTGCCAGAACTTGAATGTACACAGACAAAGGAGGAACCAACCGCTACACCATTGGCGACAGCAGACACTGACATCACAGACATCATACGCGAACCGTTGCCTCATTCGCTGAACAACATAACTATTGCTGTCATCGAGGACGACCACGACATGATGGACCAAATATGTGGCGAATTAGGGAAGTACTTCAAAATACTCAGATTCTACGACGGTCAGAGTGCACTGAAGAATCTTTTGGAACAATACAATGACACAGACTCATCTTTCCGCACCGAACTGATTGTGTGCGACGTGATGCTACCCGACATGGAAGGCTACCACATCGTGAAAGAACTGAAGAGCAACAGTGCAAGCAAAAACGTGCCAGTAATCATGCTTACCGCCCTCAATGACGACCGCCACCAACTGAAGAGTTATGAAACGGGGGCTGACGACTATATGATAAAACCGTGCAACTACCGTCTTCTGGTGGCAAGAGCCATACAACTGATTAGGAAACAAGAGGAAAGAATGCAGGAAGAAAAGCGCAGGACCGAGAGCACTGCCGTTCAGCAGGACACCCCTGTACAGACTATCATTACATCTGCTTCAGACAAGTATTTCCTGGAGAAGATGAACTCAATCATAGCACAGCACATTGGCGACTGCAATTTCAACGTCAACGACATGCCAGACATGATGAACATGGGACGAACGAAATTCTTCAACAAGATGAAAGAACTCACAGGAATGTCGCCCAATAAATACCTGCAGAACGAGCGAATGCGCATTGCTGCCGACATGCTTATAACCGGCGAGTTCACAGTGGCAGAGGTCAGTTACAAGGTCGGCATACAAGACGCCTCCTATTTCAACAAGTGCTTCAAGGCAAAATATGGAACAGTGCCAAGCAAATATGGCAAATAATCAATTCATAACTAAAAAATTTGGAAATATCCCATTTTTTTCATACCTTTGCACCCGCATTTCGGAAAATCCGATGCATTCGACGATGCAGCCGTTGTGATTAAGGCGGCAGAAGCATCTGAAGGATGTAATAAATTAACTCATTAATCAAAAAAATTATGTATTTAGACAAAGCAAAGAAAGAAGAGATTTTCGGTCAGTATGGTAAGTCAACAACAGACACAGGTTCTGCAGAAAGCCAGATTGCACTTTTCTCTTATCGTATTTCTCACTTGACAGAGCACCTGAAGCAGAACCACAAGGACTATACAACTGCTCGTGCACTGACACAGTTGGTAGGTAAGCGTCGTGCACTGCTCGACTATCTGTACGAGCGCGACATCAATCGCTACCGTGCTATCATCAAGGCTCTCGGTCTGCGTAAGTAATTATCCAGAAGAAGAAAAGCTTTTAATACAAGAGGTTGCATCCCTGATGCAACCTCTTCTTTTTTATAATGGCTCCATACCAAGAGGATTCGCGGCCATAAAACAAAAGAGGATTCCACATTATGGAATCCTCCTATGCTATAAAGCTAAGGTATTTACCCCAACAGGTGTGTCAAGACCTTACCTTACAATAATATTAACGTTCTTCTTTGTTATGTTCTTTGAGTTGTTAAACTCATCACCATTATCAGCTACAATCTCTATATTCTCAAGATTAATGCCGTCTATAGGCATCTCTGGCAGACCGTTGAAGGTCATGGCACGTCCGGCACCGTTACATACCACATTGCGGATATCTATCTTGCGGAATATTGGAGTTGTCTCGTCAACCGGCTTCATGTCAACATTGTTTGGTTTGTCACCGTCAGCCAGAGCCTCTGAAACAGACTTGCCACCATAATACATATTAAATATAAGGGCGTCGTTCTTGATGTTACACATTGACACGCCATCAATAAAGATGTTCTCTACGATACCGCCACGACCGCGTGTGCTCTTGAAGCGGAGACCCACGTCAGTACCAACAAACTGACAATTAGTAACCTTGATGTTACGAACACCGCCGCTCATCTCTGAACCTACAACGAAACCGCCATGACCTGCAAATACAGTACATCCGTCAACAACGACATTCTCGCATGGTCTGCCACGACGACGTCCGTCAGCATCCTTACCACTCTTGATACAGATACCGTCGTCGCCTGCATCAAACTGCGAATTGATAATCAGGGCGTTCTTGCATGACTCAAGGTCGAGAGCATCACCATTCTGTGCATAGGCAGGATTGCGAGCCAACACGTTTTCAATGATAATATTCTCACACATCAGCGGATGGATGTTCCATGCAGGAGAGTTCTGGAAGATAACACCCTGCAGAAGCACATTCTTGCATTCTACCAGACTAACCATAACAGGACGGAGGAAACGCTTAATGGCGTTCCAGTCTTCCTCGCTACGCTCGCCAGTCGGAACATTCATGTCGGCAGCATCAGCACCCTGGGCATAGCCTTCAGACGGATACCACAACTTCTCATTTTTAAGTACACCGCCAGAAGCAGTGAACTTCTTCCACTGTGCATCTGTTACTTTCTCACGCTTCAAAGGACGCCAGTATTCACCGCTTCCGTCAATAACGCCATCACCGGTAATGGCAATGTTTGTTGCACCGTTAGCACTGAGTGGCGACTGGCATCTGCGTGTATCCAGACCTTCAAACGAGGTTTTGATCAACTTATAAAGGTTTTCATCTGGAGCAAAAAGAATCACAGCACCCTTCTCAAGATGAAGATTGATGTTGCTCTTCAGCTCTATCGGACCAGTGTACCACACACCACGAGGAACGATAAGCTTTCCACCGCCCTTGCCAGTAAGGTCTTCTATAGCCTTGGCAAAGGCTTCTGTGCATAACTGCTGACCGTTTCCTACTGCACCGAAATCAGAAATCAGCACACTATTGTCTGGAAATACCGGAGCCTTCACCTCTGGCATTTCAAACGGCAACCCTTCAGTATATTGTTTGTAAGGGTTAGCATTCTCAGAATCCTTTGTTTCTGTCTGGCAAGCAACAAGCATTGCCGCCATTAGCATCATTAAAAGTTTTCTCATGTTTTGTTAGAGTTATAGTTTTGTTAATTAATTGGTAATACGTCTCATTATAGTCATTTGCATCAGTCATTGAGTATTTCCCGCAGCGGTATCATCACAAAATCCCGCTCTTGCATCAACGGATGGGGAATCTTAAGGCTGGTCGAATCAATGCTCATGTCATCATACAGCAGTATGTCAATGTCTATTAGGCGGTCGTGATATTCTCCGTGCCTTGTCTTTGACGTTCTGCCGAGCATCCTCTCTATCTGTTGCGTATGCTCCAGAACATCAAATGGCGACAGCGAGGTATGGCAACAGACAACGGCATTGACGAAATAGTTCTCAGATTCAAAACCCCAGGGTTCCGTCTTGTAAAGGGACGATTGGCGCGCCACTACGCCAACCAACTCCCCTATTCTCTTTATTGCCTCAAGAATGTTCTCTTCCTTGTTGCCAAGGTTAGAGCCCAGTCCCAAGTAAACCTTATGCAAATCAGTCATCGAGTATCAGCAGCGCGTCACCGTAACACCCGAAGTTGTAGCCGTTCTTCACCGCTTTCTTGTAAGCATCCATAACGAGGTCATAACCTCCGAAGGCTGCCGTAATCATAACCATCGTTGACTCTGGATGATAAAAGTTGGTCACCATGCTGTTAGCCATACCGAAGTCGTAAGGCGGGAAGATAAACTTGTTTGTCCATCCCTCATAAGGTTTCAGCAGTCCGTCTGTTCCCACTGCTGTTTCCGTTGCACGCATTGTGCTCACGCCCACAGCACAAACACGACGGCCGGCCGCCTTGGCCTGGTTCACCTTCTCGCAAGCCTCTTCCGTAACAATCATCTGCTCTGAATTCATCTTGTGCTTGGTCAGGTCCTCAACCTCTATCGGTTCGAAGCTGCCCAAACCACAATGAACTGTGATATAGGCAAACTCAATGCCTCTAATCTCCATCATCTTCATCAGTTCACGACTGAAATGCAACCCAGTGGCTGGAGCAGTCACAGCCCCCTCATTCTTTGCATATAGAGTTTGGAAGTTCTCCATATCATCAGCTGTTGCCGGACGCTTGTCAACGATATAGCGTGGCAACGGGGCCTCACCCAAAGCGAACAGTTCCTTCTTGAACTCATCGTGAGGGCAGTCATAAAGGAATCGCAGGGTGCGTCCGCGACTGGTTGTATTGTCGATAACCTCTGCTACCATCGGTCCGTCTTCGTCGAAGAACAGTTTGTTGCCGATACGAATTTTTCGTGCCGGTTCCACCAATACATCCCAAAGGCGAAGCTCCTCGTTCAATTCACGCAACAGGAAAACCTCAATCTTTGCGTCGGTCTTCTCTTTTGTTCCATAAAGTCGGGCAGGAAAGACCTTGGTGTCATTGAAAACGAATATATCGTTCTCATCAAAATAGTTCACCACATCACGGAAAGTAAGAAAAACCGGATTGCCATCGGCATCCTTCATTTCTTCTCCGTTGGCGTCTTTCTTATACATCTCAATGGTCTGACTCTTACGGTGCACAACCATCAGACGACATTCATCACGACGATAAATCTTGTCAACCGTGCCGTCCTCATTTTCAAAGGCACGATGCGGCGGTTCCAATGCTATCTGTGTTTCAGGAAGCTTAAATTTAAATTGTGATAACTTCATTTATGTAATGCTTAATTTTTAAATGCTTGATTTATGAGGCTTATGGGACACATAGTACTCATGAGACTAATGGGACTCATGTAAGCAGGGGGAGGTCACCCTCTCCAACCACTCAGGAAAGTCATCCATCGTTATGCATTGGTCGATGCTCACCTCTCCAAGGCGGGTGCGACAGAGAGCCTGCAAGAACGCTCCGCTGTCCAATGCCTTACCGATGTCGCGGGCCAGTGCGCGGATATATGTTCCCTTACTACACACCACGCGTATGCTCATCTGCTTCTTCAACGGGTCGAATCCCGTCAGTTCTATCTCATCAATCTTCAGGGTCTTTGGCTTAAGATCTACCGTCTCGCCCTTCCTCATCAGTTTGTAGGCGCGCTTGCCGTCAATCTTCACTGCCGAATATTCGGGCGGCACCTGCTGTATCTCACCGACAAACTGCTTTAGCGTCTCTTCTATCAGCTCGCGCGTGATATGCGCAGTAGGATATGTGTGGTCAACGGTATGCTCACGGTCAAAACTGGGAGTTGTAGCACCAAGCTGCAATGTCGCCGTATATTCCTTGCTGTGATACAGCATCTTGTCCAGTTCCTTTGTCTTCTTGCCCGTACAGAGAATCAGCACCCCCGTTGCCAACGGGTCGAGCGTACCAGCATGACCTGTCTTTACACGCTTCACCCCAATCTTCTTTGAAATAAGGTAGCGGATGCGTGCCAACGCGCCAAAGCTAGACATGCCATATGGCTTGTTCAAGTATATTACTTCGCCTTCTAAAAAATTCATCATAACCTCATCACACCATTTCCAGGCTATTTCCCATCAACAGCCAGACGAGAATCAGTCCTCCAACGATTATGCGATACCAGCCGAATGCCTTGAAACCGTACTTGGTAACATAACTGATAAAGAACTTGATGGCAAGCATGGCCACGATAAATGCCACAACATTGCCGACAATCAATGGCATCATGTTGTCCATTATTATCTCCGTGCCGCCCTCCTTGAACAGCTTATACATCTTATATACCGTTGCAGCAAACATTGTAGGCACGGCAAGGAAGAAAGAGAACTCGGCTGCCGCCTTGCGCGTCATGCGCTGCGACATACCTCCCACGATAGTTGCCATGGAGCGAGACACTCCCGGAATCATGGAGATGCACTGATACAGACCCACCATGAAGGCACGCTTCTCTGTAAACTTCGTATCTTCACTGCCTTTATTGAATATCTTGTCGCAGTAGAGCATGAAGATACCTCCTATCACCAGCATCACTGCCACCACCTCAACACGCTCCAGCATGGCGTCGATGGCATCGCTAAACAGCAAACCGAGAACAGCTGCAGGTATGAAGGCAACAAACAGTTTCCAGTAGAAATCAAACTTATGCAGAAACTGCTTAAGAGGCGATGCCCCTTCTGGCAGCGGTGTGCGATTGAGTTGGAAAAAGCGCTTCCAATAGAGAACTACAACCGACAGGATTGCACCAAACTGAATGATAAAGGTGAATGCCTTGACGAACTCAGTACTTTCCACGCCAAGCACGTTCTGGGCAATAATCATGTGACCGGTTGATGACACAGGCAGAAATTCTGTCAATCCCTCAACGATGGCAATGATTATCGCCTCAAGTATTGTCATATCTTCCATCTGCGAGTATTATTGTTCAATATCATTATGTTCCTGTTCTGCAATGTCTTTCTTTCTCGGTTTGTACAGCACAGCCACAATCATCATCAGAAAACCGAAAAGGCAAACCACTGGCGCCACCTTTATGCGACGGTCGCTGAAGATATCAGGATTAAATTCGGTTTCTGTCGAACCAGGGCCACTCATGAGAATGAAGCCAATCACAACTATTGCCATGCTTATAGCAAGCAATATGAAATTCATCTTGCCAAATGCAAAATTTGTCTTGTCCATATCTTTTTTTTAATGCTTAATTCTTAATGCTTAATTAACTATATCCTATACAACTCTCCCGCTGTCATCTTCAGGAACTTATTGACTGAGATATATGAGCAGAGGAATGTTATGACCAGTCCGAAAACAAAGACGGCTCCGGCAGTAATAGCCAGTTCTTCCCATCTTATAACCATGATGATATTCGGTTCAAAACGATACAGCGCATAAAGGCCGCCAGCGAGCGATATACATGCAAGCAGTGAGGCCAGCAGACCTATTCCCACAGCCTTTCTTACAAACGGACCACGGATAAAGCCCCAGGATGCGCCAACCAGTTTCATTGAATATATCAAGAAGCGTCGAGAATAGACGTCCAGTTTTACCGTGTTGTTAATAAGCGAGAAAGATACACACAGCAACAGCAGAGCAAGAGCGAGAAGCACAATGTTCACTTTCTGCAAGTTGCTGTTTACCTTATCCATAAGGTCTTCCTGATAGGCAATGTCTGTAACACGAGGCATCTTCTTCAGTTCTGCACTAATCCACTTCAGCGAGTCGCGGTTAACGTAGTTCGACTTCAACTGAATTTCAAGCGTAGCAGCAAAGGGATTGAAGCCCAAGAACTCCGACGGGTCACTGCCCATTGCTTCTGCCTGTTCCTTCTTCGCCTGCTCCTTACTTATATAGTCAACATTCTTGACATATCCTCGCTTATACAGACTGCGACACATCAGCCGTGCATCATTCAACTTGATATCATCGGTTAGCATAACCGTCACCGTAAGGTTCTCCTTAACGTAAGCCGACAGGTTGCGAGCCAACAGCACTGATAGCACCACCAAACCAAGCAGTATAAGAACCATCGTGGTACTTATACATAAAGTTACGACCTGCATACCACGGCGGTTGCTGGCACTTTTGCGTCTTTTTCCCATTACTTTTTTGGATGTAATACACCTAATTTGCTGCAAAGTAACAAAAAAATCCAGTAATAACAACAGTTTTAACATGTATTAACCGCCACCATATTGTTTTTTTTAATACCTTTGCGATAAAAGAGAAATAAATATGGATGAGGAATGAGGGATGTCATTTACTTGTCAACTCGTCAACTAAAAAAACATGAGCACAATAATATATCCATCACCGATATTCGGACCAGTACACAGTCGCCGCTTGGGCGTATCTCTTGGCATCAACCTGTTGCCTGCCGACGGCAAGGTATGTTCGTTCGACTGCATATATTGCGAATGCGGTTTTAATGCCGACCACCGCCCCACTCTGAAGATGCCTACGCGCGAACAAGTGGCAGCGGCACTGGAGGAGCGACTGAAGGACATGGCTGTCAACGGTCCTGCACCCGATGTACTTACGTTTGCCGGCAATGGCGAACCGACTTGCCATCCACAGTTTGCCGAAATAATCAGCGACACCATCATGTTGCGCGACAAGCATTTCCCAATGGCAAAGATTTCTGTGCTCACCAATTCTACATTTATCCACCGCCCTGCCGTTCACGATGCTCTGATGCGGGTTGACAACAACATACTGAAACTCGACACCGTCAATGCCGACTATATCAATACCATCGACCGCCCAACCGGGTCATACGATGTAAACAAGGTGATAGAACGGATGAAGGCTTTCAACGGTCATGCCATTATTCAGACGATGTTCATGAAGGGCGAATACATGGGCTGGAATGTAGATAACACCGGTGATGAGTATGTTGCGCCTTGGCTTGAGACAGTCAAGGCAATAGCACCGCAAAGCGTGATGATTTACACCATCGACCGCGAGACACCTGCCAGCGGACTGCTAAAAGCCTCACCTGCAGAACTTGATGCTATCCGCGACCGCGTCATTGCCGCCGGTATCCCATGCTCTGCTTCTTATTAGTATCCACATTTGGGACATAAAGACAAGAACTTATAACAAAAACGAATTACATAAATTAAACGAATTTTTCTTATGGAGAAATTGATTATCAACAACTACGAGGAGTTTGCAGCAAAGCTGGGACAGAACCTCGGAATATCTGAATGGGTGGAACTGTCGCAAGAGCGAATAAACCTGTTTGCCGACGCCACTCTCGACCACCAATGGATACACGTAGATACAGAGAAGGCAAAGACGGACAGTCCATTCCAGACAACCATTGCGCACGGTTATCTTACACTGTCGATGCTGCCACACATGTGGAACCAGATTATTGAGGTGCATAACCTTAAGATGATGGTTAACTACGGCATGGACAAGATGAAGTTCGGACAGGCTGTGAAGTCGGGCGAGTCGATACGCCTCGTTGCCGACCTGCACTCTATTGCCAACCTGCGCGGAACGGTAAAGGCGGAGATTAAGTTCACAATAGAGATAAAGGACCAGAAGAAAAAGGCTCTTGAGGGTTTGGCTACGTTCCTTTATTATTTTGAATAAGAAACCCCTCCCCACCTCCCCGAAGGGGAGGAGTTGGAAGAGAGAGGACAAGTATGCTACACATACAAAAGATAATAAAAAGCGAGACAGTAATAAACCGTCTCGCTTTAATTTTTTATATTCTCCCTTAAAGAACCGCAACCCTTCCCCCTCCTTCGGAGGGGCCGGGGGAGGTTCCCTTAATGTCCAATAATACTCAACTTTGTTCCGTTAATGAACTCGATGATGTTGCGTATCTCTGTGCCATCGGGCACCTGGTCCTTAACCTGAAGCACAGCATCGAACAATGATGTCTGACCGTGGAATATCAGACGGTAGGCATTGGCAATATGGGCAATAGTCTTCTCATCAACACCATAGTTGCGCAGGATGGTAGTGTTGACACCGCCATAGCGCACAGGGTTGTCAGTAGCAACGATAAACGGAGGGATGTCCTTGCTGAAGCGCGTTCCGCTCTGAATCATTGCAGCATCACCGACACGGGAGCCTGGGTTAGCGATAACGCCAGAAGAGAATATCACGCGGTCACCGATGATGCAGTCGCCGGCAATCTTAGTACCATAACCGAACACGTTGGCACGACCAATCTTTGTATCGTGAGACACATGTACACCCTCCATGAGGAAGTTCTTGTCGCCGATAACAGTCTGACCGTCGCTGAATGTGGCACGGTTGATAACCACATTCTCTCGTATGATGTTGCCGTCACCGATGATAAGCTGAGAGGCATCACCACGATAGTTGAAGTCCTGCGGTTCTGCACCGAGCACTGTGTTCTGGAACACCTTGTTGTCGCGTCCCATGCGTGTGCCGTTCATCACACTGACGTATGGATATATGATACAGTTGTCACCAATCACCACGTCGTCTTCTATATATGCGAAAGGATAGATTGTCACGTTCTGACCAATCTTTGCCTTCGGGCTTACTAATGCTTTGTCACTAATCATAAATTATATTCTTTTTAGTTGACGAGTTGTTATTTCAATTCTTTCCTCCACCAAGTGCGCTATAGAGACTTACGACAGCCTGCATCTTGCTGAACTCATCAGCAGTCTTAGACAGTTCGGCGTTGAGCAGCTGTGACTGTGCGCTGATAACCTCAAGATAAGTTACGTTTGACTTGCCGTAGAGTTCCTTGACATTCTCGTAAGCTGTGCGAAGAGCAGCCACCTGCTTTTCTTCAAGGCGTGCCTTCTCTGAGTTGGCGTTATATGCCACGAGAGCATTGCTAACCTCGTTACCTGCCTTGAGCACGGCATTCTGCCATGTATTGTAAGCCTGCTCCTGCTGAGCCTTTGCCACCTTCAGACCAGCTATCAGCTGGCCGTTCATGAACACTGGCTGAACAAGACTGCCCACTGCATTGAGCAACCATTTGCCAGGGTTGACTGAACCGCCGTTGTTGGTGAAGGCACCTGTTCCGCTGATAGTGATGCTTGGATAGAAACGGCTACGTGCCACCTGTACGTTGTGGAAGCACAGTGCCAACTGCATCTCTGCATAGTGGACATCAGGACGGTTGTTGAGCAACTGTATGCCTACTCCTGTACTGAACTCGGTCGGTAAGTTCTGCTCACTGAGCTTGCCACGGGCAATGGCATGTGCCGGTTCGCCAATCATGAGAGAGAGTGCATTCTCAACCTCACGAATCTGACGCTTCATATCCTCAACCTGAGCGAGAACAGAGTAGTAGCTTGCCTCGGCACTCTTTGTGCTATGAGGGCGAGAACCACGAAGTTCCATAAGCTTCATCTTGTCCCATGAGTCCTTTGCCAAGCCAGTCATCTCTGTAAGAATCTCCATCTGACGGTCGAGCATCAGCAGAGTGTAGTACATGTTAGCGATGTTGGTAACAACACTCGACTTCACTGCCTGTTGGTAGTCTTTCATTGCAATGAGGTTCTTCTGTGCGCCACGCTTTGTTGCGAGGAGATTGCCGAAGAGATCAACATTCCAACTTGCAGTTACAGGGAGAGAGTAAGACTTGCTGGTCTTTGAACCGTCAAATGACGACAGCGTTCCCTGTGGAGTCAATGTGATAGAAGGCACAAATGCCAGCTTTGCGATGAGCAGTGCAGCCTCAACCTGCTTTACATTGAGAGCGGCATTGAGCAGGTCAGGATTGTTTTCCAAACCTTTTTCTATAAGTGCCTGCAACTGTGGGTCAGTGAACACGCTGCGCCATGCCACATTGCCAAAGCTTGCGGTATCGGCAACAGCCAGAGTGTCGGTGGCTGAAATCGGATCGCGCACCAAGCCCTGAGTGATAACATCCGGACGCTCGTACTTGTTGTAGAGTCCGCAACTGCTCATAAGAACAGTTGCCGACATTATTGCGATGATATTTCTTGTTTTCATATATTTTTTTTATAAGTTGACGAGTTGACAAGTTAACAAGTTGACAAGTTGTTTGACTCCTTCAATGCCATTAACTTGTTAATTGTCAACTTGTTTACTTGTTTACTTCTCTATCGGATGAGTATATTGCAACAACTCTGTATCTACCTGGGCATTGTCGTCCTCAAACTCGATTGGCTTAACCTTCTCCTGCAACCACTGGAATACAGCGAAGAGGGCTGGCACTACGAACACCTGGCAGAGAGTACCGATAAGCATACCGCCTACGGCAGCTGCACCAAGAGTCTGGTTACCGTTCTTACCTACACCGCTTGCAAACATCAATGGCAGAAGACCGATGATCATGGCGAGAGAGGTCATCAAGATAGGACGCAGACGGGCACCGGCACCGAGAATGGCAGAATACTTGATGGCCATACCCATGCGGCGGCGCTCAAGGGCGAACTGCACGATAAGGATGGCGTTCTTTGCCAACAGACCGATAAGCATGATGAGCGCAATCTGCATGTAGATATCGTTACTATGACCGAATATCTGTGTGAAGAGGAACGCTCCTGCAAGTCCGAAAGGAATAGAGAGGATTACTGCCAATGGCAGGATGTAACTCTCATACTGTGCAGAAAGAATCAGATATACGAACACGATACAGAGAACGAAGATAATCGCTGTTGAGTCGCTTGACTCCTGCTCTGAACGTGTCAAACCTGAATAGTCGAGACCGTAACCGTCAGGAAGAACCTGAGCAGCAACTTCCTCTACAGCCTGGATGGCCTGACCTGAAGAATAGCCGTCGGCAGCCGAAGCATTGACGTTGATACAGGTGAAGAGGTTGAAACGGTTGATGTTAGATGGTCCATACACACGGCGCAAAGAGCAGTACTCGCTAACTGGAGCCATGCCGTGTGGCGTGCGTACATATATATTAGAGAGACCTTCTGGAGACATACGGCTGTCAACAGTACCCTGAATCATTACACGGTACAACTTACCGTATGCGTTGAAGTTAGATGCATACATACCGCCATAGTATCCCTGCAGTGTGCTGAGGATAGTATTAGGAGCGATGCCGTTTTGCTTACACTTGGCAACGTCAACGTCAACCATATACTGAGGATAGTTAGGGTTGTAAGATGTCATGGCCGTAGCAATCTCCGGGCGCTTGTTAAGTTCGGCAAGGTAGTTCTTTGTTACCTCGAAGAACTTGTTCAAATCACCACCGGTCTTGTCCTGCATGGCAAAGGTTACACCATTGGTGGCACTGAAACCTGATACCATAGGAGGAGCAAACGCAAGAATCTGGGCATCCTTGATGCTGGCAGTCTGCTTGTAGATTGTTCCAAGGACAGAGGTATTTGCCAACGGGTTAACGAAGAAGCGCATTATACCATCACCTTCCCACAAGCCAGAGAGCATGTAGAAGAATCCAGCCGGACGGTCGTGGAACGACTTCAGCTTGATGATGAACGTTGCCTGGTCGGAACCGGCACCGGCGATGAAGTTGTAACCTACCAACTGCTCACGGCTCTCGATAGCAGGGTTGGCAGCAAGCATCTTGTCAACCTGGTCAATAATCTCCTGAGTACGTGCCTGACTGGTACCAGGTGCCATAGAGATTGTACAGAACAGTGTACCTGTATCCTCATCAGGAATAAGACCGGTCTTGGTGGTGTTCATCGTAACGACAAGGATGATTACTCCAAGTGCAACAGACACACCAGTTATCACACGATGCTTGATAACGCTCTCTACACCCTTCTTGTACTTGCCGAGAATCTTCTCGTACTGCACGTTGAACGCAGCATGGAAACGATCGACGCGTGACATCTTCTTCTCGCCGTGTTCCTCATGTGGTTTCAGGAAGATAGCACAAAGGGCTGGTGACAGAGTCAATGCGTTGACAGCCGATATCAAGATAGACACAGCCATGGTGATACCGAACTCACGGTAGAATGTACCAGAGATACCGCCCATGAATGACACTGGAACGAACACGGCTGACATCACAAGTGTAATAGAGATGATGGCACCAGAAATTTCGTTCATGGCGTCGATACTTGCCACAAGTGCACTCTTATAACCCTGGTCGAGCTTAGCATGCACGGCCTCGACCACCACAATGGCGTCATCGACCACGATGGCAATAGCCAAGAGCAAGGCTGAAAGCACAAGCAGGTTAATAGAGAATCCGAATATCCAGAGGAAAAGGAATGTACCGATAAGAGCGACCGGAACGGCAATCATTGGGATGAGCGTTGAACGGAAGTCCTGAAGGAACACATAAACCACAAGGAACACGAGAAGCAATGTGAGCACAAGTGTGAACACAACCTCTTCAATAGAGGCGTAAAGGAACTCGGTTACGTCGTAATTGATCTTATATTTCATGCCTGGAGGGAAGTTCTTAGCCTGCTCCTCAAGCACGCTCTTTACATCGGTAGCAATCTGATTGGCGTTAGAACCGGCAATCTGCTGAACCATACCCATTACAGAAGGCTGGTTGTTGTTACGCATTGACACGTTGTACTGCAAACCGCCAAGTTCAACCTTTGCAACATCCTTCAGGCGAAGAATCTGACCGTTGGCATCGCTGCGGATGATGATGTCGCCATACTCCTCGGCTGTCTTCAGTCGTCCTTTGTAGCGCATCACATACTCGTATGCCACGTTGCTCTGCTCACCGAACTTACCTGGTGCGGCCTCGATGTTCTGCTCAGCCAAGGCTGCAGACACATCAGAAGGGATGAGGTTATACTGCTTCATCTTCTCCGGCTGCAGCCAGATACGCATTGAGTAGTTCTTCATACCCGGTGACTGCACATCACCTACACCGCCTACACGCTTCAGTGCAGGAACGATGTTGATATTGTTATAGTTGGTAAGGAACTCATCGTCGTAACGACCGTCGTCGGTTGTCAGTGTGTACATGATAACCTGTGAGGTCTGACGCTTTGAAACGGTCACACCCACACGGGTAACCTCGGCCGGCAGGAGAGCCTGTGCCTGAGAAACACGGTTCTGAACGTTAACGGCTGCCATATCGGCATCAGAGCCCTGCTCGAAATACACGGTGATTGAAGCTGAACCGTCGTTTGTTGCCGATGAAGTCATGTAAGTCATGTTCTCCACACCGTTGATACTCTCTTCCAACGGAGTGATAACAGAGTTGAGCACGGTCTGTGCGTCAGCTCCCTGATATGTTGTCCAAACGCTGATGGTTGGCGGTGCGATATTCGGATATTGCTCGATTGGGAGTGAAATCAAACCGATTCCACCCAACAAGACGAAGAATATTGAAATCACCGTCGAGAGTACCGGGCGCTTAATAAAGTTTGTAAATGTCATAATTATCTTATTATATAATTTTGAATTAAGAATTAAGAATTATGATTCAATGTGCATCACCTCATAACTCATAATCAAGAATTCATAATTAAAAAATATTATTTTCCGCTCATCATATCAATGAAGGCAGTTGCGCTACCCTGATTTTCACCGAGCTTGATTGCATCGTCAATCTTCTTCTGGTACTGCTCTTCTGTGATAGGAATGATTTCCATACCGTCGTTAAGCTTTGTGATGCCCTTTGAAACGAACTTGTCACCTTCCTTCAAACCTGATGTTACGATATAATAGTTGCCGTCACTCTGTGGGTTTACGGTAATCTCGGTATATTTCACCTTGTTGTCCTTGCCAACGACATAAACGAACTTCTTGTTCTGCACCTCTGATGTTGCCTCCTGTGGCACGAGAATGGCCTTTGCCTCTGTTGTTGGAATAACAATCTGACCGGCACCGCCGCTGCGCAACACCTTGTTAGGGTTAGGGAACTGAGCAACGAGTGTGATAGTACCTGTTGCGGCATCGATAACACCACTGGCCTTGGTTATCTTACCTGCCTCATTATAGATTGTGCCGTCTGCCAGGCGCAGTTTTACTGATGGCATTGCTGCCACAGCACTGTTGATGCCGCCTTCGTCCTTGCCCATCATGAGCACGTCCTTCTCTGTCATTGAGAAATAGACTTCCATAGAACTGATGTCAGAAACGGTTGTCAAAGGCGAAGCACTTGCTGAACTAACCAACGCACCAACCTTGTATGGCAGTGTACCGACAACACCGTCGGCAGGACTTGAAACATAGCAGAAGTCGAGGTTCTGCTTTGCAGATGCATAAGCCGCCTGCGCCTGTGCCAGACCAGCCTTTGCTGTCTCGTAGGTATTCTGAGCTGACTGCCACTCGAAATCGCCTATAACGCCACCCTCAAAGAGCGACTTGCTGTTCTCGTATGCCAATGTGGCTGTCTTAAGCGAAGCCTCAGCAGATGTAACAGCCGCCTTAGCCTGACGGGCTGCAGCCTCGTAGGTTACGTTATCGATAATGAAGAGAGTCTGTCCCTTTCTGACAGCCTGTCCTTCGTTAACACATACTTTAGTTATGAATCCTGAAATTTTCGGACGTATCTCCACGTCTTGCACGCCCTTGATAGTTGCAGGATAAGTTGTCTGCAACTCTGTTCCTTGTGTCTGTACGCTTCTTACGGGAAACTCGTTGTCACCGAGTTTCATACCTCCGCCACCGCAAGAAACCAACATTGCTGCCGCAGCAACAATCATAAAAATCTTGTTCTTTTTCATACCTTAAATATAATACTAACTTTTAACTATTTCCAAACCATTAAGAAAACTAAAACATTCCGTTCAGTTTTCGGATTGCAAAGTTACACAAAATATATATTAGAGAAATTCTTAATATGTATTTTTAACAATAATTGTTATCCTAAAACATAAAAAAAGTTATCTAATGCCCATTTTTTCTGCTTTACTCATCAATAATTCCATCAGCGGACCGCGTTCGTTTGGAACAATTCCGTCGAGAACGGCGTCCTTCAGACATTTCTTCAGTTCCCCAACCTCACGGCATGGCTTTAGCTTGAACATCTCCATAATCTCATTGCCATCAATGCACGGTTGCAGCAGCCGCTTATAGTCTTTTTCCTTCAGGTCTGCAAGTTTTTCACGCACCATACGGAAATTCTCAAGAAATTGCTTCTTCCTTCCCTCGTTCTTGCTGGTGATGTCTGCTTCACAGAGAATCATAAGGTCGTCGATGTCGTCACCGGCATCATTGAGCAGTCGGCGCACGGCACTGTCGGTCACCACCTCATCGGCTATGACTATAGGACGCATGTGCAAGTCAACGAGCTTCTCCACATACTTCATCTTCATGTCAAGAGGCAGTGCCATGCGACGAAACATCGGTTGCACCATCTTGGCACCCATATAATTATGGTTATGGAATGTCCACCCAATGGCATTATCCCACCGCTTGCTCTTTGTCTTGCCAATATCATGAAGCAGCGATGCCCAACGAAGCCAAAGGTTGTCGCTTCGCTTGCATACGTTGTCAAGAACTTCAAGTGTATGATAGAAGTTGTTCTTATGCGCCCTGTTGTTCTTTGTTTCAACGATATCGAGAGCTGCCAGCTCTGGCATGATGAGATTCAGCAATCCGCATCGCTGCAAATCAACAAAACCGCGACTTGGCGTCTTGGTCATCATTATCTTGTTAAGTTCATCCTTAATACGCTCTCCACTCACAATCTTTATGCGGTGGGCATTTCTCTCAAGAGCCTCAAAAGTCTCATCGTCAATCATGAAATTGAGTTGCGTTGCAAAACGTATGCAACGCATCATGCGCAACGGGTCGTCAGAGAAAGTGATATCAGGGTCAAGCGGAGTACGGAGGATGCCGTCTTCCAAGTCTTCAATGCCATAGAAGGGGTCAACAAGTTCACCAAACCTATCTGCATTGAGGCATATAGCCATGGCATTGATGGTGAAATCGCGGCGGTTCTGGTCGTCCTCAAGAGTACCGTCCTCCACTATCGGCTTGCGCGAATTGCGGTCATAACTCTCACGACGTGCACCGACAAACTCCACCTCCTGGTCGTGCCACTTAACCTGAGCCGTACCGAAATTACGGAATACCGACAGATGCGCCTTGCGACCGAGCATCTGCTTGAGTTCGTTGGCCAACTGTATTCCACTGCCGACCACCACAACGTCGATATCATTAGTTGGGCGCTCAAGGAAGATGTCACGAACATATCCGCCAACAACATAGCATTCCAGCCCCAGTTTGTCGGCTGCGGATGATATTTTTCGGAATATATCCTTATCAAGAATCAGCGCCAGTTCTTCGTCTGTAAATATCTTCATTATCCTGCAAACTGCAATTTGAATCAGAGTGCAAAGGTAGCATTTTTTTTGGAATCAGCAAAATTTGAACGGCAGTTATGACTTTGTCATAGCATAAACAGCACGCCAATGGTTAATGTTTCAAAAACAGCATAGGTAATTCAGTTATATTTTGTAACTTTGCACAATAGAAATCAACATCTTAAATGCATTATCATGAGCAAGAAAATAGCAATCTACATAATAGCGGCCATGGCGGTATTGGCTTCTTGCAAGCCAGAAGCGCAAAAAGAGGCTGAGCTGCTTCTGCAAAGAGCAAACACAGAGTATGCCAACAAGGAATACGACAAGGCGCTCCGTACCATCGACTCGCTGCGCAAGATATACCCCACCGCAATCGAGGTGCGTAAGCAGGCTCTAAAGCTGAAGCAAACCGTTTCACTGAAGCAGACTCAGGAAGAGCTGGGGCGTACAGACAGCATGCTGCAAGCTGTTACCCTGGACTACAACTACCTGAAAACAAAAGTAGAGAAAGACCGTGAGGCACTACGCGCCACGGCTGAAGAGTTGCAGATGCTGACTTTGACCCGCATGAAACGTGACTCGCTGCAGGTGTGCTTTGATGCTCAGTGCGCCAAAATCAAGTACATAATGAAGAAGCAAAAAGAGAATTAGATATTTGGATTTGTTAATATTAATGAGTAATTTTGCACCGCAATTTAGCTGACTATGGCAAAAGACAATACACTTACCAACCAACAGTTTGAGGCGGCAGTAGCCGAATGCCGCTCGCTGTTCGCCAAGAAGTTGCACGACTACGGCGCATCATGGCGCATACTGCGTCCATCATCGCTCACCGACCAGCTTTTCATCAAGGCCAAGCGCATACGCTCACTTGAGATAAAGAAGGAGTCGAAGGTCGGCGAAGGCATCCGCCCTGAGTTTATTGCATTAATAAACTACGGAATAGTTGGACTTATCCAGATATACCACGGCTTCACCGACACTGTTGACATCACCCCTGAGCAGGCTTTGGCAATGTACGACAAATATGCCGCTGAGGCTTTGGAACTGATGAAGAAAAAGAACCATGACTACGACGAGGCATGGCGCTCGATGCGTGTTAGCAGCTATACTGACTTCATTCTCACGAAAATAGAACGCATAAAGGAGATTGAAGACCTGGGCGGCAACACGCTGGTAAGCGAAGGAATAGATTCCAACTACATGGACATCATCAACTATGCTGCATTTGGGGTCATTAAGCTGAGTGAAAGTTCAGATGACAAATAAGGCACAGGGGACTAGCAGCACTTCTGCCAGAGGCACATGGAAAGACAGATGCACAACCATCATCGTCAATGTGTGCAGAATAGCAATAGCTATAACATTCGTGCTATCTGGTTTCGTTAAGGCTGTTGACCCGTTGGGCACACAATACAAAATAGCCGACTATGCAGAGGCAATGGGGCTTCAGGCGTATGCGCCCGACTTACTTACATTACTTGCATCAATAGGCATATCAGCCGTTGAGTTCTTGTTGGGCATCTGCCTGCTGTTTGCCATCCACCGCCGCGTGGCATCGAAGCTAATAGTAATGCTGATGACCGTCATGACGGCACTCACACTGTGGCTTGCCTTGGCCAATCCCATAAGCGACTGCGGATGCTTTGGCGACGCACTGAAACTAACCAACTGGGAGACGCTGTGGAAAAACGTGGCGTTGCTGATAGCAGCGATTATCGTTAGCCGCCACCCGCTAAGGATGTTCAGGTTCGTCAGTCTGACAAACCAGTGGATAGTGATGAACTTCTCCACGCTATTCATCCTCACGATTGCCGGCTATTCGCTCTACAAACTGCCTCCATTCGACTTCCGCCCGTATCATGTGGGAGCGAACATCAAGGAGGGCATGCAGATACCGGCTGACGCCGAGCAGCCACAGTTCGAGACCACATTTGTGATGGAGAAGAACGGAGAGGTAAGGGAGTTCACCATCGACAACTACCCCGACTCTACATGGATATTCATTGACAGCAAGACGATGCAGATAAGCGAAGGTTATGTTCCGCCGATAACAGACTTCTCCATAACAACGGCAGACACCGGAGAGGACATCACCGACAGCGTGCTCAACTATAAAGGATACACGTTCCTGTTAATTGCGCCACATCTGGAAAATGCCGACGACAGCAATCTGGACCTGATAAACCAGATTCACGACTATGCTGTAGAGTACGGTTACCGGTTCTACTGTCTGACAGCAAGCGGAAAGGAGGGCATTGACTACTGGACAAACATCACAGGAGCAGAATACCAGTACTATCATACCGATGAGATAACGCTGAAAACCATAGTGAGAAGCAATCCCGGACTGGTTCTGCTGAAGGATGCGACGGTAATAAGCAAGCGCAGCCATAATGACCTGCCAACAGAATACGACCTCACTGACAGGCTGGAAAATCTCCCGCTGGGACAAATAAACGAAAAACCTGTACAGCAAAAGATACTTATCATATTGCTGTGGTTTGTCCTCCCGCTGTTCATACTTACCGTAGCCGACAGACTTTGGGCATGGACAAAGTGGATAAAAGATAAGGAAGAGTCAAACAAATTATATAAACTTTTAAAAAGAAAAGACATGAGAAAGAAAATTGTAGCAGGCAACTGGAAGATGAACATGAACCTGCAAGAAGGTGTAGCACTGGCTAAGGAACTTAACGAGGCACTTACAGCAGACAAGCCAAACTGCGATGTTGTAATCTGCACTCCATTCATCCACCTTGCAACAGTTGCTCCACTGCTCGACGAAAGCATCATCGGTCTTGGTGCAGAGAACTGCGCTGACAAGGAGAAGGGTGCTTACACTGGTGAGGTTTCAGCCGAGATGGTAAAGAGCACCGGTGCACAGTATGTTATACTTGGTCACTCAGAGCGTCGCGAATACTACAACGAGACACCGGAAATCCTGAAGGAGAAGGTGCTCCTCGCACAGAAGAACGACCTCAAGGTTATCTTCTGCATCGGCGAGAGCAAGGAAGAGCGCGAGGCAAACAAGCAGAACGAAGTTGTTAAGGCAGAGCTCGAGGGCAGCGTATTCAACCTCCCTGCAGAAGACTTCAAGAAGATAATCATCGCTTACGAACCAATCTGGGCAATCGGTACCGGTCTTACAGCAACAGCTGAGCAGGCAGAGGAAATCCACGCTTACATCCGTCAGATTATCGCTGAGAAGTATGGCGAGGATGTAGCTGACGAAATCTCTATCCTCTACGGCGGCAGCTGCAAGGCAAGCAATGCACCTGAGCTGTTCAGCAAGCCAAACATCGACGGTGGACTCATCGGCGGCGCTTCTCTGAAGGCAGCTGATTTCAAGGGTATCATCGACGCTTGGAAGAAATAATCAAGTTCAATGTCATTGAGTTGGTGAGGAGCAGACGCTCCCTGCCAACTCATTTTCAGACTTTATAAATCATCAAACATACAAACATGAAACAATTCGTTGCAATAATAGCACTCATCATCTGTTCCGCCACAACTGCTGCAGCACAGTCGTTCACAGAAAGACTGCAGAGGAAAGGCAGGAACCAAGCAACCATAACCATACACCACGATGCGGCTATAGACGAATTGGTTAACGGACAGGCATGGAAACGCATAGCAAAGCCTGCCGCCAACACTACGCCCGCACCATCTGGCAAGACCGCAACGGGCAGCAACAAAGCAACAACAACGGATAACAAGCCTGCGGTTTCGGAAACCGTGGAGACTGAATACAGTGAGATGCAGATGCAGCCGAAGAAGACATACAAGGTCAACGGCTACAGAGTGCAGGTGTTTGCCGGCGGCAACAGTCGTGCAGACCGCCAGAAAGCACAGCGCACAGGAAATGCCATAAAGGTAAATTTCCCGGAGGAGTCGGTATATGTAAACTTCTTCTCGCCACGCTGGATTTGTCGTGTAGGCAACTACCGCTCTTACGAAGAGGCACATCAGATGCTCATTGCCGTAAAGCAGTTGGGCTATCAGCAAGCAACAATAGTAAAAGGCAAAATCACTGTTCAGTTCTAAAATCACTATCAACAAAAGGAAATGGAATTCTCTACACCAGAACAAAACGGCAGCGAGCAATACCGCGACGGTCTTGACGAACTCGCATCACACTACCACAGCATCCTCGGTCTTCTCGGCGAAGACACGGAACGCGAAGGATTGCAGAAGACCCCAATGAGGGTTGCCAAGGCAATGCAGGTGCTTACAAGGGGCTATCAGATGGACGCACACAAGGTGCTTACCGATGCCCTGTTCAAAGAAGACTATAGTCAGATGGTTATCGTAAAGGACATCGACTTCTTCTCACTCTGCGAGCACCACATGCTCCCCTTCTACGGCAAGGTACATGTAGCCTATATCCCAAACGGCTGCATCACAGGCCTCAGCAAGATAGCAAGAGTGGTAGATATCTATTCACACCGCCTGCAGGTACAGGAGAGAATGACTCTGCAAATAAAAGAGTGCATCGAACAGACGCTCCACCCGTTAGGCGTAATGGTGGTTGTCGAAGCCAAGCACATGTGCATGCAGATGCGCGGCGTGGAGAAACAGAATTCCATAACAACCACAAGCGACTTCAGCGGGGCATTCAACCAGGCAAAAACCCGCCAGGAGTTCATGAATCTGATTCACAACAAGTAAAAAACTAAATTTATCATCAACCCTTAAAACCAAATGAACTATGCGACAGACAAACAGAGGAACCTACGAAAGGGAATCATTCCTACAACGCTTCTACCGCAGTTGTTTAGGCAAGTTAATAATATTGGCAACAACAATCATCCTGTTGCTGATAATCGCTCTTATGAGCAAGCCTGACGAAAAGCTGATGTATGCCGAGACTGTTGACAACGTCAAGCAGAGCATAGCGGCAAACATCGAATCCAAGGAGGACGAGGTGGATAGGATAGCAAACAACATTGCAGCCTTTTTCACCTATGCCGATTCTACCGATGCAAAAGAGGCCATGGCCGATTTCTTCAAATACAACAAGATTGTGGTGCATGAGCATACTTTCTTCTCCACCACCCGCATCTACAACAACATCCATCCAGGTGGAACACGGGCAGGCATCGGCATCTTCGGTACCGTTATTCCTACCGTAACCTACAAAGACCTGCTTCTCTATGTCGGTACGTTGCGCAAGAACTACAACCAGCCTATCATGAGAAGGGTATGGACAAGCGACCCAGACCTCGGCAGCAACCCTGATCTTGGCAATACCCACAACACCTACGACGGTGGCGGCAGCAGGAAGTTCGACTAATTATCACAATAATAAATAAAGGCAGAAGCGTTTGACTTCTGCCTTTATTGTTTAACCGATTAACGTTGAACGATGAGCGATGAACGAAATATGTCTTTCTGTCAAAGTATGGTTTACGGATGAACCAGCGTTCCAATCGGTTCACCATCCATAACCTTCTTCAGATTGCCCACTATATCCATGTTGAACACGTAGATAGGCAGATTGTTCTCCTTGCACATACATGTAGCAGTGAGGTCCATCACCTTCAGACCACGACTCAGAATCTCGTCATAGCTGATGTCGTCAAACTTAGTTGCGGTAGGGTCCTTCTCCGGGTCGGCGGTATAAATACCGTCAACGCGTGTTCCCTTTAGCATCACGTCTGCCTCTATCTCTATACCGCGCAGTGACGAACCGGTGTCTGTTGTGAAGTAAGGACTGCCCGTTCCGGCAGAGAATATACACACATTGCCAGCTTCCATTGCCTCTATAGCCTTCCACTTTGTGTAGAACTCACCTATAGGTTCCATGCGGATGGCCGTGAGCACCTTGTTCTTTACGCCCAATGCGCCGAGCGCAGAACTGAGAGCCAGTGAGTTGATTACCGTTGCACACATACCCATCTGGTCGCCCTTCACACGGTCGAAACCCTTCTGACTGCCACTGAGACCGCGGAAAATGTTACCGCCACCGATAACGATTCCTATCTGCACTCCCATCTCGCTCACCTCCTTAATCTGGCGAGCATAGTTGTTAAGACGCTCCGGGTCGATGCCATAGTTCTGCTTGCCCATCAGACTCTCACCGCTCAACTTCAATAAAATTCTTTTAAACTTTGCCATAGTTATTTTTATTAATATAATTTATTTATTCAAACAGAATTCCACTTCCTTAAAAGCATACTCGCCCACCGTTCCGTCTTCCTTATATAATATAAGGTGTCCGTTTGGCCTTATGCCATCTATGCGCGCCGCAAACTCTCCGTTGCAGTCACGATAGCGGTGCATGCCTTTGCGGCGGTACAACGAATCGGCATACTCTCGGTCGATGTCATCAAATCTTCCTTCACCAACTATCTCAAGGTATCGCTCCATATACATGAGCACCCTGCCGAGCACCTCTTCACGGTCGGTATCCTTGCCGACAATCTGCCTCAACGACACTGGATTCGGGGCATCACTGACAAATTCCATCTGGTTTACATTTATACCCGTACCGATAATGCACCTTTTTATTCCCTCGCTGCCTACGGCGCATTCTGACAGCGTACCGCTTATCTTCCTGTCGTGGTAATATATGTCATTCGGCCATTTTATGCAGAAGCCGTCGGCATAATGCGCCAATGTCTTCATGATGGCGAGGGCTGCTGCCTCAAGCAACACGAATTGCCTTGCCACCGGCACGCCTTTCGGGTGAATCAGCATACTTGCAAGCAGATTCTTGCCACGCTCGCTCTCCCATTTGTTAGTGCCTTGTCCTCGGCCAGCTGTCTGATAGTCGGCGCATACAACAGTCATCACACTACCCTCTTCGCCCCGATAATTGCCCAACCAGCGGTTGGTCGAGTCTGTTTCCGCAACAAATATCCGTTTTATGCGTTCCATCATCTTATAGGTATTGGCAAGAAAGCATCCTCAATATGGTTTATCTGGCATTCGCTTTCTATGTCGCCGATAACGGTAATCACATCAAAACGAACTTCCATGTCTATTCTGTATCTCTTGACAAAGGCATTTGCGGCCACCGACAGCGACCTTATCTTCTGCCAATCCACGGCATCCTCAGGTTCTGTAAAGAGATTGTTTCTTCGTGTCTTCACTTCAACGATAACCAGCACATCGTCCTTTGCTGCCACAATGTCAATGTCGCGATGCCCATAACGCCAGTTGTGCTCCACTATCCTGTAGCCTCTGCCGCGCAGAAACTCCTCCGCCTTATGTTCGCCCCATTTGCCTAAATCATTATGTGCTGCCATCGTCACTTTTTTATTCTGATATGCAAAAATAACATTTTTATCTAAGACATCAAAGATTTTACTCCAATTTTGCAGTCAAAGAATTTAATAACTAAACCTAAAAACTCATAAACAGGCAGGTATCAAGTATCATCCAGCAACAGAAACTGCTATATTTGCCGATGAAACAATTAATAAAAGAAAGGAGAAATCATGAGAACATTTATGCTTTCGGCAATGATGGTGTGGTTGACTGTTGGATGCGGACAAACCACAAAGGTAGATAACTCTGTTGTAAACAGTATGGAAGTCAACAGATTCTTAGGACATTGGTACGAGATTGCACGCTACGACCACAGTTTTGAACGAGGAATGGAATACACCGAAGCGGAATATACCTTGCGCGACGACGGCAATATCAACGTGGTGAACACTGGCATAAAGAACAACAAGCGCAAGACATCAAACGGCAGAGCCAAGTTGACAGAAACGCCAGGGTTGCTCCGCGTCTCGTTCTTCCGCCCGTTCTATTCCGACTATCGCGTGATGATGATCGACAAAGATTATCAGCATGCTCTGATAGGCAGCGGCAGCGACAAGTATCTTTGGATTCTTTCGCGCAAGCCACAGCTTACTGCGGAGACAAAATCCAAGATTCTAAAGGAAGCCAAACGCAGAGGGTACGATACCGACAGGCTGATTTGGGTGAAACAATGAGGGAGGAAAAGCCCCCACCTAACCTCCCCCTCACCGTTTTCACTGCAAAGCAGCATTTCAAAACTCCTTCACGACCGTTCTGCCCTCAAGCCATGCGATCATGTTGAGCACGAGGTAGTTCCAGTTCTGAAATCCCTTGTTTATTATCGGTTCACCCGTGTCCGGATTGTAATACTCGTGCAGAGCACCCTCCTTCTTCAAGTCGTTGCCATAGAGTGCCACCGTCTTTCGTGCCAGCGACCGCGCCTCGCGCTTGAATCCGTAGTCAGCCAACCCGCGGAACACCATATAGTTCGACACGCCCCATATAGGTCCCTGCCAGTTTGAAGGGTTGTGGGTGGGGCGCATGTTGTACATCTTTTCCAACTTCGACAATGTGCGCACACCGTATGGAGCACAGAACGTGCGCTCGTCCATCAGGTTCTCCCTCACCATGCGCTCTGCCTGCTGCTCCGTGGCGATGCCAGCCCAAAGCGCTATGAATCCAGACCAGCATCCCAGTCGCTGTATCAAGCAGGGATAGTCGCGCGGCGCACCCTCGTGAAGCACAAACGGTTTGCCGAAGATATATTCTGGTTCACCAGTATATGGCAGCAGATTGATGTCCACCGAGTAGTACATGCCGTCCTTCTCGTCCCAGCAATGCTCCTGCACCGCCTTTTTCAGCGCCGTTGCCATATCGCTGTACCTTGTCGCATCATCAGCCAATGCCAGTCGCCCGGCGATATATGCCATGGCCAGCAGTTCCTTGTACATCAAGCAGTTAAGATATATCGACGCTGAACTGCCGTTTGGCCGGAAGAAGGTCGAAGGGTCGTTGTCAACACCTATCGCCAGGTCGTCCTGCCAGTAATACAGTCCTGTGTTCTTATGCCGATGATGCTCATGATAGTTGCGTATAAAAGCCTGCATGCGTCCGAAACCCTGTCGAATCCATTCCGCCTCACCTCCATTCTCACGTATCAGGAAAGCCGCATGCTGCGCAAGGCATGGTTTGTGCATGTTGGTAGAATAAATGTCTGACGGTTTTATCCTGTCCGGGTCTGTCTCTGCATCCACTACCATAGGCATATATCCGTCATCAGGAGAGGTGTATGCCAGATAGTTCAGCACACATCCCTGCTCGTATGTCAGTGCCTCAGCCTTGTCTGTCTCGCTCCCAATGTCGTTGAGAATCTGTCGCAATGCCACGTTCGACAACCACGAATCCCAGTCCCACAACACCGCAGCATACTGTCTGCTGCCTGGCGTAATGTACGGATACTTCAGTGCAATGCCCGTTGGTTGCTTGAACATCTGTTTGTAGTCGCTGTATATATGTTGCTTTATCAGTTCGCGATGCTCGCGCGTAGCCTTTTTCTGTGCATTTCCCGTCAGTACCACTCCGCACAGAACGATAATCATCAGCAGTAGTTTCTTCATTATAGTCAGCATTATCATTTAGTTTCATCATTTGCTCAGCAGATACTCCGCCACTGCCTTCGACGACGTGTTCTTCAGTACCACGCGCTTGTCGCCGTCCAGCAGATAGAGCACCGGCATTGTTCTTAGGTCATAGAGGTTGCGCTCCTTTATCATGCCCCTATCGGTACATACGTTCCACAACGCCGGCATGTCGCCCGCCGTACTCTTCCACTGCTCATGGTCCTCCTCCGTATAAACAGCAAACACCTTTATCTTTCCTGCACGCAAGCGCAGGTTCAAGGCAGAGTTGTAGCGCAGGTTGAACAGCATGTCGCGGCAGTGGTCGCAGTCGGGGTCGTACAACAGCAACAGCATCGGCACACCCTCTGCCGTCTTGTGCAGAGTGCCCTTCGTGCCGTCAACCAACTCATAACAGAAATCGCTTGCCATAGTACCTGGAGCGTTCCGCCTTACCGACTCTAGCTGATGTCTAAGTCGCTGTTTCTCAGTATCGGAGAATACCGCCGATGCCAGTTCATGCTCAAGAAACAGCTCATACAGTTGCTCGTTAGCCACGGGCGAGTCACTGTCATAGAGATATTTCTCGGCAAGTACGGCGAGATGAAGATATACGGAGTCGATGACCATTGCCCTGTTCATCAGCGTGTCTATGCCGGCACGAGCCGCCTCAGCAGTACCCACAGGCAACACTGAGGCGAAATCGGCAAAAGCCTGTTCCACTACTGCACTCTCGACATCCGCCTGTCTGAAATTGAGGTTGTCCCAATAGTGAACCAGCAGATAAGCCGCCCTCTGCTCTGCCGTTTGCAACGTATCCGGCATGGCAGGCAAAGAGAATGTTGTTTGGGCACTAACCTGTCCACATGCCATAAACATTATTATATATAGCAACCGCCTCATCATGTCTTCATTACCTTTAAGTGCCAGGTTCGGTTTTAGGTGGATTCTGATTATTAAGAATACCCTGCAACATCTCTATTCTCCTCAAATAGTTTGCCTTGAGCGTGGCAGCGCCCGATGCGTAGGTGGTGCAGGTATCAAAGCGAGCAGGTTCTGTGGCGTTCCACCGCTTCTGGTCGGCTTCTGCCAACGGACGGATAAGTCGGTCAACGCTATCGATGCCTGCCGTCAGTTTCTCAAAGCGCGGTTTCAGCATCTGCCACCTTTCCCTTACATGTGAGGCAAAGGCAGGGTCGTTAAGCAACCGCCCGTACCACAGGGCATTAGCATTATATAGCGAATCGGCAGTGAGCAGTCGCACCCCTTCCATATTTGCCTTGCGCATAGGTCGGAGGTCGTTGCCCTTGTCAATGCCCACCGTTATGAAAGCGAGGTCGAAGTCCCAGACAGGTCCTGCGGCAAGTTTGCCGTTGGGCAACAGGTGCATGAAGCAACTGCGCGGCCCGTTTGGTTCTCCGTTCTGACATAGTTCCTGCACCAGATAGTAGTCGGCAAAGGTATCAAAGTCGATATGCTCTATCGGATTGTCATCTGCTTCGTTAACAATCCTCTTCACCTCTTCCAACTGCCTCATTGTCAAGTCCTTCTTACTGCGTATCGACACCGGCAAACCGCTATTGGTGCGGAACGTAAACTGGTCTTCGTTTACGGCGTAGGCATCAAACTCCAACAGAACCGCCTCGTCGCCCACCATGTCCTTCACCCTCTCGCACATATAATATACGCCTTGATTTGTCGGTGAATCCTCAGGCAGAGCCTTGTTGCCTTTCAGTTCGAGAGTAACAAACCGCCCCTGCGGCGTTGTGGAAGCCAGCGATGTCTGCCTTGCCACTTCTGCGCCCAACCAATTCTTCATCAGCGAATGGTCGAAAAATCCCGCCAGCAGCACCCATTTGTCATGCACCGGCATACCGAACAGCGGCATCTCGTGGTCGAGCTTTATGTTGTACGGCCTCTTCGGTTTGTCGGCAGTAGAATGTCCGCGCCCTTCCAGTTCAGCGTATGGCGACTTATACACTCTCTGCCCGTCTGCATCGTAAATCTTCACGTTGCAGTCCTTTGTCCATTCATTGCGAACCACTGGTGCCGCATCTTCAGGAACAACGACGCTCACCACTGGCAATCCGCCTGTCTTTATCCCGTCAGAAAAGAAGCTCCAGCATAGCAGTGCAACGAATGCCACACCAACAAGAATATAGGTTATGATTATTTTCTTCATACGCTGTGGTTTTATCTTAGTGCAAAGATAAACAATTAAATGAATACCGCAAAGGAGATGAATCAAAAAGCGAGCAAACGCTGTTTCGTTTATCGTTCTACATTATTTGTTTTTTACCGCCACTTCAGAATTCCAAAGCGGCCGTTTTCGACATCTAAACGGGCCGATTAGCACTCGTAACTGCACCACTTTTGAGGCGTAACTGCACCACTTTGAGGCGCAAACAGACAGGGAGTTTTCACCTTGCATCGTGCAATATAATTCTTAAAATTACTTAAAAGCATCTAAAAAGCGCCCAAAAATGTAGGATAAAATTCCTCATACACTGCATCTAACAATAACTGTGTCAGTTGGTTATCCACAAAAATGTAGGATGTATGAGAAATATTGAAAATATTTTTTGGGAAAGTGTTGCGGTGCGTGAATTTATGTATAGGGATTCTGTGGATTTTAAGGATTCTTTTTATGACAGAAGTACAGAAGTTTTTGACAGGAGGAGATAGACATGTATTCTATGTCAAAAATTATCCCATCCTCCTTAGCGGAAGATGGGATAAGTGAATATAAACGAAAGATTAGTGTGTCATTACAAAGCAACTTTCAGCGTCTGCTCACCAATCTTGACAATATAAACGTCACCACTTTGCAGCGGAATAACCACTCTGTCGCTGTCAGCATTTACACTTGCCGTCATTATTCCATCGATGGTATAAACATTTATAGTTTTGCCGAATTCAGCACCCTCTACAATAACACTGCCGTCAGAAGCCCACACACGGATTTTACTGTCAGAAACAGAGTTGATTGATGAACTGCCCTGAGCAATCTCTCTGATTATTGCAAAGTCGCGCCATACATCTACCTCTTCATATTTTATAACACTACCCTTTGGCACATAAAGAGGTATGGTTTTGTCAACATTTTTAAATACATTTTTACCGCATGTAGGAGGAGTTATCGCCTTACAAGTAATTTCTTTTAAGGCTGAGCAACCATTGAAAGCGCCATTGCCAATACTTGTAACACCCTCTGGTATTGTGACAGAGGTTAAGCTCGAGCATTTATAGAAAGTATTGTCGCGGATACTTGTAACACTTCCAAGAATTGTAACAGAGGTTAAGCTTGAGCAATTATAGAAAGCAGAACTACTAATGCTTGCAACACCCTCTGGAATTGTGATTGAGGTTAAGCCGGTGCAATTATAGAAAGTTTTGTCACCGATACTTGTAACACTTCCTGGAATTGTGATTGAGGTTAAGCCGGTGCAACTCGTGAAAGCATGATTACCGATACTTGTAACACTCTCTGGTATTATGATTGAGGTTAAGTTTTTGAATTCTCCGAAAGCACGACTACCGATACTTGTAACTGAATAGGTTTGTCCGTTATAAGCAACAGTACTTGGTATAGACACATCACTTTTATCTAGACCTTTAGCCACCTCAACGGTCAAATCTGTTTCAGAGAGAATGTTGTAGGAGAAACCACCTTCTTGAAAATCATAGGCACTCGCCGCCATGCAACACCACAGTCCTACTATGGTCATTGCTAAATTCTTTAAATGTTTCATGTTGTTTTTATTTTTTTGTTTTACTAAAAATATTTTTTCCAGTGCTCCAATAACTTGGTCATCAGTTGAGCGTTACTGAGATTATCAATTATATTATCAAAGGGCATTGTTCTGCACTGATAGCCAACCGCATCTGTGAACTCTGCCTTGCCGTTATTTGATTTAAGCATAGGGAATAATAAATGTAGTTGGTCGCCATCCTTATCTTTCAAACCTAAAATGGTTACGAATATGCGATAGTCACTTTCGTTGAATAGCAGCGAAAAGTTGCCATTGCAAAACTTGCCCATGCGCCAAAGATAGGCATCGAGAATGTCGAACTGCTGAAAGCCATTAAACAGATTTTCATTATTACCAAACAAGGCAGTACGTACATCATTCAAAGCAGAAACATAGGTTTCAATATTGGGCGATGCGCTTTTCCCAAAGACTTTATTTAATCCCAAATTGCTGCAAACTGTTGGATAAACATCCATAACAAGACTGTCGTAGATAGGGAAACAGAGCGGGTAAGATGTCTTGTCAGACAGCAAGACATAATATGCATACTTGGAAATCAACGACATCAGAGTATTGCCTTGCTCAAGGTTCTTGCGAAGGCCATACGATTTGACAAACAATTCTTTTACGTCTTTTCCTCCGTGAACAATGCTGTCGAAGTAATCAGAGACAGCCTTTTCAGAACCAAGCCTCCAAATCTCTTCTGCCAACTGTTCGATAGAATAATAACTATACCGAGCATTGGTTGAATAAAGAGAATCAATGACGGTGAGACGCAACATAATGGAAGACAATGAATACTGAGCACCTGACGTCTTGACAAACACATCACTGATAATGGAGCGTTGCGAAACATACCCTGTAATCTCTGACGGGGCGGCAGTGACTGCCAACTGACTGGTTATATCGTCGGCAAGAGAAGTCATCAGGTCTAAAGCCTCGCTGCGAAATGTAGTTTTAGGACACATTATTATTACACTCGCCTACAAGTCTCCCCAATTAGGCATAATTAATTGTTGGATATCGGACACAAGAAAAGCGCAGAGACTTGTCAAGCTCACCGAAAACCAGGCTCTGGAAAAACCTTTAACAGAGATGAACTGAGAAACAAATACCCCACGCTGTTGTATATACCAACAGGGTACAGCGTGGGCCGTACACACAGTAATATACAAACAGAATGAGCGTTGCATTGTCCTCACCCCTCTGTTATTGAAATTTTCCAGATTTCGGTTTTTCGGGATAAAGCAAAAAACGCTTTCTTGACCCAAGGATTTCTCCCCTCGGATGTTGCAAAAATACAAAATATATTTGAATTGCCAAAAAATCGCTATGCTTTTTTTGCTGTAAGCAGCAGAAAACCAATGCAAACGCCCTATAGAGTACTTGTTTCTTGTTTATGTCGTTTTTACTCAAATTCTGTAAGCAGAATTTACGAATAAAATTTCTGTCTTGGTAAACTACGTCTGCATTTCTAACATAAGGATTGAAAAATTACTCGCTGAAGCTCATCAACACGTGAAGGATTGAAAAATTAAAGTTTGTTACTAAAGCATACTACTGCACTCCTTAAAAAAAACAATCCTCCTGTCAAAAAAAACTAAAGATTCGTAATCATTCATTCTAAAAGAACACCGGGTGGGCGAAACCGCTATATTTGCAGCATAGAATTTTAATTCAGGATAACATGAAGAATCAAGGTATTATGGTTGACAAAATGCGCAGTTGCATCGACAACTACATGGAAGAGAACAGCAAGACGGAGATAGACGAGAGAGAGGCTAACGGCGAACTGGAACGGGCAGGCCTGCTTAACGACGACAGCAGACACCCCGGAAAACCACTCAGAGAACTGCTCGACACACTGAGAGACTCGGACATGCTGCCGCAAAACATCACCTACTGTTGCGGACAATGGCATATTAGACATTCAAGGACAATGGCCATCGGAATGATTATATTTCAGTTCTGAATCCTTAAATAATCATAAACGACAGTCACTTTTTCTCTTTTCAAACGTCATATAAGTAACTTTGCAGAAGTTTTACTGCACTCGGCATAACATTCAAGCAAGCTTGATGATTTTGCACTCGTTTGTGGTAACTTTGCAGAATATATGGCGTAAAAAAAAGAAGATTATGAAAAAGATTGTTATGATTTCATTGGCTGTTGCTGCTGTATCAATGACCAGCTGCGTCAGCAAGAAGAAACTGGCAGAGTGCCAGACAAAAGGTAAGGAACTGATGGGGAAATATAAGGCTCTGAACGATGATTTCCAGACAACAAAGGAGGAACTGGCTGCGGCAAAGGCACGCACCACCTCTCTTGAGGAACAACTGACACAGCAGAAGGAGCAGCTGGCACAGCAGAAGAAGGACTATGCCGCTCTGCATACCGCACTGGACAAGAGTCTGACAAACGCAAGTCAGAACAACATCAGCATCGACAAGTTGGTTGACCAGATTAACGAGTCAAACCAGTACATCCGCCACTTGGTTGAGGTGAAGAGCAAGAGCGACTCGCTGAATATGGTACTGACAAACAACCTGACACGCTCACTGAGTCGTGAGGAACTGAAGGAGGTTGACGTGCAGGTGCTGAAGGGTGTGGTTTACATCTCTCTGGCAGACAACATGCTCTACAAGAGCGGTTCGTATGAAATCAACGACCGCGCAGCCGAGACTCTGAGCAAGATTGCGAAGATTATCAAGGACTACAAGGATTATGACGTGCTGATTGAGGGTAACACCGACAACGTGCCCATCTCACGCGAAAACATCCGCAACAACTGGGACCTCTCTTGCTTGCGTGCATCAAGCGTGGTTCAGGCATTGCAGACAAAATATGGCGTTGACCCTAAGCGTCTGACTGCCGGTGGTCGTGGCGAATACAATCCGCTGACAGACAACAACACCGAGACGGGCAAGCAGCGCAACCGCCGCACACAGATTATCATCACTCCTAAACTCGACCAGTTCATGGAGTTGATTGACCAGGCACCTGAGGAGAAATAAAAAGAAATGAGAAGTTTTGCTTCAGACAACAATAGCAGCGTCCATCCAAAAGTGATGGACGCACTGCTTAATGCCAATAGCGGTCATGCCATCGGATATGGCGACGACCCTTGGACAGCAGAGGCTACAGAGATAGTAAAGAAACAGTTTGCCCGTCCTTGCGAGGCTCTGTTCGTGTTTAACGGTACCGGCAGCAACACCATGGCATTGCAGATGATGACGCGTCCATATCACATCATCTTCTGTGCAGAAACCGGTCATATAGCAGTGGATGAGTGCGGTGCTCCGGGAAAGGCAACGGGATGCTTCATGCGCACGATACCTACTCCTGACGGCAAACTGACACCGGAACTGTTGCACCCGCACATGATAAACTTCGGTGTGGAGCACCACTCACAACCGGGAGCGATATACATCAGCCAGTGCAGTGAGATGGGAACAATATACAAACCAGAGGAGGTGAAGGCACTGTGCGACTTTGCCCATAGTCACGGGTTGCTCGTCCACATGGATGGCGCACGCATAAGCAATGCTGCAGCGGCACTGGGCCTGTCGCTCGACGAGGTATCGGGAGCATGCGGCATTGACACCCTGACATTGGGCGGCACTAAGAACGGATTGATGGGTGCGGAGTGTGTGGTGATATTCAACCAAGACTTGGTTAAGGAGGCCCGCTACGCTCGCAAGCAGTCGTGCCAACTGGCAAGCAAGATGCGCTATGTGGCATGTCAGTTTACGGCTTTCCTGAAAGACAACCTGTGGTTGGAATGCGCCGAGAATGCCAATCGTCTGGCAAGGAAGCTATACGACGAACTGGTGAAGATGCCAGGCGTAAGGTTCACACAACCGATGGAAAGCAACCAGCTGTTTCTCATAATGCCAAAGGAAATTGAGCAGAAGTTGCACGAGAAATACTATTTCTACTACTGGAACGAGGAGATTGGAGAGATGAGACTCGTCACATCGTGGGACAGTACCGACGAGGATGTTGAGGGGTTGATTGAGTATATTAGGGGCCTCCCCTAACCCCTCCGAAGGAGGGGAATATGGATGAGGGGTGAACCGCCTCACCCCCAGCCCCTCTCCATAATGAGAGGGGAAATGAGGAACCAACCCCTATACCCCTTTAACTCCTTGAGTATTGTCTACACTCCTAAGCGAAGCGTCACTCCTACACTCCTACACTCCTTTAAAAAAAGGATGAGCAATGAGGAATTGGTCACATAAATAATAACATAATGAACAACAAAAGAAAAACTAATTTATTATTCGTGGCGATACTGGCGATAGTATGTCTATTGCCGACAGCCATCAGTGCAAAGACAAAGCTTTGCAATCCTAAAGCGAGCAAGGAGGCGAAAGCACTCTACAAGAAACTGCAACGGATTCAGAAAGACGGCAAGATGCTCTCCGGACAGATGTGGGCACCATGGGGCATCGACGAGATTGAGAAGGTAAAGGAGATCACGGGCAAGTATCCTGCCGTGAGAGGGCATGACCTTATTCACGACCGAAGCAACCAGCGAGAGGTGGAACTGATGACCGACTGGCACCGCCGGGGCGGCATAGTTACTCTGATGTGGCACTGGGGCGCTCCTACCAAGGGCGAAGGCTATGAGCAGAGCAAGATGACCATCGACGTGGCGAAATGCTTTGTTGACGGAACAGCGGAGAACAAGGCGATGTGGGATGACCTGAAGCGTGTGGCTGACTGGCTGACGATTCTTCGCGACGAGAAGGTGCCGGTATTGTGGCGACCGATGCATGAGTTTGACGGCAAATGGTTCTGGTATGGCAAGGGCGGAGGAAAGAACTTCGTAAGACTATGGGAAACAATGTACAACTACTTCACAAAGGAGCGAAAGCTGAACAACCTGATTTGGGTGTTGCCACACAGCGGCAACATCGATACAACGTATATGGTAAGTCAGAAGTTGTTTGACATTGCCGGTCCTGACACCTACTCGGAGAAAGCGCAACAGGGATTGTACTACAAGACGGAAGAGATGTACGGCAAGGGAAGGATGATACCGCTACACGAATGCGGCACTCTGCCCGACCCTGAGAAGTGCAAGAAGAACAATACCAGATGGATATGGTGGATGTTATGGCATACGGGACATCTTACCGACCATAACAAAGAGGAACTGATAAGGATTTACAATCATCCGGATGTGCTGACGCTGGAGGAAATACAATAGAAGGAGATAAAAGAAGGTAAAAGGAGGTAGAAGAAGATAGAGGACATTACCGCTTGATATGGCAATGTCCTCTATTTTTATTTATCCACCCCATTATTTCATGGGGAGATAGAACTGCTTAATATTCAAGTACCAAGACCTGGCGTGGACGGAGTTCAACATCCTTTGACAGATCGTAGTAGCGATTGGTGAGCACGTCTTTCACCCTTGCATTGCTGCCAATAACCTCCGCATAGCGTTTTACCAGCATTGTGGCTGCCGTTGACTTGCCGTTGAGAACGGTGAGCACGGTACGGCCGTTGTACTGGCGGGCGATGACATAGACACCCTGATAAGGGATGAACTGCGTCTGACTGCCCTTGGTAATCACGCTGTTGCCCTTGCGCCAGTGGAGCAGGCGACTGAGCCAGTTGAACATAGCATTCTCAGCCTTAGTGCGTCCTTCGGCAGTAAAGGCATTATGGGTATCGCCAGGGAAACCGCCAGGGAAGTCCTTGCGCACATAACCGTCGGTAACCTCCTTCGTGCCATTCATCAGCACCTCCGTACCATAATACAGTTGAGGGATGCGGTTTACGGTGAGCAGCAACGCCAATGCCTGCTTCAGCGCCAGCGTGTCACGACCATTGCCAAGGAAACGGTCGGTATCATGATTTTCGATAAACGCCATCACACTTGACGGATTAGGATAGAGATAGTCGTAAACAAAGCTGTTGTAGATGCGGTTGTAACCCTTCCACCAGTCGTCGGTTTCCTCGTTCTTTGCCATGTTGAGCTTGTCGAAGAAACTGAAGTCCATTACCGACTTGAGGTTGCTGTTTATCTTTGCCACCTTTGAACCGCCCTGCCATGCTGCGGTATAGGCTGGTTCTGTTACCCATGTCTCACCAACCACGTTGAAGTTAGGATACTCCTCGTTCAACTGTCTCATCCACTCTGCCATTGCTGCAGCATCGGCGTATGGATAGGTGTCCATGCGTATGCCATTGATGCCGACGGTTTCTATCCACCATATACTGTTCTGGATGAGGTAGGTCATGACATGAGGATTCTTCTGATTGAGGTCGGGCATGCTTGGCACGAACCAACCATCTACAGTTTCCTTCAAGTCAACCTTGCTTGCGTATGGGTCGAGCACAGGAGTAAGCTTATAGCTTGTCTGCAGATAAAGGTCGTTGGTTTCCTTCTTTCCTTCCTGTTTTGCCTTTTCCAACCACTCAGGAGTGTTCAACCAGTCGCGGGTCGGCATATCTTCTACCCACGGGTGTTCCAAACCGCAGTGGTTGAAAATCATATCCATAACGATTTTCAGTCCTTTGGCGTGAGCCTCATCGGTGAGTCGCTTATACTCCTCGTTGGTACCGAAGCGCGGGTCAACACGGTAGTAGTCGGTAGTGGCATAGCCATGATAGGTGCTGAAGCCGTTGTTGTCGGGCGAATTGTTCTCCAGCACAGGAGTGAACCAAAGAGCCGTAACACCCAGTTGGTTGAAATAGTCGAGATGCTGACGGATGCCTTCAAGGTCGCCACCATGGCGCAAGCTCGGTTGGGTGCGGTCGTTCTTATATTCGTTCATACCCTTAATCTGGTCGTTGTCGCTGCTGCCACTGGCAAAGCGGTCGGGCATAAGCATATAGAGAACGTCTTCGTTGGTAAAGCCATGACGCTCTGCACCAGCCTTCTCGCGCTGCTTCAACTGGTACTTCACTTTCTTGCCATCTACCTTCAGAGTCATCTCGCCCGGCTGTGCACCGCTTAGGTTGAGATATACCAAGAGGTAGTTGGGGCTGTCAAGCTGGACGATGCGCTCGATTGTTGCACCGGGATAGTCGGTTGTCACTTCTGCCTGCTTGATGTTCTTTCCGTAGAGCATCAGCTGCACCGTAGGGTTCTTCATTCCCGCATACCAGAATGTAGGGTCGATGCGGTCAACCTTCACTGCTGCATTCATCATCGTGGTGTATAATGCAAGTGTAATTAATAGGAATATTTTTTTCATGTTTTATTTAGTTGATGAGTTGATTGCTATAGTTGACAAGTAAACGAGTTGACAAGTTGACGAGTTGATTGTTATAGTTAACGAGTTGACGAGTTGATGAGTTGACGAGTTGATTGTTCAAATTGATATTAACCAAGAATCACAAAGACTATTAACTTGTTTACTTGTCAACTTGTTAACTTGTCAACTTGTTTACTCGTCAACTTGTTTACTTAATTATGAATTATCAAAGCCGACTGCGGCAATGCGGTTGCCTTGTTGCCGTTCATGTTGCCCATGCCTTGCTCGTTGATAACGCCACCCATAGCAACGATGGTGTATTTGCCTTCAGGAATGTTTACCGACTGCGGTGTCTTGTTGGCATTAAGCACAACGATGATGTCGCGCCAGTCGTCGCGTCCGGCATAGTTCTTCAGGCGGAAGGCAACAACATTCTTAGGAGCGTCGAGGAACTCAAGGTGCTTGCGCACGAGGTCGGCACTGCCAAGGCGAAAGGCAGGATGGTTCTTACGAAGCTGGATGAGCTTCTGATAATACTCCAGCACCTGCGGATAGCGTTTCATATTGTCCCAGTCGAGACGGTTGACAGAGTCGGGCGAGTTGTAACTGTTGTGAACACCCTTCTTGTCGCGAAGCATCTCCTCACCGCTGAGCATGAACGGCACACCCTGACTGGTAAAGACAGCTGTCTGTGCCAGTAGGTTGAGACGTATCAGTTCGTCCATGGATATGCCAGGGATGCTGCTCTTCAGACGGTCAACAAGACACATATCATCGTGACAGCTCACATAACTAATCATCTGTGTAGGCTCTGTTGCCCATGCCACCTTGGTATAGTTAACCTTTGAGTAGTCGAGTTGCGGATGCTCTATGGCACCGGCAATACCGAACTTGATGCTTTCTTCATTGTCTGGCTTGCAAGCAAGGAAGGCAGCCTTGTGGTCGTCGTTGAATGGACCGCGCAAAGCATCGCGTATCTCATCGCTGAAAGCACCGATGCCCGGCATCTGCTGTATGTTTGCCTTCAGGCCGAGTTTCTCTGTAGGGTAGGCACAAGAACCGGCGCTCCAACCCTCACCATAAATATATATCGTAGGGTCTATCTCATCAACAGCCTTGCGTATCTGGTTCATTGTCTCTATGTCATGAACGCCCATGAGGTCGAAACGGAAACCGTCGATATGATATTCGTTTATCCAGTATTTCACCGACTCAATCATATACTTGCGCATCATCTCCTGCTCACTGGCTGTCTCGTTGCCACAACCAGAACCGTTGGAATACTGTCCGTCGGCTGTCTTGCGATAGAAGTAGTCGGGATATGTGCGCTGGAAATTGCTGCCGTCAATGTCCCATGTGTGGTTATACACAACATCGAGGATAACGCGGATGCCAGCCTTGTGGAGTGCCTGCACCATCTGCTTGAACTCCTTGATACGTGTTGCCGGCGTATAAGGGTCGGTAGAATAAGAACCTTCAGGCACGTTGTAGTTCACAGGGTCGTAACCCCAATTATACTGCGGTTCACTGAGACGTGTCTCGTCAACCGAAGCATAGTCGTATGACGGCAGGATGTGAATGGCATTGACGCCAAGCGCCTTCAGGTGGTCGATGGCCTTCTGCTCTGTAAGTGCGAGGAACTTGCCCTTGTGCTGCAAGCCAGACGAAGGGTCGATTGAGAAATCGCGATGGTGCATCTCGTAGATGACGAGGTCGGCAGGCGACTTTATCACCGGGCGCACATCACTCGCCCACCCCTCCGGGTCGGTTGTGCTCATGTCGATAATAGCCGCGCGCTTACCGTTTACGCCTACTGCCTTTGCAAACAATCCGGCACACTCGCCACGCCCCATATCGAAAGTATAGAAGCGGTTCATCATATCGCCCTTGACGGTGGCCTCCCATGTATTCTCGCCCGCAAGCTTCATCTTCACGGTCTTCATGGCCTTGCCCTTATGACCGTTTGAGTAGATGCGCACCTTAACACTCTTTGCCTTGCTTGGTGCAAACACCTTGAAAGTGGTTTGTGCTGGTGTGTAGTCAGCCTCCTTGAAGTCTTGAGCGACAACGGACTTCGGCAAAATCATTGTCATCAGTCCCATAACTATCCATTTCTTCATATTAGAATTGTAAAAATTGAAATATTGAAAATAACCATTAAGCTTTAACCATTAAGAATTAAGCATTAATATACGGCAAAGATACATTATTTAGTCCACACGGCAATATGTTTTATGCTTTTTAAATTTATAAGTTGTTAAAACGATTGCACGACTGATTCTTTTGCTGGTTTTAATGCTTAATTCTTAATGCACAATGCTTATTTCATCGTTCAACGCTCAACGTTAATCGTTCAACGTTTATCAAAAAAAAACAAGAAATTATTTAGCATTTAAGATTATTTTTTACTACTTTTGCCTTTGCTAAGAACGATAAACTATGAAACGCATTTTATTAATACTTTTCACTTCCCTGTTTGCGGGATGGACTCTTATGTCAAATGCCAAGGATGCTGACAGCAGAATCATCAAGATGCAGATGAATTTCATCGAATGTGTTCAGGCTAATGACTCAGACGGAGCCTACGCAATAACTGATTCGCTGAAATCATTGGCATTAAAGGAGAATAGATTGCAAACATATTATTTCTGCTATACCAATCTGATAAAGATGGAGTGCATCAGAGGAAAATACCCCGAAGCTTTGAAAATAGTGGAGGACATGCATAAGGATATAGAGATGAGGGGCAACTATGACTATATTCCCGACTACTACAAAGCACTGGCCACGATTCATTCAAGCAGAGGCGACAAGAAGGCGGCACTCGACTATTTGCTGAAAGCGGACAAAAACAGCAAGAAGACCGATTGCAATATATATGTGAGACTGGCAACACTGCTGATTAGCATGGACAAACCAGAAGAGGCCGTTGCATGGGCTGACAAGGCACAACAGCTTACCGAATCGGAAATAATCATGAACAATGCCATGTTCTACAAGATGCATGCCTACTTCAACATGGAAAAGAAGGACAGTTTCGATATCTACCACGAGAAATTCGTGAGCAGCGAAGACAGTCTGAAGCAGCCCGACCTCATTCCATACGCCGCTTTCATGAAATATTACATGGACGGCAACTACACAAAAGCCATTGCCTGCAGCGACAGCATTGTCAATGAGGAAGACCGGTTGAGATTTCTGGTGCTTGCCTATCACAAGAGCGGGAACCTGGAAGCGGCATACAAGATTCAAAAGAAACTGATTAAGCGCGAGGACTCTATAAGGGAAATGATTGTGCATGATGACCTGAACGCCATGATGCACAGCATGGAACTGGCAGCAACAAACAACAAACTGGCACAGCAGAAGAACACTAACATAATACTGGTGGTGGTAATTGCAGTAATCGTTGTCATAGCATCAACAATACTGAACATCACACGATATAGATATACCAAGAAACTGAAACAGCAGAACCTTGCACTTACCGAGGCTTTAGGCGAGGTGAAGAAGTCAAAGCGCATCAGGAGAGCCATGATTGAGGATGTGAAAGAGAAGTCGCAACAGCCCACCGACATACTGCGCACTTACTCTAAGGCTATCATAACACCTGATTTCAATCTTGCCATCGACGGCGACTCAAAGATTCTGAACAACATAAGGAAGTCAACAGAAAAGATAAAAGCATTGCTCGACCCTGTTGCCAATATGTACCAGAGTGACGAACAGGCACAGAAGACCGCAGTAAACGGAAATACTCATATAGACAACAGCAAGGCCGTGCTTATCGACACAATTAATTCGCTGCTCGGATTCATCGATATCATCGAGAGCGCGCACTACAACCTGCCAGAGGAAGAGAAGCAGAACGTACTGGACCAGATGCACGTTGATATGAAAGATATAGCCATCATGTTTGACACGCTGCTTGACATGGCATACTATGACAGTTACGACAAACTGCCGACCAACGACTATATCAGCGTGAACGAATTGTGCCATACGGTAATAAACGAGTTCATACAACGCCACAAGGATAATGTGAGTCTGCATTTCGACACATCCATCGACGACAATGTCTGCACAAAATCAGATTATACCGCACTTTACAAGATGATAAGATACACTCTCGACAATGCAGACAAATTCACTGCAGAGGGAAGCATACACGTCAGCTGCACCATGAACAACGGCAAGGCGGTTATATCGATAACCGATACCGGATGCGGAATAAAGAAGGAAGAACGCAATATGGTGTTCGACAGATTCTTCAAAGCAGAGAACCAACATTCAGGCATCGGACTAAGTCTGCCTATTTGCCGCAGAATAGGCAGTTTGATAAACTGCTCAATAGCACTGGATGAGTCGTATGAAAAAGGTTGCAAGTTTGATATTACAATACAAAAAATTGCGTGAAATGTTTTAAAAGTTGTAATAATTACAATCTCTTAGTTAAAGTTTGTTATCGGGCATTACAGAAGTTTTGAGTTTCAAAAAACTTAATATATATTTGCAATAGAAATAACAATAGAATACTAACAATTAAAAACTTACGATTATGATTACACAGAAATTACAAGATGCAATCAACGGTCAGATAGCAAAGGAAATTTGGTCAGCAAACTTATATTTGTCAATGGCATTCTATTTCGACAAGGAGGGTTTCCAGGGATTCGCCAACTGGATGAAGAAGCAATCACAAGAGGAAATGGAGCACGCATATACAATGGCAGACTATATCATCAAGCGCGGCGGAACGGCTGAGGTTCGTCAGATTGACGCAGTACCTGGCACATGGGGCACTCCACTTGAAGTATTTGAGCACGTTTACAACCACGAGTGCTATGTGTCTAAGTGCATCGACGAACTGCACGATATGGCAATAGCAGAGAACGACAAGGCTACTCAGGACTTCCTTTGGACATTCATCCGCGAACAGGTTGAAGAGGAGGCTACAGCTTCTGGCATCGTTGACCGCATAAAGAAGATGGGTGCAACAGCCATATTCAATCTCGACCAGCAATATGGTAGCAGAATCTAAGAAACAATCAATGCATATAGCAATAATTGGCGGCGGGGCAGCAGGATGCTTCGCCGCTATTAACATTAAAAGGAACAAGCCTAATTACAAGGTCACAATCTACGAAAGTGGCAAAAAGCTTCTGGCAAAGGTAGCAATAACCGGTGGCGGACGTTGCAACCTCACCAACTCGTTCAAGGGCATACGGAGCATTGCTGCTGCATATCCACGTGGCGAGAAACTGATGAAGCGTCTGCTGCACGAATTCAGTCATGAGGATACCATGGCATGGTTTGAACGAGAGGGAGTGAGGTTGGTGACGCAAGAGGATGAATGTGTTTTCCCAAAGTCACAGGATGCCATGGAAATTGTCAACACGCTGATTTCCCTGATGCACCGCCACGGCGTAGAGATAAAGACCGGTTGCCGCATTACCAGCATAACAAAAGATGAAACTGACAATACTGAGAATTGCAAATGGGCAGTGGAATGGCAGAAGTCAGCCAACGGCACAACAGGCACTCAAGACGCCACAAAGGAGTATGACGTGTTTGACCGCGTGGTGGTGACAACAGGAGGAAGTCAGAAACGAAGCAGTCTGTCAATGCTCGATTCTCTGTCACTTGACATCATCGAGCCTGTGCCATCCTTGTTCAGCATCTGTCTGCCCCACCACCCTATTACAGAGATGACGGGAACCGTGGTGGAGCCGGCAACTGCTACCATTGTTGGAACAAAGATGCGTTCTACCGGTGCCTTGCTCATAACTCATTGGGGAATGAGCGGACCGGCGATACTGAAACTGTCGTCATACGCAGCAAGACTGTTAAGTGAAACAAACTACAAGGCACGAATCTCTGTCAACTGGATGGGCGAGAAGAATGAAAACGAGGCTATGGAAACGATTATGGAGATTGCCATCAAGAATCCGGCAAAGCAATTGTCATCTATTCATCCTCCACAGTTTAATAGCCGACTATGGAACTATCTTCTTGAGCGAAGCGGACTCAATGGTACTCAACGATGGGGCGAACTGGCAAAGAAGAGCTACAACAAACTCGTAAACACGCTCATCAACGATATCTACGACGCCGACGGCAAGAACAGGTTCAAGGAAGAGTTCGTGACATGCGGTGGCGTTGCATTAAGCAATATCAACCCCAAGACTATGGAGTGCCGCCATCATAAGGGACTGTACTTTGCTGGCGAGGTGCTCGATGTTGACGCCATAACCGGCGGATTCAACCTTCAGGCTGCATGGTCGATGGGGTGGATGGTAGCAAAAAGCATCTAAACCCATTTGGGCATTAAAGCGTAAAGGCGTCAAATAGAATTACCCAAAAGGCAGAAGCGAAGTTTAAAAGATGAGAAAAGGGAGTTGAACAAATCAACTCCCTTATATTGTTTACATTAAAGAATGTCAACGATTATTCTGCACGCAGAGTGAAGCGGTTGAACTTAACAACTGTAAGTTCCTTGTCAGCAGCCTTCAGATAGTCAGTTACATTCATCTTGCTATCCTGGATGAACTCCTGATTGAGCAGACAGCTCTCCTTGAAGAACTTAGCCATACGACCCTTAGCAATGTTCTGAATCATTGCCTCTGGCAGATTAGCAGCCTTCTCAGCAGCAACTGTTGCCTTGATGTTGCGGATTTCCTCAGCCTGAGCCTCTGTGATATTGCCCTTAGCAATACCCTCAGCAATGTGCTCCTCGTTCTCGCAGATGTAGAGGTTGAAACCTGCCTTCTTCAGTGCAGCCTCAACAGCCTTCTGTACCTGCTCTTCCTTAGTCTTCTCAATAGCAACCTTCAACTCAGTATCCTTAACTTCCTGTGGAACGCTTGCCTCATCGAGAGCAACTGGGTTCATAGCAGCTACCTGCATTGCGATAGCGTGACCCTGCTCCTCAGCAGCCTTGTTGAGCTGAACCATTGTGCAAAGACCGTGCTTGCCCATGTGGTCGTAAACAGAAACGTTACTACCCTCGATGAAGAAGTAGCCGTCGAGCTCCATCTTCTCACCTGTGATACCAGAGCGAGCGATAACAGCGTCCTCTACCTTTGAACCGTCAGCGATAGTAAGAGTTTTAACCTCCTCAATGCTCTTAGCCTTAGCAGCAACAGCAGCGTCAAGGATATCCTGTGTCAACTTGATATAATCAGCACCGTTAGCAACGAAGTCTGTCTCACACTTCAAAGCAACAATAGCCGCGAAGTCTTCAGTTGCCTTTACAAGAACACAACCATTAGAAGTCTCACGGTCTGAACGCTTAGCAGCGATAGCCTGACCCTTCTCACGGATTATTTCCATTGCCTTATTGAAATCACCCTCAGCCTCTGTGAGAGCCTTCTTAACATCAGCAAGACCAGCACCAGTCATAGTGCGGAGCTTCTTGATGTCTTCCATATTTGGTTTGTAATCCATTTGTCTATAAAATTGAAATGTTGAAAAAAATGAAAAGTTGAAATTTATTTAAGAATTACGAACTTTGAATCATAAATGTTTCATAATTCAAAATTCATAATTCTTAATTATAGACTTATTCCTCTGTCTTTGGAGCCTCCTTGCGAGCCTTGCGAGCACGCTTTGGCTTCTCCTCGCCAGCCTCAGCCTCAGCCTGTGCCTGAGCAGCAGCCTCGTCAGCCTTCTCTGCCTTACGCTCCTCGAGACCCTCTGCAATAGCGGTGCAGCAAGCGTTGAGGATTGTCTCAACAGAATCCTTAGCATCGTCGTTAGCAGGGATTACGAAGTCAATATTCTTTGGATCAGAGTTTGTGTCAACGATACCGAATACTGGAATACCCAGACGGTTAGCCTCCTTAACAGCGATGTGCTCCTTCATTACGTCAACAACGAAGAGTGCGCTTGGCAGACGAGTAAGGTCTGCGATAGAACCAAGGTTCTTCTCAAGCTTTGCACGCTGACGTGTAATCTGCAGAAGCTCACGCTTTGACAGGTTGCTGTATGTACCATCAGCCATCAGCTTATCGATGTTCGCCATTTTCTTTACGGCCTTGCGGATTGTTGGGAAGTTGGTAAGCATACCACCTGGCCAACGCTCGATAACGTAAGGCATGTTAACGCCAGAAGCCTTCTCAGCGATAACGTCCTTTGTCTGTTTTTTAGTAGCGACGAACAGAACCTTCTTGCCAGACTTAGCGATTTGCTTGAGAGCCTCAGCAGCATCGTCAATCTTTGCTACTGTCTTGTGAAGGTCGATAATGTGAATACCGTTACGCTCGGTATAGATGTATGGAGCCATAGCTGGGTTCCACTTGCGCTTCAGGTGACCGAAGTGGCAACCTGCCTGGAGCAGCATATCAAAATTTGTTCTTGACATTTTGTCTAATTTTTTAAATTGTTGTTTACTTTCTTTTTTAATTCTTTTTGTTAGAATCAGCCGAGTGGTAGTTGGTATCACAATTATGAATTACGAATTGTGAATAGCAAATCCAATCGGTTTAGATGCTAAACGAGTTCCCAAGCATTAACGCTTGCTGAACTGGAAGCGACGGCGTGCCTTTGGCTGACCTGGCTTCTTACGCTCAACAGAACGGCTATCACGTGTCATGAAGCCCTGAGCCTTGAGAGCCTTCTTGTCATCAGCGTTGATCTTAACGAGTGCGCGAGCGATTGCAAGACGAAGAGCCTGGCTCTGACCTGTAAAACCGCCACCGTCAAGGTTTGCCTTAATATCATATTTTTCAGCTACCTCGAGCAAGTTCAGTGGCTGCTTAACCACATACTGCAGGATTGCTGATGGGAAATATTCTGTTAAATCCTTCTTATTGATCGTAATCTTGCCTGTACCTTCGCTTACATATACACGAGCCACAGAGCTCTTGCGACGACCTGTTGCGTTTATTACTTCCATCTTTCTAATTATTTATACTGGTTAATATCAATTGTCTTTGGCTGCTGAGCTGCGTGCTTGTGCTCTGTTCCCTCATAGATATAGAGGTTGTTGAGCAAGTGACGACCCAGAATACCCTTTGGAAGCATGCCCTTAACAGCATGGCGAAGCATCTTCTCTACACCGTTCTTCTGAGTACGGAGCTCAGCTGGAGTGTTGAAGCGCTGTCCACCTGGATAACCAGTGTAGCGTGTGTAAACCTTGTCTGTTTCTTTCTTGCCAGTGAATCTCACCTTAGCGGCATTGATAATGATTACGTTGTCACCACAATCCACATGAGGAGTGAATGATGGCTTGTACTTTCCGCGAATCAGCTTAGCTACCTTAGAGCAAAGACGACCTACAACTTGATCTGTTGCGTCGATAACAACCCACTCTTTCTTAGCTGTTTCCTTGTTAACGGAAATAGTCTTGTAACTTAAAGTGTCCATTTTAAAATTTAATTTTACTACTAAAAAACATTTATTATTAATCTCTGTGCCTCAAAATCGTGCATCAAGGTCTAACTCTCAATACATTCATTATCAGCAGGATGCAGATTCACTAACCGCAACGCCCGGCCAAAGACGCTACTATTAACACGGCATCCATGGGGATTCTAAGACTTTCCCCGAGTTAATTCGGAGTGCAAAGGTACTGCTTTTTATTATTAATATGACACGAGACCGCTTGCAAAAACCCATGAATTAAAGTTATTTAACCATTTTAAGTTTTTTATAACCATCCCATTCGCCTTCTTTCTATGTATTTCCACCAAACGGTCTGTACCATTCCTCTCATAAAAAGATAGGTAATCTGCGCAAGCCATAAGGCATGGTTGCCCAATTCACCCTCAAAAAGGAAATAGACAGAGAAGAACGAAAGTGCTGCAAAGACCAGAGAAACCAGCATGCCGCGGGTTGCGGTAATACCTATATACACTCCGTCCCACACGAATGCGAGAACACCGGCCGCCGGTATGAGCCAAGCCCACCATATAAATCCTTGCGAAGCTTCAAGCACCTGAGGTTCGTCTGTCAGCATCGACACGATGCTTTCACCAAAAGCAGCATACGCCACGGTATAGGTCACGGTCATCAAGGCACCCCAGCCCATTATCCTGTGCAGTGTTTCTCCAAAAGCCTGCCTGTTGCCAGCGCCATAATACTTGCCGCAAAGCGCCTCTCCGGCATAAGCAAAGCCGTCCATGAAATAGGAGAATAGCAGATACAGCTGCATCAGCACCGTGTTTACTGACAATATCACTGCCCCATATTGAGCACCGGCAGAAGTGAAATACAGGTTCACAGCCACAAGGCAAAGTGTACGAAGAAAGATGTCACGGTTGACATTGAAGAATCTTACCATGGCATCCCGAACAAAAATTCCCTTCACAACGAGATACTTACGCAACCGCCCGTAGCAGCGCCACAACAGTAACAGCCCCACAAGCAATCCTGCATATTGTGCTATCACAGTACCGAGAGCCACGCCCTCTATCTTCATGCCCATGACATAGACAAGAAACAGACTCAAAAGTATGTTCACCACATTCTGCATGATGGAGATGAACATCGGGATGCGGGTGTTCTGCATTCCCACATACCACCCCGTGAGTCCATAGAGTCCCATCATCGCCGGCGCTCCCCATATCACTATATTATAATATGTGACGGCAATAGGCTCTACATCAGGCGTGGGATTGATGAAGCCAAGCATCAACAACCTCACCGGCACCTGCAATAACAGCAGTAGCAGACCGATGCCCAGAGCTATGCTCATGGAACGCACAAGCAGCCTCACCACCTCTACCAAGTCGCGACGGCCCAAAGCCTGCGACGTGAGTCCGCTCGACCCCATTCTCAGGAAGGCGAAAAGCCAGTAGATAAGGTTGAATGCCATAGACCCCACAGCAACCGCCGCTATATATACAGCGTCGCCCATGTGTCCCACGATTGCCACGTCAACCAGTCCCAGCAGCGGAACGGTGATATTCGACACTATCGAGGGCAATGCAATCTGGAGTATTTGCCTGTCTCTGACATTCATAACGGATGCAAAGTTAATACTTTTACGAACATTTAACTAATTTTTCCGATACAATAAATTATTTATCCGTCTATAAAGAAAGACAAAACATAAAGATATGAACATAAAGAATATCACCCACAGGATTTTCGCCATCGCAATGATGGCAATGATTGGCATCGGCGGTTTTGCACAGATGCCAGCAGAGATTGAACCCATAAAGGCACCGTTTGCCATGCCCGAACTTAAGAGGCCTACCTTCTCGGAACGTTCCATTAGCATTGTGAAGACCGGAGCCAAGCAGACCAAGGTCAACACTGCCGCCATACAGAAAGCCATCGACAAGATGGCGAAGAAAGGCGGCGGCACGGTTATCATCCCAGAAGGCAGTTGGCAGACGGGCAGGATTATTCTCAAGAGCAATGTCAACCTGCACCTTGAGAAAAATGCCGTTGTCCATCTCACCGGTGTCATCAACGACTATCTGCCTGTTGTCCAGGCACGCTATGAGGGTGTTGACGCCTTCTCTCTTGGAGGAATGATTTATGCCAACGGCGCCGAGAACATTGCCATCACCGGCAGCGGCAAGTTCGTCGGTCCTTCATACAAATGCGAGATATTGTCAAGAACAGAGGGCGGTGTCAGTCCTCAACTGGAGAACACGCCTCTTGAACAGCGCATCGTTGACGGCAACGACGGCAAGCGAATATTCATGCCGGCATTCTTCGGAGCGTTCAACTGCCGCAACGTCCTTGTCGAGGGCGTCACCTTCGAGCACTCGCTGTTCTGGAATATCGTCCCGACCTACTGCGAGAACGTAATCATCAGAGGTGTCACTGTAAACAGCCATGGTCACGTGCGTACCGACGGCATCGACATCGATTCGTCTGTCAACGTGCTCATCGAATACTCTACCCTCAGCTGCGGTGACGACTGCTTCACACTGAAGGCCGGGCGTGGCAACGACGGCATGAACCGCAACCGCCCTACCGAGAATGTGGTTATCCGCCACTGCACCGTGAAGCGCGGCGTGGGCGGTTTTGCTGTCGGCAGTGAGACAGCCGCCACCATCCGCAATGTCTATGTTCACGACTGCGTGGTAGAGAATGCCATGTATCCGTTCTACATTAAGACCCGTCGTCCGCGTGGCGGCGGTGGCGAGAACATGCTTTTCGAGCGCATCCACGTCAAGAACTCCGAGCGTCCGGCAATATTCTTCGACATGCTTGGTTCGCCCAACTCCGTAGGTGGTCTGGGACAGCGTCTGCCTGAGCGTGAGGTAAACCGTCTTACACCTGCATTCCGTAATTTCACCTTCCGCGACATCACAATCGACAAATGTCCGATGATGCTCCGCGCCAAAGGATTGCCTGAGAGTCCGATAGAGAACCTCACACTTGAAAATATCAAGTCGGCCAACAGACAGGTGTCTGTCCAGGACATCGGAACGATGATTATTAAATAGATAGAGGGAGATAGAAGAAGGTAGAAGGAGACAGAAGAAGATACAGGAAGATACAAGGAGATTGATGACAATATTGCGTCAAATCTTCCTTATAACTTCCTGTATCTTCTTTATTTGAGAAACTTAAGTCAGATTACTTTTGGGGGCCTATCTCTATCTGGAACGGAACAAGCGGCAGACCGTTCTCCGAATAGGCATTAACGCGTGCAGGATTGTTCTTCCATGCATGACGCACCTTTGCGGGATTTGCCACAGGCGACTTGATAATAACCTTATCGCCCTCTGCCCTTGCTTCTGCATTGACAAAGCGGCCGTTGGATTCTGCCACTTCAAACTCATACAATTTTTCCGCATCTTTCAGCGGTTGGTCAAGCTGGAGCACCACATTGCCGCCTTCGCATACGGCACTTACAACATCGGGCGACAGCTGAACCTTCTTGTTCCACAATATTTTGTCGAAACCCATAGCCACACGCTGAGCCACCTCCCACTTGCGCAACGGATGGATATCCACCGCCTCACCAAGGTCGATAGCCACGGCAAGAGCGGCATTGTCGGTTTCCTTGACTGCCAGTCGCTGCGCCTCACGCACCTGCGACCAACCCGAATCCTGAGGCTTGTCACTTGCCGCCATGTAGTTGGCTAACTGCACCACAACAAACGGAAGGTCTGGCATCTGCCAAAGCTGTCGCCATCCGCTCATCAGTTGGTTCAGTTTCTTCTGATAGCCATATCCGTCGCCGGTATTCGATTCGCCTTGATACCACACCACTCCCGATAATGAGTATGGAGCGAGCGGATAGAGCATGGCGTTGTAGAGCACAGACGGCAGATTCTGCAAGTTGAAGTTCACCTGCGGGCAAGACAGCATGCCTGCACCCTCGTGCACTCTCCATTCCTCCGACAGAGGCAGTTCCTTGCCGTCCTCGAAGATTATCTTATACGGTTTGTCCTTGATGAAATGCGGATTGCCACCCTTTGTAACAAAGCGCACCGTCAGTGCGTTGGCACCCTCCTTCAGCAATCCTGCCGGAATGTTGTATCTGCGTGGCGGATACTGATAGTAGGTGCGTCCCACTTCCTTACCATTAATATATGTATAGTCGGCATCAAACAATGTTCCAACCAACAGACGTGCCGGTTTGCCTGCATGTGCAACATCTACGTTCACCGTCTGGCGAACCCAGAAAGAACCCACGTACTGACGCTTGCCGGTGATATTGTCATACTGGTTCTTCACCGTCCAATGACTGTCATCATAATCAGCTGCCGTGTATCCGTCTTTCAGTCCTGGGTCGGTATCGTCCATCACCTTCTGCCATCTGTTGCTTGCCAATTGGTTGCCTCTCTGGATGGTTCTCACCATGTTGTCGTCCTGATAGAATTGTGTCTGACGATAGTCGTTAGGATAATGACGGCTCAACGAGTCGGCAGAGAGCCATGCCTGGATGGGAGTACCGCCAAGGCTGTTCACGATAATGCCCTGCGGCACACCGTTCTTCTTGTGCATCTCACGACCGAGGAAGTAGCCCACAGCTGAGAACAGCCATGCGTTCTCCTTGTTGGCTGTAACCCACTTGGTCTTCTTTATGTCCCACTTCGGTCCATGCGTGTCCGTATCCGTCTGCACTCTGAACAGTCGTATCTCATCGTTTGAATAATTGTCTATCTCTGTGGTATATTGCGGATATACTCGCTCGATGGTAACATCGATGTTCGACTGCCCTGAGCACAGCCACACATCACCAATCAGCACGTCTGAAATGACGATGTCGTTCACCTTCAGTTCAAACGGACCGCCAGCCTTCTGCTTCGGAAGCGTCACACTCCAACGTCCGTCGGCATCGGCCACCGTCTCGTAGGTTTTCTTTTTGAAGGTTACAACAACCGTCTCTCCGGCATCAGCCTTTCCCCATACAGGCAGCGCCTTGCCCCTCTGCAAAACCATGCCCGACTGAAACAACTGCGGCAGAACAACCTTTGCTTCTGCCACCAACGCCACCACGAGCGCGAACAATATAAATATCACTTTCTTCATAGCACTGCAAAAGTAAAAAAAAAATTACACAATCAATACTTCAAAGGTCTGACAATAAGCCCCATGAAACAATTATATAAGCAAATGCAACATTTAGTATCGTTCGTTAACGATAAAAACGCTAATTTTGCATCCAGAAATAACAAAAAACAGAAACTGCAAATATGGCTAACGAAACACAACAAAAAGGCTTCTACAAGCTGTCATGGATGCAACGCATCGGATTCGGTGCCGGCGACATGGCACAGAACTTGATTTACCAGACAGTCAGCATCTGGCTATTGTTCTTTTACACGAATGTTTACGGATTGGACCCGGGCACGGCTGCCGTGATGTTCCTTATTGTCCGTCTTGTCGATGTGCTGTGGGACCCTCTGGTTGGTGCTTTCGTTGACAAGGGCAACCCCAAATGGGGCAAATACCGTTCATGGCTCATTCTTGGCGGTATTCCTCTTGTTGGCTTGGCCATCCTCTGTTTCTGGAATGGTTTCAGCGGTTCTGTTGTCTATGCCTACATCACTTACGTCGGCATGAGCATGTGCTATACATTAGTTAATGTGCCTTATGGTGCATTGAACTCATCACTTACTCGCGACACAGAAGAGATTACAATCCTTACATCCACCCGTATGTTCATGGCCAACCTCGGAGCTCTCATCGTGAAGTCGCTCCCAATGGTAATTGCCATCTTCGCTCCTGTGGCAGCCAATGGTGAAGCTATCACCAACACTCCAGAAGCGGCATCGGCATGGTTTATCACCATGACCATATTCGCATTGGCAGGTTTGGCACTTCTCGTGTTCTGCTTTGCTCAGTGCAAGGAGCGTGTTGTGATGGACCAGAAGGAGTCGGAGAACGTTAAGGTGAGCGACCTGTGGACCGAGTTCCTCCGCAACCGTCCTTTGCGCGTGCTGGCATTCTTCTTCATCACGGCCTTTGCCATGATGAGCGTGGGTAATGCTGCCGATGCTTATTTCATGAGTTATAACGTTGGTGCCACACCGCTGATGACCACCGCTTTCATGTGGCTTGGCACAATCCCTGCCTTTATCTTCATGCCAATGGTTCCTGCCATCAAGCGCAAGATTGGCAAGAAGGGCATGTTCTACCTTTTCCTCGGCACTGCCATCGTCGGCATGGCCATGATGTACATCTTCGTACAGGTAGAAGCACTAAAGCGTTTCGACCTGCTCTGCATCGCACAGTTCGTCAAGAGCACCGGCATCATCGTTGCCACGGGTTATATGTGGGTACTCGTTCCTGAAGTAGTGTCTTACGGAGAATACACTTCCGGCCGCCGCATTGCCGGCATCGTGAACGCCCTCACCGGTATCTTCTTCAAGGCCGGTATGGCATTGGGCGGTGTTGTTCCAGGTTTGGTACTCGCATGGGTTGGTTTCAATGCCGAACTGCCTAAGCAGACAGCCTTGGCTGAACAGGGAATCCTGTGGTTGGTATGCGTAATCCCTGCCATACTGCTTCTCCTCGCCATGTTCATCATATCTAAATACGAACTTACCGACGAGGTTATCGACAAGATTAACCGTGAGATAGAGCAGCGTAACAAATAGTTTGCCATAACTCAAGTTTAACTTGTTAAGAAGATATAGGAAGTTAAAGGAAGATATGCCGCTTTTCTGCGGCGAAGATAGAGGACGATACTTTGTCTAAAGTGGGTCAGCAATTATTCACATTCGCTCATCAACACATGTCATCTATCTCCTTCTATCTCCATCTATCTCCTTTTATCTGCAAACCGAGCAAAGCTTGAAATAGTTGAATTAATAAATAATGTATCATCAAATAAAGACAAAATTATGAAAGAACCAAGATATCTTTTCCCTAACGACTATATGGCAGACCCTTCTGCCAATGTGTTCAACGACCGCCTCTATATATACCCAAGTCACGACCGTGACAGTGGCGAGGCTTTCGACGACGATGGCGGACATTTCCAGATGAAGGACTATCATGTACTGTCGCTCGACAATGTTGAAAACGGCGCGATTACCGACCACGGCGTAATCCTCGACGTTGAGCAGGTGGAATGGGCTGAAAAGCAGATGTGGGACAATGATGTTGTGGAGAAAGATGGCAAGTACTATCTCGTGTTCTCTGCCAAGGACTACAACGGCGTGTTCCATCTTGGTGTTGCCGTGGCCGACAAGCCTGAAGGTCCTTTCAAGCCTGAGCCACACCCTATACGCGGTTCGTTCAGCATCGACCCTTGCGTGTTCAAGGACGACGACGGCGAGATATATTGCTATTTCGGTGGTCTGTGGGGCGGACAGTTGCAGTGGTACACCCTCACGCCTGAGGCATCAAAGAACAACGAGGGCGTGGTAATGGGGCCAGCAGCCGACAAGAAGACTCCTTTGTTCCTGAAGGAAGGCAGTCCTGCCGTACCGTCATTCGTTGTACGCATGTCCGACGACGTGAAGCAGTTCTGCGAGGCTCCTCATCCGGTTGTCATCGTCGATGAGAACGGCGAACCGCTCAAGGCCGAAGACCCTCACCGCTTCTTCGAGGCGTCATGGATGCACAAGTACAACGGCAAGTACTACTTCTCTTATTCAACGGGCGATTCTCATTTCCTTTGCTACGCCATCGGCGACAATCCTTACGGACCGTTCACATTCAAGGGCGTAATCCTCGACCCTGTTGTTGGCTGGACCACCCACCACAGCATCGTCAAGTACAAGGGCGAGTGGTTCCTCTTCTATCACGACTGCGTTCCGTCTAACGACACCACATGGCTGCGCTCTCTGAAGGTTCAGAAGCTCTACTACAATGAGGACGGCACTATTCAGAAGGTGAAGAACTAAAAAGAAAGAATGTCTAACACAGACATCATAACAAACTTCTACAGCGAACACAGAGACGAACTTATCGCTTTCGTCAATTCGCGGTTGCATAATATCCCCGAGGCAGAGGATATTGTGCAGGAGGTTTTCATGCGTCTGCTCGCCAACAGCAACCCCATCTGCGAGAACACCGTCAGCGCACTGGTTTACACCTTGTGCCGCAATATGGTTGTCGATTGGTTCAGATGGCATGCCATAAGGAAGAACGCTAGATACGAGTGGCAGACCATTGAGTCGAGTGCCGATGCCTCCACATTGAGAAGAGACATCGCCGAGCACGTGGAGCATGGTTTGCTGCGCTTGCCTGAGGAGTGTCGCGATGTCTATCGCCTTCACATCTACGACGGCATGCAGGCAAAGGATATATGCTTGCACACCGGATGGAAATACAAGGCTGTGGAATATCGCTTGGGGCAGGCGCGAAAAGAAATAAGAAACTACCTCAAAGACATCTCATGAAAAAATTTTTCTTCATAATTATATGTCTGCTGACTGTCTCCCTTGCCCAAGCGGAAGACGGCAGCAGACTTTGGTTACGTTACGACAAGCTGAACACAGCCAGGGTAACGGGTCCTGACTGCAAGGCGACAGAAATGCTGCGCCAGTATTATAACGGCAAGCAGGCTACGCTCGCCATCGATGCTACCATGCCCAACAACGGCGGCTATCGCATCAGCGGCGACAAGGACAACATAACCGTTTCGGCGGCCAGCGAACAGGGATTGCTCTACGGGGCGTTCTCACTGCTCAGGGGCGACTTGTCTTCGTCTGAACCGTTCTTCTCTCTGCGTCTGCTCAACCACTGGGACAATATTGACGGGTCTATAGAACGAGGATATGCCGGCGAAAGCATATTCTGGAATGAGCAACTGGAAATAAACCATAATCTTATTGATGCTTACGCCATGGCAAATGCTTCGATTGGCATCAACGGCACCGTGCTCAACAACGTGAACGCTTCGCCTAAGATGCTCACGCCTGAATATATAAATAAGGTGAAGGAGATTGCAGACATCTTGCGCCCATGGGGCATCAGGGTATATATATCTGTAAACTTCGGTTCGCCAAAGGCGTTGGGCGACCTCGACACTGCCGACCCGCTCAACCGCAAGGTGAAGCGCTGGTGGAAGCAGAAGGCAAAGGAGATTTATGCTTTGATACCCGACTTCGGCGGTTTCCTTGTGAAAGCCAACTCTGAGGGTCAGCCAGGACCGTTCGACTATAACAGGAGTCATGCCGATGGTGCCAACATGCTGGCGGATGCTCTGAAACCATTTGGCGGCATCGTGATGTGGCGCAGTTTCGTATATGGCGCAAAGCATAAGGGTGAAGACCGTGTAAAACAGGCGGTATCGGAGTTTAAACCTCATGACGGCGAGTTCCGTGACAACGTGATATTGCAGTCGAAGAACGGTCCGCTCGACTTCCAGCCTCGCGAGCCGTATGCTCCTATCTTCGACCAGATGACTGCCACCAACCAGATGGCTGAGCTGCAGATTACTCAGGAGTATCTCGGACACAGCAAGCAACTGGTGTTCCTTGCTCCTATGTGGGAGGAGTTCTTCTCTTTTGTTTCACCAAAGAAGCTCAAAGGCATTGCGGGGGTAGCGAATATTGGTCTCGACACCAACTGGTGCGGCCACCATTTCGCACAGGCCAACTGGTATGCTTTCGGTCGCTTAGCATGGAACCCATCTCTCAGTTCAAAGACTATAGCAGAGGAGTGGGTTGACCAGACTTTCATCAAAAACAGCAAGATTCCAGCAAAGAAGATACGCCGCCCTATGAAGCGAAAGATGAACGCCAGTCAGCAACTCATTGAGCGCCCCACCCCACTTGCCAAGGTTCAGCCGATGCTCATCGACATGATGCTTCGCAGTCGTGAGGCATGCGTCAACTACATGATGCCGCTCGGTCTGCACCATATCTTTAAGTTTGACCATCACTATGGTCCAGAGCCCATGGGATTCAAGGAGAACTACCCTATCGAGTGGTGTCCGGTGTATTATCATCAGGCCGACAAGCAGGGCATCGGTTTCAACCGCTCTACCACTGGCACATCGGCTACAGAGCAGTATCCAGAGCCTTACCGCTCATTATATAACGACCCAGCCACCTGTCCTGAGGAATATCTCCTTTGGTTCCACCATATTGCATGGAACCAGAAGATGAAGAGCGGACGCACGCTCATCAACGAACTCGACTATCGCTACCAGCAGGGAGTGAACGAGGTGATTGACTTCATCGCCATCTGGCAACAGGCAAAGCCATATATCGACAAGCAGCGTTGGCAGGAGGTTAACGACCGTCTCACCACTCAGTTGGTGGATGCTCGCGAGTGGCAACGTGTCTGCATGGACTACTATAAAAGTTTTTCAAAATAATCTGCACATCTGCACTATCTGCACAATCATCTGTATATCAACATAATACAGACGTGCAAATAGTGTGCAGATGAGTGCAGATTTACCTCACCCCAACCTCCCCTAACCCCTCCGAAGGAGGGGGACTTTAAAAACTAAAAAACTTATAACCTCAAAAACTTAAATGCCTCTCCCTCCGCCCTCTCCCTGGAGAGGGAACCTTGACCTCAAAACCTTACAACCTTAAAATATAATAACCTCAAAATCCCTTTGTTATCTCCACAAGATTCCGATGTTATCTGCATGAGATTACAATAGTATGTGGTGGAGATACCGCTGTAATTCTTCAATTTTTCAATTTTTCAATTTTTCAATTATTCGCATTCGCTCATCAGCTTCACAGTCTTCAATTCTTCAATCCTTCAATTCTTTATTTGGAGTGACAGGGTGAACGGACAATTTATCTAAAACCACAGATTACACGAATTTAGCTAATTATTATTTGTATATATGTCAAAATGAACGATGAGCATTGTACGTTGAACGGTTAACGATGAATGAAATTTGTCTTTGTGTCAAAAAATGATTCGGGCAGATACACCGATCTGCCCCTACAAGGCAAGCGGTACAATAATTATAATAATTATGGTAATTTCTGTCTTGGTAAACGATGAGCGTTGAGCGATGAACGACAAATCCTTTGAAGGACAGAAATTATTATAATTATTATAATTTTTCTTGTATCTAACAGGGTGAGCAAATTTATATTTGTCTTTTTGTCAAAATAAACGTTGAACGATGAACGACCAATCCAATAAATCCCAAAATCCCTAGAATCAAAGCCTGTCTCTATGTCAAGAATCCTTTAAATCCCAAAATCCTTAGAATCAAAGCCTGTCTCTATGTCAAAAATCCTATAAATCCCAAAATCCCTAGAACCAAAGCCTGTAACCAGAAATAAAACAAAAAAGGACGCCCACGAAAGGCGTCCTTGGCATAGTTTATTCCCATTCATCCCAAACAGAATTGTGATACTTGCTGAGGTCGGGCGTCTCATCGCCCACTTGTCCGTCTCCCACTATTCCACCATCCCAGGTTTCAGAAGAGAGGGTGTTGAGCAATGACTCCACCTCCACGTCAACAACTTCAATGTCGGGCTTTATATATACTCTTTTCATAAAACATTTTTATTTAATATTCCTTGTCCCCAAATCCCCTCACATGGGATGGGTCAGGGGTGGGCGTTTACTTTATTATCATTTTCTTTCCGTTAACGATATACATGCCCTTACTTGGATTCTTTACACGACGGCCCTGCATGTCATAAATAGTATCACTATCAGGACGGTTGGTGTTTATCTCGTCTATGCCTGTCGCTTCTTCATCCTCAAACCACATTCTCACGCTCTTCGCATCTGATGTTGACGGCAGCCAAGCTGTTGGGATACGCAGATAAGCCTTGTTGGCAGACAGTGTGGAGTTGTCAGCAAAGTTATAGAAACCAGGTTCTGTCTCACCTTCCTTAACCGTAAACTTGTAGTTGGTATAAGTGTCGTCTTTAGAGTTTACCGTAACTTTCGCCAGAGTACCAACGAGCAGGTTGAGCGTGTTGTCATCAGACTCTGCAATTATAGGCACCTGATAACTGCCCTGTTCGCCCTTCAGGAACAAACCTGTTCCACCCTTTGTCGTCATTACCCTTGTCATTGTCACCACGCCTGTGCGAGTGTTATAACCTGTAGCCACATACGCCTTCAGTCCTTCTACATTCGTAAAGTCAAGTGCATATTCTGAACAGTAAGTTGATTTCCCGTATTGATTTAGGGTGAGGGTTAGTTCCGTAGGTTCCATTTCTACTATTTCCTTAAACTCCTTCCACACATCAGCCGCCTCGTATGCAGCCTTGCTTCCTGAAGGAACGTAGAGGGTGGCATTGGCTCGGTTATAGAAAGTATCTCCTGAGCTCAAAGTTATTGGAGTCTTGTTTATTACTGTTACTGAGGTTAGATTTCGGCACCAATTGAATGCAGAACCACCTATGCTCGTTACACTATTGGGTATGGTAATTGAGGTTAAATCATCGCAACCAGAGAATGCAGAACCACCTATGCTCGTTACACTATTGGGTATGGTAATTGAGGTTAATTCATCGCAATGAGAGAATGCAGAACCACCTATGCTCGTCACACTGTTAGGGATAACTGTATTCTTACCCCCTGTAAGCAAAGTATTTGTTGCAGTTTCAATAATAGCATTACAATTATCTCGTGAATCATAAATGCGGTTGCCATCCTCAACTATTATTGAGGTCAAAGAGCAACTTACGAATGCCTCCTTACCAATGCTCGCAACTCTGTTAGGGATTGTGATTGAGGTCAAAGAACAACCTGCGAATGCTCTTTGACCAATGCTCGTCACGCTGTTGGGGATTGTGATTGAGGTCAAATCGGCGGAACAATAGAATGCCAAAGCACCTATGCTCGTCACGCTGTTGGGGATTGTAATTGAAGTCAGACCATAGCACCAAGCGAATGCTTCATCACCAATGCTCTTAACGCTGTTGGGGATAATAGTATTCTTACACCCTGCATGCAAAGTGTTTGTAGCAGTTTCTATAATAGCATTACAATTATCTCGTGAATCATAAATGGGGTTACCATCCTCGACTATAATTGAGTTCAAACCTGAATAATTTGTGACATATTTACCAAATTTCGTCACGCTGTTGGGGATAATGATTGAGGTTAAACTAAAGCAAGCATCAAATACCCAATCATCTATGCTCGTTACGCTATTGGGGATGGTAATTGAAGTCAGACCGGAGCACCAAGCGAATGCCCCCCAACCAATGCTCGTCACACCGTAAGGGATGGTGACAGAGGTTAGACCAGAGCATTCATAGAATGCATCTTTACCAATGCTCTTCAACCCTGTGAAATACTGCAACTCATTAAAAGATGTTATATCCTCGTTCTGTTTGAACACCTCACCCAAATCGCTAACCGCAGCAGCTTCTGCTGTTGATAGTTCTCCATCACCATTTGTATCCCAGTTTGCCACACAAAGTTCCTTTACTTTGGCATCTGCAAACTTTATGTTTTTATCATATTCAACAATCTCCTTAAACTCCTTCCACACTTCTGCCGCCTCGTATGCTGATTTGCTGCCCTTAGGAACATATAATATATTCTTTGTTCCCAAATAAGTTCCAGCTTTCAATTCTATTGGTTTAACAGATTCAACAATAATAGTATCTAATTTGCGACAAGAGAGTGCAGACTCGCTGATATTGTTTATTTTATTATGTATCGTCAACTTACGTCCATGCCACCCAAGTAACGAGCCAGCCTTTAATTCTGTAATATCATCAGGTATGATTATTTCAGTAAGCAAGCTATCACTTAAATATAAATCATGAGCATAGTTTAGAGGATTTGAATAACCATAACCATCTTCATATTCTATATTAAGCCATGCAGACATATCACTTATAAAAACTTTTTTGAAGTCAGCGCCCTGATTACCAAATAAGAATTCAAAAGAATGATTTCCTATCTTCTTTAATGTTGTAGGTATTTTCACACTAGCAACACTCGACACTGATAGTACATAATCACCTATTTCAATTATACCTTCAGGAATTTCAACATCCCCTATATTTTGATAACCGGCAAACAGGAAATCTCCTAATTTTGAAAGTCCACTATTTATATATCCATTTTTGCAACCTACAACTAATGTGTTGGTTTCACGTTCTACAATTCCAGTAGAATAACCATCACCACGATATTTATCGTTCGAATTAAAAACAATAGATTCAAGATTACTGCAATAGGTAAAAGCTGACGATGCAATATTAACAGCGCCATGCCATAATACAATCTGTTTAAGATTAACACAATTTGTAAAGCAATAATCTTTAATATCAACAGCATTTTTAAAATCTATTCTACTCAAACTTGCACATTCGAAAAATGCTTTTTCTCCTAAGATTGACACATTATCTGGGATGCTTATTGATAATAATCTTGAACAACCACTAAATGCTTTATCAGCTATTTTAGTAAGTGAACTAAAATATTGCAATTCTTCAAATTTTATGATAGTAGTATCTCCTTCGAAGACACCTCCTATATCTGTAACAGAACTTGCCTCAACATAACTAAATTCTCCATCACCATTTGTATCCCAGTTTGCCACACAAAGTTCCTTTACTTTGGCATCAGCAAACTCTATGTTTTCAGCATTAACAGATACACTGCACAATAGCGTGGCTATTGCAACAAACAAAAATCTTATTATTTTCATATAAAAACAATTTTGATGATTTTAATTATTATCATATCATTAGCCTACTACTTCCCCTGCTTCAGCATTAATAGTCAAACAAATAGTATGGAAAGAAAAAGACGTGGGGAACATCTGCTACTTACCCCAGTCATCAGGCCTTCGCATTGCCTTCCATCGAGATAAGCAACTCAGCCAGCCCACGCCGTTGGGTATTATCGAATAATTATGCCGAAAGACAATAATGACTTTCAAGCATAAAGGTATAATACACCTTACGTGGACGCTTTGTTGCGGTATCTTCAGATGGATCAAGTTTGCGAAGTTTGATGACTTGAAGATAACGTTCAAAAACGCCCTTTCATGCTCCACGCCTTGCTTCTTAGGGTTACCCTCGAAGTTCTGCAATGGAAACATATTCCAACATGTCTCGACCCTCCCTTTACCCTAAGGCTGGTTGAGTCAACTGCAAAAGTAAAGATTATTTCTTATTAAACAAAGAAAAAGGGGAAAGAATTTAAATAATGGTGTAGAAAAGCCAAGGACCTTGCATCTGCCCATAAAGACAATTTCTTCAATTTTTCAATTATTCGCATTCGCTCATCAGCTTCACAGTCTTTAATTTTTCAATTTTTAAATCCTTTATTGGGAGTGCAGACGTATGCTTTGGTTACAGTCTTCAATTTTTCAATCCTTCACGTGTTGATGAGCTTCAGCGAGTAATTTTTCAATCTTAAAAAAAGTGCACACCATCTGCACACCATCTGCACGGCTGTAACTTACTGACATTGAAGCCTTTCATTTGAATGTTCAGATGTGCAGTTTTTTTTATTTTTTGTTTGTTAACGATAAATACTAAGAATTTAATTGTCAAACTTATATTTGAACTGTTCGCTTGAAAACATCAAAGGTGTATCAATAGCATGAATAACGACAGTTGACGAACTGTTAATCATGGAATTTTCTGTTCTTTTGTTATTACCGTAATCAAGAGTTCCATCAACCCAATATTCATTTGCTATTATATTATATAGTCCTGTGCTTGCATTAACATTATGAACATTACCCAAAGCATCAGTAATTTTCAATTCAGAATTAGACGCTTCAACAGTCAGCTGATAAGGTTTTCCTATACTATAATATGTATTTCCTTCAACTTTCACCAAAGCATTAATTGCCGTGTTATATTTACGGCTTTTGGTTTCCTTATCCACAAATACAGAATAGTCTTGAATATGATATTTTATAAAGTCAAACCAAACGGCCCTAATCTTATATGCAGAATTGGCAACTTCGCCAATACTTATTAAATAATCATCCTGCTTTAATGCTTCAGAGTAATCTTCAAGATTCGGAAGACCTTGTGAAAAAGCCTTCTCCATTGCAGTGTTTGTCGGTGCGTAAATAGTATAGTGGAAATCATCAAGTAAATATTTATCACTACTTGGCATAAAGTAGTCCTCATTCATGGATAGCATATTGCCGCTTTGCACAACTGAACTACAATTGTCCTTGCTGTTGTAACTGCTAAAGCATTCGCAAGCATACATTATCTCCAAAAAATTACTGAATTCAGGGTTTTCTCTTAAAACCATTTCTACAGATTTGCGCGAGCCCATCACTGGACCATTGACAACGAGAACACGACATCCTTTATCTACAAAAGACTCTGTTATCTGCAAAGGAGATTTTGAGTCAATCTGGTGTGGTCCATAAACTGCATTACCTTTATTTACGCCATCTATACGCACCACCATATTGCCCATGGTCTTATAATAAAGTTTATCTGCCTCATAATCACCCTTTATTATTATATTTTTAAGAAGGTCTTCCAAACGATTTCTAATCGCATCATTCATAATTTTCAAATCCTTATTTCTCATAACCCCTATCGAGTCCATTTCCTCCCAATTGCCAGTTTTCTCATTGTACTCACATAAAAAGATGCCTGCTGTAATAGCATGGTTAGATTCGTCGAAATAGAATTTCCACTTTTGCGAAATTGTCTGCCCATAAGATACAGGGTCTATATAAGACAACATACCGTCGTCACTTGGCAGTATCATCATTGTCTTGAAATCTTCATTACTTACAAAATAGTTATATTCCAAGGCGGTCAAGGCATAATTCATTAGCTTCAACTGAGAATTGGTACTGACGCTTTGTGCTGATACAAAACAACTTGATATAAGCATCAGAATGGTATATAAAGTTTTTCTAATCATAGACGTTTTCGTTTTTTTATTATTGAACCCAAAATTATTTTATTATTCATCCTCTTTAACAGGAACAATATAGATTTTTGCAATACTCATGGCTTTATTATAACTCTTTAGTTCTCTTGACTTGACATTATTTCTTAATTGGATGATTGTCTCAGGGGTTCCCTGAAATATATAATTCCCGAGCAAGACTGTATCTAGCATGTTGGTGATATCTGTAATATAATCATATCTGCTATTATTGCCGTCTGGATTAAGATATTTCATATTTGTATAGGTTCCGATTCCTGAATCCGTGCTTTCGTCACGTTCATAAATACAGGTGTTAAATTTATAAGGTCGAGGATCATTCACTACGTTTGGATGAACAAAAACAGCATAGATTGAATATTCCTTGTTATGCATATACTTAGGTATATTTATGCCAATATAAGGATTAGAAGTGGTTATACGTGGATTAAATGTTACATAACAATTATATGGCACACCTTGAGATTCCTCACAATAAACAGTGTCTATCGTGCTTATCGCTGTTGTATAGGAAGCATCAAGATTAAGCATTTCCATTGGACTAAACTCAATACCGCCATTAAAAAAATCTTTAAGTTGCAACAGTATTTCATCAGAAATATCTTTAATCAGATATAAGTTCCCATCTTCGCACTCAATTGTTTTATTTGCTTTTTCAACAAGAATATCTTTCGTTTTTACACTTATGTTTTTTAGATAATAATCCAAATCTTGCTTTGTGCCATAAAGCATATCGTATGAGAATTCATTACCTATAAGTTTAGTCAATGCCTCATCAGTAAAAACAATGCTGTCGCCTAATAGTATGTATCTTTCGATGCCATCTTCATTTGCAAGGGCAGCAACTTTTGTCTTAAGAGATTTAAAAGATTTCTCACCGCCATACATGATGAATCCATTAGCTAACTTTACATAGGGTCTGATATAATAAGTTGTAATATAATCTAATCCTTGAAGATTTATATCAATTTTGGCAATATCAGACCTATTGATACTCATTGTGTAACATCCTTCTCCATAATTAGAAAAGAACTCTGACAAATCAAAAGAAGGGTTGTTGCCTGAACCAAATAAGAACTTGTCTGTAACTACTGGTGTTGGCTCTTTAGAAATACAGCAACCGAATGTTTCAACGTTTATACGAGACATTGCATCACTAACGCCAATCGAAATCTTTGCAGAAAAACCATCAACATCTCGTATATTTAAATATAAGTCTTTGTTGCCTTCTTCTTGTGTTTCCCATTCACCTGTATTTTCATTAAAAAACTCAACATTTCCTTTATTGCCAATAAAAGTGAAAGTGTTTGTTCCAACTGTTGCAACTTCTATGGTTGAATCTTTGCCCTCAACTGTCCGATATTCCACCTTGAATATCTTCTCTATTGGATTTTGTGCCGATGCCATAAAACAAATTACAGCAAACATCGACGTAAAAAATATCTTAAGTTTCATATTGTTCGTTTATTTGATATTTCACCATTTGTTTTCTTGATACTCTTCGCTATCATACACAGAAGCAGGCACCAGTTCTATATAATCAAACGCCATGGTTGATTCACCATTTGGCATTTGTTGCTGTAAGCGCAAAAAATGTTCAGACTTGCCGTCAGTCGTAAACGTGCCAATAATCTTGCGCATACAAAAAGAGTTATTACGAAGCGAATTGCTTTCATCAAAAGCTCTTCCATTATTACGCGAATAACTGGCAGGACCTTTCATCCATCCTTTGTTGCGTGCACTACGTTCAAAATCCGCTATCTCTTCTTCTGAATACAAATACATGTCATCACTTTTCCAGTTGAACTGTTCTTGTGCGTCTTGTCTTAAATCTACAATATCCATAGGCTCACCATCTATGTAAAAAGCGACAATGCCATTAGACGTTAAGGCAGCATATCCCAGTCGTAATTCGTATGTTCCTGCTGGTACGGGAGGTAGTTTTACTTTAACATCGAACATTCCCTTTAACGCGACCATATCCCCCTGATATAAACTACTACTTATAGAGCGGTTGCTCACGATAACGCTTGATTCCTTATCGAATTCAAAATTTCTAACAAATCCTGATTTTAAAGCCATGCTATGGTTGTCATTGCCTGATGTATATTTCCCATTGTTTGCCGCACTATGTCCTCGAGCAGTTTCGCCATCTGTTAATTTTGTCATAAAGTCTGGCGACAATGTGGTACAATCAAATCTAATACGCTCGTCAAGAACAACCTCCTGAGTGTTTTTGTCGTATGCAACAATATCATCAATATAATGGTAGGCACCATTAATCGCATCAGAATGTTCTGGACCTTGAGTAGGAAGAAGAACCTTAACCCCAAGAACTCGTACCCCACGGTCGTCAGGTCGAGAGTTGGCGCCAGTACGACGGTTGATATAAATATTTCTTTGGTAATCTGGAACTGAAAATTTTATAATTGAATAAGGCATCATGGTTTCATACCAATCAGCAATACTCACATTCATTCGATCAAAATTGTTTGCTAATTTATCTCCATCTACTCCTGTAAGCGTATTGTACGTTCCACAGAAACTGAGTAGTTGATAAGAAATAAACCTATTAAGGTAATTTCGTCTATCTGTTTCGTCTGTTACATTGGCATCTTCAGGATATACTTTAGAATAAATTTCTTTAGCTTTCTTACGTAATCCATCAAGATTTGTTATCTGATACTTTGTTTTTAAGATAGAATCTGGACATGCAAAAAATGTAAAATTTAGCCTACGCTCTTCAGGGAATGCAACATTGAGATATGATGCACCAGGTGCACCAGGTCCTGGTACATAAACATTGTTCCAGCGGCAAGAATCTTCAACGTTCAATATTTGATATGACTTATCTATATAATGCGTAATCGTATCCATCATGCCTGTAGCCTTAAGTGCTGAAACATATATAGATATCTTGCCGTCTGCCTCTAACAGAAGGGATAATGATTCTGGATGAACTCTGACGCTTGATGTTATCTTTGTCACATTTGACAATGGAATAACATGGCTCCCTATATGCAGGAATTCTTGAGCACAAAAATTCTGTGAATAAAAGAAGCAAATAAATAAAGGCAATAATAATTTTCTCATCGCTTGAAAACTTTTATGGATTTATTATTATTTATGCTAACAATGTATGTACCAGATTGCTGATTTCTTAAAGAGATGTTGGCATGGTCTTCATGATTTTTGATTTCAACACTAACCATTTTGCCCGACAAAGTGTAAACCCTTAATTTATCCTCTGATTGTAGTCCTCTGACTATAATATTCTCTCCATCCACATATTTAAAGGTTATACCACTGGCTTCGTTATCAATACTTTCGTCTTTTATCTCGTCAATGCCTGTTTTCAAGTCAACGAAAGTATAACTCAAAACCGATTCAACTTCATATTTCGTACTTATCTCATCTGTCAATATATGAACAAATTTTTCATCTAAGGAAACTTGCGGACGTTCATCCACGACATAGGTATCGACAGTTCCATCGGACAATGTTATTAGCATAGCATAATCAATGTCGTTGGCATGTATACTTGTATTTATCCCAATGCAGGCTACTGCCAACAAAAAAAGTATTTTCAACTTCATAACTACAATTATTTAAAAGTCAGTACTGAATATTTATGTTTGTTATATCTATCTTGTTTGTCTAAATTCAAATATAGCATATCACAACACCACAGAGGAAATCAAAAACGTGGAGCCGTCTGTGCCCGTCTCACGTGTTAAGGCTCTCGCATTGCCCGATTAGTCGAAACGAGCAACTCCGAAAGCCCCACGATGATGTTTATATAAAAACCAATAATGGTGTACATATATACACATCTCATAGAGCGTCCCTTGTTGCTTTGTTCTTGACTAATCGTTTGAATTTGCGAGATTCTAACACGCCAAAACCAAAGCGTACAGTTACGCCTTTTATTGTAAATGTCTGCACACCTCATCTGCCCGTAGGCATCCTGCATTGGTGTGCATCTGCAAAAGTAAAGATTATTTCTGATTAAACAAAGAAAATGGGGAAAGAATTTAAATAATGGTGTAGAGAACGCCAAGAATCTTGCATCTGCCCATAAAGACAATTTATTCAAATTTCCTTTTATACTTATAATCACACAGGTTATCACATTTACCTTTAACCAAGACTCCTTTTTGTGTGTTAGGATACATTCTTGCAACGGTTAAATAATGGCAAAGCTCATAATGTATGTTTGCGGCTGTTTCGTCGTCGGTGACAATCTCAAAAGCTCGCTTTAGTGTTTTCTCTGCTTTTTCCAATGCAAGGAGAGTGTGCTTGTCATTTTCCCAATCTCGTTTCTCGCATACCTGTCCCCAATAGCTAGTTCCTCTATAATATTGAGTCAATCCCCAACACAAATCAAATGAATTTCTGATGCCAATAGCATATTTGACCATAAGCTGTGCTTTACGGTTCGGTTCGGCAGTTAGTTTAATTCCTTGCTCTAACGAATACATTTCTCTTGCGAAATCATATCTAAAATCTGACTTCGTATTTATCTCTTTTGGTTCAAAGCTAAATGGCTCATATTGCATATATACGTTATGGTGGGTTTTATAGGCTTCACTTACTTTCCCTAAATATTCTAAAGCTTCTTGATATCGCATATAACGAAGGCATTGTGTACCTACAATATCATTCAAATAATCACTTTCTATATATCCACAATTATTAACAAACCTATCAAAATCAGTTTGTGGTGTCTGTACCCTTTTAACATATTTAATGGCATTATCTACTCCTATGCTATCAATCATCTCGAAAAAACTATTGCTATAATCGTGTTGATTGAAATTGGTTGAATATCGATAACTCGACATCGTGTAATAATGCACAACTTTACCCTCCATCCAATCATAGATCTCGTGCTTGTTTACGAGATTTAATAGTCTATTATCTGCCATATTAGCGAGTTGTAATGCACGAGTCGTTTTGCCAGATTTAATCATGCGTGGACAAACTTCAGCCAATAAGATTCTACGCATCATGTCATTCCAATAGTAGTAACTTTCACAATTAAACAGCAGATAACCACGAGCGGTCTTTCTGCTAACATTATCATCTATATTAGATTGAATTTTCGTATCCAGCCACTTCAGTTGACTAAATAAACGGTTTTCATAATAAGAATCGTATGGCAACAGTTTAGCGTCTAAATATATTCTAAAGATTTTTATCGATTCTTTTATATAATCTGATGACCTGCTTTTTTCAGCTAAACTTAATAATCGTGATGCACGGGCTGTATTACCATATAAATCATCCATAAATGCAGCTGTATAATACCACATAGCAGGATTATTGCTTTTGTTGCTGCGCCCCATTTTTAAACATAGATTATATAATTGGTCTAATTCAGGCGTTTTTTCTAGTTCATCTTCCCAAGAGAATTGACCTAGGGGCTCGATTTCTCTTATATACTTCTGTAATGTTTCCTCTATAAATCTACTATTGGGTGCATATTCACATACAAACTCTAAAGCATCTATAATAGATAGTTTTTCACCAGAACGTCCTAAACAATATAGCATGGATTGAATATCTCCTAACTGAGCAAAGTATTCAATGGCTTTCTCAGAATGCATAATATGGAATTCGGCTCCTGCAACATACGGTTGGATAAGTTGTCTAATAAGGTTTTCATCAGACCAATGGGAGATTTCATCTTCCCACAACTCGACACACTTCTCATATTTCGACAAAGAGAATAATGCTCTTATCCCTTGCAATAAATATCTGTCTCTCAGTCTAGAGTCTTTTACCGATATAGCACTGTCTGCTATTTCTTCTAATGTCATTCTTGCTCCAATTTTCATTGACGGATAATACCAACGAGAATTGCGTTTAACGCGTATGTATTCATTTGTCTTTGCAAGAAGTAGAAAATCAAGGATTGCTGTATCCTTTTTGGTAATCCATTCTACAAATTTGTTTTTATGTCTGCCTTCTCTATTGTCGTATAAAGTTTCGAAACTTTCTAAATCCATTTTATATACGACCTGATATATATCCTCTAATGGAATCGTCTCTGAAGTTAGTTTCCGCCATTCTTCACAGTTCTTACCTTCAGTAGGATTTTGTTTTTCTGTGTCGATTGTGTTATCTGAAAGATTATTATACACTCTATACATATAATAGCCTTTGGGTGTATACCACGGTCCCCAACAAGCTACGGCCTCATTTGTGACAGTCAGCAGCATAAGACTAATGCAAAAGTATTTGAGAGATTTCATTGTCAGCATAATGTTTAAGTTGTGAATAATCAAGATGATAAAGAATATTGCCAGTTGCAGGCTTGCCTAAATTTTCTTCTACTAATGCTTTTACTTCAAGAATATCTCCTGCAGCAGGCCTTTCATATCTAATATTTTCATTATCTGATATTTCTTGGCAGTCATAAGACACTATAGATACAAATTTATTATTTTCAAACTTCACTCCCCATCCAAATACTGGAAATGCGTAATCTAATGGAATTGCATATTGTGTTCGCTTTATATATGGTTTAACATCGGCTATGTGAAGGATGGAGTTAGATGTTTCCGGGTTCTTTAATGCACCAGTATTATAAATCATCAAAACGCCTTTGTCTGCAGGAGGTGGTGGCTCTTGCAGTTGATGCAATCGTACGGTTATACTAAAATCTACTCCTTTTGTTGATAAAGAATCTTTTACCACTTTACACAATTTGCTGTAACTATCCTTAGTAGTTGTTGTCCAGTCACAGTCTAGTTGAATTTCTTTTATATCCCCACATTCGTTGTATGAAGACATCACCAATAGTCTTTCAACAATGAGTGAGGCAAACTCAATTTCTCTGCCAACCATAGCTCTAAGTGCGTCTATTGTTATATATGCAACAGGAACTATTTCTATATTATTCGGGATAGGAGATACAAATTTAGTTGTCGCGATAGGAACTATTTGTGATGTTCCATTCAGAAAATCAGGTTCTGTTGCAACATCGAACATACGCAAATAGACACGATCAATGTCATGCTTTTGCAAGAATGACAGTTCTGCAGAATCCAGTTCAAATACTGTTTTCCAATAGTAAATTGAGTTGTGTTTTGTAGAATAATTTGCATTACTGATATTACTGCAATCTCCACATCCTATAAAAACAGCAACTCCAATCAATAAGAATAGGACTTTGACTATCTGTTTCATAAGCTTTAATTATTATTTCCATATGCAAATTTCATAAAAAGAAATCGTACAGCCGAGAGTTTTTATCTCAACTGTACGAAACTATTTTGTAGGTGTATGAAACACACAAACTTTGTATATTTCATCCAACCTATATCTTGAAATTTTAATGTTTAATATGTGTACGCATCGCTATCCTGATGTTGATATAATTCTGATTTGATAGAGATGTTACTTTCTTTTCCATACAATATAACTTGTGTTTTGGGGCATATTTCTATAACCAGTGTAGTAGTTTTCTTCTCCGAATTCATGAATTGTTCCATTCTCATCAACTGCCCAACCATAAGCTGTTGAGCCGACAAGATATATAGCTTGATCAACTCCTAAATCTACCAATGCCTGCGCAAAATCATGAAAAGACTCAATAGATCTTGTTTCTACCATAAAGATCTCCCCCTGTCTATCACAGATTGCTCTTCTTATCGATTTTCCTTTGGGTTCATTCTCAACAAGTTTTCCATTGCTTACCAATGGATACTGACGGAAGAAATAACCACCTTCTTCTGTTGCTTTTTCAAATAATGGTGAATTTTCTGCTACTCCAATCGTTACTTTTCCATTGATTGATGCACAATAACCCTTTTTAGACAATCCCCATGCTTTAGGTTCTCCCTTGAGTACAAAAGCACCAACAATCCCGCCATTATCAGATCTCACATCTGCTGCTTGAGCTGTATAAATAATACTTGTGTCTTCTTTATTTATCTTACCAATATGAAGAGACATTTCTGCATTATGTGGGATATAGATTTTGATAGGAATATCATTTATAAGCGTATCTCTAATTTCTGTATAGCCTGCCACATGTGAGTCTGGTCGCTGGCCAATATATTCGTGCAATATTGGTTCAACCTCACGGACGGGTTCAAACAATGCAGGTTCAGGTGTATTTAACTCTTGATTTATTTCTACCTTTTGACGAAATACGAAAAATAAGATTATACCAATAGCCACAATACATAAGATAGAGAGGATGATAATCAATACATTACGGCGCAAGGATTTTTTACTTCCTCCTTCGCCTATAATGCGAATTTGGTCATCTCTGATGTCCTTAAGCTCTTTCATAACTATTTAACCTCCTTTTCTAATAGCTCCTTCAACTGCTTTAATGCCTCTTTAGATGCAGTTACACTATGACTAAATGATGCCACATCAGAGAGAGTCAACTTCTGCTTAGGAATGTTGATGTAGTAAATGTAGGAGCGGTTAATGATTAGACTTTTACCAATACGAATGAAAATATTGCCTTCGCTTCCGAGTTGAGTAGAAATCATCTTTTCTATTTGCCCCAACTGATATGACAACATGCGAACCTCGTTATCTGTCTGTACTAGAGTCGAATAGTTACCATCAGACGCTATATACACTATTTTATCTGGTGCAATACGCACCAAATCAATAGAGGTCGATATTATCAATTGCTTCTTCATTCAAATGATTTTCTATACAAAAGTATGATAATTATTGCTTATGGCAAAGCATTTATTTTGATAATGTATGAAATGCTACTCTGACAGTATGAAATTGTCTTGCTATCCAATGGCACATCTCTACTATCATTAAAAATTTAATGTTAAATGGTGAAATATTCCGAATGGCAATAGATTTACTCCGTGCCCAATATTCCTAATAACCAAAATACTTTCTTGCAAACTGAAGGATAGTGTTGTTTAAGCGTTCCACACAATCGGGGTCACGCTCCAGTCCATGACCGGAATTAGGGAAACGGATCATTTCGTAAACAGCACCATGACGCTGGCAGCGCACTTCGAGCGAGTCGGCATGATAAGGTTTCACCAAACGGTCCTTGCCGCCATAGGCAAAAACTGTGGGCACCATATCGTTGCTGATATATGTTATGGGGGATATGCTGGTGAGCAACGAGTCGATAACAGCTGCACTGTAGTTACCGCTGTCGTTGACATAACCGGCAACAGAATATATAGAGCCGTCCAACTTCTTGCATACATCGCCCTTGCTGCCAGAACGCAGTTCTTCATTAGCCATAGCCACAGCCTCATCGCTAACGGGGAAGAGGCGGTTCATGTCGGCTGGTCCTACATAGCTTATGCAGAACGCCAACGGGATGGCTGAGTTATGGCGGTGGGTATAGGCATAGAGCATGGCGAGATGACCGCCTGCTGAATAGCCACCAATAGCCATTTTATCTATCCTGATGCCCAATGAGTCGGCAACATGGCTAATGCGTTTTACGCACCGCTCTATCTCATTGTTCATTCCGTTGATGTAACCTTTAGTCTTCTCGCCAACAAGCGTATAGTTCATTGTAGCAGTAACATATCCTGCCTTTGCATAGCGTTTGCATGCCCATGACATATCTTCCTTCTTGCCACTTGTCCACGAACCGCCATGAACGAAAAGCATCAAGCCATTGGCTTTTTTCTTATCTATATTCGCTGGCAGATACAAGTCGAATACGTTGCGCTCACCTGAACCATACGAAAGATTGGTTATCACCCTGCCATCGTTATCCTTCCATTCTTGTTTGTCAAACGAGAAATCCCAATTTCCCATTTGACAAACGGCAAATGCCGCAATTGCAAAAAACAAACCAGTTACCACAAGCGCAACTTTATATATTTTTCTCATACCAAAATAGTTTTAGTTTTATGTTTGCAAATATACTAAATCTTTGTCAAAGTGAGAATTTTTGTATATAAAAATGATATTTCTATCTGCTCCAAACCTATTGTTTATTTGCTTGAAAAAGCAGAAAAACACCCGATACTCTGCGAAAGTTTGAAAAAAAATGCAACTTTCGCAGAGTATCGGGCACTTTTTCGAAAAACATCACTAAATTTGCAAGTAGAAATAAAAGAAAATAGTATGGGGCAGATAATTGTTGGCAGAAAAAAAGAGCTTGCGCAAATTAATCAGTATTACAATTCTGGCAAGGCTGAATTTATTGCGGTGTATGGAAGAAGACGAGTGGGGAAAACATACCTTATTCGTCAGCATTTCAAAAATCAGTTTGCTTTCGACATGACAGGCGTTATGGAGGGAAGCAAGTCTGAGCAGATGACTGCATTCCACGCTGCCTTAAAGACTTACGGATATAAAGGTAAGAAGAATCTGAACTGGATTGACGCATTCTTTGCACTTCGCCAATTGCTTGAATCAAAAATAGAACCAGGGAAGAGGTGCGTTGTATTTATCGACGAATTGCCCTGTCTTGACACTCAAAAGGCAGGTTTTGTAAATGCACTGGGGCACTTTTGGAATAATTGGGCGAACTGGCAGTCGGAGATAATGTTGATTGTGTGCGGTTCGGCTACATCTTGGATGGTGCGTAATGTGATAGACAATCACGGAGGTCTTCACGACCGTATCACTCACGAGATGCACCTGCACCCATTTACGCTAGGCGAGACAGAAGAGTTTTTTGCAAACAATGGTTTCACTTGGAACCGTTTAAGTATTATGCAAGCATATATGGCTATTGGCGGTGTTCCGTACTATATGAGTCTGTTTGAGAAAACCGACAGTCCGGCAACAGGTCTTGACAGACTGTTTTTTAGTGGCAATGCCGAATTAAAGAAGGAGTATCGCAGACTGTTCGCTTCTTTGTTCAAGAATCCACAGCCATACCTTGAAATCATTTCGTTGCTGGCAAAACATACAAAGGGTTTGACAAGGGAGGAAATCAGCAAGAAACTGAATAGTTCCAACAATGGAAAGTTGGGCGATATGCTCACGGATCTTGTCTATTGTGATTTCTTGCGCAAGTATAACATTCGAGAGAAAAAGATAAAAGCGAACTCGGCAATCTATCAGTTAGTTGACTTCTATACAATTTTCTATAATACATTTGCCAGCAAGAATATAGTAGAAGAGTTTTTCTGGACTCGCAATGTAAATACTCCTGAGATTACCGCATGGTATGGTCTGGCTTTCGAGCGTATATGCAAGGCACACATTCCTCAAATAAAATCTGCATTGGGTATTGCAAGTGTTTCAACGGAGTTCTACACTTGGAAGACCAATCAAATTGAGAATGGAGCACAGATAGACATCATCATCGACCGTGCAGACAATACCATAAACCTTTGCGAGGTTAAGTATTGTGAAGATTTGTATAGTCTTGACAAAGAAGAATTTCTTAAAATTCAGAATCGCATAAGCACATTCAAAGCAGTCACAGAAACACGCAGCAGCATTATCCCTACGATGATTACCACCTTTGGCATGAAAGACGGTATGTATAGCGACCAGATAATCGCAAAGATTGATATGGATGCTCTGTTCTGATTTGCCTTCATCAGCCCCTACTCCACAACGACCTTCTTGCCGTTAACGATATAGATGCCGCTACGCAGACCTTTTGTTGCCGTTGCTACAGGGACGTTAGTGCGGAGCTTGATGCCACTTAATGAATAAACGTCGGCATTGCCAACAATCGGTTCTATATCTGCAATGCCGTCAGAGACATTGTCCTGCTTAGCCAGAAGACGGATGTTGTCGATATAAAGCAATGTGTTTTCTGCCGCACCCACACTCTGCGAGGTGCTGAAACCAAGACTGATTTCCACTTCTGACGGTTCTGCAAGCACGAAATCATAACACATTACCTCCCATGTGGCTCTCTCGGCAGGGTATCTGTAATCAGTGGCACTGCCTATCTTTATGCCTGTGAGCGAGTTGTTCACGTTCTTCGACGTGGTGACTGTCGTAACGGTATTGCCTGTTTGGTTGGTACATTCGTACTTCATGTTCATAAGCAACCTGTACTCTCCCTTGTCTAATGCCACCTTCTGACTGATTCTGTTGTTGCCCTTGGTCCATGAGTTGAGCACGGTGAGGCATCGTGTGCCGCAACTGTCATCCGCAAGAGGACGTGCGCACTGCGCGGCATAATTGCCTACGTTTGACGGACTGACACAATACATTGTCGTGCTATATGGCATCGAATACATTCGTGCATAGTTGGAACCGCCATTGAGAGCATTGCCCGCCGTCCACCCCTCCACAGGAAGGATGTTAGGGAACGACGCATTTGCCGCAGCAATGCTATTGGTATAGCATGGGTTATATACCACACTGCCCAATGTGACGTTGCCGTTGGCATTGCCGTAGGTTTTGTCCTGTTCAAAACTCGGATTGGCAATCTTGCCTTCTGTAATATCTGCATACCCGTCGTAAAGACTGTTCTGCGCCACAACAGGGAAATCGGCATCCTCACTGACAACAGCACCGTTTGATACATACACCATAACACATTCACCTGCAGCAATATCCACATTGCCAGCAACCGCCTCGCCGTCAACGACGAAGGAGATTTTTGGACTTACCGTACCGTTCTGCTCATTAAGGATGAACAGGGTATCGGGCGAACCTGATGCCTGTACTGCCTTTACATCTGCATCAGAGACAAACGCTTTCAGCACATCAGCAACAGAGCGGTTGACCTCTGCAACAAAGGCAGCAGCCGACTTATTGCCACTAATCATTGTGGGTTGACTGAACACTGGCGCTCCGAGCTTGCAACTGATATTGCTTAGGCGGCATTTCTCGTCGCTAACGAAGTTGGCAAGCAACAGGTAGTTTGTGCCATCAGGGTCGGCAGCAATAACGCCGTTCCATCCAGTCGGGACAGAATCTGTGAGTACGTTCAACTGCGCCTCCATCTCGGCAGTCTTCTCTGCTGATATGTTGCTATAATATACAATGTTCCTCCTGTCGACGGTCTCGCCCGCCTTGAACGCCCTGCTCGCAGTAGAGTAAGAGGTATAGAGTTTTGAGGTCATTATGGAGTTGTTGTTTGCACGCTCGCCAAATGCCATCTGCTTATCGCTCTTGGAAACGATGCCCACCTCATTGTCAATGTTTATCCAGTTGCCGCCAAATGTTGACAACTTAGTTCCGTCCAGTTGCTTATGTCCTATCTTCTCACCGTTATGAGAATAGAGAGTGCGACTGGTCTTTGTCAGTTCGTCGGTGCTGATTGCCAATAGTCCTCCCTGCTCTTTTGTTATAGTACCGGCAGTGTTGCCCCTCACATAATCAATATATATAACGGCATTGCCCGGTGTGGAGCAGAGGGCAAAGCGGTTGTTGAGCGAAGCATCGTTGGTGTTCAGTTCTCCGTTCATTGTCCATGAGTTGCCGTCCAGTTCGTATATGCCACTCACCACAGGCGTGGCATTGGTTGCCTTGCCGCTCACGCTGTACCAACCGAGGAAGTTGCCAGTATTATTGGCTCTGAAAGGCACCACTATCTTGTTCTTGTCGGGATTATTGGCAGCGAAATATCCAGTATAACTGCTCAGTCCGCTGCTCCAAGAGAAGCAAGTGAAGCGGTCATCGCTCGAAGCACGCACCACGTTCTGACTTTTCAATATCCTGGCATCGGCATACCGATTGTTGAAGTCATCCCATTTTGTCGGTGTTATATCGGCTGTTGTCAGCACGTCGTGCATCAGCCACGTCATCATAACACGATGAGCTTCAACACCCATGCGCCGCGCACCCACATCGGCACGCAACAGCCATGAGCCGTCGCTGGTGGTTGTCTGTCTCGCCTTGATGTTCTTGTATGCCAGATTCTCCAGCATCAGTGCATTAGGGTCGCGCAGGAAGCATGCCATGGTGGTGTAGGATGTTATCTGGTCGTAGAGGAACAAGCTCCAGTCGTTGCCGTTAGGCATTGCCAGTTCGCCGTCGGCCAGTGCCAGCCAGTTGAGCACCTCGTCCATCACCTTCTGGTTGTTGTGCATCAGTGAGTTGGTCTTCCATGTCTCCTTGCCGTGCAACTGTGTCTGGAACAGTTTCAGTGCCAGTGCCGACTCGCCAAGTTCCTGCATCACCACGTTCTGATAACTGGTATGGAACAGGTTGTGGTTCTGCAAGGTATAGTCGTCGTAGAGGTTCTGTCCTTTGTACAGGTCGGCCACGGTCTTACTGTCATAATCAGGGTCGATGACGGTATTATCATTCTTGTCGTCAACATGCGAATAGCAGTTTATGGCAAACTCGCGCAGACGGTCAAACCACTTAGGTGCCAGTTCGTGGTCGGGGAACATGCCGACCGTGGCGGCAAGGATATTTGTCTCCCATCCGTTTTCCTCTGCCTTGGTATCACCGGCATAGCCTGTAGGGATGGAACGCTGCAGTTCGTAGTTGCACTCTGCCACAAGCATCGCCTTGATATATCCCTTCTGCGCCTCGGTAAGCGTCTCCCACTGGAAGAATGCCGAGTAGGCAACCGACATTGCCCACAGACTTGACTCCCACACATGGTCGCTGTTGCTCACCGAACCCCAATAGCCGTTGTTGGAGCATACCTTCAGTTTGTTGGCCTTGTGTGTAGAATAGGCGAAAACAAGCGACTTGCGAGCTATATCGGCGAGGTCGTCCCAGGTTACGCCTGCAGGCAGCGTCACCTTTCCCTTGCCGTATTTTACGAGGAAGGCGCAAATCATAGAGAGGTCGGCATTAGGGCGAACACCCTGTTCGTTGGCATTCATCGTACTCTCACCCTTGAAGCATCCGCACTGCTCGCCTATAGAGTTGGGAGCGGCACACATCTGAAAATCGTTCTTCATCCATATCGAGAAATTGGCAAGCATCTGCAACAGGTCATCTTTCATCTGTGCCTCACCGACAAAGTCGTGAGTAATGATGCCTTCCGTAGGACTCGTAACTTCCGTTTCGGTCGGATCTTCGGGTTCAACGTATTCGTCAGACAACTTATAAAGGCGAACATTATCGAACATGATGCAGCTGCCGCCAGATTTCCAATCGATGTTGAAACCTATATCGATGCTGCCTGCCGTTGTCGTTTCAAACTGCAAGGCTGTAGTGGTCCACTTTGCCGTAGTAAAGAAATATGTGCTTCCCTGAACGAAACTCTCCGTCACGCTTTCACTGCCCGCACTCATAGCAAAAGCCGAGGTGGCACTGTTGGCATAACCGGTACGCTGGTCAACGGTCAACAGGTATTTTCCTGCAGGCAGGTCTGCTATCGTCTGCTTCACGGTCGTTGTTCCTGTTGTCCATCCCATACGAAGATAGTAAGCCTTCTCGCCATCACTGATGGTTGTTGCCAGTCCGAAATTATTGTCGGTATAGCAGTCTTTCGTGATAAGCAGCGTCGTCACGCTTGTTCCGCCGACAGTCCACCCCGAGGGTTTGGCAAGCGTATATCCACGCAGTCCGTCACTGCTGTTCTGCACTGGAGAGAGCGTTGCTATATCGTCTGCCTCAAACGATGCGTTGGTGATATACTGTGATGTTATATCTTCCTGTTGGTTGGTTGTCTGTGCACCAACAGACAGCACGGCAAATAGTGCTGCAAGACAAATATAAAGTTTCTTCATATGGTTTTAGTCAATACTTTTATTGCGCAAAGATACATATTTTTGCTAATACCACAATGATAATGAGGAAGTTTTTGTTTCTGACCCCAGAAACGACAAGGCAGACAGGCTGACAAACAAAAGTGCGGAACAGGGAAACCTTTCCGCACTTTTAAATTCTATTGTTTCTTTACATCAGTCTCCTTGCCGAAGAGATACTGCGACTGATAACCGCCGTAATCGACAACAATCTTTTCAAAGACAATGCCTGGATGGCGAGGATGGAGAGTAAGGGTGTGCATCTCATCGCCATTGGCAGTCAGTTCTACGGTGTTTTCAACAACACGGCGTGCTATCGTTGGATAGAACACAGAGTACATGTGCGGCTGACGGTCAACAAGTTTGGAGTTGAAATTAACTGTCTTTGCCTCGCCGCCGTCGATGCTCACCTCATACTCATGACCGCCACGGTTCTCGAAGTCGAGAGTAGATTTCACAACCACATGCACCTTAACCTTGCGCTGTGCATCTTTTGGCAGAGCAAAACGGTAAGAAAGCGAAGCACTGCCTGTGGGCAGGGTGTAAGGAGTGAGGGCGACACCGCTTAGGGTGCGTCCGAAACTTGGATAGATGCTCCATGAAGTACCATCGGCAGCCTCTGCCTTATAATAGTGTTCTGCCTCCATCGCCACATATCCGTTGCCTGCACCAAACACATAACCTCCATTGCCTGCTTCTGCAACCTTCTTTGTGGCAGGCTGTCTGTCGGCACGGAAATTGTCGTTCCACGATGTATAGCCGATATGCTTCTGAATCATCATGCCGTTCCACTTGCCACCGGCAATATCCTTATTATAACTGAGACAGAGTTCAGCATCGCGCTTAAAGCACTCTGTCACCTTGTCTGCCCACTCATTTGTCTCTGGCAGGTTGCGCTCTGCCAAGTAGAGATTCATGGCCTGAGCATAATACATATCATAGAGGTTGGCCATTGCCTGAACAGGGAAGAGAATAAGCTGACGATAGAAGTCGTGCATCTCTGCAGGCAACTTGGCATAGAGACGCAGTGCACGAACCTCAAGACGCTGATACTCATCTGCCACCTGCTTCCATTCACCTGTTGCCACATTATATGTCTTGGCATCAAGCATCTCTGGTGTCACTCGTCCCATGAAACGGCAGTTGGTATTATAGATATCGGCTGCCTCAGTAGCAAACTCCTCACTGAGTTGCTCAACAAAGAAATCGCGGGTATGGTCAACGACCGTCTGCTGAGTGTATTCCTTTGGCTGCCATGCCATATCCATAAACAACTGAATAGGATATTCCATCGGTTTGAGGTCGCCCACATTGAGTATCCACATGCGCTGTATACCGAAGTCGTAGGCAAGTGACAACTGCTCAAACATCTGCTGCGACTGTGTGACATTGAGCCACTTTGTGTTGCGTGGAGCACCAACATAGTCAACATGATAGTATAGACCCCATCCGCCAGGATGCTTCTTCTCCTTCTCTGTTACAGGCACACGACGCACATTACCCCAGTTGTCGTCGCACAAGAGCATGATGACGTCATCGGGCACACGCATGCCCTTGTCGTAATAGTCGAGTACCTCTTTATACAAGGCCCATACCTGTGTGGTCTTTTTTGCTGGTTTGCCCGTTACATCAGCTATTATCTTACGCTGGTTTTTCACGATGCGCTCCAGCAGTTTGGTATCAGCCTCCTCGCTCATTGCCTCGTCGCCATCGCCGCGCATACCTATCGTAACCATATCCTCTGTACCTTTCATGCGCTCGATACCTTCACGGAAGAAGCGGTCGAGGTTCTTCTGGTTGGTTTGGTAGTTCCATGCCCCCCACTCTTTTCTCTTGCGAGCATACTCCTGATGGTTGCGTGCCATGGGTTCGTGGTGCGATGTTCCCATGATTACTCCCATCTTGTCTGCAAGTTTGCCGTTCTCCGGGTCGTCGGCATAGAACGCCCAGCTCCACATTGCCGGCCACAGCATATTGCCGCGCAGACGGAGAATCAGTTCAAACACCTTCTCGTAGAACTTATGTCCGCCGTAGTTGGTGCCGAAGGTGTTCTTTACCCATGTTGTGAGACAAGGAGCTTCGTCGTTGAGGAAGAGTCCTCGGAACTCTACCGCTGGTTCACCATCGGTAAACGTGCCGCTGGCAACGTATGCCTCCTTATGCTTTTCTATCGGAGCGTCTGCCCACCAGTACCATGGCGAAACGCCCAACTGACGACTGAGTTCGTAGATACCATAGATGGTGCCTCGCTTGTCGCTACCTGCTACAATAACCTTATTGCCGACAGTGGTGATGACAAACTGCTCACGCTTGCCTTGCAGTTGCTTAAGCATGAGTTTGTCAATCTCCTTGTTCTTGCCAACAGTACCCACGAGAATCGTGGCATCAGCAGCATTCTCCGTGAGCTGCGGTTTGTTGCCAAGCACCATAAACATATCATTCTGCAGGTTGCGTGCAGCAATCTTCACGCCTTCCCACTCCTGTTCACTGTAACAGATGGTAGCATTGGTTATAGACACAGCGCCGTCGCGCTTTTCAAAACATACGAACTGCTCTGCCGCCTGCACCGCAATGGCACAGACAAGAGCAATCAACATTATTACTTTCCTTTTCATTGTTTAGATTTGAGTTTTTATGTTTTTTGAGGTTATGAGGTTGTGAGGTGTCATTCTTCATTTTCACTTTTCACTCTCCCTCCTTTGGAGGGGCATGGGAAGGTATCTCACATCACCACCACTCCCCCATTATTAGGAATCTCTATCTTGAGAGTCTTCTTCTTATTGAGTTTCACCTCTTTCACTTCATCGTTGGCATAGAGGGTAACGGTCTTGCCGTCGAACATCGGCAACTGGAGGGTTGTCTTTAGGGTTTCGCCTGTTGCATTGACACCAACAACATACCACTGACTACCGCTGCGACGTGCCATGATGATGTACTTGCCCGGATAACCGTCGATGAATTTCACCTCGTCCCATGTTGTAGGCACCTGCTTGAGGAAATCAACAGCCCACTGAGGAGCATCGGTAAGGTTGTTTGGTGCAAGGGCGAAGTGTTGTACCGGACTTTGGAACATCACCGCTGTTGCCAGTGCATAGACATCACTGGTTACACGGCGCGAACCACGATTGTTGTTTGCATTATAGTACTTGTTGAGGGCAGAGCCACCGAAGTCCATTGATGCCACGGTGTTGCGGGTGAACGGATACATGGCACCGCAATCGCGTGCTTCCTCATTGCAGAAACCCTGTGAGAAATGCAGGTTCTCTGATGCCAGCACAGCCTCTGAAGCGGCGAAGTTAGGATACATACGCTCCCAACCGCGTGGCAGCGTGCAACCATGGAATATCACGAGCAGCCCGTAGTCGTTGGCATCGGAAAGAATATCCTCGTAGAGCTGCATCATCGGTTGCTTGTCGCCGCCGAAGAAGTCAACCTTAATACCCTTGATACCTGTCTTCTGCATCCACGCCATCTCCTGACGACGGATATGACTGCTGTTCATAAGTCCCTTTGGCGACTGCGGAGCATCGTTCCAAGAACCGTTGCTATTGTACCACAGATAGAGCCCCACGCCCTTCTGCTTTCCGTAGCGTGCCAGTTCTGCTATGCGCTCACGACCAATCTGTTTGTCCCAAAGTGCATCAACGAGCACAGAGGTATAGCCCATGGCTGCAGAGAAATCTATATATCGCTTCTGCTCATCGAAATTGCAGCTGCTGTCCATGCCGATAATCCACGACCATGAACCTTTGCCGTACTCATACTGCCTACTGGCCTTATATTTCTGCTCTACCAAGTCCCACGTTACTGTTGTCTCGACGGCACAAGCAGGAGAATTGCCTATCGTAATGGTGCGCCAAGGCGTCTTGCCAGGCAATGCCATCTGTACTGAGGTACATCCCCATCCGTTCAGTTCAGCCTCATGAGGGAATCCGATGCGGAACTTGCCGCCGCCCTCGCCCAGCAGACGACAGCCAACGTATTTGCCGTCGGTACCGGTCTCTGATATCATTATCCATAACGGTTGTTCTTTCTCAGCTGCCGGCACTTCAAAGAGACAAGGGAAGGTATAACCATAGCCCCATCCGTTCTTGCCCACCTTTTCGCCAAGTCCGTATTTCGTTTCATAACTTGGTGCTGTGCGGGCGAAACCTGTCATCGGCTTGCTCTGCGGAGCAAGGAAGCCACGGGCATTGTCTGAAATATTGAACGTGGTGAGTTCATCGGTGATAACACAACTGCGGCGCTCGCCTTTCTCCAGCACGGTATAGGCAAAAGCCACATCGCTATTGCCCGCGCGGAACTCAATCTCCATAACCGGTTTGTCGGCCTGCGATAGATGAAGTTGAACGGTGTTATAGGCATAGTTGACAGATGACTTCTTGATGTTCTTCAGTGAATAGCTGCCTGTTGACGTTCCCTTTCTGGTCTTCTCTTTGTTCCACACAAGGTTTCCGCTATAGTCGCCAATGTTAGTTACCAAACCTAATGAGGACTCACTGATGGCCATCTTGCCGTCAAGCATCACTTTATAAACCGGTTTTCCGCCCTTGACATCAAAGTCAACGGCAATGCGTCCGTCCGGACTTGACACCACAGTGTCGGCATTTACAGTCATGGCCAGTATGACTGTCATGCAAAATATAAATATTCTTTTCATATATTCTGGTTTTGAGGTTGTGAGGTTTCACTCTTCATTCTTCACTCTTCATTCTTCACTTTTAACTTTTTCGGCAAAATTAATAAAAAAACACACATTGATATTATATATATGTTTCAAAAGGTTTAAAAAACATTCGGTTCACCCCTTTCACAAGGGATGAACCGTTGAATTTGCAAAAAAACTAATACAAAAATATAAAACTAATCTAATAATATAATCTCTTTCTTCAAACTGCCGTCGAGCGAACTGTTACCATACAGCAGTTCATAGCGGCCTGGCTTAATGCGCATGGTGTTGGTTGCTGTATCGAAGAATTCAAACGACTTGCGTGTGAGTGCCACCAGAGCCTGCTTCGTTGCACCTGCCTCTACCTCTATGCGTTGGAATCCACGGAGCGACTTCAGCGGTCCTACCTTGTCGGAGAGGTCGCGCAGATATACCTGTACCGTCTCTGTTCCCTTGCGCTTGCCTGTGTTGCTAACAGGAATAGAAACTTGGTATTCGTCACCCTTGCGCTCTACCTTTGCCTTGCCTATCTCAAACTGCGTATAGCTCATGCCGTAACCGAAGGCAAACAAAGGGTCGTTGAAGTAGCGATATGTCCTTCCGCGCATTGAATAGTCTTCGTAGTCGGGCAACTGGGCGGACGACTTATAGAATGTTACCGGCAACTTGCCACTTGGATTATAATCGCCAAAGAGCACGTCGGCGATTGCAGTTCCGCCTTCCTGACCGGCATACCATGCCTGAACGATGGCGTCGCATGTCTCTGTCTCTGGAGCCAAGGCAATAGCAGAACCAGAGCAGTTGACAAATATTACGGTCTTGCCTGCTGCCTTTAAAGCCTTCAGGAACTCGCGCTGCACTCGTGGCAGTTCTATATGGGTACGGTCGCCACCCTTGAATCCGTCGATATTTACCGGCATCTCCTCTCCTTCCAGACCGGCTGAGATTCCGCCTACGAACACAACCTTGTCGATGCCTTTCAACTTGCTTATCACTGCCGCATAGTCGATAGGCAGTTCCTTAGCAACGTTTATCTTGAGATTGGCGCCCCATGTCTTGACAAACTGAAACCTCACCTCAATCTTATATTCCTTGCCTGCTTCGGCGTTGATAACTGTGCGAGTCGGCGTTGTGCGCCATGTGTGATGGTGCATCTTTCTCTGACCGTCAATATACAGACCAAAATCGCCACAACCCTCTACGTTTACAACATACTCGCCTGCTTCTTTAGGACGGAACACCGTTTCGTACTTGGCAGAGAAATCCTCCACCGGCACTCCTGGAGCGAAGTTGTGCATACCGGCTGTTGTTACTGCCAGCGGTTCGGTGTAATAGCGGGTGGTAATGGGAGTTCCCTCCATCTTCGTGTTGTTCCAGAAAGTACCCTTCAGTCCTCGTTTGCCGTCGGCAGAACATGAAGATGCAATCAGACAGTCCATCACCTTGTCGTAGGTTTTGTCGCATCCCTGCATATAAACCAATTTGCGCTGCTTAGTCTTGATACCGTCAAGAATAGTCACGGTGCGGTTGGGCGTTCCGTTATAGTTGCCCCACATCAGCGGTTCGTCATCTGCATTAGGACCTATCACCGCTATCTTCTCCGCATTCTTCTTCAGCGGCAATACGTTGCCTTTATTCTGCAGAAGCACAATGGTCTGACGGGCCATATCGAGTGCTATCTGACGGTGCTGTTTGCAATCCATCACCGAATAAGGAATCTTAGACCATTCCACCAGCGACGGGTCGTCCATCTCACCCAGGTCGAAACGACCTTCGAGCAGACGGATAACGTGCTTGTCAACCTCCTTCTCGCTCAATAGTCCGCGACGCACTGCCTCCGGGATGCTCTTATAAGCATAACCGTAGCCGCACTCTACGTCTGTTCCTGCCAAGACAGCCTTTGCCGATGCCGTAACTGGCGAACTGGAACTCTTATGGGATGTGTAGAAGTCAGAGATAGCACCGCAGTCGCTCACCACGAGATACTCAAATCCCCATTCGTCGCGAAGTATCTGCTGAAGCAGTCGGCTACTTCCGCAGCAAGGGTCGTCGTCCAGTCGCTGATAGGCACACATCACCTCGCGCACCTTGGCATCCTGTACCAGTGTCTTGAAGGCGGGCATATATGTCTCCCACATGTCGCGGGGAGAGATATCTGTGATATTGACGGAGTGACGGGTATATTCCGGACCGCTATGCACAGCATAATGCTTGGCACAAGCCCATAGTTTGCGATACTTGGAGTCTTCCGGTCCTTGCAGTCCGCGAACAACCGCCGTTCCCATCACACTTGTAAGATAAGGGTCTTCGCCGTATGTCTCCTGCCCTCTGCCCCAGCGCGGGTCACGGAAGATGTTTACGTTTGGTGTCCATACTGACAGACTATGGAATTTCTCGTCCTCACCGCCGTTGAGCATTCTGTTGTGATACTGGGCACGCATCTCCGTACTGGTTGCATCGAAGACCTTAAATAAAAGGTCGGGATTGAACGACGATGCCATGGCCACCGGTTCGGGGAATACTGTCACGTTCTCCATATTAGCAGCACCATGCAACGCCTCGCTCCACCAGAAGAATTTCTTGATGCCCAGACGCGGAATGGCATGACTCTCGTCGAGCATAAGCATAGCCTTCTCCTCGAGTGTCAGTCGTGAACACAGGTCCTTGGCACGCTCCTTGGCAGAAAGTTCAGGGTTCTGGTATGGAAGAATGTTATCGTTGGCCGTCATCATTGATACGGCAGCAACACAAATCATCAGCAGGAAAATTCTTTTCATCAGTTAAAAAGATTACGTTAATAATAATTCTGACGGCAAAGTTACTCCTAATAAGGCGCACTGACTTATTTATTTGTTGCATTCATTTTTGTCTTCGTCACAAAGACGTTTCTGCATAGGAAAGGTACAATGAAGTAAAAGTTTTTATTGCTAAATTTGTAGAAGAAAGAATGACTGAAACTTAAAACGAATATATGAAACGATTACTGACCATACCGCTGCTTGCCTGCACAATGGGGACAGCAGCACAGAATCCGATTGTCAGCGGGCAGTTTACCGCCGATCCTACCGCGCGCGTATTTAATAATAAGGTGTACATGTATCCTTCGCATGACATACATGCACCGGCGGGCGTGAGACAGGACTGGTTTTGCATGGCTGACTACCACGTCTTCTCATCAGAGAATCTTACAGAATGGCATGACCACGGCGTGATTGCTTCACAGGAAACAATTCCTTGGGTAAATCCTAAGGGGTATTCGATGTGGGCACCAGACTGCGTTGAGAAGAACGGCAAGTATTATTTCTATTTCCCTGCCGGTCCGAAAGAGGGGCGCGGTTTCCGTGTGGGCGTTGGCATTGCCGACCGTCCTGAGGGTCCGTTCCGCTTTGAGCCAAACTACATTGAGGGAATAATGGGCATCGACCCTTGTGTGCTTATCGATGATGACGGCAAGAGTTACATCTACTGGTCCGGAGGCGGCATTTCAGGAGCTCCGCTGAAGAGCAATATGAAGGAACTGGACGGTAAGCCGCAGCGCATGGAGGGACTGCCAGAGGGTTTCAAGGAGGGACCGTTTGCCTTCAAGCAGGGCGGTCACTATTATCTCACCTTCCCATGGGTACGACAGGAGGGTGGTACAGAAGCACTGGCATATGCCATGTCTGACTCGCCACTCGGCCCTTGGCAGTTTAAAGGAATCATAATGAAGGAGTCGCCAACAAGATGCTGGACCAACCACCATTCCATCGTAGGATATCAAGGACAGTGGTATCTGTTCTACCATCATAATGACTATTCGCCGCAATTCGACAAGCGTCGCTCGGCACGCATCGACCGTCTTTACTTCAATGCAGACGGAACGATAAAGGAAGTGATACCGACACTGAGAGGCGTTGGCATCACCAAGGCGACTGCAAGAATCGATGTTGACCGCTACAGCAAAGTGAGCGACAAGGCAAGAATAGAATATCTCGATACTGTAAACACCTTTCGCGGATGGCAGGCTATATTGCCTAAGGGCAGTTGGCTGACATACAATGACGTTGATTTCAGTGGCATCGGCAACAAGGCGTATGTCACAGTCAATGTAAAGGCGGGGAAAAACAGTCAACTGACTATACGCGAGGGAGGAAAGAGCGGTAAGGTGATAGCAAGAATTAACATTAAGGTAGAGAGTACCGACCAGCGCCGCCGCGACTACCGAGGACAATGGACTACGGTGACGGCAGAAGTGAACAGTTCCATAATCCGACAACTGGGCAACTCGCCTGTCAAGGACATCTGTCTTACTTGTGACGGTGCAGAGGTGTGCATCGACTGGATACAGTTCAAGAACCACGAAAAGTATTTCACTGCAGCAACCGAAGGTGATGCAAAACCAGATAGCGAGGGTTTCATTCGACGCTGGTCATTGCTTGAACCTATCGACAAACCCAACCGCAGCAATACCGTGTTTACAGACTCCTACCTGCGTGAACATTTTAATAATGTGTATTTCAAAGACCAGTTCAGCATCATTCCAAAAGACGGGCAGAAAGTAAAGGCAGGCAAGCAACGCCTTACATGGCATACCATCGACAGCGAGCGTTATAACGTAAAACTGTTCCGCTTTGCTGACCAGTTGGACAAGCAAGTGTATGGAGTATTGTTCTGGGCTGTAACGGTAATCGACTGGCCAGAGGAGATGACAAACGTACGACTGGCAGCCGGCAGCAACTCGTCATCCATGTGGTGGCTAAACGGCGAGGAGGTTCTTCTGCTCTCCGGCGACCGACGCATGGTGAAAGATGACGCAACATCAAAGCGCATCACACTGAAGAAAGGGCGCAACATACTGCGCGGAGCGATAATCAACGGCCCTGGCATGAGCGACTTCTGCGTGAGATTTATCAATGACAAAGGAACACCAATACTTAACTATAACATAAAATGAAAAGAAGACTATTCTATACGGCATTGCTCTGCACTGTCCTTTACAACGCTTCGGCACAGGTAGGACAACCATATATACATGACCCGTCAACAATAGCAGAGTGCGACGGCAAATACTACACCTTTGGTACTGGCAGTGGCGGACTGATTTCAGCTGACGGATGGACATGGAAGGGTGGCGCAGTACGTCCCGGCGGCGGTGCAGCTCCCGACGTGATGAAGATTGGCGACCGATATCTCGTTGTTTATGGAGCAACGGGCGGCGGACTGGGCGGCGGACATAACGGACGCATTCTTACGATGTGGAACAAAACTCTCGACCCGCAGTCTCCCGACTTCAAATATAGCGATCCTATCGAGGTGGCGGCATCAGACGGTCTTGAAGACAACGACGCCATCGACCCTGGACTGTTGCTCGACCCTACCACCGGTCGGTTGTGGGTAAGTTACGGAACGTATTTCGGCAACATCCGCCTCATCGAACTCGACCCAAAGACAGGTGAGAGGATGAAAGGCAACGAATCGCTCGATATTGCCATCGACTGTGAGGCAACCGATCTACTCTACCGTAATGGATGGTACTACCTGCTTGGTACACACGGCACTTGCTGCGACGGTGTCAACTCTACATACAATATCGTAGTGGGGCGTTCACGTTCTGTAACCGGTCCGTATATAGATAATGTGGGAAGAGACATGTTTCATGGCGGTGGCAAAATGGTGATTGCTGCAAGCGACCGCGTTGTAGGACCAGGCCATTTCGGTCGTACCGTCATCGACGAAGGTGTTGAGGTTATGTCATGCCACTATGAGGCAGACTTCGACCAAAGCGGCAGAAGCGTACTTGGACTGAGACCATTATTGTGGAAGAACGACTGGCCTGTTGCCGGCAAACGCTTCAAGGGCGGCACATACGAGATTGAGTCGGAAAGACGCGGCTATGCCCTGGAACTGGCTGTCGATTTCATCCGTATGAAGCAGGAGCGCGAAGCTTTCTGGCGCATAGACACAAGCAAACCAGTTGAGAAGATTAAATCACAGACTCTCGACGAGGTGATAGGCACTTGGCCAAAAGATAATATCAGCGTGCGCATTGGCGACTATATGTTCCGCCCTCACCAGCGATGGAGTATCACGCCTGTTACAGAAGCAGGAGGAACTCTGTGCGGTCCGTACTTCAAGATTGTAATCGAAGGAACAGAACGAGCACTGGCTGCTACGGCAGACAAGGAACTGACCACCGTTCCTTCATTCACAGGTGCAGACGAACAGCTGTGGCGTATTGAACAACTAACAGACGGCACTTTCCGCATCATGCCAAAAGCAATACCCGGTCTGCAAGGACTGAACACCAAATACGTACTCTACTCTATAGCCGACAGCACACCAACGCTTGCTGAATATGACTTCAATAGTGATAACTCTAAATGGAACTTCAAGGATTAAAAAGGATAGATAATCTAGAAGTTCTATAAACCCTAGATGCTCTAGAAAATCTAGAAGTTCTAGAATATCTGGCCCCTCTAGCAAATCTACCAAAAAAGAAGAGCAAACGGCATCTCGCCCGTTTGCTCTTCTAAAATTATAAAATCGGCAAAATTATTCTCTTATCTTGCAGTTACTTCACAGAAACCTTCTTCACCTTACCATCTGATGTTACAACGATATTAATACCAGGTTGCAAAGACTGCAGGCGAACACCAGAGAGACTGTAGATGCCTGGTTGGCGAACATGGTCAACCTCAACAGAAGTTATACCATTCACCGTAGCTGTATTGATGCGGCACTCCAGCAACAAGAATTCCTCGAAACCACTGCCAGCATTCTGGAAACTGATAACATAGTCACCACTCTCGTTAATCTCGAACTCCAGTTCGTGGAGCTTTGCTGATGATAGGTTGGCCGACTGATTACCATTAGCATTAGGTGTAGCTGTTGCAGAACCCTTTGATGCAACGGTTAAACTGCCTGTCTTGCTCAGAATAGCCACCTTGTAGTTTGGCGAGCCCTTCCATGCAGCCATTGCGTAAGACAACTTGTAACTGCCCGGGGCGAGAGTCAGCGGAAAATCCTCCTGACGACCATACTCAGCCTTGCCTACGCGCCAATAAAGTCCCTTGCCCTGATAACCGGTGAAACCGGCGAAGGTGCGTGAACCTGAACCATAAGAGTTAGGATATTCATGTATCTCACCGCCACCCTGGTCAATACGCCATCCGGCAGGAATTGTGCCGTTAAGCACTGGTTCGAAGTCCATTGCATAAATAGCAGTCTTGTCAGCAAAGATAGGTTGGATAGTCACGATATCCTCAGGCATAACGAACGAGCCGTCTTCTGAAATCTCCACCTTACCGTGGATTACCACCCAACCTGTAAGAGCATAACCCTCATCTGGTGTTACAGTCAATTGCACCTTCTCGCCTGCGGCTGCCTCAGAAACACTGGCAGTTACACTACCATGCTCTGCCTCGCGCACTGTTATGAGGAACTTCTCTGCAGGAATATCAGACGGTGTATATGTCACATTGTCAATATACATAGGAGCACCGCCGGTATTGATGATAACGAGGTTGTTCTTTTCTGCCTTGAGCGGAGCCTCAAACTCAACCTTGCGCCACTCGTTATTTGCTGTCTTTTCACACTTCAGTACAAAACGCGTGCCGTTCATCACAGCCGCTATATCACCAGAACGTTGTGGTGATGTATAGCGGATGGCGATGCGGTTATCACCAGCATGCTTGCCCATCAGCTGATGGCGCAACATGCCAGATGTGTTTGTTCCCATATCGATGAAACCGTTGCCTGCATGACCGAACACGTTAGGATACCATCCGTATGGGTCGGTAACGCAACTCTTCACATCCTTATAGTCCATATCCTCTGCCTCGATGATAATCTCACCGCGATAGTCCTCTGGTTGCTTTGGCATACCCAATGGTTTGATTGAAGAGAGATGCGGTTTGAGAGTTTCTGCAGAAGCAGTAGCAGTCTCGTTCATTCTTACCACAAGGTCAACACCGCCACGGTGCTTCACTCTGATAGAATATGTGCCCTTTGCCTCATCCCATGAGCCGGATGAAGAACCGTCGGCAATGTTGCGGCGAGTCATCTTGTAACTTGGCTGCGACTTCAGACCTGTGATAACGATATTGTCGGTCTGCATTGTCAGTGTATCACTGCGGTAGTTGTTAAGATAGAACACGATGCTGTCGCTGAACTCACGAATAACGCCGCTGCTCAGTTTGCCGTATGTGAGATACAGACTGTCAGCACAGTTGTACAACAACGGAATCTTTGCTTCCGATGTTGTCTTCTTATTAAGATATGTATAAGGAGTGTAGGTTATCAACTGGTTCTGATAGCGTGATACATACATATCGCCGGTGCTAACCTCCGGGTACTGACTGTTGAAATCGGCAACCTTTCTTGATTGGTTTGGCCAGCGTGACTGGTACTGCGACTTCTTTACCTGTACTGGTATCGCCTTTGCCACAGAGTCATAAAGAGCAATGACGATTGGAATTGCACTGTAACGACCGGTCTTCTTGAAATAGCAGAAGTTATCCATCCACTGGCCGTTGCCACGGTTGAACGGGTCGTTCTGCTTGTAGAGTCCGTCATAGAGATCACCCCAGGCAGCATATTTCTGTTCGTCGTTGCCGCTCTGCACGTCGTTTACCACAACAATCTTGGTATTCTCCACCACTTCCTTTCTTGTAGGGATATACATCGTACCGTCGATAATCTTGCGGAACATGTCAATCCAACCGCCCTGGAAACCCTTGAAGGTACCCCAGTTGCGACGTTGGAACCCGTCAACGGTTGTGTTGTTCAGATTCTGGAAGTCCTCTGTCCAAATAAGTTCAGGGCCGTCCCACACTGCACCGCCATTGACACAAGTCTGTTCCATCACTGTTCCCAGACCTGCAGCCGTAGGATACTTCTTGCCATGTCCCTCACCCAGCAGTGCATCGAGCGCACCGTTCCAACCGCAGTTGTCGTAGCGCACACCATAATTGGTCGCCAGACCACTGATGAACGGAGAGAGGGTGACACTCTCATTGTTGTAGAAGCAAGAAGATGTGGTATATTTATACAACCACAGACATGCCTCTGGATATGCCTTGCAGGCAGCCAGGAGGTCGCGGTTGCGCTTCATCATACCCACAGGATTGAGCAGATGCGACCATACGTTACCACAGAAGCTGATGGTAAGAAAACCTCCATATTTATGAGCCATCGGCACGAGCTTTGCGAAAAGAGCAAGACGGTCGGCCTGAGTACTTGAGCTCTTGTCATTCGGTTCGTCAAACCCCCAGAACTGCTCACAATAGTTCCAACCGAGGAAGTTGGGATAGCGCTTGTAGAAATACTCGAAAATCTCGAGGTCATCGTCCATGATGTGGGTATGTCCGCCACTAGCAGGCTGACAAGTAAACCACATGCCGTTGTGCTGGCACACCGATGCCCACGACTTATAGGTAAGGATGGCATTCTGCGGCATCTTATAGACCTCGCGCTCCGTATCGTAGGCACAAGACATTGACAGGTTAAGACACACGTATGGCTTGATGTCTTCAGGAATAAGGTCGATAATCTTCTGGGGGTCGGCTTTGTTCCAAACGTCAATATGAATAAGCCACAACGGATTCTCATTGTTAATCGGGCGGCGCTGCTGTGCCTGCATAGAGTGTTGCACGACAATCATTAGCAATGCCAAAAGCAATAGAGCAAGATGTCTTCTCATAATTTTATTCAGTTTTTAGATATTTCTGTGGCAAAATTAGCCATAATTCCAAAAACGGCATATCGTAATTGTTTCATTTACTTTTTTGAAAGTTGTATATGCAATGTGAAAAAGTTAATTCGGACCGACATACGACTTCTTGAGTCCGCCCCAGTTGACAATGATGCGCTGAACCATAGTGCCCGGATCGCCGCAGGTGATGGTCAGCAAGTGACTGTCTTTCGTCTTGTCGATGGCGAAAACGGCCTCTGCCTCAACACCGTTTTTCAGCACCTGCTCTTTCCACGGTTCGCTCCATTCCGTAGGCAGATTCTCTGCTACGACGGGACCGCAGCCGTCAACAGAGAAACCGTAGCGGGTGCTCTTTCCTTTATATAGAGGGAAGAACGGCAGGGTTGATATGGTCACTTCTATGCTATCGGCATCTATCTTCGGCAAGCGGTAAGCAATGCGCGTACCGTCAAGGCGTGCGGCATCGGCTGTCGGTTCTGTTGCATCTCCTATCTGCACCACATGCCAATCGTAGCCCAAGCCCTCCACAATGCGCACGGTATGTGACGCATCGGCTGTGATTTCAGCTTCGCGCAGGTTGACAACGAGACAACCGTCTAGCTGTTTCTGACTCTCCTGCGGTGCTATGTCAACGGGCTGCGGTGCAATACCGGCGGTCAGTGTTACGTCTGGCATGTTCTGGTATCTGGCACAGAAGCCGGGCGGCACATCCATCATGCCGTTCCATTTGCCGCCAAGCATCGTGTTGAAATGGCGGTTGAGCGACTGTATGCTGTCGTGAGCGGCCTGCGACTGCTGTGCTGCCCAGTTGGCACCAGCCTTATTGCCTTCTGCCAACTGATCCTTGTTGAGTTGTGCGAGCAGGAACTTGCGGTTCATCTGGTTGGCAGCCATCAGCGGATAGGCAAACATCTCGAAGAATGCAGGGCGCAGCTCCTCTGGCAGTTGCATGGCTATGGCAGACGCCCTGTCGGAAAGATTCTCATAGTCGGCAAGTCGCTGACGCGCATCGTTATAATTGTCGAATGAAAAATCAGTGGTACTGAGTTCATTTCGCTCCGGCACAGCATCCCACTCACGTTCCCAACCCATATACTCAGGTTTGCGACTCCATGCCAGACGGTAGTAGTTGTCGAGCAGCGACTGAAATTCCGCCTCATGCTCACTGCCGAAGATGCCAGCCATGAACTGTGCCTGATAACGGTTTACGTTCTCTATGTCGAACGCACTGAAGTTCCACGCCATATCAAAGAAGGTCTTTACTGCCAGTTCCATCGGTTTGATGTCGCCCACATTGAGCAGCCAGTAGCGGTCGGCACCGGTATCGTAGGCCTTCTTCAGTTCGTTGTACATCAGCACCGGCGGAGTAGTATTGAGCCAGAGATAGTCGTGTGGCGTACCAAGATACGACGTGTGGTAATATACTCCTGCCCCACCCTTGCGCTTCTGCTCCTCGGGATTGCTCACGCGCTTCATGTATCCGTAGTTGTCGTCAACCCAAACGAGCGTCACATCATCAGGCACTTGCAGACCCTTTTCATACAGGTCGAGCGCTTCCTTATAGGGAACGAATATCTGGGGTATCTCCTCCAAAGGTTCGTCTATGTATTTCTTCAGTATGCCGCGCTGGTCGCTGATGGCACTGGCGAGAATCTTCACCTTCTCGTCTTCAGTCATATTGCCACGCATACCCTCGTCATGGAGTCCGCGCATGGCAAGGGTATAGATGTTCTCATACTGTCCTGCATCCTTTATTCGTGCATCGAGCTTTGCCAGTATGGCCTGCTTGTTCTTTGAGTAGTCCCACTCGCCGTCAACCTTCTTGTCCCATTCCAACAGCGAGGCATTATTGAAGAGTAGCGGTTCGCAGTGTGAGGTGGTAATCATTATGCCATACTCGTCGGCCACCACCTTATTGTCGGCATGCGAGTAGAACGGTCCCGTACAGGTATGCATGGCAGGCGCCACCATATTTCCCTTCAGTCGCAGAATCAGTTCGCACACCTGAGCGTATGTTTTCGGTCCAATATCTCCCACCTCTGGTTCGTAGGTGTTCGTTGCCCATGGTTTCAGTCCCCAGTCTTCATCATTGAGGAAGATGCCGCGGTATCTGATGCTTGGCGCAGCGGAGGCGTAGTCGGCCTTGACATACACATTCTCTTTCTTGCTTACAGGCACATCGGTCCACCAATAGAATGGTGATACCCCCATCTTCTCGCTTATACTGAAAGCTCCATAAGCCACGCCACGGCGGTCGGTAGCGGCAATGACGAGCGCTTCGTCAACGCCATCAACGGGATTGGGCACCTGACGGATGACAAACTGTTCCCATCCGTTTTCTATCTGTGCCACATCGAGCTTGCCTGCTGCCACCATATCACGGATGAATGCATTGTCACGTAGTGTACCGAGCACAACCACACGCTTACCTTCTACAGATGTTCTCGGTTCTGTCTCCTTGCCCGTAACCCTTTTAATGTCATCGGCAAAGAGACTTGCTATGCGTGCCACTGTCTTTCCATCGGCAGAGTCATACACCACTTCGGCATCAGAAAGCCAGAAACTGCCTTCTGTCTGTTGGTCAGTAACTTCCAAACAGTTGATTGGTTTGTCTGCACAAGCTGCGAAAAGCAGGCAAAGAGCAAGAGAAAATGTGTATCTTAGAATTTGCATGTTATTTTCTTTCCTTTATATACAACCGACTTTGATGTGCCGTCGGGCAGGGTCACGTTAAGGGTGATGCGCTTCTGCATGCCGCTATAACTGCCCTCACGACGGGCTATGGTGAGGGTGCGGCGGTCGTCATCCCAACTGAATGTTATGCGGCTGCATTCTCCATGGCGGTATGACTGGCTGACGCCATCGTCTTCGTAGAGAGTAAACTGTGCATCTGCACCTGGGTAGATGCGCAGTTCGAGGGGTTCGGCGGTTGTCTGTGCTGCATACTGGCGCGGTGCTCCTACAGGAAGGATGCTGCCACCACGGGCAAAGACAGGGATAAAGGTCTTGTCAACAGTCGTTGTGACGTACTTTCCACCGGAATAATGCTTGCCTGTGCGGTAGTCATACCAGCCTGCTGCATTCATGGGCAGATAGGTGCGCCACTCTGTTACACCAGGTTCTGTTACTGGACTGACAAGGAGTGCCGAACCGAACATATATTCGTATTTCTGTTGCAGAGCCTCGGTGTCATTGCTGAAGTCGAACACCAGCGGGCGCATCAGCGTATAACCATTGGATGATACCTCTGCGGCATGGCTGTAGATATAAGGCAACAGGCGATAACGTTCTTCCAAACTCTTGGCTATAATGCCCTTCGCCTCATCGCCATAACGCCATGGTTCGGTGTCGCTCTGATAACCATGCACACGCATCAGCGGCAGATAAACAGAAATCTCCACCCAACGAAGCAGTCGTTCGATATAGGCCTTGTCGTTATATTGATTTCCAGGACGGAAGAAACCGCCTGCATCATAAGTCCACCAAGGTACACCGGCAGCCTGCATTCCCAATCCACCTGAAATCTGGCGGCGCAGTGTCTCCCAGTCGTTGCCTACATCACCGCTCCACAAGGCTGTTCCATAACGCTGAATACCGGTAAAGCCGCTGCGGGTGAGTATCATCGGGCGCTGCTTAGGACGGTCGTCAAGCATACCCTCATAAACGGTCTTGTTTACAAGCATCGGATAGACATTGCGCACCTGTTCGCCCGACCACTTTCCTTTGTTCACTCGGCGGCCAGCCAGGTCGTCATTCTCTGGTTCTGTAGCATCCTGCCACCATGCATCGATGCCCAATGGCACAAGACGCTTACTGAAATTACTCCAATAAGCATTGGCTGCATCATCTGAGAAGAAATCTATCCAGTCGGTATTAGGGATATAATGCCCGCTGGCAAGCATCTGCTGTCCAACCTCTGAGCGTTTGTCTATCTTCGACCACACAGACACCATGAGGCGCATGTTCATATTGTGAAGACTGTCGGTCAACTGTTTTGGGTCAGGATAATGGTCTTCGTCAAACGTCATTGAGTTCCAACCGTACTTGCCCCAATACTGCCAGTCCTGCACTATGACGTCAATAGGCAACTGCTCGTTGCGGAAGCGGTTGGCTGTCTCAAGTATCTCCTTCTGTGAGTGGAAACGCTCACGGCAGTGGATATATCCCATTGCCCACTGCGGCATCATAGGCACCTCACCGGTTAGTTGGCGATAACTTGCCACTACCTCATCGGCATTGCCCACAAAGACGGTGTAGTCAACAGCATCAGCGAATGGAGAGCGGAGCACTGTCTCGTCATCTACCTTATTATAATATACAACAGGCGAATCGCCTCTTGACAGTTCTGCCTTCAACTCATGCTTGCCTGCCTCAAGATGCACGATGGCCGAGGCGGTAGGCGGCAACCATATATTCTGCATCTCTATCACATTCTTTCCGTCAATCTCCAGATTGTGACGGCGCGCCATCTTCTGACCAACGTCGAGCAGCAAGGCATAGTCGCCCGTTTCCTTGATGTCGAGTGTGGCGGTGTAGATATTACGCTCACGTACCTCACGCTTGCCTCCCTCGGTGGAGGTAACGTCAACAACCTCGCGACCGGCCACTCCACTGCCCTTCTGCAGTTTCACACTGCCATCGGCAGGGTTGTAATCGGTAAGTCCGTAGTTGTTCCACAGCAGTCCGTAGCCCTTGCTCGAAATCAACATCGGAATGGATATCTGCGTATTCACCTGCGTCAGGCGTCTCATCAGTCCGCGGATGTTGGTATAACCGTCCTGAAACTGACCGAGTCCATAGATAAACTCATCATCAGGCGAAACAAACGAGAGACGTGCCTCATGAGTAGCTTCACCGCCTACGGTAGCAGTCTGCAACTGATGAGCTGTGGCAGTGAACACCTTACGACCGTTCTTGTCGCTGACGGTTATCACCTGACGCTCAGCATCAACATCAACCTTTACATCACTGCCGTCTGTCTCTTCTGTACTGACATATATCCAGTTGGGCAAATCATTCTTCAACTCGCCTTCAGCATATTGAATGCGAACAGCATTTTTAGCCACATAAGTCAATGTTACAACACCCTTGCCAAACTGAATTTGCTTGGCATCCACTGTGATGGACATCACAACGGCTATTAAAAGGAATATAGTTCTTATTGTTTTCATTTATATAGGTTTTACTCTTTTATTTTCATGACGAAACCGCCACGCGACTTGCACTTGATTGTCTTTGGCAACTTCTTCACTGTCTTGATTTCCCATCCCTTGCCATCGGCAAAGACGGTGGCATATGTATTGTCGCCTACAATATCCTCAACAGCGAGCGACAGACTAATCGGTTCGTCTGTTCCGTTGATACCTGCCACATACCATGTATTGCCACTGCGTCGCGCCATAACCACATGATTTCCTGGATAACCGCTCAGCAGGCGTGTCTCGTCCCAAACGGCAGGGAGTTCCGAAAGGAACTGCTGCACCTCGCTCGGTTGAGCATAATAACTCTCAGGACGGTCGGCAAGGTGCTGCAAACCAGATTCAAAGAGTACGGTAAGTGCCAGTTCGTGGGCATCGCTCGTGATGTGCGGATGCTGCGAATTAGAGAAGGCGCAAGGAGTATAGTCCATCGGTCCTATCACATTGCGGGTGAAAGGCAGCGTTGCATTATGAGCTGCCGCCTTGCTGGTAAAGGTAGGCACGTTGTTGTACCACTCTGCACCATAGACAGCCTCCATCGTCAGCATGTTCGGATAGGTGCGCTGCCATCCGCGCGGAATGGTGGCACCGTGGAAGTTGACCAGCAGATGATGGCGTGCGGCACACTCCATCAGTTCTATATAATAGTCCATATTCTTCTGGTTGTCGCCAGAGAAGAAGTCAATCTTCACTCCTGCAACACCCAGTTTCTCGCACCATGCGAACTCCTTCTCACGGTCTTCGGTTTTGTTCAGGCGGAACTTCGGACCGGGAGCTCCGTTTATCCATCCCACCGACGAGTTGTACCATATCATCGGTTTTACGCCTTTTGACTTGGCATATGCCACGGCATCCTCGATTGTCTTGCCGTTCTTCATCTCGTCCCACTCCGCATCTATCAGCACATACGGCAGTTTCAGTCGTTCTGACATATCCACATACCGACAGATGATGTCGTAGTTGTTGCTGCCATGATTATGTGCCCAGTATATCCATGACACCACACCCGGCTTTATCCACTGCGTATCAGTAAGACGGCATGGTTCTGAGACATCGGTGACAAGGGTCGATTCCACCACATCTGCCAGTGAACCGACTATCATCGTGCGCCATGGGGTATGCCAATGACCGCTTATGAGAAGGTCGTTCTTCTCTGGACAAACACGATATTCTTCCGCATTACGGTCGTTGCGAAGACTTGAAGCACTCTGACGGCGACTGATATCTGCCTCGGTTATCAGTGCGAATACGCTGTCGGCAGCCTCAACAAGAGCGGGATAACCCCAGTGACGTTTCTTCTGATTGCCACTTTCCGCCATCGGGAAGAAAGCCTCGTATGGTTCTGTCCACGGTTGAATCCAACGTTTCCTCCCCTCAGGTATGATAAAGGCGGTATGCTCCTCGCCTATTTGCTCACTGTTCAATCCTGTGAGTTCGTAACGGAAAGCAATTCCGTCGTTATAAAGACGCCACACCTGAGTGGTACGTCCATCGAGAACAACGGCATATTCGTTGGCCTCGTTGGTGCAGTGCAGACGCTTGCCTGCCAGCATGGTGTAGTCAGCCTTCAGATGACGCAAGAACGACAAATTGCGCCTGCCGCCCGCCTTATTGCCTATGCCGTCGGCACTGATGTTCATCACGTGCTTTCCCTGATATTCCACCACATAACTGTTGTCGCGATACGACAGAGACAGTTTGCCATTGGGCGACAATGCCTTCACCGGCACCAGAAAACGGTCGATGTATTCTTCGACTATCGCATACTGACTCTCATGCAGTTGGCAGTGCTTATGTCCGCCAACAATGCTCCACGCCATGCGGTCGGCAATGCCGAAACGTTGCCACACCTTATGAGCTGCCTTTGCAGAAACCTCCATGGCTTCGTCGGCCAACCATTTATAGTCGGGATTTCCCAAGAGCAGGAGGGCGCGCGGACAAACCATCGCACACAGTTCATGCTGGTCGTAAGGCAGTCGATATACATTGTCACCACTGAAATTGGCGCGCATACTCTCCAAGAACCAATGATAGTCGGTGCGCTCCAGACTCTCCACATCCTGCTTTCCATGCGATGCCCGCCACGCCGCAGCACCACCGCCACCAGGTTCCTGTGCTATGGTCAGTGCTACACGCTCGTCAAAAGCACCGCAATAGAGTGCCATCTTTCCGGCATACGAACAACCGGTAACACCTATGCGTTTGGTGTCTATCTTCGTCTTCTCTTCGCCCAACAGTTGCAGACCGTCAATCAACCGGCTCAGTCCCCATGCCCAGTGACTGTATGCCCCGTTGTCTTTCAGTTGCGGATACAACCGGTCGATATTATGCTCTCCCCTCTCCTTGTGTTTGCGCCACTGGGAGTAGTCGTTCACCTGTGCCTCATGGAATACCATGATGGCTATCGGACGGTTCTCAAAGATTTTCTTCGGCAGCGAAATGCCACTTGTACCTATCATCAGGGCATAGGGAGCATTGCCTGTTTTTGGGTATCTTATCGTTGAACGCAACGTAAGAGTCTCTCCCTCCACGGTAACGTCAACCACCAGCGTGTCACCATTCATGCGTGCATTGATGCTCTCTTTGTCAACGGTAGGTTTCTTGCCGATGCCATAGTGCTGTATCATCGCACCAATCTCGTTGCGGCGACGCGCCCAGTCGGCAAATGTTGCAACACCTTCCAGAGCATCCGGCAATTCCTTCACCTCTGGCAACTGGTCGGCAGGCAACATATCAGGCACGGCAAGGGCAGCACCAGTATTCTCTACATCATAAACCAGCGGAACGTTTGCGGCATGCTGACAATTACCACAAATGGCAGTTGCCAGCATCGCAAACAACATTAATAATCTTACACGCATTCTTAATTATATTAATTTAAACGTTACAAAATTAATGATTTAGCGGCGAGTAACCTTATATTAACGTTTCACATTGTATTGCAAATGGTTCATAAGGAGTTGAATTGCACTTACAACAAACGATTTATCCGTATGTGCAAATAAAAAAAGCATGCTGAACAGATAGTACAGCATGCTTAAAACACAAATGTCTTATTATGTTATTCTATACCAACACCACCGTTACGCCACGAGCAGCCTGTGCACCCATGACGAGCGCTTGGGCTATGTCGGCTGTCTTCGACGGACCGCTTATAAAACAGCCGTAACCGTAGTCGGGCATTTCGATTCTCTGGTATGCCTCGTGCATGTTGTTAACGATACAGTTGCGATTTACGAGTATCACCAGATATTCGGAGATGAAGCAAACGGCTTTCTCCTTCATGGTCTGTGGCACCCATACGCATCCGTTCTCAGCCACTGCAATCTTTCCCTCTACAATTCCGAGGTCAGTGCCGTTCAGTTCTTTCGCCTCGGCAACGGAGTCAGGGTTCCTTGTTGCAATGGTTATGCCTTCCACATTAGATGCAATCTCCTTTGCTTCGGGATACATACTCTTAATCAGTTCGTTAACATTCTTGCCGTCTTCCAAGACAACGGCACGTCCGCCCACCTTACCTATAATGTCGATAAACTGTTCCAGTGGATTGTCAAAGACAACACCCTTCATATCGTCGAACGAAGGCATATCATACTGCTTGCCGATGTTCTTCCTTATCTTAGATAATAATTCTTCTTTCTTCATGATTCCTCATTCTTCACTTTTCACTCATCACTCTTCATTCTTCACTCTTCACTTACCTCACCTTTCCCTTCTTCCACATTGTCTGGAACGACTCCTTGGCAAACACTGGCAATTCACGTCCCTTGCCCCAAGCGTTGAGACTGTTATATACGGCAAAGCGCGGGGCGTTGTTGACAAGTGGAGCGAACTTCAGTGCAGTATCGTAAAGACAAGGATTGTCGAACACCAGCTTCATGCCCATGCTCATTACCTTCTTCATCTTGTTCGCCTCGCCCAAAGAATCAAGTTGCTGACGCCAGAGATATATCTGCTCTGAAAGGTTCACCTTTGCGGGACATACATTATCGCACGAACAACAGAGTGAACATGCGCTCACGTTGTCAGTATATTCGTATTTGTTGCGTAGCATGCCGAGGTTTATGCCGATAGGACCTGGTATGAAATAAGTATATGAATATCCGCCGGAACGACGATACACAGGGCAGGTGTTCATACAAGCACCGCAACGCAAGCACTTCAGAGTTTCCCAATGCTCAGGGTCGGCTATTATGTCGCTGCGACCGTTGTCAACGAGTACGATATGCATCTCTGCCCCCGGACGAGCCTTGCGGAAATGCGAAGTGAATGTAGTTGTTGGCTGTCCCGTACCGCTTCGGCATAGCAATCGTTGGAATACAGCCAGCGACTTATAGTCGGGAATAACCTTCTCCAGTCCGATGGCGGCGATGTGCAACTTTGGCATAGATGTTGACATGTCGGCATTGCCCTCGTTAGTGCAAACTACTATCTCACCGGTTTCTGCTACACCGAAGTTGGCACCAGTCATACCCGCATCGGCGGTTATGAATTCGTTGCGCAGACTCATTCGGGCGCAATATGTTAGATATGTAGGGTCGTTATTGCCCTCTTCACTATTCAGTTTTTCGCGGAACAGGTCACCCACCTCTTCTTGTGTGATATGGATAGCTGGCATTACGATATGACTTGGCTTTTGGTCCATCAACTGAATGATACGCTCGCCGAGATCGGTCTCCACCACCTCAATGCCGTTCTTCTCCAGATATGGGTTCATCTCGCACTCTTCGGTGAGCATCGACTTCGACTTCACTAGTTTCTTTACGTTATGTTCGCGCAGAATGCCCAGCACTATGCTGTTGAATTCTTCCGCATCCTTTGCCCAGTGAACTATTATGCCGTTTTTCTCGGCATTGGTGGCAAACTTCTCAAGATACTCATCCATGTGTGTGATGGTGTGTTTCTTTATGTTGCTTGCCATCTCGCGCAACTGCTCCCATTCTTCAAGACTCTGAGCCTGCACGTCACGCTTGGTGCGCACAGCCCAGAATGTGGCATCGTGCCACTTCGACTTCTCTATGTTCTTCAGGAATACTCCTGCTGCCTTGCTATGCTTTGTACTCATGTTTTTTCAGTGCTTAATGATTAATGCCTCTTACTCAATTCCGCTGGCGAGTATCTCTACTACATGCATAAACTTCATCTGTTTGCCTTGACGCTTGGATATGCTCTGCATGTGCATCAGGCAAGAGCAGTCTGGTCCGGTGATGTATTCTGCACCAGTAGCTATATGGCGGTAGAGTTTTTCTGTACCCATGCGTACAGACACCTCGTCTTCTTCTACAGAGAACATTCCGCCGAAACCGCAACACTCGTCTGGACGCTCAGGTTCCTTCACAGTGATGCCGTCAACAAGTGACAACAAATCCTTTATCTTTGAGAACTGTGGCACGTTGCGCTCTGATGGAGATGATAATCCCAGTTCTCTGACTCCATGGCATGAATTATGAATGCTTACTACATGCGGGAATTTAGAAGGCAACTGCTTCACCTTTACCACATCGTGCAGAAACTCCACTACGTCCATAATCTTTTTAGCTGTCTCGCACTCATGCCCGTCTCTAAGCATGTGCGGATAGTTAAGTCTTACAAAAGCAGTGCAACTGACAGACGGGCCAACAACATAGTCAAAGCCCTTGAACAGCTCGTCCATTTTCTTTGCGTGGTTGTTTGCCAGTTTCTCAAATCCGGCATTACCTTGTGGCTGTCCGCAGCATGTTTGGCCTATCGGATAGTCAACATCAAGTCCAAGACTTTTCAGCAATTTGTATGTCGCCACTCCCACTTGCGGGAAGAGCGCATCAACGTAGCATGGTATAAATAGTCCTATCGTCATATCTATTTGTTGGAGTTATTTTAGTTGTTAGTCTTTTTATTTTTTGAGGGAGAATTCGGAGTTTTCGAAGAATTCGGATTATTCAGAACACTCAGAATATTCAGATTACTCAGAATCCTCCAATTCCCCTAAAACTCGCAAGGCAGCGTCAGCAACTGATACATCAGTGTGCGTCCCATGCGCTTATGACCCAGGTCGTTAGGATGCAAACGGTCAGTATCCTTGTCCTTAAAGTACTGGGCATGACTGTCGCTCATAGGATACAATCCGCTCAGTGCGTTGAGGTCAATTACAGGCACTGCCCAAATGTTGCCAGCCTCCTTAACTGACTCTACGTAGGCATCAAGATACTCGCCGCATCGGTTCTTGAAGTCCTCCGTACACTGCCAGTTCTTCTCGTTTGCATAGAATCCGGCGCGGTGGATAGGGGTGAGCAGCACTATCTGCTTGGTTGGGAACATCTTCTTAAGTGTATCCAGAGCGATGTTTATCCGTCCGCGATATGTCGACTTGTCCATCGACGGTATCCGTTGCATGCGGTCCTCCATGCGCTTCACATAGTTATGGCCGTATTCCACCTTTGTCATCTTCTCCTCATACCACTCGCCTATGGGCACGGCATTGTTATAATCGTTCGTACCCATGAATATCATTATGGCATCGAAGTCATCGCCATGCTCCTCCTTCAGCATGTTTGCCTGTCGCGGGATGTCGTTCCATTGCCTGCCACTCACGCCATAAACATACGGAGTGATGTCGAGCCATTCCTTTAAGAATCCCCAATACTTTGTCTTCGATGCCTTGTTGCGCGGATCGGTAATGGAATCGCCGAAATATGCCACGCGCTTTCCTTGCCACGGATGAGCCACCAATGCCTGTGCCATGGTCGGAAGAGTCATGAGCAGACAAATGGAGAAGCTGATAAATAATCGTTTCATGTCTTTAGCAGTTGTCTTTTCACCTGTTTACTTACCCAGCAGAGTTACCTTGCCGTTGGGAGTAAAGGTGGTAACGTCAGTATTGTTAAGTTTGATTGTATAAGCAGTACCAGCAGCAATATCAGGAGTACTGAAACACATTGTGGCAGCAGCGAGCGAGCGTGGCGCCTCGATATTTACCACCTTCTTGTTGGCTGCATCTACCACTGTTATAATGTCTTTCTTCGCAAAACTGAATCCGCCATACACAACAGCATTCTGCTTGCCTGCCGCATCCGGATTCTGTTCCATCATTCCTCCCAATGCGATTACATTACCGCCATCGATAACGAACTTGCCCTTGGTATCTACATCGATACCGCCCTCCGGCGACTTGCCGCCTATTGCCGTTACCTGTCCGCCGCCGATGGTCAGTGTTCCGTTAACGTCAATTCCGTCGTTAGCACTTGAATAGGTATAAACGGTACCATTGGTGATGTTGAAAATCTCGGTTGCACTGATAGCATCGTCGTAAGCATACACATTGATGTCGCCACCGCTGATGGTGAGTTCTTTCTTACACTCCAACCCCTCAGCACCGTCGCACTTTCCTGTTGCGGCGATAGCCAAACGACCATTGCTTATGTTGATGTTGCCATCTGCCTTTACAGCCTTTGGCGAAGAAGTGAGTTCCAAAGAATATTCGTAGCGGTTGCCAGTAGTAGCCACAAACACCTCACCGCCGCTGATGGTCAGGTCGGTAGTGACATTGATGCCCTTACCGGCATCGCCCTTGCTCTTTATAGTAACGTTACCGCCACTGATGGTAACACCGCCCTCACTATTGATTCCCGCAGCCGAAGAAAGGTCTTTCTCTTCTGAATCATACTCGGCATTGCCCGATGTGCAGAGCACCACCTTACCGCCGCTAATCTCCACGTTATGGTCGGTCTTGATGGCCTTGCCTGCAGGCGAAGAAATAGTTGCATGGATAAGTCCGCCGGCAATCTTCACTCCCATGTTGTCATCGATGTCACCCTTCACGTGGATAGCATTCTTGGCAGCTTCGGTAATGGCAATAGTTACGCCCGGACGGGTATAAAACCATGAGTCGGTAGCAATACCATGACGGTATCTTGCTGCCACCTGCAACACGCCCGTACCACTGAACACCATGTTACCCTCGCTGAAGAAGCAACCCTTGCGGTCTTCCTCAGCCGCCGTGGTACTTACATAATGAGCGTCATCCACATAGGCAGTACTGTCCTTGAGGATATTGGTCGTTCCTTCGTTCAGATGTACAAACAGCGCTTTCTTGTTCTGGTTGTTAATGGCAGGGCCACGTCTTGACGCCAGTTCCACACCATTCATCGTAAGCTTAAATTTATTTTTGCCGTAAATCTTCAAACCGCCGTCATTACTCTTTCCGCTAACGATAATCTCAGTGTTCTTCACCAGATTGGTAAGCAGGTCGATGGTAACATATCCACCGGTAACGTTGTATTTAATCTTACTGTTTGTTGTTGTCACAGTAGCCTTATTTCCATCGAAATTCACGTTAACGATATTCGAGAAAGCATTTGCCTCGTAGTACAAATCCACGTCATAGCTTGGTTTGTCGTTGGCGGCATCGTCAGCCTTCTCACCGTTCCACTGCACTATGTCATAGTCATAGGCAGGTATGTCGTCGCCGTCTTCAACTGGCGGAGTCGGCGGTTCAGGCATTTCTCCCTCACCTTGTTCAGGTGTTGGAGGTGGCGGCACTACTTCTTCATCATCATCCGATGAAGAGCAAGCGATGTTGCAGGCAACGAATGCCGAAAGCAACAAGTAGATATATTTCTTTTTCATAATTTACAATTTAATTTTATATCCAATACCTATGATATGACCAGCCGATTCGTCATCGTCGCTATGGTCGATATAGCGGTAGTAAGCGTTTACAGAATGTTTCTTGTTTATCTTGTATGACGCACCCACGGTATAGCGCATCTTGTCTGTCGCCATAGCATTCTGAAGCCCGCTGTACAGTTCGTACGAAATGAACGGGGTGATATCGCATTTCTTTATCTTATATTCCACCTCCAGACGAGAGCGCAAGATGTGTTTGCCCTTGCCTTCTACCTGTTCGTCTGCCTTGCGGTCGCCATCCTCGTCAAACTTATCCACCGATTGCTCGGTGCGATAAGTATATTGGTATCTCTCACGGAGCGAGAACTCAAAGTTGTTCCACTTATAACTGCCTGTCAGAGCAAAGAACCCTCTATGGCGCGGTTGCCAATAAGCAGGGATGAAGTTGCCTTTCTTCGTCACCTCATCCTCCGTCTGTTGGTGGATATACGAATAACCAGCATTTGCCTTCAAGAACTTGAATATCTTGTATTCCAACCCTAAGGTTCCCGAAAAGCGTTCTGTCGATTCCATTCCGTCATGTGTGCGATACTCCAGTTCGGCGTATGCGCCCAAGTTACCTACAATCTTTTTCTCTGCCTCTACAGTTGTCCAAAGACTCTGTGCCATTGTCGGCAATGCCGCTGCTGCCAAAGCAAAAGCTATGAATATTTGTCTTATCTTCATAATTATTTAGCCTTAACTCCTAATTCATAATTCTTAATTCCAATCCCTACCCTTCTTTCGGGAACTTCATTATTTTGTTCACTGTGTTGCTTGTCTCGTGCGGGTCGTCATAATAAACCTTTATCATGGCGATGTCGCGAAGGAAATCAACCGCTCCCACTTCAACCTTCTTGATGTCAATGCCAAGACGCTTGTGCAGGTCTTCAATCATCTCCTCGCGTTTGTCAGGCGTTATGAGGTCTATGCGGTCGTACATCACCAGTTTCTCCGACACATGCTTCAGCCAAGGTTGGTTCTCTGCCAGACGTATGCAGACAATGAAAATAAGGTTGGTGAGAAGCAGTTCTCCATAACTCAAAGTCACGCCGAGCGCATTCACCACGGTCATGGCGATGATGGTGAAAAGATAAGTCATCTCACGCACGTTCATCGACTCCGTTCGGTAACGAATGATACCGAAGATGGCGAAGAGACCAAGGGCGAATCCTACCTTTATCTTTACTCCTCCCAACAGATATATCAAGAAGAAGATACTAACGCTGATGACGGCAAATGTAAAGTAATAGTCCTTACGCTGGCTCTTGGGATAATAGAGTTTGTGAATTACAAACCACACAAACAATGCGTTGAAAAGAAATCTTATCAACAGGCTACCGATGTCACTGGCATCAATCAGTGTCGCTTCGAAAGTTTCGAGTTCTTCCATGAATTCCATAAATAGTTTTTAAAAAATTATTTCGTTAGTTACATTACACATTTTGTTCACCATGCGCAGACGCTCCTTAAACCTGTTGCGCTTCAGAGTGCTGTCGGTGAGTGCCATTCCCATGCAGTACTTGCTGAACTTTGCCGGGAATATGCGCAGTTGGTTGAGTATGGCAGAGATGGGCGAATATACATTGCCGTCGCGCTTATGCTCTATAATCACCAGGCCTTCTACGGCACACACCTCATCATTCTTCAGATTATGGAATCTGAGGTTGGTGTCTATGGTCAGGCGCTCTGTCTTCCCTTTGTTCACGAGCGTGATGCGCGAAAACTTGTTTTCTATTCTCTTGCTGAGATCCGAATAGGCATAGTTGGCCTTCTCGTTGATAAACTGCTCCTGCTCTTCAGTATTTCCCTCAACATACTCGATGCGCTTCTTCGACGTTCGCCCCTTGTTGTTCTTGTTCTTTATCTCAAGAAACGCCACGTTAGAGTGTACGTACTTCCTTATGCGTATCTTCTGTCTGCGCTTCCTGCCGCGAAGGTGCTCCATATACATGTGGGCATCCTGCGTTTCATAATAAAGAGTGTAATAGGGCATGTTCAGCGCACCGTCGATGCTCTGTACCATGTACTCCGGCTGCGCTATCTCAAGAAGCCTTACGAGCATAGGCAAGGTGGTGACATACTTGGTGTCGATGCGATTCATCAACCGCACCGCCTTCATCTCACCCAATGATATTGTGGTGTATGTATTAAGCACATCAAGCATCTTTTGCCCGGTTTATTCTATTCTGATAGTTAATAAATTAGTATAGTCTTGGGTTTGTCTGCAAAGATAATATTTTTTCGGTAGATATCGGTACTTTTAATACTTTTTTTATAAAAATGCGGAGTATGCCAAGCACACTCCGCACAACTTACATTAAATATTAACACTTATGAATGGTATTGTTTACGCCTACCGGTTGTCAGTTTATCAGGAATACCTTTTGGTTGCCCTTATAGGTGCACTTCACCGTTGCCCTGCCGTCAACAATCTTGCTCACCTCTATCTTCACATTGGGATTGTCGGTTGTTGCCTTCAGTTCCGAACCTGCTGTCAACGGAGCATAAACCTGATAGCGTGTTGCATCGGTGTAGCCGTTGGCATTGTTGCTGCGTATCGGTGTTGCAGGTATTGTGAGACGCTTGCCGTCGGCAGTAATCGTTACCTGTGGAACCTGTGGACGCTCGAACTTCTCGCCCTTCTTAGAGAAACCGATGCCGTGGAGGTCGAAGAGCCCTACCGGACGCTGTGGCTGTTGCTGACGGTTGCCGTAGCGCTGCTGGTTGTTGACTGGTTGCTTCACCTCTGGTCCTTCTGCCACGAGGTAGATGGCGTGCTTGCCTGTCAGTCCTTCAACTGCCGGCACTGCCACCTGGTAGTTCTTTGCCACGCGCGGAGCGTTGGCTGGCACTTCGATGACACCAATCTCCTTACCGCTCCATGCATTATTATTATAAGGACCGTCGAGCATCACGCGAATCTTGAATGCGCCCTGACCGCCAGGGGTGAGGTTTACGTTAAGCACTGTGCCGTCGCCCATTGCCGTACCTGTAAACGCCTTGATGCCCTTTGAGTCTTGTGCAAGACCGCCGAAACCGAAATACTTGAAACCAACGATGCCGCGGTTGGTAATGCCGGCAAGGTCCATACCGTCGTTCCATACATCATGATTGTCCTGCATCCAGTTGTTGCCTGTCATATAGCAGGCGATACCTGCTGAGTACCAGTTGTATGGTGGCAAACCAAAGATATGGAAACCTTCACTTGTCACCTCTGCACCGGTATAGCATGTGCCGTCGCTGGCAGAAGCTGTCCACTCGTTGTTCTCTGTATATGGGTCGTAGGCAGTAATCTTCACTACACCACCCTTTGCCACCTTCTTCTTGTCCCATGTTATCTTCACCGGAGCCACCATTGCCTGACGGGCGTTGCCGAAACCGCGTGGCGGACGATGGTAGAACACGTACCACTGACCGTTGATTTCTTCCAGCGAGCCGTGGGTATTGTGAGCGGCATTGGTTGTTGTCAGTTTGCTGCCATCCTCGTTTGGCACTACACCACGAGAGTCAACAAGCACACCTCCTGAGCGCCAAGGACCGAGCGGAGAGTCGCCGAAAGCATAGCGCAAAGCTGAGTTGGTAGAACCAAGTCCATAGTCAGGACCTGAATAACCAGAGAACACCATCACATACTTGTTGCCCACCTGACGGATAGAAGATGCCTCGAAGAAATTGAAGTCAAGCGGATTCTGTCCTTTATAGAGAGCCTTATATACAGAACCTTCCTTATCCAACAGTTTTCCGTCGCGGCTGCTGGCAGGAATGAACGGGTCGATAATCTCTGTGCCCGGACGCTTGGCATACATATTGTTCTGGTCGAGCTCGAAAGCTGTTGAGTGCTGGAAACCGTAGAACACGTATGCACGGAAACCCTTGTCATAGTCAGGGTCTTTCTTGTTGGTGATATTCTCGATGAACACCGACGGGTCGAAGTCGATAATTGAACCTGGCAGGCACTGACGACCGTCAGCTGTAAGGTTTACCGGTGTAAACGGACCGTCGGGGCGGTCGCCCTTGCACACCATTGCCACACGTCTCCAACCGCGAGAGTGCGGATAGAGGTAGTAGGTCTTCTTACCTGTCTTGCGGTCTTTCACCTCAACGAGGTCGGGAGCGAACATCGTGTCCCACTGGCCATCCACAAAGTGTGTGAATATAGGTCCCTCGTCACGCCACTGCGTAAGGTCTTCCACCGGAGCTGACCACATGCGTATGTCAGGACCGCAATACGCTGAATAGGTTACGTCGTGCGAACCGATGATATATGCACGATACTTTCCCGGTTGGTCGGGATCTTCAAACACTCTCGGCTCACCATCGGGCAGATGCTCCCACAATGGCAAGTATGGGTTTTGTGCCTGTGCACAAGTCGCTGCTATGGCAAGCAGCACTGTTGATAATAATTTTTTCATATAGTTAAAATATTCATTTTATTTTAGGAGCATAGGGATATAGGAGTGTCCTCTCCTTGTCTGCAAAGTTAAACATTTTATATTTCCTTTATTTATATAAATGTTGCAGATTCTTTTGTCTTCGTAACAAATATATCGAAGATGATGACATTCAATAGTTCATTTAAATTTGGTATACAGCCTGTATTCTTTTGGTATACGCCGTGTATACCGATGGTATATAGGCAGTATACCAAATCCGAATGATTGCTTTTACTAAATAAGAACCAAGGATTGATTACACTTTTTCAAGGGAATGGGAGAGAAAAGACAACAAACAAGACCACGGAATCAAGCTGCTTCGTGGTCTTGTTTGTTTAAAAATATCCAGTTCCATTCTCCCCTTTCAGCATGGAGAGGGAAAGAGGTTGAGTCATCTAACCATTTTCTTTCCCTTGCGGATGACGATGCCCTTGTGCGACTTGCCAACGCGCTGTCCCATAATATTGTAGAGAGGAACAGATTGGTCGTCGGCATCCTGACGCACGTCGGTGATACCGGTAACGGAGAGGTCGAGAGGAATGAACGATGCCGTTGACGACGGTTGCGCATATACTCCGAAAGGCAAAAGAACCGTTGTGGCATTCTGACGAACGAAGCCCCACTCGCCATTCTGCTTGCCCAGCAGATAGTCGCCTTCATAGAGCGGTATCTGTGTGTATGTGCCTCGAAGAAGGTCGGCAAGCGGTGAACGGGCAAACGACACTGCATCATTGCCCTTGAACACCACTGCTCCCTGTGCCTCAACGAGCACCGGCTGATGGGCAGGTATAGCGGTGAGCGGCTGGAGTGTCATGTCAGTACCTATGCTATAGGCATATACACCCTGTGGCAGTTCGGCAGCAAACGGCAACATCAGCAGACGGTAGCCATCGACGGTGAGTGCCAGTTGCGCCTCGGCGGCATTGAATTGTCTTATTGGACGGAAGTCGGTTCCGTCGTCGGCAAGCAGCAGTTGCTGGCATTCGGTGCCCTTAACTACATTGCAGCCTGTGAGGGTGCTCGACTCAGAAACATATACCACACGGTTGTCTGTAAGCCAAGCGAACGATGCAGGCAGGTCAGTGGCTGCGGTCATGTCGATGCTTGTACATACACGGTCACCGGTATAGTCGAGCAGATAACTGTCGTCCTCGCCGTATTTGCCGCCCAGTGTGGCAGCATAGTTACCGCCATTGCTCAGATATACATCGCCGAAGGTGATGCTGAGCGTTGACGACCAGTTGTTGTTTGTAATACTGATGATGCCTCGGCAACCGTCTTTCAACGTGCTTGGCGAGAGATCGAGCGTCAGTGAGAAATTCTCACGACGGTTAAGGTCGAGCTCGCCATAGTCGTGGGTTGCCACCTGTCCCTTGCCGTTGACATAGCAAAGAGTGGTTTTGGCCGATGTGTAGTTGAGCGTAGAGGTGACTTTCTTGATGTTAAGAACAAGTTTGTCGAAGCGGTCGGACAGTTCCACATATCCACTGGCGGCATTAGTACGGGCAGAGATAAGAGGATTGGAGTGGTCGAACTTCAGCGTCTTGCCCGACATCTTATAGGTTGTGCCGAAAGTTGATTTCGTGGTCTTCATATCGTCAAGCTTGTCGAAGCGCACGCTGCTGCCCGTCATCTGTGACGGTTGGCGGTCGCGTGAGCGGGCGAAGATAAGTGTGGCAACGCTCTTTGCCGCTATCTCCACCTCTGGGCGACAGGTCTCCGTCTTCTGTCGGAGGTCCTTCGGAGCAAGGTTCTTGGTTTCCGTCGTTGTCTGCATTCTGCCTCGCTGAGTATAGAAAGGCAGGTCAAAGGTAACGGTGCGAACATCATCGGAAGGATTGATTAGCACAGCCACAACGGTGTCGCCTGTCTGTGAGAGATAAACCGAGCCTTCGAGTGGAACAGAAGCGTTGTCGTTCCACTGTGCATCGATGCGTGTCATGCCTGTCATATATTTTGCGAAGTGTGCCATCACATAGCCTCGCTTGGTCATCTCGCCATTGGCCGTGCCATACTGACCATCGCCCAACATGGCGTAGTAGCGTTTGGCGGCATAGTGAATCCAGGCGTTGAAATCGTTGAGCATGCAGGTGTTGATGCTGCGGAAGAAGTTGAACACATCCTTAGAATAGTCGTAGTTGCGTGGCGAACCGCTGTTCTCATTCCAGTTGATGAGGTATTCGGTCATCCACACCTCCTTGCCCTTCTGTCCCAGTTTCTTGCAAGCCTCCTCGATGCCGCCATACTGATGACCGCCATAGATGTCGAAATTGGGCAGCACGTCAGACTTGTTCAGTTCGTTGACGTATGCCGAACTGGTGCCGAGCGTCTCGGGAGCTATAATCTTACAGTCAATCTGGCGTCCGTGGGTCTTAACGAACTCTGCTATCTCGCCTGCCGACCAGATGCAACCTGCATATGACGCAGTCCAGTCGGGTTCGTTCTGAATGGAAATGGCATCGAGTTCAACGCCATTGTCGCGCATATACTTGACATAGTCGTTAAGATACACGGCATAGTCGTCCCAGTATTCGCGCTTCAACTTGCCTATCGTGCCGTCCTCGTTCTTGGCGTTGATAGTTCCGTTGGTCTTCCACTCCGCCGGTTGTCCCCATGGCGATGCAAAGACAATGAGACCTTTCTGCTTGGCATACTTTGCCGTGGCCAGCGACTGTCCCCACGAGTTTCTGCCGATAGGGATATAGAGGCGCATGATGTTGCAGCCAACGGTGCTGCCCTTGCCCCACACCTTGTCTATCTCGGCATTGCTCATGTGGTTGTAGGTAAACTGAGGGCTGCAGACAAAGCCGCCAAAACCAGTTATGCGCTGATATTTCTTCTGCGCGTCTATGCGCACAGTAGCATCCTGCGCCTGAGCGCAGAATGCTACCATTGCGAACATAGATATAAATAATTTCTTTAGCATGATAAATTAAAACATGATTTCTCTATCCCCCTCTTTCGGAGGGGTTAGGGGAGGCACTACTTAAACAGCAGCAGAGCCAGTTCCTTAAGGCTGCGGCGCCATGTGAGGAACTCGTGGGCAGTGCCTTCTGACACATAGCCAACTACATTGTGCCCGGCTGCCTTCAGTGCTTCTGTTGACTTCTTGATGGCGTCAGGATTCTCCTTGCTACCGCAGCTCTGGAATATCAGCTTTACCTGCTTCTTATCCTTGATGTCGGTTGGTGCATACTGACCGCCGCTCATCAAACCGTAATAGCCGAACACCTCTGGGCGGCGCAATGTGATGAGCTTGGTTTCAAAGCCACCCATTGACAAGCCTGCCATGGCACGGTGGTCCTTGTCGGCGCGTGTCTGGAAGTTAGCATCGATATAAGGAATAAGTTCGTCAACAAGAACCTTCTCGAATGCCTCGGCAGTGAACTGACGAAGACCGCCAAAGCGCACCTCGTTGGTCATACCGTAGGTCATGACGATGATGAACGGTTCTATCTTGCCTTCCGCAATGAGATTGTCCATGATGAGGTTGGCATGTCCTTGGTTGCTCCATGCAGTCTCATCCTCTCCCCATCCGTGCTGGAGATAGAGCACTGGGTACTTCTGCTTCTTGTTCTTGCCATACTGCGGAGGAGTGTAAACGAAAGCGCGACGTGTGGTCTTAGTGCTCTCCGACCAGAACAGTACCTGCTGAACATTGCCGTGAGGAACGTTCTTCACTGCATAGAAGTCTTGATCGTGGGCAGGTATCTCAATGCCGCTCTCCCAACGTGTAGAACCGAAATAATTCATTGCCCCTGGGTCGTTGACAACACCGCCGTCAACGGTAAGATGATAGTAGTGGAATCCCTCGTCCATCGGACCTTCTGTAGTTCCAACCCAAGAACCGTCGTAGGTCTTATGGAGCTTAGTACCGCCACGGCCACCAAGACCGAGACTTACGACAACAGACTTTGCCTCTGGCAGTTCTACGCGGAAACGAACATAGCCCTGTGAGTTTACCTGCGGGTACTGCTGACCAGGCTGGTTCTTTACAGATGGTTTGAAGTCTTCCTTGATATTCGGGTTCTCTGGGAATGCGAGGTCAGGATTGAACGGAGGACGCTCTGCCTGCGCACCGCCACGGTTGTTGCGCTTAGGACGTGCAGGTTTCTTTGGCATATCCCACTTAGGAGCCTTCATGTCCTTGATATACTCGTAGGCGAGCTTAGGCTTATACTCTGTATCGAAAGGCAGAGGATAGTTGCGTGCGCCAAGCCATGAGTCACGGTCGCTGAGGTTCCAGAAGGTTACGCACTTAACCACATCCTTATGGTTGCGGAACACACGGAACACGCGTGCATACTGATCGGCAAGATGCTGCTTGATAGAGTCGCTGACGGTCTGCCCCTCACGACTGAAGCGCAACTGACCGCCCATTTCCTCATTGATACGGATGTCGAGTTCGGTAACGTGGATGTGGTTGACAACCTGCTTGTAGAGTTTGATGGCGTCGTCAACTTCCTTTTCCGTAGGACCGTAGATATTATAGTGCCCCTGCATACCTATACCGTCGATAGGCACACCGGCAGCCTTCATCTTCTTTACCATTTCAAAGATTCGCTTGCTCTTCACTGGGTCGCATTCGTTATAGTCGTTGTAGAAAAGCAGTGCTTTAGGATCGGCCTCACGTGCATATTCGAATGCCTTTGCAATAAACTCATCGCCAGCAATCTTGTAGAGCGGTGACTGGCGGTATGGGTCGCTGGCATTGCGGTCATCGGTGATTGCCTCGTTGACAACGTCCCAGCAATAGATAACGTCCTTATAGCGGTTTACTATCGTATGGATATGGTTGCGCATGCGCTTGAAGAAAACTTCCTTGGTTGGGTTGTCTTCATACATCCACTTGCCTATCTGTGAGTGCCACATCAGACAGTGACCACGCAACTTGATACCGTTCTGGCGTGCGAAGTTGGCGATACGGTCTGCCGATTCCCAGTTGAACTCACCTTCGCGCGGCTCTGTCGTTTCTGGCTTCATATCATTCTCTGCAGTCATACTATTGAACTCCTGTTTTACAAGAGCCGACTGCGAAGCGTTAGTAACATTGCGTTGGTTTACAGCTACGCCTATCATGAAATAATCTTTGTAGGCATCCTTCAGTCCCTGCGCCCAGAGCGGAGTGCTGCTGCATGACACGAGCAAGGCAAGTGCCATCACTCGCAAACGTTCATCGAAACGTGTCTTCAATCTTTTCATTAATAATAAGTTTTTAGTTATACTGATTCTTTTTATTTCACAACCTTCTTCCCACCTTTTATATATATACCCGGTTTCAGAATGTTCTCATCAACGCGACAGCCACGGAGGTCATAGACGGCATTGCTGTCGATTGGTCTCACTGGCACAGACTCAATACCGGTGTCGTTGACGATAGCACGATGACGTAGGGCTGAGCGCACGGCATAGTAGGCAGGTTTCTTTGATAAGCTAGCATCATAAAGCAATGGATTAGATTCGCTTCGCCAACTGTCATTATCTTTAAGTCCCCAAATAACCATGCTTGGACAGTTATCGTGGTTAAGCACAATATCCGTAATCACTCGATAGAGACGTGCCTGCTCTTCAAGGTTTTTGTTCGTTGTTGAAGGTACTCCCATATCCAATTCTGTGATGATGCATTTCAAGCCAGCCTCCTCAAAGCGTGCTATAGTGTTGTCTAACTTTACAGAGTCAACCTCACCTATTGAGAAATGACATTGCAAGCCCACGCCATCAATAGGAATGCCTGCTTTCTTCAGTCGCATGGCAAGGTTATAAAATGCAGTAGTCTTTGCCTTACCTTGCAGTTCCACGCCGTAGTCATTCAGATAGAGCAGTGCATCTGGATCAGCCAGTCGTGCATATACAAAGGCGGAGTCAATATAGTCATTGCCTATGGCACGCTGCCATACCGTGGCACGCAGGTCGTAACCGTCGGGGTTAGAGCGTATACTGGTTTGGTTGTCGTCAAGACATTCGTTGACAACATCCCACTCTACAACCTTTCCCTTGAAATGTTTCATCACCTGACTGATATGGCTCTTCAACAATTCGAGTGCCTCGGCACGAGTCCAGTTCTTGTCGTTCTTTTTACCGTCGATTGATACCCATTCAGGCACTTGCTGATGCCATGCCAGACAGTGACCTCGCACTGTCATCTTGTTGCGCTCGGCAAAGTTGATAAGGTTGTCAGCAGCCCAGAAGTTGAACTCCCCACGTGATGGTTGCAGGGCGTCGAACTTCATCTCGTTCTCTGCAACAAGCAAGTTGAACTGTGTACCTATCTCCTTTGTCTCTGGCAAGTTAGCATTGGTAATATCATTCTTCCATGTAGATATTGCTGTGCCTATCAGCTTATTATTCTTTGCGGCATAACTGCGAAGCGGTGTGCGGTCGGTATTGTCGTTGATTCCATCATCATAGAATGGCCCCATGACATCAGTAGTCTGGTCGTCATCGTTGCCACCATCATCACCGCCATCAGTATCACCGCTGTTATCGTGAGAGACAAGGCGCACTACAAGAGAATATCCGCTGTCTGTAACGCGTTCCTCTAGTGCCCATGTATACTTTTCTGGGGTTTTCAGTTCAAACTGCCACTCACCAGTCTGTGATGTTTTGCCAGCAGCGGTCAACACTACAAATTCATCGCCAACATTAAGCTTCGCATCGTCGTCAACTACCAATTCTACAAGAGGCATGTCAGAACTCTGCGAGAAATCTTGACATATATTATAATACTTCACGTTTCCACTAACGCTAAGTTTGTCATGGTTATCAGCAGATGAAATCTTAAAGCGCAAAATAGAAGCCGGACGAACAAAAAGGTTGGCTTTAGCGGTTAACACAGCATAGTTCTTAAAAGCAAGCTCACCTACTGCATTGTCGCCCGGCTCTATTATTCCATAATTATCTACTGTTCCTGCAATATTACCAATACCGCCAAGCTGACCATTCTCAAACACCAGCACAACAGCATCGGCATCGCTTGACATGGCACCTGTAGCACCACGCAGTTTCTTTGCCTCAGCCTCCTTGCGATCGTTCATCACCAGCACCTTACCTTCGAGCACACGCAGAGCTCCGCTGATAAAATTATTATTGCCTGTTATACGATATGTTCCCTTACCTTCTTTCAAGAGTCCTACTTTATGCGACGCACTATAGTCAGGCGGTGCTATTGTTCCGGCCAATGTGGCATCGGTTCCCATACAACCAACAAGGAAGTAAGAGTTTTGCGTGCCCTTCTTCATATAGCCCTGAATGGTTGAGCCAACCTCTGTATTCAGTTCGCCGAAACGGAAACCGCGTGTGCCGCTCTCACAAACCAGAGTTGTGCCATTATGCAGGAACACACGGTTGTTCTCCATCATTATGTTTACCTTGCCTCCATTAAGTGAACCTTCGACATCCTCAACAGAGAAGGTCTTGCCACCATGTGCCATAACAATGCCATAGAAACCTGCCGATGGAGTCTGCTTCTTGTAAGGATAGACATGCACATCACCAGTGAATTTCGTCCAATTTGGATAGCTTGCGCCCTTGGCTGTACCAAGATAGCAACGCTCACCACCTGCATGCAGGTTCAGAGTGCCTCGTCCTGTGATGTAGGAATTGAAATATGAATAACGTGCCATCAGCACGTCAACGGTCTTTGACGATGGCATAGAAATGACAGCATCATAGGTCTTGTAGTCCGACGATGTGTTGTTTCCACTGATGTCTATCGTGTCGCGGGCACCGAATGCCGTAGCCGACAGCATAAGAAACAGAGAATATAACAGTATTCGTTTCACAATTCTTTTATTTTTGTTTGCAAAAATAGCAAAAAAATGCGACACGCTATATAAAATAACGTGTCGCATACTTTTCTATTTGTATCATAACCTCAAAACCTCATACCTCTTTCCCGCCTGAGTCACAATATCGTACTCATAAACCTTGCGCAGAGGCAGATGCTTGAAGTCCTTGAGTTCGGACGACTGCAACGGCGACTTCACTTCGGCTGACTGCAATAGGATGTTGTCGCACTTGCCTTTTGCTGACACAAGCCCTTTGCCCTTCAACTCCACATACGAGCGCAAGCGGAGTGTGCCTCCGATGTCAGACTTGATAACGGCTGATTGCAGGTTGCCATCTTTCCATTTCATGCTTACCTCAAAACCGCCACGGGTGCGCAGTCCGCTCACCTCACCCTGATGCCAGTCGTCTGGCAATGCAGGCAACAGGTGGACAGCTCCGTCGTGACTCTGGACAAGCATCTCGCAGACACCTGCTGAGCAACCGAAGTTACCATCTATCTGGAACGGCGGATGGGCATCGAAGAGGTTTGGATATGTTCTGCCCTCAGGATACTGACCAGCCTTGCTGTCTTCTGGCAGCAGATGGAGCATGTTCTTTATAATCTTGTAGGCATGGTTGCCGTCGAGCATTCGCGCCCAGAAGTTTATCTTCCAACCAAGACTCCAGCCCGTTGCCATGTCGCCACGCTGGCGCAATGTGTTGGCAGAGGCGGTGAAAAGTTCGGGATGGGTATATGGCGAAATCTGGTTTGACGGATAAAGTCCGTAGAGATGTGATATGTGACGGTGCTCGTCGCGTGGATTATCGGCATCGATGAGCCATTCCTGCAACTGACCGTGACGACCTATCTGCATTGGCGGCAACTGGTTGAGCGCCTTGCGCAGGCGGTTTTCGTATGCCTTGTCGTTCTTTCCGAGTATCTCAGATGCCCGCAATGCCTGTGTCAGCACGTCGAAGACAATCTGGTTGTCCATGGTCGAACCGGCGGTAACGGTTGTTCCCTTGCCTTGCGGACCATGCTCTGGCGATACCGTTGGAACGGTCATCAGCCAACCGTACTGCGGATGCACCTGCATATAGTCAAGCAGGAAGTCGGCGGCACCCTTCAGCACATCGTAGTTGTCGGCAAGAAAGTTCTTGTCGCCAGTATAGAGATAGTGCTGCCAGATATGTGTGGTAAGCCACGAACCGCCAGTAGGGAACATTCCCCATGTCGCTCCGTCTATCGGTCCTGCCACTCGCCATAGGTCAGTATTGTGATGAGCCACCCATCCGCCACAACCATACATCTGCTGTGCTGTCTTCTTCCCTGTATTACTTAGGTCGCGAATCATCGAGAAGAGCGGTTGCTGTGTTTCCATGAGGTTGCCCGGCAATGCGGGCCAGTAGTTCATCTCTGCATTGATATTGATGGTGTATTTTGAATCCCATGGAGCATTGCGCTTGTCATTCCATACGCCTTGGAGGTTGGCAGGCTGACCGCCTGGCTGAGATGAAGAGATGAGCAGGTATCTGCCGTACTGCATCATCAGCGAAACCATGTCAAGGTCATTGCCTGAGGCAAAGGTTTCAAGACGCTTATCGGTAGTTAAGGTTGATGTCTCTGTTTTGGGCAGTGACAGAGTGACACGGTCATACTGACTCTTGTATATATCAACATGACGCTTCAGCAATTTGCTGTAGTTCATAGCCTCAGCAAGCGACAGACGACGTGTGTTCTTTGTTTCTGCCACACCGCTTATATCGTTATAACTAACGAAATTGGTTGCTGCCGATAAATAAAGGGTAGCTTCTGTAGCACCTGATACGACAATTGACTTATCGGTTACGGAGACATCACCATCGGATTTAACATCCACGAAACACTCTGCCGTCAAACCAGCAGAGATGCCTTCTTGCCCTACTCCACTAACTGTAGCCATAAGCCTAGGGTAACGGCCATCTTCTGTTGTGCTTACCTTATACTCCAACTGACTATCATAAGAGAGCGAGAAACCAAGTTCGCCTTTCTTATCCGACTTGATATTTACAATTATCACGCTGTCTGCCATTGAGGCAAATACCGTACGTTCATATTTTACACCTTTATATATATATGAGGTGGTAGCCGTGGCTGTGCCGAGATTCAGAGCACGCTCATAATCTGCGACATCATTATGACCCATACTCAGCCTTACATAACCCATAGGCAAGAAACGCATGCCATGAGGTCCTTTAACAAAATGCTTGTCTATCAGTGTATGTGCCTCTTTTTCTCGTCCTTCGAATATCAGACTACGCACTTCCTGAAGATGTCTCAAAGACTCACGACTGTCATTGTCATGAGGTTTGCCCGACCAGAATGTCTCTTCATTCAATTGGATAACCTCCGTTTCGGTTCCACCATAAACCATGGCTCCAAGCAAAGAATTGCCTACAGGCAATGCCTCAAGCCAATGAGTGGCTGGTTTATCATACCAAAGTCTGTGGTTCTGTGCTTGCAACACCATCAGTGGAGCAAGCAAAAGAAACAGTAATATCTTTTTCATATAGTCTTATTAATATCAGCAAATAGATGTTTGCAAAGATAAACAAAAATAATAATTTTAAATAATAATATTCGTCACACTTTTTTACATTTCTGTTTCATTAGTGAATTATAGAAACAACAATGTTTGGTTTTCTGCATTTTTTTCTGTTTCTTTGCATTACATAAAAATCTGTTTCATGAAAAAAATTATTTCTGTTTTAGCATTGGCAGCATGTGCTATGACCACTTCGGCACAACTGCAACAACGTATAGAGACTTTTCCTATAAAGGACATAAGACTCGGAGAAAGCATATTCCTGGATTATCAACAGGCTGACATCAACTATCTGATGGGACTGAATGCCGACCGCTTGCTTGCTCCGTATCTGAAGGGGGCTGGACTGAAACCGAAGGCTGACAACTACACCAACTGGGAGAATACGGGTCTCGACGGACATATCGGCGGACACTATCTCTCGGCTTTGGCTTATATGTATGCGGCCACTGGCAACAAGGAGATAGGACACAGGATGGACTACTACCTGAGCGAACTGAAACGCTGTCAGGATGCACGCACCGACGGTTACTTGGGCGGTGTGAGCAACGGCAACAAGATTTGGAAGGAGATAGCAGAGGGCAAAATCAATGCTTCGTCGTTCGGACTCAATGGCGGATGGGTGCCTCTCTATAACATACATAAGATTTATGCCGGTCTGCGCGACGCATGGCTGATTGCTGGCAGAGAGGATGCGAAGCTGATGCTTGTGAAACTTACTGACTGGATGATAAAGGAGGTGAGCCAGTTGAGTGACGAGCAGATACAGCAGATGCTGCGCAGCGAACACGGAGGACTGAACGAGACGTTTGCCGATGTGGCTGAGATAACTGGCGACAAGAAGTATCTGAAACTGGCACATCAGTTCAGTGACCAGCAGATGCTGCAACCACTGCTCAAGGGTGAGGACAACCTAACAGGCAAGCATGCGAACACACAGATACCGAAGGTTATCGGATATAAGCGCATTGCCGACCTTGAGGGACGTGCCGACTGGGACCGTGCCGCCGCTTTCTTCTGGGAGGTGGTTATCGGACAGCGTAGTGTTTCCATCGGCGGAAACTCAATGCGCGAGCACTTCAATCCAACAAACGACTTCAGCGGACTGCTGGCAAGTGAGCAGGGACCAGAGAGCTGTAATACTTACAACATGTTGCGACTGACGAAGATGCTTTATCAGACATCGGCAGACAAGGACTATATAGACTACTACGAGCGTGCACTTTACAATCATATCCTATCGATTGTTAACCCTGTGCAGGGCGGTTTTGTGTATTTCACCCCTATGCGCTCTGGCCACTATCGCGTTTATTCACAGCCACAGACAAGCATGTGGTGCTGCGTGGGTACGGGCATTGAGAATCCGGCACGCTACGGCGAGATGATATATGCTCACGAGGGCAACGACCTCATCGTGAACCTCTTCATTCCGTCAACACTGACATGGGGCGACATCACAGTGAAGCAGGAGAACCGCTTCCCGCAACAGCCTTCAACCGACATATCTCTGTCGCTGAAGAAGGCGAAGAAGTTTGCCGTAAAGATTCGCCAACCATGGTGGTGCAACGACATGAAGATTAGCGTGAACGGCGAAGCTGTTACTGCCAAGGCTGAGGGCGGCAACTTGGTGGTTAGCCGCAAATGGCAGGACGGCGACCGCCTGCATGTGGATATGCCAATGCACCTCACTGCCATAACAACACCTGACGGCAAACCGCAATATTCGTTCCTCTACGGTCCGATAGTGCTGGCTGCAAAGACTGGCACGGAGCGTCAGGACGGAATGTATGCTGACGACAGCCGTGGCGGACATATTGCCAACGGTCCTCAGATTCCGCTGAACCAGATGCCGGCAATAATCGGCGACTCTGCAACAATACTTAGTCATCTTAAACCTGCCAACAGACCAATGCACTTCCGTCTCACCGGTGTGACACTGCCGCAGTTTGAGGGCATGACACTGCAACCGTTCTACGAACTCTACGAGTGTCGCTATCAGATTTATTTCCCTCTTTATTCTGAAGCACAGTGGAACGAGCAGAAGCAGCGTCTGGCAACGGAAGAGAAGGCCCGCATGGAACTGGAACAGCAGACCACAGACAAGGTGTATTGCGGTGAGCAGCAGTCGGAGAGCGATCACTTCTTCTCTCAGCAGAACAGTTGGAACGGTGCCGACGGCGGCATCCACTGGCGACGCACACGTCAGGCATTCAGTTATCAGATGAAGACCGACGGGGCACGCACTCTGCGCATAAAGGGATTTGGCGACCGCGAGCGATTCAGCGTAAGCATCGGCGACAAGCAATTGGGCACTCACAGCCTCAACCGCCAAGGCATGGCCATCATCGAATTGCCAGAGAACATCACCTCGCCGGCAACTGTAACCATCATGCCAGAACAGAACAGACAGACACCACGCATCAGCGAGATTAGATTATGTAAGTAGAACCTCTCCTAACCTCCCCAAAGGGGAGGATTTGTTGATATAAAAAAAAGGAGATAAAGGGCAATTGTCCTCTATCTCCTTTTTCATTCTTCTATCTTCTTTTATCTCCGCATTAGTTAGCCATCTTATAAATGTTTACCATATCCTCTGCCTTCAGCACCTTGAGGGCACCTTTGGTTATGGTGTAGTTGCGGGTACACTTGCGTGCCATCTCACTGATTTCCTCGTCTGTTGCCTTTCTGCCTATCAGTTCGGGGATATTGATAGGCATGCCGATGGCACGATAGAAGTCCTCAACGGCTGATATACCGCGAAGAGCTGTGCCTTCGGGATCGGCGAAATCGTTGGTGACGCCCATCACATTGACGGCAAAGCGCACGAAGCGACTTACGTTCTCCTTATATACATAGCGCGCCCAACTTGGCCAGAGGGCAGACAAACCGGCACCGTGGGTAACGTCGAACATGCCACTCAGTTCGTGTTCCAACTGATGCGTTGCCCAGTCCTCCTCCACTCCACAACCGGTTAGTCCGTTGTGTGCCAGACTGCCACCCCACATTATCTGTGCGCGGTTGCGATAGTCTTCTGGATTGTCGAGAACGGCAAAGACGCAATCTTTCATTGTTCTGAGCAAAGCCTCTGCCAGTTCTGTGGTCAACGTCATATCGTCGTCATGGGTGAAATAACGCTCCATGGTGTGCATCATAATATCTGTAACGCCTGCTGCTGTCTGATATGGCGGCAAAGAGAATGTGCGCACAGGATTCATTATCGCGAACTTCGGGCGCAACTTATTGCTTGAGAATCCGGTCTTTATATCGCCTTCTTCATTGGTGATGACAGAACCCCAACTCATCTCACTGCCTGCTGCAGGGATAGTAAGCACTGTTCCTACAGGAAGTACTTTCTCGGGATTGCCGCCATGGTCGTAGAAATCCCACACATCACCGTCGTAAGGCACACCTAAGGCAATGGCCTTAGACGAATCGATGACACTGCCGCCGCCAACGGCAAGGATGAAGTCAACGCCTTCGGCACGACACAGCGCAATGCCTTCGTTTACCTTTGACAATCGAGGATTAGGCACTACACCGCCAAGCTGCACATAGGGAATGCCTGCATCCGCCAGCAGACGGCACACCTTGTCCAGCAGACCGGAACGGACAGCACTCTGACCGCCATAATGCACCAGCACCTTACTGCCGCCGTAGTTTCTTACCAACTGGGCAACTTGCTCTTCCGACTGTTCGCCGAACACTATTTCGGTCTGAACATTATAATTGAAATCTTTCATTGATTTTAAGTTTTGATTTTTTTGAAGTTAAGAAGTTATTAGGAGTATAGGAGTGAAGGAGTGTAGGAGTGCAGACGTATGCTTGGGTAACAAACCTTAATCCTTAATTTCTAGTCTTTAATCCTTTTAAAATCCCTCATCCATTCTCCCCTCCTTTGGAGGGGTTGGGGGAGGTTCCCCCTATTTCTTCCAATACTTCTCCAACCTGCGAGCCTCCTTCTTCGTTATCTGTATCACGCAACCGTGCTTCGGACTCTCGAAGTTTGTTGCTTTCATCTTTCCCTCATTAAAACGGCCAAGTGGCGTGAAGGTCTTGAAGTCGGTTGTTTCCACGAATCCGAAGTTATGAGGTTTGACACTATACACATCATACATTATCACCCATTTGTTCTCCCCTATTCTCTTCCATGTGTTTGGAGCCTCACAGCCTCTGCGCTCTGTGTCTATCTGCTCGTGGTGATAATCATTATATGAGTTTATCTTGTCTGAAATCATGTACTTTATTCCACCGGGATTCTCCTGTGCCACGTATGTCATGAAATAGCGGCCGTCGGGCATCTGGCAGATATCGGCATCAAGCACCTGAATCTTATTGTCGGGATATTCGAACAGGAGTTTAGGTTCTGTCTCCAACTTCGTGAAATCCTCGTTGGCATAGCTGTAATACATCTTTGTTCTGCCACCCGGTTTCTGACGGATAGTGAAATACACCATCGGCTTGCCCACCGCCGGATCCCAAATTGTCTGCGGAGCCCAAGCACAGCCCAGTTCACCGAAGTTCTCAGGGAATGCTTCATTGACAAACACCTCGGTATGCGTCCAGTGGATAAGGTCCTTCGACTTCATCAGCACCAGTCCGCGGTTGTTGCCCCATCCATACTTGTCGTCGCGTTCCCACTGCGTGTCGCGCAATCCCTTCTGCTTTCCAAACACATGAAGGTCGGTCATGGCGATATAGAACCATCCGTTTGGGGCACGACAGATATGCGGATCGCGAATGCCTCGCTGTGCAGCAATGCTGTCACCGCCAATTACCGGTTTGCCATCGTTCACGGCAGTAAAGGTATATCCGTCGTAACTGATAGCCATATACAGACTATGCGTAGGGTCGTTGAAGAATGTAAACAGGTATGCGCCCATTCCCTTTTCCGGGTCTCTCTTTGCTGCAGACGGTTGCATGAAAGCGAATGCCAACAGACAGGCTAGCAGAATTTTCATTGATTTTCTCATAAACAAAAGTAGTTTTTAATTATTGCAAATGCAAATATAAACATTATCTCTGGAAAAATCTAACGAATGAGGGAAAATAATGATGGCAGCACTGGTGTTCAATGACTTATGAGGACAGCCGCGCCGAAGCAAAAGTGCAAGGAAATGAAAGGTAATGCGTGCGAACGGTTTTCAAATCATTACCCAATAGGGAGGTAAGTTTATAGGTCGTTGGAGTTTATTTCTACTCTCTGCCATATTCTGCATAACAATGTACAACTCGCTGATAACTAATTTTGTAACCAAAAAGAATTGGATTATGCGAAGTACATTTAAGGTGCTGTTCTACGTGAACGGAAGCAAGGAGAAAAA
>JAZSAV010000036.1:0-4749 GCA_045602085.1 Prevotella sp. | reverse complement strand
AAATTCCCAAATAAGCAGAGGTACTGCCGAGATGGGCTTATCAACAGAGAAGCGGATAAGCGAACAACCAAGAGCTGTGAACATTAGCGGTGCAGTCTCTCCAATTACTCGCGAAACGGCAAGTAGTATGCCTGTGAAGATACCACCGAACGCAGCAGGCAGCTGCACTCTCATCATCACTCGAGCCTTGTTGCCTCCGAGAGCCAATCCCGCCTCCTTGAGTGATGCTGGAAGAATCTTCAGGGTCTCTTCTGTTGAACGAACGATAAGCGGAACCATCATGATGCAGAGTGCCACGCTGCCTGCGATTGCCGAATAGCCTTTCATCGGAACAACCACCCATATATAGGTGATGATACCGATGATTACTGATGGTGTACCTTGCAGAAGGTCTGTCAGATAACTGACAAATTGAGCAAATCGGTTCTTACTATTCTCTGCCAAAAATGCTCCACAAAGAATGCCCAACGGAACGGCAACAATTACAGCCATGCCAAGCATAATCATTGTTCCGACTATACCATTTGCTATACCTCCGGGTATGGGTTCGCCCGCTTCGATAGCCTTCATTGCCTTGTACGCTGTTGGTGTCGGCTCTGTAAAGAACGCCCAAGAGAGTTGATGGTAGCCACGCAACAATACTTCTCCCAAAATGGCAAGCAACGGAACGGCAGTAAGTGCCGCCAACAGGCAAATGCCCCAAAGCATCAACTTGTCTTTTGCCAAACGATGTTTTATTTTCAATCTATTCATAATCAGACTATTCTTGCGTGTTTAATCATAATTTTACCTATCATATTGATAAGAGCGGTAATCATAAACAATACCAATCCTATGGCAATCAAAGATGACAGGCGCAAATCGTCTGCCTCACCAAACTGATTGGCAATGATTGAAGCCATAGAATTTCCCGTAGATTGTATGGAATTGGGGATATTATTGGTATTTCCAATAAGCATTGTAACGGTCATTGTTTCACCCAACGCTCGGCCTATAGCCAATACATACGAAGAGAATATGCCAGAACCGGCTACAGGGAAAATGATTTTTCTTATCACCTCGGCTCGGGTCGCTCCCAGGCTATATGCTCCTTCTTTTAAGTCGTTTGGCACCATCTTGATAAATTCGGCACTAAGCGACGCCACGTAAGGAATAATCATTATCGCCAAAACAAGAGATGCGGTCAGTATGCCTGAACCTTGTGGCGAGATATTAAGTGCCATAAGGATTGGCCGTAAAGTGTAGAAGCCCCACAGTCCATATATAATTGACGGAATACCCGCCAACAAGTCGGTTACGGTACTTAACACCGATGCAACCTTTGTCCCCTTGAAATACTCGCCCACGAAAAGTGCAACGGGCAGTGAAAAGGGAATGCAAAAGACAAGAGCCAGCAAGGCTGTCATCAGTGTGCCTGTAATGAATGGCAACGCTCCGTATTGTTCATTACCTGCGGTGTAACTCCACTGCGAAGAGGTAAGGAAGTTCAGAAATCCGAAATGTTCAAAAGCATCGTATGCGTCAGTGACGAGGGCGTAAACAACGCCCCCGCACACTATCGGCATAATCAATGCTGCTACAAACAATATTATTCTGTATAGTTTATCATTCATAGACTAATCCAGTACTTTACTGTAGTATCGCAACTCCGTCGTATGTAACGGCCTTCAGGTTTTTCATACTTAATTCTTTTGCCTTCGCTGGAAGCGGGGCGTAGTGAACTTCCGTGGTGATGTCCTGTACTTCATCAGAGAGAACATACTGCAACAAATCGAGTGTAGCCTCAGCCTGCTCCTTGCTACGGCCAGAGTAGTTCTGCTCCTTGTATATAATCATCCAAGTGAATGTTGAGATAGGATAAGCACCGGCAGCATCTGCATTGGTGATTGACGTACGGGTGTCGGCTGGAATTGTGCCCGCTGCGGCTGCTGAAATAGATTCAGCTGTCGGCAAAATAAATTCACCTCTCGCGTTCTGAATGATGGCATAGGGAATCTTCTGTGCAAATGCGTACTCCGAACCTACATAACCGATAGAGTTTTTGGTTTGTGAGATGACGCCTGCAACACCTGGATTGCCCTTGGCGGCCTGTCCCGAAGGAAAGTTCACAGACTTGCCGGCACCGAACTTTTCTTTCCACATAGGACTGACTTTTGTAAGATAGTCGGTGAAGATGAATGTCGTACCTGAGCCATCAGAACGGAATACGGGAATGATGGTCTCGGCAGGGAGCGTCACATTAGGATTAAGAGCGGTCAGACGCTCATCGTTCCACATCTTAATCTTGCCTGCGAAGATGTCTGCAACGACCTCACCTGTAAGTTTCAATTCCTTTACGCCGTCCAAATTATAGGCTACAACAACGGCACCCATACAAGTTGGGACGTGAACAACAGGTGCCATTTCTGCCATCTCTTTATCGGTGAGGAAAGCGTCACTGCCAGCAAAATCCACGACCTTGTCGCGCAAGTTGCGAACGCCACCGCCCGAGCCGACACCACCGTACGCAACTATATCACCATTTACCTGAGCAAAATTCTCAAAAACCACATTGTAAAAAGGAAGAGGGAATGTTGCACCTGCTCCCGAAAGTTCTTGAGCCTCACGAACACCATTTTTGGCGTTACCGCCACACGATGCCATTGTTATGGCAATTGTCAATGTCATAATTGACGAGATAATCTTTTTCATAATGATACTAATTTTAAATGTTTGTTAGATTATTTAAATGTTTGTTAGATACCAAAGTAACAATTTACGTATGCCGAATATTTATTTTTTACGCCATCGGCTTTAGGCATTGCCATCCTGAAATTAGGAGCAATCTTTACATACTTGCCGAGTTTGAACTGTGTACCGAGTATTGCACCAGGTTCATCCTTTGCTATGTTCCAATCATTCTTTGAGTACAAATCATCGAATCGTGCATATAACGAGACATTCTTGGGAAGATTGACAGAGGCAAAGACTGAATAACCGTTTTGGTCGGCATCTTCCTTATGTGATGCATTCATCTGGTAGTTGTACTCTGCTCCGATGGTGAACTTCTCATGCTTATAGCCCATAAATGCAGCCATGTTCGTGATAGCTTTCTCGCCCTTTTCACCGCTTTCATTAAGACCGCCATACAGACGTATCTGGAAACCCTTTACCGGTGTAAGTGTCACACCTAAGCCATAGTTCAGACCATCTTTCATCTGAATCTTCTTATAACCTTCGCCGTTCACGATAATTGCATCAGCTGAAATCCAGTCTGCAAACTTATAAGCTACAGAGATACCCAAATCGGCACTACTACCAAACTTGTATTCGTCTTGGAAAGACTTCATGATGTAGCGATAGCCCCAGAACTGTTCTTGAAACTTGAATTGTGTTGTCGAAATAAGTCCGCTGTTTAAAACAAGATGACCAGTTTCCCACGTTATCATTGCATGCTTAATATAAGCTATGCGTTGGTAATCGCTTACATCTGACGACTTGCCGATGTCCATCACGCCTTTAACAGACAATCCCTTTCCGAGTTTATACTCATAACCCAAATAGCTTCTTTCTAACTCGAAACCTCGGTCGTCGTTTTCTGCTCCAAAACCTGTGTGGAAGTTTCCAAACACTTGTACAATCGCTTTGCCTTTCGGCTCCTCTGTTTTGGTATCCTGCGCCTGTGCAGTGATACCGATGCAGGCTAAAAGACCTGCCATGATAAATTTCATTTTCATATCAGTATTTTAATTTTACATTACACATATCGTTACATTTCTTCACCCTCAACTCCTGCATATAACTCTAACAGGTTCTTTGCAGGGCTTGATTATCCATTAGATAGTCCAATGGCGATAAATGTGAGGATCAACACAAAGATGATGAATCTCACCCAATTGTAAATCTTGATGATTCTTTCTGCTTTTTCTTTGTTCATACTTCTGTGTCAACGAGGATATGGTTTGCTCTCTGTTGACGCTGCAAAAGTATAGATAGGATGTTACAGACGTGTTGCAAGGGTAATAAAGAATTATTGCAACCTCACAATGTCATGAGATTATATACAGAGCGTTAAGTGAATAAGCGAAACAACGAAATATGCCAAAATCCAGCCCTGTGTTCCCGACATTTTAGGCTTAAAAATCGTTCGTTTTTGATGCTCTAAAACGCATTTTTCGGCGAATCTCACGAAACACTTTTTAACAGTGAATTTACACTTTTTAAGCCAACTTTTCGCCGATTGTTCATGTTCCATAACCTCAAAATTTTGAGTGATGGCACACACATTTTCTTCCCTCCTTTCGTTCTTCGTGGGGGCATGTTCCATGATTGAAGAAAGGGAAAGAAGAAATATGAGCTTAGAAACGTGTTTCAAGGTGTTGTTCATCGCGAAGTCAAAACGGGATTTGGTTCTTATGTATTGAAAACAGATACATTGATGCAGTCAACAAGGTTAATCTTTGAAAAGAAAAGTAAGTTTGACACAGCTTTTGAAGGAACAGCCGTAGGAAATTTGTACTTTTGCAGCCAGATAAATCGGAATTTATGGTTATACTGATAACAGGTGCTTCACATACGGGTAAAACGCTTCTTGCACAGCGTATGCTTGAGAAATATAAGTATCCATACCTGTCTATAGATCACTTGAAAATGGGTATGATCCGAAGTGGTAAGACTAATCTTACCCCAGAAGACGATGATGCCCTTACGGATGAGCTTTGGCCGATTGTGCGTGAAATGATAAAGACTGCAATAGAGAATCGTCAGAAT
>JAZSAV010000035.1:0-71160 GCA_045602085.1 Prevotella sp. | reverse complement strand
AGAACAATGTTGTTGTAAACACCGGTAAGGCTAACTTCATGACCACAATCAACCAGGGTCAGGACAACAAGAACCCACAGTATGAGGTTACAACAAACTCTGTTGGTACACTCGTTGATGGCGTTTACACTGATTTGAGTGAAAGCCAACTTGTACAGGGCAATGTAATGGGTACACTCGTAACAACTAATCCAGGGTTCAAGGATGCTGCAACTGGCGATTTCACCGTCTATGCAGGTTCAGAACAAGCTAAGGAGCAGATTGGTGACCCACGCTGGCTGGTAGAGTATGACGAAAATCTCACCGGCATCGACGGCATCAACAGCAATGTAAACGTACTGAACGGTGATGTTTATTCAATCAACGGCATCAAGGTACGCAAGGCTGGCGAGTCTCTGAAGGGTCTTGCTAAGGGCATGTACATCGTTAACGGCAAGAAGTTTATCGTTAAGTAAGTTTTTCAGATAGAGTAGGGGCAAGATGAAAGGGGCATTGTAACCTCTGTTCTTGTATCCATGCAATCATAGAAAGGAAGTGGTGTCCGGATAGCGGAGTCCACTTCCTTTTTTCTTTAGAATCCTAAAATCCATTGAATTTATTAACCCTATACAACCACTTCAAAACTGCATCACTTTTGCCTCATAACCGTGCCACTTTTACCTTAAAACCGTACCGGTTATGTGTCATAAACGTATGACTTGGAAACTCTAATTTTGAAATATGATAAAAACGAATAGAGGATGTGCAATATCGCACATCCTCTAATGGAATGGAAGTAGATTGGGAAATCTATTTCGCTTTTATGGTAATATGTGTTGGTTGATTATACAATACCCTGAGCCATCATGGCCTTGGCAACTTTCATGAATCCACATACATTTGCGCCCTTCATATAATTGATATAGCCATCACTTTCTTTGCCATACTTAACGCAATTTTCATGTATATTGGTCATGATGTTGTGCAACATTTCATCAACCTGCTCTGCACTCCAAGAAAGTCTTTCTGAGTTCTGGCTCATTTCAAGACCAGATACAGATACACCACCGGCGTTAGATGCCTTGCCAGGAGCATACAATAGCTTGTTGCTAAGGAATATATGGATTGCTTCAGGAGTAGAAGGCATGTTTGCTCCCTCAGAAACACAGAATACGCCGTTGTCAACTAATTTCTGTGCTGCTTCTCCGTTGATCTCATTTTGTGTGGCACATGGCATTGCGATGTCTGCTTTCTCGCTCCATGGCTTCTGACCTTCATGATATATGGCATTTGGATATTCCTCAACATATTCTTTGATTCTGCCACGCTCAATGTTCTTTAACTCCATGATGTAGTCAAGCTTCTGGCGGTCAATGCCATCTGGATCGAATATATAACCATCAGAGTCTGACATTGTGAGAACTGTTGCACCCAACTGAATACATTTCTCTGCAGCGTATTGTGCTACATTACCAGAACCTGAAATCAGCACTTTCTTGCCTTCAATGCTAATGTTTCTTGTCTTAAGCATTTCTACGCAGAAATAAACATTACCATATCCTGTTGCCTCTGGTCTAATGAGTGAACCTCCAAATTCTCTGCCCTTACCAGTAAATACTCCAGTGAACTGGTGGCTTAATTTTTTGTATTGACCAAACATATAGCCAACTTCACGGCCGCCCACACCGATATCTCCTGCTGGAACGTCTTCGTCTGGACCAATATGGCGATACAATTCATTTATGAAAGCCTGGCAGAAACGCATAACCTCTGCATCGCTTTTGCCGCGTGGGCTGAAATCAGAACCACCTTTGCCACCACCCATTGGAAGAGTGGTCAGTGAATTCTTGAATGTCTGTTCGAAAGCCAAGAATTTGAGGATACCTAAATTTACAGATTTGTGGAATCTGATACCGCCTTTGTATGGGCCAATCACATTATTATGCTGAACACGATAACCCATATTGGTTTGTACATTGCCCTTATCGTCAACCCATGTAACTCGGAAACTTATAATTCTGTCTGGAATGCAAAGGCGTTCGATAAGATTAACGCGCTCAAACTCAGGGTGTTTGTTGTACTCTTCTTCAATAGTAGGAAGAACTTCACTTACAGCCTGTATATATTCAGGCTCATTTGGAAACCTTTTCTTCAGATCCTCTACAACTTTTGCTGCATTCATAATCTTTTTACTTTAAAATACTAAATTTATTGTTGTTTTTATTCCTTTTCTTAATTTGCGCTGCAAAGTTATATTAACTTTCTTGATTGACAAAACATTTTATTAAAAAAATAACAGAAAATCTGTCATTTTGCTTAAAAAACAATAAAAGTACTGTCAATATTGCATAAAATGGCGCTATTTTTGTACTTTTGACTATTCTATTATCTGGGCGTCTAACCATTTGCCAATTAATATTTTGGCATCCTTAATTGCAGTATCCATATCAATGTCATACTCCTTGATTAGCAAGTTGGCAATATCATTATGATCAAAGTCTGAGTCACCAAGGGCTTCCCACAGATATGCTGAACTGCTGTTCATGCTAATTAATTTACTAAAATCTATGTTTTCAATGCCTTCGCTAATAATTATGTTCTCGCCACAGACTTGGCGCAGTACAAAACCTTTTCTCTTTCTCATTTAAATATTGTATTAAATATTTTTGTATTTGACAATCTGTCTATTTATGTATAATAGGTAACGACGTATAGGCAGCAATCCCATCCATATAGATGAATATAACTTCCATTTGAAACTTTGTGTGCTTTCCATTGTTTTCCTGCCTTTTCTGTAAAATCCAATCACTTTTCCATGTATATTGCTTCTAGCGCACTCTTCTGTATGTATGTTGCCGTCGCCTCGAAGTGTTATTCTGTCATTATTTATATTTACTATGCGGTGAACAACATATTTGTTTTTTGCAACCTCGGCTAAAACAACATCACCAATGTTTATAGAATCAACAGAATCAATAATGGCTTTGTCTCTATTGTCTTCAAGAAACGGGCGCATGCTATTGCCTTTCAGGCCAATTGTTACCGTATGGCCTTGATTAATCAAACTTATAAGTTCTGGTATCAGTTCTTTATTTGATTTTCCTATGATAGTGTGTTGGATATGTTCTTTTGACATAGTTCGGCAGCCTCTTTGTTTGGCAAGCAATTTAATGTGAATACAGATGTCGTTTCTATTAATCGGCCTATTGTGGCGCATATATTATTATAAATTATTTTATCCCACTTCATGGTAGAACAAGCGGGTAATAATTTTGAAAATGCTGCTAATGCATTTAATTTTGTTATGCTGTTTTCCTTGTCACGTTGTATGTTGACAAGTGCACCTAATTTAACTTTTGTGTTTCTATAACATGTTGTTTTTCCGCTCCATGGTGAACCGTATAAAAATGTTTCCCCATTATCGGCAACTTTAATTATGGGGTTGTCGTCGTTAATAAGCTCTGTGCCTGGTATGTGATTCAGCCATAGTGATGAATGTGTGGATTTCCCAGTTCCGCTTTTTGCGATGAAAGCATATGCTTTATTATTATATTTGATACATGAAGCATGAATCAATAATGTATTATGGTGACTGGCTGCAAATGCAAATCCCATCATAAGTGCATCATTTAGTCCGAATCGTCTCATTGATTCAGTGCCGTACAATCCGCATTTACACGATTTGAACTTGTCGTCTGTTTCTAAAATACAGCAAATCTCGCCTGCTAAATTTTTGATAATGAATTGATATCCGGCATCATTAATAGAGTTTACAATAGTGTCGCCATTGCCTGTGTCAATTGTTTTTATATGAGCAATGTTTGTGGTTCTTGTAAATGAATTGTCAACAGTTAAGGTACATATTATATTAATAAGAGAATTGTTATCTTCATTTGCAATGAATGATTGAAATGAAGGTAACAATTCAATATAATTATATGAATTAGGACGATAGTCTAAGCGAATGTGAAAATCTGCAATTTTGAATAAGTAACTTCTCTTATGCATCGTTCCAATTATTCTTTATAAGCTTCTTCGTAACTCATGTCTATTACCTGAAATTTGAAATCAGATGCGTTTATATATTTAACGTCGTATGTAGATTTGTTTCTGTTGTTATATATGGCTCTAAGTTTTGAATACTTCTTCTCTATCTTTTTCTTTTTTGTATCAAAAATCACAATACAAGTTCGGTTAGGGTTGTTTTTATCCTGTGTTAAATAATTTTTTAATTGATAGGCATAATTGTCACGTCCAAGAAGAAATCCGGTCTTTGAATCAATCCATGCACTATCAATTTTATTTATCTCGGTAAAATATACAACAGAATCTTTGAATGAAGCCGAAAATCCAAAAATATACATTTCCGGTACAATTTTCCCTTTTGCCGAAATCTCTGTTTGAAACAGTCCTGCAATTGTAAATAGTGTTAAAAGAAATAGTCTTGATAATTTCATAATGTAGTATTTTTATCCTAAATATGGTTTTAATGATTTATTTAATGTGTTGTTTCTTAATCGTCTAATAGCTTTTTCTTTTATTTGCCTAACCCTTTCACGTGTTAGATTATGTTTTATTGCGATTTCTTCTAATGTCAATTCCGGTTCGCCGATGCCAAATGAAGCCTTGATTATACATCGCTCCCGTTCAGACAAAGAATTAAGCACATAATTCACGTCTGTATTCAATGATTCGCCAATCAAAGAGTAATCTGTCGTTTTGCTGTTTTCATCTTCTAAAAAATCAATGAAACAATTTGACTCGTCATCTACAATCGGAGAATCCATTGACAAGCACTTGTTTTTATATTGCAAAATGCTATCAACGATTTCATGAGGCATGTCAAGTAGTTCAGACAATTCGTCAAGTGAAGGCTGGCGTTCGTTTTCTTGTTCAAATTTATAAATGGCCTTATTGATTTTATATACAATACCAACTTGGTTTAGTGGACGCCTAATTAATCGGCTATGCTCAGCTATGGCCAATAATATACTTTGCCTAATCCACCATACTGCATATGTAATGAACTTAAATCCTCTTGTGTCGTCAAAACGTTCGGCAGCCTTTAGTAATCCGATATTGCCTTCGTTTATCAAGTCTGAAAGGGAAATGCCGTTATTTTGGTATTGTTTGGCAACAGAAACCACAAAGCGTAAGTTTGCTTTTGTAAGTTTTTCTAAAGCTTTCTTGTTGCCTTTCTTGATTTGCCTGACAATTTCTACTTCCTCATCTACAGAAAGTAAATCTTCTTTCCCAATCTCTGATAAATATCTTTCAAGTGAATCACACTCTCGATGGGTAATGGATTTGTTGATTATTAATTGTCTCATGGTTGATATGGCAATTTGATGCAAAGTTAAACTATTTTATCTAAACAAACAAATAAAACCTTAGATTTCACTAAATACCCTAATTATTTTGGTGTTGTGTAAATCTAAGGTTTTATTTACTTCTTAATCTTGCAGAGAGATAGCAAAATAAACTTTTTTGCCAGAAGGATAGATGCCCTGAATATATAAAACAGGTTCAGAACTTGTAGAGGCCTCTTTTACCACACGTTGCAAATCTTCTATTGAACTAATTGGCTGGTCGTTGATTTTTTGTATGATAAGACCTTTGTTAACTCCAGAGTCTTTTAGTTTGCCCGAATTAATTTTAACAACCTCAATGCCATTGTTAATGGCCAGTTGTTTTTTCTGGATGTCTGATATGTTTCTGAAGTTAGCTCCCAGTATATCAAGGTCAGCATGTTTGATAACATTTGTATTTCCTTGCTCGTTTTTTAGAGTCACGGATTTTGAATACTCTTTCTTGTTTCTTAGATATGTTAATGTGATGCTGTCTCCCGGTCTTTTTCTTGCAATGATTTCTTGAAGCTCTGCCATGTTGCTAACCTTATTGCCATCTACTTTAATAATGACATCTCCTTCTTGTATGTTAGCCTCTGCAGCAGCGCTTGAGTCCATGGCTTTAGACACATAGATGCCTTCCATTGTTCCCAGGTCGATATCTTTTCCTTGATCTTTTTGACTGTCAACATATTTTTTTACATCACCACCTAATATGCCAATCACAGCACGTTGTACAGTCCCGTATTTCTTGAGGTCGTCAACAACTTTATTCATTATGGCTGTTGGTATGGCAAAACCGTATCCGCTATACGAGCCTGTCTGCGAATAAAGCATGGCATTAATACCAATGAGCTGGCCTTCGCTGTTTACAAGGGCACCTCCGGAATTACCCTGATTTATGGCTGCATCAGTCTGAATAAACGATTCGATACCATTAGCACCTAAGGAACGTGCTTTGGCACTTACGATACCTGCCGTTACTGTGTTGTTTAACCCAAGAGGATTGCCGACAGCAAGTACCCATTCGCCAACTCTGATTTTATCAGAATTTGCTATAGTTATTGCAGGAAGTGATTCGCCGTCAATCTTGATAAGTGCAAGGTCCGTGGCCTTGTCGGTACCAATAATGCGAGCGGAATATTCCTTATTGTTATTTAACGTGACAATAAGCTCGTCTGCTCCTTCCACTACATGATTATTTGTTACGATATAACCATCTTTTGAAATAATTACACCCGAACCTGACGCAGTTCGTTTAGGTGTTTGCACCTGTCGTTTTTGATTTCCTCTTCCAAATAAACTTCCGAACGGATCAAAAAAGTCACTGAATGGGTCCCTCTGTACTTCTACCGTTTTGATTTTGCTGTTTTGGACAAACTTAATGTGAACTACCGATGGCAACGATTTTTCTGCTGCATAGGTTAGGTCAATGGGTTGGCTGCTTCGTGATACTTGTTCAGATATTTTTGGTTGTTGAGCGTTAGAAGCAGTAACGCTATTAAAAGATGCTACGGAAAACACTGTTGCCGAAAGACAAATAGCCGTTAAAACGTAATTTACATGTTTACTCATCATTATTCTTATTGTTTAAATTAGACAAATAATTATTGATTTTGTAACGCAAAAATAGACCCATTTTCCGATATTGCGACATTTTGTCATGTAAAATTGGAGCAAATTAACAATTTTCATCTTGTCATTAACTGCATTTTACTAGAATAAAATTAATTTCACAAATGTTTAACTCTTACTAACTTTTAGTAGTAAAGTCTATTAATATTTGGATTTTTCATCATTTTGCTGTAAATTTGCATTTTGAAAGCAGTGCTCTGGTCTGCCGCTGGCATGGTAATAATGCGAGAGGAAAGTCCGGGCAGTATAGGGTATCCCGCTTCTGAAAATAGAAGCAGTTGGTAACAATTGAGTATGGCAGAAGAGAATGACCGCCGATAAGGTAAGGGTGAGAAGGTAGTGTAAGAGACTACCAGGTGTCGGGTGATCGACATGCTGTGCCACTCGGGAACTGCAAGTTCATGTAAACCATCGTTTGAGAGTTGCCCGCTCGACTAATTCCGATGGAGGGTAGAATGCTAAAGTCATATGGTGACATGTGATTTAGATAAATGGCAGACATCGTCAATTTAGAAGATACAGAACCCGGCTTATAGGAGCAGTGCTTTCTTTTTGTTAAATCAAGTGTGCAGATTATGAAGCGTTTTGTTACATTCTTCGTTAAAGATATTTGGTTAATTAAAGAAGCTTCACCATTAAAGATGCTTTTCCTTGAAATTGTAAAGAAGTTAATCCTTACAATTAGATTTTTCACAGCAAGAAAGGTTATGAGCGTCGCCTCTGCTTTAACATATTCAACATTACTGGCAATAGTGCCTATAATGGCTGTTGTCTTTGCTATTGCCAGAGGTTTTGGATATAACAAATACATCGAAATATGGTTTAGAAGTACGTTTGAATCGCAACCGCAAGCAGCAGAGGTTATTATTGGTTTTGTTAACAGCTATCTGGCACATACCAAAAGTGGTGTTATTTTAGGTATTGGCCTTGTTTTTATGCTTTATACTGTTTTAATGCTTATTACTAATATAGAAAGTGCATTTAATGGTGTTTGGCAAGTTAAAAAGCAAAGGAGTTTTTTTAGAACATTTACTGATTATTTAGGAATGCTTCTGCTTTTTCCTATAATAATTGTGCTTACATCTGGTATTTCTATTTTTATGGCTACCTTGGTTGATGAGATGCCGCAATTTGAACTATTGGCTCCATTTGTAAGATTTCTGATAGATTTGCTTCCATATATTATAATGTCACTAATGTTCATCTTGCTATATGTATTTATGCCAAATACACATGTTAAGGTGAAGAATGCCATAGTTCCGGGAATATTGGCAGGCGTGGCAATGCAATGGTTGCAGTTCTTTTATATAAATTCTCAAATGTGGGTAAGTGGTTATAATGCTATATATGGTTCTTTTGCAGCTCTTCCATTATTTATGCTTTGGGTGCAGATATCATGGACAATTTGCCTTTTCGGTGCAGAGTTGTCATATATTAATCAGAATCTTGACTATTATGACTATGATGCTCAACCTGAGGATTTAAGTCATAGATACAAATTGCTATTGTCAACCATTTTAATGAGCCAAATATGCAAAAGGTTTGACAACATGAATACTCCTTATACATCTCAGCAGTTGAGAGAAATTACAGGTATTCCTATAAGGATAGTTAATAATTTGCTATATGAACTGATTGAAGCGAAACTACTTATTGAGATTTCTTCTGATGAAAAAGGGGAGTCGTCACAATTTGTGCCATACGAGAATCCTGAGAATCTGACATTAGGCGTTATGATTGGCAGGCTTGAGTCAAAAGGTAGATGGAAAATAGATTTTCCTATTAGGCGACATCTTTGTGATAAATGGAAAAATGTTTTGGAAATTCGTGCGGAATATTTAAAGTCATCTAATGATATTTTACTAAAAGATTTGTAATTGATAAGAATTATGATAGTAGATTTTGAGAAAATAAATGAAGAAACCCTAACCAATTTCAAAGGTGGTATAGGAGAGTTGCTGACTCGTAATTATATTGATTCAGACAATAAGATTATGCTAAGTCGTTTGATGCCTGGAGCTTCAAGCGGTTTTCATGTTCATGAAGGTAATAGTGAAATTGTTTATATATTAAATGGAACAGCTCGTTTCGTTTATGACGACCAAGAAGAGATCGTTAATAAAGGAGAAGTACATTATTGTCCAAATGGGCATGGACATGCTATGCATAATGATACACAAGACGAAATCACATATCTTGCTATAGTTTCTCAACACTAAATCAAAGGTTATGGAAATAACTTCAGCTAAGTTCACATTAAGTTCGCCACACGTAGGAATGTGTCCTAATGATGATAAACCCGAATATGCTTTTATCGGACGATCAAATGTGGGTAAGTCTAGTCTTATCAATATGCTGTGTCGTAATAAAAAATTAGCAAAAACATCTGCAACTCCAGGAAAAACCATGCTAATAAATCATTTTATAATAAATGATGAATGGTACTTGGTTGATTTGCCTGGTTATGGATATGCTAAACGCTCAAAGACGGAAATACATAAATTAAGTCAAATGATTAGAGGATACATTCTGCAGAGAGAACAACTGGTAAATGTATTTGTCTTAATTGATGTTAGACTTGAACCTCAGAATGTTGATCTGGAATTTATAAATTGGCTCGGCGAAAGCCAAGTGCCGTTTACGATAGTCTTTACGAAGGCAGATAAATTGACAAAATCAAAAGTACAAGCCAATGTTGCGGGATATTGTAAAAAACTAAGTGAAACTTGGGAAGAATTACCAAAGTATTTTGTAACATCATCAGAATCAAGAACTGGTAGAGATGAGGTTTTAAATTATATCGATGATATAAATAAAACAATACATAATAATGGCTAGAGACATTCCGTATTTAGATGTTCAAAATTTGGCAAAGTCTTTTGGTGCTCTTACTTTGTTCGAGAATCTTTCCTTTAGTATTTCTGAAGGACAAAGGGTTGGGCTTATTGCAAAAAATGGAACAGGAAAATCAACTTTGTTGTCAATCATAACTGGAAAGGAGAGCGCAGATTCTGGTAGTATTGTTTTCAAAAGAGATCTTCGTGTGGCAATATTGGAGCAATCTCCAATATTCAATGAAGAAGACTCGGTTCTGGATGCGTGCTTTAACCATAAAGGTGATGACAATTTGATACTTAAAGCAAAGCAGATTCTTACCCAACTGAAGATTTCTAATCTGGAACAACCAGTTGGCAGATTGTCTGGAGGGCAACAAAAACGTGTCGCATTGGCTAATGTTCTTATAACAGAACCAGACCTGCTAATATTGGATGAGCCAACAAACCATCTTGACTTAAGGATGATTGAATGGTTGGAAGGTTATTTGAGTAAGGGTAACCGAACTTTATTAATGGTTACTCATGATAGATTCTTTCTCGATAGAGTATGTAATGTTATTTTAGAACTTGATAACAAGCATATTTATACTTATCGGGGTAATTATGCATATTATTTAGAAAAACGGCAAGAGAGAATTGATGCACAAAGATCTGAAATAGAAAAAGCCAACAATTTATATCGTAAAGAGTTAGATTGGATGAGGCGAATGCCACAAGCAAGAGGGCATAAGGCTAAATATCGTGAAAATGCATTCTATGAATTAGAAAAAATAGCCAAGCAAAAAATTGAAGATAGGCAAATCCGTTTGAAAGCTAATAATGTCTATATAGGTTCAAAGATTTTCGAGTGCCAATACATTTCAAAATCATGGTCAGATGATTGTATTGTCATGAAAGATTTCTATTATAATTTCTCAAGATTTGAAAAGATGGGAATTATAGGAGATAACGGTGCTGGAAAATCCACTTTTGTTAAAATGCTTTTAGGTTTGTTACATCCGGATGAAGGACGCATCGTCGTAGGTGATACAGTTAGATTCGGATATTTTTCGCAAGAAGGATTGGTCGTAGATAATAACAAGAAGGTAATTGAGGTAATAACAGATGTTGCGGATTATATAAGTTATGGTCAAGGAAAACAGATGACTGCATCTCAGTTTTTGCAGCATTTTATGTTTACGCCAGAACAAATGCACAATTATGTATATAAGTTGAGTGGGGGAGAGAGAAGGAAGTTATATCTTTGCAAGGTCTTGATGCAGAATCCTAATTTTCTTATTTTAGACGAACCTACAAATGATTTGGATATTGTAACATTGCAGATACTTGAAGAATATCTGCAAGATTTCCCTGGTTGTGTAATAGTAGTTAGTCATGATCGTTATTTCATGGATAAGATAGTTGATCATTTGTTAGTTTTTAAGGGCAATGGAATCGTGAAAGATTTTCCCGGCAACTATACGCAGTATAGAGATTTCGAGGCGAGTCAAATCGAAACAGAAAATAAAGTTGTTAAAGAAAAAAAGGCAAAACCGTTGCATGACAATGGTTCTGTTAGAAAAAAAATGTCATTTAAAGAAAAATATGAATATGAACAGCTTGAAACAGAAATAGACTCGATGGAGAAAGAGTTAAAGCAGTTAGAGGATGAAATGTGTAGTGGCAACCTTACGGTATCTCAATTGAATGAAAAGGGGCTAAAAATCATGCAGTTGAGAGAACTGATAGAAGCAAAAACTATGCGTTGGATGGAATTAAGTGAATTAGTAAATTAAATATGGAACCTAAGTATCATTCTCAACTTTTAGAAAACGCTGTAGAGCATTTGTCAGGATTGCCCGGCATCGGTAGAAAAACAGCATTGCGCTTGGCTCTATACATGTTACGGCAAGATGTTTCTTTTGCAAATTTATTGTCTGCATCAATTGCTGATTTAAGAAATAATGTAGTCTATTGTCGTATTTGTCATAATATAAGTGACAATGAAGTTTGTCCTATATGTGCAAGTGCAAAAAGAGATAAAGGAACTATTTGTGTTGTTGAGAATATCAGAGATATAATGGCAATTGAAGCAACACAACAATATTTCGGGGTATATCATGTGTTGGGTGGTGTCATTTCTCCCATGGATGGTATTGGCCCTTCAGATATAGAAATAGATTCTTTAGTGGAAAGGGTAAAAAGTGGAGATGTCAGCGAGGTTATCTTGGCACTCAGCACAACAATGGAAGGAGACACGACAAACTTCTATATTTATCGAAAATTAGAAGGTACAGGAGTGAAACTGACAACCATAGCACGTGGCGTTTCCATTGGAGATGAATTGGAATATACTGATGAGGTTACTTTGGGACGCTCAATCATTAATAGAACAACATTTGAAGGTAAATAATATATGAAAAAAGTAATAAGGACATTAAAATATTTATTTTCTTTAATTCTTCTGGTTACACTATTGCTCGTTTTGGTATTTGAGAGCGAGTTGTTGTTGCCGGGATTTATCTTGGTCGAGTCAAAAGTAGATTTCGTAATAAAGTATATTATGGAATTAATGACAATCATAATAATTCCATTATCTTTACGTCTGTTTAAATTTAAATCAGTAGAACGGAAACTGGCAACAAAGAAACAGCATGCCTTGCTAAGATGGGGTGTCTTGCGTATTATTATGTTAGGTATTCCCATGATAATAAATACAATACTTTATTATGGTTTTCTTGCAGTTGAATTTGGATATCTTTCTATTATTTTACTGATTTCAATGATATTTATATATCCAAGTAAAGATAAATGCTATTACGAAACAAGAGATTTGGAATCATGAAATTATCAATAATAATAGTTAATTTTAATGTTAAATACTTTGTTGAGCAGTGTCTTGAAAGTATAGAAAGGACATTAGGGGGTATTGATTATGAAATATACGTTGCAGACAACCATTCTACGGATAATTCAGTTGAATATCTGAAACCAAGGTTCCCTAAAGTCAATTTCATTGAATGTAATCATAATTTAGGATTTGCAAAGGCAAACAATATCGCAATTCGCCAATGTGTAGGTGAGTATGTGATGTTGTTGAATCCTGATACTTTTGTTGGCGAGGATACCATCAAAGAAGCGTTGGATTTTATGGATTCCAATAATAAAATCGGTGCATTGGGCCTGAAAATGTATAATGTTGATGGAACTTTGGCCAAGGAGTCTCGACGTGGTGTTCCCACTCCGTCAACTGCATTTTACAAGATGACCGGACTATGTGCCAGATATCCCCAGAGTCATGTCTTTGGAAAGTATTATATGGGCTATTTGAGTTGGGATTCTCCTGCGCGTATAGATATTGTAAGTGGTGCTTGTTGTATTATGCGACGCAAGACATTAGAAAGCGTGGGACTTCTTGATGAAGATTATTTCATGTATGGTGAGGATATTGACTTGTCGTATAGAATGCTGAAAAATGGATATGAGAACTGGTATATGCCATTGCCAATATTGCATTACAAGGGAGAAAGCACCCATAAGAGCTCATTTAAGTATGTCCACGTGTTTTATCAAGCGATGCTGATTTTCTTTCGGAAACATTTTGGAAACCGTAGATTTTATATAACCTTGCCAATTAAATTTGCCATTTATTTTAGGGCTTTTATTGCTTTAGTTAATATGATTAGTGAGAACATAAAAAAGTCTCTTGGCTTCTCCCATATCATGTCAACTGACAAGACTTATGTTTTTATAGGCACAAAAACAATGTTAGATAGTTGTAAGCATATTGCAAAGCGTAAAGGGTTGAATTCTCTATACTATGAGGTTAATGAAGAGCTTTTGGAAAGGGGACATAATGCTTTGGAACTTTCTCAAAAGGATTCTATTATTGTTGTTTATGATAAAAATACATATTCTTTTAAAGATATGTTGGGATTAATGTCTTTAAATCCACGACAGAATATAAGTCTTGGAACATATAGTGAGAAGACAGGGCTGATAATTACACATAATGAGGTGTTGAAATGACATATAAAACAAAACTTAGAGCGTTAGAACCAGAAGATCTGGACATTTTGTATTTAATTGAAAATAATATGGAAATATGGAATGTGGGTGTTACTAATGTTCCATATTCGAGATATGCCTTGTTGGATTATCTGTCAAATGCTTCTTACGATATTTATAAAGATGGTCAGGTGAGATTCGTAATAGAAAATGAAGAAGGCCATGTTGTAGGAATTGCAGATGTATATAATTTTGAACCACGTCATAATAGGGCAGAGGTTGGTATCGTAGTTTTAGACGAGTATCGAAGGAAAGGCTATGCTTGTGATGCAATGACACAATTACTATCGTATGCAGATAGAGTCTTGCATATCTACCAATTGTATGCAATCGTAAATGTTAATAATATTCCTTCTCAAAAATTGTTTGCAAATGTTGGATTTGAGTTAGGTGGATGTATGAAGGACTGGTTGTTTGATGGTAATAATTATATAAATGCTTGTTTGTATCAATTTTTTTGCAAAAAATAAGTGGAAATATTTTGATATTCCGAATAATATTGCTACCTTTGCACCCGCAATCGAAAAGATTGGTGCGTTAGTTCAGTTGGTTAGAATGCCTGCCTGTCACGCAGGAGGTCACGGGTTCGAGTCCCGTACGCACCGCTGAAATTTTTAGATTGTTAATTGGTGCGTTAGTTCAGTTGGTTAGAATGCCTGCCTGTCACGCAGGAGGTCACGGGTTCGAGTCCCGTACGCACCGCGCTAATCCACTGAATTATCAGTGGATTTTTTAATGTTATGCTATGAATAGAATTAAAGCTGCTTTATTTGATTTAGATGGTGTTGTTTTTGACACAGAACCTCAATATACTATTTTTTGGAGAAATCAGTGTGTTGAGTTTCACCCTGAGATACCTGGTCTTGAAAATAAAATCAAAGGGCAAACTCTGGTAGAGATTTATGATAAGTATTTTAGTGGTAATCTATTGGATAAAAGAGAAGTTGTTTCTCAACGTTTGGCTGATTTTGAACAACGAATGTCGTATGATTATATCCAAGGTTTTGTTCCATTTGTACTTGATGCGCGTTTGCAAAATATAAAAACAGCGGTGGTTACCAGCAGTAATAGAGCAAAGATGGAAAATGTGTATAGAGCACATCCTGATTTTTTAGATATGTTTGATGCGGTTCTCACGTCTGAAGATTTTGTAAATAGTAAACCGGCACCAGATTGTTATCTCGAAGCTGCTAACAGATTTGGATTTCTGGCTGAAGAATGTATTGTCTTTGAAGATAGTTTTAACGGTTTGATGTCGGGCAGAAATGCAGGAATGACCGTGGTGGGGCTCTCGACAACTAATAGAAGAGAAACCATTGATGATTATTCAGATATTGTTATAGACAACTATTTGGGTCTAACTATAAATAATTTGTTTAAATAAGAAATATGTCTAGTTATCTTGTTAGCGATAAACGGAAAGTTACAACACGCCGTTTTATCGAGATGAAAGAAAAAAAAGAAAAAATCTCAATGCTTACGTCTTATGATTATACTACTGCAGGTATTGTTGATAAGGCTGGTGTTGATGCCATACTCGTAGGAGATTCTGCTTCTAATGTAATGGCTGGTAATTCTACAACATTGCCAATGACGGTTGAGCAGATGATTTATCATTCTCGGTCAGTGGTTAGGGCTGTAGAAAGAGCTTTGGTTGTATGTGATATGCCTTTTGGTAGCTATCAGATAGGTAGTCATGATGGCGTAAAAAATGCAATCAGAATCATGAAGGAGAGTGGTTGTGATGCTTTAAAATTAGAAGGTGGCATAGAAATAATTGACACGATCAAGAGGATTCTAGATGCAGGAATACCTGTTATGGGACATTTGGGTTTGACTCCTCAAAGTATTAATAAGTTTGGTACTTATGCAGTTAGAGCTCAAGAGGAAGAAGAAGCTGCAAAACTAATAAGTGATGCAAAGGCTTTGGCTGATATTGGTTGTTTTGCTGTTGTCTTAGAAAAGGTTCCTGCAAAGTTGGCTGCCCAAGTAACATATGATATCTCTATACCAACAATTGGAATTGGAGCAGGTAATGGAACGGATGGTCAAATCTTAGTTGTCTCTGACATGCTGGGAATGACTCAAGGTTTTAGTCCAAGATTCTTACGTCGTTATGCAAATTTAAATTCAATAATGACAGATGCAATAGGACGTTATGTAGAGGATGTAAAGAATTGTGATTTCCCCAATTCTAAAGAGTCATATTAATTTGTAGTGTTTTAAAGAAATGCCCCCAGAAGTTTTTTAACTTCTGGGGGTTATTGTGTTTAGTCAGTTTAAATATTGTTGTATTATTTGTATAAATACCTTTTAATACTTTTTTTAGGGGTCTTTTGGAATTCTTCTTCATGTAATTCAATATCTGTTAATTTAGAATATACAGGAAGGATGTTGTTTAATTCCTGACGATTTTGCTCCATGATTTCTTTCAAGTCTTCCTTGCTCATGTTGAGTTTCTTGGCTTCTTCATAATCAGGGAAAACAAGTCCAACCAATTTGCTGTCTCTTTGTACAACAATACTCTCAATAACCATCGCCATAGAATTAAGCTTGTCTTCAATTTCCTCAGGGTAGATGTTCTGCCCATTGCTACTGAGAAGCATGTTCTTAGAGCGTCCCTTAATGAATACATTACCTTCACTATCCATTGTACCCAGGTCGCCTGTATGATACCAACCATTTTTGTCTAAGGTATTGGCTGTTGCTTCTTCATTCTTGTAGTAGCCAAGCATGACATTGAGACCACGTGCAAGAATTTCACCTGGGATATTCTCTGGGTCCGGACTGTCTATTTTCACCTCCATATTGATAACCGCGCGACCGCAACTGCCAGGAACGAATGTCTGATAGTCGCTATATGTGATGATAGGAGCACACTCTGTGGCACCATAGCCGACGGTGTAAGGGAAGTCGATGAGCTTAAGGAACTTTTCAATCTCTTGATTGAACGCTGCTCCACCGATGATAATCTCGTAGAAATTGCCACCGAATGCCTTTACCACCTGTTCGCATATCTTCTGCTGTACCTTCTTGTTGATGATAGGCATCTTGAGAAGCAGTTGCATGCGGTGGTTCTGTATCTTCGGGAACACCTTCTTTCGTATGATTTTCTCTATGACCAATGGAACGGCAATGATGATGGCTGGCTTAACCTCTGCGAATGCCTGAGCAATGATAGCAGGACTCGGTACGCGAGTGAGATAGAAGACATGGCAGCCTGTGAGGAATTCAAAGATGAACTCGAATGACATGCCGTACATGTGTGCCATCGGCAAAATAGATATTACATTGTCGCCACGCTTAAGCTTATGACCAAGAACAGTCTGACCAAACTTATAGTTGCTCCATATGGCTCTGTATGGCAGCATTACACCCTTAGAGAAACCTGTGGTACCGCTGGTGTAGTTGATAAGTGCCAGTTCGTTGCAGTCGGTCTCATGATAATAATGAACATGCTCCTTGCGGAAATACTTAGGATATTTATGTCCGAATATTTCATTAAGATGTTCACGAGCGTATGTCAACTTGTCTGTACGTGAAATCATGAGCGAATAGTCAGGAATGTTGATGATACCTTCAAGGTCAGGCATCTGCTGAGGATCTATGGTTGGAGCAACCATGTCGCCCACGAACAACAGTTTCGACTCGCTATGATTGACAATGTTGTATATCTGGTCGGGTGTAAATTCATGGAGAATAGGTACGGCAATGGCACCATAGGTGAGAGTGGCAAGAAAGGCTACTGCCCAGTTAGCGCTATTGCGTCCGCATAGTGCAATCTTGTCGCCACGTTCGATGCCGCTGTTCTCGAACATGATGTGAAGCTTCTCGATCTTTCTTGCTACATCATGAAACTGGAGTGTTGCACCCTTGAAGTCAGTCAATGCATCGTAATCCCAATTGTCAATGATGCACTTCTCGATTATCGCATTGAAACTTGGTATTTTTTCCATGAAAATTTTATTTATATGTTTTGGTATAAATATCTCTTGATGCTCTTCTTTGGAGTCTTGGCAAACTCTTCCTCATGAATTCTGATTTCAGAAATCTTGCTGTATGCAGGAAGGATATTGTTTAGCTCATTGCGGTTTTGCTCCATAATGCCAGTTATGTCGTCGCTGTCGAAGCCCATGAGTTTTGCCTCGTCATAGTCAGGATGAACAAGAGCGATGAACTTGTCTTCTTTCTGCACAATGATGCTCTCGCTGACCATAGCCATTGAGTTGAGTTTATCTTCTATTTCCTCTGGATATACATTCTGTCCGTTGGCACCAAGAAGCATGCTCTTCTTGCGACCACGGATGAACACATGACCATCGGCCATCATCGTTCCAAGGTCGCCGGTGTGATACCAACCTTCTTCGTCAAGAGCTTCCTTGGTAGCCTCTTCATTCTTGTAATATCCCAGCATGACATTCATACCGCGTGTGAGAATCTCGCCAGGGATATTCTCAGGGTCGGAACTGTCGATTTTCACTTCCATGTGCTTTACAGGAGCACCGCAACTGCCAGGGATGAAATCCTTGTAGTCACTGAATGTTATGAGAGGAGCGCACTCAGTGGCACCATAGCCTACTGTGATAGGGAAGTCGATACTCTTAAGGAACTGCTCAACCTCCTGATTTAGTGCTGCACCACCGACAACAATCTCGTATGCCTTGCCGCCAAATACCTGATAAACCTGGTCGCAGATCTTCTGGCGTATGCGCTTGTTGATGACCGGAGTGCTGAGAAGCAGTGACATCAGCTTGGTCTGAATCTTCGGGAATACCTTCTTTCTTATTATCTTATCGATGATAAGAGGAACTGATATGACGATTGCCGGCTTGATGTCCGTGAATGCCTGAGCGATGATAGCTGGACTTGGCAGGCGGTTAAGGAAGAACAGATGGCATCCTTTAGCAAACGGGAAGATAAATTCAACAGCAAGGCCATACATGTGTGCCATTGGAAGAATGCTCAATGTATTGTCGCCTTTGTGCACCTTGTCGTGAAGCATCTCGAGGATAAAGTCGAGATTGCCCCATAGGGCACGATAAGGCAGCATTACACCTTTTGAGAAACCTGTGGTACCGCTAGTGTAGTTGATAAGAGCCAATTCTTCAGGTTCGTCCTTATGATAGTTTACATGCTCCTGTCTGAATGCCTTCGGGAATTTCTTTCCGAAGAGCTCGTTGAGATGTTCACGTGCATATGTAAGCTTCTCAGAGCGTGAAACCAATATTGAGAAGTCTGGCAGGTTGATGATGCCTTCAAGGTCCGGCATTTCGTCGGGAGAGATAGTCTTTACAACAACATCGCCAACGAACAGCAACTTAGACTCGCTATGGTTTACGATATTATGCACTTGTTCGGCATTGAATTCATGAAGGATGGGAACGGCGATAGCACCATAGGTGAGGGTTGCAGTAAATGCTACAGCCCAATGGGCACTGTTACGACCACAAATAGCAATCTTGTCGCCTTTGACAATTCCGCTATTTTCAAATAAAATATGGAGCTTTTCAATTTTTCTTGCTACGTCATGGTATTGAAGAGTAATACCTTGGTAGTCTGTAAGGGCATCTGCATCCCAATTGTTTATAATGCTTTTCTCGAAGAAAGCGTTAAAACTACTATAATTATTCATTGCACAAATAATAAAATTTTGTGCAAAGATAATTTATTTTCTGCACATTTCAAAATAAACTGTGCAGTATTTTATTCATACCTTATAGTTTTTATTGGATTTATGTGAGAAACGATGAAACTTGGTAGAATTAGGACAAAGATACAAATAAATAGTGTTGTAATATTTAATATTATGATACTAATAATATTTAGTTCCATAGGTGCTGTACTTACATAGTAATTTGCAGGATCAAGCTGTATTAATCCTGTATGTTTCTGAATCAGTATAATACTGACACCTATTAAATTACCTAAAATCAGGCCTCTGAATATAATAAATGTAGCAAACCACATGAATGTATGTCTTATAATTCTATCACTAGTTCCCAATGCTTTTAATATGCCAATCATTCGTATTCTTTCTAATATAATGATTAGTAGTCCTGATATCATTGTAAAACCTGCAACACATAGCATAAGTCCTAGAATAATCCATACATTTAAATCTAGCAATTTTAACCATGTGAAAATCTGGGGGTAGGTTTCATGGATTGTAGTTGTTCGTAATAAGTTCCCCTCTTTATCTTTAGTCTTATTGATTGTTGCTAGAAATTTGTCATTTAAATTGTCCAAGCTTTTTAAATCACATGCAATTATTTCAACACCAGTGCATTGATTTTCCTCCCATTTGTTAAGTTTGTTTATTGTGTATTTGTCAGTAAAACATATTGATTCGTCAAATTGACTTAGATTTGTTTTATATATTCCTTTGATTGTGAATCTTCTTACTTTGGGGGTGCTTGATGAAATGAAATAAGCATATACCTTATCGTTAATAGCAAGATGAAGCTTGTTTGCCGTGTTTTGTGATATAACTATTTGGTTAAGTGAGATTGTGTCATTGAAATTTGGTATTTCTCCATCTTTAAGGTTGCTTTGAAGAAATTCTGTGTTGTAATCAGGACCAACACCTTTAAATGTTATACCTATGAAATCGTTATCAGATTTTAAAATACCAGAAGTGATACTGTAAGTCTCTATATGTTTGACCTCATTAATATTCTTTATAATATTATGTATGCTATCGTCTATGACTATTGGAGATTGGTTTATGTCATGTAATGATTGTGAATTAATTATTTGTATGTGACTGCCGAATCCGATAACTTTGTCTTGTATGGTATTTTTAAATCCCATGATAACGGATATGGTTATGATCATTACAGCTAAACCTATAGCAACTCCGATTGATGCAATATTAATAGCAGGACGACTAACTTTGCGCTTGTCATCCTGATTATGATATAACCTTTTTGCTATATATAATGATAGAGTCAAAACTCGTCTCCTTTTCTACCAGGGTATGCTTCTAATGCTTTTCTAAGAACAATTAAAGCTTTATTTAATTCTTCTTTCTTTAATACATATGCAATTCTTACTTGATTTACTCCTGCGCCAGGCGTAGTGTAGAAACCGGACGCAGGTGCCATCATTATTGTTGAATTTTCATATACAAACTCTTCTAAGCACCAACGACAAAATCTTTCAGCGTCATCAACAGGTAGTTTGGCAACAGTATAGAAAGCACCCATGGGAATAGGGGAGTAAACTCCTGGTATTCTATTTAATCCGTCAATTAGACACTTACGTCTTTCTACATATTCATCGTAAACATCTCTATAGTATTCCTCAGGAGCGTTCAATGATGCTTCTGCAACAATCTGTCCAATTAAAGGAGGAGATAATCTTGCTTGGCAAAACTTCATTACAGTTTTGCGAACTTGGGGGTTCTTTGTAATAAGAGCTCCGATCCTTATGCCACACTCTGAATATCTTTTAGATACAGAGTCTATTAAAATAACATTATCTTCTATACCTTCAAGGTGGCATGCACTAATATAGGGAGAACCTGTATATATATATTCGCGATAAACTTCGTCAGAAAAAAGGTATAAATCATATTTCTTGACCAAATCGCGAATCTGGTTCATTTCTCTTCTTGTATAAAGATATCCTGTAGGATTGTTGGGATTACATATCATAATCGCACGAGTGCGATTGTTTATTAATTCCTCGAATTTTTCTACTTTAGGCAAGGAAAAACCTTCTTCTATGGTTGTTGCAATGGTCTTGATTTTTGCACCTGCAGAAATTGCAAAAGCCATGTAATTTGCATATGCTGGTTCAGGAACAATGATTTCATCACCAGGATTAAGGCATGCTAAAAATGCAAACAATACAGCTTCGCTACCTCCAGAGGTAATGATAATATCATCAGCTTCGACATTAATGTCATATTTCTTATAATAGTCAACTAATTTCTCTCGATAACTTAAATAACCTTGAGAAGGTGAATATTCTAATATCTGTCGGTCAATATGCTTTAAAGCTTCCAAACCTTCTTCGGGTGTGGGTAAATCAGGTTGGCCAATATTAAGATGGTAAACTTTTATACCTCGATTTTTTGCGGCAGTGGCTAAAGGCGCCAATTTCCTAATAGGTGACTCTGGCATCTCTATTCCACGAACTGATATATTAGGCATGTGATAATTAATTTGTTTATTATTCTGCAAAGTTAATATTATTAATTGAGAAATCCCATTCATTAACACAATTTTTTGGATTAAAAGAACTTTATTTAATGAAAATGCAGTAACTTTGTGCTGTAAATTTTAAGTTTGTCATATATGAAATACGATGAATTAATTAATAAATGCGAAGGTGGAGAAATGCGATTTGGACATTTGCCCATAGGTATTTTATATAAAAGGCAAGCTGATAAGAAATTTATAAATGTAATTAACTTACATGACACCTTGGTCGATGATATTCTTTTTAATAAGGACATAGAATTAGAGTGTAATGCAAACTCATCAATAAACGATGAACATCAAGTACATTTTGTTAGAGGTACTTTTGATTGTGGGGCAGATATGTTAACAGTAGAACAAGGTAATTTTGTTTCTATAGAACAACTATATAATGAAAATCCAAATATTTCTGCAAACAACAAGTTTATAGAGTCATTCATTTTTGACTTGCTTTCTTTTTTGTCTTTACTTAATTCTCAAGGTATATATCATATATGCATCTCTCCTTCAAACATATTTGTAAGAAAAGGTGAACTGTCCCCTTTGTTAATGTCGCATGGGTCATATTATTTGAATTTGCCCAATCAATCATTATTTTATTCTGGACAGACAAATTATGTAGCACCAGAAGTGCTTAATGAAAATAAAGCAGATTCAAGATCTGATGTATATTCTGTAGGAAAGTTTATTGAGTACTTATTTTCTATTAGGAATATTCCTTATGCATATAAATCTATTATAAGAAAAGCAACTGAAGCAGAACCGGAAAAACGGTATGTTAGTATTGATAGCATGAGGAATGATTTGAAAATGAGACTATTGGTTTCTCGGATATTAAATTATAGTCTTGTTTTTATAGTTTCATTTTTATTGATCTTATTTGTATATAATGAATTTTCTCCAAAGGTCAATGAAATGGAATTCATTAAACCACACGTGGAGCAAACAGTTAATGAATTGGAGGAAAGTACTTTTGACCCAATTTCTGAATATTCTTTTGCAGATACCATTTCTTCTCTGACAACACAAGAGAATGAAGAAATGAAGAAGTACCAAGAAAAGTGTGAACAAATATTCAGAAAGCAATACACCAAAGAAGCAGAGAGGGTTCTATCGCAAATATATAGCAGTTCAAATATGGGAACCAATGTTAATAATTTTATCGTTGGAAGTCAATCTGCCGTAAATGAACTTGTAAAATTGCGCGTGGAAATTGCAGGAAAATCTGGATTGGATGAGTTTAAGAGTCAGAGACTAGCAACGGAAATAATAGATCAGATAACCGAACGAAAGAAGAAGGCTCTTCTTAAGCATGGTGTACAAAAAGAATAGAATTAAATATTAATATTATCATGAGAAGTATTACAGCTAATTGGTTTGAATGTAAAATCCGTTATGAAAAAATGCAAGATGACGGAACGCAAAAGAATGTAACAGAATTATATGTTGTCGATGCCTTAAGTTTCTCTGAAGCTGAAGAACGTATTACGGAAGAAATGTCTTCATATATAAGAGGGGCTTTTGAGGTTAAAGACATAAAGAAATCAGCTTATTCTGAAATATTTTTTAGCGATGATTCAAATGCGGATTTATGGTATAAGGCTAAATTAGACTTTATAACCATAGATGAAAAATCAGGAAAGGAAAAGCGTAAGGGTACTAATTATTTAGTTCATGCATCTTCTTTTTCTGAAGCAGTTAATAATATTATTTCAGTAATGAAAGGGACTTTAATAGATTATGCAGTCTCTTCTGTTATTGAAACAAAGATTATGGATGTTTTTGAATATAAGAAGAAGGAAATAGATGATAAGCCAGAATATGAGCAATAGTGTAAAAGATAATCTTTTAAAGGTTAGAAATACTTTGCCCAATAACGTAAGTCTTGTTGCTGTTAGTAAATACCAACCGGTAGAATCAATATTGGAAGCATATGAATGTGGACAAAGAGTTTTTGCAGAGAGTCATGTTCAAGAACTATCAAAAAAGTATAATACGCTTCCTAAAGATATCGAATGGCATTTCATTGGACATCTGCAAACAAATAAAGTAAAATATATAATACCTTATATATCACTAATTGAATCGGTTGATTCTATACACCTTTTAAAAGAAATTAATAAACAGTCAAGAAAGTGTAATAGGATTGTTGATGTGTTGTTAGAACTTCATATTGCAGAAGAAGAAACAAAAACAGGTTTTGAAATAAATGAATGTAAAGAACTTTTTGAGAATTGTTCTTTTGCAGATTTTGAATCGGTACGTATATGTGGTATTATGATGATGGCTTCCAATGTAGATGATTATAATCAAATTAAACAGGAGTTCAAGTTAGCGCAAGATTTCTTTAACTTTATTAAGTCAAACTATTATCCACAAGATGATTATTTCGCAATCTGTTCATGGGGTATGAGTAATGATTATCTTATTGCAATCGATAACGGAAGCAATAATGTGCGTGTAGGTAGTTTGATATTTGGCAGCAGGTAAGTTTCACTGAATTTTTATAAATGATTATAGCCAGCAAACGCTGGCTATAATCATTTATTGACATCTTTTAATATATGTTTGTTCTTTTGCAATTTATATTTTGATTTTAAAAGAAATGCAGCTTTACGTTTCTCATATTCTTCGTATTTCTTTTCCAGATAATTGTCTGCCATTTCCTGTATTACTTAATGTTATTAATATTGAAATTTGTTGTAAACCACACTGATTTTTATTGGTGAATTTTTGTTTGTACTTCCTCCAACTAATTTAACGCTTTTGAGTGCCATCTCATTTGATACACTTGTTACTGTGTTAGATGAAGATGATGTGTTGTAGCTTATAGATACCGGAACTAAAACTACTTTATTCCAATTCTCCGTAATTTTACCTGCTTTTTGGATGTTATACATCTTAGAGAGCAAGTTTGATATATTGTTGAATGTGTAAGTACATTGGCTCTTGTTGTAATTAGCAAGATATGACGTAATGTTGTCTGGCAAATTTTTGTTCTCAAAGAATGAGTACAGACTGTCCTTAGGCAACAACATTACCGTTTGAGGGATTGGAATTATATCACCTTTCGATTTGTTGTAATGGTTTAAAACAATTTTAGCTGAACTAATAGTGTCATTCTCGTGTCCTTGCTTTATTAGGTCAACCGGAAGTTCCATTTCTGTTAGAATGCCAGCAGGTGTCTTTAGATATGTGCATGTATTATCTTCAGCCAAATCCTTTATTGATTTTTTATCGTTTGTAATAGTTGTTGTCTGCATAACTTCTTCTGTTCCAGAGAATAACTTTGAACCATTATATATAGAGTCATTACTCTCAAACTTATAAAACAACAACAATTCTGTTAAATATACTTCAGACATGACACCAATTCCATCTGTTGTCCCGATGTAAAAACCAGGGCATACATTATGTGTGAAATTATAAGAATTACTGAAGAAATTTGGATTCTCATAATACTTTCTTAAAATATAGGTACCATAATTATCATATTTCTTCCCTTCTTTATCGTAGTATATGTCATTTAGTGATATGGAAATATTTTCCATATTTTTCTTGTTGACAATTAATGCACGTGCGCTATCACTTAAATTTAAATCAACAACAGTGTATATTTTACTTTTGTTAATTCCCTTTCCGTCATTTCTTATCGCGCCCTCTTTCAATGGTGAAAAATTGGTGTAATAAAATTTATCTTCTTCAATGGGCTTGCTTAATTCTTTTACAGATAATTTCATCGGATTCAGAGAATCACCGATTGAAGAATAAAAGTAAATCTGCAATATGCATGAATCTGCAATAATTTCTCCGGCAGCATTAAAACTTCTAATGCTGTCTTTTTCTGGGAATTGGTTTGATTGGTCGAATGATTCTAGTATGGCGAATTGTGTTGTATATTCGCTTTTAATGTATGATTGTGTTTCAGAATCTTTTATATGTCCTAAGTAATTATATTTGCTCTTTGACAAGACAGAATCAATTATTATTGACCTTGATTCCACTTCAAATGTATCTGTATATATTTCAAATCTATCAGTATCATCTGTAAGCGTATTGCCTATAGTGTCTGTGTTGTCATCACAAGAACTTAAGAATATTGATGCAAAAGCAAATAATATTATAAGTTTAATTCTATCCATTGCAAACTAATACCTTAATGGTTGTAAAAAATTATTCGATAGATTTATAGAAAGAATCATATAAATCTAGTGTTGTGATATCCTGGAAATTCAATGTCGGAACACCCTTTCCCTTCGCATATTCTAGTATGTCTTTATTGATATTTTCGGTTGCCTCAATTATGCCATCAGAATAATCAATAGCAAGTTTTATCATATCTTCTAAATTTTGAATGTCCTGATTAAGCTCTTCAGAAGCACATAAATTGGATTTGAAATCCTGGTTTATTGAGAATTGCGGCAATTCGTCAAATAAAGAAGTCACAACCTTAGTGTTTGCGAATGACGGTTCTTCATTATACGTATTTTTAACAAAATATGGAATTAGTGAACTCAGCCATCCTTGACAATGTATGATGTCTGGACTCCATCTTTGTTTCTTTACTGTTTCTAATACGCCTCTTGCATAAAAAATAGCACGTTCTCCATTGTCTGTACCATCTTCTATTATATTTTCAATACACATTTGACGTTTTGAGAAGTAGTCTTCATTATCAATGAAAAAAACCTGTATTCTAGTAGATGGAATAGATGCACATTTAATAATCATGGGATGATCTGTATCATTAATTATAAGATTCATACCAGATAGACGCTGTACCTCATGTAATTGTCCTTTACGTTCGTTGATATTACCCCATTTTGGCATAAAAGTTCTAACTTCATGCCCTTTTTCTAATACATTTTGAGGTATACTTCTACTCATAGTTGCAAGAGTTGTTTCTGGAACGAATGGTAGCATCTCTTGATTAATAAATAGGATTTTCTTTGCCATGAATGTTTTGATTTATTAGTTGCAAAGGTAGTAAAAAAAAATGGCATTTCCGTAAAATCAAGACTTTTTTAGGGGAAAAGATACTTTATTTGTTATATTTTGTCATATTTTTTTTCTTATTTGGTAAAAAAGTTGTTATTTTGCATCCCGTTTTTTAAACGTGATTTATATAAAACCTTTATCAAGATGAAAGTAATTCGTAAGATAGCTGAACTCCAAAATGAATTGTTCTGTTATCGTAAGGATGGTAAAAAAATAGGTTTAGTACCTACTATGGGTGCATTGCATAAAGGGCATGCATCATTAGTTGTTCGCTCTGTCGTAGATAATGATGTTACTGTTGTTTCTATATTCGTTAATCCAACCCAATTTAATGATAAAAACGATTTGAAAAACTACCCATGCACTTTTGATGCTGATTGTGCATTATTAGAGCAGTGCAAGGTTGACTATGTTTTTGCGCCTACTGTTGATGAGATATATCCAACTCCCGATACCAGAAACTTTGATTATCCGCCTATAACCACAGTGATGGAAGGAGCTTATAGGCCAGGGCATTTTAATGGTGTTTGTCAAGTTGTAAGCAGGTTATTCTATATTGTTAAGCCAACACGTTCATATTTCGGTGAGAAAGACTGGCAGCAGATTGCTGTTGTCAAGGAAATGGTCAAAAGATTGTCTATAAAAGTGGATATTGTTGAATGTCCGATTGTAAGAGAAGATGATGGATTGGCTTTTTCAAGTAGGAATGCCCACCTTAGCGTTGAAGAACGTGCTATTGCCCCCAATATTTATAGAATACTAAAGTCTAGTGTTGATTATTCAAAGATACACACAGTAGAGGAGACTCATGATTATGTTGTAAATCAGGTAAATTCTATAGAAGGCTTAAATGTTGAATATTTTTCTATAGTTGATGGTAACACTCTCGTTGAAATTAAGAATTGGAACGATAGTAAATCTGTTGTAGGCTGTATAACGGTATTCTGTGGAAGGATGCCTGTGAGATTAATTGATCATATAAAATATTATTAGAATGTTGATTGAAGTTTTAAAATCTAAATTGCATTGCGTTACTGTTACAGAAGCGAATCTAAATTATATGGGAAGTATAACCATAGATGAGGATTTGATGGATGCTGCAGGTATGATTGCAGGTGAAAAGGTTCATGTTGTAAACAACAATAATGGAGAAAGATTTGAAACATATATTATAAAGGGCGAGCGAGGTTCTGGTTGTATTTGTTTGAATGGAGCTGCAGCAAGAAAAGTACAAGTAGGTGATGTTTGTATTATTATTTCTTATGCTCTTTTAGATTTTGAAGAAGCTAAGACCTTTAAGCCAAATGTAGTATTTCCTAAAGAAGGTAATAGACTTTAGTAATTTATATAGAATTAAAGAGGGCAATTGCCCTCTTTAATATTTTAATCCCTCTTTTCTTTTTCCTTTATTATACCATGTCTATAGGCATATAGCAGCAATTGAAGTTGTTCTATCTGCTGCCTAATCTCGCGACCTTTATCAGTATCAGCTACCAGCAGACGTCTGCCGCTCATTTCTACAATCTGTGTTCGACTCTTGATGTCGCTACCCGTTGCTATTGCTTCTGCAGCATTTGTAAACGGTTCATGCTGAACAAGTTCGAAACCCTTAGAGTGGTAAACAAGAGTATAGCCGGCAATACCTGTTTCCTTATGATACGGTTCGCTGAATCCTCCGTCTATGACCATCAGTTTTCCGTTAGCCTTAATAGGATTCTCGCCTCTGCTGGCATGAACCGGCACGTGGCCGTTGATGATGTGGCGGTTTTCACCTTCAACACCGAAAGCATCGAGTATCTTGTCGCATATCTCTTCATCGTTTCTTAGTCGGAAATATGCTCCCTTTTCTTCTACGAAGATACTTTTGTCTGTAAGGAAATATCTCTCGAAGGTAGCCATTTTCGACTTGTCGAATAGGGGACTATCCTTTCCGCACCATAGATAGAGGAAATAGTCTTTGGCAAATTCCCTTTCCTTTTCTGTTGCATCCTGCTCGAATGCCGAACGGATAATCATTCCTATGCGGTGCATCAGTTCCCTGCCGCTATATTTCTTGTCATCGTTAAGCGCTATTTCCTTCAGCGTACCGTCTTCGTTCAAAGGAATGGAAGCGTGGAAAAGCAGGTTGCTGTTGTATATGGCATACATGCATCCATGGCTAAGTAGGGCGTTTACATGCTTCCTCAGTCGCTCGCTTACGGCAAAAGAGTGTAGCAGTTTGTCCATCAATATTGTCTCTTCTGCTGTCAGTTCATTAGGGTTCTCGGCATCTACTGTAGGGAATGAGCAACTGGTCATAGGATATTCGTTGCCGTCGATTATACATATACCTCTGTTATAGTCGATGGTATTGAGCATGCAGCGGTCGGTCATCTGCCATTCTTCTCTGCGGTTGAATATGCGAGCCTCTTCCTTGAACTGCAAGATAGATATTGCTTTATGCATCCTTGCTGTAAGCAATTTAGTCTTTTCGTCCATTGTCTCGCCGCCTTGCAGCTTTGGTATGAACTCCACACATGGGTCGTCGCCATATACCTCCATGGCAAAGGTAGCCAGAGGTACGAGGTTGATACCGTATTCTTCGAGCGTGTCAAGGTTGGCATAGCGTAGCGACAATCGCAATACATTACAGATGCAAGCCTTGTTGCCAGCACTAGCACCCATCCACAGAATGTCATGGTTGCCCCATTGTATGTCCCAAGAATGGTAATCTCTGAGCGTATCCATCACATAATGGGCGCCATGGCCACGGTCATAGATGTCACCAAGAATGTGGAGCGTATCAATGGCCAGCCTTTGTATTACGTTACACAAGGCTATAATGAAGTCGTCGGCACGTCCCGTGGTGATAATGGTATCGACAATAACATTTACATAGGCGCCTTTGTTATAGTCATCAGACCTTTCGTGGAGCAACTCCTCGATAATATAACTGAAATCTTTCGGCAGGTTCTTGCGTACTTTCGAGCGTGTGTATTTGCTGGAAACATCCTTGCAGACGTTTACAAGTTGATGGATTGTAACGTGATACCAGTTGTCGATGTCGCATCCGGAACTCTTTATCAGCTGAAGTTTCTTTTCGGGATAGTATATGAGCATGCAAAGTTCTTTCTTCTCTGCTTCGCTGATGCTCTTGCCGAACAGTTCGTTCACCTTTCGCTTGATATTACCAGATGCATTTTTTAGAATATGCTGAAATGCTTCACTTTCGCCATGTATGTCAGCAAGAAAGTGTTCAGTACCCTTCGGAAGGTTAAGAATCGCCTTCAGGTTTATTATCTCCTTGCTGGCATCTGCTATTGTTGGAAATGAGCGTGAAAGCAGTTTCAGATACTGGGTCTGTGTCTCGTTATTCATCATATCTTTAGCAAATTTTATTTCCTTATGAAATCGTGTTTGTCTGACAGCTTGTGCCTGGTCATTAAGTATATGTTAAACCACAATGAGTATATCTCATAAAATGGTATCATACATATATTTAACTCTTCTTTCAGGTGTTTTATTGTCTTCCGAGCTACCAATAATCTTAATGCCAGGGTTATTATTAGTGCTGACAAGCTAACTGACAGCATGAGGGTGTTGCTTGTAAGTATGGCGTATATTATTGATAGGATGATGGCCATGTAACTTATATGAAGCAAAGCAGAATCGAGAAACTGTATTAATCGGTACATGAAACTGCGCTTCAGGTGCTTGCGTGTCTCATAATAGTAGGTCAAACTATCTATACGCATCTTTCTTGATACAATCTCCTGTCTTATTGTAGCATCCAGATTCAATACAATGGCAGTATTGTTCTTGCTTGCAAATTCGTTTACTATGAAATCGTATTCGCCTCTCAGGTATTTGAGGTTTTTCAAGAATCCATTGTTGTTCATGAAAACACTCTTGCGCAAGGCCAGATTGCACGTGTTGCACCTGTAGGCAGTACCACGCATGGCGGCAGATAGGGCATAACATGTGGTTCTCAACCGTTCATAACGAAGGAAGGCTGATGTGCTGTATGAGTAATTGCCATATCCGATAACCAAATCCTTGTCATCGGTACAACCTGAAGCCATTGTCGATAGCCAATTCTTTGATGTCGGATAGCAATTGGCATCGGTAATGATTACCCATTCGTTCTTTGCTGCCTTCATGCCAATAGTCAAAGCCAATTTCTTACGGCTAAGATAACGGCTGGTTGAAGGTATAAAGGTTGAATAAAGATTAGGATACTTTGATTTAAGCAACTTGATGATATCTGTCGTGTTGTCGGTTGATGCCTCATCTACGACAACTACTTCAAACTCGCCATCATATTCTTGCTCAAGAATAAGCGGAAGATTCTTCTGTAGTTCTATGGCACTATCGTGGGCGGCTATTACAACAGACAAAGATGGCAACTTGTTTAAGTCGCCAATCTTTGTTTTCTGTCGTGGTTTTCTGAACAAACCATTACAGAACGGTGATATAATTGCCAGTAGCAACAGGCTACAGCATATTGTTATTGTCACAATATCCATAGTCATACAGACATTATTTTCATTTTGCTAATTCATCGCTTGTATATCCCAACGGGAGTTTCCTGCAATTATAACCAGATGCCATGATTTCGCCATAAGCACCGGCAGAGCGGATGGCAATATAATGACCACGTGCGCACTTGTTAAGGTCAATCTGCTTGCCAAATACATCGCTGGATTCACAAATCGGTCCTACAACATCGTATGCCTCGGCAGTATCTTCGCTTGAAATGTTTTCAATCTTGTGATATGCTTGATAGAGTGCAGGACGTATCAGGTCGGTCATACCGGCATCTACAATGGCAAACTGCTTATGTGCAGTCTTCTTAACGTATAGCACCTTGGTTATTAACGAACCGCATGGAGCCACTACAGCCCTGCCTAATTCGAAATGCAACTTCTGTCCTGTTCTCAGCTTCAAATGTTTTGCAAACGTATTGAAATAGTTGGTGAAGTCTGCCATCGGAACTCTGTTTGGGTGGGCATAGTCAATGCCAAGACCACCTCCTACGTTAATGTGTTCCGGACAAATATGATGACGCTCCAGTTCGTCCTGCAGGTCGTTTACTCTATTGCATAAAGCCTTGAAGTCACCAAGGTCAAGTATCTGAGAACCAATATGAAAATGAAGTCCTACAAACTTTACATTCTGCATTTCAGATGCTATCTCTATAACCTTTATCATGTCCTCCATGGCTATTCCGAATTTGTTTTCGGAAAGACCTGTGGTTATGTTGGCATGAGTATGTGCACCGACATTGGGATTTATTCTAAAGGCTACTTGCGCAACCTTATTCTTCTTACCAGCTATTTCATTGATAACCTCAAGTTCTTCGATGCTTTCAACATTGAAGCAGAAGATATCCTTGTCCAATCCGAGTTCTATTTCCCAATCGCTTTTGCCAACGCCTGCATAAACAATCTTATTGTTTGGAAAACCTGCATCAGCGGCAGCACTGATTTCTCCGCCACTGACACAATCGGCACCAAGTCCTGATTCCTTGATTATGCGCAATATCTTTGGATTGGCATTCGCTTTTATGGCATAGTGAACGGTAAAGTTCTCATACTTATTAGCTTCAGATGTTATTGTCTTGAGGGTTTCTCTCAACAATTCGGCATCGTAGTAATAAAATGGAGTAACTACCGATTCGAAACTCTTTATAGGAAAAATCCCTTTCATATATGATTATTTAAATAAGGTGTCACTGAGACTTTGCAAAGCACGACGCTTGTCTTCTTCCTTGATAAGGAATGAGATGTTGTAGTTGCTACCGCCATAAGAAATCATTCTTACAGGAATGTTCTTCAATGCCTCCAGTACCTGTGTTTCAAAACCAATGTTTGACCAATCGAGGTCACCAACTACACAGATGATACACATGCCGGTGTCAACTGTTACTGTACCATATTTCTTCAGCTCGTCAACAATTTCGCCTAAGTGTGAAGAGTTGTCGATAGACATGGAAATGCCGACCTCTGATGTACAAATCATGTCGATAGGTGTTTGATAGCTTTCGAATATCTCGAACACCTTACGCAAGAAACCTGTTGCCAGAAGCATGCGGCTTGACTTGATTTTTATGGCGATGATGTTGTCCTTTGCAGCAACAGCCTTGATTTTGCCATATTCGGTACGTGTACTGATGGTTGTTCCTTCTGCAGATGGGTCCATTGTATTCAGCAGGCGTACAGGAATACCTGCATATTTGGCAGGCTGAACGCATGTAGGGTGCAGAATCTTTGCTCCGAAGTATGCCAACTCGGCAGCTTCTTCAAAATGCAATTGATGAACAGGTTCTGTCTTGTCAACAATTCGTGGGTCGTTGTTATGCATACCATCGATGTCTGTCCAGATCTGAATTTCATCTGCATTTATGGCAGCACCGATTAATGATGCCGTGTAGTCACTTCCTCCACGCTGCAGGTTGTCAATCTCGCCATAAGCATTACGGCAGATGAATCCTTGAGTGATATAAACCTGTGCCCCCTTGTTCTCTTCAAGAATCTTTGTCAGTTTCTCTTTTATATACGAAGGGTCTGGTTCTGAATTCTTATCTGTGCGCATAAAGTCAAGGGCATTCAGGAGAACTGCGTTTATGCCTTGCTCCTTCATGTAGTTGGCTACCATATTGGTTGACATCATTTCACCTTGAGCGATGATGCTTTTCTCTTCAAAGCTGGTAAAGAGTTCTTTTGTGAATGAACGTAGGTAATTGAATTCGCTGATAAGGAAGTTGCGTGTAATTTCTTTATATTCCTCGGTTGAATACAGTTCTTCTACATGCTTCATGTATTTCTGTTCGAGAATATTGATAACTTCGTTAGCTCCGTCAGCATTTTTTTTGTACAGATAATCAGAAATCTCAACAAGAGAATTTGTTGTACCAGACATTGCTGATAATACCAGAAATACAGGTTCGTTTGGTGATGTAACAAGTTTTGTAACTTCCTTCATGCGTGCTGGAGTACCGACAGAGGTGCCTCCAAATTTCATTACTTTCATAATTCTTATTTTTGTTTATTTATACTCTATGTTAGTTGTTTGTTGGTTCTTCGTCAGATGGTTCTGGACGATTGTAGTTTTTGGTTACATCTTCCAGATGACCGTCTATGCATCTATAAACAATACCAGGATATTTGTCTATCATCTGCACATTGTGGGTAGTCATTATGACAGCTGCGCCAGTTTGAGTGATATGGCGAAGCAGTTCTATGATGCTTGCTGCTGTATCGGGATCAAGGTTGCCGGTAGGCTCGTCTGCAATAATCAGTTTCGGATTGTTTAGTATCGCGCGAGCAATAGCTACTCTCTGTTGTTCGCCTCCTGACAGCTCGTGAGGCATCTTTTCTGCCTTATCAAGCATTCCGACCTCACATAATACCTCTTCTGTGCGTTTGTAGATATCTTCTTTTGATTTCCAACCGGTTGCCCTTAGCACAAATTCCATGTTCTTCTTGACGGTTCTGTCTGTAAGAAGTTGGAAATCCTGGAATATCACTCCCATTTGTTTTCTAAGGGATGGAATGTGCTTACGCTTGAGATTACAGATGTCTTCATCAAAGACAATGGCGTTTTCTGCCTCATCTATATCTAATTCAAGGTATAGAGTCTTCAGAAAAGTACTTTTGCCTGTGCCAACCTTACCTATTATATAGATAAATTCGCCTTCTTCTGCATGAAAGTCAACGTCAGAAAGTATCTTGTTGCCTTCTTGCTGATAAATATTAACTTTCTTGTAATCTATAAGCATATAATAAAGATATTAATGTTTTTGCCAATTTGGGTCATGGCGTACTTGCAGTTCCTTTGCAAGGTCTTCGATGCGGAGTCCCTTGCTTGTAAGCAATACCACAAGGTGGTAGAGCATGTCAGCACCTTCATAGACAAGACGCTCGTTTGTTCCGTTGGTTGCCTCGATAACAGCTTCAAGTGCTTCCTCGCCAACTTTCTGAGCCATTCTGTTTATACCATCCTTGAAAAGTGATGTTGTATAACTGCCTTCTGGCATTTCTCTGTGTCTTTTCTCTATAAAGTCCTGAATGTAAGTAAGGAAGAGTAGGGGATTTACATCGTTTTTCTCGCCCCAGCATGTGTCTGTACCTGTATGACATGTAGGACCGACAGGGTTGACCTTAACAAGAAGTGTGTCGTTGTCGCAATCAATAGCCATGCTTACAAGGTTAAGGTAGTTGCCAGAAGTCTCTCCTTTTGTCCAAAGACACTGGCGACTGCGGCTATAGAATGTAACCTTTTGGGTCTCTATAGTCTTGTTGTATGCCTCCTCGTTCATGTATCCTAACATTAGGACATTTTTTGTTGTAGCATCCTGAATGATGGCAGGTACTAAACCGCCACATTTTTCAAAATCAATCTTCATATTATTTATTTATAAACGTACGTTAATTCCTCTGTTGTGTAAATATTCTTTAAGTTCAGGAACAGGTATCTCGCCAAAATGGAAGACGCTTGCAGCCAGGGCAGCATCAGCTTTGCCAATGGCGAAGGCATCATAAAAATGTTCTTTACAACCGGCTCCTCCGCTTGCTATGATTGGTATTGACAACTTGTCTGCCAATACAGCCAAGGCCTCGTTTGCATATCCTTCTTTGACTCCATCATGGTTCATACTGGTAAACAAAATCTCTCCGGCTCCTCGTTCCTGTGCTTCGTAAGCCCAATCGAAGAGCTTTATTTCTGTTTTGTCTCGTCCGCCCTTAAGGTAGCAATACCATTCCTTGTCTTCTAATCGTGCATCGATGGCACAGACACATACCTGCGAACCAAATCGATTGGCTATCTGGTCGATAAGATTTGGATTGCGGATGGCAGCACTATTTATGCTGACCTTATCTGCACCTGCATAAAGAAGTCTCTCTACGTCGGCAAGTTCGTTTATTCCACCGCCAACGGTAAATGGTATGTTTATCTCTGCAGCTACGCGAGTAACCATATCAGTGAAGGTTTTTCTGCCTTCATAACTTGCTGTAATATCAAGGAATACCAATTCATCGGCTCCTGCTTTACTGTAAGCCTTGCCTAATTCCACAGGGTCGCCAGCTTTACGCAGATTAATAAAGTTGGTTCCTTTTACAGTTTCTCCGTCTTTTACATCAAGACAAGGTATTATGCGTTTTGCCAATCCCATAGTTCTTTCATATCTATTTTGCCTTCATATATAGCCTTGCCGAAAACTACAGAAGGTATTCCGTATCTGTTAAGTTCCTTTATGTCCTCATTGCTGGATATACCGCCACTTGCTATAAGGTTGAGTTTTGGATATTCTGCCATCACTTCCTTATATAATTCTGTTGCAGGTCCTTCGAGCATGCCATCTTTTGAAATCTCTGTGCATAGCACGTTGACAACTCCCTTGTTGATATAATATTTCAGGAATGGAAGTAAATCTTCTGCAGAATCTTCTTTCCAACCGTTTATTGATATCTTACCGTTTCTAACGTCAGCGCCAAGTATTATCCTGTCTGCTCCATATTTTTCTAACCATGAAGCGAACAGTTCTGGTTGTGTTACAGCTATAGAGCCAATAGTTACTAATGATGCTCCATTTGCAAAAGCCAATTCTATGTCGTTGTCAGTCTTGATTCCTCCACCGAAATCTACAATCAGATTAGTCGCTGATGTTATTGCCTTCAGGACATCGACGTTTACTATATGTTTTGATTTGGCACCGTCAAGGTCAACTACATGAAGACGTCTGAAACCAAGTGACTCGAATTGCTTTGCCACTTCAACGGGATCGTCATTATAAACCTTTTTCTGGTCGTAATCACCCTTTGTAAGTCGCACGCATTTGCCGTCAATTATATCTATTGCAGGAATCAGTTCTATCATATCTCAAGAAAGTTTTTAAGTATTCGCTCACCTACGCTTCCGCTCTTCTCTGGGTGGAATTGGGTAGAATAGAAATTGTCCTTGCATAAAGCGGCGCTATAAGGAAGTATATAGTCGGCTGTTGCTATGGTTGCATCGCACAAGGGTACATAATAGCTATGAACGAAATACACAAACTCATTGTCTGCGAATCCCTTGAACAGTGGCGATTTTGTGTTGTATAATGCATTCCAACCCATTGCTGGCACCTTGTCTTCATGACGGGTAGGGCAGAAACGCTTTACTTCAGCATCAAATATGCCAATGCAATCGGTGTTGCCTTCCTCAGAATGTTTGCATAGCAATTGTTGTCCCACGCATATGCCGAGAACAGGCTGCTTAAGATTCTTTATTACTTCGTCAAGTCTTCTCTCTTTCAGATACGACATAGCACCGCTCGCTTCCCCCTGTCCAGGGAAAAGCACCTTGTCCGCCGTTGCCAAAAGTTCTGCATCATCAGTAAGCAAAGGTTCTATTCCAAGCCTTTTTAGTGCATTTACAACAGAATAGATGTTGCCAGCGTTGTATTTTACTATTGCTATGTTCATTTAACTGAAAATGATAGTCTTGTTATGGTAAGTCAGAATCTTGCGCTCAATGTGCTTTGTTACGGCTCTTGACAATACGATTTTTTCCAAATCGCGACCTTTAAGCACAAGGCTTTCAGGTGTGTCCTTATGACTTATGCGAACCACATCCTGCTCAATGATAGGACCAGCATCAAGTTCGGCTGTAACATAATGGCTTGTTGCGCCAATTATTTTCACACCACGCTGCCATGCCTGATGGTATGGTTTGGCTCCGACGAATGCAGGTAGGAAAGAATGGTGTATGTTGATAATCTTGTTTGGATATGCCTTTATCATATCGTCGCTTATTATTTGCATGTAGCGTGCAAGAACGATACTCGTCACCCCTTCTTTCTTTAGCAGTTCCATTTCGGCTGCCTCAACCTCGGCTTTATTAGAATGGTCTTTATTTATTGACCAAACATAATAAGGAATGTCGAATTGCTCGGCAACATAGCGCAGGTCTTCATGATTGCTCACGATGCATGGGATGTCAACTTCCCATTCTCCAGCTCTATACCTTGCCAACAAATCATAAAGGCAATGACTCATTTTGCTGACGAAGATGGCCATTCTTGGCTTCTCGTCGTTAAAATAGAGATAGCATTGCATCTGATATCTCTGAGCATAAAGCGTGTCTATATATTCCTTGATTTTCTCGCGTGGAATGAGGAATGAATCCAGTTCCCATTCTATGCGCATAAAAAACATTCCGTCTTGTCTATCTACGTATTGGTCCAGATATACGATATTTCCTTGGTTGTCGGTAATAAACTTGGTTACTTCTGTAATAATACCTGTTTGGTCAGGACAGTGCAGAAGCAATATTGCCGTTGGTTTCATTTATTAGTTTCTTGTGTTATTATTAATTATTTTACTTTGATATATTTTGCAAAATTACAAAAAAATAATTACATACATATATATATAAGAAAAAATATCACATTTTGACAGAGATTGTTGTCGTTTTGTGATATTTTGTTATGTTTGTTTGTCGATTTTGCTACAAATGAACAATGTTCTATGAGTTTTCGTTGTCAGACGAACGAAGTATTATGCTGGTGGCTCCGATGGTAAATAAAGCTCCGTCTTCAATCACTCTACGCTCGCGATCTCCTAATATTTCATTGTCAACGAAAGTGCCTGTGAAGCTTGGCCCGTCTCTTAATATGTATTTTAGATTGCCTTTCTTGTCTCTGCTCACGTTTATAACGCAATGGCAGATGTCTATGCTAGGGTCGTTTGTTTCAATAGGAGTGTTGGCTTTGCTTCCTTTCATGTAGCGGCCTATAATGTTGTCGCCCATTTGAAGAGGAATAACCTGCTTGTAATGGAACACGTTTTCTATTACAACAATAGAACCGCACCCCTTTTCATTTGCATTCTCGTCAAGTTGCTCTTCTTTTTGGGTGGCTCTAAGTTTAGAAACACCGATTCTAATACCGAATTGTCTGCCACAGTCACCACATTCAAATACAAGCGATTGGCCTGGTTCGTATTTTGTTTCATCAAATGTGATGTAATTATCACATTTAGGGCATCTTACTCTTTTCATCGCTTTTTTAAAACCCAGGCCTGTTTGTATTTCTTATTGGTTCTTATCTTTGCCAGTGCATTGTATGCATCTTGCATGGTGTTGTAATTGCCATAAGCCACTCTTACAATTTTATTATTAATATAGGTGTAAGCCTGCTCATACCCATTCTCATGAAGTTCATTTACAAAATTTTCTGCATTGCGTTTTGTTATGTGGCTTGCCAATATTATGCAAAAATCATTGCTGTCATTTACAATTTCCTTGTTCTCAATGTTCTTAGTGTGAACAAGTTCCTTTTCCTTAGTTGTTGAATCAGTTATGTTGTTGACGGTTTTGAAATCAACTGATTTTATGTCTGTGACTTTAATGTCATTATTTAATAGTTCAGGAATAATAACACTACTAAGCATTACATTATCTTTTGAACTATTTGTTACCGGTGATGTAAAGATTAGGAATGCAACAATGGCAGCTACGGCTGCGGCTACATTGCGAATCCATGCCACTCTTATTTTGATTACTTTACCTTCTTCCTCATCGTCGTCTTCAACAAAATCGATTGCATCTTTTCCTGACTCATAAGCAGGTGTTATGTCGATTGTTGAATTTTCTGTTACAAATGAACTCTCTTTAATGAATGGTTTAAACTCAAAAGCGCTAAGGCCATAGAGCTCAGGTGTGAGTATTCCTGCCTCAAACGGCTCAAATATCAAATCACCATGCTCATTTGTGGTGAGTATTCCTATTTCCTCTAGTTCGTATGAACCTTCATTGTGAAGATGTTGCTTTATTTCTTCAACTTCGTTTTCAATGCGTCTCAATGCTTCGGGGTAGCTCATATCGTATGTTTCAATATACGATTGTGCTAACAGTGAATCGTTAATCTTTAAATGCTGATTAAAGCCGATCATGCGCAAAGGTGGCAGGAAAGAATAGTCCCTGTCATCAAAACGAGCTTCCGCATGGTGCGCCATGAATCCACCAAGACCAGGGACAATAACGCAATCGTTGTCCAGCAGAAGTATTTCTATGTGTTTATTAAGTTGAATCACGATTGCAAAATTAATTGTTTTTTATGATATTGGCAAATAAAAAGAAGATAATAAACTCAATATTCTCATAAATCTTTCATAATTTAGATAATAATTATTAATTTTGCAGTGCTATATAAGTGTAAACATTGTGTGTTATGAAATATATTAAGACAGATATAGAAGGTGTCTTTATTATAGAACCCCGAGTGTTTAATGATTCGAGAGGCTATTTCTTTGAGTCATGGCAAAAATCTTCTTTTCAAGAAAATATAGGTAATGTAGATTTCGTACAAGATAATGAATCGAAATCTTCTTATGGTGTTTTGCGTGGCTTGCATTATCAAAAAGGTGAAAATTCCCAGGCAAAACTTGTAAGGGTAATAAAAGGTAGGGTTCTTGATGTTGCCGTTGACTTGCGTAAAAGTAGTCCGACGTTCGGTAAGCATGTGATGGTTGAACTAAGTGATGAAAATCGTCGTCAAATGTTTATTCCGCGCGGTTTTGCGCATGGTTTCCTTGTTCTGAGCGAGGAGGCTGTTTTTACTTATAAGTGTGACAATGCGTATGCTCCGCAAAGTGAAGCAAGTATATTGTATAATGATCCGGAATTAGGTATTGAGTGGCCTATTTCTCGTGAAGATGTTATAACTAGCGAAAAAGACCTTAAAGCGTGTCTGCTAAAAGATGCGGTAGTTTTTGAATAATTGATGAAAATTAATTACTACATTGTTTTGTTTCTGCTTTTATTTGTTTCAAGTTGTTCAAATACGAAGCAAAAAGAAAAGGTTAGTGTGATGCCTAAAGAGAATCTTGAGGCCAAGTCGTTGCTTCAAGGTATTTGGGTTGATGACTTGACCGAAGATGTGGTCTTTAAGATAGATGGGGATACTATACATTATCCTGACAATACAAGTCAATCTGTTAGTTTCAAGATTATAGGTGATACATTTGTTGTCGGAAACACACCAGATAAGTATTATATTAGTAGTTTGTCTGCCAATGTGTTCAGTTTTACAGACAACACTGGAGAAATGCTAAATCTCGTAAAGAGCAAGGTTGAAAGTGATAGTGCCTTCTTCAAGGAAAAGGTTGCTCAGCCAATAATCATAGGGCAACTGATAAAAAGAGATACAATCGTTTATTATAATAATACCCGATACAGAATCTACACTACAATTAATCCTTCGAAATACAAGGTTTGCAAGTCTGCATTGAACGAAGATGGCATAAAGGTCGAGAATGTATATTACGACAATATCATTAACATAGCGGTTTTTATAGGTCGCGACAAGCAATATTCACATAACTTTAACAAGAATGAATTTGCGAACAGCATACCTGCTGCAATCTTGAAAAGGTCTGTTTTCGGCAATATGGACTTTGTAAATATAGACAAAGATGGTTTTCATTTCCGAGCAACGATAGGTGTGCCCGACGAACCTGGTGCTTATGTTGTAGATACGATTGTCTATAAGCCTTAATGTTTCTGAAGGCGATAGTGATTCACTAAATACAACTTTTATTTTTCTTTAAGCCAACTGTCAATAAGCATTCTAGCAATTGATAGTTTTTCTGGGATTGGAGGCAGGTTGTCTTTATCAAACCATTCCGCTTTAGCCAACTCCTCTTCCTGTATCTTTATTTCTCCGCTTACATAGTCGGCAGTAAAGCCAATCATAAGTCCGCAAGGGTATGGCCACGGTTGTGAACCAAAGTATTTTATATTGTTGATAATCAGCCCTGTCTCTTCTTTTGCTTCACGCATTACTGCTTCTTCAAGCGTCTCTCCAGTTTCAACAAAGCCTGCCACTAATCCGTAGAAGTTTCTTTTGAAATTAAGTGCCCTGACAAGCAATATCTTGTCGTCTTTTCTTATCAGTACGATAACGGCAGTTGCTAATTGTGGCCACACCTCTTTGCCACATTCTTCGCATCGCTTGCTTATGTTTGTGTGGTGCTTCATCAGTCCTCCGCAAACTCCGCAGTATTTGGTGTTGACGTCCCAATATATCAGTTCTGCACATTTGCCCGCCATAAGGTAGAGGTCTTGCTCTAGTTTATAGTAGCTTTGTCTTAGCGGACAGGTTTCATATCTCTCAGTGTCGTATGTCGTATTCTCTGTCTTGTAGCATTTCACGCTAATGCCATTTATTTCTCCAACCTCTAAGATGTTTGTCCATGGCTTTGTTTCTGTAGGTGTCATTGCTTGGCAAGGTATATTGTAACCCTTGTCGTTGCATCGCTCGAGCAGCAGTTCTCCATTGTTGAAAACAAAATAATACGATTTCATAGCTTTTGCTTTATCTTTTGTTCTTATTCTTTTCGCTGTGCAAAGTTATTCTTTTATTCTTAATTAAGGCATAATATCATCTGAATATATTCAACTTTTCTTAATTTTCTTATGGCGTTTTGCACTTCAAAACTGACCTTTTGTAATCAGTAAAACGCCCGCAGAGTACTAAAGAAACATGGCATTGGAATCACAGAGGGATGCGTTTTATTTACGCTTTACATGAGCATAACTACAACGTGAAAGAAGCAATTAATTATCTAAGAGGGGAGGCAAACAATGGATAATGATAATGTTACGATATGCAAAGCTATTGCTGGCGGTCTGACGGCAGTTGACAAGTCGGTAGATAAATTTATGCTAAATTATCCGTCACAAGAGGATAAACGGCGGCGAAAACTCATCGATATTAAGAATATGATTGATGAGCAGTTGGAATGTTTGGGCGAAATTATCTCTATAGAGTTTCTGAATGAGGTGAAGAAGAAATAAAAAATAAAAGGTGTATCACAAAATGGTACACCTTTTTACTTGTTATGTAAGTAGATTATTTATAATTTTCGACTTTCCATGTTATAGTTTCAGTGTCTGAATCATAGTTTGCATAAACTACTTTGCTTTGGTTTGCTTTGAATTTATGGTGGAATGTATTTCCGTCAACCTTTACTGACACAGCAAATGTTTCGCTTCCCCAACCTTCTATGTCATATCCGTCTAAATAGAAAGTATGAACTAGTAATCCATCTTTCCAATCAGACATTTTTATGCCATATTCTCCTGATAACGGGTATATAGTTTCTCCAGATGTAGTGCTAGCAGAAGCCCAATGATTGCGAATACTGCTATAATATACGAAGTGTGTACTGGTTATGTTTTCTGAGTATCTGTAATACAGGGCAGCTAAAGCGGAGGTCTCGTCTTCTGTTTGTAATTTAACTTGGATAAACCTAAACTCTTCTTTCTCTTCATCATCGCTATCAGATGAACAACTAGCAAATGCCATTGGTAAAGCCATTACTAGAAAAATAAAAAACTTTTTCATTGTATTCTCGTATTGTAATTAATATATCAATGATGCAAAAGTAAAAAAAAATAATAAATATCACGATAATCCATGTTAGATATTAAACAAGATTAACACAGTAAAAACACATAAACCCAAATAACCCAGTGGGTTTTCTCGGTTATCACAAAACCCAAATAACCCAAGTGGTTATGAAGTAAAATGAATAAAACCCAAAAACCCAAAAAACCATGATAATGATAATGAAAATGAAAAGGATAATGATAAATATATATTAAGAAGATAAATCTTCTATGTCAAAAACTTTTGACGCTACAATCTGTTTTTGTTTGCGCCGTTGTTTTTCGACAAGGTATAAATTATAATGGCGGTAGGTTTTCGCTTGACAGAGCCAAAACAAAGGCGGTTTTTGCCCAATAAACGCATTTGTTTACACAAACATTTTGACAAAATAAATAAACAGACGTGTTGTTCTTAATTTTGCGTTGATTAATTAATTAAATAAATAGCGCAGAATATGACAATCAAGGAGAGAGTGCTTAGCACAATGAAAACGTCTTATGCAAAGTACGGTTTCAAGAAAGAAGAACTCAACAAACTTGTAGACATCGTGGCAACAAACCTCAGTAAAACGCCTTCTGACTGTCAGTTTTTGGTCTTCTGACTGTTAGTAAGTGGCGCACTTACTGAAATTAGAGCATGTGTTTTCTTACGAAAGTGATGCTCTTTTCAATCAAGACTGACATATTTGGCACGCCTAAGGCAATGTTCAAAACTGATATAGGCGGTTAAAAAGAATTTATAAATTTGGTAATCTCATATATTATTTGTATTTTTGCACATTCTTAAAAATAAGGTATAAAAAATATATAACAAGAATAAAACTATGGCTAAATTTGCCGAACACAACGGATTAAACCTTACACAGGTTAACAATGAAATACTTGAAATGTGGAACCGCGAAGATGTGTTCCATAAGTCAATAGAGGTGCGTGAGGGTTGCCCTCAGTTTGTATTCTTTGAAGGACCTCCTTCTGCCAATGGCCACCCAGGTATTCACCATGTACTGGCTCGTGCAATTAAAGATACCTTCAATCGCTACAAGACAATGAAGGGATATCAGGTTCATCGCAAGGCCGGATGGGATACCCATGGACTTCCTGTAGAACTTGGAGTTGAAAAAGAATTGGGAATCACAAAGGCTGATATTGACAATCACTCAAGCGAGAGATATATTTCTACAGAGGATTACAATAAGAAGTGCCGTGAGAATGTGATGAAATTCACAGCTGAATGGCGCAATCTGACAGAGCAGATGGGTTATTTCGTAGATTTGGATAACCCATATATAACATACGACAACAAGTATATCGAGACTCTTTGGTGGTTGCTCCGTCAGTTGTATGACAAGGGACTCCTTTATAAGGGATATACCATTCAGCCTTATTCTCCAGGTGCAGGTACAGGACTTAGTTCACATGAGTTGAACCAACCTGGTTGCTATCGTGATGTAAAGGATACTACATGTACAGCACTTTTCGAGATAACAAATCCTGAGGCTGCATGGACAGAGTGGGGTAAGGCTTATTTTGCTGCATGGACAACAACTCCATGGACATTGCCTTCTAACACAGCTCTTTGTGTTGGTCCTAAGATTGGTTATGTGGCAGTTCAGACATACAACCCATACAACGACGAGAAGATAACTGTTGTAATGGCTGAATCAAGACTTGCTGCATATTTCGGTGCTGAAGGTGCAGAGAAGGCAATGGACGACTATAAGCATGGCGATAAGGTTATTCCATATCGCATAATTGCCAACTATACAGGTGAACAGCTTGTTGGTTATAAGTACAAGCAACTCATGCCATGGGTTAAGCCTTGTCAGAAACTTGATGACAATTCAGCAGACTTCGTTAAGCAATATGCAGCACAAAATGCCGAGAAGGTGTTTGATGGCGAGAACGGCAAGGATAAGTTTGTTGAGATGGAAGAACAGGCTTTCCGTGTTATACCTGGTGATTACGTTACAACCGAAGATGGTACAGGTATCGTTCATATAGCACCTACATTTGGTGCCGATGACGCTAAGGTGGCTAAGGATGCACATGTTCCAGCCCTCTTCCTCATCAACAAGAAGGGTGAAACTCGTCCTATGGTTGACTTGGAAGGCAAGTATTATACTATCGATGAACTTGACTGTAATTTCACAGCTGCATGTGTAAATGTTGACGCATATTCTAAGCATGCTGGCGATTATGTGAAGAATGCTTACAAGCCTGAGTTCAATGTTGATGGCAAGTATGATGAGAAGGCAGCTGCTAAGGCAGAAGACCTGAATATTGTAATTGCAATGGAGATGAAGCAGGAGGGAACAGCTCTGAAGATAGAAAAGCATGTGCACAACTATCCTCATTGTTGGCGTACAGACAAGCCTGTGCTCTATTATCCTCTTGATTCTTGGTTCATTCGCTCTACAGCTAAGAAAGAGCGTATGTCTGAATTGAACAAGACTATTAATTGGCAACCAGAGTCAACAGGTACAGGTCGTTTTGGCAACTGGCTTGATAATCTTAATGACTGGAACCTTTCTCGTTCACGCTTCTGGGGAACTCCACTTCCTATCTGGCGTGATGAAGATGATAATGAAATATGCATAGGCAGTGTAGAGGAACTCTATAACGAGATTGAAAAATCTGTAGAGGCTGGTTATATGGAAAGCAATCCTCTGAAGGATAACGGCTTTGTTCCAGGTGACTATTCTAAAGAGAATTATGATAAGATAGACCTTCATCGTCCTTACGTTGACAACATTGTACTTGTGTCAAAGAATGGCAAGCAGATGAAGCGTGAAACCGACCTGATAGACGTTTGGTTTGATTCTGGTGCTATGCCATACGCTCAGATTCACTATCCATTTGAGAACCGTGAAATGATTGATGACCGCAAGGCTTATCCTGCTGACTTCATCAATGAGGGTGTTGACCAGACACGCGGATGGTTCTTCACATTGCATGCAATCGGTACAATGGTATTCGACAGCATCGCTTTCAAGAACGTTATTTCTACAGGTCTTGTGCTTGACTCTAAAGGCAACAAGATGTCAAAGCATGTGGGTAATGTAGTCAATCCGTTTGATATGATTGGCAAGTATGGTGCTGACCCTGTACGTTTCTATATGATGACCAACTCTGAACCATGGGATAACCTCAAGTTCGACCCGGAAGGTGTTGATGAGGTTCGCCGTAAGTTCTTCGGTACATTATATAATACATATAGCTTCTTCAGCCTCTATGCTAATGTTGACGGATTTGATTATTCACAGCCAGATGTTCCGTTTAATGAGCGTCCAGAGATTGACCGCTGGATATTGTCGGTACTTCACTCACTTATAAAGGGTGTTGACAAGGAACTTGAAGGCTATGACCCAACACGTGCTGGTCGCTTGATAGAGTCATTTGTAAATGATGACCTTAGCAACTGGTATGTACGTCTTAACCGTAAACGCTTCTGGGGTAAGGAAATGAGCACAGACAAGTTGTCTGCTTATCAGACACTCTATACTTGTCTTGAAACAGTAGCAAAGCTTCTTGCACCATTTGCACCATTCTATGCCGACCAGTTATATACAGATCTCATTAAGGCAACGGGAAGAGATAATGTATGTTCTGTACATCTCTCGTTGTTCCCAGTAGCCGATGAATCACTCATAGACAAAGACCTTGAGGTTAGAATGGGCATGGCTCAGAAGATTACATCAATGGTTCTTGCTCTTCGCCGTAAGGTTAACATCAAGGTTCGTCAGCCACTGCAGGAGATTATGATACCTGCTACTGACGATGAACAGAAGAAACACATCGATGCTGTTAAGGATTTGATAATGAGCGAAGTTAACGTTAAGGAGTTAAAGTTTGTTGAAGGCTCTGGAATCCTTGTCAAGAAGGTTAAGTGTAACTTCCGTACCATGGGTAAGAAATTTGGCAAGCTTATGAAGGGTGTTGCTGCACAGATGGACTCACTCTCTCAGGAAGATATTGCTGCTCTTGAGCAAAACGGAAGCATTACAGTTAATGTAGAAGGTCAGGAAGCTCTTGTTGAAGTTGCCGATGTTGAAATTATCAGTGAAGATATTCCAGGATGGCTCGTTAGCAACGAAGGCAATCTTACTGTAGCTCTCGATGTTGAACTTACAGATGAACTTCGCAATGAGGGTATGGCACGTGAACTCATCAACCGTATCCAGAACATGCGTAAGGAAGGTGGTTTGGAAATCACAGATCGTGTAATTGTTACCATATCACCTGCTGAAAGCATTGAGAAGGCAGTTGAGGGATTTGCTGAATACATCAAGACACAGGTACTTGCAGATAACATAACGATAGCAGCCAACGACGGAGTTGAAGTAGAACTTGATGAGTTGAAGGCTAATATCAAAGTCGAAAAAATTTAAACTTTATAACTATGGCTGAAAAAACACGTTACAACGATGAAGAACTCCAGGAGTTTAAGGAGATCATCGACAAGAAACTGGCTCTCGCAAAGCGTGATTACGACCAGATGATGAGAGTGCTTATGAACAAAGACGGTAATGATGTTGACGATACATCACCAACCTACAAGGTGTTGGAAGAAGGCAGTGCTACTCAATCAAAGGAAGAACTGATTCAGATGGCAAGTCGTCAGCAGAAGTTTATCACAGGTTTGGAGGCGGCGTTGGTTCGTATTGCCAATAAGACATACGGTGTTGACCGTATAACAGGCAAGCTCATTCCAAAAGAGCGTCTCAGAGCAGTGCCTCATGCAACACTCAGCGTTGAGTCGAAACAGAACAGAAAAAAGTAAATGAATAGTTTCAGAAAGATTCTGACAAATGGAAGAATGGCTGTAATAATTGTTATAGCCATTCTTTTGATAGACCAGATACTGAAAATCTGGGTAAAGACTAACATGCATCTGCATGAATGCATAACCATTACCGACTGGTTCAAGATATGCTTTATTGAAAACAAGGGTATGGCTTTTGGCATGGAAATAGGCAGCAAGCTTGTATTGTCGCTATTCCGTATTGTTGCAGTAAGCGTGATAGGGTATTATATCTACCTGCAAGTAAAGCAGAAGGCACGCACAGGTTATATCGTTTGTCTTGCTATGGTAATGGCAGGTGCTATGGGCAATATCATCGATTGCATGTTCTATGGACTGATATTCAATGCCTCTTCTGAGTTCTATACCTCCTATTTCGTGCCATTTGGAGAAGGTTATGCACCATTCCTCATGGGCAAGGTAGTAGATATGTTCTACTTTCCTCTCATAGTGAGCACATGGCCTGATTGGATGCCGATGGTAGGAGGCGAAGATTTTGTATTCTTCAGTCCTATATTTAACTTTGCTGATGCCAGCATAAGTGTTGGCGTAGTATTGTTATTGCTTTTCTACCGTAAGGAATTGAGCAAGTTGTCTCTGAAAAAGGACAATTAAAATTTGTTTTAGATGAGGAAAAGAATGTTTAAAAGTAGTAATATTGCCTTGATGCTATTACTTGTATTGATTGTAGTGTCATCGTGCAAACCCTCTGTGCCTGGCAGGTATATACAGCCTGACGACATGGAAGATATACTTTACGACTATCATTTGGCTCAGTCTATAGCTGCAAACAATCGTGTCTCCTCAGATACTACGGCTTTTTACAAGAATGTGTATTATCAGTCTGTATTAAAGGAACACGGAGTTTCTGAGGCTGAATTTGATTCCTCTTTGGTTTATTATTATACGGAAGCCGAACGTTTGCATGATATCTACCGAAATATCTCAGAGAGAATGAACAGCTTGGCAATGGCTTATGGTGCATCATCTGGTGAACTGGGTAAGTATTCACAATACGATCAGGGTGGTGATACTGCCAATATCTGGCAAGATGTGTATTCAACGTGTCTTACTCCATTTCCGACAAATAACAGGTTTGACTTTTATTTAGAGGCTGACACGACATATAGGCGAGGGGATTCTTTCTTGTTTAACTGTATGATACACTTCTTATATCAGTCAGGTACAAAAGATGCTACGTTGTATATTGCAGTAACATACGAAAATGACAGCGTCAATTCGTATTATCGCAAATTTTCTGTTTCTGGATTGTCTCAGTTAAGGATACCTGCCAATAATCAAAGTGATATTAAGAATATCAAGGGCTTCATATATTTGAACAAAGGCCAGGATGATTCCAAGACTCTTAAATTGATGTTTGTAAATCAGATTCAGTTTATCCGTTTCCATAGTAAAGACAAGTTGGAAAATCAACATGATGGAAATTCTCAAGGCTCTGTGAATAAAGGCATAAACTTGGCAAAACCATCAACGTTAGTTAATCCGATGAAAGTTGATTTAAAACTAAAGAACCAGAACGATGGCAAGCCGTAGGTGTATTGCAGCAAATGAGGTTATAATAGAGGATAGTGTCTGCCTATCATTGCATGTGGTGGTGATAGAATCCGGTATAGTAAAAGACTATTATCCTTTAGAGGAAGAACAACAGAATACGGAATGGTATCGCGGTACCATACATATAAATAAAGATGTAAATGGTTCGTTGCGAGCATATAGAGAGGGGAAATTAATAGAATAACTATTTAAAATACAAATAAAACAATCTATGAATTTGAAGATAAGATTATCAGTGATGAACTTTTTGGAGTTCGCTGTATGGGGTTCGTACCTGACATGTATGGGTCGATATTTGGGAAACCTTGGCCTGAGTACTGAGATTGGTTGGTTCTATTCAATGCAAGGAATCGTTTCAATATTCATGCCAGCCATTATTGGTATTATAGCAGATAGGTGGATTCAGGCTCAGCGTATGTTGGGAATTAGTCATCTTTTGGCAGGATTACTTTTAATAGGTGCGGCATTCTATAGCATGTCAGAGGGTAAGAATATTAGTTTTGGAGTTTTCTTCCTGCTGTATTCTTTGAGTATGGCCTTCTTCATGCCGACATTGGCTCTTAGTAACAGTGTTGCTTATACAGCCTTGACACAAGCCGGTCTTGATACTGTAAAGGCGTTTCCGCCAATAAGAGTATGGGGCACCATAGGTTTCATTGTGACAATGTGGTTTGTTGATTTGATGGGATTCCAAGATAATCATTGGCAGTTTGTTACATCAGGCGTGATAAGCATAATCTTGTTCTTATATACTTTCACGCTTCCTCAATGTCCTGTATCTGATTCAAAGGAAAAGAAGGGATTTGTTGAAATTTTTGGACTTCAGGCCTTTGCGCTGTTCAGAAGAAGGCAAATGGCAATATTCTTTGTCTTTTCCATGTTGCTTGGTGTTTGTCTTCAGATAACAAATGGTTTTGCCAATCCTTTCATCAGTCATTTCGGTTCTATACCTGAATATGCAGGCACATTTGGCGTGGAGCATGCCAACATACTTATTTCATTATCACAGATAAGCGAGACCCTATGCATACTTCTTATTCCGTTTTTTATGACAAGATTCGGTATCAAGAAGGTTATGCTTATTGCGATGATGGCATGGGTTCTTAGATTTGGATTGTTCGGACTTGGTAATCCAGGCAGTGGCGTGTGGATGTTCCTTCTTTCTATGATTGTTTATGGAGTGGCATTTGACTTCTTCAATATTTCTGGTTCTTTGTTTGTTGAGAAATCAACAAGTCCTGACATCCGTTCAAGTGCGCAAGGACTGTTCATGCTTATGACGAACGGAATCGGTGCAACAATCGGCACACTGGCAGCTCAGGCTGTAATTAATGTATATACAACAGGAACTATTATTGATGGAAACTTCTATACTATTGGCAACTGGTCGGCATGCTGGTATATCTTTGCTGCCTATGCGTTAGTCGTTTGCATTGCTTTTGCTTTAGTATTTAAGCCCAAAAAGGATATTTGATGAAAGAAATTAGATATTTCTATGCTCCAGATGCAGCCTCAACTAATGAATTGCCAGAGGAGGAGGCTGTTCATGCAGTCCGTTCATTAAGACTTCAACCTGATGATGAGATTATGCTAATGGATGGATGTGGCAGTTATTACAAGGCAGTTGTTACCATGACAACAAAAAGCAGATGCCTTTATAGAATAATAGAAACCGTTAAGCAAGAACGTCAATGGAATGGACATGTTCATCTTGCTGTTGCTCCTACCAAGATGATGGAGCGAATGGAATGGATGATAGAAAAGGCAACAGAAATTGGATTCGATGAATTGTCACTGTTAAACTGCAGGTTTTCTGAACGTCACAATGTAAAGATAGGCAGATTGGATAAGATTGTAGTTTCTGCAGTAAAGCAAAGTCGCAAAGGGTGGAAACCTATTATTAACGATATAGAAAACTTTAAAGACTTTATCAAACGACCTTTCAGTGGTCGTAAGTATATAGCTCATTGTTATGATGAGATTGAAAGAAGTTATCTTTTCACAGAACTTGGTATGCCCTCTGACAATAATGATTGCTTGATTTTAATTGGACCAGAAGGCGACTTCTCATTAGATGAGGTGAAGGAGGCTGTTGATAATGGTTTTGTTTCTGTCCATCTGGGTAAAAGCAGGCTTCGTACTGAAACTGCAGGACTGTCTGCTGTTATGATGGCACAACTATCTATGTAATTTTTTATGAAAAAGTATTTGTTCTTATTATTCATACTATTTGTTAATTGTCATGTCGTTTTCTCTCAAACGACAAGTAATAATAGTATGCTTTATTATTTTAGTCAACAACCAGATTCAATCTATCCCTATTTGTCGTCTAACAACAAATTGGATTTGGTTGACTTCATAGCAGCAGATATGGATGCTGTTGTTGTTAACAAGTTGGATGGTAACACCAAGTTGGAGGTTGTTGATTCGACATTTATAAAATTACAGCTAAATCCTGCGACACTCGTTGAAATGAAGTTGTTGCCAACAACCATCAATCTAAAGGATTCAAGTAAATATGTTATATCGGTTCTCACAACCTATGGTGTGAATGCGAAAGAAAGTACTATTAGTTTTTATACATCAAAATGGAATAAGTGCAACGTTCATAATCCTCTTAAGGATATTAGGATAAATGATTTGTTTGATAAACCCAAGACGGCAAATGGCAAAGATGTAAAGAAAATTATGAAAATACCTGAATATTTCCTGCTACATGCGTCTTTTGATGAAGGTAATTCTTTGTTGTTGAAACTCTCCACCAATAAGCTGCTTGAGGAAGACAACAATAGTTTTAAAGCGATTTTAGGTGAAAAAAGACTATTTTGGAATGGTCGAAGTTTTAAATAATGTTAAGCGGATGCAAAATATATGTTTAAAACATTGCTTTGCTTTGAATTTTTACCTAACTTTGCGGTGTGTTTTTCATGGTATTAGATTATTAAGGTTAATAAAAGATTGATTGTCGTGAGACAATCAATTTTTTTTATATACCATTTAAGTATGGATTCATTAATATTTCTTCTTTAATTGTAGAACTGCTGCCATGGCCAGGTAGAATTGTTGTGTCCTCTGGTAATGTAGCTTTTATTTTTCTTAAACTATTTACTATCATCTCATAAGAACCTCCTTCTAAATCAGTACGACCTATACTCATTCTGAATAGAGTATCACCCGTAAATGCGATTTTTTCTTCTTCGCAATAGAATATTACAGAACCAAGAGAATGTCCAGGAGTGTGTATTATGCGTAATTGATGCTCACCGAATTTTATTGTTTCTTCATCATTTAGATATGTGCCCATTGGCGGAATCTCGTAATCTAATTTTATATTACAGAATACCAATGCCTGTTGAGGTAGTTTCTCTATTAGCTTTTGATCGTTAATGTGTACTTGTGGCTTGCAGTTGAAGTGCTCGTAAATAGTGTTGATTCCAAAATTATGGTCTATATGCCCATGTGTGGCATATAATCCTTTCACTTCTAACTTGTTGTTATTTATGTATTCGATAATTTCATTGCGTTCTTCTTTGAAGAATGCACCACAGTCTATTATAATTGCCTCACCGCTATTATCGCTTACTATATAACAGTTTTCTTGAAAGGGGTTGAAAACAAATGTTTCAATTTTTAGCATATATAAAATATCTTGTTTTATGTTCTGTCTATTTGATTATAAGAAGTATCACAAAGGTAAATATATTAAATATTTCTCTTTAAACCATTCCTCTTCATACCAGTTGGAGATAGGTATGGTCTCGATTATCTTACGGAAGGACTGAATTTCCGATTCCAGATTACCTCCTTTTAGGCAAATCACACCGTTTGCACTTGCATTTTGCTGCCTTTTTGATATGTTTTTCCTGACTATCTTAACAAGGTCGGGTAGTGGCATGACTGCTCTGCTCACAACAAAATCATATTCTCCCTTTTCGTCTTCTCCTCGCAAATGTGTGGGGAAGCAATTCTTCAAACCTATTGCGTTTACAACTTCTTGGGCAACCCGAATTTTCTTTCCTGTTCCGTCAATCAGTTTGAAGTTGCATTCGGGAAACATTATTGCTAATGGCACTCCTGGGAAACCACCGCCTGTGCCAAAGTCAAGAATGCTTGTGCCTGGCTTGAAATTTATGTTCTTGGCTATTGCGAGTGAGTGTAGAACATGGTGCTCGTAGAAATTATCTATATCCTTGCGTGATATGACGTTGATCTTTGAGTTCCAGTCTCTATATAGATTTTCAAGCATACAGAATTGTTGCTGTTGTATTTCTGACAGATTCGGAAAGTATTTCTTTATTTGTTGCATATGTATATGTTGTTTATTCTGCAAAGTTAAGCATATTTTTATAATCAACGCTCATTGTGCATAAAAAAATGAGCATCTCGGATGTCCGGATGCTCATAATTATATGTAAGGAAATATGTATTATTTTGTAACTCTGATCCAGTCAACGTCCATGAAGCCCATAGAACCCTTTGCTGCAGGTTGGCAAGCCACGAAACCGAACTTGGCGCCAATCCATTTGCCTTCACGCATGCTGAACTCCTTGCCTACAGACTTATATTTCTTGCCGTTAAGACTATAAGCGAATGTCATCTTTGCACCTTCCTTAACGGTAAGTCTCAGATAAATTTCTTCGTAGATAGCTGGTTCGTATTCAATTTTGTCGATTTCTGTTGGCTTCAATTCCGCGAGAACGGTCACTTCTTCTGCCTTTCCTGCATCAGCCTTGTCGCATGTGAGCTGCTGCAACTGGAATGCATCACCAACACGCTTAACCACGATAGCAGAATAACCGCGTCCCATCATGATAAGTCCGCCGAACTGTCCCTCACGCTTTGCTGCCAGCTTCAGTTTTGTAGTTGCTGTAAATGCATCCGCAGGAGTCTTCTGGAGCAGCAGACTTGGTGCTTCCCACAGGTTTACGTAGTTCTCGCTCAACTTATGTGTGTAGAGTCTGAAGAATCCGTATGGGGTAGGCTGACCGTAATATTGACTGTAATTAGCATGCCACTGCCATTGCTTGCCCAGTTCTGGAGTGTTGAACTCATCACTTTCTGCAGGGTTCTGGATAGGATATGTCTTGCCAACGTTAGGCTTCTTATATGTGATGACAGGCTCACCGCAAAGGTCGCCATCCTTGTCAATACCCATTACAGGCCATCCCTTTGTCCATGTTACAGGCTGCAGGTGAACAACACGACCGTAAGCACCCTTATCCTGGAAGTGAACGAACCAGTCTTCACCCTGCTTTGTGCGAATCCATCCGCCCTGATGAGGACCGTTTACGTTTGTTCCGCCCTGTGCCAGAACAGTCTTGCACTCGTAAGGACCATAAGGACTCTTTGAGCGCATTGCCAACTGCCAACCTGTTGCTACACCGCCTGCCGGACACATAATCCAGTAGTAGCCGTCATGCTTGTAGAACTTAGCACCTTCTGCTGTGTGGTGAACATTGTTGCCGTCGAACACAATTGCCGGATTGCCTATCGGCTTTGTTCCGTCAGGTGTCAGTTCTATTACACTGAGCACGCTCTTCACGCCCGCACGGCTTCCAGCATAGGCGTATGCCAGATAGCATCTTCCGTCTTCGTCCCACAGCGGACATGTGTCAATCATACCCTTGCCTGGTATCACGAGCACTGGATCGTCCCAACGGCCGGCAGGATTCTTTGTCTTTACCATATATACACCATAGTCAGGGTCGCCCCAATAGATGTAATACTCGCCATCGTGATAGCGGATGCTTGGTGCCCAAACGCCCATGCCATGAGCAGGTTGGTTGAAAACCTCATAAGGTTTCTGCTCGCGTAGTGCATGGCCGATAATCTGCCAGTTAACAAGGTCCTTAGAGTGGAGTATAGGCAAGCCCGGTGCACACTGGAATGAGCTGGCTGTCATGTAGAAGTCCTCGCCTGAAGCACCAACACAGATGTCCGGGTCGCTGTAGTCTGCATTAATAATAGGATTAGTGTATGTGCCGTCACCGTTGTCTGGGCACCATACTTTGGATTGATACTGTGCAAACGTTGCCATTGGCAGTGCTGCAATCATCAGTAATAGTTTTAGTCTTTTCATAAATGTCTTATCTTTAATTTGTAATTATTATTTATTATCTCTATTCTCATTGCTCTCTGTATATCGTCATCGGTTGGCGACATGGATATTGCCGCATGTCCCATGGTCCTTCTTAGATTGATTTCAACACATGGGTGGATAATCCCGTTATGCAGCACCATCATGTCAATCCCTATAGGACCGGCATAGTCCTTAATGATATTGGGTAGAACATTGCATGTTAGGTCTTTTATTCGATCAATAAGGGCAATGTCACAAACTCTTGACATTATTTCCCTCTTCTTTTCCTCTGTTGCAAGGAGGTTGCCGATATACGACCCGTTGTGTGTGTCAAATAATGACAGACCGTAATATCTTAATGAACCGTCTGGCTGTTTGAAGAATTCCATCCCAAAATCCATTACCTTTTTATAATACGGTTCAACAATCAAAACCCCTTGTTTCACCAACATGTTTTTTATCCAGCCTTTCTGGTGATCGGTTAAGCATCCAATGCCGAACCTTAGTCCTCTGCCGCTGCTGCTCCAAGGGGCTTTGATTACAATATTTTCTAAATTCTCCTGCATCTGAATTATCTCATCCAGCGTATAGCATAGATAAGATTCTCCAATGGTGTTTTCTAAATTCCTCAGTTCTTTCAAAAATGGTATGGATGTCTTTCTGTGGGATAATAGCCTTATGTTATCCAACTCGTCGCTTGTTGGCAGGCAGTCTTCTTCTATTCCTTGTTGCCTGCAACGATAAGCCAGTGAGTTGTCCCATCCCCATGGACTAATGTCTTTTATGTCGTTATCTTTTATTTCGCTTGGTTCAATGAATTGTATATGTCTTTCATGTTTAATCCCGATAGATGCCATGCTTGACTTTAGTTTCATAAATTCATATTGGGAGTCTGCTTTATTGTCAACAAGTACGGCATCTCCATCCTGGCCCCATATTGCAGGTAGAAATCCTAAATCATCGCGAAGTTTGCGGGCTGCATGTGGTGGAGTGAAAAATTGTTTATATGATGCCAGGGCAATATCATGTTCTGGATTGAAAATATGTAATGTCATTCTAATTTACAATTTTATTAAATCGCTTTTCTATAATGTTAAATGTAATGAATACATTAATCTTCATCTCGCCGACAAAATTAATACTTTTTTTCGATATTTTGTAATATAGAGTTTGCAATTTGCGAATAAAGTATTACCTTTGCACATGTATTTGTACTAATTATTCTAAATGGAAGCATTCTTTAGAACTCATGCCTATTTAGTTGAGCATACAGTTGCTCCAATCCGTCGAATCCTGATGGACGAGATAGATTGGAATAGTCGTATGATTGGAATAAAGGGCACGAGAGGTGTTGGCAAAACAACATTCTTGTTGCAGTATGCTAAAGAAAACTTTGAGGTGCAAGACCGTAAGTGCTTGTATGTCAATATGAATAATTTTTACTTCCAGGGTCGTGGTATAGCTGATTTTGCTGGCGAATTCTATAAAAAAGGTGGTAGAGTTCTGTTGATTGATCAGGTTTTCAAACAGCCTGACTGGAGCAGCGAACTTCGTAAGTGCTATGACCTTTATCCGGGTCTGAAGATTGTGTTCACCGGTTCCAGCGTGATGCGATTGAAAGAAGAAAATTCAGAACTCAATGGTATCGTTAAGAGCTACAACCTGAGAGGCTTGTCATTCCGTGAATTTCTGAACCTGCAAACAGGAAATAATTTCCAGCACTATAGTCTCGACGAGGTTCTTGCCAATCACGAGCGTATAATCAAACAGATACTTCCTAAGGTATCGCCTCTTAGATATTTCCAGGATTATATTCATCACGGTTTTTATCCTTTTTATAAAGAGAATAGAAACTACTCTGAAAATCTGCTTAAGACCATGAGCATGATGACAGAGGTTGATATTCTGTTGATTAAGCAGATAGAACTAAAATATCTTACAAAGATTAAGAAACTATTCTATCTTGTGGCTGTAAACGGTCAGAAAACACCAAACATCAGTCAGTTGGCACTTGAGATAGAAACCAGCCGTGCTACGGTTATGAACTACATCAAGTATCTTGCCGATGCACGATTGATAAACATGATATATCCTGTAGGACAGGATTTTCCTAAGAAGCCGTCAATGCTGATGATGCACAATTCCAACCTGCTATATGCCATCGACCCTATAAAGGTTGACAGACAGCTGGCCATGGAGACATTCTTTGTCAATTCATTATGGAAAGACCATAAGGTGAACAATGGAGGCAGAGAGGGACTGTATATCGTTGACGACACTCTTAAATTTAAAATATGTAATGCAGAAACATCCTCTAAGATGCGCATCTCTCCCGACACTATCTATGCCCGCTACAACACGGAGATAGGCAAGGGTAACCAGATTCCGCTATGGCTGTTAGGATTTCTGTATTGAGCGACAAATGTAGAGCGATTGATTATTGCAAACAACTTGTCAACTTGTCAACTCGTTAACTTGTAAACTAAAAGAAAGAAATAATTCGTTTTATTAATTTAAATTATAAAAACAAAATGGCAAAAGAAAAGAAATTTATTACTTGTGATGGTAATGAGGCTGCTGCACACGTGAGCTATATGTTCTCTGAAGTAGCTGCTATTTATCCTATCACACCATCGTCTCCAATGGCTGAGCATGTTGACGAATGGGCTGCCCGTGGTCGCAAGAACCTTTGGGGTCAGACTGTAAGCGTTCAGGAAATGCAGTCAGAAGCTGGTGCTGCTGGTGCCGTTCACGGTTCACTCCAGGCTGGTGCTTTGACAACAACTTTCACAGCTTCACAGGGTCTGTTGCTCATGATTCCTAACATGTACAAGATTGCAGGTGAACTTCTCCCATGCGTACTCGACGTTTCTGCTCGTACACTGGCTTCACACTCACTCTGTATCTTCGGTGACCATCAGGATGTTATGGCTTGCCGCCAGACAGGTTTCGCAATGCTTTGCGAGGGTTCTGTACAGGAAGTTATGGACCTCACAGCTGTTGCTCACCTTGCTACATTGAAGACATGCGTACCATTCATCAACTTCTTCGACGGTTTCCGTACATCTCACGAGTATCATAAGGTTGAACTTATGGATATGGAAGATGTTCGTCCATTGGTTGACGAGGCTGACGTTAAGCGTTTCCGTGACCGTGCTCTTACTCCAGAGCGTCCAGTTACACGCGGTACAGCTGAGAACCCAGAGACATTCTTCACACACCGTGAGGCTTGCAACCCATACTACGATCAGGTTCCTGAAGTTGTTGAGAACTATCTCGCTGAAATCAGCAAGATCACAGGTCGTGAGTATCACCTCTTCTCATACTACGGAGCTGAGGATGCTGAGCGCATGATTATTCTTATGGGTAGCGCAACTGAGGCTGCTCGCGAGGCTATCGACTACCTCAACGCTAACGGCGAGAAGGTTGGTATGATCAGCGTTCACCTCTATCGTCCATTCTCTGTTAAGCATCTCCTTGCTTCTGTTCCAAAGACAGTTAAGAAGATTGCTGTTCTCGACCGTACTAAGGAGCCAGGTGCAAATGGCGAGCCATTGTATCTCGACGTTAAGGATGCTTACTACGATGTTGAGGACCGTCCAGTTATCGTTGGTGGCCGTTATGGTCTCGGTAGCCGCGACACAACACCTGCACAGATTATCTCTGTATTCAACAACCTCGCTCTTCCAGAGCCAAAGAACCACTTCACTATTGGTATCGTTGATGATGTTACATTCACCAGCCTTCCACAGGTAGAGGAAATGCCACTTGGCGGTGAGGGTACATTCGAGGCTAAGTTCTTCGGTCTTGGTGCTGACGGTACTGTAGGTGCTAACAAGAACTCAGTTAAGATTATCGGTGACAATACAGACAAGTACTGCCAGGCATACTTCTCTTACGACTCTAAGAAGTCTGGTGGTTTCACATGTTCTCACCTCCGTTTCGGTGACAACCCAATCCGTTCTACATATCTGGTTAATACTCCTAACTTCGTTGCATGCCACGTTCAGGCTTACCTGAATATGTATGATGTAACACGTGGTCTCCAGAAGAACGGTACATTCCTTTTGAATACTATCTTCGACGGCGAGGAACTCGTTAACTTCATTCCTAACAAGGTTAAGCGTTACTTCGCTCAGAACAATATCACTGTTTACTACATCAACGCTACTAAGATTGCTCAGGAGATTGGTCTCGGCAACCGTACAAACACAATCCTCCAGAGTGCATTCTTCCGTATCACAGGCGTTATCCCTGTAGAACTTGCTGTTGAGCAGATGAAGAAGTTCATCGTTAAGTCTTACGGCAATAAGGGTGAGGATGTTGTTAACATGAACTACGCTGCTGTTGACCGTGGTAACGAGTACAAGCAGTTGGCTGTTGACGCAGCTTGGGCTAACCTCGCTGACGATGCTGTTGTTGAGGATGATGCTCCTGCATTCATTAAGGAACTCGTACGTCCTATCAACGCACAGGCTGGTGACCTGCTCAAGGTTTCTGACTTCGTTAAGCACGATACAGTTGACGGTAGCTGGATGGTTGGTACATCTGCTTACGAGAAGCGTGGTGTTGAGGCATTCGTTCCAGTTTGGAATTCGGAGAACTGTATCCAGTGTAACAAGTGTGCTTACGTTTGTCCTCACGCAGCAATCCGTCCATTCGTTCTTACAGACGACGAACTTGCTAACTTCGACATCACATCTATCGAAATGAAGGCTCCTGCAGCAATGAAGGGTATGCACTTCGTTATCGAGCCATCTGTTCTCGACTGTCTCGGTTGCGGTAACTGTGCTGACGTATGTCCAGGCAATCCTAAGCTCGGTGGCAAGGCTCTCAAGATGGTTCCATTCAACCCAGATGCAGCTGACATGAAGAAGATGGCAGCAGATTGGGACAAGCTTGTTAAGGTTCCTTCTAAGCAGCACCTCGTTGACATCCGTTCTAACGTTAAGAACTCTCAGTTCGCTCAGCCATTGTTCGAGTTCTCTGGAGCTTGCTCTGGTTGCGGTGAGACACCTTACGTTAAGCTCATCTCTCAGCTCTTCGGTGACCGTCAGATGATTGCTAATGCAACAGGTTGTTCTTCTATCTATTCTGCTTCTATCCCATCTACACCATATTGCACAAACGAGAAGGGTCAGGGTCCTGCATTCGACAACTCATTGTTCGAGGACTTCTGCGAGTTCGGTATGGGTATGGCTCTTGGTAACAAGAAGATGAAGGAGCGCATCGTTATGTTGCTCAATGAGGCTGTTGCTTCTTGCAACGTTTCTGACGAGTTCAAGGCTGCTGCTGAAGAGTGGATAGCAGGCAAGGAAGATGCTGATGCATCTAAGGCTGCTGCCGCTAAGCTGAAGCCGCTGATTGCCGCTTGTGCAGAGTCTGGTTGCGCTATTTGCAAGGAATTGCAGACACTCGACCACTACCTCGTTAAGCGTTCACAGTGGATTATCGGTGGTGACGGTGCTTCTTACGATATCGGTTACGGCGGTCTCGACCACGTTATCGCTTCTGGCGAGGATGTAAACATCTTCGTTATCGATACAGAGGTTTACTCTAACACTGGTGGTCAGGCTTCTAAGGCTACTCCTCTCGGCGCTATCGCTCAGTTCGCTGCTCAGGGTAAGCGCATCCGCAAGAAGGACCTTGGTATGATTGCAACAACCTATGGTTATGTATATGTTGCTCAGATTGCTATGGGTGCTGACCAGGCTCAGACTCTCAAGGCTATCCGCGAGGCAGAGGCTTATCCAGGACCATCACTCGTTATCGCTTACGCACCATGTATCAACCACGGTCTGAAGGCTAAGGGCGGCATGGGCAAGAGCCAGGCTGAGGAAGCTAAGGCTGTTGAGTGCGGTTACTGGCACTTGTGGCGTTACAACCCACAGCTTGCTGATGAGGGTAAGAACCCATTCCAGCTCGACTCTAAGGAGCCAGACTGGAGCAAGTTCCGTGACTTCCTGATGGGCGAGGTTCGTTACCTCTCTGTTAAGAAGGCTTATCCAAACGAGGCAGAGGAACTCTTCCAGCAGGCTGAGGTAATGGCTAAGAAGCGTTACCAGAGCTATGTTCGCCAGACAAAGATGGACTGGACAGAAGAGTAATTAAACACTTTTTCAACTAATATCAAGGCGGCGCACCATTTCGGATGCGCCGCCTTTTTATTTAGTATTTTAAAGTAAAGATTTCTCCACTTTTATCTTCTAACTTTTCCCTTTTCACTCTTCACTTCTCCCTTTCCCCTTTCCCTCTAAAAACCCGGACATGCCTTATCTGGGTTCAAGTCTCGATGCCTCACCACTAAAGCCCTTGGATATCTGTTTGTAAGCACTGTGAGTAGAGTGTGCCAGGTAGCCAGTTGTTCTGGTGTGCGAGTGTCTGCCGGTTTTCCGTTTTCATCAATGCCTCCCTCATAACAGATACCGATAGAATGGCGGTTGTGGTTCTTGCAGTGTGCCCCAATCTGGTGTTCCGGTCTGCCGTGATGCAGCACTCCGTCACGAGTGATGTAGTAGTGGTAACCGATGTCCTTGAATCCCCTGTGCCTTATGTGGTCTGCCTTGCAGGCTTCAAAGCTCAGGCTACTCCCTGGAGGAGTAGCCGAGCAATGCATGATTATAAGTGTAATCCTTCTCATGTTTCTTATTCAGATTCTGGAACACTGTACTCGCCGTGCTCCTTATACTGAGCTGCAAGGTTGAGGTTGGATGTTGACAAGCGACCGGTTGCGCGTGCTCTTAGTCTCACGCCATTGATGTTTGCGCTGACACTGAACTCGCTGGCACTATCAGCAGGACTGCATCTGATGCCGCATGAGAAGATGGCGAGGTCGTTCAGCTTAACACTCTTGCCGTCGAGCACAATCTCCTTGATACACTTTATCATGTCGGTTAGCACACCCTTGATGACACCCTCCGAATACGGTGAGTTGTGGCTTGCCATGTGTTCGGCAAGTCCCAAGGTGTCAATTGTTTCAATACTTACGGCACGTCCGTACCATTTACCAAAGTAAGCCGACTTCTGGTTGTTGTTCTTGTAAAGTTTGTAACGAATCATAAGATAATAATTTGATTAATGATTAGCGATTAACGATTAACGATTAGCGAATCTCTTACATGCAGCTGCTAACACCAAGAGATGTTGCGATTGCAGTTAGAATTGATGTGATGAGGTTGATAATGAATTTCCACTTTTCTTTTTTCATATTCTGATAGTGATTTAGGTAAATACTGTTTTTTTAAAATCTCAAATGCCTTATTTCTTTAGGCGTCTTAGGGTGGGGCATGGGGCATCGTCATAGTTCCTTGTATTTTTGTTTTATTCCTTTTGCTGAGAGAGGTCAGCTGTTATTTCTGTTACAAAGATACAATATCAGAAACTATGATTGTCGGTTAGTGTTATGTAGTGTGCTTTATGGTGCGTTATTCTTTGAAAAACAGTTGGTTATATCAGAATTATTAAGTAAATTTGTAAGGTAAATAAAGATGAAATATCAATATACTTTGACTATGAACAGTGAATCTTTGTCATCCTCCATGGAAGTTATTAGAACCGGTTTCCGAATCCGTACATACGGACGAACCGAGTTGGCACAAATGTATTGTCCCGAAATGCACCCTCGTGCTGCATTCCGAAAACTGATGCATTGGATAGACATCTATCCGCACCTAAATGAACAACTGCTTGCTCACGGCTACATTCCCCATAGCCGTACATATACACCAGCCCAGGTAAAACTTATTGTTGAAGCTCTTGGAGAACCGTAAGGTTGTTCTTATTGTTAATAAAGTAACCACCCGTTAAAAACGTTACTCCTTGTTAATAACGTTCCCCTTTTTCTCCGCATAAAGTATTGATACAATTACAGATAGGTAGCCCATGAGACATACTATCGGTGCTAAAACTATGCGCTGAAAGGAGAATATTTCAGGTTCAAAATGCGAAAATGTACTTCCATTGCCAGACATGAGGAATAACCCAAGGATAATGAGAAGGCACGAAAATATGAGCAATAGATAGTTCTTTCTTGTGAACATCGGTGTTGTTACGTCTTTATTTGATGTAGTCTTCATATGTCTTGATGTATTTATTTAGTACTTTTGTTCTTTGGTTATTATTAGCGGTAATAAGTGCATTCTGCATAGTGCGGAACCATGAGTCCCTCTGGAATTGTGATATAGGCTTACCATGTTTTTCAAGTGATTTGTACCATGATAACCATTCTGCTGAACGCTCAAGTAGATTTGTCACTATGTCATCAGCCTTCCCGTAATCCTTAAGACGGTAATAACACTCAGCCATCGCCAGTGCATCCTCTGTGTAAGGCACATTATAGTCAGGCAGTTCCTTCTGCCATTTATCCGCAACAAGCTTTGCACGTTTCATATCACCAGACTCCATGAGTTTCGTTATCAGTATTGACATGATAAATTGATGTGTATGCGCCATACGCTTGGCATCATCATCAACGTAAAGTCCTGGCTTGGAAAGACCGCCGTAACGGAATTTGTTCATGATATTGTCATAGAGACGTTCCACATCAACTATTGTTCCTACACGTTCTGGAACTATTTTATATGCAAGTCCTTCAAGAACAAGATGGTCACGCAGGAAAGGCAAGAGACTGCCTCCCAAACTTATACTGATGTATAATGGGCGATTGCATGGCGTATGATCAAGCATCTCTATTACAAGTAGGTCGCTTTTGGTGAGATGTGTGGCGCCATTCATATGTATCGTCATAGGCTTCCCCAAATATTCTATAGTGATACTGTCATCAGGGGCGACCCTAATCAATTCATTCCTGCCCTCCGTATATTGCTCTCTGCTCCATGTTATAGGAAGGCTTGGTGAATCGTAAGCCGGGCGTTTCATCTGGTCGATATACCAATCTGTCTGGGCATACGAGAGGTTACATGCGCGAGTGTCGGTACGAATGCCCTCCACCTCATGATTGTACCACAACGGAAAGGTGTCATTGTCCCCGTTCGTAAGGATTATAGGATGCCCTTCATCCTGCATGCTGTTCAGATAATTCGCTCCGAAGTCACTGCAAACATAACGGTCACTGCGGTCGTGGTCATCCCACGTCTGACTGACCATCTGCAAGGGCACAATCATTCCGAGAACAATGGCAATAGCATAGTTCCAGCGCTTCAGCTGCATTCTACGAAGCATAGCTGCCAATCCCGCTATGCCCATTCCAATCCATATAGCATAGGCATAGAATGAGCCTGCATATGCATAGTCACGTTCGCGTGGTTCCATTGGTGTCTGATTGATATATACCACAATAGCCAAGCCTGTCATAAGGAACAGCAGCATTACGACATTCCACTGTTGACTGCCATGCTTTCCGCGACGTAACTGCCAAACCATTCCAAGTATTCCCAACAATAGCGGAAGTCCGTAGAAAACATTTCGTCCTTTATTATTCTTCAGGTCTGAAGGCATCATGTCCGTGTCGCATCCTAACAGCATATTGTCAATCCACCGAATGCCTGTAATCCAGTTGCCATGCTCTGCTTCACCATGCCCCTGAATGTTGTTCTCTCTTCCTACGAAGTTCCAGAATAGATAACGAAGATACATGTGGTTTACCTGATAAGAAAAGAAGAAACGCAGATTATCCCATTGCGTAGGCAGGCCGTTTCTTGTCTTAACTCCATCAAGCCATTGCTCGTATGCTTTGCTATGGCGCTCTGAATGCATTCGTGGAAACAACATGTTCTGTTGATAGATATAATCACGTCTTCTGCCAATTTCTACATAGCGGCATTCTGTCGTATCTGAAGACCTCTGGTAGATGGGACCTTTGTCCTTGAATTGTGGTACGAGATAATCACCCTCAGGCACTCGTTTCACCTCGCTGGTATATGCATGACCATAAATCAATGGCTTGTCCCCATACTGCTCACGTCCAAGATAATATGCAAGCGAGAAAATGTTGTCAGGAGAATTCTCGTCCATAGGTGGATTGGCAGATGAACGTATAAGTATCACGGCATAGCAACTATAGCCCAATAGCAGCGACATAACGCTCAACGCCATAGTATGCCACAATCGTGTCCTTGCCTTGGCTACCCAGATAATGATTCCAATAGCAAGTAATAGCACATAAACGCATAGTCCTGTATTATAAGTAAATCCGAAAATATTGGTCATAAGAAGTTCGAACCAGCCTCCTATCCTTACTATTCCAGGAATAAAGCCATACAGCACCAAGGCTACAACCAGCGCACCTATGGCGACGGCTCCAATTGTACGCCAGCGTGTTATCTTCTTTGCTTTTCTATAGTACATGAATAGTACCATAGGTGGAATGCAAAGTAGGTTGAGCAGGTGCACTCCTATGGAGAGTCCTATTATATACGCTATCAGAATAATCCAACGGTCACTCGTACAGCTTTCAGCTTCATCTTCCCATTTTAATATCAACCAGAAAACAAGGGCAGTGAGAAAACTGCTAAAGGCATAGACCTCTGCTTCAACAGCAGAGAACCAGAACGTATCACTCCATGTATATGCCAATGCACCAACTATTCCGCAGGATTCTATAAGAATAACCTTCCTAATAGAATAATCATCGTCTGAGACAATGAGTCGCCTTACCAGATGCGTAATGGTCCAAAAGAGAAATAGGATACAGCCAGCACTGAGCAATGCAGATAGCAAATTTACCATGCGTGCCACTTCCGAAGGACTACTTGCAAACTGTGAGAATAGATTAGCCATAAGCATGAAGAAAGGCGCACCGGGTGGATGACCTATCTCCAGTTTATAACCGCATGTGATAAATTCCGAACAGTCCCAGAGGCTTGCTGTTGGTTCGATAGTGAGACAATAGGTTATGGCAGCAATAGTAAATGCGAGCCATCCCATACACATGTCAATAATAGAAAAAGTTCTTTTTTGCATAACCGCATAATTTTTAAAACAGTCACAAAGTTAGCAAAATAGAACTTTTCATCGGGAATGTCATTCCTGACATTTCCCTGACATTTCTCTGACAATAACCTAACTATTTGAGTTTCAGCGTATAGCTTTTACCTCTGTCCGACTCGATTTTTAAGTTGCTATGCTCTTCAATGATAGGCTTCATGCGTTTGATAAGCGTATAAAGTGTATCGCTGGCATCTGGTTTCTTAGGCCAGAGACGGTCACAAATCTCTTGTTTTGAAAGACAATGATTCTCTGAGTTCATGAACATCTCAAGCAGAGTGTGCTGCATTGGCGTGAGACGAATCTGCTCACCCTTTGACGTCGTGAACTTTTCGTTTGAATATATAAGACCGCCATATCTCAGACCTTCAACGAGTACTTCCGGCTTGAATCTTCTCATATACCAAAGGCTTCCCATTATCCATAGTATTCCAGCAAACAAGAGCACTCCTGAAGCCCTTTGGTCAGATAGCATGAAGACGGTCATGAAATTGCAGTTTGCCTCAGCCACTATTTCTGTCTCTTGCCTTTCACCTCGGCGAACAGTTCTCATGGCAATACATGCGGTATCTTTCAGTTCGGCAATGGTCAGATAGTTGCGATAACAACGGATGGTATCTGCACTGACCACATCACACTGCATCTCAGCCAGTGCAAGCTCCAGAGCATTATTTACATCCGCTTCTATTCTGTCAGATGCGCTTCGAAAGCTGCACATGCTGGTACAGAAAGCAGATGCCATTATAAATAGAAATATGAGTATTGGGAGTTTCTTCATAACAGTTCTTGTTAGCTTTATTGAAACCTAATTTTTTTGAATACCTTGCCATAAATAAAGCCCCGCACATTTAATCATCGTTGAGAGGCATGGCGGTTTCTCGTATTGCAAATGTACTGCTTTAGTTTGGAACAACCAAACTTTTGTGAAGAAAAAGAGTAAGGCTAACTTAGGAAATATAATCAGCACTTATATTTCTCCAAGACATAGTAATCAAAAGGGCTTTGTTATGATTGCATTGCACTTCCGATACGCCCCATTATGAGAACCGACAGGTCGGCGAAGCCAACGTGCCGTTTGAAATTCCAAGTTCGTGGGAGTGGACAACATTGGGAGAAATATTTACTTTACAAGCAGGTAAGAATATTACATCTAAAGATATTTCTGATAAAGAAGACACAGAGCATAGGTTTCCTTGTTATGGAGGTAATGGTCTTAGAGGTTATGTTTGTGGTTACAATAGGGATGGGCGCTTTCCTTTAATTGGCAGGCAAGGTGCATTATGCGGAAATATCAATTTAGCAGATGGTTTGTTTTATGCAACAGAGCATGCAGTCGTTGTTGAAACTTATTGCGAAACAAATGTAGATTGGGCTGTGCATACACTTACACATTTGAATCTTAATCAATATGCAACGTCAACTGCTCAACCAGGATTGTCTGTTAGCACAATCAATGAAGTCTTAATTCCACTCCCTCCGATTGAGGAACAAAGAAGAATCGTCAGTTGTTTAAATAAATGGTTTGCACTAATTGCCCCAATAGAGCAAGGAAAGGTAGATTTACAGACCACAATCAAACAAACCAAAAGTAAAATACTTGACCTAGCCATACATGGTAAACTCGTACCCCAAGACCCGAATGATGAGCCCGCTTCAGAACTGCTCAAGCGCATAAATCCTGCTGCTGAAATCACTTGTGATAACGGGCATTATCAGAACTTGCCTGGTTCGTGGTGTGTTGCATCCATGGGAATGCTGTGTTCTTTAAGCGACGGGGAGAAGCAAACAGGTGTAAAAAGAATAAATCTTGATGTCAAATATTTGAGAGGTGAGCGTGATGCCAAAACTCTAACAGCAGGTAAGTTCACACCAGCAAATTCACTTCTGATATTGGTTGACGGAGAAAATTCTGGAGAAGTTTTCAGGACTCCAATTGAGGGCTATCAAGGCAGTACTTTTAAGCGACTGTCTATAAAAGATGATATGAATACAGACTATGTCCTGCAAGTTATAAACTTACATCGTAAGACACTGAGAGAAAATAAGGTCGGCTCTGCAATTCCGCATTTGAACAAGAAGCTGTTCAAAGAAATAGAGGTGCCAATTCCTCCTTACAAAGAACAACAAAGGATAGTCGAGGCAATAAATCTTGCGTTCAAGCATCTTGATACAATAATGGAGAGTTTATAGGCTCTCCATTATTGCGTCTAATTTATCAAATAGTTCTTCTATTGCATCATTTATTCGTTTTTGTTCCGAATATGGGGGAATACAAAGTTCCATTGATAAATATTTGTCAAGAATGAGATTATGCAAACCTGTTGTTTGAGTTTGCATAGTCCTCATTACGCCTTTCTTGTACTTATCCAATAAGAAATAATACAAGAATTTGCTTGATATAATATTTTTATCCTTAATCCTTAGGACCATTGTAAAATTGCTAAATGAATACAATTCGTCCTTACCCTCGTATAGAATGGCCCTACCAACAGGATAATTGTCACTGCCACCTGACTTTTCTATAATGAGGTCTCCATTTTTAAGATGACGTTGCGAGAAAGCACGTTGTTCTACATCGATATATTCTATATTGGAGTAATCCAATTTAAAATCTTTGGTAAAGTTAGCATTGCGTATAACTCCAACATTTATAAATGGATCTTTCTTTCCTTTCCACAATCCATTGATGTTATCGCAAATATTTTTGATGCTTGTAGTACACCATCCTTTAGGCAAGTTCTGATAATGCCCGATACGTCTTCTTTATATTGATACTGTATTCATTTTAATTTCAATGTAATATGGTAACAAAATTCAAAAACAGTCTTGCCAAGAGTAATTTGGCAAAGAACACCGTTACTTCTTATGTGTGGACGGTACAGTATTATCTCAGTCATTATGGGGAAGTCAACAAAAAGAACCTTTTGGCATACAAAGGGTATTTGGTGGAGAACTTCAAACCTCAAACCGTCAATTTGCGGCTACAAGGCATCAACAAGTATCTTGAATTCATCAAGCAAGAAAAACTGAAAGTGAAGTTTGTAAAAGTTCAACAGAAAAACTTTCTGGAGAATGTAATCAGTGATGCCGATTACAAATTTCTCAAAACACGTTTAAAAGCGGATGGCTATGATGAGTGGTATTTCATCGTTTGGTTTATGGCTGCAACTGGCGCTCGTGTCAGCGAATTGCTTCATATAAAAGCAGAGCACGTGCAAGTGGGGCATCTTGACCTTTATAGCAAGGGCGGTAAAGTTCGTCGTTTGTATATCCCTAAGAATTTGAGAATCGAAGCCACAAAATGGTTGAAAGAACAAGGACGCTCTTCGGGTTACATCTTCCTCAATCGATTTGGCGAACGTATTACCACACGTGGCATTGCCCAACAGTTAAAGCATTTTGCAGAAAAATACGGAATGAATAAGGAGGTCGTCTATCCTCATTCATTCCGTCATCGTTTTGCTAAGAACTTCCTCTCCCGATTCAACGACCTTGCTCTACTTGCTGACCTTATGGGGCATGAAAGCATTGAAACAACTCGCATCTATCTTCGTCGTACAGCCAGCGAACAGCAAAAGATTGTGGATAAGGTGGTGATTTGGTGAGAAATATGTCATAATGTCATATCGATGAGAAATTTATATCCTTTTTGACATTAAAAGTATGTAGGCATATTATTTGTAATAGTATAATGGGACATACAAATGATTTTGTAAATATCATCCCTGAAAGGAGGTGTTAAAATGGGGAAGAATCAACATGTTGTTCCGTCAAATGGGAAATGGGGTGTGAAAGGAGCAGGCAATAGTCGAATGACGTCTTATCATGCAACCCAAGCAGAGGCCATCGCACGCGCTCGTTCTATTTCTAAAAATCAACACTCGGAACTGTTTGTGCATGGTCGAGATGGACGCATAAGAGAATGTGACTCTCATGGAAACGATCCATTCCCACCTCGTGGATAAATTTGTCTTTAAGGATGTGCCAGGGAGATGTGATATCTCCTTGGCATTTTTATACAATAGTGCTCAACTCATTCAGAGTGACAATTCAATCCTATCAAGGAGGGTAAAGATTTCCTCAATTTTAGCGACAATACGGTATTGTTCATTCATCGGTGGCAAAGGATATAACCATTTGTCAATCTCTCTTTTCGTTATGGATGGTGAATTATCTCCTTTCATAAAGGTGTTGAGACCATCAACAACATAATTTGAAAGCATTAAATAATAGCAGAACTTAGAAAGCATACAATTGTAAGGACTGCATATATAAAAGCCTGTTGATGCAATACAATCGT
>JAZSAV010000034.1:0-20941 GCA_045602085.1 Prevotella sp. | reverse complement strand
GTTCGGCTTATCTTCAATATCTTTTAAATTGGCAAGATTGCCGGCATAGGTCAGTTTGTCAACATTGATGATGCGATACTCAGGATATTTGTTTACGAACAGGCGTACAACGTGGCTGCCGATAAAGCCAGCGCCACCGGTGATAATAATGCTACGCATATTTTATTTTAAAAAACTACGAATTAAACTAATTATAAGAATTGTTTTAGAGATTAGGGCGACCTGTTTCTTTCAACTCATCAATGACCTTCAGGAGATACTGACCATATTGGTTTTTTATCATTGGTTGTGCCAACTCCCGCATGCGCTCTTCTGTTATCCAACCTTGGCGGTATGCGATGCCTTCAAGGCAACCGACCTTCAAGCCTTGGCGCTTTTCAAGAACCTCAATGTATGTTGATGCTTCAGAAAGGCTGTCGTGGGTTCCTGTATCAAGCCATGCAAAGCCTCTACTAAGGGTTTGTACTTTAAGTTCACCGTCAGCAAGGAACTGTTGGTTGACTGTAGTTATCTCGTATTCTCCACGTGCAGATGGTTTGATGTTCTTGGCTACTTCAACAACCTTGTTAGGGTAGAAGTACAAACCTACAACGGCATAGTTTGACTTTGGTTTGGTTGGTTTTTCTTCTATACTCAAACAATTACCTTCTTTGTCAAACTCTGCAACGCCATAACGCTCTGGGTCGTTTACCCAATATCCGAAGACTGTTGCCTTGCCATCTTCGTCAGCTGTACGTACAGCTTCATTTAGCATGTTAGTGAATCCAGCTCCATGGAAGATATTGTCACCCAACACAAGGCATGCACTGTCGTTGCCGATGAAGTCAGCACCGATGGTAAAGGCTTGCGCAAGACCGTCAGGTGAAGGCTGTTCTGCGTATGTGAAGCTAACTCCATAATCGCTGCCGTCACCAAGGAGTCGCTTGAAACCTGGCAGGTCATGAGGAGTTGATATAATAAGAATATCTCTTATACCAGCAAGCATCAGTACGCTTATTGGGTAATAAACCATTGGTTTGTCGTAGATTGGCATCAGTTGCTTTGAAATGCCTTTTGTAATAGGGTACAGACGTGTACCGCTACCACCGGCTAATACGATTCCTTTCATAAAAATCAAGTATTAAGTTTACGAGTTAACGAGTAGATAAGTTGACGAGTTATGTGCAAGAGAATGTTGAGCGATTAACGTTTAGCATTAAGAAGATAATATGAGTTAATTAAACCAGCTCATTAGCATCCACATACTCTAACCCTAAAGCCTTTGCAACATTCCTATTAGTACACTTGCCACAATAGATATTCAAGCCATTAGCTAATCCTGCGTCCATCTTCATAGCCGTTTCCAAACCATGGTCTGCCATAAGCATGGCATAACGGAAGGTAGCATTGGCAAGGGCTACGGTTGACGTATAAGGGACAGCACCTGGCATATTGCCTACGCAATAGTGTACAACGCCTTGTTCTATGAACACAGGGTCGTCATGGGTGGTAACATGTGAACTTTCACAGCAACCGCCTTGGTCGATGGCAATATCAACAATGACGGCGCCCTTGCGCATCAATGGCAAATGTTCTCTACGGATGAGCTTTGGTGTTGCTCCTCCGGGAATCAATACAGAACCGATAACAAGGTCGGCTTCTTTCAGTGCCTTGCGGATATTGGCTTCTGTGCTATATAATGTAGTAATGGATGTGCCGAAGACATCGTCAAGATATGCGAGTCTGTTGAGATTGACATCAAGGAGCGTAACATCGGCACCAATGCCTACTGCTGCTTTGGCTGCATAGGTACCTGCTATACCGCCACCGACAATGACAATCTTTCCTCTTTCTACACCAGGAACACCGCCTAACAGGATTCCTCTACCGCCGAAGCTGCTCTGCATGAACTTAGCACCTTCCTGTATGCTCAGACGTCCAGCAATCTGACTCATAGGACGGAGGCAGGGGAGGTTGCCTTGTGCATCGGTGATGGTCTCAAAAGCTACAGCCTTGCAACCGCTATCCATTAAAGCTTTGGCAAGCTTGGGATTAGGGGCAAGGTGGAGGTATGTGAAGAGTATAAGGTCTTTTCTAAGATACTTGTACTCACATTCTTCTGGTTCTTTTACCTTGACAACCATGTCGCACTGTGCGAACACTTCTGCAGGTGTGGCTACTATCTGTGCTCCAGCATTGATATAGTCTTGGTCTGGGAAGCCTGCACCAATGCCGGCTTGGGTTTCTACTAATACAGTATGGCCTTTTGCCACAAATGCACTGACATTGTCAGGTGTAAGTCCCACGCGATATTCGTGGTTCTTTAATTCTTTGGTTGTACCGATTTTCATAATTTGAGTTTATGAGTTTGTTAGTTTTTGAGTTGTGGAGGAACGTTGAACGTTGAACGTTTATAAATTCTTAATTCTAAATGCTCAATTCTTAATTAATTAAGAAATTATTTTTCTAATCGTTAGATACAAAGCTAAATTGTTGAGCTTCCCTTTTTTAATTTGGCATAGGTCTTGGAGCTGATGCCAATGGTATTGCAGATGTACGACTGAGAGATGCCAGCATATTGGCGCATGTTCTCTAACTTTATCATTTCCTCAATGATGAGGGTTGTTGACTGTTCTTCAAATGACTTGTTCATAATATTTGTTAATTTTAGTTTCCTTACATAGAAGGAAAATGTTGTTTGCATAAATACTTATAAGTGTATAATTTTGAATGCGTTAACAAATAGTTATGAATGAATTTTAGTTGACAAGTTGACGAGTTAAATAGTTGACGAGTTATGTGCAAGAGAATGGTGAACGAAGGACCCTCTAAATCTCCTGGACCCTCTGTATCTCCCTTAAAGGGAGAATTAAAGACCATCTAGATTTCCTGGACCCTCTGTATCTCCCTTAAAGGGAGAATTAAAGACTTTGAGAACAGTTCTATAATATTAACTAATTTATACATGAAAATATGATAACAAATTATTTACCGTCCCTGTTTAAGGGAATGTTTACGAACGAGAGTCGTAGTATTGAGTGGAGCGAGGTGGCAGAGATAATCTGCGGCGGGTCGCTCAAGTCGTCAACCGAGAAGTATCGTAAGATGATTGCGAATAATCTCGAAAAGAATGCACAGAAAGTGAAGCAATGGATGCCTGCATTGAGTCCTGTGGTACAGTGTAACGGCGGCAGGCGCAGGCAACACTTCGTTGGACTGACAGGCGTTGGGATGTGCGATTTCGACCATCTAACTAATGTCGATACTGCTTTCCGCAAAGCCTGTGAGGACAATCATGCGTTTCTGGTTTATCGTACTATCTCTGGGGATGGCGTAAGAGTGCTGTTCCGTGTGGAGTTTAAAGACCCTGAGGGGATTCCTGATCTTCAGAAATATCGGGGCGATGCTCCCGGATTTGCTCTTGCTAATGAGTATTTCTCTCAACTGCTCGGTGCTGAAGCCGATATGAAGTGTAAGAATATCGGTCGTCTGTCGGTGCTATGTCATGATGCGGAAGCTCTGCTTCGCATGGATGCCGTGCCGTTTGTTGTTAACCTAAATATGCCAGAAAAAGTTAAATCTACCTCACTGAAGCGAGCGGTTAGAGCCATTGAGCAAAGACTTGCCGAAGAGGGACTGGAATATACAGAGGGCAGCTATAATGAGTATGTTATGCGCACTGGTTATTACCTCAACTCTCTTGGTGTGGCAAAGGAGAATGCCGTAACGTGGGCTATAGAGCGATTCGACGACTACGACAAGGAACAGGTAAAATCAATAATTAATTCTTGTTATACTCACACTGATGAGTTTGACACTCTCGCTATTCAGGCTTTGTCTAAGAAGAGACAGCAGAAAGAGACTACACGATATGCTTCTGTTGAGGACATCGAAAACTTCCTGAGTTCTGTAGCACAATTTAGGTTTAATGTGATAAGTAGGAAAGTGGAAGTGGCCCTTAATTATGAATTACGAAGTATGAATTATGACAAATTATGTAAAACTAACCACAACGAGAAAGCCCCCTCCAGCCTCCCCCTTGGGGGAGGTTCGTTGCAACACACTCATCCCGAAACTCTCATCCCTCATCAAAAATTCTCTGAACTGACGGACCGTGATGTCAATTCGCTATGGTCAGCCATGTCAAAGACGGGTGTCAATGTAAAACTTCAGCACATTTATAGTGTTATATGCAGCAACTTCGTTCCGCGGTGGAACCCGTTTGAGGAGTATTTCAACTCATTGCCTGAATGGGACGGGACAACGGATTATATTGGGCGTGTGGCAGAGATGGTTTCTATTAGGAGTGCAGGAGTGAAGGAGTGTAGGAACGGCCTCACACCCATCCACTCTTTTAACTCTGGGAGTTCAGGAGTTCAGGAGTGTAGGAGTTCAGACAATAGCTGGACAAGCAATTCTGCATCGGGCCTCACCCCCAACCCCTCTCCGAAGGGCGAGGGGAGTTGTAGCAACTTGTCAACTCATCAACTTGTCAACTCGTTAACTTTTACTAATTGCTTCCGCAAATGGTTTGTTGCCATGGTGGCTGCATTGTTGGATGAGCGGGTGGTCAACAACACGATTCTTGTATTTGTGGGCAAGCAGGGAATATATAAGACTACGTTCTTTAATAACCTGCTACCGCCTGAGTTGCAGAAGTATTTCTTTACAAAGACTAACAGCGACCGTATGACTAAAGACGATAAACTGTCGCTGGCGGAGTTCGCACTTATATGTTTAGAGGAGATTGACTCCTTGAAGTCTTCTGAGCTTAACCAACTAAAGGCACTTGTCACCACCAAAACCATCAGTGAGCGTGCTGCATACGAGCGGTTCAAAGAGGGAAGGAGGCATATCGCCTCATTCTGTGGTACAGGCAATAACATACGGTTCCTCACTGACAGTACCGGAAACAGGCGTTGGCTGCCATTTGAGATTATTAATATCGATGAACCGAAACCTGTGAAATACCACTATGACGGTCTGTATAGTCAGGCATTGGCTTTATGGAAAAGTGGTTTCCGCTACTGGTTTAACCAGGAGGAGATAAATGCACTTGTTGGACATGTGTCAAATTTCGAAGTCACGAGCACCGAAGAGGAACTGCTTCTTACTTATTTTCGTAAACCGCTACCTAACGAGCAGTGCCTATACCTTACTTGTTCAAATATCGTTGAGAAAATCAATATCTATACCAAGAAGCCCCTCTCCCCTATCCAGGTTGGTCGTGCTCTGCGCAAGCATGAGTTCGAATCTGTCCATAACAGGAAAGGAACCTTTTATTCCATCGTTGAATACTCTGGGGCTGAGATTGCAATGAACAGAAAATTTACGGAGCCGTCAAACAACGAAACATACTGAGGTGTGAAGGTGTGAAAGCTGTTAAACATATTTTCTAACTCCTTTACGCACGCGTATGCCCGTGTATATAAAATGCAGTGAAAATTAATATCTTTTTAAAGTTTTACAAACTACTTTCACTCCTTCACAAGATAAGTTAATGAGTTGACAAGTTGACGAGTTGACAAGTTGACGAGTTGCTTTATTTTGTATGTCGTTTATCACTCAAAACTGCGCCAGTTTCACCTCAAAAGTGTGCCACTTTCATACTCTAAGTGATGCAGTTTTTATTCCTAAATGATGCAGTTTGGAGTCCATTTCTCTCCCCTTATAAGGGGAGGTTAGGAGGGGTCCTACGGTTCTCCCAATGCTTCTACTATCAGTTTGACCTGTGCTGGCGTATATGTGCGCTGATGCGGTACGTAACCATGGGCTTCCAACTCTTCTGTGAGATGGGGATAAAGTTCAATCCACTGCATCAGTTTTCTGAAAGCTGCACGTGAGCACATATTAGGACAATACATCAATGCTAACTCTGTTCGTCCGTAGGTTCTAATCTTAAATGGTTCCATGATGCAAATATAATAAATAAATTGCACATAACCAACAGAATTTCAGGTAATAACGGACAATAAGTAACAATACTTCACCAGTAGTGATTTATCTGTTTTCTGATGTCGTAACTTTGTAACAGGTTAGCAAACCTACTTTATTTATTAACTAATTATTTATATTATGATTCGTTACAAACTTTATCAAAACAAGAATGTCAAGTCGGCACAGTACCAAAAATGGTATGCCAGAACAGTTACGGATGATTCTATCGACACCATCGGTCTCGCTGAACACATGGCCAGTCACAACTCGCCCTATTCAGAGGGTGTTATCAAGGGTGTGCTCACCGACATGATCAAGTGTATCAAGGAACTGGTTCTTGACGGTAAGAGTGTGAAACTCGATGACCTCGCAATCTTCTCTTGTGGCATGCGTTGCAGTCCTGCTGACTCTGCATCTGAATTCACTGTAAGCGGCAACGTCAAAGGGGTACATCTTCGTGCTCGCGCTACAGGCAGATCTTCTAATTCAAACCTCAACTCGGTGGTTCAGTTCAAGGAACAGGTTGTCTATGACATTGATAAGTCGGCGACGGAGTAGCGATGAGCGTTGAGCGTTGAACGTTGAACGATGAACGTTGAGTGAATTTAACTAATTATTAATTACAATGATTATGAAAAGAGAAACTTGGAAGTTTATTATTCAGTTAATTACATCTGTGTTAACGGCTGTTGCCACTACGCTTGGAGTGACGAGTTGTGGGGTGTAGGACCCCTCCAACTCCCCTTAAAGGGGAGAAAAGAGCCCTCCTGACCTCAAGCCCCCTCCTAACTACGCAATAATAATATGAGAAAGATTACATTGATTATTTTGCACTGCTCGGCTACTCCCCCAGGGAGTAGTCTGAGCTTCGAGGAATGCCGTCGTGATCATATCAAACATCGACGCTTCAAAGATATCGGGTATCATTACTATATCACTCGTGATGGGGTCCTACATCATGGAAGACCGGAACATCAAGTGGGTGCTCACTGTAAGAACCATAACCGCCACTCTATCGGCATCTGCTATGAGGGTGGACTGGATGCTGTTGGCAAACCTGCTGATACTCGTACTCCTGAACAATTAGCTACCTTATATACTCTTCTCGCTGTTCTTAAAGAACGGTATCCACGTGCTCTTGTTGTACGGCACCGTGACCTTGATCCGACGAAGGGGTGTCCGGGGTTTTAGGAGCCCCCTCCTATCCTCCCCCTTGGGGGAGGGACGCAAATTAACTAGAACGACGTGGTGAGGAACGAGGAACGAGGAACTTAAAATTGAAGTATTGAAGAGTTGAAGAATTGAAGAAAGTTGAGCGTTTAGCATTGAACGAACAACGAGATTTGTCGAAGACCCAATAGGAACGAGTAATTATGCTAATTGTTTTGTTTATTTCAATACTCCAAACAGTCAACTATGCCATGTGGTTTAAAATAGGTCAGAATGGGTTCCGGTTTGTATAAATAACAAAGTTAACTCTGTATCATTTTGCTCCCAAACCATCAACCAATCTGGTTGTATGTGACATTCCCATTGCCCCTGTCTATTTCCTGTTAATTTATGCGGTCTATATGTTTGAGGTAGTTCACCGTATTCACAAAGAAGCTTAACTACGACAAATATTTTATTTATATCTAATCCTCTTTTTGCGCATCGTTTTAAATCTTTCTTAAAACGATTGGTATATTCTATAGAATACATTTAACCTAATATCTGATTAAACATATCTTCAGCACTTTCAGCACAAAAGATTCTGCCATTAGCAATATCATCCATTGCTTCCTTATAGCCTTTTGTCTTGGTTATATCTTTTGATTTAATAACCTTTACATCTCCTACACCTTTTATCATAGAACAAATATTCTTTATCTGGGAGATTAATGATTCGTCTGTTATGTTTAATATAATTGTTGTCATAATATGTTGGTGTATTTAAGGGATGAGAGGAAAATGTTTAACCTTGGCTATAGCCATATAACTATAACATATTATTTCTTGTAATAGCCTGCATACCACTATCATTGATGTCGTTAGTACTACCGACATATAATTCATCGTTCTCACACCGAAGAATATAAATGTATGCCATTATTTATAATAATTCTTGTACCATTCGGCGAAGGCACGGAGGCCTTGGCGAAGGGAGGTGCTAGGTTTGAAGCCGAAGTCTCTCTCTAACGCTGAGGTATCGGCATATGTGACAGGGACATCACCAGGTTGCATGGGGACGAGTTCCTTGTGAGCTTCGAAATCGTAGTCTGTTGGAAGTACGCCGGCGCGTACTAGTTCTTCCTGAAGTATCTGGACGAAATCGAGGAGGTTTTCAGGACTATTATTGCCGATATTATATACTGCGTATGGAGGAACGGGCAGACCGTCTTCGCCAATCTGTTTTTCTGGTGCATGCTTCATGACTCTTACAACGCCCTCGACAATGTCATCGACGTAGGTGAAGTCACGCTTGCAGTTGCCGTAATTGAAGATTTGTATCTTGTCGCCCTTTACGAGTTTGTTGGTAAATCCAAAGTAAGCCATATCAGGACGACCGGCAGGACCATAGACTGTGAAGAAGCGAAGTCCTGTAGATGGGATGTTGTAGAGCTTGCTATAAGCATGAGCCATAAGCTCGTTGCTCTTCTTGGTAGCTGCATACAGGCTGACAGGGTTGTCAACCTTATCGTCGGTTGAATATGGAACCTTCTTGTTACTGCCATAGACTGATGATGAAGAAGCGTAAACAAGATGCTCTACTCCACCCTCATACTGCTCGTAACTATGACGGCATGCCTCAAGGATATTGTAAAAACCAATGAGGTTGGATTCTATATAGGCACCTGGATTGGTGATGCTATAACGCACACCAGCCTGAGCTGCAAGGTTTACAACAACCTGGGGCTTGTGTTCTTCGAAAATCTTATCTATCAGTTCTTTATCTGCAATATTTCCCTTGATGAAAGTGAAGTTAGGGTATTCTGACAACTCTGCGAGTCGCTCTTCCTTGAGACGTACATCGTAGTAGTCGTTCATATTGTCGATGCCGATAACCGTTGGATTGTCGTACTGTTTATAAACTGCTTTTACTAAATTGCTTCCGATGAAACCAGCGGCACCAGTGATGAAAATTTTCATATTATGAGTTATGAGTTGTGAGTTTTGAACTTGGGCATAGACATTACCCAAATATCACTTTAAATGGATTTGTAGATTTATTATCAATGAAGGCATCAAGGAGTTGGACTTTCTTGCCGTTCAAAGGGATGATGTCGTAGTCGGCGATGCTGGCTGGTATAAGACAGGAATGGCCTTCGTTCAGTACTATAGCATAACCGTTTTCCCTAATAGATATGCAACAGTTACCCTTTATGCACATCGTGATGATGAACGAGTCGTATTTCTTCAGATTTCGATGGAACGGAGAACTGACATCTACCATCCTTACATTGAAGAACGGACTACTGATGCAGCGGTTGGCACGGTCGAAATCCTTCGGGTATATAGTGCGATATTCGTCATGAACATTATAGTCTAATGCCTTGGATGCCAATTCGGTATGCAACTCACGAGGATTACCGTCGAGTCCTAAACGGTTGTAGTCGTATATGCGATAAGTAACATCACTGCTCTGCTGCACCTCAGCCAGAAGGATGCCTCCGCAGATGGCATGTACTCTACCCGCAGGGATATAGAAAACATCGCCAGCTTTCACATCGTGACGAGCAAGGGCATCGGTGATTGTACCATCTGCTATCTTTTGCTTGTATTGTTCGTCAGTTAGCTGTTCCTTGAAACCTGAATAGAGAAATGCTCCTGGTTCTGCATCAAGGATATACCACATCTCCGACTTACCCATCTTGTCATGTTCACGACTTGCCATCTCATCGTCAGGATGTACCTGAATACTGAGGTCGCTCTTGGCATCGATGAACTTAACCAACAAAGGCAGTTTGTTATTATAATGCTTTGCTACTGTCTTCCCTAAAATCTTTTCTGGATGTCTTCTGATGACATCTGTCAGCAACATTCCTTCATACTCTCCATTGGCAATGACCGAAGGCGATGAATCCACAGCACTTACCTCCCAGCTCTCACCTATATTCTCAGGACTGTCTAACTCCAGTCCTTTCCAAGGTGCTAATCTGTTGCCTCCCCATACTACTTGGTGGAGGTTGGGGGTAAAGAGGAAGGGATACATAATAGAAGACCCTCTAAATTTCAGGACCCTCTAAATCTCCCTTAAAGGGAGACTTTGGGTGATTAATTTTGATTTTATTTGATTTATTACGTTTTCTGTATTGAATAGGATATCTTCATTAGTAAATCTAATTACTGTATATCCCATTTTTTCTAACCATTCTTGACGAATAGCATCCTCTTTTTGCTGTTCATCCAAAAAATGATATGCACCATCGAGTTCTACAATCAGTTTTGACTTGCGAAAAAAGAAATCTACTATATACTGACCAATAATGTATTGACGTCTGCATTTTTCACCTAAACCACTTGATTTAGCTATTTTCCAAAATACAGTCTCAGCAGTTGTAAGATTTCTACGGTTATTCTTTGAGTTTTCTTTTAGAATGGTGTAGGCCAAAGGGTCTGCAACTTGCCATTTGGGAGCATTAGCTACAAGACCCTCTAAATCTACTAGACCCTCTAAATCTCCCTTAAAGGGAGAGTTTCTGATTTGCTTTTCTAACCCTTCTTCCATCATAAGGTAGAGTTGCTGATTGCTTTTCTAACCCCATCTTCCATCTTAAGGGAGACTTGCTGATTTGCTTTTCTAACCATTCTTCCATCTTAAGGTAGAGTTGCTGATTGCTTTTCTAACCCTTCTTTCAGCTTAAGAGAGACTTTAGAGTAACCATTCATCCCCCTTTAAGGGGGACCAAGAGGGTCTATCCATTCATCCCCCTTTAAGGGGGACCGAGAGGGTCTATCCATAAATCCTCTTAGCCTCCTCGTAGGTGTCCAAGCTACCGATATCGAAGCGACCGGCAGACATTGGCCATGCGTGCATCACGGTATGGTCAACCATGTAGTGAGCGAGATTGCCAGGAGCATCCTTGCCACAACCGTTGTTGATACTGTCGAGGATTAGTGGGAGGTCTTTTGCCATATATATATAAAAAGGTGGAACAGCCCAATGACTCTTAGGTTCTTGAGGTTTCTCTTCCATGTTCAACACCTTATTATTCCCATCGAGCACTACTACTCCAGTGCGCTGCAACTTCTCTATAGACGGTTGCTCATGACACATGATACAAGAGGTCTGTTTCTCGTAAGCATAGTCAACAAACTCCTGGAAACTAAAATGAAGGATGTTGTCGGCGGCGACAACGAGGAGATCAGAAGCCCCCTCCTGTCCTCCCCCTTGTGGGAGGGAATTGGGAACCATAGCACCTCCTTCGGAGGGGTTGGGGAGGCTCTTGATTGCCAATATCAAATCGCAGACAGCACCGAGGCGTGTTTCATTGGTCTCTGTGCCGTCGTCGATGATTCGGATGGGTTTGGTATATGTTTGTTTTGCTGCCCATTCCTCAAAGATATGGGCGAACTTATGGTTTGTTACTATGACATGCTCAGTAACCTGAGGTATTCGGTCGATGTCATCGAGCATTCTACCGAGTATTGTTGTCTTACCAATCTCAAGGAGTGGCTTAGGAAAATTCTTTGTTAGTTCGCCGAGACGTGTGGCGTAACCGGCGGCGATTACGATGTTGATCATATTTATGCGTTGAGGCGTTGATGAGTTGAAAGTTGATGAGTTGACTAGTATCTATTACGTTAAAAGAAAAATTATAATTCAAAATTCATAATTCATAATTTAAGATTTTTAATCGGTTAGCCGATTAAAAATCTTGCTCCATCATCCGTCTTGCAGAAGTGGATTTCGAAAGAGTCGGTGTATTCGGGGAACATGCGGAGATATTCCTCTGTTATGCGCTCACGAATTTCATCTTTCTTTGATGGATCGACAAGGGCGATGCAGGCGCCTTTGAAACCGGCACCACTGAAACGGCCGCCATAGATTCCGTCGGTCTGACGCATGATATTATAGATAGCTATCAGTTCCTCACTGCCACACTCGTAGTTCTTGATACTGCTCTCACAACTCTCGAAACTCAGTTGGCCGAAGAGTTTAAGATTACCTGTTTCCCAAGCAGTCACTCCCTTGCGCACACGCTTGTACTCACTATAATAGTGCTCGGCACGACGGGCGAAGCGTGGAGGCATCTTGTCCTTAGTAAGGTCGTAAGTTTCCTTTGGTATATCACGAAGATATGTCTTGTCGAGTCCCTTTAGTGGCATACCGGTATATGCCATCATGTTCCAAGCTGCTGTCTTACACTCTGACACTCGCAGGTTATAGTCACTGCTTACCAAAGAGCGAGTCAAACCACTGAAAATGATGGCGAGTTCAAACTCCGGCATGCGTGGATTCTTGCGTATGATACGATACTGCTCGGTATCGGTATCAAGGAAAAGCAGACTGTCTTTCTCACCAAGAGCAATACATGCCTGGTCGAGAATACCATTGGTAAGGCCGATATACTCTCGCTCTGCCTGACTGGCAATCTTGATTACCTCCATCTTGGAGAGTTCAATGTTATTTGCCTTCGCCATTGCCATGACGTAAGCAATCAGGACAGCTGCACTTGAAGACAAGCCACCGATAGGCAGACTGCCTTTAATAGTGCCCTGAATACCCTTCTTTAAAGCAAAACGCTTTTTCAAAGCATACTTGGCACCTCGAACATAATCTCCCCAGTTGCCTTCCTTTACACGGGTAGGCTGGGTAATATCAAACTCAACATCACCCTCAAATGTCTCACTCTTGAGGCGTACGATGCCGTCATCAGTGGGTTCAAACCATAGGTCAACACCCATATCAAAGGCGAAGCCTGTTACAAGACCATGCTGGTGGTCAACATGCGCGCCCAATGGGCAGACACGGTAGGGGGAGAAGATGTGGAACACGTTGTAATGCTTAATTATTAATGCTTAATGCTTAATTAAAGGAGTGTAGGACCCTCTAAATCTCCCTTAAAGGGAGACTGCAAAACTGAAGAGCGTTAGCGAACTAAATAGGAATTAGGAATTGTTGCGAGAATTATACAAAATTCATAATTCGTGATTCATAATTCATAATTAAAATATTTATAATCAGCGAGGCTGATTATAAATATTTCTTGTCCAATCCTTCGCGGTTTTCCTTGTCCTTGAAGTACTTGTAGGTGCCGACTTTAATTTCTGCACATGCGTCTTCGTCACAGATGATAATGCCATGAGGGTGCATCTGGAGCATGCTCACAGTCCACATGTGATTGATATTGCCTTCGATGGCATGCTTTAAGGCACGTGCCTTAGCATGACCATTACAGATAACCATTACCTCTTTGGCATTCATTACTGTCTGAATACCAACGGTCAGGGCTTGCTTTGGCACCTTGTTGACATCATTATCAAAGAAACGGCTATTGGCAATGATTGTATCGGTGGTAAGAGTCTTGATACGAGTCAAAGAACCAAGTGACGAACCAGGCTCGTTGAAAGCGAGGTGACCATCAGGACCGATACCGCCCATGAAGAGGTCGATGCCACCGGCTGCCTCTATGGCAGCCTCGTATGCAGCACACTCTGCAAGCAGATCAGGAGCATTACCGTCAAGAATATGAACGTTTTCTTTCTTAATATCTATATGATTGAAGAAGTTATTCCACATGAAAGAATGATAGCTTTCCGGATGATCCTCTGGAAGACCAACATACTCGTCCATGTTAAACGTGATTACATTTTCAAAAGACACCTTACCCTCTTTGTTCAAACGGATAAGTTCTTTGTACATACCTAATGGTGAAGACCCTGTCGGGCAGCCCAACTTAAATGGGTTGTCTGGAGTAGGATTCTTCTGGTTGATTTTCTCAACAACATAATTTGCTGCCCAGCGTGATACGAGGGCATAGTCATCTAAAATTACTACTCTCATAAAATTAAAAATTAAATTTAGTTTTTGTTATTTTGTTGAATTGTTCTTTTAAGGAGTGCAGGAGTGTAGGAGTGCAGGAGTGCAGACAATACCTTATGCATTTGTCGCCTATCTCCTTTTATCTTCTTTTACCTCATTTTATCTCCTTCAATCATCGTTTACAGCCTTACAACACCAACGTGATACCTTAAGCATGAGTGAAAGGCCGGTATAACTGCGGACAATGTAGTAGAGATGGTTGCTGCGTACTAACTTGCCACGAAGACCTTGGAGTGGACCGCGAGTGACAATGACATCGGAACCGACCTTTAGACGCGCATCCTCGTCGCTGATGTACTTGTATGTGATACGATCAGGATTGCAGATGTATATCAGTTCCTTCATCTCACTACTCGGAATCTCACAGGGATGGGGGGCGAAGCGTTGCTTACGAAGGAAATAAACAGGGTATTTGCACTGAGAGATTATCTCTGTAAGCGCTTTCTCGTCTTTAGTCTTTTTAAGAAAAACCAAATTAGCGACTACAGGTACAAGTTCACGGTGCTTCTTACCTTCTGAATCTACACGTTCACGGTAATGCTTGGGAACGAAATAAGTGAGCTTCTGCTCGTCAAGATACAACGTAACATACTTCATGCTCCTATTAAGCAGACGAAGGGCATACCAAGGGGTATCATCGTCGGTAGAAAGCAAGGAAGAGTTGTGTTGTGTCATTTTAATCTGAAATTATCATGGAGAGTGTCTGCTTAAAAAGAGATATAAAGCTTCCTTTCTTCGAAAGGACTTAACTATTCCTCTCAAAGACAAGGATTTACTATCCCTAATCGCAAACAATCCCCGTGTATAAGTCATTGAGACTCGCAGTTCTATATTTGTCGATTATATATTTTAATATGCAAAAATAGGCATTTTTCGGGAAATAACAAAATAATTTCATATAATTATGAATTACGAATTTGGAATTAGGAATTATGAGTTGTTGCTTGCGCAATTGAGAATTATGAATTAAGAATTATGAATTTAAAAAAGCGGAGCATTTGCCCCGCTTTTAAGATTATTTATGTTTATTTAATAGTTTACTCTTCCACAGCAGCCTGTGCAGCTGCAAGACGTGCGATTGGCACACGGAATGGAGAGCATGAAACATAGTTCAGACCTACCTTGTGGCAGAACTTAACTGATGATGGTTCACCGCCATGCTCACCGCAGATACCGCACTTGAGTTCTGGACGAACACTGCGACCCTTGTTAACAGCCATCTCTACGAGCTGACCAACACCGTTCTGGTCGAGTACCTGGAATGGGTCAACCTTAAGAATCTTCTTCTCCAAATATACAGGGAGGAATGAAGCGATGTCGTCACGAGAATAACCGAAGGTCATCTGTGTCAAGTCGTTTGTACCGAATGAGAAGTACTCTGCACGGCTAGCGATGCGGTTAGCTGTAAGAGCAGCACGTGGAATCTCAATCATTGTACCCACCTTGAACTCTACGCTCTCACCTTCTTCAGCGAAGAGAGCAGCAGCTGTTTCGCGGATTACCTTCTCCTGAGCCTCGAACTCATAGAGAATACCTGTCAGCGGAACCATGATTTCTGGGTGTGGGTCGCATCCTTCCTTCTTCAACTGGATAGCAGCACCGAGGATAGCGCGTGTCTGCATCTCTGTGATTTCAGGATATGTATTGCCAAGACGGCAACCACGATGACCGAGCATTGGGTTAGCCTCGCAAAGGCTTTCTACACGCTGCTGGATATACTGAACGGTTACGCCCATTGCCTTAGCCATTTCCTCCTGACCCTTCAGATCGTGTGGTACGAACTCATGGAGAGGCGGGTCAAGCAGACGAACATTAACAGGACAGCCGTCCATTGCCTTGAAGATGCCGTAGAAGTCAGCCTTCTGATATGGGAGCAGCTTAGCAAGAGCCTTCTTGCGTCCTTCAGCATCCTGAGCAAGAATCATTTCGCGCATTGCAACGATCTTCTCAGCCTCGAAGAACATGTGCTCTGTACGGCAAAGACCGATACCTACAGCACCGAAGTTGCGTGCAACCTGTGCATCGTGTGGTGTATCAGCGTTTGTACGAACAACGAGCTTTGTATATTTCTCGCAAAGAGCCATCAGGTCGGCGAAGTCGCCAGAAACCTCAGCTGCCTTTGTCTCAACCTGTCCTTCATAAATCTGACCTGTTGTACCGTTGATTGAGATATAGTCGCCTTCCTTAAGAACAACACCGTCAATCTCAACTGTGCGTGCCTTATAGTCAACGTTCAGTGCACCAGCACCTGAAACGCAGCACTTACCCATACCACGAGCAACAACGGCAGCGTGAGAAGTCATACCGCCACGTGCTGTGAGGATACCCTCAGCAACAGCCATACCAGCGAGGTCTTCTGGAGATGTCTCGATACGAACCATCACAACCTTCTTGCCATCTTCTGCCCACTTAGCGGCATCGTCAGCAAAGAATACAATCTGACCGCAAGCAGCACCTGGAGATGCTGGAAGACCGCGTGTAAGAACCTTTGCGCTGGCAAGAGCCTTCTTGTCGAATACAGGGTGGAGAAGTTCGTCGAGCTTCTGTGGCTCACAACGTGTAAGAGCTGTCTTTTCGTCGATAAGACCCTCACGGAGCAGGTCCATAGCAATCTTAACCATCGCAGAACCAGTACGCTTACCGTTACGTGTCTGGAGGAACCAGAGCTTGCCTTCCTGAACGGTGAACTCCATATCCTGCATATCGCGATAGTGGTTCTCAAGCTTGTTCTGAAGCATGTCAAGCTCCTTGTAGATTTCAGGCATAGCCTCTTCCATTGAAGGATACTTGCTTGCACGCTCTTCTTCAGAGATACCTGCGCGCTCAGCCCAACGCTGTGAACCAATCTTTGTAATCTGCTGTGGTGTGCGGATACCAGCAACAACGTCCTCACCCTGTGCGTTGATAAGATACTCACCATTGAAGAGGTTTTCACCATTACCAGCGTCGCGGCTGAAGCAAACACCTGTTGCAGATGTATCGCCCATGTTACCGAATACCATTGCCTGTACGTTAACGGCAGTACCCCACTCTGCTGGGATTCCTTCCATCTTACGATAGAGGATAGCACGCTCGTTCATCCAGCTGTCGAACACAGCGCAGATAGCACCCCAAAGCTGCTCGTAAGCATCTGTTGGGAAGTCCTTGCCTGTCTGCTCCTTAACAGCAGCCTTGAACTTCTTAACGAGTTCCTGAAGGTCTTCAACCTCAAGCTCATTGTCAAGCTTAACGCCCTTAGCCTCTTTCACCTCTTCGATGATAGCCTCGAATGGGTCGATATCTTCCTTGTTAACTGGCTTCATGCCAAGCACAACGTCACCGTACATCTGAACGAAACGACGATAAGAGTCCCATGCGAAACGTGGACGACCAGTCTTGCGAATCATACCCTCAACAACCTCATCGTTAAGACCGAGGTTAAGGATAGTATCCATCATACCTGGCATTGACGCACGTGCACCTGAGCGTACAGATACGAGCAATGGATTCTCTACATCACCGAACTTAGAGTTCATGAGTGTTTCAATGTTGGCAACAGCCTTGAGAACATCGTCCTTCAACAGTTCTACAACCTTGTCCTTGCCAACTTCATAGTATTCATTACATACATCGGTAGTGATAGTGAAACCTGGAGGCACTGGCACACCGATAAGGTTCATTTCGGCAAGGTTAGCACCCTTACCGCCAAGCAGATTTCTCATATCTGCCTTACCCTCGGCTTGTCCGTTACCGAAGGTATAAACTCTTTTTTCTGCCATAAAATTAATTAATATTTTTGATAACTTTATTGTGTTTTACAAATTACAATATGCAAATATAAGTCTTTTATAATTATATTGCAAGAAATTTGTGAAAAAAGTGAATAATTTTGCTTAATTTTGCACAGCGAATGAGGAACGGTGAACCCTCATCTCTCATCAATTATCTCTTAACTTTAATATGAAGTTAGAGGAAGATAAAAGAAGATAGAGGAAGATAGAGGACATATGCTTCTAGGCAGACAAGCCCTCATCTCTCATCAAGTTCTGGGAGTGCAGGATTTAGGAGAGGCCCTTGGTTCAACTCGTCAACTTATATAGATAACAACAAAATAATAAAATATGTCAAGAAAGAAAAAACCACTACCTATATTAGAAAATGTAACAATCACGGATGTGGCAGCTGAAGGAAAGTCGTTAGCAAGAGTCAACGACATGGTGATATTTGTGCCATTCACTGTTCCTGGTGATGTGGTTGACATACAGATAAAAAAGAAGCGTCACAGCTATTGCGAAGGTGAGGCTGTTCGTTTTATAGAGTACAGCAAGATACGTGAAGTGCCCATGTGCCAGCATTTTGGCGTGTGCGGCGGATGCAAGTGGCAGAACCTGCCATACGAAGAGCAGTTGAAGGCTAAGCAGAAGCAGGTTCACGACCAGCTGAAACGCATTGGCAAGATAGAACTGCCTGAGTTCATGCCTATCCTCGGTTCTGTAAAGACAAAGGAGTATCGCAACAAGCTTGAGTTCGGATTCAGCAACAAGCGCTGGATGACGAAAGAGGAGATTAACGACGAGAGATTGGAGATAAAGGACAAGAACGCCGTGGGATTCCACATCACAGGGGCATTCGACAAGATATTGCCTATTGAGAAGTGCTGGCTGATGGATGACCTTCATAATAAGATAAGGAACGAGATACGCGACTATGCACTTGAGCACGACCTGTCGTTCTTCGACCTCAGAGCGCAGACGGGGCTATTACGCGACCTTATAATCCGCAATTCCAACACGGGCGAGTGGATGGTGATAATGCAGTTCCATTTGGGGGGAGCCTCCCCCAGCCCCTCCGAAGGAGGGGAGAATGGAAGAAGGGGAACCTCCCCCTGCCCCTCCGAAGGAGGGGGGAACCGTTGGGAAACGGAGGATGGAAGAAAGGCTTTGGCATTGATGCAACACATTGCTGACAAGTTCCCAGAGATAACATCGCTGATGTATGTTGACAACCAAAAGTGCAACGACACGATTGGCGACCTTGACATTCTGACTTTCAAGGGCAACGACTACATATATGAGACTATGGAAGACCTGAAGTTTAAAGTCGGTCCGAAGAGTTTCTATCAGACAAACACCGAACAGGCATACCACCTGTATTCTGTGGCAAGAAAGTTTGCTGGTCTTACTGGCAACGAACTTGTTTACGACTTATATACCGGTACGGGCACTATAGCCAACTTTGTGGCTAAAGAGGCAAAGCAGGTGATTGGCATCGAGTATGTGCCAGAGGCCATTGAAGATGCTAAGATAAACTCTGAGGTGAACAACATCAGCAACACCCTGTTCTATGCTGGTGACATGAAGGACATTCTTAACGACGAGTTCATAGCCGAGCACGGCAAGCCCGACGTGATTATTACCGACCCGCCACGCGCAGGAATGCATCAGGATGTGATTCAGACCATACTGAAAGCCAGTCCGAAGCGAATAGTATATGTAAGCTGTAATCCTGCCACACAGGCACGCGACCTCGCTGATTTGGATTGCCAATACAAGGTTGCGGCAGTTCAGCCGGTAGATATGTTCCCGCACACTCCGCATGTAGAGAATGTGGTGTTGTTGGAAAGGAGAGATTGAACGAGGAGCGAGGAACGATGAACAATCAAGGAGATAGAGGAAGATAAAGGAAGATAGAAGAAGATAGAAGACACTTGCTTGTCACGCATACGTCTACACTCCTTCACTCCTTCACTCCTACACTCCTGAACTCCTGAACTCCTGAATTGGATGAGAGATGAAAAAATTTACATTTAAATAAATAAGCACAAAGCATGAAGAAAATATTTACAATTGCGCTAATGGCGTTTTGTATCGGTGCACAGGCACAGGAAAAGAAGAGCGTGTTCAGCGACACGAAACTCAGTGGATATATCGTAACGCAATATCAGGCAAACCTGCAGGAAGAGAAGGAGAGCAACACCTTCAACCTGAGGTATATCCGTGTGTCGTTAGGCGGCCGCATAATGGACGACTTTGAATATCGTGTACAGGCACAGATGAACGGCAATACCTCTACGTTGGGTACAAGTCCGAGAATCGTAGATGCTTATGCCGAATGGCAGAAATATAGTTTCTTCAAGGTGAAGGTTGGTCAGTTCAAGCGCTCGTTCACTTTCGAGAACCCTATCAACCCTATCGTTCAGGGCTTTATGGGCTACAGCCAACTGGTTTCAAAGCTATCAGGCATGAGCGACCGCACAGGCGAGCATTCTGCCAACGGACGTGACCTTGGCATTCAGATACAAGGTGATTTCCTGCCAAACGGCAATGGAAGAAACCTGCTTCACTACCAGGTGGGTGTGTTCAACGGACAAGGCACAAACACCAAGGATGTTGACAACCGCAAGGACATCATCGGCGGTATCTGGGTGATGCCTATCAAGGAAATGCGTATCGGTGTGTTCGGATGGTCTGGTTCGCATGCCCGCAATGGAGCGTGGACAGACATGGAGGGCAATCAGCACAATGGCATCAACAGCCTTAGCCAATATCGCTATGCTTTTAGTGCAGAATATGTGAAGAACGAATGGCAGATACGTTCGGAATATGCCCACAGCACCGGTTATGGTTTCAAGACTACATATCAGAAACAGGAGGATACAAAGGACGCAACCGTAAATTGGGCGCAAGGCAACAAGGCTGATGCTTTCTACGTTTCTGCCATAGCACCGGTAATCAAGGGCAAGCTGAGAGCAAAGGCACGCTACGACCTATACCGCAAGAGTGCAAGCTGGAGAGACAGCAAGACCAACTACGAAATTGGTTTGAACTATAGTTTCAACAAGAACATCGAACTGCAAACCGAATACGTATTGGTTGACGACAGAAGTCTTGAAAAGAACTATAGCATGATTGATGCTCAGTTGAGTGTGAAGTTTTAGGGAGCCTCCCCAACCCCTCCGAAGGAGGGGCTATCAACAGAGTTGGGAAAAAGGACCTCCCCAACCCCTCCGAAGGAGGGGCT
>JAZSAV010000033.1:0-22333 GCA_045602085.1 Prevotella sp. | reverse complement strand
CAACAAGTTGTTGACGAACAGCACCTATAGAAGCGCCGGTAAACCTAGCAGAAACACCACCTGCAGCTCCAAACTCTTGACGTAACGCAGCGAGAGTTTGCGCGTCAATAGACGCAGACTTAACCAACTCTCTAAGGTCACGAATAACCGTATTCTGATGCAACGTGGCAATTTCTTTAACCACGTTACGGTCGCCAGAAATCCCAAAACCTTTAGCTTCGGCTGTAAACTTACCAAGCTCTACGCGCATCTGCTTGGCGCTCAGTTGAAGATTGGCAGATGTGTCGCGGATACTCTTACGAAGCGCAGCTATTGTATTGTTACGAAGTGTGGTGTCAACCTCAACAACAGCGTTACTAAGCTGCGTCAGCAATCCATTTATTTCACCGGCATCAAACAAATCACCACTTGCGCGAATACGATTCGTTAACGAAGTAATTTTATCTTGTGAAATAGCCTTTTGTGCGTTGAGCGCAGCGTCCTTAAGAGCGCGAATTTCCTTAATAAAATCTTGTTCAACTCTATCACGTAAACGAACCGCAGCATCGGTCAAAGCTGCCCAATTGCCTTGACCGCTCATAATCTCAGCGGTCAAACGATGGGTAAGCTCACCAACATTAGCAACAGAAGTGCCTTCACGCGAAGACTTACGTAAACCCGCGTCAACATCAGCAAGAAGTTTAGCCTGTTGTTTCCGTATACTTTCCGCAGCAACGGCTAAATCCCTACTGGCTTTTTCATTGAAAAGCGCCTGTATTTGCTTATTAAAAGCTGCAGAATCAAAAACAGCACCAACCTCACCAGCTCTGCGCGTCCATTTTGCTTGGAAGCCTTCAAAATTTACCTGCTGCCCGCTAAGGAATTGTTGTTTAATACGAAACAACGCCTCAGCATACTGCTCATAAAACACATCTATGGCAGTTTGAATTTCTTGTTGTTTTCTAGCGGCAAGTTGTTTAAATAAATCCGCAACGTCATGGCGTCTCATAGCAACGCCATGCTGCGTACCTTCAAGATGGAAGCGGGTTTCTATACCTGCCGCAAGTTTACTGTTACTCGCAAGCTCTGCTTCAATACGTGTTTTCAACGCGGTGCGGTTGATTTCCTCAACCTTCCGCATCATCTGAAACACATTGCCGCCGCTCTTTTTATATTGTTCGATAAGGCTATCGAGGCTCTTCGGCGCATATGCCCCCATAGCCGCTTGTGTAGAAGCTGATTTTAACGCAGATTCTATCTGGCGCTTGAGGTTATTTAGCGTGTCCGCTTTCTTCTTTATTTCTTCGTTCAAACGCTCCTGCGTTTGGGAGGCGAGAGTGTCCGTTATCTGTCGCGTCGTTTCAAACGCTTTACGAAGAACATCAAACCTTACGTTTTTATCTACACCGCCAGAACGAGCCTCCCTCCACAAAGCACGGAAAGCAGACTTGTCAAACTGCCCTTTGGCTGTAAAATCAGAAAACAAAGACTCTGCTTGTCTGCGGAAGGTCTGCTCAACTGTTGTGCGAAGCTGCTTGAACGTATCGCTCAGTTTATCAGCGTGCGTTGTCGCCTCTTTAAACAAATTAGAAAGGTCATAGCCTTTACCAGCAACGCTACCTTTTCTTTGGATGCTTTCAAGAAGTTCCCTCGCACGTTGTTCCAGCTTCTTGATTTCGTCGGCGTTAACTAAATTGGTTGAGTATTCGTTAAGTTTGGTTTTTATATTGTCAGAAAACTCGCCCAACTTGGCAAGTTGACTCTTTATATATGCTTCACTTCCACCAGCAGAAACTATCTGCCCTCGCAATTTTGAAATTTGCGATTCAATATCCTTAACGTAAGTGTCACTTAATTTTTTACCACTCGCAATGGCATCTTCCACATTCTTCGTGATGCTGTCTTGTATATTCTTGACAATCTGCTGGTTCGCTTTTTTTAATGAATCACGAACAAGCGTCTGCGCACTAACCCCCTTAACTCCAGTAGCGCCACGAGTAGACCAATCTTTACCAAGAGTCCTTTTTCCCCAATCTTCAATGGAAGAAATGTCAATAAGCTCAAGACTGCTTTTTGCTGCCGTTGCAACCGCAGCATTAAACTTCTCTATTACCTTCTTAGCATCATCTCCAACCTTAACGAATTGCGTTTTGCCAGAAGCGTCGACTGTTTTATACTTTGCGGCATCAACAGATAAAGAATCAGTCAACTGACGCAACTGCTCGTTTATGCCAGTCGCGGTTCCCTTAAGCGCGTTTGTAATAGCTTGTTGCTGCGCTTCACGCAGCATCGTTTTTAGCTGATGAGCAATCTCCGGCTGTTCTGTACTTGCAAACGCCTTGTCTAAACCTAAAAGTCGTTGCTGAAAATCCCCGCCCGCCATAGGACTGCTGCTACGCGCAAGTTTTGCAGCATCAAACATGGCTTTATGGACGGCATTAAGAGCGCGCTTACCTCCAGCTTCTATGGCAGAAAAATCCATGCGGTTGATAACCTTACCAAGTTCGGCAAAACTGCCTTTGGTAACATCAACCATAGGTAAAAGTTTTCTAAAATCAGATATGATTTTAGAAAAATCGCCAGTTACCTTTACTTGTGCTTCAACCGCCATTTGCTCAACTCCGTAGAAACCCCTTGACTTCCTCCCCGCCTCAAACAACGGGCATTCCTTCTCCAAGACGCGCAAGCCCACGCGCGAGAATGTTCCGTGCAGCGTTTACATCGCGGTCGTGTTCCGCTCCGCAACAATTGCACGTCCACCCTCTTATTCCAAGCCCCACCTCGCCTTTTGGTGAACTCTCAGGGAGCGCACCGCAGACGCTGCAGGCTTGGGAAGTCCACTTCTCGTCGATTTCCTCGAACCACACTTGTTGCGCGTTCGCTTTCTACGCAAGCATAGCCTTGAACATGCCAGCCGCCCCGTCATGGGCATTCTTAGCAGTCGTTCCAGACGCCAAGAACTTCGGAGGCACGGAACCAACGAATATCGCCGCTGCGCGGCGCACAAGCGTAGTGGTGCGCTTGTGTAGGTAATCTTTGCGGATGTTGGCGACTTTCGCATGAATCGCCGCCGCACGCTTTTTCTTATGGGCACGCTGTGCTATCGCCAGCTTATCTGCCCATTTCTGCACCAACCCCAACGGCTCAACTTTTTCCCCACAGCTGCACGTTGCAGTCGTTTTCACGCCAAGGTCGATGCTAATTGTGTCTTTCCCGTGCGAACGCTCGACCGGTACATCGACAGACACATTGATATACCATCTGCCGCGTGCATCTTGCGTGAAGGAGCCTTCACGCAGCTTGGAGCCTTCTGGCAATTGGCGCGAAAGCCAAACGTCGTAACGCTTGCTGCGGAAGTAAAATGCTCCGTCACGTAAGCTGATAGCCTGTGAGCTAAACGGCACCCAACCAAGGCTCTTTTTGTTGCTACGCCAGCGGAGCCAAGGGCGTTTGTGTTGTTGGCGCGATTCGGCGTAACGGGCACAAACGGCAGTTATGGTCTGAGAATGTAAATCAAGTTCCCGCGAAGCTCCGCTAGACAGTCTGTTCAAATCAAACGCCGAAAGCCACCTTCGCCCCCACTTCACCGCATGTTGCTGCGTCTCGTTGCACCAATTCCACACGAAGTTTACCGCTCGCGCTTGACGCGCGAGTTCAGCCGCATGTTTGTCTTTCACGCGGTAGCGGTAGGTGCGAAGGTGTGTTTGCACAGCAATTTACTACCAAGTTCTCATAGCTTCTTCAAGCGAAACTGGAATATCGCGCTGTGGAAGGAAATCCTCGTATTTTGGTGCGCGCGAACCGGGTTTACGAGGAACGGTGCAAGATACTATATACGACACTAGGGCTGATGCCCTTTCTATGTTCCGATTTACATCAAACGACCCGTATTTGTTACGATACAATATCCAAAGATTAAGTTCCGCTGTTGAAAGGCGTTCTTTTGCTTCTGCAACAGTCCGCCCTCCAACACCAGCTAAGACAAGTTCGCACCAGAACTCATCTTCGGCACTTAGGCTTTTGGGCCACCATGCACCTCACCGATAGCTTCAATAAGAGCACCAGCAACACGTGGGTCGAGCTTGCCAGCTTGCTCATAGCTCATGTGCTCGCCGTCAAAAACAACACACTTGGAAATCATATTGGCGACAAAGTTCTTATCGCCCTTTTCATCCGCTTGACGCACCGCTTCAACGTCGGCAAAACCAAGGCGGCAAATGGCAATTTCAGCCTGCACCTCGTTACCGTCGTCAATCTTCCACTTCACCGTTTTCATAACAGGGCGAGTGTCAACGAAAGCGCCAAGTTGTTTGAACTCATCAAGTTTCATCTTTTACTCCAGAGGTTTGAAAAGAGGTTACGGATTATAACACCCGTAACCTCCTATGTCAACAACCGAGTTGCAACAGATGGTTACGGCGTGCCGCCACCACCGCCACCGCCAGTCGTAAAGTCGCTCTTCGGAATCCACAGCGAATCGCCCGAACGCTGGATGCTGATAGCCGAGGTCACAACCGAGTTGGTCTCGAAGCTGAAGGGGAAGGTCTGAATGAAGCCTTCAAACGTGTACCACGTACGAGTAGCAGGAAGGTCAAACTCCCATTCTTCATCGCCGGTCGGCGCTTTGGCGGTCGGAGCAATGCCGGTGCCATCAGACCAACCGATAGCCCACTTCAGAGGAATCTTCTGAAGATTATACAGGCGAACGTGAGAAGCAGACTGCGGGTCGGCATTGATAGTCAACGTCGCTTCCGCAGGCGTAACCAGACCCGGCATGTAGCTACGCGAAGTAGCGTTCAAGCAGGTAGTTTCAATCTGGTCCGCGCTATCAGCGCCGGGGTCAAATGCCGTGGGGCAGTCAACGTAAAGGACTTCGTGAACTGTCGGGTCGGCTTCCGAAGGAGCCAACACATACACTTCAGTGCCTTGGGTGAGCACAGAATTTGCCATTTTATTACCTCCGTGATAATGATGGCGAGTTAAAGGAAACCATCGACGCTTCCCCTCTAAACGCAGTGCTAGAGGTTCCTCCTTCGAGACGCGCAAGCCCGCGCGCGAGAATGTTCCGTGCTGCATTTATGTCTCGGTCGTGAACCGAACCGCAACTGCTGCACGTCCACTCTCTTATTCCAAGACCTTCAACGCCCTGCGGACGCTCTGGAGGAAGCGCACCACAAACGCTGCAGGTTTGGGATGTCCACTTTTCATCAATCTCCTCATACCACACTTGCCGCGTCGTCGCTTTATAGGCAAGCATAGTCTTAAACATTCCTGCTGCTCCATCTAGCGCATTTTTAGCAGTATTGCCAACGCTAAATAGCTTAGCAGGCACGGAGCCGACAAAAATAGCCGCACATCGACTAACAAGCGCAGTAGTGCGCTTGTGCAGATAATCTCTACGTATATTAGCAATCTTTGCGTGAATGTTTTTTACTCGTTTTTTCTTGTGAGCACGCTGCGCTATCGCCAGCTTTTCTTCGTATTGTTTGTAAAGCTGAAGCGGATTTACTTTCTCTCCATCAGAGCAAGTTGCTATAGTTTTTACACCTATATCCACACCTATAGCGTCTTTACCCGTACAAGGTTGCTTCGGTAACTCTAAACACAAATTTATATACCATCGTTTACGAGCATCTTGGGTGAAAGAGCCTGATAAAAATTTGCCGTTTGTAGGGATGTCTCGATGAAACCAAACGTCGTATTTTTTGCCATGAAAAATAAAACAATCTCCGTTAATTTTTACTACTTGGTTTGTAAAAGGAACCCATCCAAGACTACGCCCACCCCTATATCTCAAATAGGGACGATTTTTTTGCTTCCGAGAAGCAACATACTGGCTACAAACTTTTTGGATTGTTTGCGCGTGGATGTTAAGTTCTTTATAACCACCTGCTGATAGTTTGTGAAGGTCATACTCAGACAACCATTTGCGACCCCACTTCACCGCATGGCGTTGCGTTTCATTACACCAGTTCCACACGAAGTTCACCACTTGCGCTTGGCGCGCAAGTTCAGCCGCGTGTTTGTCTTTCACGCGGTAGCGGTAGGTGCGAATAACGGTGTCCATGATGCTTGTCAAACCTGAAGGTCATTCGGGTCATTTTTAATCCAAACGCTAAAATCCTGTCTGCACCCGTAGATTTTGTTCATCCACTCAGTGCGGTCGTTCATGTTATCATACTGATGAATTGCAATAAAATATGGACTTTGAAGCAACGCCATTCGTGCTTTAAATGATAATTGTCTAGCAGTAGCCATTCTCGGCGCATATACTTCAAGCTCAAGATGATAATTGTCCTTCTCTAAATCATATAATCTAGAAAAAGTATGATATTTATCTCCACCAAGAGATTGAAACAACGCAAACGGTATAACTTGGTCGTTCTTGTCTTTCGGTAAAATGTCGCTTGTTAAAGATGTATATACGTGCCTCTCCCCAAATATAGGAGCAAGAGTTTTGTATACAGCCTCATCAAACAACATTTCAAAAGCCTTGCTGTTTCAACATCTGTTTCAATTTCTTTTCTGCGTGTTCCTTAAGTAACACATCGGCACGCTCTTTAGCTTTGCTGTAACCTTCACCGATAAAATTTTTACCGGGAACCCACGTTATTCGTGCCCCCATCTTTCCGGGATATATACCCTCTTGAATCCCCAACCTTTTTGCTTTGGCTTTACCACGGTCTGTTGTGAGATTTACAGGATAGTTTAAAAGCGCATGTCCTTGGTTTATGAAATGTCCATACCACCCTTTAACTATCTTCCCTCCACCATGTGAATGCGGATAGCCAACAAGATAAGTCATTCTACCTTGTGGTATTGACGAATTTTTAGGGCTAAATGTAAAATATATTGAATCTCTTAATTCACCTGCAACATACGACAAAGGTTGTCCACTCACTGTTTTACTACGAACACGACCTGTTTTAACACCTCCAGCATAACAATGGGCAGGCCACTCCAGCCACTTGTCCTTACTCTTTAAAACAGGAACCTCGGATTTAACCTGAGATTTTATGTATCTACCCGCTTGCCTACACCCTTCACGAACAGCCTCCCTGCCAGCATCAGGCAGCACTTTACCAAGCGACCCAATCACTTTCTCAAGACTGCTAATGTCAAAGGTAAAGTTACCCAACAGAGCCTCCGTAATTTGCTGCAATGTCTATATATTCGTGTCCACGAATATCCTCAATGACTTCTGTAATGTCAAAATAGTTCCCTTGGTAAACAATTCGCATACCAGCATCTACATTTTTACGCCAGCGGATACGAAACGAATACCGCGAAATAGCACGAGTTACACCATCCGTAGGTTGTGAACGACCCGTAGCCGTGCCGGGCTGTGCAAGCACATACGCCCATATATTTTTATGCACATCAACCCACTCATCCTTCATCTGACCGAACTGACTCATTTCATCAGTTCGTTTCTGAATCGTGATGCGTCGATTGAAATTACCGGCAGCTTGGCTCATGTCAGAACGTAACAGGTTTCCCCGTCATATCAACTTTCGGTGTAAGCTCGTTTATAACAGGAACATCATCCGGCGACTTATACCCTTCACGCATTCCAGTTATAACAGAAAGCATCTGAAACAAGTCACGGTTCGCACTGATAAGGTTGAACACGCAATCTGTTAATGTGTCCGTAGCCATCAAGAGTTTATCAATTTGCTGTTCAGTCATCTTACTGTGGTCTTTCTAATTCCAGTCAAAAGGTTAGTGGCACCAACGCAAAGCGCGTAATCCCAATGACCCAACTGATGTTGTGTCTTACCGTCACCTTCACGATGCGCATATTGGCTTGCAAGTTCAACCAAAGCAGCACCGCGAACAAGGCGGCGAATAATAGGTCTGCCGCTTGTATCACGAAGAATCATCGGATTACCGTTTTCATCGCGCAGCGTGTTACCGTCACTATCAGCTTGCCATTCGTATAGGCGGTATGGGTCTTTGAGCCATGCAGCTATAGCCTCGGAAACCACGGGAATCCAAAGCTCCAGCCACGCATCGTCATCATCCCCGTCAATACGAAGGTGATTACGGGCTTCTTCATACTCTACAAGATTCGGAATCATTTTCCTTCACCCAACGAAACTGCCCGTTCCATACCACGCTCTGCAGGCAGAGTTCCATCCCTACCACGAGCGACCGCCATATACCAGTCGTCAGACTTGTATTCAGGACGCGCTGTCGTATCGTTGAGTGCAATCCAAAGGTTGCCGCCCAATGAATACGCATCACCAGCTTTCGCCTTCATACCGTCACGCCAATACCCCTTCGGTTTCACACCGCCAGCGGGATAGCGAACTGTTTGCGTGGTTCCAGCAACCGTAGCAGACACGCTGATTTCATGCGTGTCCGGCAGATATTTCATCTGAAAGTCTTCAAAAGACTTCCCAACAACAACACCGAGGTTCTTGGTTCGACCGTCAGTAAACACTAGGTTCAATTGACCCATATGGTCTATCAGCGCGTCTTGGATGCCGATACCATCTTTACCGTCCTTGCCGTTGATACCGTCTTTTCCGTCCTTACCATTGATACCGTCTTTGCCGTCGGCACCGTCTTTGCCCGGTAAGCCGGTTTCTCCGCGTTCGCCTTTGGGACCAACGTCGCCACGTTCACCTTGCGGTCCTCGCTCGCCAGTTTCGCCCTTTTCGCCTTGCAAGCCCTGCTCACCGCGCTCTCCACGTTCACCTTGGGGACCAACGTCTCCGCGTTCCCCCTGCGGTCCTCGCTCGCCTTGGATACCCTGCGTACCTTGCTGTGCTTTCAGAAGCACCATATCACGCAACTCTCTCAGCTGCGCATCATAGGCTTCATTCTTGGCTCGCAGAGCGGCATTTTCTTCCCGTAGCAAATCCATATCCTTCTTGAAGGATTCAATGTGCTGCCTGATAAGCTCGCCAGCGGCTTTGCCAAAGATTTCCACATCAAGCATAGCTCGTCTCCAAAACCGCCTTTGTCATAAATTCAATAGCCTTCGACGTTTCATCTGGTTCCTCGGCAGGCGCATCCTCGGAACGGGACAGGTCGCGTAAACCTTCTTCGTCACCCATAAGAGCTTCGCGGAAAGGTGTATCCCAACGCCACCGCTCTTGCAGCATCGAGAGCGGGTAATCCTGATACTGACCCCAAAGCGTATCACCACCACCTGTCGGCGGTAGATTGAACTTCGCACGTCCCTCATCAGGCGTCTTAATCTTACCTGAAACAAGTCGTGTTTCAACCTCAGCACGTTTCTTCTCATCCATTCTGATAAGCGGGTCGAGGTCGAGTTCAATTCTTTCAGGTTCGCGCGCTTTCAAAGCCCAACACAGGAGTTCTTCCATGTGGACAATATGAGTCTGGAGCGCATCATTGTAATACAATTGATTAATTCCGTCCACTCCAAGACCAGCCGGGATTGTTCCAATGCCAACTTTGAAAGGAGGGATGCCGAAAGGTTGACATATCTGCTCGTCAGAATACCGTGTTTGTTCAATCATCTGCGAATCAATAGACTTCATCGCAAATGTTGTAAACTTCATATCCGCGCCAATAACGGCAATCTTACCGCTATTGCCTCCAGAAAAGGCAGTCTCCCAATAATCCCGCACCGCTTGAGCATCTTCCTCGCTCATACCAGCAGGAGCGGTTAGTAAACCCCCCGGCTGTTGATTATTACCGAAGAAGTCGGCTGCGTTTTGCAGAATCTTCAAGTTTTTCAACGCCGGTAAGTAAGCCGCAGCAACAGGCGGCACGCCAATCAACGGATGGAATAACGGGTTGCAGCGGTCATGTATAATTTCACTTCCCGGCACGACAAGGTTCTTATACGGATAATCGCGCGGAAACTTGTTCAACACGTCTGTATAAAGCTGATAGTAGACTTCCCCTGCGTCTGTAATCATCGGCAAGACGCGATGAGAATCCATCACATACATGCCGTCAACTTTACCTTTGTTATCACGGGAAAGTAGGATATAAGCGTTGCCGCAAATTAGCTTCGCAAGCATCCAAAACTCGCGGAACTGCGTTTCTGTTTGATAATGGTTCGGCTCCCTTAATACCTTGTAAAGCGGGGATTTAGAAACGAGTTCCATAACTCCAGCATCGGAGCGACGGCGAACGATAAAAGGAAGTTTTCCAATATCCGTTGAGATTCGGTATATGCAAGCGTATAAAGTTGGATAGGTAAGTAAAGTGGCACGGCGTTCCTCCTTATTGTGCTGCCAAGCACCCGCAAACGGCTCGTGAATCCAGCGTTGCCATATTCCACCGTGATGATGCGGAGTAAGCAAAAAGCTCTTATCCTCTTTTTGAGGATTAGAGCTTTCAGCTTTGAACAGCTTATTCAAAATACCCATGATTAACCAAGTTTCGTCTTACGACCGCGTTTGACTGGTTCTGTCTTAATTGGTTCCGGCTCAACTGGCTTTTCTAAATCTGGTAAAACTTCAGGTTTCACTTCAACCTTGGGGGCTTCAGCTTTCGTAACCATATTCGGCACGGACTGTTTCGCGCCACCTCGGTCAATCTTGCCCCGCCCCATTTGTTCTAAAATGGACGCTTCCCATTCGGAGCACTTTTTACGGAAACCGTCTTTATAAACAAAAACGACTTGCATGTTTATCTCCTTGAAAAAGGGGCGCTACGGCGAAGAAGATGCAAAAGAAACCGCAGCGCCCCAAGGGGGAGCTAACTATTAGGCTTGACCCCACTTCACGCCGGTCAGGTACGCCACAGAGTTGTCGCGGCGGCGTGCCCAATTAACCGTGCGTTCGGCGCGGAAGCCAATCAGGTTGTTCTGCCACAGGCTAACAAGCTGTGCAGCGCCAGCGGTCGGAGCATCATCCATTTGCAGCGAGGCTTCGCTAGAAATGGACACGTCCACGCCGCCATCATCGGCAAGATAAATATCTTGCGCGTTGACAAGCGCCACAGTCGCGCCGCCAGCGCCGTTCGGCACATAGTCAGACACGATAACCGGCAGACCCGCGAAACGACCACCCGTCATAGAGATGTCGGGGAAGTCGCGGTTGCCAAGCGTCACCATCATAGACAGTGCCAGAGCAACGGTCGAAGGCATAATCCAAACGCCAGTGCTAGGCGTGTTATTGCCCGCGATAAAGGCGTTGAAAATAGCCGCAATGTCGGCACGCACCGCATCAGCATTGTTGCCGGACGAAGCAATGCCGGTCACACCGTTCAGAATGGACGCGGGCGACACGCCAGCAACCGCAGCTTTGGCAGGGTCGATGAAGTCGCGGTCCAGACGTTCGCGCAAAGCCGCGACAAGCTGGTCACGGATAACCACGTCGGCGGCAGGGCTAGAGTCACGCAGAAGCTCCATAGAAGCAACTGCGATGTTCGCAACCTTCAGAGGCTCAAGCTGAGTCTTGGCAAAGTCAAACTTCGTCAAAGGTTTGGGTTGGGCTTCACCCACCCAATAGCCATCACCGCCAGAGGTCTGACCCACCAGAGGCACGCGGAAGGGAACGCGGCGCAGAGAGGGGATACCGTCCTGACCGAAGCGCCCAAGAATGGTGCGCGGACGCAGGAACTCGATGAAGTCGGCAAAAACGCCATTGTCGTTCACCAGAGCACCAGCCCAAGGAACGTCGGTGGTGATAGCAGCAGGAACAGCCGCCTTCGTCACCATTCGGCTGACGGCACCAACAATCTGTTCGCTGTCTCCATAGATGGACTTTGCAATACTCATCGCGTCACGATGTTCGACAAAGCTCAATGCTAAACATTTAGCTGCGCGAGCAAAAGCAACGCCCGGTTCCAACTTTTCGGTGCTCTTTACACGCAAAGGCGCTGTGGATTTAAGCATAGGCGCATTACGCTCAGCCTCGTCCGTTACAACCTTAGCCGTAGAAGCATCGACCTCTGCCAAAGAACTCAACCGTTCAATGTCACCATCAAGCCGTTTTATTTCCAGCTTAAGTTCATCAAACTTCTCCGTTTCAGCAGCATCCATAGAACGAGATTCGTCCACGGATTTTTGAGCAACGGATTTGAGTTCATCAGCCTTCGCTTCTCGCGTCGCTTTCAACGCATTGATTTGTTCAAGGAACGTTTTCATGGTTTGTTCTCCGAAATATGGAAAGGACGAAAAACGGTGTTAACAACACGGTTTTTGCGCAGTTGTCAAACGCGGTGTGGATTCCATACGACGTTTGAACAAAAATGAATTTGCAATATGCCCATCTTTTGTCAACATTCCTGCTTCACAGAAGGCAGTTTCACATGCTGTTTCCAGCACGCCAGAGCTTCCCTCTCCACAGGCTGTAACGGCGCGACCCGCCGCCAATTGCTTCAGATTAACAGCGGCGTTAACGTCACGGTCATTCTCCGCACCACAGCACGGACACTGCCATTGACGCACCGAAAGCGGCATTTCTTCCGTCTTGTGTCCGCAAGCTGAACACAGTTTGCTGGAAGCAAAGAAGCGGTCTGCAAACACAAGGTTGTTGCCTCGCATCGCGCTCTTGTATTCCAATTGTCTACGGAACTCATACCAACCCACATCGCTGATTGCCCTAGCGAGCTTTTTGTTGCGGAGCATCCCACTCACGTTCAAGTCCTCTACGCAGATTGTGTTGTATCTGCGCGTCAGGTCGCTCGTGAGTTTGTGCAAGAAGTCCTGTCGGATGTTCCATATCCGCAAGTGCAAGCGCACCAGCTTTATCCGAGCTTTCTCACGGTTCTTGCTACCCTTTTGCTTGCGAGAAAAGGCACGCGATAGCCGTTTGAGCTTCGGCAAAAGCCTAACAAGAGGCTTCGGAGCAGCTATCTTCTGCCCATTCGAGAGCGTCGCAAACGTCGTCAGTCCGAGGTCAATTCCAACCGTGCCTTGGTTTTCGGCTGGCTTCAGAACCGGCTCCGTATCAACAACGATGCTGGCAAACCATTTGTCCGCGCGACGTGAAATCGTGCAGCTAATGAGCTTGCCAGTGAAGCGCAACGCCTCTCGCATACGCACCCAACCGAGTTTGGGGATGCGGATGCGGGAGCCGTCGATAACAAACTGGTCATTGTTTAAACGAAATTTATCATTTACCCCTTTACGCCTAAACTTAGGATATTTTATTTCCCCTTTTATAAAACGCTGCATAACAGTGTTCAAATCAACCAAAGCATTTGCAGGGGCGCATTTTGTCACAGCGACCATCCAAGGGAAATCGTCACGTTTAATTTTATTTAACAATCGATTAAGTGTTAGCCAATTAGGTTTATCACCTGTTTCGTATTGTCGCTTCCACTCGGAAAGCGCCCAATTGTAAGCAAAGCGCGCAACCCCACACGCACGCGCAAAATAATTAGCTTGTGCGACGTTAGGGTTGAGACAAATCTTATGAGCGCGATACATAGTTAACTCACGAGACGCACGGAGCCTTTTGGAAGAATTAAGTTCCCGCTTGAAACCTGCACAAGAGGAATGCCTTTTCCTTGAATACCGCCAAACTTTTTGAAACTTGTTATCTCGGCACTACCAAGAGCAGGAATAGTAACAGCGGAAAGCTCAAGCCATTCCCATTCCTTAACAATCATACCGTTGGATTCGTTGTTTCGTTCCCATTCAAGAACGCGAAAACCAATAGACACGAATCTACGCAAACCGTTTTTAATCAAATCCCACGCATTGTCGCAAGCACGAGCGACGTTGGAATCACCGTTTATCTTTTTAACGCGCGCAAAAAAGCGAATACCAGCAGAACTAACTTCAACACGTTCTACGTCACCGATTGCCTTCTCATGGTCGTGGTCGAGAAGAAAGGGCAACGGCAGCTTATATTGTGCTCCCGTAGGAATAACTATATCGCCAGTGCGGTCAATTTCAGGGCGGGTCGCCCACCCCTCAACAATGCGCTGGTCTTCGTTAAGTGCCTTAACATGAAAGTCAAACGATTGCGTAAGCATGATAAAAACTCGCTATAAAAAGCGCAGCAAAACTCTACTTTCCACGATACAACTTGTCAAGAATCGTTCAGCGATACTCTGTGACAAATGTCACACTTTTAGCACATTTCTTGCCTTTTGATACATATGGGGTGCAAAAATAACCGCGCGAATGCGGCTATAAGATTACAAAAGCTCGCGGAGGATTTTCAGCACTGATTGTTTCCACTTAACCTGAATCACTGGCTTCCAGTTTTACGAATCTGCGGCAACACCTCAGATGTAACCCAACGCTTGAACCGCTTGGCTGCAGGCAACTTGCTGCCAAAAATGATAGCATACAAACCGCTCTCTGTCAGGAAGTTAGCCTCTTGCACCCTACCTAGCGTATCGATGATGTCGCGTTTCACGACATCATCTCCATCAACATGACGCTCAATTGCGTCACGAGGATTGCCATACTCCAACACCGCGCACACATCGTTAGCGTTGAACAGCGGCTCGCTGCGTTCATCCAACTCAACGCGAACAGCGTGCCCTTCAAAAGCAAACTCAACTAAATTGCTCATCTTCTCTCCTTTGTTACTCAACCAATTGCGTTCAACGCCTCACGAGCCTTATCTGCAGCAGCGTGAATCCGCAATTGTAATTTCTTGGCAGCATCAACATTCTTGCTGCTACCACTTTCTTCAGCGTCATCAACAAGCATGTCAATCAGCCTAACGCATTCATCAACACTTTGGTCACCTTCGTAAACAAGCTCACGGATGCGTTCGAGAGTAAATCGTTTGTAATCAGCATAAGTTTCATCAATCATCACAATCTCCTTATTTCACAAACCACTTCCTTTTGCGTTCATTGTCCTCTTTCGCGCGAACAGTATTGTGACAAGTATAACACACGCACTGAAACGGACCAGCCCAAAACATTTCTTCGGTTTCGTTAGGGGGGTGTCCCCTAACATGGTCGCACACCAGCTTACCAGCAACGTCACCAACAGCGCCGCAAAGCTGACAAGTATACATATCTCGCTTCAACACTTCTTCGCGCAACTTCAACCACCGTGGCGTGCGATACAGTTTCTTGAACTTGGTGCCGCCTTCAACCGCATATTGTTCAACACGCTTAACACGACTAGCGTTTGAATTGGTTGACCGCACTGTTTCAACCCTCCCAAGCTCTGCACTGGAAAGGTAGTTAAGGCGTTTTGGTTTGCGAAAATGCTCAGGCACGGTACAAATACTCCGTACAAATACGGCGGTCAACAGACGTTACACCTGCATTCTTTGTCTTACTCCAAAGAATCTGAAAAGGTAACTCAGCGCGTTCAGATATAAACACTTTACCGCTATTCTGCTTGCACCATCCTATGAAGGTGTCGTAATCAAAAGGAACTCCTTTTGAACTTTGATAACCTGTCACAGCTTTATACGGCGGGTCACAGTATAGAACAACAGCTTCGTTTGAAACCTTTTCAGCAAGTTCGCGGTAATCTAAATTGTAACACTCAACAGAACCATGCTTCTGTACCGTTTCGTGGATGGTATTCAAACTCTTTTGGCGCAACAGATGGACAAGTCTAAAGTTCCCACCGTTTTTGTTGTAACTTCCAAATTCTCCTTTATCTCCCATCCAATCACAAACTATTCTGGACACAACTTGAAGGTGCTTCCAAACGTCGTGACGCAAACACTCGCTTGCTTCTAGTTGGTGGTGTATTTCAGACAGAAGCTCGAAAGAAGGTATCTTCTCGCCGTTAAGTATCCAATAGTGTAAAGCCTCAACGATTGGAACATGCGAAGCACGATAACCATACGTCCACCAAAGACCATTGAAGCTGAAGCAAATCTTGGCGCGAGCGTCAGTTGTTGTTTTGTAGTCCTCGAAATTGACAAAAGGAACAAAGTTATTGTAATAGTCGCCGTTTACCGTGTTCCTGACGCATTCATATAAGATTGCTGCCTTTTCGTTATAAATCACTCGTTTATATTTACCTGAGCGTAAAGCTGCCATCGTTACAGACGCTCCACCTCCAAAGCAGTCAACAAACACATCTGCTGGCGGTAAACACGCGACAATTTCATCCGCTAAAAGCTGCTTAGAACCTTTAACAAGAATACCTGCACGCCCTTTCACAGTGTGCGAACGCTGGCAAAGCTGTTTTACTTCTTCTATTGAAAACATGTCACTCAATTAAGCAAGCTGTTACCATCTCTTGCGTCAACGCCATGTTGACGTTAGGTGTCCATTCAGCTTTTCCTGAAAAGACTTTAACTTGGTCGGTATCGATAAAAGGTTTAGGGTCAACATATTCAATCCTCTTACCGACAAGATATTTTGCTATCGCTTCGTATGGACTTTCGTCCTTCTTTACTTTGCACCCCCACAGTGTGTAACCCATCTTGTTCCGGCTCACAACCCCCATAAACAAATTCCCGAACTTTGGTGCAAAGTAAACCTTCATCTTTATTCTCCGATGCTTGCTTGCGCGCACGCGCGATGAGGTTGTGTGTGAGTGCCGCCGCTTCAGAAAGTTCCGAAGCGACCGCAACTGCTACCTCCAGCCACAACGCAAGTTTGCCTCCTTTTTGCGCCGTAAGAGCAGACTGAGCTACGGCTTCAAGCGGATTGCGCGGCGGCAAGCCCTCCCGACTAAGAGCTTGCTTTATACTCCTTCGCGCCAAACGTCGCGCTTGCTCCCGCTCCCAATTCGTCATAAGATTATCTTATCTAAAACCCAACTGAACAAAAATCGCTCAAAGTCTTCATGTCGCAGTTCAGCGCGAACTGGCAGGAAGCTGTAGAACTCTTTGTTCGGCAACGGCACATGCACCATCATCACAGCGCGCCATTTACGCTTACCGTTTTGACGATAAAGTAACACAGGTATACCACCAAAAGCAACCGAGCCTTCATAACACTGCTGCCACCAAGTGTCTACTGCAAGCTGTTCGTGGCGTTTTACTTCAATACACAAGCTGTATGGATTCGTAATGTCCGAACCACCTACGGCAGTTTGATTCTGATTGCGTTGAAATATCGGAGTTTCTGGAGGCTCTAACCCTTTGCTGCGGTAGGCTTCCGCAGCGATGGAGTTCAGCCAGCGACACACTTCTTGCTCGCCAGCGCGACCCTTACTTCTGCTGTTTATCGGCATTAAGTCTTGCCCCAACTTCAATTTCAATAGCGAAGGTAATCTCGTTTATATCGAGAGAAAAACCGTGCTCTAGACCGCGAATCCCCTCATACAAGCCTGTTGAATTGCTCTTATTCACAACGTAATCTGTAAGATTGACAGAAGGTTTGTCTTTCAACTCACCGTAGATTTCATTCGCATACAATTCAACAAGAGCCTGTTTGTAACGCGCAAGCTCGCGGGACGCATCGTCAATGCGGCGGATGTAGAATTTCACAAACTCATTCGTCATCGGTATCGGCTTCCTCGTCAACACACTCGCTATATTCTCCACCTTCCCCGTCAGCATAGACGTATATTTGATAACGCCCACGCCCCCATTGATACAAGAGCGTGCCGCGAGGCGGGTGTTCTGTTTCAGATTCGGAGTCTATCATAGTTATTCAGAAACGTCAACAATGAGTATGTAATAAGATGTAACTTTCAACCAATACCGTAATTTACACACTTACCAAACTCGTCAATAAACGCTTCTGCGCTTTCCCTGCTAGAAAAGCTGGCGATTTGCGTATACTCAGCTATTCCACCATTCTTAGGACGGCTTAAAAGCAAAAGGCTTGGACGTTTGTGATTCGGCAACTGTGCAACCTCAAAACCGCCAATAACTACATCACCGCCACGCTCCAAGCGAGAAAAACAAACCCCTTCAAACTTTTCATTCATAAGCTCTCCACACCTGAGCAAACACAACTTTCATGTATTCAATGAATTTTTCAGCAGCGGCGTCATTATCGAAACGAGCTATCGAATGACTGTAGTTCGTTCCCGCGACCCTGATTACCATGCGCGGCAGCTTACACCCTTCCGGCTTGAACACTTCAATTTCCATGCCGTCAGCATAGAAACATTTACCATCGAAGTGAGATTTGTTTTCCATTAAGATAGGCATTTAGCTATAGTTTCCTGCATATCAAACATACCGTGTTCGACCCCTTGTCCGTAATAAAACCCTTCAATTTGTTCTAAATGACGTACCAGCAACTTCCAGCCGTCTGAATTAACAATTGTTCCTATTACAACAGGTTCTTCAGCAAAATGTTTGTAAAACAGTTCTCCAGTACTTTTGTTCCAATACAATAGGCTTTGCGGACACGCTGTGTAAGTGAACTCAAGGTTGTCAGTCATCGGCATAATTCCCTTCCGTAACGCTACCTCCACCGTTGCGGAAATACTCAAAGAAAAATGAAGCAGCCTTCTCGCACACAAAAGAACCTAGAACCACAAGGTTCTTATTTTCGTCAAAAAAAGCCTAACTTCGGGTTGTGCCAATCCATAACAACTTGCAGTTGTTTAACAGAAGGAAAAGTGTCTTCATCGGTAAAATTTCTCATTACACCACTCCAAGAATCTTGTTGATAACATACCCCAAAATCGGCGGTTCCTGCGCCCCAAGCATACCGCTCCTATCCTTCGCGTCATGCTGGAACGTCTGTTGCGTTTGAAGAAAACGATACGGATTGCCAGCTTGGTCTTTCCCGATACCAAGATAGAACATTTCGTCAAAAAAATACGGCAAATGCGCTGTAAGCTGCTTACCCGGCATGGATGGACCGTAGCGGCTAACACCTGTATTGTCGTCCGTAACCATCTCTATCTTAGCCGCCATGTAGACGTGTTTGTTCGGAAGGTCACGGAACATACGAACAATCTGCTCCGTTTTTGTCAGCATCTCACCGTATGCAAGTCGCGGGTCACGAACCGATTTCTTCGCCTCGTTCAATACGGTTTCGGCTATCTCAGACAGAGAATCGACACAGACGCTTGTATACTGCTTGGCTTCGGCAGAATTGAGGCACCATTTGTAGACCTCATCAATCTCCGAAAACTTGCTTATTGTGATTGTCGGCACATCATAAGTGACGTAAGGATTTCCTTCGCCGTAGACGCGGACAAGATTCTCCCTGCGAAGCGCCAAAAGACCCCCTTCTACATTAATTAAAAGCGGGTTCGGCATGGTAGCCGCCATGAAGGTCTTACCTGCACCCGGAGCGCCGTAAGCCAAAATTTTGACGCCGGTTTGCATGATTGCATTATTAGAAGTTTGAACTTGAATCACGTTCTATACTCCGGTTAGTAACGATTCCATTACTCGTCTTCATTTTTCGAGAAAAGAACACTTATCAAAAACACAGTTAAGGCGAAAACATGCGCCATCGTCCGATTAAAATCATCTACTCGCGCAAAATATATAATATCCGCCATGAAAATTGCGAAAACAACAAAAACGGCAAAGTATTTTACTGCTTTCATTACTCACCAAGAACCAAAATGTTTTCTTCCAAAGCTGCACGCAAAGACTTCCACCCACGGAAATTACGGCAAAAACCACTATCGCAAAGCGGAGTTGCAACATGTTCCAAAGGCGAAGCGTGCATCGGCGTTGAAGTTGTCAACTTGTCATACAATGCTAAGTCACTTACGAGGTCGCTACGTTCGCTCTTTCCGTGAAGATTGTAGCTTACGCGAGCGCACCTCGCAACGCTTCGTTTACAACGATTCGTAAGCGACGGCTCTTCGGAAGCGTCGATGTAAGGCGTATGCCAGTTACCATCTTCAACATGGTCAGGACACGAGTTATTCATCGCTTCCCGCATACATTCGGCAAGCTGGCGCATTTCAGGCTGCGCCAGCGGGCTTATACGCAAGCTGAAAAAGTTTTCCCACTCGGTAGAAGTAACAACCGTGTGCATGACGGAAAACGGCTCCAAGAGCCTGTTGACGGTCTGCTTGTGAACGCCAAGGTCGGCTAGATGTGCTGCATAATTCTTGGCAGCAAACATGGCTTCGTACCAAATAGCTTGTGCAACGCCTCTATCTGAGGTAGAAAGCTCACCCTCAGCTTGCATTCCCTGCTTGTTCTTACCCCAATACTCAGGAATAACGCAGGCTTGCTCAATCAGCGTCTTAACTGGAATTGCTCTGCTAGAAGCAGAGCAACGTGAAAAGATGCGATGCGTCATAAGCTCGCTGTGAATATAGCGAGGATACGACAATTCCATTGTTACCAAACGAACACCTACGGGGTCGTCTGGAGTAGTTAGACAATAGCTGTCTTTGATTATCTTGGCAGATATAAATGTGCTCACTTTTTAGTCCCCTGCGGAGCTTGAAAAGTAGAAAACTTGGACTGAACATACACAGCTTGTTCCTGTTCAACCTCTTTCTTACCTTTGTAATTCTGCACCTTTTCTATTTTGTGCAGAAACGGAGCTAGAGCTTTTGCCGCTGCAATACGCAACGGAAAGTCTAGCTCCTGATGATTCATAGCCGCTCGGAGAAAATCGAGCGGGTCTTCAAATGTGTCTGTAACCACACCAACAAGCGGCTCTTTTGGTTTCCTTCCCATATTTAACCTCCCGCCAAATGATAGTCAATATGTTCTAATTGGTCTCCAATGTAATCCAAACTAAAAGCTATACTTTCCATGAGGCACACTATCCGATTCATACACATCTTCTCGTCCTCAGTGAGAAGATGTCCCTCCTTATCTGAAAGTCCCTCATAAACTTTTTGAATAAACTCATTCTTGTCCACAATCGTTCCTTTCTTACCTACCAATCCTAGCTCGCTCAAAAATGAAATACGCCGCAATCAGCAAAGCTGGCGCTATGGAGCCGTCAAGAACTGAAACTACCATAGCGCCTAGCAAGCAGAGGTTGGAGAATTTCATTCTTCCTCGTCAACGGGTTTGAAAACCCGTGGTTGTCCGTTCTGAAAAACCTTGTCAACTCCGTCTTTAAGGAACTCTTTTGTGTATTCTAATTCCATGCCCGTTATTGCTGATATTATACCGCACATGTAATCAAAATCCAAATAGAATTGTCCTTTAAGGAAATCGTCAAGTAATTCTTTTAGTGCTGCACAAGCACCATCAGCATGAAACTCATAGCCGTCTTTAAAAAGACGAACTCCTGTTTCCTTGCCGTAGAACATTACAGCGTTGGCATTAAGCTCAACACTCCTAATCTCATTAACAACCCCTGTATTTACAGTAACACAAGGTTGGATATACTCATATTTGTGTTTATCTCTCATTCTATCACCTTACTTAAACACTTCTTCAAATCATCAGGGTTTATGCGAACAGAAAAACAATACTCATCGTTTACAAAGAAACTCAAGCTCTTTCCTTTCAACATCTCCTTAAAAGCATTGTAAGAAATCTCAGTTCCGTAATTGCCGAAACTGTCAAAAGGGTCTGATTGAAAGTTCTCGTGAACGGCTATCGGTGGAAGAAACCCATCGTAGTTATGTAGAGGCTCGTCACCTTCTTGCCAATAAACAAGGTTCACTCTATGACCTCCAGCGTCGGCAACGACGGCTTCACCACCAAGCAGCGGTCAAAGCTGCGTTGTTGGTCTACAGTCAACGCGCGGTATGCTTTCAAGTTCAAGGAAGGTTTGAACTGCACTACATCACCGAGAGGAATGCCAGACGCAAGAAACTCGTCTTGCAGTCGCAGCAAATCATCAGAATTGACGGTTCGAGTCAAACCGAATCGCGCTTTCAGATTGCCACTCTTACGAGTGCCTTCTGATTCGTCATCAAAACAACGCTTGATGATTTCAGCGCGCAGTTCTTTTTCCTTGTCCTGAAGAACGGCAAGTTGGGTTTTGGTGGCTTGCCATTCTGCAATCATTTGTTCTTCACTCATTATCTTCTTTCCTTTCATTCAGAGTTGTAGATAAACAGCACAACGCTAAATGCTCTGACGAACAGGGGTCGTCACTTAAACAATCAACTTCAGCATCTATCGCATCAACAACACCTATAGCTTCCCAAACATCATCAGCAAGCATGATGTTCCCGTCTTCCTCAATAACATGACGGCACACCTCATACAGTTTGTTTATACGGTGAACAACATCACAAGTGTCTTTACCGTTGAAGGTTAATATGTGCAAAAACGCCGCTGCAAGATGGTTAGCAGCGCGAGCTAACGAGTAAAAGTCATTTCCCATAACGCACATATATTACCACACTAAATTGTAACAGTCAAGCGTGAAATTGCAACAAACCATTACCCAAGAACTGTCATCACAACCTTAGACTTCTTCTTGGCAGCACCCGGATTGAGCGCCATCATCACGGCTGCATTGAAGGTAGCCATGAGCGGGTCAATCTTCGCCTTTCCTGCAATCTGTTTGCTTATCTGCACCGCGTTGCCGTTGTCAACGATACGAGCGTTGCCGACGCACCAGCGCATCAGCGGTGAGCCACAGTGAACCATCTCGCCACCAGCAATCATGCGTTCAACAGTCA
>JAZSAV010000032.1:0-70305 GCA_045602085.1 Prevotella sp. | reverse complement strand
CCATAAACCCTTGCGTCGCCATAAACCCTTGCGTCGCCATAAACCCAAGCGTTGCCATAAACCCTTGCGTCGCCATAAACCCAAGCGTCGCCATAAACCCAAGCGTTGCCATAAACCTCTGCGTCGCCATAAACCCAAGCGTTGCCATAAACCCTTGCGTCGCCATAAACCCAAGCGTCGCCATAAACCCTTGCGTCGCCATAAACCCAAGCGTCGCCATAAACCCTTGCGTCGCCATAAACCCAAGCGTTGCCATAAACCTCTGCGTTGCCATAAACCTCTGCGTTGCCAGAAACCTCTGCGTTGCCATAAACCCAAGCGTTGCCATAAACCCTTGCGTCGCCATAAACCTCTGCGTTGCCAGAAACCTCTGCGTTGCCATAAACCCAAGCGTTGCCAGAAACCCTTGCGTCGCCATAAACCCAAGCGTCGCCTTCGTGGGACAGATTGTTTTCGGTTTCTACATATCCACCAAGTTCGCCAGCGTTTACACAACCAAAGCTAATTAAGGCTTTAATTTGGAATAGTTTGCGACCGAAGTGCATTTTAAAGTTGCTGGTGAGTTCATATTTTTTCACAGTAGATTACCTCCTCTTAAAAATAAGTAGCTGATTATAACATAGGGTTAGTAGTCAGCGGGGCGTTTAGACTGCCCTTTGAACGTGTCAAATTTCTTTGACACGCTCTCGTGTAGCCTAAGCATCAATTCATAATGTTCATTCCGGCAATGCTTGTAACGTGAGCCGGAAGTTCACCAAAGATTTCAACACCAATGTAGCGTCTTCCGTCATTGTCTTTTTGGGTGTAAATCTCGCTTAATTCATATCCATATTCAGCAAGTTCTCCCCAAATATCATCTTCAATCGCTAAGTCGTCACGAGTGTCATCGTCATTGACCTCTACCCAGAAATAGCTGGTCAAACTCTCGTTTTCTTGGTTTTGCAAGTAGTATGCTTTGCAGTCGTCCACTTCTTCCTTTTTGGCAGGAGCCTCTTTTTTGGTATCGGTTGGCTTTTTGGTTTCCTTTGCCTTTGTAGTGCTGGTCTTTGTGCCGCCTCTATACCAGCTTCCAAACTCGTCCCAAGAGTTTCCGTAGAGTCCGCCATACATAGAAGCCTTGTAATTTCCGTTGGAGTAGTAAACTCCATCTGCAAACTTCCAGTCGCCCAATACCAAGGTTTCGCCGTCTTGTCTAAAGATGAGCAATCGGGAGTTGATGCTGTTTTCAATGAGTGCTTGAATGTGCCACTCATTTAACTGTTTTTGCAAAGGATAAAGAACTTTGCTCGCAAAGAGCATTGTGTCGCTGTAATCGCTCACCATACCTTTTTGCGGAGTGGTGTAGCTGATTATGCCGTTGTGCATAATTGCAACTTTCTCACTATCTCTTTCTTCTCGCATAGCTTTTACTTTAGCTCTAACAGGGAATGGGTGACAGCAAGCAGCACTAACTTTGCCACTGGTTGCAATACGGCAATGAATTGCTTTTTCACAGTTGATAGGAATACGTCTGTAAGCCTCAAGCAGTTCTTCTACCGTCATAAACCCTTTGTGGATTTCTACGGGAGCACCGTCTTTCGGTTTCCACATAATGCCAGCCCCGTCGGGGTTGCCACGGAACATAAATCTGATAGTTTCCTCTTTAATTTGTTTGCCTTGCGGAATATATGCGATGATACACATAATTCTCAGCCTCCTCTTTGTTTTTAGTTATTGAGTAGTTCGGCTACTCTCACAACCCACCAACCCCTAAATTGGTGAGCTGTGGTTAAGTCGAACTAAGCCATTATGCCTCGTTCTGCAAGATAAGCAATAAACTCTGCATAACCATTGCGGTTAGCAAATCGCTTGAACCATTTAAGGTCGACGTTTACCAACTGTTCCTTGCGGAAATGCTTTACTGCATAACCAAGCATTTCCATAAGCTGCAAGCTAGCAACAAAGGTGGAATACTTTAAGGTGCCACGAATGAAGCGAATTTCGATTGTTCCGTGGTTGGCGAAATTCAGAGCCGAATCATGACCTCGGTAAACTCTTCTTAAATCGTCGAGTCTGCCTTGAGTTATTACTTGCTTGTCTGAGTCTGTTGTTTTGAAATCATCTACTACAAACGGAGCAGCATCGACAAACGCACAGTAATCGTATTTGGTTCTGCGACTAAATCTTTTCAGCCAGTCCGTGTTATTGGAGGCTAAGATGACAAACGCTTCTTCGGGGTTTGTCATACTGTCTTTGAAATATTCCCTGTCGAAGTGGTAATGCAAGCCACAAGTGTTTGCGTCGTGGGACTGATAACCAAGAGCGACAGCTTCTTTCATTCCTGCTTCCCATTTGTACTTTTGCAAATGGTATTCAAGAGTGGCGGGCATAGAGATGATTTCAAAACCGTCATTCAGACTGCCGTCGCGAGAGCATTTGAACTCAAGGCTTTCGTTGGCAGGATAACCCATTGCAGTAGTAATTCGTAATGCGTTTTCGTGGGAATATCCACCTCTGTCGAGTTCGGACTCAATACCGATGTGTAGGTTTTTGTGTCTGGTTTGATAATCTGCGACTTCGGTTTCGTGATTGCGGAACTCCCAATGGCTTGGGTAATCGTGATAGCCATAAATCACTTGAGCGGAAGATTCTTCACGACGGTTCCAACAACTTTCGCAGTAATTGTTCCAGTTGTCATCGTCAGAATAAGTTTCATCAGCGAGCACGTATTCGCCACACTCATCGCAGCAGTAGTAATGGTCATCTCTGCACGTATCGCAAATGCAGTCGTCGTGAACGGTATGGTTGCTTGATATGTCATCACTGAACCATTCGTCGCAGTGGGCACACTGCCAAGCGTGTCTGCGTGCACAGTCATCGCACCAAGTCTGCTCGACAAGACCGCCACGATTTCCGTTTTCATAGACTGTTCTTGTGTCGTCCTCGCGAACGTAGTTGTCACAGTGGTTGCAGCTGGTCAAGTAACGGTCAGTGCAGTCTTCGCAAAAATAACCTTCGCCGTAAACATAATTACCTTCAATGTCAGTCTTGATGAGTTCGCCACATTCAACACACTCGTCAAAACACTCTTGACAAGAGTCGCAATAGAAGTCGCCACCCCAGAGAACGATGTGGTTTCCAAAGGCTTCATAAAAGTCGTCGTCGTGAGAGGTCAAGAAGTTATCAAGTTCTTCTTGGGTAACTTCTGTGATAACACGACCGCAGTCGGCACACACGATTTGAACCAAGTTGTTGTTAGTGTTTTCCATAACACAACCTCCTTAAAGTTATTGAGTTGAGCAGTTAAACCACTCTGACTGCCCACCAACGCAAGGCTGATAGACAGTGGGCGAGGCTTAACTTTGAGCAACTCTGTATGTGTCTTCTAATAAGAATTTTCTTCCCGCAACATAAGGCACATTGGATACATCTCTGCAACCAGAGGATTCACCAGCTTTCCCGAAACCAAGAATTTCAAAAGCGTTGTATCCTGCAAGCCAATTTTGTATGTAAACCTTGTCCCCAATTTTTAAGTCGGTGGTGTTGACAAGTTTTGCGTTCAAAAAGCCTTCGCCTAACCGTTCGTCGATTGGCATACTTTTGTCTATTTCTTTAAGCATATTCATCAACGAGTGTTTATCTTGTTCTGCTCCGTTAAAGTGTTCACGTCCAACAACGTCCCAGCCATCAATGATGTAAGTACCATTGTCGTAATTGTCGCAGTCAAGCTTGCTAACTACATCAATGCCTACGGAAGTGAAACCACCAAAGAAGTTGCCAATTACTTGGCACAATCTCGCCCAGCCATAACAATCTTGAGATGGCGGTCTGTAACCTTTGAGTTTGCAATAGGTGAGAAAGCCCTCAACGCTATCTCTACCGCCGTTCCAGTGAAGATATACACCAACACCGTCGTTAACGAAATTTTCTTTCGTTGTAATAACTGCTCTGTTACCCATAAATAATTTCCTCCTCTTTAAATAAAAGCACACCACCTATTAGGCAGTGTGCTCTACATATATATCGTTCAATGTAGCTGCGAACTGGGATTGATAACCGTTGTTTACACTGTCCCAGTGTTTAAGCTCTACTTGACGAATTTGCAGTTTTGTTGCTGCGTTGAGTACAGCTACAAGTGCAGATGTGCAACCAGTAACGTAGATTACAAGGCGTTGTAAACCTTGTGCCTTGAGAGGAGCAAGAATGTTGTGGGCTTCAAGCTCCATTTTGCCGAAAGCCATAACGGCAACAGTGTTGCCAAATATACTGTCTTCGACTGGGCACTCGTGTCTGCCCTCACAGAGTTGAAATTCGGCAGTCATTTCTCCTGCCAGATTGTACTTAATCATAAATACCTCCAGATGATAAAATATTGAGCGTTAAGCCACTCCACAAGCACACCAACGTATGCTGATGTGCTTGAAGTAGGCTTAAATAAAGTCTTCGTGATAATCAATTACGATGTCTGCATAAGATTTGTAAAATTCAGAAGAAGCATCTTCGCAAGTCCTTATTTCTGTAATAGCCCATTGTGTGTTTTGGTCGTGGTCTACAACACAAACTAAACCCTCTGGGTCAATGGTCTGTAATGTTGCAATTAAATCCTTGATTTTCATATACTTACAACTCCTTTTCCAAATCGTTTTGCAGAGCGTTGAGTTTTTTTCTGACGGCAAACATAATATCGTCCGAAACAAAAGCTCTGTCTTTCTTGTAAGCTCTTGAAATGCGATAGCTACCATCATCAATCGTTTTAATGATAGTCTTAATGCGTTCAAGAGTTTTTGCAGTTTCCATAACGACACCACCTTTCTGAGTAATTAAATTACCCTCACAACCCACAACATTTGTTGTGAGCTGTGGTCAAACTTAATTACTTGCGTTGGCAGTGATAAGGACAAGCGTGTGTTGTTGGTTTGGTTTCTGCAAACCTCTTGCAGTACATACATACAAAGTAGATGTCTGCGTCTGGAACAAGCTCCTCAATAGGCATATAATCTTTACATTGAGTACAATCTTTGCCAGCCCAGTCCATATCAATAGCCATTTTCATTACCCCACTCTCTAAGACGCTCTAACTGTTCGTGTGTGCCAATAAACACTTTACGTTGTGCCATCTCTTTGAACTTAGCCTTACGCTTGCGTTCGTCATACTCGCAATACAAGCTGAGTACAACCAACATAGCAAGCAAAGTCATCGTCATAACTACAAACGGTAACAGGATATACATAACATCATCTCCTAACTTGTTTTTGAGCATAATAAAACAGCACCCAGTTTATAACTGAGTGCTGAGTTGAATTGAGTATATATAATTGATTGAGTGGCGAGCCGTCGGCTTGCTTCCAGTCTACTGCCGAACGACCGACGACCGCAAGCCCCAGCTCCGTTTGGAGGGGGTTTGGGGGTGGTATTGAGTTAGTAGTAACTTCCGTGCGTATGCGAGTTGAGTTGACAACTCATACTACAATATGCCACCACATTTTGAAGATGCCTTTTTAATGGATTGCTGCAAAAGAGTATGTTTAGCACGCGTATAATCCCAGTCATTAGAAAAATCTTCCCTTTTAATGTATTTATTGATTTCGTTGAGTAAAATTGAGGAAATATCAGCAGATGCTTTTTCTATGAGAGAATAAGTATGCAATAATGTGGGAATAGAACGGTTTTCTTGAGTCATAATATATCCCTCCTTTGTTGAGTATATTATAACGCTGAGTGGAGTATTATATCAATACTGCCAACCAACCCACGAGATGATATGCTGACGTTCGTGTGCTGATAAGTAAGTCAGTGCCTCTTTGTAACTGTTCGCAGTTACACGTACAACCTTTTCTTTGCCAGACTTGGTGAGTGTTTTAATAATGTAATTCATAGCCTTAGTCATAATAACAACCTCTTTTCATAATAGTTTTGGGCATAATAAAACACCCTGCATAAGCAGGGTGTTGAGTATCAGCTATTATATGCTTTGTTGAGTACCTTTTGTTGTAGGTCGTAAATTGCTTGCAACTTGCCAGCGTCATTGCAGAGCAATGCAAGGTAATAAATGCGTCTTAAAGCATTGTAAATATAATCTGGACAATCGTGGTCATAAGCACAATCCTCGCTAAGCATAATGCCTTGCAAAATGTCGTGCTTTAATTCAGCAATCTTAGTCATAATAATTGCAACTCCTTTTCGTATGAGTGTGTGGGCTTGATTACCCTTGCTACCCCACAAGGCTACAATGTAGCCTTGTGAAGCACCAGTCAAACCAAGCCAAGTAACACCCTTTAGGGTGTTACATCAGGCGTGTGTGTGATTATCCGAAAATTGCTCCAACGGGGCTGACGGGTAAAGCTTTAGCTTTACTTGCGTCTGCTTGTGCTTGCTTCTGTGCACGATACTTGTCTTTAACGTCTTGTGGAATATAACGCTTGGGAGATAGGCTGATGGTCTTGTCAGTATGTTTAACGATGTTAAACATACCATACACGCCCAAGCCCATAAAACGCTCAAGGTTGTCTTTGAGTACGTCCATACTTGCATACTTTTGTACGCACATCCACTTACGTGCAGCCGCAAGGTAATCTTTGTCAGAGATTAGATTTCTGTCAGCAGGTTTAACTAATTGGATAGTATATCCATAGTTGTCAGAACCCCAAATGTTTACAACACCAAATTCGCATTTCATAATTTCAGTCTTTTTCATACTACTAACTCCTTTTCAAATACTTTCGACACGTTGCCATTCGTTGACTGCTGACTGCTGTCGGCTGTCGTGCCGTTTGGCTTGGCTCCAGTCTGGGGGAAGTCGGCTGAAAAGGCAAATTTGGGCTACGGTTTGGGGGAGTTTAAGGGGGAATAGAGTTAGTAGTCAGTAAATATACAAACAAAGTCAATGCTTTTAATTACTTGATTAAAAATAATTTACTAAAAAATTCTCTTATTCTGCGAATAAGCTTTTAGTAAGGTGTGTTATAATGGCAGTGTAAAGTAATGACGGCGTGAGTTATTGCTTTACTTTAAGTTTCGTAGTAACCATTATAGTAACCAACATAACAACTTATGTTGTTATGTCTTACGGTATAAGATTGTAGTTAGTAACCTTGAAAGGAGTAAGTAAGTTGGGTTGTAATTTTCGTAGCTAATTAGCCATTTCTAAAGCAACGTCAATAAGCTAGAACTAGTATAACTATGCTATTTCTAACATAAGCTTTATTATCGGACGTTAATTAGACGGACTAAACCACTATATATAGGGGTAGGCACTACCGTACCCCACTAAATGCAAAGTACCTAAGCAGAAGTGGGGTTTAGATAACACCCCATATATAGCCAGTTTGATTACATACTCACGGTACAAACTTAGGAGTTAATCAAGGCTATACCCCATACATAGCCAATTTGTACTTGTAATTCTTGTAAATCTTTACACTCAGCCAACTTACACTCATAATTCCAATAGACTTGAGAATTAACTTCTCAGGTCTTTTTTTATTTCTCAAACTGCTAAAGGCACCTTGGTATTCTGGGCATATACTGGGGTGTTTTTTATATTCCCAGTGCCTTTACGGCTTACGGCTTCCTGTTTCCTCCTGAGTTAGTAGCTGTAAGGGCACACAATCCACATGACGAAAGGAGTTGATACTTATGGGCAGTCCGTTTGGGGCTGGTTCGGTAACGATATATTCCACCCCACAGAGTTTGTCTGCGAAGATAGACGAATACTTTGAGAGCTGCTTTATCATGAAGTACGACCCTAAGAGTGGATTGGACAGACCGTACGAGGTGAAGACGCCGACGTATGCTGGTTTAGCCAGGTACCTTGGTTTCAGTAGCCGCAGTGCGATGCTGAACTACGTGAACGAGAAGAACGAGGAGTACAGCATTGCGATGGCGGACGGTCTGTTACGTCTTGAGGAGTACATGGAGACCAAGCTTATACACTCCAAGACTCCTGCTGGGTTGATATTTGCCTTGAAGAACAACGCTGGCTGGGAGGAAGTGTCCAAGAAGCAGATTACTGGTTCGGACAACACTCCGCTGATGTTCTCTTGGGCATCAGAGCACCAAGCTGGTGACGTTCTGACGATAGAAGCAGAAAAATCTGAAATAAAGGGGGCACTACCCCCCGTACCCCATGAAACTGGTGGTACCATCGAAGTCGAATGATTACGGACGGTACTTCTGTAATTACTATCCCGTATAAGCCGAGGCCGTTCTGGGAGAAGATACTTCACCCCGCCTTGGAGCAGTACCGATTTGCAGTGATTGTGGCACATCGTCGTTTCGGCAAGACGGTAGGCAGCGTAAACCACTTAATCAAGAAGGCGTTGATGAACAGGAAATACCGTTCACCGAACTACGCCTACGTTGCACCGTTCTTGAAGCAAGCGAAGATGATTGCTTGGGAATACTTGAAATTTTACACGGCGAAGATACCGAACCGAAAGGTGAACGAGTCGGAGCTTTACGTTGAGCTTCCGAGCTATCACGCCGACTCACGAGGAGCGAGGATATACGTCATCGGTGCCGACAGACCGGATGGTCTGCGTGGTACTTACTGGGATGGGGTTATCATCGACGAATATGCCCAAATCAAGAAAGAATTATGGGGCGAAGTAATACGCCCTGCATTGTCTGACCGCAGAGGTTGGGCAGTGTTCATAGGAACTCCTAAAGGACAAAACCAGTTCTACGACATGTACTTAGGTGCAATGAAGCGTGAGGACTGGTTTGCTTGTTTATATACGGTTGACGAGACTGGCATCATACCCGCTGACGAACTGGCGGACATGAAGTGTGAGATGACCGAGACCGAGATACGGCAAGAATTGTACTGCGACTTTGCAGCTAACGCTTACAATAGGTTGATAAACCTTGACTTGGTGAACGGTGCAATGGACAGGCAAATGCCGGAGATTGAGTACAAGGACTCACCCAAGATTATGGGCGTGGACGTTGCCCGTTTTGGCGACGACGAGTGCTGCATCTTCATGCGTCAAGGGTTACAGGCTTTTGAGCCGATGACCTTCAAGGATGTGGACAACATGACCTTTGCCGGAATTGTTGCCCGCTTCATAGACGAATGGGGGCCGGACACCGTATTCGTGGACTCTGGTCGCGGTGAAGGTGTAATCGACCGCTTGAGACAGCTTGGATATGCCGACAAGGTGGTTGAGGTGCCTTTTGGCGGCAAGGCGATAAAAGACTCCCGATACGTGAATAAACGTGCCGAGATGTGGGACGAGTGCCGTATCTGGCTTGAACAGGGTGGATGTTTGCCGTACATGCCGGACTTGCGTACCGAGCTGTGTGCGCCGGAATACACTTTTGACGGTTTGAACCGCATTAAGCTTGAGTCTAAGGAGTCAATGAAGACGAAAACAGGCAAATCCCCCGATAAGGCGGATGCCTTGTGTCTTACATTCGCTTATCCCGTGTATTTAAGCCGAAATATGCTTTACAGACGGGCGCGTCTGCAAGGCAAAACCCGCAAATACGGCGGGATGTGATGAAGAGTGGAGGATTTTAGATGTTTAATAGACCAGTTTCTATGGTAAAAACCACCAAACTGACCGCTACTAACGCTACTTTGGCAGCAAGTCCCGAAGTGATGGGCAAGCAGTACAGCGGCAGACATACAATTTCCTTGGCAGCAAGCGGTTCCACCGTCTATATTGGCGGTGCTGACGTTACCAAGGACAATGGTTTGCCTTTGGCTGCGGGTCAAATCATGACTATCCCTGTTTCAAGTGACAGAACAGACCAAATTTATGTTGTTGGCGGTACAGTCATCTTGACAGAATACTTCTGAGGGTGGTGATAGCCGATGGATATGAACGATAAGATAGACCAAGCGTCTGCCGAACTGAATAACGAACCAGCGAGACAGGCTCGAAGTGCCGTCCATCGTTCCAGTTACCAAGCTACAAGTCCCGAATTTGGGCTTAACGAACAGGCTTTGGCTACCTTGACGGGTGGAAGCGTACCGTCTCAGATGGCGGTGCCGATTACAGACCCGTTACAGCTCTTGAGGATGAAATCAGAGTCCCAAGAGGAAGAATTGAGCCTTGACGCCTTGTCTGAAAGTGAAAAAGACAAGATTTTACGCTCGTTTATTAACTGCCGAGACATTGCTGACAGCCATTATACGAGCACTGTGGAGCCGGAAATCATGCGCAGACGTGATATTTACGAGGCTTCACCAGAACATTATGACCAAGTATTCCCTCATTTGTCTGAAACTTCACGCTGGTGCAGCAAGGACATCAAAACCACTTGTGAATGGATACTTGCTTCACTGATTGAGGTGTTCACTGGCAGCGACGACCCGCTTTCTGTGAAGGGTGTTAATGTCGAGGATGATAAGGTTGCAGAAAAAATCCAGCAGCTCATCCGTTATCAGCTTGAGAAGAAGAATGACTACTACCAGTTCTGCATGAGCGAGCTTAAATATGCTCTGAGCGAGAACTTTGCAGTGGCAAAGGTGTGGTGGAAGCGTGAGGAAAAACGCACTCCGATGGAAATGATGCTCGACATCAAGGATGACGTGATGATTTTGGCGTTAGCTGACCAGTTTGCAAAGCGTGAAATCGAAATCACCAAGATGAGCGACATCGAAGGGGCTGACGACTTCCTGCGTATCGAGTACGACGAGGTGTTTGTTAAGGCAAACCACCCTGTTGTCGAGTATATTCCAAGCTCTGAGCTGAGATATACACCCGATGCTGCAACATTGCAGGATTGTAAGTTCGTCGCACACCGCAAGGTGGTACGTGGCGACTACTTGAAACGTAAAGAGCTTGACGGCATCTACAAGGATGTTGATAAGGCAATCGAGGAGTTTGGTACTGGTGATACCAAACCGACTTTGCTTGACCACAAAAACGACGAGGAAAGGGCAGACCTTAAAGGCAAGCCCACTGACTCTGACAATGCTTCCAAAGAGGTAGAGCTTTATGAAGCGTACCTCTGGGTAGACTACAATAACGACGGTATCTTTGAGAACATCATCGTACATGCGGTTGGCAACCACTTGCTCCGTGTTGCGAAGAATGACTTTGAGTTCCCGCCGTTTTTTATTTGCTGTTCCGAGTATGACCCGAACGCCGTTTTCAACAAGAACAGCTTTGCGGACAACCTTGAACAGCTCCAAGACTTGAAGACTGCGGTAATGCGTCAAATCATCACCAACGTGGCGAAGAACAACTCTCCCCGTATCTTTGTCAATGAACAAGGCATGGATATGGATGCACTTATTTCCAACGAGGAAATCATCGGTGTCCAAGGCGACCCGTCCACCAAGGTGTTTGTTCCGCCCAGCTTGCCCTTGAGCAGCCTGTCCATGGAAGTAATCAACTATGCACAGACTGAAATTGAGGCTCGCAGTGGTTCCACGAGATACAATCAAGGCTTGGACAGTAATGCACTCAACAAGACCGCTACGGGCATTACTGCGATACTTGGACAAGCTGAGAAGCGTAACAAGATGGTTGCACGTAGCATTGCAGAGAAATTCTTTATCCCGATTTACCGTTTCTTGATACTGCTGAACCAGAAATATCTGGAAGAAGAACAGATGGTGAGACTCACCAACGAGAACGTGAACATTAGACGTGAAGACATCGAGATTGACTACGACTTGATTATCAACGTAGGTCAAGGTGCTGGTACAAGAGAGGCACAAATCCAATACTTGATGCTGGTACTGCAACAGATTTATCCACAGATTGCAAGCTTTGGCATTGTCAATCCGAAGAGCTGGTACAACCTTGTATGCAAACTCTTGGAAACCTTGGGACTCAGAGATGTTACCCAATACCTTCTCGACCCTGCAAGCCCCGAAGCACAACAAGCTGCACACGAAGCTGCTACTGCACAGGCTGCTGCACAGGCAGAAGCTATGGAAAACAGCATCAGACTGGCTGTTGCAAAATCTTCCGTACCGCGTGTTACCGTTCCTATTACCGAGTTCCCGCCCGATGTTCAAAAACAATACATCGAAAAGCATCTGGGTATTGAGACCACGGAAGAAGAAATTGCGAAGCACGAGATACTGACCAATGAGAAATAATGATATTAGACCCGTCCGCATCCTTGGCTCTGAGTACGCTCAGAGCAAGGAAAGGATGGAAAGATTACATAACATCATCGTTGACGGCAAGGATGCCGAAGCGGTATTGAAATACGCCGAACGCTTCCAAGCTGAAATTGAAAGAGAGACTCTTGAGACTCTCAAAAAGCCTAACGCAAACCATAAGGAAGCAGCCGATTACTATCGTATCGCTTGTCGATTTACCGATATGTTGAGGGCTGCCGTTTCTTTAGGCGGGCAAAAAACCGAAACCTTTGAGAAATTGAAGGTTAAGCAATAAGGAGGAATTTAGATGGAAAACTTAACTGGTGGCAGCAATGCTGCTCCTTCTACTCCAAGTACGACACCCGCTCCGGCACCGACGGCTACTGTTGAACCTACAACTACAACTTCAACCCCGTCTCCTGCCGTTAGTGATAACTCTGGCAACACTGCTCCTGCTCCCAAGCCGAGTAGCGACGTAATCGCTTCTGGCACTGGCAGGGAAGGTCTTTCCTTGGAACTGGTACACGACCCCGTTACTGGCAAGCGTACAATCCGCAGAAGCGTACCCCAAGTAGAACCCCAACAAGCTCCTGCGCAAGCAGAACAGACTCTTGAGGGCGAACAGGTTAGCGACGTTACTCCTACATCAGACCAAATCACCCAAGCTGCTGAAAGCGTAAATGCGACAGTTGAGAAGTATTCGCTTGACGAGTTCTCTGCTGCCATTGCGTCTGGCAATGTGGATGGTGAAAGGGTTCCCGATGAATACAAGTCCCAATATGCTGACTTCAAGATTAGACAGGCGATGGAGGCTTATAACGAGCAGCACCGCTTGGCTGAACAGCAAAAGGAACAAGTTGAGAAACAGCTTACTCCCGAAGAACGCCAGCAAGCTGTGAAAGACTTTTATGCTCGCGTGAGTGCAGAGGCTAAAGAACGAGCAATGAAGGACATGGGTTTGACTGCTGAACAGCTTGAGAACATTGACCTTGAAGATGACGAGGCTGCGGAAATCGCCTTCAAGACAGCTTTTGAATGGCATCGTCAACAACTGATTAGTGAAGTTCAACAACGTGCAAACCAAGACCAAGCTGCAAAACAAGCTCAACAAGCCATTTATCAAGGCATTATGAGTTTTGTTAATGAGGCTAAGGCAAAAGAGCCTAACTTTAACGCAATCGACCAGATTATGCAGACCCGTTACAAGACCATGCCTTATGCGGAAGGTCGTGCTGCGGAGGAAGCAATCAATGCGTTGCGCAACGGTACCATTACCGAGGCTCAGACTGAGACCCTGCGTCAATATTATGAGAATGTCCGCAAGGAGTATTACGCTGAAAAGAACAAACTCAGCACAACTCCGAAGGCGGCTCCGAAACCGCCTGTGGTTGAAAACTCCGGCAATGGCAATCAGATGACAAAGGACACAAGTCCCGACTACGCCGCGCTTCGTAATGCTGGCAGCATCCGAGACCGCAAGGCTTGGCTGCAACAATTCTTTATGAATAGACCTCGCTGACGTTGCCCCCAGACGTAAGCGGTGTTTATTATACAAACCTAAAAAATTATTAGAGGTGAAAAAATGGCAATTACTGACATCAACCGTAATCTTGGCCCTTCCGTGAGCCAATCCCATACCTCAGAAGCGATTGGTCATGCGGAAGATTTTTCCAAGATTATCATTAACATCGACCCCGACCGCACCTTCTATCTCTCTGAGTTCAGTGAAGATAGCGACGCTACTTCTTTGAAATTCGGTTGGATGACCGAAGGCTTGCGTCCGCCCCAAGTAAATGCTCACTTGGAAAAAGAAGATTATCAATCTCAAAAAGTGGGTTCCATCGAAGCAGCAGAAAACCACTGCCAACGCTTCGTAAATAGCGGTTATGTAACTGAAGCTCAACGCAAAGTTGCTAAAATCTATGAACCCCAAGACGAATTTACTCGTCAATACCATAATGCACTCTTGGGTCACGCTTCCGACATCGAATACATGTTGGTAAACGGTGATGTGTCTCGTGCAGAAAGCGGTGCCACTCCGGCAATGTCTGGTGGTGTTCCGTACTTCATGAAAGTACAAAACCAAGCAGCTACCTTGGCTGACGGCGTAGTAACCACCGCTGCAAAACACAACTTGGTAACTGGCGACTTCGTATACTTCACTGCGACAGCCATGCCGACTGGCTTGGCTCAAAACACCATTTACTATGTTCGTGTTGATGCTACCAACCCCGACACCAAGTTCACCATCTTCAACACTATGAAAGGTGCTGTTGAAAACATCGTTGCAGACCAAGTAGTTCCGTCTACTGCTGGTACCGGACTTGCAATCGTAAAAAACAACGTGGTTGACTTGGGTGGCGCTCAAGACTTCACTCTTGACGACATCAACAACGTAATGCAAATGGCTTACAACCGTGGCGGCAACCCGACCTTGGCTGTAATGGCTCCGGCTAAGAAACGTCGCTTCTCCAGCATCGTTACCGCTTCTACTCAAATCAATCGTGATATGGGTAAAAACCGTAAACTGGACTTGGTTGCTGACGTTCTCGAAACCGACTTCGGTGTTGTTACTGCGAAAGCACACCGTATGTACCCCGAAACTCGCATCGACTTCATGGATATGAACTACTGGAGCCTCAAATGGTTCACTCGTACCCACGAAGTACAAGGCGTTGCTAAGAAAGGTTCCTATGATGAGTTCTTCATCGAAAGCTGGTTGGGTCTTAAAGGCGATCAACCTAAAGCTTCTGGTTCTTTGATTAACATTAAACGCTGATAAGCAATGAAAAGTTCAACCCCCTCGAAATCGAGGGGGTTGCTTTTAGAGGTTTCTCTGTGTTATAATCGGCTACATTTCAAAATAGCGGGGTAGAGCAGTTGGTAGCTCGTGAGGCTCATAACCTCAAGGTCGCTGGTTCAAGTCCAGCCTCCGCAACCAAATGGGGTGTTAGTCAAGTGGTCAAGACATCTGACTTTCTATCAGACATTCACGGGTTCGAGTCCCGTACACCCTTCCAAATTCGGAGTAGTACCCAAGCGGTAAAGGGGGCTGTTTGCTAAACAGTTAGGCTGGTAATCTGGTGCAGGGGTTCAAATCCCTTCTACTCCGCCAAACATGGAAGTCTAACCCTAATTGGTAAGGGAGTAGTCTTGAAAACTACCAGTAGCCGTCAGCGGTGGCGGTGTGTCGGTTCGAGTCCGACGACTTCCTCCAACTTTATTAAATAGGCAAGTGAGTCGAGTAGCGAAGACAGATGACTGTAAATCATCCACGTAAGATACATCGTTGGTGCAATTCCAACCTTGCCTACCATAATATGTCCGCGTCGCCCAGTTGGCTAGGGAGAGCAAGTATGCTATGTCGTTGGTTCGAGTCCAACCGCGGACTACTAATTCGCTCTTGTCATCCAATAGGTTAGGATGAAGTCTTGATAAGGCTTTCATCGTGGTTCGAGTCCACGCTAGGGCACCAAATAAGATTAGTAATCCAAGTTCCCGGCTTGGGTTATCGGACGGTTGTGTTACTCCTTTTCCGCAACCGTCTTAATTAGGGGAGTTATCATGAACGAAAAATGGAAGTTAATAGTGGGTTTACCCAACTATGCCGTTTCTTCTTTGGGAAATGTAAAGAATATCGTTACTGGAAACCTTTTGGCTGGGTCTATTGACCACAAAGGCTATAAACGTTATGATTTATCTCTAAATGGGAAACGCATTGTTAAATCGGGACATAGACTTGTCGCAGAGGCGTTTTTGCCACCAACAAAAAACAAGAATTATGTCAACCATATCGACGGCAACAAAACAAATAATTGTGTTGATAATTTAGAGTGGTGTACTTGCCAAGAAAACGTACAACACGCTGTTTCTGCATTGGGAGTAAAACCAGTTAACAGACGCTCGATAAGATGCGTAGAGACTGGTGTTGTCTTTCCATCTGCATGCGAAGCTGAAAGGGCATTAGGGATAAAAAATTCCTTAATCAACAGATGTTGCAACGGATTAAGGAAATCAACTCACCACTTGCATTTTGAGTTCATTGACTAGCTGGCGTAATTCAATTGGCAGAATGGCTGATTTGTAATCAGCAGGTTGGGGGTTCAAGTCCTCTCGCCAGCTCCATCAATATGGGAAGTTCAATCTATACCGACAGTTTGGCAACCGTCGTTTAAACAGGCTAGCGACGACGGAATGTGGCGAAATTGCTCGTGATGTATAAAAACGAAGCCATGGAAATGATTGTTTTCTTTGTCTTCCCGCCAAATTGGGTTGATGATGTAATTGGTAGCATAATGGTCTCCAAAACCATTCGTTTAGGTTCGAGTCCTAATCGGCCTGCCAAATTTGCTTTCACGGGTAGCACATGTGCCCCGTTACGGCTGGTTCTTTTCCCTTCTTTTCATCCCAGCCGTTTAGATGTTTCCCGACAGATGGGTGACTCCATCAGGACGTTTAGTCTGGCGATTAGCTATCCTATCCTTTCGAATGGGATTGTCGGTAACATAACAGCTCGTTTACTACAATGTAGAAGGAGCACTGATTGCGTTGTCAGCGCAGTTTGCAAAATGTCGAAGATGTGGTGAACGCTTTTAGGGAGATAATTCCCATAAGTTGCGTGTCGGTAAAGTGACTTGCCGTTTCGCTCCAGTGAGTTAGAGGTAACACGGAAAACTATCTAAGCCACATCAGTCACTAAAGGTGAAACGTCCACGCTTCGCGCTGGACGCTGCCCCTGCGAAGCCGAAGCATCGCGTACCACGCTTGGTACATAGTAGGTAATGTGGGGGTTTTTGTTTACAAAGTCTGCATCGGTCGTGCGAATGGAATTTTACCCGACAAGGAATTTCGCTACACTGCTTATGCAGACTTTTTTATTTGTGAAACTTGGGGGTATCACAGATGACAGTTTTAGACCAAAAATTATACATTGAGAATGATGACAGGCGAACAACCCGTTTGGTCACAACTTACGACATCGGCACTGCGATGAACCTTGCTCATGACCTTAGTCAAGCTGGTGGCGGCAGAACTGGTGAAGGTAAGAGTGGCGAAATGCGAGTTATGGGCTACATTCCTCCCGAAATGTGGAACTATGACCCTTGGCTCTTGCAAGCTAAACGTGCCAGAAACGCTGGAGATATGGGCGAATACACAAAGATGGTAAGAAAGTTCTTTGAGGTTCATCCGAGTTTTGCAGTCATCACTCCTAAAAAATATTTTTAGGAGGACTTGTTAATGATTAGATACGAAGAAATTAAACGTCTTATCCGATTTAAGGAGAAGGACAATAACGAGATTCGTTTCTCGGACTACGAGATTAAGATGTCGGTCAACGAGTGCATACGTTACCTAAATAATTCGCTTGCCTTGCAGAATAGTGACTTCTTGGAAAAGTCTTTGGACTTTGTTGAAGCGGATATGAACGCAGAGGTTGCGAAGGAGAACGAAGGGTTGCCGGAAGAAGAACGGAAGCCTTTGTATGATTTTGAGATTGACGGTGTGGATTTACCCGAAGACTACATCACGCTCGTAAGCATTATGCGTATGCGAGACGGCTATATGATGTCTCCCGTAGAGTCAATCAAGCGACCGCTTGAAGGACAATATAAAGTTGTAGGGGATAAGTTGTATAGTGGTACTCCTGCGTTCAAACTATTGTATAAAGCAGCCATTGCTGAGGTTAAAAATGACACCGACGGCATTGAGCTGCCTTTTGTTTTTAAGGACGTAATCGTGAAGTTGAGCTGCATGATTTTAAATAACGCTCAGACTGATGTGCTGATGCAAGCAGTTGATGATGCTGTCAGAACGATTGTTCCAAGAAGACGATACAGAAATGCTCATATTAAAATGCCTTTCAAGGTATAGGAGGAAACAAAATGAATAACATGCAAGAGATTGCCAAACAAGTCGTTGTTGATTATTTCAATGCACGAGTAGAAAAAACTGACAACAAAACAATCACTGTTGATGATGTTTATGTAGTTTGGTTTTGCAAGACTCTCCAAAACTGGAAGTGTTTACTTAGCACTACCGTAAGTGATGGTATGTATTATGAACTCACCTATAATGGTGACAAATCCCAACTTTATTTTGATGCTTACAAGAAGTGGGAAAACTTGTGCTTGATTGATAAAGGTGGTTTCTATGGCAGGGAATAACAAACCGATTTGCAAATTCGAGTCTAACGAGCAGTTCCAAGAAAGCTTTAAATACTGGCAAGATAAACTCTTTCTGAACCATTGGATTATTAGAGCAGACCTAATTCCAGAAAAGTTGACAAATGATAACGGTGTGTTCCTTGAAGGCAGAAATAACATGACATCTGCAAGTAACTGCGCTTATATCGAAGTGGGGCAGTATGAAGCCAAGACAATAGAGAAGCATTGTGAGGAGTTGATTCTTGTTCATGAGTTACTCCACTGCAAGTATGCGTATCTTGAAGATACCGAGGCCACCGTAGAGGTTGCTGAGTATGAGTTGCTCCAACACAAAAAGCTTCACGAAATGGCTCGAAGCTTGCTGATGGTCAAATACGACATTGGTTTAGATTGGTTTAAGAATTTTTAGTAGGCGGTGATGGCTTATGCTTTTAGAGTCCGCAATTAACAGAATACAGATAGCTTGTCACGACATTTCTCAAGACGTTGATGAATACCGTTGTTTAGAATATCTTAATACAGCCATGCAGCAAACATCTTCTCTTTTGATTGCGGCGCAATATCCCGCTTTGGTAAAGGAAATCGTAGTGCAGAATGGTGACGAGTTACCTAAAAACTTTATGAAATCTGCTGGACAGTACCCATTGAGACTGACTAACAACAAAGCAGAAATCATAGACGACAGTCAATCTGTTCGTTTTCGTTATTGGGCTACTCCTGATATGATGACTCTTGAAGATGAAAGGTTGCCATATTCTCATGATGCAATCAATGAAGTCGTCGTAAGAGGAGCAATCATCTTAGCTATCAACGAAGATGAATACGATATTACACAAGATATGACTTTGATTACAGCTTTGCAACAAGCAATCGCAAGTGCTATGGCATAAGGCAGTGTGATGTATTATGAGAGTTTCAAAAAAACATGGCAATCAGAGGGTGGTTGAGCTTTTTGACTTCACTGGAGGTTTAAACACTTCTGTTTCCGAAGAACAGATTGCTCCGAACGAGTTAGCAGTTTCAGTTAACTTTGATGTGCAAGCTGCTACTGGTTTGCTAAAAACAGTCAGTGGTACTAAGAAGTTATATCGCATCCCAGAAGATAGCGATTACAAGTTCAAGTCTGCTTCTTACGATATGTTAAACAATCACATCGTATGTTTTGCTGATAACGGGACGGTTTTCAGTGCTCCTTTAAGAGATATTGAAGATGTTAGACAAATCGGCAGGCTTAGTGGCTCTGAGAATGTTGTGACAACCGTTTGGGAAAGCGGGTTAGCAGTAGCCAGTGGGGGACATTTACAATATGTAGCTGGCTATCAGATGAAAACCTTAAACACTTCTCCTGCAAAATGTAATGGTTGTTATACTCGCAGCGGTCGAGTAATTGTGTTCAACGAAGAGAAAATCACTTTTAGTTCTGTCGGCGACGAAGAAGGTTGGACTGACGATACTAACGATGATAGTTCTGCAAAATGGATAGAAGTCGGCTATAAAATGGGCGGCAAGATATTGGGACTTGTTAATATGTCTGCCGATATGCTTGTCATTCAAGATAATGGTATGCTATTTCGTTTGATTGGGGAGTATCCAGATTGGCAAATCAAGGAAATAGCTAGAGATATTGACTGTCGCAGCAGTGCTTCTTATTGCAACGTCGTAAACAACTCTTACATTCTTAGTAATGATGCACTTTATGGTATTGTGACTACGCAAGAATATGGTGACATGAGAGCTTTGACCTTATCTGAAAAGGTGAAGAAAGAATTGCTCAAACTTGGCAAGGGAGTCAAGATGCGTTATGTGGCACCACTTAACCAGATTTGGTTTATCGACGGGACACCTAACGTGTTGATGTATGACTTAAATGTTAATGGGTATTACCATAGAGCATTTAACTCCGCAATCGTTGACGTAGTTGACGTTGATGAAAAAGTATATGTAATTAAACCTCACGGGTTTGACATTCTTGATGAGATTAGTTACACAGATGAAGACTCTTCGTTGATATACGCACTAAGGTTGAAGACTTATATCAGCCATTATAATTTCTTGGTTAAGCGTATGACGATTGCTTGCACTGGATATGGTGTTAATACTGGCGAGAGCTTCTTGAGGATTGGCACATCGGTTAAAGTTCCAATCCCTATTCAATCTTTAGTTGGTGGTGGAACCGTTGTGTACGATAACGAAAACTACGTGTATGAGAATTATGACTTTGCATGGGAAAAGACTCGTAGGGCAAAGGTTTTATACTCCAACCACTCCACACCAGTGTATGACAACCTTGATTATGTGTTTGATAACGATGATTTTGTAGTGGATTACGAAGGTTATGCGGTTAATGACTGGGCTGTTCGTTACAGGGGCACGGCGTTGCCGATGACTGTTAGTGGTAGAAATTGTCGTTTTATTCTTAATAAAATCAAGTACGATGTTGCGGAGGTTTAAACATGAGTAAACTTACTGAAAAATTCCCGTTTCCTTTCCTTCCGCAGAAAGGTACAGTCCACGATTTAGGTGATTGTTACGTTAATGAGATTGAAAGGATTTACGGGTTACTTAACGATATAAGAGAAAATAACGAAGGTACTACCGAACCTCAACCTAAGCAGTTGATGATTAGCGAGAGAGGAAAAATCTATATTCGTGCATTGAACAATATGGGTTGGGTTTACATCGGTGAACTTAAAGAAAATCTTGGCTTGAATGATTTAGGCTTTATCAAGCGTGAAGATATTGGCTTGGACATTGAAAATCCAACAATCTTAGACATTGACATTAAAGGTAATGCTGGTAAAATTGGTGGCTATCCTGTTCTTGTAACTAACTTCCAAGATGGTGAAGTTTTAGTATATCGTCCTTCTCTTGGTGGTATCGTAAACGAAACTAAGGCGAGTGGTGTAGGTGCTAAAGAATTAGCTATCTTGGTTAATGACTTATTGGTATTCCAATACAGTGGCGTAGCAACACGTAACCTTAGAATGTTTGCAACTACGGAAGAAGAACCGCAAGCTGACGAAACAACTTCTAAGGCTATGATATGGTTAAAGCCTGTATAAAGGGGTGATGCAAATGATTAACGCATTTCAGAACGTAATCACCATTACCCGTGGCGACGATGCTTACATCACCATTGATGTTACCGACATTCTCGGCAACGAGTATGTTCGAGAAGAAGGCGATGTTATCACTATGTACGTCAAGAAACCTTCTGATGGTGCAACGCTTGAAAGCCAAGCAGTTTTGTTTGAAAAGACTTTTGACGAGAACAATTCCGCCACCATTGCTTCTGCTGACACTAAAAATTTAGAAGCGGGGGTATACAAGTACGGAGTAAAACTCAAAAAGGCTGATGATAGGGTAGCTACTATTATTTCTCCTACTGATTTCATTGTGGAAGAAGGGATAGCGTGAATACAGTTTATTTATCTGCTACTGTTGGCAGTGATGAAATAAGACTGCAAGGCACTATTTATGCAAACAGAAACCTAAAGGGTATTATGAATATTGGCGGTAGTGCTTCACGTTATGATGGAGAATATGAGGTAGTACCGTCAAGGCAAAACCAAGTGCTTGAAACTGAAAACAAATTATTAAAAGAAAACATTACCGTCGTTGAGATACCTTACGCAGAAGTAAGTAATCTTGGTGGCGGTACAACTTTTTACATAGCGAGGGAATAACAAATGGCTATTTCTAAAGTTATCTTTGGTGGCGAAGTCTTAATTGACTTAACTGCCGATACAATTACCGCCGATGAATTATTGGTAGGTTCTACCGCTCACGGAGCGAATGGTGAAGCAATCAATGGTAGTTGTACTTTTGACGCTGATACTTCCGATGCAACTGCGGTAGCAACTGAAATTTTGAGTGGTAAAACTGCTTATAACAAGGGCAACAAAGTAACAGGCACTATGAAAAACAATGGTGCGGTTAGTGGCACTATTACTACAAAAGCAGAACAATACACAGTACCGCAAGGCTTCCACGATGGTAGCGGTAAGGTAAGCATTTCTGATACCGAACAAGCTAAACTCATTCCTGCAAACATTCGTGAAGGTGTAACCATTTTGGGTATTGCTGGTGCTATGAGTGGCACAGAGGGTGCAAACGCTCAAAGCAAAACAGTAACTCCTACTGTTGATGGTTTTGAAGTGTTACCCGATGAAGGCTATAACTACTTGGCTTCTGTAACTGTTGGTAAAATCCCTTACGAAGAAGCTGACAATAGTGCTGGTGGGCGTACAGTTACCATCGCCTAAAGGCGGTGATGTAGATGATTAACAAAGTAGTCTATGGCGGTACAACGCTGATAGACTTAACGAACGATACAGTAACTCCTGCGACATTGGACAAGGGAGTTACTGCTCACTCTAAAACTGGTGAGATTATAACTGGAACTCGCATTGATGAAGTCTATATCGGTGTTTCCGAACCTACGGATAAACACAAGGTATGGATAAAACCGATATGAAAGGAGATTCAATATGAGCGAATTTGAAATTGTAAAGTCAGAGTATAATGCTCTTGGCGAAGATAACAATTATAAAACACATTACTTAAAGACTTCTGCTGACCAAGTTGTAGGCTTGGGACGCATGAAGTCTTTTTCTTATGCAGTAGGTGATGTAGTCTACACCGACAACAATATGCAAGTAGCACTTAAATGCACCACAGCTGGCACTACATCAGCAGATGAATTAGATATTAGCACTGTAAGTGTAGGTGAGAGTGTAGAAGATGGCAGCGTAGTGTGGAGTGTAGTAAGCAGAGATACTGTCGCAACCATTGACAAAGAAAGACCTCTTAAAACTTTTACAAGCCTTGAGCAGTTGGGTTTGAATAATAACGCAACAATAGAACAAATTTGTGAAGCTATGCCCGAAAATAGTACATTCTTGCTAGACGCAATAATAGCAAATCTTCCAAACTTTACCTTCCCAAGAAATGATTCTGATGGGCAATTTATTGCGATAAGTAATGGCGCATCAAGGGTGAGTCTTGAGTTTACAATAACCGTAGGTGCGTATCACGAAGTTTTTACTGCAAATTATGCAAACTGGGCAAGGTCTAAATTCAGCGGTTGGAAACAACTAGCCACCAAAGGTGCGTTGAGTATGCCGAGTGATACTATTTTAACAGTCTCACCTCCAAGTTTTACACCTAATTCAGCTACATCACAAGCATTTTATGAATTTTATACTGCTCCCGCTGATGGATGGATTAAAGTAACAATAAGAACAGGAAATGCTAATCAACACTTCATCGCTGGTTGGTGTGGTTACAGCGTGAGTTATAGAACAGTTTGGAATGAGTGGGTAAATATAGAGTTTAGTTTACCGATACACAAAGGGATGATTTTTGGTATAATGGTCACAAACGTGAACGAGATTGAAATTTCGTTTTCATACGCACAAAGTGAGGTATAACAAATGACTACATTTTATAGACTAAAAAAAAATGGCTCTATCCTTGATTATACCGAGATAGATGTAATCAGAGACGAAGAAGGAAACGTAACCAATGTTCCTGCGTTCATCAGAGAGCAATATATCGAAACCGAGCGTAAAATCATCAAACTTACTGACGGTAGCTTCGCCTTTAAAGACGAAGTTGACCTTGCAGAAGAAGCAAAACGTAAGGCTGAAAAAGAGTTTAACGAAGCTAAACAAGCCAAACTCCAAGAAGTAGATACTTGGACAGCCAACAAAATCACTGGTGGCTTTGTATCTAATTGCTACAACGGAGAGAACATTCTATACGACACAGACACAGAAACCCAGCTTACAATGACTAAAGCAAGAGCAAACTGCGAGGGTGAACGCTTTGCACAAGCCTTCCCTAATGGTATGGGTGTTAGAGGTTATGCGCAAACTGGTACTGACGTAGACGGTACAATGGTGTTTGCAAATACCAAAACTGTTTACAACTTCTTGCCAGAACACATCATTGCGTGGGATGAAGATTTTTCCCTGCACCTTGCGAAGTGTAAGTACGAAGGTTGGATAAAACAAGCACAAGTCAACGCTTGCGCTACTAAAGAAGAACTTGAAGCTATTGTGCTGGAATAGCTGATTAAAACGAATTTGATAAAGGGTGACTACTCACAACAGGAGGAACCCAGAATGAAACGAAAACGTCAAGCTTCTAATTATGTTAAAAAACATTACGGGAAAGAGTATTTGGATTTTCACACCAGTTGCATATTAGCTTGTTGTGCTAAATGTTATGGAGATGATTTCCCTGTTTCCATAATTAACTATTGTAAATACGTGTTCCCTAATTTTGAGAAAAACATGGAGCATTGCAGTGAAAGATTTTTTAACGACAAGATGAGGCTCACCAAGTTGGGCGTAGCTTTTGTTTTGCAATTTGGAAGATGTTTTGCTGTTTAGGACGTAAAGAACAACAGAACAGGAGTGATGAACTATATGCCCAAAGGCAAGAGTCTGAACGACTGGGTAAAATTATATGAAGAGAAAACACAAGACAAAGCAGAACTCCCTATGGGATATAGGCTGTGCTATTTGGCGGAGCGTGGCTTCGCTACTATGAAGCCCGACATTGAGGGCAAAATGATGATTGTTTACCAAGTTTGCGGTGATGGTAAGTTCTGGCGCGATTATGCCGAATTGATGGGTGCTGCTATGGGGCTTGAGTGTGTAGGTACAATCTGCACAAGACCGATTGAGCCGTACATCAGAAGCTTTGGCTGGGAGATTTTGTCAAAGACTGAGATTAACGGACAATGCAGATACCGCTGCCAAGACTCAATTGGCAGACTCGTCATCTGCACTTATAAATGTGAAGGCGATAAAGACGGACAACCGCCTCATTATTGGGTTGTTCATTATCTTAACAAAAAAGCGACCGAAGGCCCTGTTATGAGCTATGGTCACGTTAAGCAAGAGTTGCCAGAAGGCGGTGAAGAATAATGGCTTGGAGAGTTTCTTCTGAACTTTATAAAAAGGGTGGCAGCACCACTAATGTACAATCATATACTCCTACCGCCCAAGAAATCCGTTTGCAAGAACAGGCTGCCAATTTCTCAGAAGAAGTGGCACCTAACGCATTGTGGCTGAACAGTGTTGCTAAAGACGTATTAGAGAACAGTCTTGGCACAATCCAAGTTGATTACAACAACTTGGCTAATCAAGCGATGGGACAGATTACTGGTGCGCAGCAAGGCGTAGCTGGACTTACCCAAGGAGTCATCCCAGAAGCGTACCAACAAAACATGGAAGCTTCTATTCAGCGTGGCGTTGAAAACACCGTCGGTAACATCGTCGGCAACCTTGGTGCAAGAGGTGTGCTTAACAGTTCCGTTACCGACAAGGCTCTTCAAGGTGTTAATGACAGCGTGGCTAACGCAATGGCACAAAGCTACACCAACAACATCGGCGTACTGAACGGTTTGTATGGTCAACAAGCAGCTTTAGCTGGTCAAAACATCACTACTGCTGCGGGTGCTCAAGAAGCAGCTCAAAACCCTGCACTTAACCTTTGGAACGCTTCTATCGGTTTAAACAGTGGTGGTACGCTTGGTGCTTTGAGTGTAATGGGTGGTCAAGGCACTACAACCTCTACCCAAAACACTTCTGGTGGTAGTGGTTTGTTTGGCGGGTTGGCAACTTCTCTTGCTGGTGGTTGGGCTTCCAATAGTGCTGGCATTTTCTGCTTTACTGACGACACCAAGATTAAGATGGCTAACGGAGATGAGAAATATATCCGACATATTAAGGTTGGCGACAAGGTGCTTTGTTATAACGAAGATGGTGACAGTGTGGAAGAAGTTGTTTATGTACAACCCCCTGCATACGATGTTACCTTTGCGGTTGTTTGTGTTGGTGAGAACGGCAAAAAGAATGTCGTTTACACCACTTTGGCACAACCCCTTCTTGCCGATAACGGCGAAATGGTTGAAGTGCAAGTTATGCGAATTGGCACCAAGCTCAAGTTTGGTGGCAAGGTTACAGGCATTGTTGAAAGTGGTGAACGTAAGGTTTACGATTTCAGAACAACGGGCAGTAACAGATACTACGCCAACGGCTTAGTTGCGCAAGGTGCTTATTAAGGAGGCGTAAGAAATGGCTTTAAACACTCCGTACAAAAGAGTTGACTTAAATGTAAATCCAAACTACGCTTCCATGGCACAGAAAGACCCGTGGTTTGCTTTAGGTTACGCCTTGGGTGAAGGTTACTGGAATAACTACAATGCCCGTGGTGAGAAGAAGGCTACCGAAACCGCAGAGCAAATGCTGAACAATACAGTTAAGCACGGAGACCCCAACGCTGGTATCCTAACCAATGAAGACTTGGTTAGTAAGTATGCACGTCCCGACAAAAAGCAACAAATCTTGGATGCTGCAATTAAGTTGCCGGAACTGAAATACGATAAAGACGGCAAGGAAGTCAAAGGTTCTGGCAATCAGCAACCTGTTATTGATAAAGGTCTACTCAAGTGGGGTTATCTTGACGACAAGTATGCTAACAATCCTAATCCTGTTGGCGACTCTGTGGCTGCAAAGAAACTTTTAAACAGTACCGAGATTGCACTGAGCAACGCTAATATGGGTGCTTTTGATGTTCAGAAGTTTAAGTTAGCGTTGGATAAACAGCTTATGGCTGATGGTCGCAATGCTCGCCAACGTGAAGCAGCTTGGTCTGCGATTCAGCCTATGATTGCAGAGAAAAAAGCTGAACATAACGCTCAAGTTTCTAATCAGCTTTACGATTTATACAGACAAGCACAAGGTTTGGGAGACTATGCTTCTGCTGATAGTTTCCTTATGGAAATCCAAAAAGTAAATCCGAACATGGCTAAGGTTTTGGCAGAGGGCAGAGTTACTGAAAAAGATAGGTTCAAGGCACAAGAAGCTCGCGAGCTTGCGTATATTAGACGTGGTTCTAGAAGCAACAGTGGCGGCAGTAGTGCTAACAACGATTATTTCAGCACTCCGAGAGGCAAGTATGTTACTGGACAGCTTGATAAGCTTGAACAAAAAATGGCTGATGGTGGCGAACTGAACGAGCTTGAAGCAGCAAGATATAATAATTTCACCGATGAAGTCAATGAGGCTTTGTATGGCACACCTCAACAAACACGGGAGTCAAGCAACAAGATAAACTACGCCGACCCTAAAGTTTGGATTGCTGATGGTAAAGCTCAAGTGCAAGCAGGAAAGAAAACACCTTCTGAAATTATAAGCAAAGCTAAAGAGGCACAAAAAGCTGGTTTGATTGATGACAAGGCTTTCGCCGAGATTGTAGAGGCGTTCCCAAAACTCAAGGCAAGGAAGAAAGAAGATGACTCCAAACCGTATGAATTTATGGGTAGAGACGTTACAAAGCGTAGTGATTGGCTAAACTATTTGGCTACTCTTGACCTTAAAGACATCGCTCCGCTTGCAAAAGCAAATTCAAAATAAAAAGAGACTGGAATGTTCCAGTCTCTTGAAGTTTAAAGTATAAAAATTTTATAAAGGAAGTATAAAAGACAGCATAAAAAACAAATCGCAATACCACCTACAATCCAAACATAGATGGTGTTGAGTAGGATAGCGGTACTTCCAACCGCTATTTCTTTTAAATCTTCTTTTAGTTTACTTGTCATAACAACCACTTCCTTTATTGGAATTATATCACAAGGTAAGGAGCTGAAACAATGGCTAACCTTTTTGATGAAATAGATAAAGAGCTTGCTGCAAGAAGCGGAAGTAAAAACGGTAACATAATCTATCGCCCCAACGGGAAAATCGACTGGTATGCGATGGCTAAAGGCTCTGGGGCCAACAATGCAATCGGAGAGACGAATGACACTGTTGGCAACGGCTTTTTGGGGCATGTAGTTGACTCCGCACAGGCTGGCGCAGCAGGAAGCGTTGGTGGTTTTGCGCGCTTTTTAGAGGAATTTGCTCCCTTTGGCAATGAGTGGATGGGAGAGCTTGCTAACGACATGGACAAAGTTGTTAGACGCAACACCCCGTTGCAACCTCTTGAGGGAACCGATTGGGTAGCAAGTGCTTTAGGCAACGCTATCGGTTCTGGTATTCCCTCTATTGTTGCTGGTGCTGCAATCATCGGTGCTGCTGGTGCTGTTGGAGCTGCTGTTCCTGCAAGCATTGCGGCTGGTGTTGTTAGAGCAAGAACGGCAATCCCTGCACTTGGTAAAATAGTCACTGCAACCAAGGAAATGTGGAAGTCACCGTTTGGCAAGTTGGCATTAACCGAAACCGCTGGTTCTGCGTTTGAAGGCACAACCGAAGCTGGTAATTTGATTACCGAGATGCGTGACAAAGGTTATACTGACGAAGAAATTCGTCAAGCTGCCATTGCTTCTGCGTCTATGAATACTGCTTGGCTGACTGTTGCTAACGCTATTGGTGGTGCTATCACGGCTAAATATGGCAAAGAAGCTGTTAAGGGCGGATTGAAACAGATGGCTAAAAACGCTGGCAAGGGTGCAGCTCTAGAAGGTTCAAGTGAAGCCGTACAAGAATACGGACAAAGTCTTATTGGTAATGTGGCAGAAGGAACTGAACTCGACCACGAAGCTGCAAAAGAGGCTGCTGCTCAAGCATTTGTTGGTAGTGGTATTCTTGGTGGTTTTGGTGGTGCTATGGCTCCATACATTAACAACAATACTACTAACAGCCAACCCAATCCGAACACTGTGGATGAGCAAGAAAAACTTGATGATAGCGGCGCGGAAGATGTTGTTACCGAAACCGATACCACTACAAATCCCGACTTGGAGCAAGCTCGCAATGAAATAATCGGTTATCGCGAAACTTTCAATGAAGACGATGCTGAGTTTGGTCGTCTGACTGAACTTCTGGAGAATGGTAATGACGAAGAAATCATTGCCGAGGCACAGGCTATTCGTGGCGTTAAACCCGAAGAGCAAGTGGCAACCCCCGAAGAAGCGGTTCCTCAGCAAGAGGAAGTCGTAGAAGAACAAACCGATGGTGAGGAGCTTACAGGTGAAGCGGTTGAGCCAGACATTCAGCAAACGACTTCTCCTGTAAACCAAGAACAGCAAGAAACTGGAGGCGAAGAAAATGGCGAGACTGATTTACCGCCGGAAGGGCAGAATGTTGAAAACCCCGAAAATCCAAGCAACAACGGACAACCTCAAGAAGATGTCGCAACTCCTCCCGAAAATCAACAGAACAGTGAAGAGTTAGGGAATGACGACTTGCCGCCCACATTCTTTGACGCTGCTGATGGTTTATTGACCGAAAAGCCTAAAAGCAAATTCCAACAAGCTCAAGAAGAAATCAAAACTATCAAGAAGAAAGAGCAAAAAGAACGTAATGATGGTGCGAATCAAGGCAGTTTAGAGAGCGTCGATACCGGAGTAGACAGTGACGAGTTTGGTTATAAATCTTCCATAGGAGATTATTCTACCGTAAGTGGCACTTGGAACAAAGAAGATTACCACCGTTACGAAAACAAGAAAAATAAAACCATCAAGGCTTTACATAAAAACACTGACGGTACCTATATGGTTGAAACCATAACCGAGGACAAAGAAGGCAATAAGGGAGTTAATTATGCTACTTTCTCCGAAATGAAAGATGCAGAAGATTTTATTGCCTCTGGCAAATCCAAAACTAAAACTGGTCTAAAAACTTACTGGGCTTCTGTTAGAGACTCTAAGAATAAAATAAAAATTATAAAGATGGCATATCCGACAAAATCCGCTTTTAAACAAGCTTTAAAGGATGGAGGTTATCGGGTAAGAGTTATTGCTGCTCCAGATAAATTTGAACAAGAAGTTATTAAATTCAACAACAGAGTTGAAGATTATAATGCTGGCCGAAAAGCCAAAAAAGAAGCTAGCAAAAATTTAAAAGCCAACCTAACTGTCATAGAAGCAAAGGAGAACATTAAACCTCATACCATTGTTGACGAAAAAAGGCGTTTAAAGGTTTTTGACAATCTTGTTTCTATGCTCCGTAAATCTGGCATTAAAGTTTATACTTCTCCAGAAGATTTGGCGAAAGCTGCGCAGAGTGGGCATAATGGTTCTGGGAAAGTTGAACGAGATGGAACCCAAGTTTACATTGTAAATAGCGACGGGAAAAAATATCTTTTGAACGGTTTAGCTGACAAAGACAAAGGGGTTATTTATCTCAACCGCAACAACATTAGACTTGATGTACCTATTCATGAGTATACACATATTTGGAGTCAAATTTTACGCGAAACAAACCCAGAGTTATGGGAACGCGGCATTGAACTTATGAAGCAAACTCCGATGTGGAATGAAATAAAGAACAACGAAGCATATACTTTGCGTGATGACAATGCGATAGCCGACGAAGTGTTAGCTTGGTTAGCTGGTAACAACGGAGCCGATATTTTTGCAAAGCTGGATAGTGATGGCACCAATAAATCTATTGGTACTAAACTTAGAAAATGGTTGAAAGAGTTTTGGTCTGCGTTAAAGAGCTTCTTTGAGGTTCATGGCGAAGAGAAAGTTAAAGAGCTTTCTTTAGAGGAGTTCATCAATATGCCTCTCAAAGATTTTGCTAATAGCAAAACTATTGATGAGCTTCGTAATAAAGCAGAAGCAACTTCTACTGCAAAAACCGTCTTCGACAAATACGCTCCAGATAGAGACTTGCCTTTTTATGAACAAAAGTTAAATTCATATTTGGAAACTGCAACTAAGACTGTTCGAGAAGCTTTTAAAGACGAAAAGATTAGAAAACATACCGTTGAAGTCGCTGGTTTAAATCCCAAGCTTTATGAACATAAAGCAGGAGAAGAAACATACCATTATGTTTCTTATGATGGTAGTAAAGGCACAAGGAAGATTTCGGCATCAGTCTTTAAGGCGTTGCGTACCATCACAGGTGTAGATCCTAAACCTTACAAAGTTAAATCTGAGGCAGTCAAAGAAGGTAAAACTCCCCAAGAGTCAATCTTGACAGACGATGACATTAAAGGCTTTGTTAAGCAAATTGTATCTACCAAAAAGAAATTTTCTGGGAAAGAAGAGCAAATCGAGAATTTGTTAGGGCTGACCGACGAGGATAACGGCAAAACCATTGCTGAACAACTCCGCGAAGCTGCTGCAAAAGATTTGCCCGAAGCTGGTAAAGAAAATGACGAAGAAGCTTTCTTTGAATTGGACTTCGAGTGGGTTGACAACAATTTTGTTGATGAACTGGCTTATGATTATTACGCTTATTTAATCAATAAGTATCAGACAAAAACTGGCGACCAAAGCGCAATGCTTGTGCCTGTAAAAGATGATACTAAAGTTGCTGAATTAGAAAAGCGACTCAAGGCCGGAGAAAACCGCTTGACTATTTGGGAAGAAACTGGTTGGTACAAAGCAAAAGATGGTCAGTGGAAATATTTTATTGACGATGACTTGGATGCAATAGATTTAAGTAAAATACTTAAAAATGGAGTTTTAAAAGTTGGCACTACTAGCACTTTAGGTGAACTATATAATAACCCTCAATTATATAAAGAGTTCCCGTATTTGAAAAACATTAAAGTTGAAGTGGGTGCTTCTTCGGTTGATTATGGCACGTATGATAAAGGTGTTATTACGATTTACGAGAACCAAAGAACAGAAAATGAATATAAGCGCACTTTGCTACACGAAGCAGAACACGCTGTACAAAATCACGAAGGTATGGCGGTTGGTTCTTCGCCAGAGGGATTGCATGAAAAATACGACAAAACCGTTGATGCGCTACTTGCGGAAGCTATGACTGTAAGCGATGAAGCTGCACAATATTTTGATGATGCTGCAACATTGATTGAAGTATCAGTTAATCCATTTAATAAAATTCTCTTGAGTGACACTTTAGCGAACGCACGCAAAAACGTAAGAATTTCCAAAAAAGCTTTTAATAGATTTGCAAATGACGATGAAAAAGCTTTGTTGGAACGAATTATTAGTACCTTGCAAAGTACAGCTAAAAAAATTGCTGATAGAGATAGCGATTTTGATGCTTATGCTAGCACATTGGGGGAAGAGGAAGCTAGAATGGTGATGTTTAGGGCAAAACAAAGCTCGCAAAGCTTGTCACCGAAGGACGTTGATTTATATCGGGAAATAGTTGCTTTAATAAAAGAAATGCCAGATAAAACAGCCGTTTTAGCGACAAACTACTTGTACCAAACGAGTAGCTTTAGAGGAAATGATACGGATTTCGCACAAACGGAAGGTCTGCTAAGAAAAAGCGCAGAAGGCAAAGCGTTTTTGAGAAAGTTAGACGAAGCTGAAAGTTATGTTAAGCTTTCAGATTCTCTTGCACATCTTGACTTTATTATGGGACACGACGACAGAAGCATTGTATTTTTAGGCAATGGAGGCAAAGCTTTGTCTGTCGAAGCGGTGGACGTTTCCCCTCAAGACACTCTTCTTGCTCGTGGCACCAAAGCAGTAGTGACCAAGAAACCTAAATCTGTCAGTGATGACATTAAGGCTAATGGCTATAAAGGCTTTGCAAAGCAAATGTTCCGTAAGTTCTACCGCAGTTGGGTAGATAAGAATATTGACATTAAAGATTTTGATGCCATCTTGTCTAATGCTTTGGGTAGAGCTTTGACCGCTGCTGAAAGTGTTTATAACAAGGTGCAAATTGTTTCTTCTAACGCCGCTGGCTTGACTACTGCTCTTATTAACGGTAACGCAGACCATATCAGCGCAGCCAATTCTAAACTTGACCGCAAGAAGATGAAATACAAAGTGACCCTTGCTACCGTACTTGATATGGTAAACGCTAAGGTTATGCAGCCTTACGATGACTACTTGAAAGCTTCTGGATGTGACAACTGGATTGAAGCGTTCGGCGCATATCTTGGTTGGCGCAGGCTTGCTGAAATGGCAAGACTGAAACGTCTTGCGTTTAACGAAGAACACGCTGAATGGGCTGACCGCAAACGTGCTTATGATGCGTGGGCTAATTCTGGCAGGATAGGCAAGAATCCGTTGCTTGAAGAATACGAAGCTTGGGAAGCTTACCAAAAGAACCTAAAGAACGCTAAACGTCGCTGGGAACGTGCTGGTAAGGTCGGCGTTAACCCTGTGGAGGCGTTGAAGGCTGAATGGCTTGCAACCCATAAAGACGAGGAAACTCCTAAACGCTTTGTCGGCAAAGAGCCTGTGTTTGAAGAATACAAAATGCCACAAGGCTTGACTGAGCAAGAAGTGAATCAGCTTATTAAACAAGCTCCGGCTCCGTTTGCTAAAGCTGCAAAACATTACTATATGCTCAACGACAACATCCTTTCCATTATGGAAGATGCTGGGTTGATTGATGTCAAGACTCACGAGCTATTGAACGAGAAGTATAAAGATTACTGCCCGATGATACGTGACTTCTCTGACACTGCCGCGGTTGACGCTTTCATCGAAAGCATTACTGCTGGTGGCAAAGGCGTGGGTAACGTAAGCTCTATGTTGAAAAAGATTAGCGAAGAGGGTAGCGAACGTACTATCATCAATCCGTTAGAAAGCACAATCCAAACCATTGCTGCGGTTTCTAATAGAGCTGAACGCAATAAAGCTGGACAACACCTTGTTAGAATGATGAGTAAAGCCGAAGACCTCAAGGGTTATATTAGAAAGCTTGAACAACCTAAACACGGTTCCATCCAAGCTGACCCGAAGAACTGTGTCTTCACTATTATGTTTAATGGCAAGAAGGTTGCTTACCAAGCTGACCCCGAATATTACAATGCCATTGTTGGCTATAATATGCCTACAAGCAGTTTGTTGTTAAGGGTTCCTCAAACCTTCGCTCAATGCTTGAGAACTGGTGCTACAATGTCACCCTCTTTTATTGTTCGTAACGTGTTCCGTGATACCATCACTGCTGGTATTGCTTCCAAGAATGGTTTTATTCCTATTATTGATACAATCCGTGGTGCTAAGGCACTGTGGAGTGACCCAGAGTTCAGAGCGAAATTTGAAGCCTCTGGTGTAGTAGCTTTCAACCAGTTTGGCAGTGCAGAAAGTGCTTACAACAACTTGACTGATTTGGCGAGTGGCAAGAACTACACAGTTTATGAACCAGTTGACATTATCAAAGGTGTGTTGCAAGCGGTTTTCAAAGGCAACTTGAAAGAGGCTTTGAAGACTACTGGCATCAGTTTGGAACAATTAAGCTCCTACGCAGAAAGTGCTACTCGTGCTGGTGAGTTCAAGAAAGCCTTAGAGGCTGGCAAATCTATCAACGAAGCATCATACGATGCAAAAGAAGTAACTTTGAACTTTTCTCGAAGTGGCGTTCTTGGACAAGAGTGGAATAGAGTTGTACCGTTCTTTAATGCTTGCATCCAAGGTGGCGACAAGATGATGAGGTTGTTCTATGAAGACCCGAAAGGTACTTCTTTGAAGGTTGCACAGTACATAGTGCTTCCGTCTTTGGCACTTTGGGCACTTAACCACGATGAGGATTGGTATGAAGAACTTGACCCGCAAATCAAATACACTCATTGGTGTTTGCCTAACGGCATTAGAGTTCCTAAACCGCAAGAATATGGTATCTTGTTCGGCGGTAGCATAGAAGCTATGCTTGACACTGCTGTACTTAAAGACCCGAAGGCTATGAGTGAAGTAGCCAAAGGAATACGAGATACTGTGACTCCGAGCGTTATGCCTACCATAGTGTTGCCGTTGATTGAGTGGATAACCAACTACTCTTTCTTTAAAGGCAGAGATCTTGTTCCGCAACGCTTACAGCGTATGCCGGATGAACTGCAATACAGCACTGGTACAAGCGAGTTGTCTAAGTTTATCGGCAAGCACACTTACTTCTCTCCGATTAAAATTGACAATGTGGTTCGTGGTTATACTGGCACAATGGGTACTTTCTTGTGGCAGACTCCAGACTGGTTTGCTGCTGAAAAGCAAGGCTTGCCCGCAAAAGAAGTAAACGAAATGCAATTTATTAGAGACTTTAATGTTACGGAAGCTAACCGCACCCGTTTCCTTAACGACTTCTATGAGCTGCAAGACAAAGCTAATAAACAACAGGCTGGTTATGGAGTAAAAGGCAAGCCGAATGGTGCTGTAAAGGCTATTCGCAAGGCTGGCAAAGTAATCAATGACCTTAATAAGCAAATCCGTATAATTGAGATGAGTGACAAGTACACTCCAGAACGGAAACGTGAGTTGATTGACAAGAAGCGCGAACGTATCAACAGTACAGCAAAATTTGTTGTGAAGAAATACGGCGAGCTATTTTAAGGCTGGGGGAGCTGTGCCGAAGAACAGCTAAAATAAAAAGGACACATGGGGACAAATTGTCCCTGCGTGTCCTTAATTTTTTGGAAAGGTGAGTTTTAATGAACACCAAAAAACTTATTGAACAATTACCCGAACCTTCCACTGTGGAAGAAATGCTCATCTATAACTTCCTTGCTGGCAAAGAAGTTTATCCTGCAAATCCTTTGAAGGTTAAAGACAGATACTTGCAAGTTTTGTTTTTATGCCTGTCAGAGAAATTCAAGCAATGCAGTGCGACAACCGCTGCTGTCACCAAGAAGAAATCCACCACTACCAATAAGGAGTGATTGGTATGGCAGACTTGGGTAATTTCGCAAACATAATCGACATTGTATTCCTTGCGGTATTATGGATTGTTGCCCAACCATTAAAGACTGCAATAGCAGCATTGCAATCAAGCATCCAAGAACTTGCGGAGGAGATAAAGGAGCTGCGAAGACGTGCTTCTGACAACCGTGTGGAAATCGCAAAGGTTACAGAGTCCGTTAAGGATGCGCATTTCCGTATCAAAGAGTTTGAACGAAGACTGTCTGATGCGGAGCACAAGTGCGAAAGGTGTACTTGTAAATAATTTTTAGAGGCGATGAACATGAAGGCTTTGATTGACAAAGCAAAAAGCTGTTTAGCCGGACTCGGCAAACTGACTACTCAAAAGATAGGAAAACTGAACGGAACCATAAAGGGGATAGTGATAGGTTTCTTAGCTGTGTTGGTTCTGCTGGTAGCGACGTTCTATTTTGCGTGGCTGTTTTTCCTGTATCAAGGGAAGGCAATGTTGGGGGACTTGCTTGACCTTATCGACAGAGTAATCAGTCCGCAGATGGTAGCGTTCATCACATTCGTGACTACTTGTTTTGTTGATGAAGATGGGGATGGTGTTCCAGACAAATATCAAACCGAACATCAAGAAAAACGAGGTGAAAGAAAATGAGAAATTTTGACATCGAAGAATTTGCATGTAGACACTGCGGGGAGTTACCCGAAAACGGAATGAACCCTGTGCTGTTAGAAAAGCTTGACGAACTGAGAGACCTTGTTGGCTATCCGATTTATGTTACCAGCGGTTACAGATGTGAAACTCATAACCGTGCAGTCGGTGGTGTTGAAAATAGCCAGCATCGTCTTGGTATCGCGGCAGACATTTACTCTAATCACATAACAGCCGAAGGCTTGGCAGAGCTTGCTGAACAAGTTGGCTTTGACGGCATTGGATTGTATGTTGAAGATGGATTTGTTCATGTAGACTGTCGTGATAATGGGGAAAGCCCCGCGTATTATCGCTGGTAGGAGGAATTAAGATGAAGTTTATTGAGTGGCTTGAGATTCAAGTTGGAAGATTTACTAATTTTTTGAGCGATGCCAAAGAGGACATCCAAAAATTTGACGACCATGTTCAAGGCGAAATTGAAAAATATCGAAACAAACAGTGTGGTAAAGCAGCAATCGTAGGTTTTGCAATCGGTTTGCTGTTTTCTTTGTTAGTGCACGAAATTTTCTAAAACCACCTAAAATCTGACCTCGCCAGTTTGTTTTTGAGAGGTTTTTAAGCAACGACTAATATAAAGTATAGCGTTGACTCGTAAAACCTCTCTACAAGGCTGCTGGGTCGCTTAAAATGGATTTGGTGATTTTAAGCACTGTGGGACGCATTTTTCTAGGGAATTTTATGGTATTTTGCTACATTATTCCAATATTTTATGAAAAGTTGGTGTCTGGAGATTATTTTTTTATTGAAAAGTCGGAGGTAAACATGACCGATGAAAAAACAGGCTATAAAATTCTTTGTTACCTTGCTGTGTTTGTTGTGTTTATGTGCGTCATGTTCCGTGGTTGCGGCGAACAACATTCACTCGGAGAGCTACAAGCAAATACCGATAACACAGTGGGAAATATTAAAGCAAACTCAGCAATCGCTGGAGTTGAAATTGGAAGAAGCCAAGACTCAATCTCTAAGAGTAAAGAAGCTATCGAAAGAGCTGAGGCAGAAATTGGAAGTAGCAGAAAAATCTCTGACTCAATCGAAGCTGGAATTGGCGAACTCGAACGCATCATTGGAGAAGCTCAAGTTCTCTCTCGAAGAAGTGCGGAAATTATTGAACGAGTTGACGCAACAAATTAGTGCGGAGCGTAAAAAACAGGAAGACATTAAACGCAGGATGAAACTTCAACAGTTTGGTTGGTTTGTCTTGGGGATAGTTATTGGTTCTAAATAAAGAAAGCTGAATGATATGGGAAGCGGACATTATTGTAAGGGAGCAATAAGATGGACGCGGAACGCAAATATTACAGGGAACTGGTTAAAAAGTCCTTACGGACAAATTTTGAGAAAATTGTTTATGATGCTAAGTTGACGGAAGATGAAGAAGCCATAGTCCGTTATATAATCGAAAAGAAATATTCAGTTGTTAAGACGGCGATGACTCTACACGTTAGTGAGAGTACAGTTTGCCGAACCATGCGTGAGTTCTATGACAGAGCACAAGCAATCTTAGCGTAATTAAAGGGAGTCGCAAAATGCGACTCCCTTCTTTTGTTTTATGGGCGACAATTTCTACATGGACGCATACCCATGGAGATAAGTTCGTTTCTCGAATTGGAATAATATTTATTTTTATGTTTCATTTTATATACAGACGGGCAATCTGAGTAATGAAAAACATAAGAGTTTAAATTACCTATATAAACAAATAGTGATAAAGATAATAAAAATATAGTTATCGAGACCCTCACTTTGACTCACCTTTGTTTGGAAGCTTTACTTTCTCAAATGTTTTAGAGAATTTACTTTTGAATTTCTTTAAGATTTTTATAATGGTTCCATTCTTGCTATCAGATTGGACATCATATCTTGACTCTGTGTATATCATAACAGGGATAGAACTGTTATGAGGATATACGAGTATTTCTAAATCAACATTCGCAAATCCGTTGGACTCAGTGTAATTATTGATTTTTATAAAAATCATTGCATCAGAAACACGTTGGATAAATCCATAAATGCTCGATTTTAATTCTTCATCTGTAAGGTTTTTAGCATTTGGATTGTTGTCAAAATAATAAGAGATTAAAGCCGGCTGTGGATAAACCGTAAAATCTTTATTTAATAAATTTGTCAACATGTAAGAAGATTGCTCGTGAATACTTGGGTCATCAATGGCGTTTGAGTTTAAAATTGTTGCAACAACAAATGACTTGGTTTTAGAAAAATCATAATTTTTTTCTATGTGACAATCTCGTTTTATTCGACCTTTTTGAACTGCTGCGTTTGCCATACTGTTACTTATAGCAGTACCCAGTTGGTACCCCAAATCATAACTTGAACCATACGCGAAGCAAGAAGAAGTGAATGACACTACTAAAAGAAACGATAGTAAAAGTTTTCTCATATCAATTTCTCCCTTGGTTGTAGTTATCTGGTATGTTCAGTTTCCCAATGACCACAGTTGCACATATTGGAAAACCCGTATTTTTTGGGATGGAAGCCAGAGCAAGAGCATCTTCTGCAAGCTCCGCCACCAAATGCCAGCACAGTAGAAGTCAAACCAAGCAAAAAAACAGTGATTAAAATAGATACAGTAATTTTTTTATACATAAACTCCACCTCCAATGTGCTTATATATTCTACATTGTTTTTAAAAATCCTTTTTCTTGCTTGACTTTTTGTATATACAATAATATAATTTTTGTATGAGCATAAAGTGAGGTGAAATTATGAAGGCTCGAATGGGTCGCCCTCCTAAAGAAATTACCAAAAATCAAAATATCGGTTTTCGTTTATCTCAAGAAACAGTAAATAAATTAAAAGAATGTGCTGAAGTTCTTGAAGTTAGTAGAACTGCCGTTATTGAAAAAGGTATTGATTTAGTGTATGAGACGATAAAAAAATAATAGACACGCCCTCTGTCCGTGGAAAGATAAGAAAAGCGTGTCTATAACCAAGGAGTTACCCTCTGTTAAATATTCTAACACAGGGAAACCTCCAAAAACAAGGAGGAATATCTGATGAACGATTTAGTTTTAGCTCATAATAACCAAGCAGTAGTAAGTAGCCGAGTAGTTGCAGAGAAGTTTGGTAAGCAACACAGAGATGTAATGAGAAGCATACGTGAAATAGTGAGTGCGCAAAATTGCGCTCTCGCTTTTTACGAGGAGCATCAGTACAAAGTGAAAGGTCAGTATCGCTCCTATCCCGAATACTATATGAACAGAGATGGGTTTATGCTCTTGGTTATGGGCTTTACCACTAAGCCAGCAATGCAAGTAAAGATTGCTTTCATCAAAGCCTTTAACGAGATGGAAGCAAAATTGAAAGAGAAAAGCGAGGTTCCAAATGAGAAGCTCATAGCAGCGTATAACGAAAACATAAAGCAACTTGCGAAACGAAATAACGAGCTGGAACGCAAGCTGAAAACATCGGCAAACTTTTTGAAGATGGGCTTCGTGGCTTACGCAATGGCAAAAGACCCTTATATTACCGATTTAAGCTTTGCGCTTGTGCAGGGATTCACACAGAACAAATAAATTTAAGACCTCTACCTTCGGGTAGGGGTCTATTTTTTATGCCATTTTGCTGACATTTTGCTGAATTATATTCGACACGTTAGATAGGTGATTAAGAGGTAGACTTACATCAAGAGGTGAGCAATATGGACATTACTCATAAAAATGAAACTATTTATAGCAATATCAACGGACAGTTTGTCGCTCTTGTGGATAACGGTGCTATCTACCAAGTAAACTCCTTTACTGGTCAAAGGGTACAAGTGGGTGTTGTTCAGCAGACATTTGATGAGCTCAAGACTATTACAGATGGTTACTACCAGAAACTCATAGATGCTGGCATCATCAAGGAACCTAAAGCACCGGAGCAAATAATTGAGGAACAACAAGTTATGATGGCTCAACAGCAAGCTATGATGGCTCAGATGTTAGAAGCAATCAATAAACTCAACCAGAAAGTAGAGGTTCTCGAAAATGGACGTGCTGGGACAAATAATGAAACAGTTTAATATCGACCCTGCAAAAGCTCAAGAAGCTTGGGCGATAGCCAAAGAAATGGGCGCAGGAGTAAAGACCAAGCAACAGGCTATGAAGTTGTTGGCTGAAAAGGGTATAGATAGGAACGCTCTTGTTAGGATTGGTGAGTATTTAGACCATCCTGCTGCGGCAGGGTTGGCAAAATTCACAGGCGTTAATCTTCCTGCAATCAAGAGGGATTTTAACTCTTTGCTCGGAGAAACATCTTCTGGCACCAGCGTAACTTCTTCCAATAACGGAAATGACCCGTTGGCGAAATACAGAAAAGGTTACAAGCAGCTCTAACGCGCGGGAGCTGATTGGATATAATTTGAAAGGAGATTTAGAAAATGACTGAAAATGAAATGCACTTTGGCGGTTATGGTTTTCTTATCGTGCTCATCCTGTTCATCTGGATGATTTTTGGTGGCGGCTTTAATTTTATGGGTGGTCGCTGTGGTGGTTACGGCTACGGTGGCAACGCTTGCGGATGCAATGCTGTAAGCAACTGTCAAGTAGAAAAACAAGAAATCATCGACGCAGCTCGCACTCAATATTTGATTGAACGCACTGCTCGTGATACCCAAGAACAAACCATGGTAGGCTTGGCTGCACTTGGCAACAAGGTTGATTTCTATGAATACCAAGGTTTGCGTGATGAACTCAGCAAAGAACGCATGAAAAACATGGCACTTGAAAATCGTATCTACTCTGATGCGAAATTTGGTGCCTTGGAAGCTCAAATCGCAAACATTAGCTGTCACATGCTGAAACGTCCCGAAGTTACTGGTGTAGGTGCTGTATGCCCGAACGCTGGTATCATCAACGGTTTAGGCATCGGTAGTGGCTTCGGCTTCGGCGGTGGTTGCGGTGGCTTTGCTGGCAACGGCTTAGTAGCTGGTTGATTTGTGTTCCGCTTTAGAGCGTGATTTTTAGGGCGGTACGTCATGTATCGCCCTAAATTACATTTATATTAAAATTATTGCCCTCTCGACGTTGAGAGGGCAATGTTGAAAGGAGAATATATTATGTGCATTAAAAATTGTGCGGTATGTCCTAATCTTATTGCGGTAACAGCAGTAACCGTGGGAACTGATAACGTGGCGTTGACTATTCCTACTCAAACATTGCTTAATCGCCAACGCATTTGTTTGTATAGCCCGATTGCTATACCTTCCAGCACTTTGCCTGTCGTGCTCACTGATGGTACAACCACCATTCAGTTGATTACTCCGTGTGGCAATGCTGTTCGAGCAGACCAAATGCGAACCCGTAGGATTTATTTTGCTTATGTGGCAACTGACACAAATCTTGCCGTGGTAAGAAATACTTTGTGTGCAACAGCATATGTGGCACCTCAAATAACTGGCGTGGCGGCTACTGACGCAGCAGCGGTTGTCGCAGCCGATGCGGTAGGTGCTTGATATGATTAAAGATGTTCTGATTGGAGTAGCGATTACTTGGTTGACACTTACTCCCGAAGGCAAAAAAATGCGTAAGCAAGCTGTTGCCAAACTTGCTGATGCGTATTTATTACCTAAGAAAGAAGTTAAAAAGGAAGAGGTGAAAGCTGATGACGATGCACCGATTGCGTGAATATATGTCAGTTATCACTGGCAATCATGAAAAGGAAGAACTTGTCTACGAAGCTCTTTGGTGGGGGCTTTGTAAGCTTCAACATCATGATGAAGACGACTTCAACAAGATGATGATGAAGGTTCATTGTATCGTTTATGGCTCCCATTTTGATGAAGCGACTGCTAAGATGGCTGTTGGTGAAATGGAGAACGTAGACGGCACCAAAGGAGAGCACTGGACTATGGAAGAAACAAGTCGAGTTGCAGACCAACATGGCATCAAATGCTATGCGGACTGGTATTATGCGCTGAATATGTTGTATAGCGACTTGTATAAAATCTATGGCAACGATGTCAATATGTATGCCAAGATTGCTAAAGCCTTATATTTCGACGACCCAGACATGCCTCATGGCAAGTTATTCCGTCAATGGGCTTCCACTTATAAAAAGGGGTTTTAGAATTTGCAAAGATGTAGCAAGTAGAGTAAACTAATATTGTAGACGCTGCGAGAACTATTTCTTGTTGTATCAACACCTCTCCTTTGAAATTATTAGTGGCAACAAAGCCTTCTGGATAGCAACCCCTTCGTGCTATTTGGAAGGCTTAGTTGTTTTCAGAAGGCTTTGAGTGGCTTGTTATGCAGTTGATTAAATGAATGATTTGACATCTAAACACGGAACTCTGACATCCAGTTGACATCCAAAACCACTTGCGAAATGGCACGAAATGAAGCGAAATGTAATGTGTTAAAAAATAAAGAATGGCTCTGGGCTGGAGTTTCCACTTGTGGTGTGGTTTCCCGTTTTTATGATTTCTAACTACGAATCAAAAGGTCGCAGGTTCGAATCCTGCCGGGGCCACCACGTATTTATGCGGTTTCCGAGACTTTCTTGGGAACCGCTTTTTTATTTATTTTTATTTTTGACATCCATTTTGACATCCACGCTATTTGGTAGCGTATTTTTGGGCAATGGTGTCGGTTGCTTCCGCTACACCTTTGACCATCTCCGGCGAGTTCTTGACGTAAACATCTAAACTAAAAGCTGCGGATGCGTGTCCGAGGGTGTGCTGGATTTTCTTAGGGTTAATATCCTCAACCGCAAGGTTCGTTGCTAAGGTTCTGCGGTAGCTGTGCATACACACTCTTTCGGGAAGATTGAGCTTCTCTTTCAATCTCCTCATTCTGCCAGTAACGCTATCTAGCTTCATAGGCTTGGTTATATCGGCTATGCTACGGAAGATGGTATCCGTATCGCGATATGGAAGTGCGTTACGCATAAGCTCTAATCGAAGCTCGCGTTTCCAGTCGAGCAATACCTTCACGAGATAATCAGTAAGTTTTAAAACACGAACTGAATAATCGGATTTGGTAACGTCCACATATTCACCTTTTCGTTTGGTTTTCTTGGTGGCGGTAACTATTTGGATGGTTTTGTTATTTGCATCAAAATCACTCCAACGCAAAGCGCATATCTCGCCACGTCTGCAACCAGTATTAAGCGCAAATGCGAAGACATATTCCCATTGGCTACCTCTGACATCAGCCATGATTGCTTGGTAGATTTCGGGTGTAATGACTTCTGCGTGTTTCGTTTTACAAGAAGGCTTGCGGACAAACTCACATGGATTGGTTGTTATCAAGTTTTCAAATTTTGCTTCAACAAAAACGCTGTTGATGATTGTGTACGAATACTCTTTGGTTCTAGCACCTTTAATGCTATTGAGCACAAACTTGATGTGATGCGGGGCGATTTCGGATAACTTAATGCCTTCGGGGAGCATTGGCAAGACGTACTTGTGCAAGTTGTATTCATAAGACTCAAGCGTTACCTCGTTGATGGTTTTGTTTTTCAGCTTGGTCGTAAAAACTTCTTCTGCGTAGTCTTGAAACCTAGGGCTAATGCGGTCGAGCAATAAAGCTTTTTCGGCTTCTTCCTTGACACGTTTCTTTTCGGCTTCGATTTCTTTTTCGTTGTAGCCGTAGACGAAAACTCTTTTCTTTTCGCCAGTAAAATAATCGGTAACATAGACGGATGATTGCAGTCGTCCGTCTTTCCTTTTAGTAGCCATAATATTTTCCTCCTTAAAACTGCACAACAAGCCAAAATAAGCCGTGACGATTTGTCACGGCTTTATTTGTTAGTTCTGAGGAGCAGGCTCTTCTTCGGGATATTGTTTTCTAATGCCGTCACCTAATGCGCGGAGCACTTCGTCTGGAGTAGTTTCGTTTTTCACGGCGATGCGGACTACGAGTTGGCTAATCATATACATCATCTCGTTATCGTTGATGCCGTTAAAAGACAACATAGCCTTGTCAAGCTTGTCAACGAAGTACCCGAAAGAAGCTCGCATACCATGTTCGGCACTAAGTTCTTCAAATTCTTTTTGTAATAATTCGCCTTGTTCTTTAATCATAGTAGATGCCTCCTTAAATTAGTGTGAAGCGATTATATCACAAGAACAGGGATAGCGGGTAGAGGTTTAAAGATAATCGTCAATATGAACTGGGCGAGGAGTTTTATTGCCTTGGGTCTTGGAAACCTCTTCTAAGAAAAACGCAGTAGAATGAGCCAGACCAACAGGAATGGTGAATTTACGAAAGGCTATTCCGTCTTTGAATTTTGTAAAAACAATATATTTTCTTCCGCTATATTTTTCTGTTTGCAAACTCAAATTGATACTATAAGTTGCTGTTTCGTGGATTTCAGCTATTTCTTTTTCAAAATTAAATCCTTTGGTATAGATACCATCTTTTACTCCGTTTATATGACTCATAATTCCTACTCCTTTCAGTCATTTAAAGAAGTACACTTCTTCATTTGTTAATTGTATTTACAAACTTATGTCACATTCCTTTGATATAGTATATTCAGTCAAACTAAAGGGAACTACTAAACATGTAAACAGGGAGCGTGAGGGTATGGTTGTCACAAAAAAGAATATCACACTATCTTAAAAGAAAGGTGGATGTTCTTATGCGCACAGTAAAGGAAGCGATTATTCTTCATTTAGATGAAATAGAAGAAAATGCTCTCTGTTTAGTTTATGCCATGATATTGGCTTTGTTGAAAAAAGAACCTGAATAGCACCCCTGATAGCTTCGCAGCTTGGACTGCGGGGCTATTTTTTATTTTGCGTTATTGCCACTATTGGTGATAACGCTTTTTTTGTTTCGTGGGAAGTTTGCAAGTATTCATACACGGCTTTCTTAGTCTCTTCGTCAGCATGTTGGAGAACGGCAACAAGTTGCGTGATTATTTTTATGTCATCAGTATTTTTCAACGCAAATTCTGTATCATCTTTTTGCGCAATTTCTTGAAAGTATTTGTCGATGGCAGAAGTGTCCGCTGACATATATTGGGGAGGAACTCGTGTAGCCATATTTGGTGGCATGCCGAGGAGATAATCGGTTGTCACACCAAAATAATCAGCTAATTGCTTTAAAACTTTAGTGCTCGGAGTTCTTTGCCCGCTTTCATAATATCCATAGCCTTGTCTACTAAGACCTAAATCGCGAGCAACCGTAGCTTGGCTGATGCCTTTGCTTTCTCTGGTTTCTTTCAACCTCAACATGTAGTACACCTCCTTTAGTAACAGTGTGTTGCCTTCCTAAATACAATAATAGCAACAAATGGTTACTTTCGCAATACGCAACACAAAGTGAACATTTTGAAAACACAGGAAACTTAGTGTTGACAATTAAAAAATATGGTGGTAACATAGAGTTGCAAGTAACACAGAGTGAGCAAGGTGGTGAATAAAAACAATGCGAAAATGGCTGAAAGAATTGCGTGAGCAAAAGGGTTATACTCAAGAAACTATGGGCGAACTCCTTGGTGTTACGCGTCAGCAATACGGTTATATAGAAAACATGGAGCGACAAGAAGAACTCAAATTTTCTGTTGCAGTTAAACTTGTAGAGATATTTGGACAAAAGAAAATCACGTTAAACAAGATTAGTGAATACGAGAAAGAGCTAAAACAAGGGAGAGTTAAAAATGAATGAATTGCAAATCATCGTAAATGAAAATCAAGAACAAACTGTAAGCGGTAGAGAGCTACACGCTTTCTTAGAGATTGAAACGCCATATATGAAATGGTTTGAAAGAATGTTGCCATTTGGTTTTGAGGAAACAAAAGACTTTTGGACAAAATTGTCCGAAAGTACCGGTGGCAGACCCAGCACCGACCACATCTTGAAACTGGATATGGCAAAAGAGTTGTGTATGTTAGCACGCAATGACAAAGGCAAACAAGCACGTCATTACTTCTTGGAAGTAGAGCGTGAGTGGAACAGTCCAGAAAAGGTTATGGCGAGAGCGTTGGAAATTGCTCACAAGCAGTTATCTGAAACCAAAGTACAACTGAATGAAGCGAAAGCCGTTTGTGAGTTCCAAGCACAGCAAATCGCAGAGTTCAAACCTATTAAGGAATATGTGGACACTATCTTGTCCAGTGAGGACGCGTTGACTGTTTCTCAAATTGCTGCTGATTACGGAATAAGTGCAAAGAAACTTAATGTTATTTTACACGAAGAAAAAATCCAACACAAAGTAAACGGTCAATGGATTCTATACTCTAACCAAATGAATAAAGGTTATACCAAGTCCGAAACCTTATCTTTTGAACTCGAAGACGGCAGAACCAAGACCAAACTTTATACCAAATGGACTCAAAAAGGCAGACTTTGCATCCATAATATCTTAACCGGACGGGGCATCAAAGCCAATATGGACAAGGAGGGAACCAATGGCTAAAAGCAGATGCCCGATATGCGGCAAGACACTTAAAGGTGGGGAGTGGAAGTTCTACAAGAATCCACAAGGTGAGGTTTTAAAGGTTTGTATAGACTCTCGTCAATGCAATATGCGCAAAGCGATTAAAGGAGGTTAAGTCAATGACAGAAATTCCTGTATGGCGTAAAGCCGTGTTAACAATCGAAGAAGCAGCAGCCTACGGGGATATGAACCAACACCTTCTTCGAGGGTTTGTGGCGTTGGCTAAAGCAGGGAAAAGCGATTTCCCTGTCTTTGAAGTCGGCACCAGTTTTAAAATCCCCAGAATTGGGTTTGAACAGTGGCTTGAGAAATTGGGGAATGAACATACCCAGCTTGAACTAAAAACTGTGAAGCGCATGATTGAAAACTTAAACGAGTCTTCTGCCACAGTCAAGCACCGTGGCAGACCTCGCAAACAAAGAATTTCATAACACTAATACACAAAGGAGAAAAAATTATGAACATCAGTAAAGAATTACGTGAAACTATGGAGCTAACCGTCAGCGGATGCGCAAAGCAAATAGGCATGGCGGCAACTACCTTAAAACTCTACGAAAATGGCGGTGGAGTGAGTGCAAGGAGCGTCGAAAAGATAGCTACGTTCTTCGGTGTTAGCGTTGAACAGTTGGAAGGGAAAGAACCTCTGAATATTGAGTTATGGGCGATGAAGAACAAGCTTGAAGAAGCTGAGAAGGAACAAGAAGACCAAACTGTTCCAAGCTTTCCGCAACAGTTGCCAATCCACCAGCTTGGTATCAAGCAAGTCGTTAAAACAAGCCACGCTGCCGTCAATTATTACTTGGAAGAGGGTTGGATTTTGTTAGACACAACACCCATGAAGCAAGAGGATGAAGGTTTCTTTTGCTTAATCGGTAACACCGAAATTTGGACACAACAAGACTTTGAGCGTATCAAAAACAAAAACACCAAATCCCCAAAAAGTTACTGGATGACCAGAAAATAGAGGCGGTGTCTTTATGGATAAGTTCTTTAAATTCATATTGGTAAGCGCAATGCTTGTGACGGTCTTTATGTTCGCAAGTAGCTGTGGCTTGGATAAGAAGGTAGAGTCTTGGCTAAACCCAGAGTATGAAACCACAGAAATCAAATACGTCATTCGTAATGGTGACACGGTATGGGATGTAGCTGAAAACTACTTCCTCGAACAAGACAAAATCAAAAATCTCAATGAGTTCATTTACATGGTTCGCCGCTATAACGGGCTTACTCAAAGCAAAAGGGTAGTACAGGCTGGCGATGTCATCTACATACCTCTCAGCAAAAAGATAATTAAATAAAAGGAAAACACCCAACTTACTGCAATAAGTCGGGTGTTTCACAAAGGAGGGTCATACTATGAAAAAATTTACTCGTTCACATAAAGTATTGTACCACAGGGAAAGGAGTGACGGCAAATGAGAAAAGCCTTTTTTAGAAGTGATTATCCGATGGGTTATAGAATGTCCGACGGAACTCATAACTTAGACTTGAACCCCTTGCCCAATGCGGAGAATTACTACGCATTAGCTCTCTGTGTGTATGAAAAAATGCCTTCCGGCAAAGCTCTTAATAAAATGGGGATTTCGCCGGAAAGGGAAGTGGTGATATATGAAGGTGCTCCATCAAGAGAACTCGGCACACTCGTATATGTACTGCATTGCGTTTGCGGAGTACAACAAAAGGTAATTGCTCCGATGTTACAAATCAGCAAAACGACATTGCGTCGCGCATTGCGTTTGAAAAGGGAGGCGTTAACCGCTTGAGGAGACCTAGTTTACCACATTACCCTAAAGAGCCACCTTCTTGGTGGAATGAAGATGACTACCCATACGATTGGGAAGAATGGTGTTTTGTACAGCGATGGGAAGCTGAACGCGAGGCCGTTGCTGAGTTAAAAAAAGAAAGCGAGGAAGACTAATGAAAGATGTTGTGAAAGAAATGTTAGAAGACTTGAACGGTAAGTTGTCTGTTAACCTTAAAAACGGCGAAGGTGTTGTAAGCGTAAATATCAAGGGTGGTGGCGTTCACTGCTTGACTATGATGGTGACAGAAACGGTTATCGCTTTCCATGATTGGCTGGAAGAGAATACAGAATATAGCGATGAGGAAATCAAATCCAAGCTTCACGAATTGCTTGACATTTCTTGTAGCATGAGAGAAGGTCGCAAAAAAATAGACGCTCTTAAAAAAATGGAAGAAAAGGCAAAACAGTTGGCTCGCAAAGCACAAAAAACCCCAGAAGATATTGTTGATTTGACCAACATTCTTCTTGAGGCCTTCTTGCTTGCTCACGGAAAAGAAAAGGAGATTGCAAAAGAAAATGGACATTAAGGGAAAAGAAATCAAAGGCTTCAAAGGTAAAAGCACCAAACGTGATGGCTGGTTTGAATTTCACGATGGCGGTTTAGAACTGGAAACTGGTTTAGGGCTTACTGTTCGTGACAGTTTGATGTTGACAATAATGTCTGCTCGCCTTGCATACGCAAAGATGTTGTGTGGCATGGGTACAGACAATAAACAAACCCAAAAAGAACTTAAAGAAAAGATTGTAGAAATCGTTGATGAGGCTCTGAAAGACTTTGACGAATGGGGAGAAGACTTCATGAAAGAAGCAGCGATGGCTGAATTATTCCAAGCAAGCGAAACTATCGACAAAGATGGCGATACGGAAATCAAATGCGTGGCGATTGGGCTTGACGAAGAATTACCCGAAGAACTCCCGCAAGAAGTCAAAGACGCAATTAACAAAATGAAAGCAGAACTAGACAAAGGCGGTGAACTTCATTGAGTTGCGAACTGATTATGACGGTCGAGGAAATGCAAGACCGCAAAGCATGGCTTGAAATGCGTAAGACGGGACTTGGTGGCAGTGATGCCGCCGTCGTCCTCGGCATCAGCAAATGGAAGTCTCCGTGGGATTTATGGTTGGAGAAGACTGGGCAAGTGGAAATCGAAGACAAATCCGACAACGAGTACATCTATTGGGGCAATGTTTTGGAAGACTTGGTTGCAAACCGCTTCTGTGAACTTACTGGAAAAAAAGTAAGGCGCTGCGGGATGCTTCGCAACAAGGAATATCCTTTTATTTTGGCTGACGTGGATAGGCTCGTGGTAGGCGAAAATGCTTTCCTTGAATGTAAGACTACCGCCAGTTGGAAAGAAGAGGAATGGGATGGGGACAATTTACCCGACGCATACTATTTGCAACTTCAACATTACATGCTTTGCGGTAGCTATGACAAAGCATATATAGCTTGTTTGATAGGTGGCAACAAATTTGTTTGGAAAGAAGTATATCGCAACGAAGACGATATTCAAGCATTGCTCGAAGCCGAAAAATATTTTTGGGAACACAATGTAATCGCCAAGGAGTTGCCGGATGTAGACAGCAGTGACGCTTGCGCTAAGGCAATCGCAGAACACTTTAAGGGTGGTGGCAAGGAAGCCGAAGACCTTGAGGGTGACATTGATATGCTTTGCAGAGACCTTATGGTCTTAAAAGAAGACCGTAAGAAGCTCGACGACATAATTACTGAAAAAGAAAACAAGTTAAAAGTTCGTATGGGTAACGCTGAGTTTGGTCGTTCCGCTAAATATAATGTGTACCTAAAGACTACAAATCGCAATATGTTCAATGCGAAGCAGTTTGAAAAAGACTACCCAGAACTATATAAGAAATACATTAGAACTACGAGCTATCGAAGCTTACGCGTTCATGTAAGTAAAGCAAGAATGGAAGATTAGGAGGAATTTATCAATGGCTAAAACTAGTGGCGGCTTACTCGCCAAACAACAGGAGCAAAAACAAGTGGCTGCTCAACAATCAACCTTGGGTGTAATGATTGGTAAAAAATCCGTACAAGAGCGATTTGAAAAAATGCTTGGGAAAAAATCTGCTGGGTTCTTATCCTCTCTTTTGACCTTGACAAACAACAATAAATTATTGGCTAACGCAGACCCTCGTACCGTGTTGGCTGCCGCGGCTACTGCGGCAAGCTTGGATTTGCCCATCAACCAGTCTCTTGGCAAGGCATGGATTGTACCTTACAAAGGCACGGCGAACTTCCAGCTTGGCTATAAGGGCGTAATCGAACTCGCTCAACGTAGTGGCAAGATGAAGTTCATTACAATGCTTCCTGTTTACGAAGGCGAAATCCGTGACTGGAACAAGTTCACCGAAACCTTTACCCCCGGTGAAAAAGTAAGCGACGAAGTTGTTGGCTATTATGCTGCCTTTGAACTGGTGAACGGCTTCAAAAAAGCAACTTACTGGAGCAAAGGAAAGGTAACCAAGCACGCAAGACGCTTCTCCAAATCCTTTGGCAGTGGTCCGTGGCAAACAGACTTTGATGCGATGGCGTGCAAGACCGTACTGCTCTCCATCTTGAAAGTTTACGCACCTATGTCCGTGGAAATGCAACAGGCTATTGAAGCTGACGGCAAGACCGCGACAATCACCGAAGACGGTGACCTCTCCTTTGTGGATGTAGAAGCTGAAACCATCACCGACGAGCAAGGTCGCACCGTTGACCCCGAAACAGGCGAAATCTTGGATATGGACTTCTCTGCCGAAGAAATAGAAGCCTCTGTTGATGAATAAATATACAAGAAAGCACTGTTGCGAAACTAACAAGGGATTTTAAGGGTCTTAACTGACTCTTGAAATAAAAACTTAATACGGAAGGAGGCACCTCTCATGGCACAATTCTGGGGACAAACCGGTTGGAAAATTGCTTACGGTGTAATCGTAGCAACTGCTATCGTAATGCTGGTTGGCATTTTTGCTTAATCATCAAACCCAAATCCCAAAGAAAGGAGCTAAAACCATGACTGAATTTTTCTGCTATTCATTCTTGGTGTTCACCGTGGTCGGATGCTACTGGTTGATGAAACACTGATATGACAGGCATAAGTCGTGGGAGAGGTGTATGGCAGATGTTGGCAACAAAGAAACAAAGGAGCTGAACCCAGATGTTAAACGAAAAAGGATTTCCTGTTTTTAATACTGACCAAATGTTGGCGCAAATATTGGCTACTCACTTGGAGCAAACAAAGGCGTTCGAAGCTGAGTGCCAAAAGCGTCAAGAAGAGCTTGAGTGTTACCACAAGAAAATCCTTACAGTGTTGGATGGCCTGAGTTTAAAACAGGCTGAAGCCGTGTTGTATAAGGCTTTAGATAGCATTAAAGACTTGGCAAAAGTACACGCGTAAACATTTTGGAGAGGTGTATGACTAAAGGATGTTGATAGGTGGTGGGGCGAAACGCCCTGCCACAAACTTGGAATAAGGGGGTGAAAAGATGGCTAAACGAATTGTGAACACGGATTTCTGGACTGATGGCAAGGTCGTAGATATGTTTTCGCCGGAAGATAAATACTTCATGCTTTATCTTTTGACAAACCCACATACTACACAACTTGGAATTTATAAACTAAACCCTAAAATAGCTGCCTTTGAGACGGGATATTCCCAAGAGGCGATTTTGGTGCTCATTGATAGGTTTGAGAAAAAGTACGACTTGATTAAATACTCTAAAGACACTCAAGAAATAGCTCTCAAAAACTATCTGAAACACTCAATAGTTAAAGGCGGGAAACCAGTTTTTGATTTGTTAGACAAAGAGTTAAAACAAGTTAAAAACTTTGCGTTGATAGATTTTGTTTTCGGAGAACTTCGTAAGGAAGCAAACCTTAATGTCACTGTTATACAGTTAATAAACTCTTATAGTGATATTAAAAAAGAAAATGATAATGATAATGACAATGATAATGAGGAATCGTGGTACGAATCGTCCAACGAATCGTCCACAAGTAAAACCTCTATTAAACCTAAACCGATTCGTCACAAACACGGACAATACCTAAATGTGCTTTTGTCTGACGAGGAAATGGAAAAATTGATGAATGAGTTTCCTTGGGATTGGCAAGAACGCATAGAACGACTATCTGAATACATCGCCTACAAAGGCGTTAAATACAAAAACCACTTGGCTACAATCCGAGCTTGGGCAAGGAAGGATAAAGAGCGAAACTCAAACAAAGATAAGCAAAGTCTCAACGAGATAGTACAAGAACTTAATGACTTTTGGGAGGGAGGAAGTTAGATGGCAAACCACGCACAAGCAGTAGGAATACTTTTTGCTGCATTTGGGCAAGAACAGAATAAGCAACGCATGAAAATTTATATGCAGATGCTTCAAGATGTTCCAGAGGATGTATTCAAAAAGGTTGTGCAAAAAACAATCTGCGAAAATAAATTTCTCCCAAGCGTTGCTGAAATTGCTGAGGCTTGCAGAAGTCTGACGGCTACTGTCAGTGGCAAAAAAGAGGTGCCGGACTGGGGAGAGGCTTGGGCTGAAATTGAAAAGGCTATGCGCAATACAGCTTGGGGTCACACTCCTAAGTTTAGTCACCCTGCTATTGAACAGGCGGTTAACAACTACGGGTGGAAGTCGATCCACGAAGTAATGGCGGATGATTTTCATACGATGCAAGCTCAGCTCCGCAGAATGTATGACGAAGCTGCGAAGCGATATGTAGAAAATAAACGGAACGAGGCTATCCTTAGCAGTGACGCATTGCTTCAAGGGAAAAGTCTGAAAATGCTGGATGCAAAATAACAGGAGGAACTAATCATGAGTGAAGTACAAATCATACAATGCCCAATCTGCGGGGAAGCGTTAGAGTTTGGGAAAAAGGACTGGGAGAGACAATACGAGATGGAGCGCAAGCTCTGGAAGAATAAGGCTCACAAGTCTTTCGATGCGATTTGGAAGACTGGGGTAGTAGAACGCACCGTAGCTTACAGTTGGCTGGCAAAAGAACTCGGTATTGAATACAAAGAGTGTCATTTCGCTAATCTTTCCCTTTCTCAGCTCAAACGAACTTTAGCCATCTGTGAGCTTGCTAAGGCGAGGATGTTGAAAGCTTTTTGCGAAACCGAGTGGGAACCCAAAGGACAAAACAGGGCTACTGCAAACAGAACTGGCACCAGAAGCTCTTTAAATGGCGAATGGGTATCCCCTAAGGTGCTCTAAACAATCAAAAACGCTCAGAAAGGAAATTTGGGGCTAATGGCTAAGGTTGAAAGTTTAATCGGCAAACGCTTCGGAAGGCTCGTGGTTGTAGAAGCGTTACCTAGAGAAAAATATACCAGTGGAAAGTTTAAGCCAGCTAGATGGATTTGCAAGTGCGACTGCGGAAACGAGGTTATGGTTTCTTCAAAGAGCTTAACTACTGAAACAACAAGAAGCTGTGGTTGTTTGCAGTACGAGTCAAGATATAAGCCTCCCAAAAAAATCAACATCAAATGTCCTTATCCGACTTATGGCTGCGCTGAGAGCCGACGAGGGCTTTGTTGCAGGGATTGCGGGCAATATGAGTCTTGCGAAAATGTTTGTTTGAATATGCCGGAACGGTGCGGTAGAAACAAGAGGCAAAAATGAGCAAGCTTTGGAGTGATGAGGAAGCAAGCACGTTGGAAGCTTTGTGGGGTAAACGCTCAAGGCAGGACATTGCAAAGCTATTTGGTAGAACTCCTGCTTCCATTACGGGCAAAGCTGCCAAACTTGGGCTTGGCAGGACTTGGGAACTGAATGAAAAGGTTAGTGCTGCGGTGGTGTTCAAGAGCCTGTTTGGGTATCGCCCGAACAATGCGAATTTGAAAAAGTTTTTGGACAAAGGCTGTCCGTACACATACACCATAAACGGCAGAGGCAAACTCAAGTGTATCAATCTGGAAAGTTTTTGGAGATGGCTTGAAAAGCGTAAGGACGAGTTCAGTTTTTTGAAGTTCGAGAAGTATTCCCTTGGGTGGGAACCAAGATGGGTTGATGAAAAAAGAAAAGCCGACTGGTCGGCTTATAATAAACAACGCTGGGGTTTATAAAGATACAGCACGGGAATTATAAAAATACAAAAAGGCGGTACGCTCTATGGAGAGAACACCTTGTTATAAATGTAATGACCGCAAGATTGGATGTCACGGTAGATGTGAAGCTTATATTGCTTGGAAAGAACGTGACCAAAAACGACTTGCTGCTCAACACGCAGAACGAGAAAAAGATGCTGCGTTCTTTCAAAGACATATTGCAAGCATGAACGCATACCTTAAAGGAAAGAAGAATGGGAGGTTTCATCAATGAAGAAAAATATTCAAGTTAGACATAAAGAATACGGCAAAGGAAGGGTTGTGGGGTTTTTGGACGATGGTACTCCGAGAGTACGTTTTGACGCAAAGACCATCGTTGCTCTGCCTAAAGAAGAACTGGAGATTATCAAGGCCCGCTACTTTGCTCCCGTAAAAGGTGCTCCGGCAGACACCAAGTTGCCCGTGCGTAAAACCAAACGTAGTGCGGCTTACGACTTTTTCTTACCGTGCGACGTGGTGATTGAACCCCATAGTGTATCTCCGCTTATTCCCACGAATATAAAGGCTTGCATGAAGAGCAATGAGGTTTTGATGTTGTATGTTCGTAGCTCTATCGGTATTAAGCGTGGAGTTACCTTGACTAATGGCACTGGCATAATTGACGCTGACTTCTTTGAAAACCCCGACAACGATGGGAACATCGGTATCAGTTTGCGTAACGACAGTGATGTTAGGGTAGAGTTCAAAAAGGGCGAATGTGTAATGCAAGGTATCTTTGTTCAGTATTACACAACTGATGATGACGATGTTACCGAAGAACGCGTTGGTGGCGTAGGTAGCACGGGTAAATAATCATGGCTTGGGATTGCCGTGAAATAGTGCAAACTGTTATCGACTTCCGTGCTCTTATGGGTGAAGCCAAAACTCTTTATAACGCTCTTAAAGCAGAAGAGCAGGAAGCAGATAGGGCGTTTAGCGACATTTACCATTATTGTGAATTGCGTTATCCTACCGACCCTAAGAAGCGCACCAAGGTGTGTCAACTAATGCGAGAGTGGGGTGAACGAAGACGTAAGGCAAAGGATGGCATTGCCATCTTGACTCCGCTTGTAGAGTTTTTGGAAAAGAAACCTACCTTGGATAACGAGCTGGGAAAGGTAGCCAATGGCATGAAGAGCCATTTAAGACAAATAGAAGGTGTGCGAAAATACAATCCGAGAGTGATTAGAGAGTTGTTCGAGGAGGGGAATGGTGAATGAGAAAGTACGAGCCGAAGTATGAAGACTACTTAGGTAAGAAATTCCACAAGCTCGAAGTAATAGCCTTGCTTGCCCGTGACTTTGACGAGGACGGTCATGTCAAGAAAGTGGAAGGCAAGGACTACCCAGAGCTGATTAAATATTTGTGTCGGTGTGAGTGTGGCAAGCTGACTGTGACTGCCAGAAACTCTTTGCGTGACGGCACGGTACATTCGTGCGGTTGCGCAAAGTGTGGCAGACCTAAAGGAAGACGAAATTACGAGCTGGCAAGAGCTTTCCCTACATTGGGATGTGATATAAAAAATCCGCCTTGCGAAAAAATGAGGCGGACTTGCTGTTGGGATTGTGATGATTACGAAGGGTGCGAGATGGCTTGCACAAACAATCCCGCTAAGTGTGGGAGGTATAAGGGATGAGTAGAATGCTTGAATTGCAAGTAAGAGCAATAAGAAAGTTTCCTGTTGTTAAAGAAGTAAAAAATGGATGGTGATAAAGAATGACACCAGAACGGCGTAAATATCTCATAAAAAGTAACAATAAAGAACGGGGAATAAGGGGGTTAATTCGTAGGTGCAAGAAGGCTTTGAGCATATCAAAAAGTGAATGTAATGCATTCAACTTAAAGCCTGCTGACAAAAAACCTTTAGAATATCTCGAAAAATATATACAACTCAAAGATAGCAAAATACTATTACAAGCCCTTCGCCACGAGTTAGCAAGGCTAAAGGGTATGGACAGGGTGGTAGTGCCAGAAGTTTACCATAGCACTGGGGTTTACCATTGCGCTAAATGCACTACTGCGGTTTGGGTAGTCAGCAACACTTACTGCCCTAACTGTGGGTACCGTATCTTGTGGGAGAAGGTGAAGTAATGGAATTTGATAAAGAGTTATATTTGAAATCTTGCGAAAGATTACATGAACACAACATGCAAGTTGCTGCACGACTCAAAGCGGACAAGAAACATTGCAATTTTTGCGGGTGGGAGTCGGAAGATACGGATGTGTATTGTCCTATGTGCGGGAAAAAGAAGGTGCAGTAATGAACGTAATTGTTGCGGGAAGTCGTGATTTTAATGATTACGACCTTGTGAAAAAAGAGTTAGATAAACTGTGGCAAGTACAAGGGCTTCGTTATGGCTTTAATGTTTTCAGTGGTTGTGCCAGAGGAGCAGACCGCTTGGGAGAACGCTACGCTTACGAAAAACATCTGTCGGTAATAAAATTTCCTGCGGATTGGGAAAGGTATGGCAAAAGGGCAGGTGTTATACGAAATGAAGAAATGGCTAAAAACGCTGATTTTTGCATAGTGTTTTGGGACGGAAAATCCAAAGGAACTAAAAATATGATTGACACAGCAAAGAGATATAATCTGCGTTTGATAGTTGTTGGCGTTCCGCCATACGGACTTGAATAGGAGGCGAAATGATTATGACTTATCCAGTTAAACGTGACTTGGATGGCTGTTATTTTAGGGTACAGCGTGAAGGCAAATGGCACAATCTTTGTTTTAGCGATTTGACCGATGAAGAACGCTTGGAAGCTACTAAGGGCAAGAGCCTTTACTGGCACCAACGTATGCTGGAGTATATGGTTAAGCAGCTCCGCAATGTTGGCGATCGCTTTGACATCGTGGCTGGCGATGAACATGAAAAAGGTTAGACGAAGACAAATCTGGAACGCTTGTAAAATGAGTCCCTATGGAAAGTCTCAATGGCTACGGAAAGAGTATTATAAGGCGATAAGCCCTTCATGGTTTGAACTTGAAAATACGTTTTCTAATCTGCTTTGGGATATTTTATGTAAACAATATATGTTTTGGTAAGGAGGCAACTTAATGGAATCGAGTAGAAAGATGTTTGAAATGGGTGTTCTGATGGTGGAAGGTAGCAAGGTGCCGGCACTAATCGCATTTAAGGATGAGAACGGCAAATTGGTGGTTGCGCAAACGACTATCGGTGACGAAAACAAAAAGAGCGAATTGTTCGTTGAATTGTTAAAGTTCCTGTATAAAGCATATATATTTGCTGGTGGAGATGTAGCTGCCATGAAGGAAGCACTTTTGGGTTTTATAAATGATTATCCAGCGGAGGTAAAACAATGATTAAACCTTTAAACGACTATGTGGCTTTGCAACCTATCGAAGAAGAAAGAGTTACCGCGAGTGGCATTTACTTAGGTAGCACTCAAAACAAACAACCAATGGGCAAAGTGGTTGATGCTGGTGTTCCGTATGTGGTAAACGGCGATTTGTGTGCATCTTTTAAAACACCCATGTCAAATGTTAAGGTTGGCGATGTGGTTTGGTATAAGAACGCCATCGAAATTAAAGACGGCGACAAAGTTTATATCTTAGTAAAGAGAACCGACTTGCTGGCTGTTTTGGATAGAGGTGAAGAGTAATGTGTGGTTTTGAAGGATTCAACGAAGCTGCAAAGCGTATTGCTCGCGAAGAAAAAATGAGCTTACGCGAGGAACTGGAAAAAGAAAAAGCAAAGTATGACGCTGTAAATCGTCCGGCTCATTACTGCCAAGGTGGTATCGAATGTATTGAGGCTCTTGCTGCTGCTACGGTAAACCTCAAAGGAATAGAAGCGGTTTGTACTGCCAATGCAATTAAATACCTCTGGAGGTGGAAAGAGAAGAACGGCGTAGAAGATTTGCGTAAGGCAAGATGGTATATAAACTACTTAGAGCATCATTGCAAGGAGAAACCCAATGCTTAAATATTGCGTTCGACAGTGGGACAAAAACAAAGATAGGTTACGTGCTGCCATTGAACAAGACAAAAATTTGAAAGAGTGCAATTATACCTATCTCGTAAAATTGGTTGTGGACTATATCTTTAACAATATGGATGACGAAGGATACAGATGGAACTCCGATGGCATTACCGAGATTGATAATGGTGATTATCAAGGAACTTTGTTGTGGATGATACCTATGGATACATACCAACCAGACGAAGGTGATTACCTTTTAACTTTTGTGAACTACGGTTCTTGTAGTGGGTGTGATACCTTGCAACATATTCAAATGATGATGGGTTATGAAGAGATTGACGAGAGCATTGTCAAGATGTTTATGAACTTATGCAAAGACTTGGTATGCAATACCGTCAAACCCTACAACAGTGGTTGGCGTACAGAAGAGATTTTTGGCAATACGGAGGTCTAAAGCTATGAATGAACCTATTATCAGCCCGTGGCTGATTTATCTGATAAACTTGTTGGAACCGTTGTTCTTTGTGAGTCTTGCAGCGGCATGTGTTTGCATGACTATGATTATAGTTTATGCTGAGAGACGGGGCAGTAGTTATGATGAAGATGAGCAACAAGTTTGCAAAAAAGAGATAAAGAAATGGATAAAACTGTTATTCATTTCAACTGTTTTGGTTGTACTGATACCAAAACCAGAAACCGCATGGCAAATGCTTGTGGCATCAAAAGTAACTCCGGCAACAATCCAAGCGACTGGCAAGGTTGCAGAAGACGTGACCCGAAAAGCATTGGAGTTAATCACAGATAGCGTGATTAAGATAATGCAGGAGGCGAAGAAATGAGCGAATTGAAACCTTGTCCGTTTTGTGGTGGAGAAGCGGAGATTACAGAAACTAGTATGTTTAGGAATCAAGACTGTTATGTGCAGTGCAAAGGCTGTGGTGCTTGTACAAAATTCCGTTTTGGTGATGAATGTCGCAAACAAGCAATTAACGATTGGAACACACGCTACGAGCCACCTTTCAATGGTAGTGTCCCTGCTGGGAATGGCAGACTTCGCAAGGAGGTGTGCAATGACAATACTTAGTTGTGGAGAGAAAACCTTAAAGTTTACTGTGTTAGGCACCGCTGTCCCTCAAAAACGTCCTCGGTTCAGCTTTAAGACTCACAAAGCATACGAGCCTAAAGAAAGCAAGGACTATAAGTCTAACATTAACGCAATGGCTACTATTGCGGTACAAGAACAGCATTGGAATATTTGCCATCGCGAAATGCCCGTAGCAGTCCGGCTGACGATTTATCGAAGCATCCCGTCTGGTATGCCTCAATGGAAAAAGAGAGCTGCAAGGTATGGGTATTTCCCTCCGTTAACAAGGAACTCGGATATTGATAATATTGCAAAGGTTGTTTTGGATGCCATGGCTGGCATTGTGTATGAGGATGATGCCCAAGTCTTCAAGCTGGACTGTGAGTCGAGGTATGGCGAGCAGCCAAGGGTAGAAGTAGAAGTGATTGGGTATTTTACCAACATAGGCGAAATCAAGGACAAGATAAATGCTGAAATCCGTAAGGAGAAAAGGGAAGGGAAAGCTAAGAAATGAAAAGACAGAGTTACTGCGGTGCTAATGAGTTAATGGACGTTCTTAAAATGGGGGTGTTCACAAGCGAGTGTGAAGCAATAGCAGAGAGAACATCAGATAAAGTGTGGCACCAAAGATTGAAAACAATACAGACGCTTAGCATGAAGATTTTTGACGAGCGTTTGGAATGTTTAGACCCTCGTCAAAAAGCAACTATGCTTAGACGTTATAAGCATACGGCGATAAAATTTTTTACATCCGATGCTGACCGTTTGCGTTGTAAAGATGATGGCAAGCCGGAAACGCAGTTCAATATTTGTCATAGCGACTTCTTTGATGTGCTTGACTTGGCTGCGATGAACTGCAAGTGTTGCCCTCAAGGCAAAGAATGTCTGGAGCAATGCTATTATCGTGAACTGTACCATCGTCTCGGAGTTCCTGTGAATAAGGACAATCCTGCCGAGGGTGAGTGTGAGTTTGGGTATTATTCAGTCGGAAAAATGGATACGCCCAAACACCACATGCTCAAGATAAAAGAGGAGTTGGAAAGGATTTAAAATGATTGATGTAGTATTTTTCCATGACGTGAATTGGAAGATTAAGGGTTACAGGGTGGCATTTTCTCCGCCCTATGACTCTGTAATCGACAACCAAGTTCATGGTCTATTGTTAGGCACCAAGCTTGCGTTGCAAGAGCTAAAGGCTTATCACTGCAAGACTGACAGCGATGACTTGCATGAGGCTATAGTCACTCGTGCTAACAAAGCTGTGGTGGCAACACTCAAACCCTTGGAGCTGGCAATGAAGCAGTTAGAAATGACTTTTCCGAAAGAAATAACTGTAAGACAATTTTAGCAAGGAGCGTGAAGATTTATGAGCCGTTTGATAGATTTAACTGGTCAAACATTTAATCGTTGGACGGTTATTCGTCGCGCAGAAAGTCGTAGCGGGAAAACTGTGTGGTTTTGCAGATGTGCTTGCGGAACAGAAAGAATTGTTGTTGGAAGTGACTTGGTTGCAAACAAGTCTAAGAGTTGTGGGTGTTGGAGACGCGAGGCAAGTTCAAAACGAGCAAAAGTAATAAATCGAACTCATGGAGATACTGGGAAGAGATTGCATGTTATTTGGCTTGGGTTGAGCAGACGTTGTTATAATCTTAATGACCCCAACTATCGTTTGTATGGCGGTCGTGGAATTAAAGTTTGTGATGAGTGGAGGGACTGTTATGTTGTCTTCCGCGAATGGGCTTTAGCTAATGGCTATTCTGACAACCTAACCCTTGACCGCATAGATGTCAATGGAAACTATGAACCAGCTAATTGTAGATGGGTGACAATGAAGGTACAACAAAATAATCGCCGGAATAATCATGTGATAACTTGGAATGGACAAAAACATAATATTTCGGAATGGGCAGAAATATTGCAAGTAGATGGTGGAACCATAGCAAGTAGGCTTCAACGTGGCTGGAGTGTTGAAGATGCGTTGTGTAAACCAATAAAAATGACAGGAAAGAGGATGGCAAAATGCTTAACAGTGTAATTTTATTAGGAAGATTAACTAAAACTCCAGAAGTAAAATATACTTCTACTTCAAAGGTTGTATGTCAATTCATGTTGGCAGTTGATGATGGTTATGGAGAAAACAAAACCACATCATTTATTCCCATTGTTGTATGGGGCAAAACGGCAGAACTTTGCGGCAACAACCTTGACAAAGGACATAGGGTAATTGTAAATGGCAGATTGCAAATCAGAAGCTACACTGCTAAAGATGGAGGTGCACGGTACGCTACGGAAGTCATAGCAAATAGCATAGAATTTGTTGAAAAACGTGGTAGCAACCAACAGTCTGCTGGCGGTGGCTTTGAGGGCATGGGTTCCGTTAGTTCCGACAATATTGAAGTTGCGTTTTAAGAAGAAAGGCTGATTGATATGCCGTTACGTTTCTTGAGCGAGAAACAGTTGATATTTGCCGTGGGAGGGAGACCGCTTAGCCGAGGTAATCCGATGGGGCATAGCGGCGGTGGTGGCATTAAAGAGTTTAGGCAACTGATACGAATGGCAGCCAAGTTTGCTATTGCCGAGCAAGGATGGACTAAGAGTGATAAAGGTGTATACATGGCTATCACGATTTACCTTGCACCATCCGAGCCGGAACGTCTACACTACAAACCGAATGTAGAGAAGCTTAAAAATGACCGAGTTTTTGCAATCAAGAGTCCGAACATAGAGCGTATTGCAACACTGGTCGTCAACGCTTTGACTGATTTGGTATACGATAAGGCTAAGCAAGTAATAGGTTTGACTGTCGTAAAGAAGTTTGCCAAAGACCCAAGGATTGAAGTTTTAATAGGGGAGCCGGAGAATTTTAAGGAGCTAATATATGACCTTAGAAACGCTTAATAATAATAATTTCCCGACACGCAGGAGACGGCGTAAGAATTGGCGGTTTGCCAGAGATGACCGATTTTTCGACAGTGGCAAGGAGTTTAGGCTACTTGAAAAAATGTTTTGGAATTATGAAGCGATGAAAAAAGAGGTTGAGGAAGTTCGTGCGGAGATGGGTTATTACCAAAGCCACAAGTCAGACGGAGCAACATCTTCCAACAGAGCCTTTATCTCTGACCCGACCGCTTCAACTGCGATAAAACGAGCACAAGCGATACCTAAAATTATTCTTAACAACGGTAAGATTGACGAGCATGTTATCCACGAGCCGGAGAAGTGGATGGTGGCAGTAGAGCAGACAATGAAGTACACATCAGAAAGAGAGTCTATGGTTTACGAAGTCCTGCTCAGACGCTTCTTTAAGAACGAGCCTATGCCAACTACTTGTATTGACCTCGAAGTGAGCAAAGACAAGTATTACAGGCTGCGTGATGCTGGACTTTACTATATGAAGGAATGTGCCATACAGCTTGGGCTAATAAAAGTGTTTGAGGACGCAGGGATTGAGCCTTTTTAGTGTGAAAATGGCATAAAAAAAGCCCCCGACTCGCAAGAGCCGAGGGCTATATTTGTTTTGTAGGGGGTAGGGTTGCTTATTAGTGTAAGCGTACAAACAAGGCATACGGGACGTTGAGTTCTGGTCGCTCCTCTGAATGACGTTCGTACCATTCTTCAATAGCTTTTTGCTCACTGGGAAGTAAAGCGTATATGAACCTTGGGTTTTCGGGGTTGCCGAGTTCATCAACGCCTAACCAAATTTCTTTTTCGTCTACTAAGTAGTTTTTGTATTTGCAAAGCACTGGCAATCCTTCATGGAAGTCTGCTTTTGCACGTTTAGCAAGCTCTGGTGACACATCACCGAAGTCGCCAGTCAAGAAACGTCTTACGGTATCCCAGATTGAGAAAGCAAAAGCAGCATCTTTAGATGCAAGCTTCATAAGACTTTCACTGCAACAGCCCATTACTTCACCGAAGTTGTGAACCACAATCCCAGTGCCCATGAAGTCAACGCCTTCGTCGAAGTCAATAGGGTAATCATCTTTATTGTCTTGCAGTTCGCTTGCAGTGTTTTCGAGTGCCATTTTGAGTGCGTCTTCTGCGGTAATTTTAAATTTGTTTTCTTTGTTAGTCATAGCAGACTCCTCCTTAGTGGATAAATTATAATTCGGCAGTGATTTTGTTTCTCCTGCTATAAAAAGTGGTTTTTGAGATGCGGAAGTGTGAACAGTGTGTTAAAATATTTGTATCAGTACCCTTCCATATACTGATGGACTTAACATAACTTGTACGAAGCAAAAAAGCCGAGGTTTATTCCTCGGCTTTTTTGTGTTTCATACTAATATTCGTCTGGGAACAGGACGGTAACGATACGCTTGCCGTCTTCGTCCGTTGCGTCTGCGATTATCCAGATTTTACCTTTGACACACAAGTCCGTTTCATATACTGCCAATATGCGATCGCCAGTCTTTAAGGCTTGGTAGTTGAGCATAGCATCTTCTTCGCACACATCGCCCCAGTCGTGGCATTGAAAACGGTGTAGGCTGGAGTAGACGAATTTGTGGAACGCAGAGTTTTCCAACGTCAGATTGCTTACGTTCTTGGTTATAACGAATGTGGATATTCTCATTTATTGTCCTCCTTGTATTCATAGATTTCAACCCCGTCATAATGGACAGGAATGGTGCCGTTGTCGTCAGTTATAACAGGAAGATAGTCTTGAGTATCCTTTTGGTAGGAGTTAAATATTTCTGGAAAGTTGGCAGAACTATTGATTGCTTCTAACGCAGCATAAGCGTCGTCTTCTGTTGGAGCGTCTGCTATAAAATAATATTCAAGACGCATTAAATATTTAGGCATAGTTTTCCTCCTTGATTGTTATTTCTCCAGTAGTGGTTGAGCTACTGCCCCTACACACCACTAATGCCGAACGTGATGTGCAGGAGCTAAACTCAATAACCCTAAGAGGAAGTGGGTAGGTGGTTAGACTACCCAGCTACCATACCAACTGGTGATATGGTAACGGAGCGTCTAATCATCAAGGTAAACATCTTCAAAGGTTTTTGTATCAAACATATACCCTTCCGATTCACAAACGGGGCAACGATGATGGTTTAATTCGTGCTCAATCCATTCTTCGTTAAATTCGGACTCGCAATAACCACATTTGATTCGTCTACTCATCTATTTCACCTTCCTTGTTTTGGTGTGTGTGCCAGTTAGATTTTTAAAGGCGGCGTGAACGCCTAACCATTCTTCGGCTTCCATAGGCTCTGCAAACTGATATAGATTACCTTCGTAAACATCACGGGTTTCTATGCCGTCAAGCTCGCCGTTCATATATGCCTCTAGGAGCTTCTCTTTAGCCTCTGAGAGCGTTTGAGACTTAATAGTGGTACAAACCCTTTCGGTAACAAACAAAGTCAACAGGAACTCTTTTTCGGGCTTCTTAGCCATTGTTTTCACCTCCTACAAAAAACGATAATGGTGTAAGTCGTGAGGATGTGTTGACAAAAATTTGCCTAATGCAACTGCGTTTTTGGTTGGGACTGCGACGTTATAACGAACTGAATAGTATTTCCCGAAACTTTCTGGACAAGTATCCCAGTCCGGATTTTTTGAAACTACTTTGCAATATTTACGCAACGAAGCTTCAAAAGCATTTACGTTACCATATATTAACACTCCTTCCCAAAAACAATGAAGCAATTTTTGTGTTTTAGCCATTGTTTTCACCTCGCATATCAGCTCCGCAGTTCGGGCAGAAGTTATATTTGTGCCAATTAACAATTTCATTACATAATGAGCATTTAAACTCTGTAATACGCGTCCCACCCCAAGTATGATAGTTAGCTACTTCAATCCACTCTCCGCGTTTTACAGGGTCAATAGTATACACGGTTGGCATTTTGTCAACTAATTCAGCAGCTTCTTTGTATATTAGGGTTGCTACGTTGTCGTATGTGCCGCCGTTTCTTTTGTGGGCTTACCGTGCTCTGTAAAGCAAAGCGTTTACTGTCGCATCACCGTCAATCAATCTCATATACCCACTCCTCTGCACGTTCATATTCGCTACGTGGAATAGACACAAGAGAATCTTCACCCTCTACAAAGCGTGTTCTCTGTCTAAAGAAACGGGGTTCTCCGTCTAATTTTGCACCACATTCAGAACAAAAATTCTGTCCCCAATCATCTACACCATGTCCGCAATTTCCACACTTAGAACATTCATTTACTGTATACCATCCCTCTGAACAATAAAGGCTTTTAATACGATGTACGCTAGCGTGTTTTACAGGGTCAACGACTTGGAAGTTGTCGAGATATTCCAAAAGGTCGTAGCAAGCAACTTCGTTAGTCCAACTCCAGTTGGGATTAGTTCTGTCCATTTGCAACTCCAAATCAGCTTTGATGACATCAAGGTCAACTAATCTCATACTGCCACCTCCTCAAGTGGGAATAGGTTATAAGTGTGGCTCACTTGCAACATTTTGTCGTTCATTTTTATTTCACCAAACACTAGGATTGACCCCATTCCATCTTTGTCGATTTTTGGTTTAAAGTTGGGGAATAAGGTCTTAGCAGCTTTCATTGGCGACACCGCTTCAATCTTGTGCCGTCTGAATTTACTGATGCCCTTGTAAACGTATTGGTCAGTGAGGTCAATGATTTCGTAGGTTTTAAGGGTCATGGAAAACGCCTCCTTCGTAGTAAGCTGAGTCGCTGTCTTTGTATACACCGTCTTTTTCAAGCGTGAGTTCAATGTATGCGTCTCTGGTTTGCGAACGCAAAAAGAAACTCATCTGGTTCCAAACTTCTTGCTTGGTGTAAGCGGATGTTCCGCCCGTGACAGTAATTGTTTTGTCTGGTTCTCCTGCACAGATAAATTCTTCTGGGTTTGTTGGCAAAAACCAAATGTCTGCTATTGCTTTATACATATTCATTCCTCCTTTATCACGACTGGGACTAACTTTGCAGTGTAATCACAAAGTGATAGCAAGCGACAGAAGCAAAATCCCACATTGACCCATATCCCGTCTTCGGTAAGCCGATAAAGGTCTCCGTTCTCGTCCGCACAAAAAACTGTGTTCTCGTCAACAACAACATCGTGATATTCCTTTACCATATACGGCATAGTTCTGTTGTCGTTAACTCTAAACGGCTCGTCAGTGGCTATGCCCAGTTCGTCGTAGAGTAGGTCGAGTCTGTACTTGTAGTCTTGACTCATAAGGTTCCCTCCCTGTAACAGTTTTTACAGATGTATTCGTAGTCAGAGTTAAGTTTGTGTTCCACGTCATAAGAAAATGGGTCGAAGCACACCGAGCAACTCCAAGTGCAATCTGACATACAATCGTGACACCATAATTCGGTTGTGCCGTTGTTATCAACTGCTACTCCGTATAGGAAATCGGCTTCCTCTCCGCAGTGTTTGCAATGCTTATCCATCATTACACCTCCTTACGCTAAATGCTGACCCATATAAAGGTCAAATAAGTCAAAGAACGATTTTTCATCTTCATCCATATCATCTGGTCTCCAATCAAAGATTTTAGGATATTTGTCATGGAGCTTAGAATACATTTTCATGATTTGTGTATCATAGTTCGAAGTGTCTGGAGTTAAGTTGTACTTGAGGCAGTAAGCAGTCCACAAACAGAGTAGTTGTTTGAGTTCAAATACTTCTCCAAATTCACCAACCATAAGGCGGTCTATATCGAAGCAATCAAGCTTAATGTCTCTGATGAATTGAAGCATATAGAGCATATCTCTGTTTTCACCATGTTCTTTGAGGAGGCAATCATAGCAGATGTAGTCAACCAAGTCTTGCCCTCCTGCCGGAACCGCAACGTATCCGCTGTTTTCGGGGAATAATTCTCCACAGCGTTTGCAACGGTATGCTTCGTGTGCCTTGCACTCATAGCACCAGTAATCGTAGACGTTTCTGTCTTGAGAAGACCAGACTTCGTACAGATGACCACATTGTTCTTTTTCGCCACAGTGGTCGCAGAGTTCGTAATCTTCGCCTTCAATTTCGTGTTTGTCGCACATAAAAATTCCTCCTTTTACCCTCGGCCGTCAAAGATGTCATCAAGTGTTTCGATGATGTCGTTCATATCGGTATCAGTAAGTTCACCTATGCACTCAAGCAGCTTGACGAGGTTATAATAATTGCCACATTCTAAAGCACAATCATCAAGGGTTCTGTACTTTCTTGGTGTGGTCATACTACGTGGTCTGTGACAAGCAATGTGTTGTTCGGCACACTTTCGGCAAAGTCTTAATGCCCCAACACAATAGGTTCTACCTTCTTCGCCACAGAGTTCGCACTCGTAATCAAATCTACCCATACCTACTCCTCCTTATTAGGTATTCTTGGCGGAATATGTTTACAACTGTCTGTTTTTTCACAGTAATCACAACCACCTATGTATTCATCTGTTATCGGGTCGTGCAAACACAAGTCGCAAAGCATCATAATGTTTCCGCAATGCGGGCAGTAAGCTTTAAACCCATCGACTTCGGTGTCCCATTGGAACTCGTTTTCATAATTGCAATGAGGGCACAATTCCGAGGCAGTTCTTATCATAAAAATTCCTCCTCATAGTTTAGTGTTGAGCTTAGACTGCTCAACCAACCCACCATCACTGATGGGCTGGGGGAGTGCCTAAACTTAATAGTATTCTAATAAAGACTTGCCAGCTTCAACACGAATGAGTTGCGTGTTGTGGCTTTCGAGAGCAGTGTCTTCCGACCAGCTCCTATCAAGCAAGCGACCTCCGAAAGTTTTGTTTTCCTCTCCCAAGGGATACAGAAGTTGCTCGTAGGGACAAATGCCACCCAAAGGTGTGGCTGTCAAATCAACGGTTCTAAGGACATATTCCTTGCCGTCTATTGTTACTATGTCTTCTTTTAGGATTTCGCTCATATTTTCTCTCCTTCCATCGGTATTACTTTGTCGGGATACTGGGTGAGTATGCGACCAAGTGTGAGATATTCGTGGTAAACATCTTCATCTTCTCCATTGGTGTAAATATCGCCAAAAGAGTCAATGTAGAATGTTGTGCCTCTATACTCATCGTCGTCGACAAGGAAACCTTGGTGTGTTTCCAACCCGATTCGCTTCAAGGTTTCGTTGAGCAAGTCGGGTGGTTGTGGCTTGAGAATAAGCTCAATGTCTTCTTTCTTGAACGCAAACAAGAATTGAGCCAATGTGTAGGTTGACAGTTCGCTTGTTTCGTCATCAAAATTGATTGAATACAGTAGGTCGCCTCCGTAAAAGTGATAAATGTGAGGATGCCCTTTAATTCTGAAAGCATCTCCATCTGTCAAACCGTACATTTCAAGCACTTGGTCATAATAACAGGGTGTTTTGATGTCTTTGTTTTCTTCCTTCTTGGGTCGCTTTGCAAGAACGTAGTCAATGGCTGCTTCGGAGGCAGACGCATAATCGCAATAGCTGGCACAGATTTCTTTCAGGTATTCTGTTGCCTCTTGTATTTCTTCGTCTGTGATGTTTTCGCTTTGACGATAATTGTTTTCGTATATTCGGTTAACAACGTCGTCATAATGGAATTGTTCCCAAACCGCATTGTAAACGTCAAACATCTGGTCATCGGTTAAACCATATAACAGTTTCATTCTTCCCACTCCTTTCCAGTGAGTTCCTTATATTTTTTGGGGCGTTCGGCAATAGCTTCTTCTTTGGTACAGAAGACAATGCCAGCTAACTTGAACGCATAATCTATTGTAGTGTTACGCCAATAATCTCGAATTACTGAAAAGTCTTCACAACAGTAAGTCCAATAGAGGTCGCCGTATTGGGGTTCGTAGGGAAGTCTAATAATTTCTGCATTTTGCAAGTCACCTATGGTCATTGATGATTGATACCACTCACAACCTGACAGGAATCTTCTTTCTAATCTCTCTTTAGAAAAACGATATAACCAATCGTTGTTTTTAATTCGGAAGATTTCGCCAATCTCCACGCCAAGTTCTTTGGCGATTATGGGGATAAGATTTTTACCCATTATTCTTCCTCCTTTACCAGTTGAATACGGTAGCCGTTGACGTTGGTTACTTCGTAGACATGGACTGCAAGTCTACCGTTCCCTTCTTCGATGTCTTTGCTCCATTCCTTTTGAGCGTGTTCTTCGGCTTCTTTTTCGCTTTCGCAAGCCCATAGCATTTGAGCTTCAACTTTAAGCCAGAAAGGACCAGAGCTAACAAGGTAGATGTTATACAGTTTTGGCATAGTACTCATCTCCTTTTATTTGTAACTCAGCCATATCCGCTGCCAAGTTATACATTCTTGCGTGTTTGTTATTGCCGTGAGTTTGTGTAACTTTGGCTCTAAATTCTGCTAATGTGCCGTAGAAACAACCACAAACAACCCTAATTTCTTTGTCTTTGCATTTAAAAAATGTAGTGAACGCAGTACGACTACCAATTCTTCCAATGAGCAACCAATCTGCGTTGCCAGAAACCCTTGCGTCGCCATAAACCCTTGCGTCGCCATAAACCCTTGCGTCGCCATAAACCCAAGCGTTGCCATAAACCCTTGCGTCGCCATAAACCCAAGCG
>JAZSAV010000031.1:0-149673 GCA_045602085.1 Prevotella sp. | reverse complement strand
GGGACAGAGCGAGACCGCCTGTCACTCTATGGTCGATTTCTTCCTGCTCATTCAGTTGAAGTCGGAGGCCAAGCGGTCTTAGGAAGACAACCACCTATCCCAACTCCTGAGCACACAGAACGACATGGCTACGATCCGACTTACAAGATATTCGTAGAGACCGTTGGAGTGGGACAGAGCGAGACCGCCTGTCACTCTATGGTCGATTTCTTCCTGCTCATTCAGTTGGCAGGCACAGGCGATGAACTTCAGGGCATCAAGCGAGGCATCATGGAGATTAGTGATGGCATTGTGATAAACAAGTGCGATGGCGAGAATGTTGACAAGTGCCATCTGGCTGCAACCAATTTCCGCAATGCACTCCATTTCTTCCCCAAACCAGAAAGCGGCTGGTTGCCGAAAGTATTATGCTACAGCGGATTCTATGGCACTGGAGTGAAAGAGGTGTGGGACATGGTTTACGAATATTTCGACTTCGTCAAGGCAAACGGCTATTTCCAGTACCGTCGCAACGAACAGAGCAAGTACTGGATGTATGAGACAATCAACGAACAGTTGAGAAACAGTTTCTATCATAATGCGACTATCCAGCAGAGTCTCGCTGATGCAGAAAAGATGGTGCTTGGTGGTGTGAAGACAAGTTTCGGTGCAGCGCAGGATTTGTTGGATGAGTATTGGGGGATTGAAGGGTTGAAGGATTGAAGAATTGAAGGATTGAAGAATTTAAATTAGAGAAGTTGAAGAAGTTAGAAGACATTTGCGTGTCAAACATTCGTCCTTTTTTTTCGCATAGCTCAAAGAAACTCCTTCTTAGCGAAGCAATAACTTCCTATAACTCTCTTAAACTTCTTAAAAATAACGAAATGTTACAAATAGAAATAGATAGCGGCAGCGGTTTCTGCTTTGGTGTTACTACTGCCATCAAAAAGGCAGAAGAAGAACTGGCAAAGGGTACGCAACTCTATTGCTTGGGCGATATTGTTCACAACGGAATGGAATGTGAGCGGCTGAAGCGTATGGGACTCATCACCATCAATCATGAGGAGATGAGCAGGCTGCACGATGCAACAGTACTTTTACGGGCGCATGGCGAACCGCCTGCAACATATCAGTTGGCAAAGGACAACAATATCGAGATTATCGATGCCACCTGCCCTGTGGTGCTTCAGCTTCAGCGTCGCATCAAGGCTCAATATGAGAGTCAGCCCGATTCGCAGATTGTTATCTTCGGCAAGAACGGACACGCCGAGGTGTTAGGACTGGTTGGCCAGACACAGGGTCATGCCATTGTCATTGAGAAGTTTGAGGATGTTATGCAGCTCGACTTCACCCGCAACATCTATCTCTATTCTCAGACAACAAAGTCTCTTGACGAATTCCGCCGCATCATCAATTATATACAGCAGCACATATCTAATGGAGCCACGTTCCAGTCGTTCGACACCATCTGCCGACAAGTGGCTAACCGTATGCCAAACATCAAGGCTTTTGCTTCTCGTCACGATCTTGTATTATTCGTATGTGGGCACAAGAGCAGTAATGGCAAGGTGCTTTATGGCGAATGCAAGAGTGTAAATCAGAACACTTATCAGATAGAAGGCCCTTCAGAAATCGATTCCTCTTGGCTGAAAGGCATTGCCACGGTTGGCATCTGCGGAGCTACAAGTACACCGAAGTGGCTCATGGAGCAGTGTCGCGATGCTATTCTGGCTAGAATATAGAATAAGGTTTTTCCGCCATTTTGTCGTTGGTTAGCGACAGAATGGCACTTATTTTTTTTAGGCATAATGTTTGTTCCCTGTGGCATTACGAGAACAGTTATCATTTAAGAAAGGAGACAAACATGACATTAGACAAATTTACTATCAAGGCGCAAGAAGCCATTCAGCACGCTGTAGGCATAGCACAGCAGAGCGGACAGCAGTCTATCGAACCGGTGCATCTGCTAAGGGCTATTACCGCTAAGTCGAAAGACATTACGGGATTCCTGTTTCGCAAGCTCGGTGTCAATGCTAATCAGATTGACCTTTTGCTTGAGCAGGAGATTCAACATCTGCCACGAGTGCAGGGCGGCGAACCGTATCTGAGCAACGACAGCAACCGTGTGTTGCAGGAGGCAATGAGCATTTCGCAGAAGATGGGCGACGAGTTCGTGAGCGTAGAGCCAATCCTGTTGGCGCTGCTCGCAATAAACACCACCGCTTCGCGCATAATGAAAGATGCAGGCATCAGCGAGAAGGACCTGCGTGCCGCTATCAACGACCTGCGTCAGGGTCAGAAAGTGCAGTCGCAATCGGCAGACGGCAACTACCAGTCGCTGGAGAAGTATGCCAAGAACCTTGTTGAGCAGGCGCGTGCAGGCAAGCTCGACCCAGTAATAGGTCGTGATGACGAGATACGCCGCGTGCTGCAGATTCTTAGTCGCCGAACAAAAAACAATCCTATATTAATAGGTGAGCCGGGAACGGGAAAGACTGCCATTGTAGAGGGACTGGCAGAGCGTATTGTGCGTGGCGATGTGCCGGAGAACCTGAAAGACAAGCAGCTATACTCGCTCGACATGGGCGCACTGGTGGCTGGTGCAAAATACAAAGGTGAGTTTGAGGAACGACTGAAGTCGGTCATCAACGAAGTAACGAAGAGCGAGGGGCGAATAATTCTGTTCATCGACGAGATTCACACCCTTGTGGGTGCTGGCGGAGGCGAGGGTGCCATGGATGCAGCCAATATCCTGAAACCCGCACTTGCTCGTGGCGAGCTGCGCTCTATAGGTGCCACAACGCTCAACGAATATCAGAAGTATTTCGAAAAAGACAAGGCTCTGGAGCGCCGCTTCCAGACGGTACTTGTGGAAGAACCTGATGAGTTGTCGGCCATCTCCATACTGCGTGGACTGAAGGAGCGCTATGAGAATCATCACAAGGTAAGGATTCAGGATGATGCCTGCATTGCTGCGGTGCAGTTGTCAGAGCGTTATATCTCCGACCGCTTTTTGCCTGACAAGGCCATCGACCTTATGGATGAGGCAGCGGCAAAGCTTCGCATGGAGCGCGACTCCGTGCCTGAAGAGCTCGACGAGATAACACGTCGTCTGAAGCAGCTTGAGATTGAGCGTGAGGCTATCAAGCGTGAGAACGACCAACCTAAGATTGACATGCTCGACAAGGACATTGCCGAACTGCGCGACCAAGAGAAGCAACTGCGTGCAAAATGGGAAGGCGAGCGCGAACTCGTGAACCGTATTCAGCAGAACAAGCAACAGATTGAGAACCTGAAGTTTGAGGCTGAGCGTGCAGAGCGCGAAGGCAACTACGGTCGCGTGGCTGAGATACGTTACGGCAAACTGAAGGAACTGGAAAGCGATATCTCACGCATACAAGAGCAGCTGAAAACAGCACAGGGATGCGAGGCGATGGTGCGCGAGGAGGTTACTGCCGACGACATAGCCGAGGTGGTGAGCCGTTGGACAGGCATCCCCGTAACACGCATGATGCAGAGCGAGCGCGAGAAACTGCTTCATCTGGAGGAAGAACTGCACAAGCGTGTCATCGGGCAGCATGAGGCCATCAGTGCCGTCAGCGATGCGGTGCGCCGCAGTCGTGCCGGACTTCAAGACCCTAAACGCCCAATAGCATCGTTCATCTTCCTTGGCACTACGGGTGTGGGAAAGACAGAATTGGCAAAGGCGCTGGCAGAGTATCTGTTCAACGACGAGACCATGATGACGCGTATCGACATGAGTGAGTATCAGGAGAAGTTCAGCGTGAGCCGTCTTATCGGTGCGCCTCCGGGATATGTTGGCTACGATGAGGGTGGTCAGTTGACAGAGGCGGTGCGCCGCAAACCATACAGCGTGGTATTGTTCGACGAGATTGAAAAGGCGCATCCTGATGTGTTCAATATCCTCCTGCAGGTGCTCGACGACGGTCGTCTTACTGACAACAAGGGACGTACTGCCAACTTCAAGAACACCATAATCATCATGACTTCCAACCTTGGCAGTCAGCTGATTCGTGAGGAGATAGAAAAGAAGGGCGGCGCTCTCAGCGAGGGCGAGATGTATTCGTTGCAGCAAACGGTGTTTAACATGCTAAAGCAGACCATACGTCCTGAGTTCCTCAACCGTATCGACGACACAATCATGTTCCTGCCGCTCAACAAACAGGAGATTGCTCAGGTTGTTTCATTGCAGATAAATGCCGTAAAGGAGATGCTGCGCCCTCAGGGCTTCACTCTCGAGGTAACGCCGCAGGCCATCGACTATCTTGCAGATGCCGGTTTCGACCCAGAGTTTGGTGCTCGTCCTGTAAAGCGTGCCATCCAGAACCTGCTGCTCAACGACCTGTCGAAAAAACTGCTTGCGGGCGAAGTAAGCCGCGACAACCCTATCAAGGTCGATTCGTTTGGCGAAAGACTGGTATTCATAAATTCGTAATGCATATCATTAGACATAATAAAAGAACATGCGAAGCAAAAAGCTTCGCATGTTTTTTATCCTCATTTATTTGCCGCTTCCATGCGTTCAAGCCAAGCTGGATATTTCTCAAAAACCTTCTCAGGCCAATAACCATACCATTCATAGCCAACGCGCCGTTCGGGATCTACATCAGCCAGTTGCCATACTTTTCTGCCATCACGCCGACATAAGAACGGGGTATTGTCTGCCACTTCGTAATAGCGTGCCCAGATAGGCTTGGCTGTACTGTCTGCAACTGCAACATTCTCGTATGGATACTCATGGTTTATAATCTTATCTTCAGGAATAGGAACCCGCTCAATGCGCAAACCTTTGATTTTCACCTTTTCTAACCAGACGATAGCTGATTTTACAGATTCAATAATCTCGTCGGTTGGTTGCTCTATGCTCATGAGAAGTTGCAGTATGCTACAACTCTCATTAGCAGTAAGACCTTCCAATTCGTATGAACGGGCTTTGACTGGGACAAATGTTTCATTATCATGTTGTTGTCCCCATGCTGTTTTTACACCGTCCTGTATCACCTGACATTTCAGTATAAGCTCTATACCTCGTTGCAATGCCTCCTCTATTCGTCCCCTATCTTTCTTGCTCAACCACTCAAATCGCCTGTCGCCTTGCTTGATTAGCAAAAACAGTTCTAACGCCCCTGTTGTCACTTCATCGTTGAAGGTGATGGCATCAACATCCCATCCTCTCCATCCGCCATTGGCTTTCTGAGTGTCGAGCAGATGATTTAAGCCTTTCAGAACTCCTGTTTTGTATTTCTCCGTCTTAGTGCGCCTATATACATCGGCCAGATAGATTATTTGCGGAAAGGTGTTACGATTGTCCAGTGTGCTACGTTTGTATTTCTCCTTCAGCGCATTCTTTACAGAATCGGTGGGCAGAATAGCCAACCAATCGACATTCTTGGGCCATCCCCCATCAGGATTCTGATAAGCCAGCAGGTTGTCGGCAATGTCTTCAAAATCATCAGTCGTATAGCGTTGGTAGTTGCGTTCTTTATGCTCTAAATTCCAATGGTGTATTCCGTCTTTAAAGCCATCCAAAGATGGTGCCTCTTGTTTTGCCGGCAAGCACGATGTGCATAAACATACAGCAAAACAGGCCATTGCAAGGTATTCTTTTCGCATTTTAGTTTTAGTTAGTTATTTGCGTTGCTAACTCAGCAAGCTTGTGCAAATTTACAACAAGTAATTGAAAAAGTCCATAGTTTTGTTCGAAAAAATGGGTTTCTTTCTATGTTTGACAATTAGGGAAATGTAAGTATGCCATTTATGGCAGCTAACTGATGCAGTTACACTTGCTAAATGGTGCGGTTACGCAAGACAAACGACACATTCCAAAATGAAGAAAGGAATTATCTTCCAATAAGGAGAGAAGGAGTTGAGACAAAAAATGGAGGGGCATTTAATTCACACTCCCTCCAATAAAATAACCTCAGTTAAATATTTCTTGACAGTTTAAACTGCTTTAGAAATTATATCCTAAGCTTAAAGTGAAGCCGTCGGCTCTATAGTCGCTACCAAACTTGAATTTGGGTCCCCATACAAAATATCCAGCTCCAACTGTCAATCTTTTGTGGCATATATTGATGCGACCGGTTGCATATCCATCAAAGAAAAATTTTCCAGAGTCCCATTCATCATCTTCAATGTCATACTGGTCTTGTATTCTAAAAGAAGGACCAGCTGCCAATACCAAGAAACCCTTTGTGTCGCCACTGCCAAACAACTTAAAAGAATAGTTTATACCTAAATCTATATTGTAATTTCCATGCTTTTCAAAATTATTGCGTAATCCCATTTCAAAGCCGAAATTATTAGGATTTATAGCTTGGAATCCTATTCCCCAGTTCTCAAAACCATCAAAACTATAATAACTTACAGCATATGGTAATAAAGACTCATCATCATCACTTTCAGTTGTTTCTGTTGAACTTGTAATAGGAGAACCTTCGTAATTGTTGGAAATGACGGTCTGAGCATTTGCACTAAAGCAAAAGGTTAGCATTGTGAGTGCAGAAATCAAAATTTTTTTCATAATCTGTTTAATTTAAATTGTTATTATGAGGTTATTTTAAATCAAGTTTGTTCAAGTAAATAACTAAAGGAGCTTCTTCTTTACCCTTCTTTGTATCAGAGAGGATTTCATATCTGACAAATCCCACACCTCTTGCAATCCACCAATTATATATATAATTCACAGTCTGCCTACCTGTTGTTTCTGATACTTTTCCTGTTAACTTTAAGCAGTTAAAGGTGCCAGCAGGTGTTGATATCTGCTCCTCACCAACAACCTTAAAATCAGTATATACAGCCTTTGCTTTTATTTTTCCTCCTAATAGATTTTTAGAATCGTCATTAATTGTATTACATTTTAAATTGTCTCCTACTTTCATGTCTGATGGCATCAACATTGCATACCCTTGCCTTTTGGTAAGAAAGATGAAATCTCGTGAAATATCGTGTGTTAGATGAAATGTTCCTGCTGTGTCTATTTCAGTTGGAAACAAATAGCCTTTGGCTTCCTTGGAAATACCTTTCATAGGTTCGTTTTTCTTATTATGGAAAGCCTGTTGGATATAAGCGACAAGCAAACCATTCTCAATCTTTGCATCTGCTACAATTTGATGTAAATATGACATTGCTCCCATAAATTTAACTTGCTTGCCTTCTTTCTCAAAAGCATATTCTGCAATACTACCTTTGCGATATAAGGTATAGGGGTTAATTGCATTAATTTTCGTTTCTATGTCTTGTGGAGACAAACTTGTTGCAGGAGAGAACGTTTTATTCACTACATTAGATGCAAGTAAGTTGCTATTAGGCGTGGCATTAGTTTGTGCGGTTGTAGATGTGGCATTGTTGACAGGCAATGTCGCTGTTGGATTTGTTGGGAGTGCAATTGGTTGTGTTTGTTGTGTTGTCTGCTGACTTTGTTTTAACCGTTTTTGTTTCTCGGTATATTTATTGTTAATTAGCGTCGTAGTACCATCAGAAAACCTAACTAAAAAAACTTCAGCTTTTGAGGATTTGTAATATGGCGCTTTCTTCTTGTCTTTTAATTGGTAAGTAAGTTCTTCTTTATTCACTGATAGATTATATACAGGAAATAACTTGCCATTGTTTAGAAACAAATAGTTTTCGTCATCTTTAATCTCTATTGCAGGAGATGTTGTTTGATTACCTTCTTCATCAAAAAAAATGTTATGACCTTTTTCTTTTAAAATAGCATATATATAATCTGCTGGTGCTTTTAGTTCTCCTCGTCTTTTCTTTTTCAAATCAATGAAAACGACTTCAGTGCTACTTATTTTTAACACCTTCACTTTGATAAAATTTCCATCTCTGGTAATCATCATGTCATCGTCTGCAAATACCGTTAGGGCAACAAAACAGCAGATAACTGTTAATAAAAATTTTCTCATATAGCTCTCTTAAATTAAGCCTATAGAACACCCAAAGTTGGCAAATTAATAATTGAATGGATTGTTAAAAATGAAAGACGTGGGTGTCTCTACTTCCGCCCATCCCCACTGTCAGGCTCTCGCATTGCCTTCACTCCAAGGATAAGCAACGCAGTTAGCCCACGCCGTGAATATTATACATAATCTGTTCCTGCCCATTGGCAGGAACAGGGTACAATAAACCCAACGTAGACGTTTCGTTGCCGTTTCTTTGAGAGTGAATTCAAATTTGCGAGATTTGACAGTCAAAGACAACGTTCGTAAACGTCTTCTTCAAAAAAATGACCCCATCGCCCACTGGCTAACTGAGTCAAAGGCAAAGGTAAGAATATTTTTATAAACTACAAAATATTATAAAAGAAATGTCATTAGTGTCCCGTTAAAGTCATGACAAAAAACGGGATGAGTTAATTGTTAATTCCAACAACTTTATTCCAAATCATTGCATAAATATTCCGTTTATGCACTTTTCATTTCACAAATGGGAACTGTTGAAAAAGGGATGTGCCAGATTGTTTTTAATAAAATGCCAGATCTCGGGCAATGAAATGCCAGTTCTCGCATCGAGAAGTGCCAGTTCTCTAAAGTCAGGGGTTACACGGCTATTTTGCAGGACTTTTGGTCAATTGTATATTTATGCATTCCAAAATTAAGAAAGACAATACAACACTAAAATGATTATTGCAGGTATACACGTTTTGTAACGTCCTTTTTTATAAAAATACAAGTCTATGAAATAAGCCACTAGCAACAATATGCGCATTATGTTTTTATGGGCACAAAGCGTTTGTCCTTCTCCGCCAACCAGACAGAACAACAAGATAATGGCGTTCCCTATCAACAGCAGGGTGCAGATAACCTGCATTAAGCGGCAAGAGATAATGTCGCGTAAGAATTTATCGTTCATAAACAATATATGTATCGCTTATTTGTTGGACTTCATTATCCGATAAAAACTTATTGCCGAGAATATATATAAAACTGATATTACAAAACAGTTTGTTTGTTCTTCGATTTTAATGCAATAAAATAGCAATGGCAGCAATATAATGCTGGACAAAATGAATAATATTAATGCTGTCTTCTTTTTCATTTGGTTTATTGTTGATTTTGCTTGAAAAGTACAATAATAATTGTAAATCAAAGAATTATTTTCTCCCTAATAATTTGCTGAAAATAGTTGAAACATGTATATTTGCAGTTGGAACAAATTGCTGAATCGTGTTTTGCTGACAAACAGCGATTCATTATTTGTTATACTTGATTTATAAATGAAAAATTATGATTATGCGAATATCTAAAAGAATAATAGGAGTGGCACTATGCCTTCTCTGCTTGAGCATAAGCGTTTATGCACAGCGTCCTAATCCACAAGGAATGCCTTTTGGCGGCATGCCTCCGATGGGAGGAATGATGCCGATGGGAGGAATGGGAGGTTTCAACTGGTATGGTGTTGACTTTGCAAAAGAAGTGCCCGCTGAAGATGACAAGGTGATCAAGGACAAGGCGGACAGCCTGCATTGCTATTTTGCTGAAAACATCGATTTTGGCGATGCCATAAAGATTCGCTTCTCTGGAGATGAGGTTCAAGTGGAGGGTGCGACAAACGATGTTCGCATAGAAAAGGATGGTGCTTATATTAATGTAACATCAGATGCCAAAAGACCGCTTTCATTCGAGTTAAGCGGAAAGACTGACAACGGTTCTCTGTCGTTTAATGTCAGCAGTCCGATGAAACTGCTTCTCAATAATCTTACTCTGAAAAGCAAGCGTGGCGATGCTATATTAGTTGGCAGCAAGACAGCTGTTTATGCAGTATTGGCAGAGGGTAGCGTCAACGAACTGTCTGATTGTCCAAATCCGGAAATGCCGCCGATGATGATGGACGGTCCTGGCATGGGTGGTCCGCAAGGCATGCCGCCGGCAATGGATGGCAATATGCCGCCAATGATGATGCCGCAACAGAAAGGCGAGGAGAATCCTGCCGACTATCACGAAATGTATGGGCAGCGCATGAAGAAACCTAAGATGAAGGAGAAACTGAAGATTGACGGAACCTTTGTCTGTACCGGTTCACTGGCCATCAGCGGAAAGGGAACCTTAACGGTACAGAGCAACAACAAGGTTGGCATCAAGAGTAAGGCAAGCATGATGTTGCGTGCCGGCAACATGATAACCGTCAGGGCTTTGTCGGGCAAGGGAGTTAATGCCAAGGACGAACTTTACATACATGGCGGTGCATTAAATGTAGATTGTTCTTTCAGTTCAGACAAGGCGCTGACAGCTGGCAGAAACATGTATATAAGAGGCGGACAGGTGGTTGTTAGAGCAGGCGGCGGAGAATCGAGCGAGGGAATAGAGTCGAAGTTCCTGATGCAGATTGACGGCGGTACGGTTGAGGTTGCTGCTTTCGACGATGCGGTAAATGCCCAAGGCGACTTAGTTATAAACGGCGGTGTGGTGCGTGCCTATTCCATCATTAACGACGCTTTCGATTCCAACTGCAATATGATTATCAACGGTGGCGATGTCTTTGCCTGCGGTAACGGCATGCCTGAAGGTGGACTGGACTGCGACGACGAGCGCGGTTATCGCCTGTTTGTAAACGGTGGAACGGTAGTTGCTGTAGGCGGCAGACATTCTATGCCAGAGACTCAGTCGCGCCAACCGTCGGTATTGTGGTATATGAGCGACATTGCCGAAGGCAAGACATATTCCATTTCTGACGTCTGTTCTTACAAATCGATGCGCGCTTACCCGATGGGCGGTGTCACTCTGTTCTTCTCTTCGCCGAAACTGAAGAAGGGAAAGTCTTATACATTGAACATTGACGGCAAGGAATCAGGGAAGTTAGATTCCCTGACGATGCCTTTCTCAATGGCGAGGTGATAAAGAATCCTTTATCCTTTCACTCACGAAACAAGTCAAGACGCTCGTGCTGTATCGTGGCATAAACGGCGGCACTGATGATTACGGCAAAGACAACGAATGCATTGAGAAGCATCGACGGCGACAGTTCGACAGTGGGCAGAGTGCGCAGGAATATCTCGATGTTGAGAAGAATTATCTTCCACACGTCGAAGATGAAGAACAGCGCAACGGAAACAGCTATGCAGAGTATTGTCCACATACGTGCAAGCCGTTCTGTACGCGAAGGGATAGAACGCATCACTCGGTGACTGAAGCCGTTGTCGGCAATCTCCGTCTGCGACATTTCGCTGAAGAATCTCTCTACTATTATATTATCATTGTCTGCCATAACCGTTTTGTTTTAGATAGTTTGCCATTTTCTCTTTTCCTCTGTGCAAGTGCGACTTTATGGTACCTGCCGGCATGCCTGTAATCTTAGATATGTCTTCTATTGGATAACCGTCAATCAGTTGCAACGTGATACACAGGCGTTCGTCTTTCTTCAACAGCGACAAGGCTGAATAAACGTCCACCTTCAGGTTGGTGTCAACCCTTTCGCCAGCAGTCTTGTATGCCATATCCTCTACGTCGTGTGTGGCGTGATGCGTGCGCGTATAGTCGTAAAACACATTGTAAGCGATGCGAAACAGCCAAGTCTGGAAACTAGATAGTCCCCTGAACTTGGCTATATTGGTGTATGCCTTGATAAAAGTATCTTGTGCAAGGTCGTCGCTGAGCTGAACATCACCAAGCGTTTGGTTTAGGAAAAACCTGCGCACAGGCGACTGGTATTTACGAACAAGTTGGTCAAATGCCTTCTTGTTTCCGAATATTGCCACCTGAGTAACCAGTGATATGTCGCTCATCTCTCATCCACAATTATTTTATCTTTTCTCAGGCATAATTATCCAGAGAATAGGATAAAGTATTATTCCGCAGAAAGCAGTGAACAGAGTAAGAGCAGCATAGCCTATTCTTACCAGTGTCGGGTCTATATCAAAATACTCTGCTATTCCGCCACATACGCCACCGAGTTTCTTGTCGTTGGACAGTGTCAATCTTTTGTAATCGCTCATGTTTATAATGTTAATGCTTAATTATTAATTAGGTGTCTCATCTCTATTGGAGAGTGAGGTCTCTTCTTCATCATTGATATCAAGAGGAGTGTTCTTCTTTTTCGTTGTAGTCTTGGCAATCACCATCAAACCCAGGCCATAGAATAAGAAAATATAACCTGCGGCAATACCCAATTCGAAATCCAGAACCCAGCAGCAGGCGATAAGTCCCGCACCGAGAGCCACTTTCTTTACACCCTTTGCCCATGCATCTTCGTCGTTGACAGATGGTTTCTTTGCCAGCTCGGTTGGTATTGGTTGTCCCGTCTTCATTGCCGTCTCCGCCAGTTGCAGTTTCTGTTTCCTGTATTTATATATGAAATAGAATATCAGGAACAATATTACCAACGGCGCAATGACAAAGATTATCACGGTGATGATGAGTGCCAACATCATGCCGCCGGCAAGACTTTCGAACATGGAGTCTAAGATACCGAGGAATTTCGGATCGACATCATCTTGGTCGATACTCACATGATAGGTGCTGTATGTGCTTTGTACAGTATCGTCAACCACGCTGCTTGTGCCTGTGGTATCGGAAAAAGCCTCAAGGGCAGTTGTGTCATCAGATGATTTCGCCTGCGCTGCAGTCCTTGGTGTCGAACGGTGATTCTGAGCCACTGCCGGCTGTTGTGCCGCCAGCATAATCATTGCCATTAGTGCTATGAGAAATCTCTTCATATCTGTTTTGTTTTCGTTTATTTATATTCGTTAGACGCAACAAGTTGCCAATTAGTTGCAAAGATGCAATTTTTTTTCTAAATTTGCAATCTGTAAACGAACAAACTGATGATTCTTCCTGAAAGTTTTACAAAATACACGGCACAACTGATGGGCGACGACCTATACAACAGGTTTGTAGATGGTTTGCAGTCGCCTCCACTTGTCAGCGTACGCATGAACAGGAGCAAGTGTGGTGACGACACTCCGTTTGAGGGGGAAAGGATAGCGTGGTGCGACTGCGGATACTATCTGAGCGAGAGACCTGCTTTTACCTTCGACCCGCTGTTGCATGCCGGCTATTACTATGTTCAGGAGGCATCGTCAATGTTTGTCCATCATGCGCTGCGCCAGTATATCAACCGCCCTGTACGCATGCTTGACATGTGTGCTGCACCAGGCGGAAAATCAACAGCTGCATTGGAGGCATTGCCGGAGGGAAGCACTCTGATGAGTAACGAACCTATACGCCTTCGTGCGCAGATACTGGCTGAGAATCTTCAGAAATGGGGCAATCCTAATATTATTGTTACAAACAATTACCCAAAGGACTATGCCCGTAGCGGTCTGACCTTCGATGTGATTCTGTGCGACGTGCCTTGTTCCGGCGAGGGCATGTTCCGAAAGGATGAGGGAGCAATAAGCGAGTGGAGCGTGCAGAACGTAGAGAACTGCCGCAACCTGCAGCGCGAGATAGTTAGTGAGGCATGGAAGTGCCTGAATGATGACGGTATGCTGATATATTCTACATGCACATTCAACGCCAAAGAGAACGAAGAGAATGTGGCGTGGATATGCGAGGAACTGGGTGCTGAGGTGCTGCCAATAGATATAGAAAAGGAATGGGGCATTAACGGTTCGCTGGTAAAAGGCTTAGACATGCCTGTTTATCGCTTCATACCCGGTTGCACTCGAGGCGAGGGACTGTTCATGGCAGTACTAACGCCCACGCAAGCACCGCTGGCAGTAAGAAACCGCGGCGGAAAACGTGCGAAAGCAAAACCGCTAAAGCTCGGCATTGATGCGAGGAAGTATCTTGCAGAGCCAGACAACTTCAGCATACACACCCACGACAACGACATCATTGCCATAGCGAAAGCCATGGCAGAACAGTATGAGACGGCTGCCGACCGATTGAGAATTGTGCATGCCGGAATCAAGATGGGCACAGTGAAAGGCAAGGACTTCATTCCCGACCAGTCGCTGGCTCTATCGACAGCACTCAACCGCAGTGCCTTTGCCACAGCAGAACTCGACTACGAACAGGCTATCAAATACCTGCAGCGTGATGCTGTTGTATTGCCAGGCGATACGCCTCGCGGATTTGTACTCCTTACATACAAAGGTGCACCGTTGGGATTCGTCAAGAATATCGGCAACCGCACGAACAACATGTATCCGCAGGAGTGGAGAATAAGGAGTATGCGATGACTCTTTATGTAGTTAAAGGAGTTAAAGGAAGTTATCGTTCGCTTTGCTCACTGAGAAGTTAAGGGACATTAGAATCAAGTACAAGCAACTCGTCAACTTCTGCAAATAACTCGTCAACTTGTTCACTCGTCAACTTGTCAACTTATTTACTTGTCAACTCGTCAACTAAAAAACATATGAAACAATACTTAGACCTGCTCAACCGCATCATGACGGAGGGCACACAAAAGGGCGACCGCACAGGCACTGGTACGATAAGCATCTTCGGAAACCAGATGCGCTTCAACCTGGAAGACGGTTTCCCGCTGCTTACAACAAAGAAACTGCATCTGAAGTCTATCATACACGAACTGCTGTGGTTCCTGAATGGCGACACAAACGTGAAGTACCTGCAGGACAACGGTGTGAGGATTTGGAACGAATGGGCCGATGAGAACGGTGAACTGGGACCAGTCTATGGTCATCAGTGGCGTTCATGGCCCGACTATAACGGTGGCACTATCGACCAGATACAGGGCATCGTTGACCAACTGAAGAACAACCCTGACTCGCGCCGAATGATTGTGAGTGCATGGAACGTTGCCGAGGTTGACCGCATGGCACTGCCTCCCTGCCACACCATGTTCCAGTTCTACGTTGCCGACGGCCGTCTTAGTCTTCAGCTCTACCAGCGTTCTGCAGACACATTCCTTGGTGTGCCTTTCAACATAGCATCATACGCTCTGCTGCTGCAGATGATGGCACAGGTTAGCGGATTGAAAGCCGGCGATTTTATCCATACCACTGGCGATACACACTTGTATCTGAACCATCTGGAACAGGCGAAGTTGCAACTTACACGTGAACCGCGTCCGTTGCCAAAGATGCTCATCAATCCTGATGTGAAGAATATCTTCGACTTCAAATACGAGGACTTCCAACTTACGGATTATGACCCATGGCCACACATTAAGGCTGTTGTGTCAGTATAATACTGTTTACATAAAGACATATATTTTTTACGACAACGAATTAAACGAATTGGACGAATTTATTTTAGATAGAAAGACAGATGAAAATTATTCGCATCTGCTCATCAACTCGTCGTCAAATTCGTTTAATTCGTTGTTTGTTATCAACAATCGTTGACGTATAAATACTATTTAGTGTAATCCACGAATGCAAAGTCGTATTCGTGTTTCTCATCCTTGCTGTGTTCCTCGCGCCAAACCTCTTTCCAACCGCTGTAATCAGGGAAGAAGGCATCAGCATTGTCTGGAGTATCGTCAATCTCCGTCAGGCACAATCTGTCGGCAAAGGCAAGCGCTTGTTCATAAACCGACGCACCACCTATTATATATACATCTTCGTCGGAAGCACAATGCTTAAGAGCCTCGTCGAGCGAAACATAAGTGTCACAACCAGGAAACTCTGCACAAGTGCGACTCAATACCACGTTGCGCCTGTTGGGCAATGCCCCTTTGGGCAACGAGAGGAATGTGTTGCGCCCCATGATAATGGTGTGTCCACTGGTAAGTGCCTTAAAACGTTTCAAATCATCGGGGAGCCAGTATATGAGTTTATTCTCAAAGCCAATGGCCCGATTGCGTGCCACGGCAGCAATGACATTAATCATACTAAAATCAACTAAAGGAAAACAGTTGTTTACTCCTCTTCACAGACATCGATGACAGGCAACTGGCGGTCGAAGGCAGAGTTGAACGAGATGATGGTCTCGCTACGTGCCAGTCCGAGCGGTTGCAGCTGGTCGTGTATGATGTCCAGCAGGTGATGGTTGTTTGTTGCATATATCTTGATGAACATATCGTAGTTGCCGGTAGTATAATGGCATTCCACAACCTCCGGAATTGTCTTCAGTTTCTTTACTACGTCGTCAAATTTTTCGGGATGCTTCAAGTTCAGCCCGATATACGCACAGGTGTCATATCCAATCTTCTCCGGGTCGATGATATACTGCGAACCTTTTATCACCCCCATGGAAGTGAGCTTTTGCACACGCTGATGTATTGCAGCTCCGCTCACGTTGCATTCGCGGGCTACCTCAAGGAAAGGGATGCGGGCATCGTCTGATATGAGTTTCAGAATCTGCCTGTCAAGTTTGTCTAATTTCTGATAAGTCATACTTAGTGTTTCTTTTATTGGACAAAGATAAGACAAAAAAATGACTTCCGCAATAAATCTGTTACTGAAAGTGTAATTATTTCTTCTGTTTGTTATCAAATTGTCGTCGTTCTATTCTATTTGATTGCATATTATAAATTAATTAAGTTGAAAGCAGACTATTAAATATTTTTTTATTAACTTTGTGCCAAATTTTGCTAAACCATTATGGAAACAGTAAAGATAAAAGATAAGGAATTCGTTCCTTTTATTCCAGAGAAGGAAATTAAAGAGCGGATAAAGACTGTTGCTGAACAGATAAACAAAGACATGGCAGGCAAGAATCCGTTGCTGCTTGCTGTGCTCAATGGCTCGTTTATCTTTGCTGCTGACTTGATGCGCGAGATAACGATACCTTGTGAGATATCATTTGTCAAGTTGGCTTCCTACCAAGGCACCACCTCCACAGGAAAAGTCCAGGAGGTGATGGGCATCAACGAAGACCTTAACGGTCGCACGGTAATTATCGTTGAGGATATAATAGAAAGCGGTCTGACAATGAAGCAGATGATAGAAAGTCTGGGCACAAGAGGTCCTGAGTCGGTGCATATATGCACACTGCTGCTTAAGCCCGAACGCTTGAAGGTAGATTTGAACATCGAATATGTGGCGTTCAGTATTCCAAACGACTTTATCTTGGGCTATGGCCTCGACTACGATCAGCAGGGCAGACAACTGAAAGATATTTATGTATTGAAAGAATATATAAGCAACAACCATAACTAAACTTTATTATTTTAAGGTAAAATCAGGATGAAAAATATTGTTATATTCGGCGCTCCCGGTTCAGGTAAAGGGACGCAGAGTGATTTGATTATTGAAAAATACGGTCTAGGGCATATCTCTACTGGCGAAGTGTTGCGTGCGGAGATAAAGAATGGTACAGAACTTGGAAAGATAGCTCAGAGCTTTATCGACCATGGCCAGCTTATTCCAGACGACTTGATGATAAGTATCCTCGCCGGTGTTTACGACAGTTTCGGCAAGGAACACAAGGGAATAATCTTCGACGGCTTCCCACGTACCATCCCTCAAGCAGAGGCACTGAAGAAGATGCTCGACGAGCGCGGTCACAAGGTGGCTGCAATGATTGAACTTGATGTGCCTGAGGACGAACTGATGACACGCCTTATAAAGCGCGGACAGCAGAGCGGACGTGCCGATGACAATGAAGAGACAATAAAGAAACGTCTCGATGTTTATCACAACCAGACATCACCGCTCATCGACTGGTACAAGCAGGAAGGGCTCCATAACCACATCAACGGCCTCGGTACTCTCGACCGCATCTTCGGTGATATACAGCAGGTGATAGATGCAATCTAACTCATTGCATTGGTAAATTAAGAATGAAGAGTGAAGACGGGTTGATGAGCGTATGCGAATAATTTGCTACCGCAAATAACTTATAAACTTGTCAACTCACCAACTCGCCAACTTGTCAACTCATTAACTAAATAAATATGTCAGAATCCAATTTCGTCGATTACGTAAAAATCTATTGCCGCTCAGGTAAGGGTGGTAAGGGTTCTATGCACTTGCGCCATGTAAAGTATAATCCAAATGGAGGCCCCGATGGCGGTGACGGTGGAAATGGAGGAAGCGTAATATTGCGCGGCAACCATAACTATTGGACTCTGCTACATCTCCGCTACGACCGTCATGTGCGTGCAGAACATGGAGGTAACGGCGGACGCGACAAGTGCCACGGAATCAACGGCAAGAATGTCTATATAGAGGTGCCGTGCGGAACGGTGGTGTATAATGCCGAGACGGGAAAGTATGTCTGCGATGTTACCTACGACGGACAGGAGGTGGTGTTGCTGAAGGGCGGACGTGGCGGACTGGGCAACTTCCAGTTCCGTACTGCCACTAACCAGGCGCCACGTTATGCGCAACCGGGCGAGCCGATGCAGGAGATGACGGTTATTCTTGAACTGAAACTGCTGGCGGATGTCGGTTTGGTGGGATTCCCCAATGCAGGAAAGTCAACATTGGTATCGGCATTGTCGAATGCCCGTCCAAAGATAGCCAACTATCCGTTTACGACCATGGAACCGAGTCTTGGCATCGTGGCATACCGCGACAACAAGTCGTTTGTCATGGCCGACATTCCGGGAATCATTGAGGGTGCAAGCGAGGGCAAGGGACTGGGATTGCGTTTCCTTCGCCACATTGAGCGTAACTCGCTGTTGCTGTTCATGGTGCCGGGCGATACAGACGACATAAAGAAGGAATATGAGATATTGCTCAACGAACTGCGCAACTTCAACCCAGAGATGCTCGACAAGCATCGCGTGCTGGCAGTGACAAAGTGTGACCTGCTCGACGACGAACTCATAGAAATGCTCAAGGAGACAACTCCTGACGATATCCCTGTTGTCTTCATCTCTGCCGTAACTGGTCAAGGACTCAACGAACTGAAGGATATCCTATGGAAGGAACTGAACAGCGAGAGCAACAAGATACAGGGTGTCATCGCTGAGGATACTCTCGTGCATCGCGACAAAGACATGAACCGCTTCTATGAGGAGATGGCAGATGAGGGCGAGGACGACGATATCGAGTATATCGACGATGAGGATATTGAGGATATCGAAGACTTTGAGGATTTTGAATACGAGGAAGCTGACTAAGAATTTTTAATTCCCTATGCTTACCTATTTCGATTTTCCCGACAATGTAGTTGCCTTTAGTACCACACGTCATGGAGGTTGCAGCGTTGGCAACTATGGTTCTTTTAATATCAATCCTTATTGCGGAGACAGCGCTGAGGCTGTTGCTGCCAACAAAAAGAAACTTTGCGGTTTATTGGGTGTGGGTGAAGACCGCTTGGTCTTGCCGCACCAGACTCACCAGACGCAGGTGAGGCAGATAGCAGAAGATTTTTTCTCATTATCAGAATCTACCCGAGCCATGTTGCTTGAAGGGGTAGATGCACTGATGACCGATGTTAAGGGGATATGTATAGGAGTGTCAACTGCCGACTGCATACCTATAATTATATATGATGTAGAACATAAGGCTTCGTGTGTGGTTCATGCCGGTTGGCGTGGCACGGTGGCTCGAATAGTGGAGAAAGCATTGCAGGCCATGGCTCTTGCTTACGGCACAAATACTGCTGCGCTGAAGGTATGTATCGGTCCTGGCATCTCTCTCGACAAGTTCGAGGTGGGCGACGAGGTTTATCGTCAGTTTGCCGAGGAGGCCTTCCCCATGCAGAGCATTGCCCGCAGGATAGGGGAGAAGTGGCACGTTGACCTTTGGGAGTGCAACCGTCTCCAGCTGCTTGGTCATGGCGTCTTGTCGGAGAATATCTTTGTTTCCGGCATCTGCACCTACACTCAGCACTCCGATTATTTCTCTGCTCGTCGTCTGGGCATTGAGTCGGGGCGAATATTTACGGGTGTCTTGATACAGAACGGCTGATTAAACTGATTTTTATTTTGAAAAACGAATTAAGCAACTGCTCAACAACACGTCATCAAAATCGTCAAGTTCGTCAGAATCGTCAAATGATTCACATCAGCTCATCAACGCGTTGTTGTGTTCAAAAGAAAAACAAATAATAGCGAATTTGTTGTTTTACCCACTCCCTCTGTTAAATTAATTTTTATTTGCAAATATGTTTATTTGCAAATGTGCTGTTTAGGCGAGGGGAATCTTATAACGCAATCTTTTTAATAATTGTTCCCTTGCCTGTTCTTATTGCTATTATATATACTCCTTTTGGTAGAGAACTGATATCTATTCTGTTGTTTTTTGTCTGTTGTATCAATTTTCCAGAAATATCGTTTAAATTCATGCTGCATGGAACGTCTGTTTCAACAAACAATTCATTGCCAATAATCTTTATGCAAAGATTATCGTTTGAAGTCGCGCTATTTATATTGTTGGTTAAGACGCTGGGGAGTTCAATAATAAAAGTATCTTTGCCATATTCATTATCTGTAGATAATTCTATATTTGCCCATCCCCAACCATTAATGTTGTTTATTTTGATGTCCGTTTCATGAGGAATTGTCGAGGTGTACATTGTTATATATGGACTGTCTTCTTCCTCTAAAAAGGCTTCGATATGGTTGGCTCCTTCATATTTTACTTTGATTGTCAAACTGTAAAACTCGTTTTCCAATGAGCATTCGGTTCTCTCGACTATCTCAGCAGATATGATTTGCGGCTTTAATTCTAATATTATATTACACGTTTCTTTAATTTCTATGTCGTTAACCAACCCCGTAAATAATATTTCACCTTGTATCTCACTTTTGCCTCTGTGCTTGTATTTATAAAGGTTTGTTATTGCAGGAATATTGAAAACCGTCTCTTCCGATGTGGCGATTAAGGTATCTTCTCCTGATGCCAAAGGAAGTTTGTATAACCATTTATGGGCTTTGACCGATGAAGTTGTGTTGAGATAGACCTTATGACTTTGATAGGCAGAAGTTCTTCCGTAGCTATCAATGTCTTCCCCCAGAATCTCTATTTCCGCATTAATGGTCTGGGCACTCATTCCTAATGGGAATAATAGCGAGAATATCATCAAAAATAAAATGCGATTTCTCATTTTTTCCTGTTTTGTTTATTTCGTTTCTTCCTCTCTCCCTCTCGAGAGGGAGAGAGGACTTTAAGGCGAGGCTTGTTTAGTCCTTCAACGGATTCCAGCCCTGAGCCTTCAGTTCAAACTCGTTGTCGTCGCGCGTTACGAGCATGCAACCAAGCTCTTTCTTTGTTATGTGACCGATGAGGCGGATGTCGTCCATGCCCTCAATCTTGGCATAGTCGCCGATGGGCACGGTGAACAGCAGTTCGTAGTCCTCGCCTCCGTTCAGGGCACAAGTGGTAACGTTCATGTTCATCTCCTCAGCCATCACTGCCGTCTGGTAGTCGATAGGCAGGTTTTTCTCAAAAATGCGGCAACCCACGTTGCTCTGCTTGCAGATGTGCATCAGTTCACTTGACAGTCCGTCGCTGATGTCCATCATGGCAGTAGGTTTGATGCCAGCCTCTTTCAGTCGGCTGATGATGTCGCCGCGAGCTTCGGTGTTCAATTGGCGCTGCAGCAGATACTCCTTGCCTGCGAAGTCGGGCTGGAACTGCGCCAGATTCTCCAGTTCCTTCTTGTTGCCTTTGCGCTTGGCCTCCTCCACCTGCTGATAATACACGCTCTTCTCGCGCTCCAGCAGTTGCAGACCCATGTAAGCCGCTCCCAGGTCGCCGGAAACACAGATGAGGTCGGTCTCCTTTGCCCCATTACGATATACGATATCCTCCTTTGCCGCTTCGCCGATGCAGGTGATGCTGATGGCCAAACCGGTGAACGACGATGTGGTGTCGCCACCCACAATGTCAACATTCCACTTGTTGCAGGCGGCGCGCAGTCCTTCGTAGAACTGCTCCATGTCCTCCACTGTGAAACGCTTGCTCAGTGCAATGCTAACAACAAGCTGGCGAGGTGTGCCGTTCATGGCGAACACATCGCTGAGGTTGACCATGGCTGCCTTGTAGCCTAGATGGCGCAGGTCGGTATATGTGAGGTCGAAGTGTACACCCTCCATCAGCAGGTCGCTCGTTACGAGTACCTGACTGGCTGGGTAGTGCAGTACGGCGCAGTCGTCGCCCACGCCGTACTGTGTTGATTCATTTTGTGTCTTTATGTCTTTTGTAAGATGTTCGATAAGACCGAACTCTCCAAGCTTTGATATTTCCATGTATTGATTTTTTTAGTTTTTGAGTTTTTGATTTTTTTAGTTTTTGAGTTTTTAGCCAACTCACCAACTCATAAACTAAGATTACGCTCTGTTAATCATCTCACGCATAATCTCCGTCATCAGCGGTTGAGCCTTGTTGGCAGCAATCTGCACCTCCTCATGACTCACCTCTACGGGCTGGTCTTCCAGTCCGAGGTCGGTGATAATGCTGATACCGAAAGTCTTGATGCCGCAGTGGTGAGCCACGATAACCTCTGGCACGGTGCTCATGCCCACTGCGTCGCCGCCCAATCGGTGGTACATCTTATATTCTGCCGGAGTCTCAAAGGTAGGACCCTGAACGCCCACATAAACACCATGGACGATGCGGATGCTCTTCTCGGTTGCAATTTTCTCTGCTTCGGCAATGAGCTTGAGGTCGTAGGTCTCGTGCATGTCAGGGAAGCGCGGACCTGTAGGGAAATTTTTTCCGCGCAGCGGGTGCTCTGGGAAGAAGTTTATGTGGTCGGTGATTATCATGAGGTCGCCAATCTGGAACTCTGGATTCATGCCGCCCGATGCGTTAGACACGAAGAGAGTCTGTATGCCCAATTCGTACATTACGCGTATAGGGAATGTCACCTCCTTCATTGAGTAGCCCTCGTAATAGTGGAAGCGTCCCTGCATGGCCATGATATCCTTGTTGCCAAGCTTGCCGAAAATCAGTTTGCCGCTATGTCCCTCAACCGTTGACACGGGGAAGTTGGGTATGCTCTTGTATTCTATTTCGTACTTGTCAGTTATTTCTGAAGCTAATTGTCCCAGTCCTGTGCCCAGAATTATTGCTGTTTTTGGACTTGTGGTCATCCGTTGCTTTAGCCAGGATGCTGTTTCTTGAATTTTTTCGTACATAACCTATGATTTTTTCGTTGAATAATTCTTCTTGTTCCTCTATGAACTTTATCTCTATTGGCAGTGCGTAGATGTTGTGCCTTACTTCATCGCTCAGTCCTTCCAGTCCGAAGATTCTTGCGGAGTCCTTCTCGGTGGTGATGATGCACTTTGGCGAAGGCATGGCGGCAAACGTCTCGTTTATCAGTTCGATGTCTTTAGGCTTGAATTGGTGATGGTCTTCAAACTCAAGACTGGTGATGTTCTTTGAGTATGGTTCCAAATCGACAATCATCTGCTTTGGCGATGCGATGCCGGTGAGCAGCAGTATGTTCTCGTTTGGCTTTATTGATGCCAGCGGACGGTTGTCGCCGCAGTAGATAGGAATAAGGTCCTTGTAGCCGATGCTTGTGAAGAACAGTTGCTGATAGGGGTATAGTTCCATTGCCTTTGTCAGCACCCTGAACTCCATCGGCTTGAGCGTTGAGGGGCATTTTGTCACGATAACGATGTCGGCCCTGTTCTTTCCTGACAGCGGTTCGCGCAGTCGGCCGGCCGGCAGCAGCGTGTCGTAGATAATCAGTCGGTGGTAGTCAACGAGCAGTATGTTGATACCCGGTTTCACATATCTGTGCTGGAAGGCATCGTCGAGCAGGATGACGTCGATGTCTTTTGCCACCCTGTCGTCCATCAGTTGTTCGATGCCGTGGCATCTGTTCTTATCTACTGCCACCGTGACATCGGGATATTTGAGTTTCATCTGATACGGTTCGTCGCCAATCTCCGTCACCTTTGACTGGCTGGTGGCGAGCACGAACCCGCGACTTTTCCGTTTGTAGCCTCTGCTGAGCACGGCAACATTGAACTGGTCCTTGAGCAGTTCAATGAGATACTCCACATGAGGAGTCTTGCCGGTGCCTCCCACTGTGATGTTTCCCACGGATATTATGGGAATGTTGAAGCTGCGACTCTTCAGCAGACCTATCTCAAAGAGTATGTTCCTGATGTTCACCCCCAAGCCGTAAATCCAGCTAAAGGGTCGCAGCCAGTCGTTTATCTTGATGAAATCTCCTTCCACTTCTGCTCCTGTTTACTTGATAACTACCATATAAGGCATGCGTGCCTGGATGGCGTTGTGCTTCTTGATATTCTTTACGAACATGAATGGCTGGTAGTACTCGCCGAGAGTCTCGCGCATCTGCTCGTCAAGATAGTTGTTCTTGCTGGTCTTTGCCATTAGCTGCTCCATCCATCCCGGTGCTGCAGGATAAGAAGCGGTGTGGTACTCCTCAAGCTTTGCCAGTTCGGCAGCCTTTGCAATGGCCTTGTCGATACCGCCCAGTTCGTCAACGAGCTTGATATCGAGGGCGTCGCTGCCCAACCATACTCGGCCTTGTGCGATGTTCTCTACAGAATCGACAGGCATATTGCGACCGTCAGACACGCGCTTGCGGAACAGTTCATAGCCTCTGCCAACATAAGCGTTGAGCAGTGCCATCTCTTCCTCGTTGAACGGACGTGCCATAGTGCCGAAACCTGCCATCTTGTTTGTCTTTACCTCGTCAAACTTTACGCCGAGCTTCTCGGTAAGCAGCTGACTGAAGTCAGGGAACATGCCGAAGATACCGATGCTGCCGGTCAGTGTTGTTGGCTCAGCAAAGATATAGTTGGCTGGCGAACTGATATAATAGCCTCCCGATGCAGCATAGCCTCCCATTGAAACAACAACAGGTTTCTTCTCCTTGAGTTTGCAGATGGCATTCCAAATCTGTTCAGAAGCGTATGCGCTACCGCCGCCAGAGTTGATGCGGAGTACAACTGCCTTGATGTCATCGTCGTTGGCGAGGTCCTCGATGTCCTTGCATACAACATCACCGGCAATGCAAGCATCGCTGTTGATGCCGCCTGTATTTGTGTCAACGATATCGCCGTAAGCATAGTAAACGGCAATCTCCTCGCCCTTGTTGTCTTTTGCCGGCAGATTGCCCATGTCGCCGATAGAGAGTTGATTGATGCTCTCGCTCTCCTCGATGGCAAGCATCTTCTTAATAACCGACTTCACCTCATCTGTATAAAGCAGAGAGTCAACGATGTTCATCTTCAGCAGGTCTTCCTGCGGAGCGAAGCCGAGGAAATTGTCGGCATACTTGTTCAGAGAGTCCTTGCTGATGTTGCGGCTCTTTGAAACGTCCTCGAGCATTACGTCCCAGATGCCGTTGATGTATGCGCTCACCTGTTCGCGGTTAGGCTCGCTCATGCCGTCGGCTGTAAGCATCTCAGGCGCACTCTTGTACTTGCCCACCTTTGTAAGCTGGACCTTGACGCCGAACTTAGCCAGCAGGTCCTTGAAGAACATTGGCTGAGAAGCCATACCGTGCCAATCGACCATGCCCTGCGGGTTGAGATAAATCTTGTTGGCTGCAGAGCAGATATAATATGCGCTTTGGGTAAACTGCTCGCCGTAAGCAACAATCCACTTGCCGCTCTCCTTGAAATCAACAAGTTTGTTGCGAATGGCCTGTGATGAAGCAGGCGCGTCAGGTGAGAACATACCAGCCTCGATGTATATACCTTTTATGTTTTCCTCGTCCTTGGCTTTTTCTATTGCGTTGAGAACGTCATCCAGACCCATGGCGCCGGTCTCCTGACCAGTGAACTGTGCGAACGGATCTTCTTTGGCACGTTCCTGAAGTGCACCGTCAAGAGTTATTGACAGCACAGAGTTTTCCTTGACAACGGTTGTTGTCTCGCTTGAAGCAATCATTCCAATGAGGGATATGATGCTAAAAATACCCATAATAACCGAAAGGGCGACAATGCCAACGATTGTGGCAAGAGCCATTTTCAAAAATTCTTTCATCGTTTTACTTTAATTTATTAATTATGTGTGGTGCAAATTTATATAAAAAAATCCGATTTCGTACCTCGTTAGACGATAAAAACCCTCTTTTGCTACAAGAATAATGATAAAATATGTACGAAAGCAAGCTTTTGAACGAATTTACAATCTTTCGTACAAAAGTACTAATATACTTAGGCGCACAGATACTACCTTTGCAAACGAAAACAAACTATCAATATATTTAAAAAATAAAAAGGTTAATAATTTAACTGTTTTAGTTAGTAATAGTTTTAGTTAGTAATTTTAGGTAAAAAGTAGGCGGGCTGAGAAGTTCGCCTTTTTTTTGCTCATTTCATATTTATTGATTATCTTTGCAGAAAATATTGCTGACTATTTAATAACTACTCAATAACAATAAACAACAATGAAATTAAAATTGACATTGGCACTGTCATTGCTCATGGTGTGCGTGACAATGATGGGAGCAAAGAAGAAAAAGCAGGTTGACCTCTTCCCAGACGGAACTCCAATCCCTGCATGGTTTAGTGATACAACCAAGGTTGACGTAGAGAAACTTGGCAAGAAGTATGTTATTACCGACTATGGAGTGAGATATGACCCTACTCTCATTCAGACAGAAAAGATTCAGGCAGTCATCGACCTTGCAGCTTCAGAGGGCGGCGGTGTTATTGTTGTGCCAAAGGGTGTGTTCCAGAGTGGTTCTATCTTCTTTAAGCAGGGTACTCATCTGTATGTAGAGGAGGGTGGCGTGCTGCTGGGCAGCGATCGTATCAGCAACTTCAAACTGTTGAAGACCCGTATGGAGGGTCAGACGCTCAACTATTTTGCAGCCTTGGTAAATGCTGATGGCATCGATGGTTTTACTATTGCCGGCAAGGGAACAATCAACGGCAACGGTCATAACTACTGGGAGGAGTTCTGGATTCGCCGTAAGTTCAACCGCCAGTGTACAAACCTGGAGGCAATGCGCCCGCGTCTGGTATATATATCAAATTGTAAGAACGTGACGGTGCAGGACGTGCATCTTATAAACAGTCCGTTCTGGACTAACCATCTCTATAAGTGCGAGTATGTGCGTTATCTCGATTGCTATATCTACGCTCCTAACAGCGGCGTTACTCCTGTTGACCCTAAGCGTGGAGCGCCAAGTTCTGACGCTATCGACATTGACGTGTGCGACAACGTGCTGATAAATGGTTGCTATATGAGCGTGTGCGACGATGCCGTAGTGCTGAAAGGCGGTAAGGGTACATGGGCAGACAAAGACCCGAACAACGGTCCTTGCAACAATATCATCATACAGAACTGTACATATGGAAAGGTGCACGGTTGCTTGACACTTGGTAGCGAGAGTTTGCACGACCGTAATGTGATACTCCGCAACTGCACCGTGACACAGGCAAACCGCGTGCTGTGGCTCAAGATGCGTCCTGACACACCGCAGCACTATGAGTATGTGAGGGTTGAGGGACTGACGGGCGACTGCTCAAGCTTCCTTGTTGTTCGTCCATGGACACAGTTCTTCAAACCAGAGAAGCGCGACGACATGCCTTTGTCAACATGTAACAATATCACGATAAAGAACATTAAGATGGAGTGTAAGAACTTCTTCGATGTGGGTAAGTCTGACAAGTACCGTCTTGTTGACTTCACTTTTGAGGGTTGCGACATCCAGGACCAGAAGAAGGCTTTCGACAAGACTGTCATTGAGAACTGTCAGGTGAAAGACCTTGTTATCAATGGAGAAGAGATAAAGTAGGCAAAGGGTTTTGCCGATAACTAAAAAGAGAGGGTCACATCCCTCTCTTTTTTTGTGTTCACTTTTGGATGGATTGCCTTGTTTAAGTGCGGCATGGAAGTCTATTCAGGTTAGAAATGTCTGTTGGTTTGCTACCTTTATATAATAATGTGGAAATGTTAAAATGCGTATTTTTGTGAAAATAAAAGGCGAAATGCTTGCACAATAAACCGAAATATATTACTTTTGCAGTGTACTAATAAGGTAGTACACCAATACAGTCGGCAAGCAAGTATTCAGAATAAACAACCAAACACAAAAATATTATGATACAAATCAACAAAATTAACTTCAAGTATGCAGGTCAGAAAGACTATGTGTTCAATGACTTCAGTCTTTCTTTAGAGCAGAACAGAATCTACGGACTTCTGGGGAAGAACGGAACAGGAAAGTCAACACTGCTTTATCTCATCAGCGGACTGCTGCGACCAAAGGGCGGCAGCATCCAAACTCTCGGATTCGAGAGCAGTCTGCGCCGTGCGGAGATGCTGCAGGAGATATTCATTGTGCCAGAGGAGTTTGACCTGCCTGCAATGTCGCTCGATGCCTATGTGCGTCTTTATGAACCATTTTATCCTAAGTTCAATCGTGAGGTGCTGGACAACTGTCTGCGCGACTTTGAACTGCCGCTGAAGCTTAAGCTCAACGAACTGTCGATGGGTCAGAAGAAAAAGGTGTATATGAGTTTTGCACTTGCTGCCGGCACTCGTCTGTTGCTCATGGACGAACCTACCAACGGACTTGACATACCATCGAAGGCTCAGTTCCGCCGCGTGGTGGCGCAAAACATGACCGACGATCGCACCCTCATCATCTCCACTCATCAGGTGCACGACGTGGAGGCTTTGCTCGACCATATCCTGATTATCAGTCAGAGCAATATTCTGATGAACGAGTCGGTGGCTGACATCTGCAACAAATATTCGTTTGAGTATCGCCAGCCTGGTGAGATGGACGGAGATGTGCTTTATGCCGAACCATCATTGCAGGGAAATGCCGTCATTGCCCGCCGTAAGGAAGGCAGTGCAGAGACGCAGCTGAACCTGGAGCTGTTGTTCACTTACATCACAAAAGAAAACAAATAGGGGAGGGCAGAAGGATGAAACACTTTGATTTATCGCGTTTCTGGCTCACGCTGAAGGCTGACAACGTGTTGCAGTGGAAGACATCGCTGCGCCTGACGCTCGGAATGGCATTCGCGCTCACCACTATCTATATTGTAAATTCGCTTGGTGGCAGATTAGACAATATGGGTGAATATGATATTCAATATCATTATGATATTCGTAAGTATAACGAGACTTGTTGGGCGCTGACCCTTTTTTGCTTCATATTCTTCATGGGCATTGGCGGGTGCTTTATGGCAAACAACATGAAGACCAAACAGCAGCGCATAGCATTTCTTTCGCTGCCGTCGAGCAACTTAGAGAAATTTCTTTCACGCTTCCTGTGGTGTACACTGGGCTTCTTCTTGTTCTTCTGCCTTGCAATGATTACTGCCGATTTGTTGCGTGCCATATTCTGCCTTTCTATCCATGGCAATGCGTGCGGTTCGGTGCTGTCATTTCATTTTAAAATGCTTGGCATGGCAAGTTTTAATAATCCGAATGGCAACTTCGACATGGAGATAGTGTATGCTGTAATCATGGTGACTTCGGTTGCGCTGTATAGTCATAGCGTCTATCTGCTTGGTGGCGTGTTCTTCAGGAAGTTCAACTGGATATTGACAACGGTGGTGTGCTATGCTGTATCTCCGCTGTTGGCTCTGTTCAACTATTATGTTGATATCGATCCATTGGTTAAGTCGGACGGGCTGACGACAACGGCATATATTGTAACGAGTGTCTGTCTGTTGCTTACGGTGTTCAACTATTGGGCAAGCTACCGCCTCTTCTGTCGCTCGCAGGTGATATGTAATAAGATTGTCAATATTTAAAAACTGGCTGTTATGAACAATAATTTCAACTGGGAAAGATTCAAGAACGTGGTGCGCTACGATATTGCTGCCAACAGAAAGACAACGCTGGTGTTCTTTTTCGTGCTGGCATTCGTAATGTTTTCTTCGCATGCCTTTAGAATTGTAAATGCTTTATATACTATAGAAAACATGACGGCACTGGCTGGACATACAAATTATTTCTTTGATAAGGGACTGGAATATAAGGCTTGTCTTAATTTTTCAGGAGGTGTGGCCTTTATTGGCTATTGGCTGTTCTTCATCGTTGTGGGCAGTTTCGTGTTCTTCAACATGCGTACAAAGCAGCAGAAGATAGGTGTTCTGGTGCAACCGGCCACTCATCTGGAGAAATTCGTTACCCGTGTGCTTTGGGTTACGGTGGTCATGTCGCTTGTATATCTGGCAGCGGTGATGTTTTCCGACGTGCTCCGATTCCTTCTGTGTAAGATAATCGGCATTCCTGCTGTTGGCAGCGTTACAGTAAGGATGTTTGAGATGCCTTCTCAACTTAATTTCGAAGATAGTTCTTTGGCAATGAAATGCTACTGTCTTTTTACCATGTGGCTCACAATTGTTATGATGCAGTCGGTCTATTTGCTTGCCGGAACGTTGCTCACTCGCAATCAGTGGCTGTTGACAACGGCTGTGGTGATAGTGGTGATGCTTGTTTGGGCGCATTTCTCCCTTGAAGGTCTTGATTTCTTTATGCCAGACCACCATATCGGATTAAAGGCACTCCTTGTACTGCCAGTGCAGTTGGGTGTTACGGTTTTTTCTTATTGGCGTGCCTATAAAACATTCTGCGGCATGCAGGTTATTAACAATAAATGGATTAACGTATGATATTCTCAAACGATAAAGCTATATACTTGCAGATGGCAGACCGTCTGTGCGATGAAATATTGGCTGGCAAGTATGGTGATGACGAACGCATACCGAGTGTGAGGGAATATGCAGTGCTGCTTCAGGTGAACACCAATACAGCTGTAAAGGCATACGAGGAACTGGCGCGCGAGGAGATAATTTATATCAAGCGTGGCATGGGCTACTTCGTTACGCCTGGTGCAAAGAAGCAGATTCTGAAGGTGCGCCGCAAGGAGTTTATGGAGCAGACGATGCCAGAACTGCGCCGTAGAATGCAACTTTTAGGTATCAGCATTGACGATATTGTTAAAGAATATGAAAAGTTGGGTGCTGAATGCAGCGAATAGCGCGGTTTATGCGTCTAAGGTAGTAGGGAATTCTAGGAAGCTTTAGGAAGTTCTAGGAAATTCTAGGAAATCCTAGGTTATCCTAGGTCGTCCTAGGCCATCCTATTAAATCCTAGCCCCATAAAACTCTAAAAAAACAAAAAAGATATGATTCACTTAAAAGATATAAACAAAACCTACTATGGTGCGCAGCCGCTGCATGTGCTCAAGGGCATCAACCTCGATATTGAAGAGGGCGAGTTTGTGTCTATAATGGGACAGTCGGGCTCGGGTAAGTCCACATTATTAAATATATTAGGAATACTCGACAACTACGACTCTGGCGAATACATGCTTGCAGGCACTAAGATATGGAACCTTAGTGAGCGCAAGGCAGCTGAGTATCGCAACAGGATGATTGGATTTATATTCCAGTCGTTCAACCTCATACCGTTTAAGACAGCTGTTGAGAATGTGGAACTGCCTCTATATTATCAGGGGGTAGGACGCCGCAAGCGCCATCAGATGGCTATGGAGTATCTCGACCGACTGGGACTGGCACAGTGGGCTGAGCATTATCCCAATGAGATGTCGGGTGGTCAGAAGCAGCGTGTGGCGATATCGCGTGCGCTGATAACACAACCGAAGATTATCCTTGCCGACGAACCTACGGGTGCGCTCGACTCTAAGACCAGTGTTGAGGTGATGCAGTTGCTGCAGCAGTTGAACCGTGAGCAGGGTATGACCATTGTCGTTGTAACTCATGAGAGTGGTGTGGCAAATGCAACAAACAAGATTGTGCGCATCGTCGATGGTGTCATCAGTGGCATTGAGATAAACGATCCTCTGAAGACATCACCGTTTGGTATGGGAGGAGTGATGAAATAATGATGAGATGGTGGGGTGTTGAGATGATGAATAGTTTGTCTTATATTAACCTCACACAGCAACAAAAAACAAATCATTCATCACACAACATTACCTCACAACAACTAAAAAACAATGATTGAACTATTAAAAGAAATATGGACCACAGCGCGGCGCAATAAACTGCGCACTTCGCTAACAGGATTTGCCGTGGCATGGGGAATATTCATGCTGATATTCTTGCTCGGTGCTGGCAACGGACTGATAAATGCGAATATGGACCAGATGAATCGCTTTCTAACCAATTCAATGATGGTGTTTGGTGGAAGAACATCAAAACCATACAACGGATTGAAAGAGGGCAGGCGCATAGAACTGGACAATAAGGATATGCATACAACTGCTACTTCGTTTAAAGAGAATGTTTTAGAGGTAGGTGGCATGCTGTTCCAAGGCGGCATTACGCTGACTAACGGAAAGAATTATGTTGCGGCACAGTCGCTGACCGGTGTTTATCCGAACAGTAAGGAGATAAACAAGCACGAGATACTGCACGGAAGATTTGTCAATGATATCGACATTCGGGATAGTCGCAAGGTGATAGTGCTGAGCAAGGACCAGGCAAAGGAACTGGACAGGAACTATAAGAATCTCGTAGGAAGATATATAAAGGTCAACAACATGATGTTCTTGGTTGTCGGAATATACAAAGGCGACGAGAGCGGGCAGAACACCGATGCTTACAGTGCATTTACTACCGTAAGCACAATATATGGAAGGGGCGATGAGGCCGACCGCATAGAGTTTGCTTTTAAAGGACTGGAGACGCAGGTTGAGAACGAGGCCTTCGAGGCGCAGTATCGTCGCCGCTTAAATGCAAACCACGACGTGGCTCCTGATGATGACAATGCCGTATGGCTGTGGAACCGATACACACAAAACATGCAGATGAACATGGGTATCGGTATTATACGCATGGCATTGTGGATTGTAGGATTGTTTACCCTGCTCAGCGGTATTGTTGGCGTGAGCAATATCATGCTCATCACAGTAAAGGAACGTACGCGCGAGTTTGGAATACGAAAGGCATTGGGAGCAACGCCATGGTCAATCTTGCGACTTATAATCGTGGAGAGCGTAATCATAACAACGATATTCGGCTACATAGGAATGTTCTGTGGCGTGCTTGCAAACGAGTATATGAATGCCACAATTGGACAGACACAGGTGGATACCGGACTATTTAAGGCAACAATGTTCCTTAACCCGACGGTAGGACTTGACGTCTGCATACAGGCAACGATGGTAATGATTATCGCTGGCACCATAGCCGGAATGATACCGGCACGCAAGGCGGCAAAAGTGAGACCGATAGAAGCATTGAATGCGAAGTGAAACAACTCGTCAACTTGTCAACTCGTTAACTCGTCAACTTAAAAAAACATGACTACAGAATTTATAAGAGAAATACTCGATACATTGACACGCAATAAGAGCCGCAGTTTCCTGACAGGCTTTGGAGTGTTCTGGGGTGTGTTCATGCTCATCGCACTGATTGGGGGCGGACAGGGACTTAAAGAGATGCTTCAGAAGAACTTCAGCGGCTTTGCCACAAACTCGGCAATGGTGTGGTCGCAAACTACAACAAAACCATATAAGGGTTTTAAGAAAGGACGCTGGTGGAATATGACTGAGCACGACGTGGAGCGTCTTCGTCTTCAGATTCCAGAGTTGGACGTTGTGGCGCCAGTGTTGTTCAGTGGCAGTAAGGCTGCTGTACACGAAGATTATAATACAACAGCAGCTGTGCGTGGTGTTACAAACGATTATGCAAAGATAAATGAACCACTGATGTATTACGGTCGCTTTCTCAACGAAATGGATATGAAGCAGAACCGTAAGGTGTGCGTCATTGGTAAGAAAGTATATACAGATTTGTTTCCCAATGGTGGCGACCCATGTGGCACGGCTATCCGTATAGACTCCATCTATTATGAGGTGGTGGGAGTGGATTATCGTACTGGCGATGCAATAAGCATCGGCGGACGTGCCGATGAGTCGGTAATGATTCCAATAAGTGTGGTACGTAAGGCATATAATCGCGGTAATCGTGTAGATATGATTGCACTGACGGGGCGTGGCGATGTGAGCATGAGCAGTCTTGCTCCGCGCATCCGTCAGACGATAGCACGCGAACATCTTATTGACCCGACGGACGAACAGGGTATAATGGTGTTTAACACGGAAGTGCTCTTCGGAATTATGGACAGTCTGTTCAAGGGTGTCAACTTCTTGATATGGCTCGTGGGTATCGGAACGTTGCTGGCTGGTGCGATAGGCGTGAGCAACATCATGATGGTGACGGTGAAAGAGCGAACAACAGAGATTGGCATTCGTCGTGCAATCGGTGCAACACCAAGGATGATTCTGTCGCAGATAATCAGTGAGAGCATTGTGCTTACGGCTGTGGCAGGCATGAGCGGAATCCTCTTTGCCGTGATGATATTGCAGATGCTCGAACTGGGTAATACAACAGATGGCATCGTTGAGGCACATTTCCAAGTGGGATTCTGGACCGCCATCTTCGCCGCCCTGTTGCTTTGTGCTCTCGGTGTACTTGCAGGTCTCGCTCCTGCATGGCGTGCCATGAGCATCAAACCTGTGGATGCTATGAGGGATGAGTAGGATACTAAACATTTAGAATTAAAAATTAAGCATTATATATATGAAACATTATTCAAAACTAATCATTGCGGCTATTATAGCCTTGATTTTTATTGGAACATTTGTGTTCCTGTGGCAGAAGTCACAACCAAAGGAGATTGTCTATAACGAATTTACGCCAACTGTAGGCGACATCAGTAAGACAACAATAATTACGGGAAAGATAGAACCGCGCAATGAGGTAAGCATTAAACCGCAGATTAGCGGTATTATCTCAGAGATATACAAAGAGGCTGGTGACCGTGTGCAAGCAGGTGAGGTTATTGCTAAGGTGAAGGTGATTCCAGATATGGGACAACTGAGTTCTGCACAGAGTCGCGTGCGACTGGCAGAAATGAATCTCAAGCAGGCTGAGACTGACTATCAGCGCGAACTGAATCTGTATAACCAGAAACTGGTTAGTGCGGAGCAGTTTGAGCAGGTAAAGCAGAAACTGAATCAGGTGTGTGAGGAACTGATAGCTGCAGAGGATGCCTTGCAGGTAGTAAGCGAGGGCGTTTCGCGCAGCAATGCCAACGCAAGTTCTACGCTCATCCGTTCTACCATTGCCGGTGTGATACTTGATATCCCGGTTAAGGTGGGTAACTCGGTTATCCTGAGTAACACGTTCAACGATGGTACAACTATAGCGACAGTAGCCAATATGGGTGACCTGATATTCCGTGGCAATATCGATGAAACGGAAGTGGGGCGCCTTAGCGTTGACATGCCGATGAGCATTACTATTGGTGCCTTGCAGAACCTAAAGTTTGACGCCTTGCTTGAATATATCTCGCCGAAGGCTGTAGAAAGCAACGGTGCCAATCAGTTTGAAATAAAGGCTGCCGTGCGCATCGACACCGTGGCAAACATACGTTCCGGTTATAGTGCCAATGCAGAGATTGTGCTTGATGAGGCCAAGAAAGTGATGTCGTTGCCAGAGAGTGCTATCGAGTTCAGTGGCGATTCCACCTTTGTATATATAATAAAAGGTGAAGGCGAGTCAAAGCAATATGTTCGTACGGAGGTCAAGACAGGTCTTAGCGATGGTGTTAACATAGAGATAAAGAGTGGAGTTACTGACAAGGATAAGGTGCGCGGTCCACAGGTAATTGCGACAGAAGTCTCCTTACCTTCTTAATATAAGAATATATGAACAAAAGAACAATTATATTTGCTGTTGGAATGCTTTTGGGGTTCCAACAGATACAGGCAGAGACATGGTCGTTGCGCCGATGCGTGGACTATGCCATAGAGAATAATATAAGCATCAAGCAGCGCGAGAATGTTAGGCGTCAGCAGGAACTGCAACTATCGAATGCAAAGAACAGCCGACTGCCAAATCTTGATGCATCGGCATCGCAGAACTTCTCTTTCGGCAGAGGACTGACTTCCGACAATACATATACCAACAAGAGCACAAGCAGCACTTCGTTCAGTCTGGGAACAAGTGTGCCACTGTTCACTGGTTTGCGTATTCCGAGTACAATCAAACTGAACAAGCTTAACTTAGAGGCTTCTACAGCCGACCTTGAGAAGGCTAAGAACGATATTAGCGTGCAGGTGGCTCAGGCATATGTGCAGATTCTCTACAATCTGGAGATAGCTGATGTGGCACGCCGCCAGATTGCTATCGACTCTATGCAGGTGGTGCGTCTGCAGGCAATGATAGACAATGGCAAGGCAAGTGAGGCAGAACTGGCGCAGCAGAGAGCGACACTGGCACAGAGCAGGTTGACGGCAACACAGGCACAGAACCAGTATGACCTCGCGGTGCTTACTCTAACCCAATTGCTCGAGCTTCCATCAGCAGATGGTTTCACTGTTGAGCGTCCTAATGTAGGAAAGATAGCAAACGGCAGCGAGAAGTATTCTGTTGAGGCTATCTATGCAGAGGCAATAGGCGTGAAACCAGAGGTTAGGGCCGAGGAACTGCGCCTGAAGGGTGCCGACTACAACATCAACATCGCCCGCTCGGGGTGGTATCCGCAGTTGTCGCTGAGCGCAGGGCTGGGAACCAACTATTATAAGACATCTGGTTTCAAGGGCGAAAGTTTCTCCGATCAGATGAAGAACAATTTTAGTCAGTATATCGGTCTTAATCTCAGTGTGCCTATCTTCAATCGTTTTCAGACACGCAATAGTGTCCGTTCCGCAAAGATAGAGCGTGAGACGCAGCAGTTGCAGTTGGACAATGTGAAGAAATCCTTATACAAGGAGATACAGCAGGCTTGTCAGGCAGCCAATGCCGCATCGGCAAAGTATGCCTGCAGCATAGAGGCAGGCAACAGCAGCAATGCAGCATACCGCCTGATGCAGGCAAAATATGAGAACGGCAAGGCCAATATCACAGAGTTTAACGAAGCGAAGAACAACTTGATGAAGGCGGAAAGCGATTTGGTTCAGGCAAAATATGAATATGTTTTCCAGACAACCCTTGTTGATTTCTATCGTGGAAAGGCAATCGATTTTTAGTTGCTTATAATATAATTAATTGAAAAGGAGCGGACCTCATTGAGATTCGCTCCTTTTATTGTTTTCTAAAGATTAGCTATCAATCCTTAATCCTTAATCTTTAATCTTTAATCCTTAACCAATCACCTCACCATCACCTTCTTGATAGTGCCGTCGCCCATCTTAACGATGTTCAGACCGCGCTGCAGAGAGTTGATGCGCATACCGTTGATATTGTAGATACCAGCTGGGATATTGCTTGTTGTTGGATTCTCGATGCACTCAATGCCTGTAGCATAGTTTGCATATTCCTCATCAAGCTGCTGCTTGTAAGCCTTAGACTTCTCGCCTTCGTTCATGATGTAGATATCATAGAAACCGGCTTTTGAGTTGCCGTCTGCAATGCGTGTGCGAACGAATACCTCGTCTGTGCCTTCATAGCTTACTGTGAATTTCTTGTAAAGACGCTGACCGCCAAGTACACATAAGTCGCCAATCTGTGTCCACTCTGTTCCTTCGATGGTGTCTGTAGCAACCTCGAATGCAACCTGTGGAGCGCCGCCGCTGTTACCGTTAGAGATGAATGAAACAACGTCGAATGGACCCTTGAACTTCTGTGTTGTATAGATGATACCGTTGCGTGGGTTTGCTGTGTTCCACTCACCGATGTTCAGGTAAGCATTTGTTACGAGTGTGTCAAGGTCGTCAGCTGTTGCAGGGTTGTATGAACTGCCGTCACCAACATTCTTGCCAGGCTTCATGTTCTCCCAAATAATGACATGACCGCGTGAACGGATAGCCCAACCATTGTTGAAGTCAACAACCTCTTCTGGATTCAGTCTGCTATAACCAGCGAGACTGTCCTCGCCAAACTGGTCTTTTACGAATATTGGGTCAGATGACTCGTCATACCAAGGATAGTCGTTCTTGTTTTTGCCCCAAGAGAAGAAGTATTTTGTTGATGTAGAACCGCCGTTGTACTCTGTTGAGTTGGCATCCATGTGAGCCATTACGTCGATGCGAACCTTAGCGTTCTTGATAACAAGCTGCTCTGTAGCGAGTTCAGACTGAACGAAAACGTTGCTGACAGCAAAAGCTGTGATGGTCTTGCCTATTGTAACAGTGATAGGACCAGTATATTTTGTTGACTTGGTAGAATCGGCAGATGCGGTGTAGTTGTACCAAATGTCTGCACCCTCTGTCTCGCAAGCGATAGTAACGGTTGTCTTGCCGTCTTCTGTGTTCTGATAAATTACAGGAGTTTTAGCTTGATGCTTCATCTCAACGAGCTGCTCTGCAACCTCGCTGAGCAGGTAACCTTCGGCAATGGCCACAGCCTTAACTGTTGCCTCTGCTGTCAGGTTGAATGTGCCTGTATAGAGAGTGCTTGCTGTTGTTGGTTCGCTACCGTCGATAGTGTAGTAAATCTGTGCCTTTGGGTTAGAGTTCATGATTGTAACGTTTGTGTTCAAATCCTTATACTCCAACTCAAATGTAGGCTTGCGTGCGCTTGTGATGTCTGCCTTTGAACTGCAAACGAGGTCAAGGCCATTGGTGAGCATTTTCATTGTTGCTTCATCAATGCCGGCAATAGCCTCCGCAGAGAGTGGAAGATAAAGATAGCCGTTGTGACCGATGTTGTGGGCGTGGATAGCTGTAATGCCTTCAGTGAACAAATCGATACCAAGAATGTCGTCATCAGCAAAGTAATCGCTTAGCTTGATACCGTTGTAAGAAGGAACGAACAGACCCTTTACGCCAGGCATGTTCTCTTCGTCTTCAATGAATGTAAGTCCGTCGAAAACACTGCTGCTTGGTTTCAGTACAGAGATAAGACCGTCTGCACTTACCGCCTTCTCGCCATAGCCCCATGCTGCATAGAGGTCAGCGTTGAGGTTGAGTATTGGTGTCCAAGGCATTGCGTTCTTCAAAACAGGAACGATAGCATTGTCGGCAGGGACAGAGCTGCTGATAACTGTTGCATCGTATGCCTGAAGACTTTCTGCTGTGATGGCGCTGATATCGCCGGCAACGTCGATAGCTGTCACGTTGTAGTTCTCGTTAGCCTTGATGGTAGTGTAGGCAATGTCTGCACTGAGGTCGCCAGTGTAGAGATAAGCCACGTTTGTTGCCTCGTTGTTGCCGTCGCCTACTTGGATGAAGTAAATATGGCAACCGTTGTTGTTGCGCAGTGTGATGTCGTAAGTGCCATCAGCGTTTGGCTCATCTGCCAAACCTTCTGCAGGGAGTAACCACTCTTTTTCCTCGTATGTCTTTGGATAAGCAACAGCAGAACCATCAGGAGCCATCAGCTCTGTTCCTGAGTTGCCGCGTCCAACATAAAGTTTTACACCGCGAGCATCTGTTACCTTATGTGACTCAACACCAATCTTGATAGTCTCGCCCGGTTTTACACTCGGAATAACGAGATAGTTAAGATTCTTGCCGCCAAACCATAGATAAGAAGGACCATTGTAAGGACCGAAACCAGAACCGTTGGTAGGAGTACAGTCGCCATAGTTAACGGCGATGGCCATGCTGCGTGCCTTTGTGTTGAGGTTAAGCAGACCTTCAAGTTCCTTGATAGGAGTACCGTTGGCTGTTACTACAGCACCTTCGGCAGAACCGCTTGCTCCCACTTCCCAGAAACAGTTGTCTTTTGAAATTTCTGTGGGCTCTGTTGCGTCAGCCTTTTCAATGTCAGTCCAACCGGCATCGGCCTTCAGATTCTCTACTGTTTCAGAACTCCAGTTACGGAAATCCCAAAATTTCTTTGCCTTTTGAGCATCAGCTGTAATGGTTATAGCCATTACGAATGCAATAAGCGTAAAGATTTTTTTCATAATTGTTTGTTTTTATTATTAGTGATATAGATATATGTACGTTTCTGAACTTTAGTATCTAAAGCAAGTTGAAGTATAAGTAGTTTTATGATGTTGCAAAAGTATATAAAAATGATGGAAAAACCATAATTATTCTTGTTTTTTTTGTTTTCTGCTTAAAAAATGGACAAATAAATAAGAGCCGGCCTGCAGGCCGGCTCTTATCGCTTAATATTTTGAAATAGATTATATTACTTCAAAACAACCTTTGATGTCTTAACCTTGCCGTTGGCATAAATCTTCTTTATGATATTTACGCCCTTGCCGGCATTGTCGAGTTGTGCTCCGTTGATGCTATAGACAATAGTGTGCACCACCTCGCTTGCATCCTCGTTTCCGCTTTCAATGTTCTCGATGCCGTTGGCAATGTAGTCGTTAGACTTCTCGCCCTGGTTCTTGATTATGATGTTGTAGATGTTTGCAAGACGACCGTCAGAAGCGAACTTCACGAATACCATGTCGGTACCTTCGTAAGACAGCATCTGCTTTCTCCACATACGACCTGTACGGTCTTTGTCAGAAGAATCCATGTATGTCTTCTGTACACCATGCACTTCACCAATCTCTTTCCAGTTGTTCACGTCTGTGGTGTCTGTAGATACAAGAACCTTGCATATTGCCTTAGCACCGCCAATGTATGTAACGATATCGAAAGGAGCCTGGAAAGCAATCTTTGACTCGATGCTTGCAGAAGCAGGGTCTTTCACACCGTTACCGTCAGTTCCCTTAACTGCAGAGAGTTGTACGGCATTGCTTGTAACTTCAAGGTCTATAAGGTCTTCTGCGCGGTCAGGGTTGTAACCATTGCAGTCGCCTACGTTCTGTGTCGTTGTACCCTTCAAATATGTAATAGGCTGTCCCCATGTCTTTAAGATCCAGTCGGTACCTGGGTCGATTGTTGACATGATATTTGCAGGCTTATATACGATGCTGAGCACAGGTTCGCCGTTCTCATCGTAGGTTATATCTTCACTGATAACCTCGTCGGTATAGAAGTTATAACCGTTCTTATAGGTTGTAACATTATATGCGCTACCGCCATCCATGTGTGAAACAACATCAAGGCGAATCTTCTCGTCAATCACAGTTACGTCTTGTGATACGGTTTCTGACTGCAGATTGATGCCCTTAGGTGCTGTGAATGCTGTAATGGTGCAGTGCTTTGTGAGAGCAATCGGTCCTTCATATACAGATGAAGCAGTAATCTCTTCGCTGCCAGTGAAGTTGTAGTAGATAGAATCGCCCTCTGTTGCTGGTAACAGTGTTATTGTAGATAAACCGCTTTCCTGTGCTATCTGGATAGTAGGCTGTGGCATCAGTTCTTTTATAGCAGCCACTTCGGTTACTACTTCGCTTGGCAGATAGCCTTCTGCTATAGAAACGGCCTTAACTGTTGTCTCTGTAGTCACGTTGAACGGACCGGTATAGAGAGTGCTTGCTGCTGTCGGTTCGCTGCCGTCGATAGTGTAGTAGATGCTTGCCTTGGCGTTGATGCACTTTATATACACGTCTGTGCTTCCGCTCTTATAGTCAAACTCAAATGTTGGCTTTGTCACGTTTGATATCTTGGCCTTTGAATCTGAAAGTTCGTTAACGGCATTCTTCAGAAGTGTCTGGATGTTAGGGTCGTTTGTAAGCGATGCCTCTGAGTAAGGAATGTAAAGATAACCGTTGTGGTTGATGTTGTGAGCGTGGATTGCAGTCACTGTCGGGTCGCTTAGGTCAACGGCCAGAATCTCGTCATTAGCGAAATAGTCGCCCAACTTAACACCAATGAGCGGTTCGAAGATAAGACCATAAACGTCAGGCATACTCTCATCGGTAATGAAAGTGATGTCCTTGAACAAACTGTTCTTTGATTTTGTGGCATTGGCAACAACATCCAGACTAGTTATGCCCTCGCCATATCCCCATGCTGCGTACATGTTTGCATTGAGGTTGAGTATAGGTGTCCATGGCATTGCTTCTTTCAGTACTGCTACGATGCCGTTGTCTGCCGGTACAGAGTTGCTGATGACAGTTACTTCAAAACCTTTCAGACTGTCAGCTGTGATGGCACTGAGGTCGCCAGCAACATCGATGGCGATAACTTCGTTGGCTGCGTCAGCGCTGATTATGCTGTAAGCAGCATCAGCATTCAGTTCGCCTGTGTAGAAATATCCAATCTTTTTCTTATTGAGACTTGGGTCGTTGCCATTGTCGATATAGATTTCAGCCATATCAACACCACCTGTCTTCAATTTGATTACTACATCTACAGAGTCTGCATCAAGGTCCTCTTTAACCTTCCAAACCAAGGTGCAGTTGCCGTCCTGATCAACAGGGCAGTCTTCGCCGCCATAACCTTCTGCTTGGTTTCCAAGGCAGATGCCGTCTTTTGGTCCAGAGATGTACTCCAGATTGTCATTGCCGGCAGCAAAACCACGGTTTGTTGCTGTACTATTGGCAGAACGTGCGCGGATGGTAACGGTCTGACCCGGAGCGAGCTTAGGGAATATGATTTCCATCTTGTCGCGGGTCATACGGAAACGGTTGGTAGCAATCATGAAGTTGTTGTTCTTGCTCAAACCTGCACTTCCGAATGTCAGTCCTTGAAGTTCCTTGATAGGGTTGCCGTTGGCTTTCAATACACCAGAAATCTTCTTCGCGTCAGAAGCGCGGTCAAATGAACCATCGTCCTTATTAGTAACGGTCCATGTGTCAGGGTCTGCAACGATGTCGGCAATTGTTTCATCACTGAGTGTCCTGAAATCCCAATACTTTCTGTCTTGTGCATTTGCAGTTATCGCCATAACCACAAACAGCATTAGAGATAAAAATTTCGTCATAAATGTTTGTTTATTTTAGTTAGTGAATGAAATATTGTTTCTATTTTCAAATAATAGCGAGGGCAAAGTTATAAAAAAAAAGGCAATTATGTTTATTCCGCGATAAATTTTAATAGTAATTTAGCATAATTGCTTTGTGATAGCACGACCTCATCTACTTCATTGCTTAAGCCAACAAAAAGCAGGAACCAGATCTGGTTCCTGCTTAATCTTTGTAAAATTTAGCAATTAAGATTACTTGATTATAATCTTCTTGGCTGTTCCGTCGCTCATCTTGACAATGTTCAGACCGCGCTGCAGAGAATTGATGCGCATACCGTTAACATTGTAGATTGCACTTGGAGTAGAGGCGGTTGTTGGTTTTTCGATGCACTCGATGCCTGTTGCATATGCATCCCATTCCTTCTTCATCTCTTCCTTAACGATTGCAGACTGCTCGCCTTCTGTAAGGAGATAGAAGTCGTAAACCTGTGAACCGCTGCTTCCGCCAACCTGCTTGATTCTTACATATACTTCATCTGTGCCTTCGTAGCTTACTGTATATTTGCTCCACAGGCGCTTGATGTTGTTAACGTACATTGTGTCTGTATTTGCATCCTGCCAGTTCTCACCGTCAGCAGATACTTGGAATATCATCTGTGCCTTGCTTCCGCTTGATGTTCCTATGAATGCAAGCATGTTGAATGGTGCCTGATATTTCTTTGTAGTCTCAATGCGACCAGTGAATGGCTCGTCACCGATTCTCTTGCCAAACTGTATGCAGTTCTTTGTTATCATGTCGCTAACATCGGCTGCTGTTGCAGGGTTATAGCCTTCACCATTGCCTGCATCCTTGCCTACGGTAAGCACCTGATAGATGAGTTCCTGACCATTTGACTTCACTACGAAGTTGCTGTCTGGAGCAATTATGTGGCAAGTGTCTTTGCGAACAGGGAATATAGGAGAACCGTCCTCGTTTGTTCCAAGGATTTCACCCATATCGTCATAGATGCTCATACCATTCTTCATGCCAAAGAAATAGTGGTTGTTGCTGAGGTCGGCAATCTGACCATTAAAATGGGCAATCTCATCGAGGCGAACAATAGGGTCTTTGATAAGAACGCGCAAATTGGCTGGTTCAGAATAAACCTTGTCGAGTGTCTCTGAGAATGCTGTTACATCTGTGTTTTCTTTCAGTGTGAATGGAACAGTGTATTTCATTGACTGTGTAGTGTCGTTGCTGCCAGTGAAGTTGTACCATACGTCTGCACCTTCAGTTGCACAAGCAATAGTTACTTCTGATGTCGCACCGTTTGCTGTAAAGCTAATTGATGGAGTCGCTGGCTGCTCATAGATTTCAACCTTAAATGTATCAACCTCGCTCTGATAGTAACCTTCTGCTGTTGCTATGGCATAGATGGTTGTCGGTTCGGTGAAATTGAGAACACCTGTATAAAGTGTGCTGTTGATTGTTGGCTCTGTTCCGTCTGTTGTGTAGAACACCTGTGCCTTTGGCAGAGTAGCAGGAACAGCTGTCATTGTAACGTTTGTATTCAGATGCTTATACACAGCTTCAATCTTAGGACATGCAACAGCAGTCACTTCGCTCTTTGAATCATCGAGCATAGATATAGAATTGTTGATCATCTGCAGAACGCCTTCAGATGCAGCATTGTTATATGCAATATAGATATATCCGTTGTGCATCATGTTATGCTGGTGAACGATTACAGCTGTTGGATCGTCCATGCTTACCATAATAGTATCGTCTTCTGAAAAGTATTCATTGAACTTCACTGCACCAACACTGCCTTCGCTGGCGAGGTCCAAACCAACCATAATGGCTTCTGGATTTGAATCGTCAACAATGAGTTCTACATCCTTGAAGATTGGAAGCTTTGTATAATTTGTTACATCATAAACCATTCCGATAGGACTTGTCTCAACTGTCTCGCCACATCCCCATGCTGCATACATTGCTGCATTGAGGTTGAGCACAGGATTGTAAGGCAGAACAGCTTTCAGTTCAGCTGCCTTCTCAACAGGAACAGATGGAGAAATAACAGTTGCACGGTACTCTGCCAATGACTCGTTTGTGATTGTTGTAGCAGATGCGTCAACTGGCACTATTCTATAGTCCTCGTTTGTCATAAGTTTGTTGTATGCAGCATCTGATGCATAATCGCCACTATAGAGATAAGCCACTTTGTTTGCCTTTTCTGGATTTACGCCATCACCAACGATGATGTAATAGATGTGACAACCGTTTGTTGACTTGATGGTCAGTGTAGCCAATTCAGTTGGGTCGCCATCAAGTTTCCATACACATTCGTTGAAGAATGTCGGAGTTGGCTTGCCAGAAAGGAGTTCAAGTGAACCTGTGCTTGTTGTAAGACCTATACCACGGTCCTGTGCATTGCTGTGTGACTCAACGCCAATCTTGATTTCCTGACCGCAGTAAGCCTTGAAGGTGAAAGTCTCGTTCTTGCCGTTCAACCAAAGGAAACTCTTGCCGTATGGGTGCATATTGTTTGGACTGTCTGCGTAACCGTCTTTTTGGCTGGCATTGTAAGAAACAACGAATTTCTTTGCTTTACGACCCGGTACATTCAGACCTTCAAACTCTTCGATAGGTGTTGCAACGTCGGCAGACCATGTACATGGATTGCCGTCTGCATCTGCAATGTCGCCTGCACACCAGAAAGACTGGTCGCCAGCTTTTGTTGCATCGCTCTCGTAGTTACGCCAGTGCTTGTTTGGACCATACTCTTCCATATCTGCCTTCAGCGCATTGATTGTCTTTGTGCTGAACTCGCGGAAGTCCCATGATTTACGAATAGCATCTTGTGCATTCGCGCTCATTGCCATCACCATGACAAGTGCTGCTAAAGTAAATAATCTTCTCATAAATGTTTGTTTATTTTAGTTAGTGAATGAATTGTTATCTTGTTTCAATTATCTTGTATTAAGATGTTTCGGCAAAGTTATAAAAAAAATACTAAATGCAATATTGTGTTATGATATTTTTTCTACTTGCGCCCAAAACTCTTTCTAATCACCACTTTGTTGCTTGCCATTGTAATTTTTTCGATAGTCACTCCCGTGGCATTGCCGTTTGTCTTGATGCCGTTCAGATAAAACCTCTCGGTTCTTACTATCTTGTCGGTGCCGTTTATATTTTCAATGCCGGCAGGATTGTCAACGAGGAAGTTCTTTAATTCATAAAGCGCCTTGTTAGCACGTCCGGTGCGGTTGTTGAACAGCGATGCGTTCCACCAACTGTCTGTAACGGCATTTTGCCAGTTGATGCCATATTCGTTTGCCTCCGGCCACCACCAGAACATTCCCATCACGCTGTTGTGCTGCTTAAGTGTACTGATTAGTTTCTTTGCGAACTCAGCCTGTCCGTCTTGTGTCAGGTTGAACTCCTTGTATGACGTGTTTGCACCCGGCAGTGCATATTCATAACCGTAGCCAGTTTCCATTATCATGATTGGCTTGCCGGGATTGTTTGTCTCTAATGTCGTCAGCGTGCCGTTGAAAGTTGCCATCTTGCCATGATAGTCAGGGTAATAACTCAGTCCGATAACATCGAAATCGATGTTGAGTTCTTTCATCTTCTTGAAGAAAACAACGGTGCTGTTGTGTGAGTTGCCCAGTTCAGTGTGCAATATGATATAGGCATTGGGGCATTGCTCGCGACAAGCCTTGATTGCATTGTTGAGATAAGACGTGAAGTTTTCCATTGTGCCAGTGGCGTTGCCGCCAGCGGGATATACCTGTCCGGTAGGCCACAGCATGCCGTATGTTATCTCGTTTCCTGTCTGTATCAGGTCGGGAGTCACGCCTGCAGCTTTCATCTTCTTCAGACAATCAGTGGTATAGTCATACACCTTTGTCGCTAACTGACTTGTGGTCAGTCCTTCCCAAGCCTTCGGCAGGGTCTGTTTGCCGGGGTCGGCCCAAGTGTCAGAGTAATGGAAGTCGAGCACCAGCTTATATCCCGCCTCTTGTATGCGCTTGCCCAGTTTTATCACATAGTCCAAGTCTTGGCAGGCGCCTTTTGTGTCGGTGTTTACGCTGCTTGTCGGGTCAACAAACAGGCGCACTCGCATGGCATTCATGCCCTCCTGCTTGAAGAAAGACAGCGGCTGTATGCTATTCCCGTTTATGTCGTAGTATTTGGCTCCCTTCTCCTCATATTTTGTCAGCAAAGAGATGTCGCCGCCAAGCATACATTCCAGTTGCGGTTTCTGCGCATAGATGCTTGCCGTAATAACCATGCTTATGGAAAGTGCAAGTGTTTTAAAGAGATTGTCTATTCTCATAACGTTTCTACAACTTGTTTAATTAGTCAGTTACTCCATCGGGCAGATACGCTGAACTGCCCCTACATCGTTCATCAACTAACTGCAATTAACTCGTCAACTTGTCAACTCGTCAACTTGTCAACTTGTTGTTACTTATGCCTATTAGCCCTCTGCTCACGATATTTTGCCTTCTGCTTAGCAGAACCGCTACCGTGAGCACCTGTAATGTATTTTTTCTTCTTTGCCTTGGTTTTAACCTTTCCGTCGTCGGTTTTCTTCTGTCCGCCGCGTCCGAAGTTAATCCCATTTTGAAGTATTAGTTCGAAATCATCCATATTATTTATAATTATGAATTACGAATTACGAATTTTGAATTATAACTGCAAAGTGATTCTTCATCATCATAATTCATAATTCAAAATTCGTAATTTTAAAATCAATGCGCGCATTGATTTTAATGATGAAACAATCTCACGCCAGTGAATGCCATGGCGATATTATACTTGTCGCATGTCATGATAACATGGTCGTCGCGTACAGAACCGCCAGCCTGTGCAATGAACTCGACACCGCTCTTGTGCGCACGCTCTATATTGTCGCCGAATGGGAAGAATGCATCGCTGCCCAGAGCCACCTTGGTGTTCTTTGCAATCCACTCTTTCTTTTCCTCCATAGTCAGCACCTCTGGCTTCTCCTTGAAGAACATCTGCCATGTGCCTTCTGCCAATACATCCTCGTGATCCTCAGAGATATATACGTCGATGGTGTTGTCGCGGTCGGCACGGCGTATGCCGTCAACGAACGGAAGATTCATCACCTTTGGATGCTGGCGCAACCACCAGATGTCGGCCTTGTTGCCCGCCAAACGAGTACAGTGGATGCGGCTCTGCTGACCTGCTCCGATACCGATAGCCTGTCCGTCCTTAACGTAGCAAACAGAGTTTGACTGTGTATATTTCAGAGTAATCAGTGCAATGATGAGGTCGCGCTTAGCCTCTGCTGTGAATGTCTTGCTCTCTGTTGGGATGTTCTCAAACAGTGCCTCGTCGTCAAGCTTCACCTCGTTGCGTCCCTGTTCGAAGGTTACGCCGTAAACCTGCTTGCGCTCAATCTCCTCAGGACGATAGTTTACGTCAATCTTAATCACGTTGTATGTGCCCTTGCGCTTCTCCTTCAGTATCTCGAGAGCCTCTGGAGTGTAGTCAGGAGCAATCACACCGTCGCTCACTTCGCGCTTGATAATCAGTGCGGTAGTAGCGTCGCAGGTGTCGCTCAGTGCAATGAAGTCGCCGTATGATGACATGCGGTCGGCACCACGAGCACGTGCGTATGCACAGGCGACAGGCGACTCGTCGAGTCCCTTGATGTCATCAACGAAATAAATCTTCTTCAGAGTGTCGCTCAGTGGCAGACCAACAGCTGCGCCAGCTGGTGACACGTGCTTGAACGAAGCTGCTGCAGGCAGACCTGTTGCCTCTTTCAGTTCCTTTACAAGCTGCCATGCGTTAAGAGCGTCGAGGAAGTTGATGTAGCCAGGACGGCCGTTAATAACTTCGATTGGCAGTTCGCCTTCGGTCATGTAAATGCGTGAAGGCTTCTGGTTCGGATTGCATCCGTACTTAAGTGCTAATTCTTTCATATTCTTATATTTATTTTCTTCTTTATATTCTTTTGTTTTGCAAAGATAATGCAAATCGAGAGCAGAATCATCAAGTTGACTTGAATGTTCTGCCGAGATGCCGCTTATTTCCTGCAAAGATAATTATTTTTTTTGAGACCTACATTATAATTATGTGTATTTTGCATAATATGAGTCTGCCTTTAAAATTCGGTTTTGTTCGTTCAAGTTTATTACAAAGCCTTTGTAATTCTTCTACAAGGTGCTTGTAAAACTTTTACAAAGGCGTTGTAAAGATATTACAACAGCTTTGTAATAGTTTAAAAACATATGTTTTGGTCATTAGACACATTAGTGAAAATCTGCTTTGTCTAACCATTTTTCTGTCTAAATGGTAAGTTTTAGAACAATAAAATTCGCATACAGAATAAAAAATGAGTACCTTTGCGAACGAAAACAAACAAAAATTTAATTATATGAAGAAAATTTTAATGCTTCTTGCAGTGGCTATGATTAGCGTGACTGCAGCTTTCGCTCAGGTAGATAAAATCGTGGGTGAGTGGAAAACAGTTGACGACAAAACAGGCAAGGCTGTTTCTGTGGTAAAGATTTACAAGCAGGGTGACAAGTATTTCGGTAAAATAGTAAAGCTTCTTTCTCCAGATGCAAACCAGAAAAACCTTGGTCTTGTGGTAGTAAAGGACATGAAGGAGAAGAAGGGCCAGCTCGTTGACGGCAAGATTTTCGCCCCAAAGAGCGGCAACACATATTATGCGTCAATCAAGTATGACAGCAAGAAGAACGAGATTAACCTCAGAGGCTCAATCGACAAGTTCGGTATGCTTGGACGCACACAGACTTGGGTGAAGTAGGGTATTAGTTGGCGAAGCCTCACCCCCGCCCCTCTCCATATGAGAGTGGGGGTGATACTCATTGAGTTGGATGAACGTTGAACGATGAACGATTGCTTGCCAAGCTATTGTCTGAACTCCTGAACTCCCGAACTCCCGAATTGATAACATAAAAAAGGCGCAACCCAAGTTGCGCCTTTTTATTATCCCTTACATTAGCCCCTCCTTAGGAGGGGTTGGGGAGGCTCTTTAAAATCAATCCACATGGAACACCTCTTCCATGTCTTCTTTCATGGCTAATGTCCGCAATCCGTAGTACAAAATGGTATCTTTAAGAAAGTTTTTTATTTCTTTGCTGTTTTTATAAAAAAACTATATCTTTGCGGTATAGATACTATTAACAAAAATTGAATGACATGAAAAAGTGTATTTGCCTCATCGTATGTTTATGTGTGATGTCTGTAGGTTATGCCCAGTTGAAAGTGTATTCAAGTGGTAAAGTTGGAATAGCAAGAGATACAACAACCACTGCCAGGGCTTTCCTTACCATAGGTAATGGAACAGAAAGTAGCGAATATAAAACAAGTATATATTCTGACTTGCCAATTCAAAGAGGGTATTATAATATCAGTATTGATGCGAAAGCTTTTAGCTCGATTCCTGACGATACCTATAATGGTTATGAACGTTCTATAGGTGTTCGTGGTATTGCTGGCAACTCACCTGATGGTTTGAATTTTGGTATCATGGGATCGCTCATGGGGGATAGAAAGGGGGCTGGAGTATACGGGGCTGTTGATATTTATAAAGGGAACATGGTTGATGGCTATTATGCAGGATATTTTGATGGTCCAACAAAAGTAAATGATGATTTTATTGTTACTGGATATACAGAAACATTGTTATTAGATTCAGAAAGTGGTACAAATTCTATTCAGAGGTTATCAGGAACAAACTCCGAAACAACAGTATCAGATAAATTGGTTGGACTAAATGCTATACCTTATTATAAAATTCAACCAACAAAACAAAAAACAGTTCAATCTGATTCGTCTTTTACACATAGAACAAATCTTATAATTGACCAACGATATGATAAGAAACATTATGCTTTATCGGCATCTCAATTAGAAGAAATCTATCCAGATCTAGTTTATGAGAAGGGAGATGGAAGTAAAATGATAAACTATGTAGGAATGATTCCTTTGCTTGTACAATCTATTTCTGAACTAAAAGCAGAAATAGCAGAACTTAAAGGGTCAAATGCCAAGACAAGAATCTATAACAGTGCAACAGACATAGACGGATTAGAAACTATTGACGCCGCCTCACTTTCCCAGAACTGCCCTAATCCTTTTACCATAACCACAAACATAGAAATGCTGATACCATCTGAAGCCTCAACAGCTTTGTTCTGCATCTATGACATGAGCGGAAAGCAAGTCAAGCAGATTGCAATCAACGAAAGAGGCAAAATAATATTGAATGTAACAAGCGAAGGTCTGAACGCAGGCATGTATCTCTATAGTCTTATCATTGATGGAAAGGTGATTGATACGAGAAGGATGATTTTGACAAAATAATAAACAAAGGTTGTTATTTATGAAAAACAGATATTTATTTCTGCTTCTTGTATTATTCTTTATCATTCCATTAAAAGGACAAAGAATAATATCATTTAAGAATAACTATAGAATGGCAGCTAAGGTCAATGGCGAGGTGATAAAAAGCCCTATACGAAATTCTGTAAAAGTTCAAGACGGAATATTAAAGGTTGATTATCAATTTGACAATGCAATGGAGACTTCTATAGAAATTGGTGAAGACAGATATTCCTTGATTACAATAAAAGAATTTGGTATGAATATCAAAACGGGATGTCCGCAATTGCCAGGATATAGTGATATTATACCTATAAAATCAACTCAAGCATCTGTAACAATTATTGATTCTACCTATGTTGAGTACGGGGACTTTAATATACTACCTGCTCAACAAGAAGACTTGGATAACTATGTTGATTCGACTTCTTTTGTGAGGAACGATTCTTTGTATTCTACAGATACATTTTATCCTAAAAACATTGTAGAGATACAAGATGTTCAATACTATAGAAATCAGGCATTAGCTCTTGTAAGAGTTAACCCTGTGCAGTATAATCCAGTAACCAAGACCATTCGCTGTTTTTCTAATATAAGTTATTTTATAGATGGAATTGGTGTAGATGATGGTATTAATGTAGAAACACAATTATCTCGCACTGTTGATGATAACAATGGTATTGTTTATACAACAACTCAAGAAAAATATATCATAGTTACGACAAATAAATATGCAGAATGTCTTGACACAACATTAGCTCAATGGAAAAGAGATTTAGGATTTAAAGTTGCAATACTTTCAAAACCTAATTGGAACAGTTCAAGTGAGGTTAAGACTGCTATTAAGGCAGAATATGATAGAAATGATAATACCATAGCAAACTACTTACTTATTGTAGGTGGTCATGATGAAGTGCCAGCTGACACATGTCACAAATGGTGGAAACATGGTATATGGATGAAGCAAGAACCTTATTGCTCAGATCATTATTTCTCCTGTATGAATGATGATGGAGACTATTGGCCTGATATGGCTCGTGGTAGGATACCAATAGAAAATCTGACAGATTTGCAAAATTATCTTGAAAAGATATTGTACTACAACTCATCACAGGTTTACACAGGTAAAGGTGCTGTTTGTGCAGAATTTAAAGGGAAAAACGATACTGACTCTGTTGAAAATAGGCGATTTATAAAAACAAGTGAAGAGATTAGAGATTACCTCAAAACTGAGATTGGTTATACTGAGATAGAACGTATTTATTTTGCCCCATCCACTGCTAACCCCGTTTATTATAATAATGGTCTATATTCCGATGGCACTCCTCTACCGGAAGACTTGAGAGGTAATAATTATCCATGGAACAGCACAACAAGTGCAAATGTTGTAAATTGCATAAATTCAGGAGTAGATTTTATGCTTTATAGAGGTCATGGGTTGATAATGGGTTGGTATAATGACTTGCTATCAGTTGATGATATTGCTTTTTTTAATAATCCTCATTGCTATCCTTTTATTTTCAGTTTAACATGCCATACTGGGTGTTTTTATGATATGGAACATAACTGTAGCGTAAATGGATTGGCAATGTCTCTAATAACAGCTCCGCAAAAAGGAGCTATTGGTGTTATAGCAGCAACCCACTCGTCCCTATCTGGATGTAACGATGTATTTGCAGAAGCGATGTTTAATGCAATATATCCAAATCCTGGCATTGTGCCTTATTTGGGGTCGGGTACAACAAGTTATTCACCATATACCTTGGTTGACACGATACCTGTGTATACTATTGGCGACGTAATGAATGAAGGTTTTATCAAATTGATTCAGTGTTATAGTTTAGAAGAACCCTCAATATTAGAAGCAAATAAACAAATAGAAGACATACAAACCCTTCATTTGTTTGGAGATCCAGATATGGATTTCTATACAGGAGCAGCATTAGATTTGAACAATGTGGAAATCTCAGAAACAGATAATGTTATATCAGTCAACACAAATGGTTTGGATGATTGTACCATAATATTGCAACCAAAGGAAGTCGCAGACAGTCTAAATTACCAGAAAATAGAACATCTGTCAGGTTTATATACATTTCCCCAAAAAGATTGTGACTATAAAGTGATTATAAAACGCCACAATTGTCGTCCTGTAATAAAAGAGGCTCCTGGTAATAGCGATATTTATCTTCAGAACCAACAACAGGTGTTAAACGCTGAATATGCAGGCAGAAATATATATGCGGGCAGAAGTGTAACATCATCAAAGCCAGCTGGTGATTATATAGTTAAAAACGGAGCAACGTTGATTTTAGATGCAGAAGACCAAGTAACATTATCAAGCGGTTTCTCTGTTGAAAAAGGTGCAGAATTAGAAATCAAATAAAAACATAATTCTATGAAAAAGATATTCTTTCTTATTTTCGGAATAATATGCAGTATTTCTGCTTTTTCAAAGTCAGACAATGATAGTATAATAACCAATTTTCTTGAAAATGGCACTGCATGGGTGACTGCTGTGTTAACAAATGATTTTCAAGAAAAGGGTGGGTATGGGCAGTTATTATATTCGGTAATTAAAGGAGATACCATTGTTAATGGAAAAAAATTTTTAAAAATATTTGATTCAGGTTGGAACATGTTTGATTCTTACTACAGTCGAGCATACTCAAGCGAGAATAATGCAATCAGGTTAGATGAGGATGGGCATTTATCAAAATATAATTATCACTCTCGTTTGGAATATGATATCTATCATTTTGGTAGCCAATTTGAAATTGGCAAAACAATTGATTATAATTATTTTGACATGGAAAATGACTGTTATGTATATCTGACTGATACTATATTTTCTATTGATACATTGTTGTTAGATAACAAATATATGGTTTTGGTCTCAAACGATAAGTTTATATATGGATTAGGTCATAAAGACTATCCGATAGAATGGTATTCACATGAATGTTATTATGACTATTCAAAGTATGACAGATACTATTCAAAAAATCAATTCCTGTGCTTTTTCTATAAGGGTGAAATAATTATACAGAATGACAAGTTGATGGATATGGTAAGAAAAAAATTAGGTATAGAAGACGTTAATTCTATAATTACTTTAAAAAAAGAAGATGACAAATCGCCCCTTTTCGACCTCCAAGGACGCAAGGTGCAGAATCCAGCCAATGGACTTTATATCAAGGATGGCAAGAAGGTGGTGGTGAAGTAACCTCCCTTGGCAACATCTGGTAAAATAATAAATTGGCGCATCCAAATTTGGATGCTCCAATTTTATGTGTTTTATTCAACGTTCTTCATTCAACGTTTAAAGAAATCAGTCAACGTGGAACACCTCTTCCATGTCTGCCCACCATTCGCCTTCGGCACGAGTGTCGAGCGGGCGCTGGCACGGCATGCAAACATCCCACCAACGCTGAGTCTCAGGGTCGGCAGCCATCTTTGCCATGTCAGCCTCATAGTCAGTTCCCACATACTCGTAATAACTGAACAGATAACCGTCCTTAAAGTAGATGCTGTAGTTTCGCAGGTTGCAGTCGTATATCATCTTTAGCACTCCCGGCCATACGGCGGCATGCAGACGCTTGTACTCTTCCAACTTCTCTGGCCTTACGGCAATCACACTGCCATAGCGGCGTATGCGTTTCTTGCCGCACCCCACGGCATCGAACAGCGCCTCTACGTTTTCAGGCTTGGTGTCAACGAGTATTGCCTCGTGACTAGGAGAAATAATCAAACCAGTTGGGAAAATCTCTTTCAACTCTTTTACCTTGGTGCGCACTTCATCAGGTGTGCCGTTTACCATAAGGTACTGTGCGTCAACACCTCCGCAGAAAGACACCCTTCCGTTGAAATCTTCTTTCAGACGCTCAGGCTCCATCTTCGTTGCTAATGCCTGAATGGGGTGAATGGCATCTACGCCAAGGCCAATCAGGTCGGGGATGATGTCATGGATGCTGCCGCAAGAGTGGTGGATAACCTTCAGTCCGTAGCGCTTTGCCTGTTCTACGAGCTTGCGTGTGCCGTCGAAGACAAACTCGCGCAACTGCTCCGGACCAACCATCAGACCTTGCTGACTGCCGAAGTCGTTGCCGATGAGTACGGCATGCAACTTTCCTTGGGTCGCTTTGTAGAATATCTCGTTGGCGCGCAGATAGAAGTCGGTAATCTTGTCGATTACGGCCTTAAACAAATCGGGCGCAGTAAACATCTTTACCAGTGCGTCTTCCATACCGAAAGCAGAACATGCGTCTTGGAAATGGGCCGACCATACCACGCCCAGTACGGCATAACCCGGCGGCACGTCCTCAACAACCTTGCGGCACTCCTCCGGGTCGATATACTTTTCTGGTTCAGGCCAGTCGAAAAGATCTACAGCCGACGCATCGGTATAGTCCTCAAAGAATCCTGGAGCAGTAAGTGTGCGGTGCTCATTGCTGCCATCGCTCTTTTTCTTTGCGAAGTCGAAGGCGGCGTAGATAGCATTGCTGGTAGGAGAGTGGTATGGCATCTCCACAGGGTAGATGTCATCGCCGAGCTTCTGCTTCAGGTCTTTCATGTTATCTACTCCGAAATATTCGTACAGTTTAGGCAAAGCCCCAGCGTCGGGAATGCCCAGCCACGCAGCCGGACGGTCAACGGGGCGGCGCTCTATCGTAGCATAGAATCGTTCAATGTGGTTCATATTGTTTTTAGTTTATAAGTTTTTTAGTTATTGAGTTTATAAGTTGTTAAGTCCAAGGACTCTCTGTTTGCAAATATAGTAAAAAACTTTTAATCTGCAAATAAATGATGGGAAAACCATATAACAACAATAGGCATTGTCCGCAAGGGCAATGCCTATCATTATTTCTGCTTAAAAGAGATTTAAGCCTCAGTCTTGGCAGCGGTTCTCTTCTCCTTGATGCGAGCCTTCTTACCTGTGAGCTTGCGCAGGTAGTAGAGCTTAGCACGACGAACCTTACCAACCTTGTTCACCTCGATGCTCTCGATGTTTGGTGACTCGAGTGGGAAGATACGCTCTACACCGATAGTACCAGACATCTTGCGAACTGTGAAACGCTTCTTCTCGCCGTGTCCGCAGATCTTGATTACAACACCACGGTACAGCTGGATACGCTCCTTTGTTCCCTCGATAATTTTGTAAGCGACAGTGATAGTGTCTCCAGACTTGAATTCTGGATGCTTCTTGCCGGTTGCAAATGCTTCTTCAGCAATTTTAATTAAATCCATTTTTACTTTGTATAATTAAATTTGTTCTTATCGTTCCAACGCAACATAACAGGCAACACGAGACTTCCTGCCAGCGATTACGCCGAAAAGCGGGTGCAAAGTTACGATATTTTGCTGGATTTCGCAATTTTTTCGGCTCTTTTTTGCCTTTTTGCCAGTTTTTTGGTATATTTGCAATATATTAAACCTTGATTAAATACTAAATTAATGTGCATGAACATTCGTAAAATTATTGCGGCCTTGACTTTGCCTGTGCTCATTTGTGGCTGTGCATCAAAATTTGAGGTGGCCGGCGTTCAGAAAGAACGGATACTTATAGACAACAGGTATGATGTTGTTGTTGACAAGAGCGTTTCCGACTTGCTCGCCCCTTACAGGTCAAAGGTGGACAGCATGATGAGTCCTGTTGTGGGTAAGTTGGCAAAGAACATCAAAGCCTATCGGCCTGAGAGCGAGCTTTCAAACCTGCTTGCCGACATACTGGTGTGGGCTGGCAAGAGGTATGGAGAGGACCCTGTGCTTGGGGTGTACAACATGGGGGGCATGAGGGCTTCGCTTACAGCGGGAGATGTTACCTATGGCAACATTCTTGAGGTTGCACCGTTTGAAAACAAGATATGTTTTCTGACCTTGAAGGGTGAACATCTGCTGATGCTTTTCCGCGAGATAGCTCAAGTTGGCGGCGAGGGCGTAAGCAGCGGAGTAAGACTTGTCATTACAAGCGACGGCAAACTGAAGAGTGTCAAGTTGCATGGCAAGGACATCGACCCGATGGGCGACTACCGCATAGCCACGATTGACTATCTGGCAGAGGGGAATGACGGACTTGAAGCATTCAAACTGAAGAAGCATGTTAATGCTCCGCGCGAGAAAAGCAACGACAGCCGTTTCGTTATCACATCGTATTTCCAGGAGATGATGAAGCAGGGTAGAGTGGTGGATGCAAATGTTGAAGGACGTATAACTTTAGAGGAGAAATGATTATGAAACTCAGAAATATAGTACTTGCGGCATTATGCCTTCTTGCAACGGCGGCAAATGCGCAGAAAGAATTGATAGTGCTGACCACTAACGACACTCATAGCACGATTATGCCTTTGAGCGAGAATCTTGACGATACGCTGAAGGCCGGTCGTGGCGGTTTTTTGCGCCGTTGGGCAATGATTCAGGAGCAGCGCAAGCAACATCCCGATTTGTTGCTGTTTGACAGTGGCGATTTCTCTCAGGGCTCGCCCTACTATACCTTGTTCAATGGTGGAGTGGAGGTTGAACTGATGAACGCCATGAAGTATGATGCCGTGGCGTTGGGCAATCACGAACTTGACTTTGGTATGGATAACCTTGCTTCTCTGTTGAAAAAGGCACGGTTCCCTATGGTTTGTGCCAACTACGAGTTTGTAGGTACCCCACTTGAGAATGAGGTCAAGCCATACGTCATATTAGAGCGCGGTGGCGTGCGCATCGGCGTGTTTGGTTTGTCGCCCAATCCAGAGGGAATCGTTGCCGCCGACAATCATGAAGGCATAAAATACAACGACCCGATAGAGTCGGCAAAGAACGTGGTAGAGGAGTTGCGCAACGAGGCAAACGACTGTGATGTAGTAATCTGCCTGTCGCATCTTGGTTGGAACATGAAATCGGTTGTTGACGATAGTACCCTCATAGCCAATACAACGGGCATTGACCTGGTGCTTGGTGCCCATTCGCACACCTATTTCACCGATTTGCGTTATGTTAAGAATGTCGATGGCAACGACGTGCCTGTTGACCAGAACGGCAAGCACGGCATTTATGTTGGAAAGCTAAGGCTCGCTATTCAAAATAGAGAGTAAGCACAATCATCTTGCTATGGCCTGCACGCACGGAGTTAGCATAGGCACGCATGTTGACGTCCTTGAGTTCGTTGGCGTGGTCTTTATCTAAAGCGTCTGTAAGGCTATAGCAGAATTTCAATTCAGGTATCATCTTGAAGAACGGCAGGTAGAAGTCGCAACCGATTCCAACCTCAACGAAGGTGTCAAACCTTTTCAGTTTGACGTAGTCTTCATCCTTGCTCGTCAGATTTATCATCGGATTTATTCCCGCCATGATGTAAGGGCGGTGGTTATTGAAGCGCTGGGCACTGAATTTCAGGTCCAGCGGTAATGATATGTATGTGTTCTTCAGGTCTTGTGTTACCTTGTACGGGTTGCCAAACTCATCGTTTTTCGACAGGTTCTGAAACGTCAGTCGCTTCGCCCCAAAGTGCATCGTTGGCGTTAGTCGGGCAGTGAGGTGGTCGTTGAGGCGCATCTCTGCCAGTACGCCGACACTGAACCCTGGGTTCCATCTGTCGGCATCACACATGATGGTCTGCACGCTCTCAGTACCGTCCTCGGCAACGATAGTCTGCGGACCAACATTCTCAAATTCAATGTCCTGCATGTTCATGCCCACCAGAATACCGAAGTGCAGCGGGCGCAGGTCAATATATGGCTTGTTCTGCTCTTTGCGCTCCTGTGCGTTCATGGCAGCAGAGACCATGCACAATATTATTATGTATATTATTTTCTTCATTTCAATATTAATAACGTGAAATTCATTGCCTTATTATATTTTTGTTTATTTCGACATCGTATAAATAGAATAAAATACCTGTCCTATTTTAGGTATATTTGGAAAATTATTAGTACATTTGCATACTTAATTTTTGGTATTAATTTATTTAAAACATTTTATTATGGCTTACGTAATTACAGACGGTTGTATCGCATGCGGTACATGTATCGATGAGTGTCCAGTAGGAGCTATCTCTGAAGGCGATATCTATTCAATTAATGCAGATGCTTGCACAGACTGCGGTACTTGTGCTGGTGTTTGTCCTTCTGAGGCAATCGTTGAGGGCTAATTGTTTCTTATTTAAAAGAAATACGGGGAGTGTGTCATTCATTTGGCACACTCCCTTTGTTTTGTGCAAGCCTCTTTGGGATGTTCTTGAAACGACCACCGAGTACACAGGCAGAATACCAAATTTAAACGAACCATTGTTTTCTTGATATGGCGGAAAATTTTTTTGAAACATATTAGGGATGTCATAGACAGAGGGCAATTGAACTGCCAATGAATATTTTTTTAAAGTATATTTTTCCTACATCCTACATTTTTGCTTTTAACTCGCTGTTCTGTAGTGGGTTAGATACAGTGTAGGAGGATTTCAATCCTACATTTTTTGTCTGTTTTTCGGTGTATTTTAGTAATTTTAACAAATTTAGGTAGTAAAGATTGGTATTTCTAAAAGACCGTTTTAGACTTCTGAAAGGGCCGTTTGGGTATCGTAATTGAGCCATTTGGGTGGCAAAAGTGATGCATTTAGGAGTGCTAACCGCACCACTTTCTTATTCTTGAAAATAATCCTTTTTTTGCTTTTCCTAAACAAAAGTATTTTGCAATATAACTAATAACTATTACGCCATCAAGCAGTTTGTTCTACAAGGTGGCATAATTAGCATAATTGACTTAATCCAAATTTCAGCGTATAACTTTTACCTATACACCTCTGTCCCGTCAAAACAATAATCGTATCTTTCCATGGTTAATCTGCGTTTCCTAAAGGATGTAGAAAATTATCTTAAACATGATATCCGAATGGATATGGATGAGTTCAATAAGTTTGACGCAGCTATTTTTGAAGAGTATATAAAGGAAGGCAAGAAGGCCGATTCTATTGCCACTCTATTAAAGTTTATTTATAATAGAAAAGCAATTACAAATTTATGACAATATATGCAAATAATGTAGGATAAAAATTCTCATACACTGCATATAACAATCTGTAAAACAGAGACATAGAACCAAAAATGTAGGATGTATGAGAAATTGTGCTTTTAAAAAATCTTGAGAAAGAAACATCCGTGTAAGTAGTCTTTGAGTTTACTTACACGGATGTTAGTTTTATAATTGTCGTTTGATTTTATTTCTTCAGACGCTTTGCAAGAACTTCTGCAGCTTGCTTAGCCTGTGGGTCCTCTGGAGACAGACCAAGAATCTTCTGGTAGTAACCATAAGCAGCTTCCTCGTTGTTTTCCTTCAGCCAGCTGAATGCAGCCATGTAGCGGTAGCACTCAATAACACGGGCAACATCTGCTCTCTCCTTCTCAGCCTTAGCCTCTATTGTCTGCATCAGCTTCTCGTAGAATGGCTTAGCAAGGCCTTGGTCAGACTCTGGGTCCATCATGGTGTTTACACGAGCACGCCAGAAGATAGCATATTCAGTTGCATCTGGATCTTTCTCCATCTCTGCATATACATTCTCAGCTTTCTTCAGAACCTCAATCTTCTGGGCATTGTCCTTGATCTTAGTTGTGTCACCAGCATACTGGATATAAAGCTTGCCAAGGTCAGCAAGTTCTGTAACAGAACTCTTTGAAAGGTTGTTCAGATACTCCTGATAGCTGCTGATTGCATTCTCGAAGTCGTTTGACTGCTCATAAGCCTCAGACATCTGCTTGTAAACACCGGCACGCTTGTCCTTGTTGTCAAGGTCTTTCTGCTCCAATGCCTTCTTGTACATTTCGATGGCCTTCTCACCCTGCTTAGCACCATTAAGAGCGTTACCATAGTAAACATAGTCCATGTATGAGAACTCTGGTTTGTCTGACTCGTTAAACAATTTGTTTGCGTATGCCAAAGCGTTGTCAAACTCCTTCAACTCTGTGTAGTTGAACATGGCAAGACGGTTGAACGCTGCATCGCGTGGAGCCTTTGTTAAACCAACCTTCACTACCTCGTTGCTCTCTGTATATTTCTTGGTGAAGTAGAGTGACATGGCATACTCTGTCAAATCCTTCTCATTGAGTGAAGAACCGGCTGCCTTGTAACTGTCTGCTGCCATCTTGAATTCGTTTACTGAATAGTAGATATGACCAATCTGTGCATCTACTGCAATGTCAGGACGCTGAACAGCAAGATCTCTAAGCTTCTGAACAGCACCGTTCATATCAACCTTACGATAAACACTTGCATACTTGTAGTATGGTTCTGGATTCTTTGGATCCCAGTAGATAGCCTGGTCGTACTGCTTTGCTGCCTCACCACCATCACCGATTTCTGACTCGATGTCGCCCAACAGAATGTATGCAGGAGCATATTTGTGGTTTGCCTTTAGTGCGTAGTTAGCATAAACACGAGCATTGGCAGTGTCCTTCTGCTCCATGAATGCCTTGCCGATACCAACCATTACTTCTGGCTTTTTCTTGTTCTTCTTATAAACAGCCTTCAACTGGTCTTCAAGGTCGGCTGGCTTACTCTTGATAATCTGTGTTGCTGTTGCAATAGCAGCTTGCTCTTCCTGAGCAAATGTAGGAGCAGCGAATCCTATCATCATTGCTCCGATGAGAAAATATTTAGTTACTTTCATAATCTTAATTATATAAATAATTTTTTCTATCAATAATTACTCACCACTAATGTTGACTGTTCTTACAGTAAAGTTGCCGTAAGCTGGTAGCAATCCGCTCTTGTGGATAATTAACTGTCCTCTGGCTGATGCAATGAATTGTGCAAATCCCCATGGAAGACCGTTGATAGGGTCATTGAGCAGTGCATATATAGTCCTTATTAAAGGATAGCTTCCATTGTACAGATAGTACTGATATGGTTTCCAACTGTTGTATTTTGTAGCAATGTCCATTCTGCTAACAGACATTACTCTTATGTTCTTTTTGAATGTAACGTTTGTAGTGTCACGTTTGTCGTTCAGCCAGTTTGAACCAATTACGCCAATTGCATTCTCGTGGTTTGAAACGTAGTCAATCACTTCGGCGCTCTTGTTTACCGCTGTGATATGCGGACTGTTTATAGGTGTCCCGCCTAATATCGAGTCAACACAGTAGTGTACAGTGCTTGATTTTGGATTATCAAATACAACATCAAAGTCTCCAAGTTTTGATGTAGGATAAATATCCTTCCATTTTGTTGCCTCACCAGTCAGAATCTTCTTGATTTCGTTTACTGTTATCAGTGTGTCGGGATTGCTGTTGTGTACGATTAATGCCAATCCGTCGTAGGCTAAGGGCAGGATATATGGCAGGAATTTCCTGTCTTTGAGATTCTGAAACTCAGCTTCTGTATATTTTCTTGTAACGATAGCAAGGCATGTCTTCTCGTTCATCAGCATGTTCATTGCCTCAAATTCGTTGGTGTACTTTGGAGTAACCTTGGCATCGACATAAATGTTATGGAAGACATCCATCTCTTCATTGATGATAGGACTGAAACTTTCATCAGAGACGAACTCAATCGCCCCTGATGAATAAGTGTCAGTTCTAGAATTCTTAGGCTTGTCCTGCTTACAAGCAGTCAAGCCTAAGATTAGAGTTAATCCAACTAATATGTTGAATGTTTTTTTTGTCATTTTACTGCAATCTGAATGTTACAGGTACTGTATATTTTACACGTACAGCAGATCCGTTCTGCTTACCAGGAATCCAGCGTGGCATTGACTTAACAACGCGTGCAGCTTCCTTGTCAAGAGATGGGTCAACTGACTTAACGACGCGAACATCGGTAACAGAACCGTCGCGCTCAACAACGAATGTTACGATTACGCGACCCTGAACACCATTCTCTTCGGCTATTGCAGGATACTTAACGTTCTTAGAGAGCCACTCAAACAATGCCTGAGGACCGCCAGGGAATTCTGGCATCTGCTCTACAACGTCGAATACCTTCTCTTCTTCAACTTCCTGAGCGATAACTTCCTTAGCCTTCAGCACTTCACCTTCAGCCTCGTCGTTACCCTTAACGTCGAATGAACCGATTGCTGTTGTTGACTTAGCAAGTTCGTCCTGTGACTTAAGCTCTTCTTCTGGATTTACTTCCTCGTCCTTCTTGATTTCAGGAGCAACGAACTTAACAGAACTCTTAACCTTTTCAACAACTTTTTGCTCTACCTCGATCTTGATTGGTTCTTTGCGCTCTACCTTTGGTTCCTTCTTCTGAGCGAGCTTAGAAAGCTCAACGTCAGTTGTAATGGCTACCTTTGGCTTGTTGGCCTCATAGATAGCGTTACCAAGAACAACGAGACCTATAGCGGCAAAGAATGCCAACATGATAAGGATTGCCATCATGTTACGCTTACCTGTGCTCTTGCGGAGTTTGTATGCGCCGTAGGCTTGGTTTTTGCCTTCAAAGACGATGTCAACCCATCCATTGTCTATCAAATCTATTTTTGCCATAGTTTTTAAACTTTTTACAGATTAAACATCGACTTATTTGACACCCTTCAAATCAAGGAGTCCCTGATCTGCAGGAGAAATCTTGTCTATCACATACTTACTGATGCAGCTAATCTGCATCTCGTCAAGAGCGCTTACCATATTCTCATAGGTAGATGTATCCATTGGCTTGATAATCACAGTAAGAACATTAACTTTCTCGCCGTCAAGATTACCTTTCTTGTATTCCTCAAGCTTCTTCTTGTACTCTTCCTCTGTAATCTCTTTGTTGCCAAATTGAGCATCGAGCTTAGCCTTGGCTGCCAAGATTCTTGCTACAGGGTTGATTCCCTGACCTGTTGTATGGTTAAGCAATACCTTGCGGATACCATCAGAACCCCAAGTAGTCTCTTTCAAGCACTCTGGATTCTCATATTCAAATTCTCCCTGAACGTAGTAGATCTTATTGTCAGAAGCCAAGAACAATGTGATTGTCTCTGAAGCTTTTGTCTGACTCTTGTCCTGCTCTTCAAGGTTCTGATCGTTACTTGGCATAGTCAACTGCATCGCCTGAGGCTTGCTCAAAGAGGTACAGAGCATGAAGAAGGTGATCAGAAGCATCATCATGTCCACCATTGGCGTAAAGTCCACGCGGACATCCATTTTTTTCTGTTTACTTGCTTTCTTTTTAGCCATTCTTTATTCCTCCGCCTTTTTGTGTGATGTAATTAACTGATAGCGGTTCTCGTTCATGTCTTGAAGTTCAGACATCACGGTCTTGATAACAGCGTAAGGTGTTGTGGCGTCAGCCTTGATACAAAGCTTAAGACTTGCGTTTGCTCCTCTGGCTGATTTTACCCAGTGCTGGAACTCACTCATTCCTTTTGTGCCATCTCCGTTGTCGAGACTATCTGTTGGAACTCCGTACTTAGCAACTTCGTTACCCATATCTTCCTTAGAAAGACTGAGGTATGCTCCGAGCATTTCCACTGGAACTCCAATGTTTCCGTTTTCTCTAAGACTCTTCATCTGAGCAGCATTGAGGCTGATGCTGAACTTACTGCTCATGTCTTCTACTGTAGCGACAAGGTCTGTTGTCTTGTCCATGCTCATGAATATCTTTCCTTCTGGATTGATGAGGATATTCAGAACATCTGCCTCTGGAACCTTGGCCTCTGTTACCGAACCTGGTGTGGTAACCTTAACTGGCTCTACCTTCACGAACGTAGATGTTAACATGAAGAAGCACAGCAAGAGCACCATCACGTCCGACATAGGGGTCATGTCTATCCAGACGTCGCTCTTCTTAATTTTTACTTTACCCATAGTGATAAAAATTTTAAAGGGTTAGCAAAAATTAAGCCTCGTCTGCGTGGTTTGCGTCGTAAGTCTGAGCGATTGTGTAACCAACTTCGTCAAGTGCGTATGTCAACTTGTCGATCTTGTTTGTGTATGTGTTGTAAGCAACTACAGCCACCCAAGATGTAGCAATACCAGATGCGGTGTTAACAAGAGCCTCAGAGATACCCATTGAAAGAGCAAGTGAGTCACCACCACCACCTTGAGCAAGAGCCTGGAACGAACCAATCATACCGAGCACAGTACCGAACAGAGCGGTAAGAGTACCAAGTGTTACGATTGTAGCGATGATAGGAAGGTTCATCTGCAATGTAGGCATTTCGAGCTGAGTAGCCTCTTCGTGAGCCTGCTGAATCTTAGCAATCTTCTGGGCCTTCTTGATGCCTGTTGTCTCTTCCATCTGCTGGTATGTGTTAACAGAAGCCAAAACGACGTTAGCTACAGAACCCTGCTGCTTGTCGCAGATAGCGCGAGCCTTAGCGAAATCGTTTGCCTTGATGGCTGCCTTGATCTCTGTAACGAACTTCTTCAAAGAACCCTTACCGAAAGCTGTGCGGAGAGCGAAGTAACGCTCGATACTCAGCGCAAACGCTGTAAGCAAAAGTGTAAAGATAAGACCTACTACAACACCACCATGATAAACAGTACCCATAAGGTTGAGAGGACGACCGTGACGATCACCACCAGCAAAGTTTTCTGGGTTACCGAGTACGAAATACCAGAATGCATAACCTAAAGCTAAGCAAATTAACATTACCCAAATCGCTGATTTGATACCTGTGAAGCCCTGACTTTTCTTTGGGCTTGCTGCATTTTTAGTTGTTGCCATAATTAAAATTTTTAATTTTTTTAGTTATTTATAAATTTAAGTTTGTTGTATGTCGATTTAATGTCTAACTCAGTCCTACACGAAAAATTAGGGGCACAACCCCCGCTATCTTTCGGCAAAGATAATAATTTAATGTTTACAAAAGGATGTTTTAATATCTTTTAACTAAGAAAACGGCGAATTTTAATATTCACCGTTTCCTTGTCGTTTTTATCTTATTTTAGGTCTGCCAAGGCATTTTTGATGCGCTTCATGGCCTCGATGATGTTCTCATCGCTTGTTGCATAGCTCATGCGGAAGCACTCTGAATCACCAAAGGCATCGCCTCCGACTGTTGCAACATGTCCTTTTTCAAGAAGATACATGGCAAGGTCGGTTGAGTTGTTGATTGTTGTTGTGCCATCGCTCTTTCCATAGAAGCTGCTGCACTTGGGGAACAGGTAGAATGCACCTTCTGGTACATTGACCTCAAGACCAGGGATGTCTTTTGCGAGTTTGACAATGAGGTCGCGTCTTCTTTCAAATGCAACGCGCATCTCCTCAACGCAACTTTGGTCGGCTGTGTACGCAAACTCGGCAGCCTTCTGACTTACAGAGCATGGACCGCTGGTATATTGGCCTTGCAGTTTGTTGCAACCTTTTACAATCCATTCTGGAGCGGCAATATAACCGATGCGCCATCCTGTCATTGCGTATGCTTTTGATACGCCGTTGACAATGATAGTGCGCTCTTTCATGTCTGGGAACTGTGCTATGCTCTCGTGCTTGCCAATATAATTGATGTGCTCGTATATCTCGTCGGCAAGGATATATAGTTCTTCGTGCTTCTTGATGACATTTGCAAGTCCTTCCAACTCTTCCTTTGAATAAACGCTTCCTGTTGGGTTGCTTGGTGAACAAAGGATAATGAGGCGGGTCTTTGGTGTGATGGCAGCCTCAAGTTGCTCTGGGGTCATCTTGAAGTTTTGCTCAAATCCGGCTTCAACATAAACAGGAACACCGCCTGCGAGCAATACCATCTGAGGGTAAGAAACCCAATATGGGGTAGGGATTATCACCTCGTCGCCTTCGTCAACGAGAGCCATTACGGTGTTGCAAACGCTTTGCTTGGCACCATTGGAAACAAGAACCTCATTGATGCTATAGTCGAGATTGTTCTCGTTCTTCAGTTTGGCAACAATCGCATTGCGCAGGTCTGCATATCCTGGTACAGGTGAATATGTTGAGTAGTTGTCGTCGATGGCTTTCTTGGCAGCGTCTTTTATCAAGTCGGGTGTGTTGAAGTCGGGTTCGCCTACACTCATGTTGATAACATCAATGCCCTGAGCCTTCATCTCTGAGCTTTTCTGTGACATTGCCAGAGTTGCCGATGGGGCAAGTCTTTGCAATCGATTTGATAGTTTTGCCATTTTCGTTTATATATTATTGTTAATTCGGTGCAAAATTAATATTTTTACTGAAGAATTAAGAATGAAGAATAAAGATTTTTTTACATGTGGAATATTTTGCGAATATTTATTATTCTTTGAATTCTCCGCTAAGGTTCAGAGTGTGTCCCATGCGCTCTTTCTTTGTTTTCAGGTACTTGTAATCGTATTTGTTCGGACTGACCTCGATAGGCACATTTTCAACTATTTCGATGCCGTATGCTTCAAGGCCAACTCGCTTTGTCGGGTTGTTGGTCATCAGTCGCATCTTGCGCACTCCAAGGTGGCGCAGCATCTGTGCTCCGCAACCATAGTCGCGCTCGTCAGGTTTGAATCCGAGGTGTATGTTGGCTTCTACAGTGTCAAGTCCCTCTTCCTGCAACTTGTAAGCGGCAATCTTGTTCATCAGTCCTATGCCTCTTCCTTCCTGTTGCATGTAAACAAGTACGCCCTTGCCTTCTTTCTCTATCATTTCTAATGCCTTGTGCAACTGTTCTCCGCAGTCGCATCGCTTGCTTCCGAGTATGTCGCCTGTTGCACATGAAGAGTGTACTCTTACCAGGATAGGCTCATCGTCTTTCCATTCGCCTTTAATTAGTGCGAGGTGCTCAACGCCAGTACTCTTCTGGCGGAAGGGAACGAGTTTGAAGTGTCCGTATTCTGTGGGCATATCTACTTTATTGCCCACTTCTATGAGTGACTCGTTCTTCAGACGGTAGGCGATCATATCCTTGATGGAAATGATTTTCATATCCCATTTCTTGCCAAACTCTATCAACTCTGGCAGTCGGGACATAGTGCCGTCGTCATTCATTATTTCCATCAGTACGCCGGCAGGGTAGAGGCCAGACATCTTGCATAGGTCAATCGCGGCTTCTGTATGCCCAGAGCGTGCAAGCACACCATGGTCTTGGGCGTAGAGCGGGTTGACGTGTCCGGGGCGTCCGAAGGTAGCAGGCGTTGATGCAGGATCGGCGAGTGCCCTGAGCGTCTGTGCTCTGTCGTAGGCAGATACTCCAGTGCTGCAACCCTCCAGTTTGTCTATGGTGACGGTAAACGGAGTGCCGAGTACAGACGTGTTGTCTTCTACCTGTCGTGGCAGTTCGAGTTGTCTGCTTCGTGTGATCGTGATGGGAGCGCAGAGCACACCCCTGGCATGCTTCAGCATGAAGTTGACCATTTCTGGCGTAATCATTTCTGCCGCACATATAAGGTCGCCTTCGTTCTCACGGTCTTCGTCATCTACTACGATGACGAACTTGCCCATCTTGAAGTCCTCTATTGCTTCTTCTATTGTGTTAAGCTTTAATGCTTCCATTTCTATATTGTTTAATATTATACATTATTAATAATATGTCTCTCGTTGATTCTTGCGATGATGGCGTCGTTGGTCTGTGTGATTGAGCGCAGGTCGCGATGCAGGCGCAGACGGAACCTCCACATTCGCAGGTAGAAGAATATGCCGAGCGGCAAGATAAGACCAGTTATTATGTTCAGCCATTTCTGGCGGAATGGTCGGGTGTGTGCATGAGTGGCAACGATAGGGTAGTTGTTCAGTTCTTGTATGATAACAGGGTCTTTGGTGTTTGAAAGGTCCTCAATCACAGTCTCTAACTTATCGTTGATATCTCTTATGTGCCTGTCGGAACCGGCTCTGAAGAATACTTTTATCGGGTTCGGAGCCTTGAGCAGACTGTGGCGTTGTGAGTATTCTGATATTTCCTCGCTGATAATGGCCAACTGTGCGGCATTGTCGCTGTAGGCAGGGTCGTTGATGATAACCTCCTTGCGCATGACGTGGCGCTTTGACCTGATTCCGAGTATTGATGCGAGAGCGTTCTTGTAAGCATCAATATTGAACACGGTAGAGTCTTTGTTGGCCTTGTATGTGAAGAATATGGCCAGTGGCGAAAGTATAATCAAGGCAATCCATTTGCCGTACCAGACGGTCCACTCGCCGTTTCGTGCCATTCGCATGCCAGAGTTGTCGAAGATGTAGTAGGTGATGAACACCATAACGGAGATGATGACAGGAACTCCAAGTCCTCCCTTGCGGATGATGGCGCCGAGCGGTGCTCCGATGAAGAAGAACAGCAGGCATTGCAGTGATAGCGTGAACTTGTTTATTGCTTCCATCTCGTGTCTTCTCGTGTTGCGGTGCAGCTGACTTGTATAGCTTCCCTTATAGTCGAGTTCGGAAGTTGTCATCCTTACCTCGCTGAGAGCACTGCGCATTACTTCGCGCTTTTCGTCGTCGCTAAGATGATTGAAAATGGTATCTATGCTTATATCTGTTGCTGCAACCCTTGCCTCTACTTTTGTCGAGTCTTCCTTCTTTATCCGTGGGCGGAAGAAGGTGGAGTGTTGCGCTCCTCTGTGGTAAGCACGTCCCACACTGTCGTTATAGACATACATGGAGTCAAGGTCCTTATATATCTGGACGATATTCTTTGATGAAGCGCTGGCTGATATGCCTGCAACATCTGCCATGTTGAAACTGCCGTCGAAATCGAGGAGTATCTGTTTGGTTATGAATGTCTCGCGGCGGTAAGGCACGCTGGCGCTTCCTGCCATGTCTTGCGATTTCATGTTCTCGAACCATTCGCCTGAATAGAGAGTGAGCAGAAGGTGCTTCTTTTCTGCTGTTGACTGCAACATGCCTGAGTCGGCAAGGATGATGGCTGCATCTTCATAACCGCCATTCATGCGGTATATCATGATGTCGTAAAGTTTGCCGGTGTTCAGGTCTTTCTTCTTTACATATAGGTTGCAGTTGGGTATTCCGTCGTAGAATATCCCTTCGGGTATTTCCAGTTCCGGACTCTTCTGCTTCATGGACAGCAGCAGATGCCCCAGATTCTTGTTGGCCTCCGGACTAATGACATTTTGGAAATAGAAAGAACTAAGTGATATTAGAATGACGATGATTATCAGTGAACGGAATGCTTGCATAAGCGAGATGCCGGCTGCCTTTATCGCGGTAAGCTCGCAACTCTCGCCGAGGTTGCCAAAAGTGATAAGCGAAGATAGAAGGATGGCAAGCGGAAATGCTTGTGGCATAAGCATGAGGGCCATATACCAGAAGAACTGTACCAATATCTCAAGGGATAATCCTTTGCCTATCAGCTCATCGACATATCGCCATAGAAACTGCATCATCAGCACAAACTGGCAGATGAAGAAGGTTGCAATGAACAGCAAACCGAACTGTTTTGCTATGAATATGTCTAACTTCTTAATGCGAAACATCACTTGTCTATTATCACCGTAGGCATTTCGGACTGCAAAATTAGCATAAAAATATCAGAGAGAGGATATTTTTTTAGTTTTTTATTAATTTAACCGCCGCATGCTCCGGGTGGATAGGGTCAAAAGTGAAAGAAGTCGGTTTTTGAAAAACTTTAGCGGACGTGGCAATCCGCATTTCTAATGACCGGTTTGGTTTTAAAGGCCGCTTGCGGTATGGAGCCTGTTAAGGTTCTTGTCCCAAACTTCCTTGATGTAATCGACATCATCCTCTTCGGCATGGTCGATGATTATCAAACTGAGTTTGCCTGTCAACTCGCTTTTCTCGATTCTCATTTCCCAGAAATCTCCTTCCTCTTGGTCGTCCCATTTCAGTCTGATGCGACTGAACTTCTCTGACTCAAGAATATGGGAAATCTTGGTGTCTTGCTGAGTCCAAGGCTCTCCCCATGTAAATGAAAAACCGTCGGCGGTGTCTTCTACATAGTCGGCTATCCACTTCTGCAAACCGGCAGATGTGCTTATCATATCCCAAATGATGTTGGGAGATTTTGTTGATAGCGGATACTCGATTGTGATTAGTTGATGCATCATGTCGTTGCGGTTAGTATTTATTAAAAAAGATAATCTTTTTATTAAAGATGCTACAAAAATACAATTTTTATTCGACATGGGGAATATTTTTCGCAATTTTTTTGGTAATTAAAAAAAATATATTACCTTTGCACCCGCAAAACAGGATGATGGCGAGGTAGCTCAGCTGGTTAGAGCGTCGGATTCATAATCCGGAGGTCGTGGGATCGTGCCCCACCCTCGCTACTCTTTGCGAGAGGCAACTTAGGTTGCCTCTTTTTTGTTTATATGGTCCTGAGTCTTGTTGTGTCTGTTGGCATGTGCGTTGTGCGTGAAACTAAAATTTATTGATTTATATTATAATAATGTGAAAAAATGCGTATATTATGATGAGTAATCGCTGGTTTTTTATTAACTTTGCAGTCCTGAATTTAAATGCATAATATTTGATATGGCTGTAACAAAAAAGATTAAGACCGCATTGGTTTCGGTTTACCACAAGGATGGTTTGGAAGAGTTGCTTAAGAAGTTGAACGCTGAAGGCGTGAAGTTTCTTTCAACAGGAGGTACCCAGACTTTTATCGAGTCGCTGGGTTATGAGTGCCAGAAGGTAGAGGATGTAACAACATATCCTTCAATTCTCGGCGGTCGTGTAAAGACATTGCACCCGAAGGTGTTCGGCGGCATTCTCGGACGTCGTGAGAACGAGGGTGACATTGCACAGATGGCTCAGTACGAGATTCCGGAAATAGACCTCGTTATCGTTGACCTCTATCCATTCGAAGATACAGTGGCCAGCGGTGCTTCAGATGCAGATATCATAGAGAAGATTGATATAGGCGGCATTTCGCTCATCCGTGCAGGTGCTAAGAACTTCAATGATGTAGTTATCGTGCCAAGCAAGGCTGAGTATGGCGTGCTGCTCGATATCCTTAACCAGAAGGGTGCGCAGACTGACATAGAAGACCGCAAGATGTTTGCTGAACGTGCGTTCGGTGTGAGCAGCCATTATGATACTGCTATTCATGCGTGGTTCGCAGGCAAATAATGTCTGTTGTTTTATTTTAAATAATATATATGGGATTTTTTTCTTTGACTAAAGATATTGCGATGGACCTTGGCACCGCCAATACCATCATCATCTGTGATGGCAGGATTGTGGTGGACGAACCATCCGTTGTTGCCCTTGACCGTAGCTCGGACAAGATGGTGGCTGTGGGTGGCAAGGCCAAGATGATGTATGAGAAGACTCACGACAACATAAAGACAATACGTCCGCTTCGCGATGGTGTTATTGCCGACTTCTCTGCTTGCGAGAAGATGATGCGTGGACTCATAAAGATGGTTCATACGGGCGGATGGCGACTCTTTCAGCCTTCGCTGAGAATGGTTATCGGTGTTCCTTCAGGTTCTACCGAAGTGGAGTTGCGTGCTGTGCGTGACTCAGCAGAGCATGCCAATGGTCGTGACGTGTATCTGATTTTTGAACCTATGGCGGCTGCTATCGGTATAGGTATAGACGTAGAGGCACCGGAGGGCAACATGATTGTTGATATAGGTGGTGGCTCTACGGAGATTGCTGTCATCTCATTGGGCGGTATCGTCAGCAACAGTTCAATAAGGACTGCTGGTGATGAACTCACTGCTGATATCCAGGAGTACATGAGTCGTCAGCATAATGTGCGCGTCAGTGAACGCATGGCTGAGCGTATAAAGATACATGTAGGTTCTGCTCTTACCGATTTGGGGGAAGAAGGACCGGAGGATTTCATCGTGCATGGTCCTAACCGTATTACGGCATTGCCAATGGAGGTGCCTGTTTGCTATCAAGAGATAGCCCACTGTCTGGATAAGACTGTGGCCAAGATTGAAAGCGCCGTGCTTTCTTCGCTTGAAAAGACTCCGCCTGAATTGTATGCAGACATTGTTAAAAATGGTATTTATCTGTCTGGTGGCGGTGCGCTGCTTCGCGGATTGGATAAGCGTCTGACCGACAAGATCGGCATAAAGTTCCATATTGCAGAAGACCCGCTACATGCTGTGGCACGTGGTGTCGGAATAGCTGTTAAGAATGTGGGCCGTTTCTCTTTCTTGATGAGATAGAAATGTTGTCTGATTATGAATTGTGGATTTCGAATTATGTACACCTGTTGTCATAATTCCAAATTCATGATTCATAGTTTATGAAAGCCTGATGCGTAATTTATTCGAGTTTTTTGTCAAGTACTATCACTGGCTGTTGTTTATATTGCTTGAGGTGATAAGTGGGGTGCTGTTGTTTCGCTACAACAGTTACCAGGGTAGTGTGTGGTTTACTTCGGCAAACGCGGTTTCAGGTAAGGTATATGAATGGAGCGCGGACATAAGTTCCTTCTTTACTCTTGGCAAAGTGAACCGTGAACTGACGCAACGTAATTTTTATCTTGAACGCAAGGTAAACCAGTTGTCACGATTATATAGAGATGCAACGGGGGATACGACGGCGCTGGAGCGTGTCGGTCTTGCACTGTTAGAGCAGTATCAAAACATTCCCGCCCGTGTGGTAAGCAATTCCTTGTTTCGCCAGGACAATATGCTGACCATAGACAAGGGTAGTGCTGATGGTGTCAAGGTTGACATGGGTGTGGTTTGCGGTACTGGTATTGTTGGTGTGGTATATATGGTTGCCGGCCATTACTCGGTGGTCATGCCTGTAATCAATGTCAGGTCGCGTGTCAGTTGCACAATACGCAATAGCGGTTATTTCGGGTATCTATCATGGGATGCTGTTGACCCTACGGTGGTTTATGTAGAAGATATACCAAGGCATGCCTCGCTGAAGGTTGGAGAGTGGGTGGAGACCAACGGGTTCTCTGCTATATTCCCGCCTGGTGTACTAATAGGTAAGATTGCATCTGTGGCTGATTCGCGCGACGGTTTGTCTTATCGCCTTAAACTTAATTTGGCAACAGATTTCGGCAATCTGCGTGATGTATGTGTTGTCAATGACAGCAGTATTGTGGAAAGGGCAATGCTTCAGTCTGAGGCAAATGAGGCGGACAAGTCACATAAGGTAATCCAATAGAAAAAGTAGAAAGGCATTATGAATGTTGACTTCTTAGGTCGGTTGTTGCTGATGGCAATTTTATGTCTGGTGCAGGCAGTGGTGCTTAATCATATTCATCTCTTCGGCTGTGCCACACCGTTGCTTTATGTTTATATGGTGCTTGTCTTCCCTCATAATATGGGCAAGTGGGCCATGCTTTTATGGGCATTTGCTTTGGGACTGTCGGTTGACATATTCTCTAACACGCCGGGAGTGGCTTCGGCTTCGTTGACAGCGTTGGCAGCCTTGCAGCCATATTTCTTTAATCTCTTTGTTCAGTCGGACATGCCGGAAGACGTAAAACCGTCGGCAGCAGCAATAGGTTTTGGCAAATATTCGTTCTATGTATTTGCTATGGTTTTAATCTATTGTCTGATGTTCTATTCGCTTGAGACATTCCATTTCTTTAACTTGCACTACTGGCTGGTGCGTGTGGCAGGCAGCACACTGCTTACGGCGATAATCATTTTAACATTCGAGAGTTTTAGGAAGAAGTGAAGGACTACGAGTTAGGCAAACGGCAGTATGTTATTGGCGGAGCGGCTATAGTAATCGTAATGGTGTATATTGTCCGCCTGTTCACTCTTCAGTTGATGAGTGACGACTACCGTAAGAGTGCAGACTCTAATGCTTTCCTGAAGAAGATAGAGTATCCGTCGCGTGGCATCATTACCGATCGCAATGGAGAGCTGCTGGTATATAACCAGCCTGCGTATGATATAATGGTTGTGCTTAATGAAGCGAAAGACAACCTTGATACTCTTGCCCTTTGCGAGATTCTTAATATTACCAAAGAAGAGTTTGAAGAGCGCATGAAGAAGATGCGCACCAATAGGGGCTTCTCCCGTTACACCCAGCAGTTGTTCATGACCCAGTTGTCAGATGAGGAATACAGTCTGTTTCAGGAAAAAATGTATCGCTTCCCCGGTTTCTATACTCAGAGGCGCAGTATAAGGCAATACCGCTATCCCTATGCAGCCCATGTGTTGGGCGATGTGGCAGAAGTGTCGCCAACAGATATAGAAAAGGACGATTACTATATCCCTGGCGACTATATAGGAAAACTGGGCGTTGAGCGCAGTTACGAACATGTGCTTAGAGGAGAGAAAGGCATGCAGATCCTGTTGCGCGATGTGCTTGGTCGTGTAAAGGGAAGGTACATGGAAGGTGCCATGGACAAGCAACCGGTGGCAGGCAAGAATCTGACCCTGAGTATAGACTATAAATTGCAGGCACTCGCAGAACGTTTGCTTGAAGGCAAGATAGGCAGTATCGTTGCTATAGAACCCTCGACCGGTGAGATTCTCTGCATGGCATCGTCGCCCACCTACGATCCGCGTATCATGGTTGGCCGATTGAGAAGCAAGAACCACCTCTTGCTCAGTCGTGACAGAAGAAAACCGCTGCTCAACAGAAGTATAATGGGTATGTATCCGCCGGGTTCGACATTCAAGACAACGCAGGGCCTGACATTCATGACAGAGGGAATAGTTACAAGCACCACGCCCTATCCGTGTTCTGGTGGTTTCAATTTCCGCGGTTTGCATGTGGGTTGCCATGGTCATGCCTCTCCGTTGCCGTTGGTGCCATCCCTGAGCACGTCGTGCAATGGATATTTCTGTTGGGGACTTTACTATATGATTGGCAACAAGGCAAAATATGGCAGTGTGCAGAATGCCATGAACAAATGGCGCGATTATATGGTGAGTATGGGGTTCGGGTATCGCCTTGGTGTTGACTTGCCGGGCGAGAAGCGTGGTTACATCCCCAATGCTGCCGTTTACGACAAGGCATATAATGGTTCGTGGAACGGTTTGACAGTCATCAGTATTTCTATCGGTCAGGGAGAGGTGACGGCAACACCGCTTCAGATAGCAAACCTGGGTGCTACGATTGCCAATCGTGGTTATTATTATGTTCCGCATGTAGTGAGGAAAATAGAAAACGGCACTCTTGATACTCTATATACGAATAGGAAATATACGATGGCAGACAGAACTGCATACGACTATGTGGTGCAAGGCATGAGGGCTGCGGTGACAGGAGGAACATGCCGCGCATTGGCGCAATATGACTTCGAAGTATGCGGCAAGACAGGTACGGCGCAAAACCGTGGACGTGACCATTCGGCTTTCATGGGGTTTGCTCCGATGAACAATCCCAAGATAGCTGTGGCTGTGTATGTAGAGAATGGCGGTTGGGGAGCAGATTATGGAGTGCCGCTTGGCGGACTGATAATGGAACAATATATAAAAGGGGATTTGTCGGATGCCTCTAAGGCGCGTGCTGACGAATTCCAGAGAAGACGTATTGACTATGGCACAGATAGGCGATAAGAAACAGGGATTGCTAAGGACACTTGACTGGTGGACAATCCTTATCTATGTGGCTTTGCTTACCTTTGGGTGGCTGAGCGTATGTGGTGCGTGCTATTCGTTTGACGAACCGAACATCTTCAGCCTATCTACACCGTCAGGTATGCAGATTGTATGGATAGGCACCTCGTTGTGTCTTGGGCTTGTTCTGCTTCTGCTCGACGACCACTTGTACGAGATGCTGGCATATATAATTTTCGGATTGCTGCTCTTGCTGCTTATTGCTACCATATTTAACCCTCACGAGATTAAAGGTTCGCGTTCCTGGCTGGTGTTGGGACCGTTGAGATTGCAGCCGGCTGAGTTTGCCAAGTTTGCCACGGCTCTGGCACTTGCCAAATTTATGGGTACCTTCGGATATAATATAAGTAGGGTGAAGGATTTCTGTATAACGCTTGCAATAGTGATGCTGCCAATGCTATGTATTGTACTGCAGAAAGAAACGGGTTCTGCATTGGTCTATCTTGCTCTTTTTGTCGTGCTTTATAGGGAGGGTATGCCTGGCGGTGTGCTTTTTGCAGGCATCGCGGCTGTTGTGTATTTTGTTGTGGGCATAAAGTTTGCTGATGTGTTGCTGTGGGCAACGCCAACCTCAGTGGGCGAGTTTTCGGTATTGCTGTTGGTGCAGCTGTTCTCGGCAGTAATGGTTACAGTGTATTGCAAAAGCCGTAATGACGGTCTTCTTGTTGCTTTCGTTTCTGTGGGCGTAACCCTTCTGGCATTGCTGTTCTCTAAGTTTGTCATTCCCTTTGATATTGTCTGGATACAGCTCACCATTTGTGCCTCTCTTTTTGCTTATCTTATATGGCTCGGCTTTGGCAAGCGCATTCAGAGCTACTATCTGATAGCCACTTTCGTTATAGGCTCTGTTGGCTTCTTCTATTCGGCCGATTATGTATTGAACAATGTGCTTGGCGATCATCAGCGCAACAGAATCAATGTGTTGCTTGATATAAATGTAGATAAGGATGTTGAGGCTAAAGCCGGATATAATGTCCGTCAGAGTCAGATTGCCATCGGTTCTGGCGGATTGCTGGGCAAGGGTTTCCTAAATGGCACACAGACGAAGTTGAAGTATGTGCCGGAACAGCATACGGATTTTATTTTCTGTACAGTAGGCGAAGAGGAGGGTTTCCTCGGTTCTGCATCGGTGTTGTTGCTGTTCCTTTTCCTTATTCTTCGTCTTATTCGTCTTGCCGAGCGTCAGCCCACCGTGTTTGGCCGGGTATATGGTTATTCGGTCTTGTCGATATTCCTATTCCATATATTCATTAATGTGGGCATGGTGCTGGGACTTATGCCCGTTATTGGTATCCCTCTGCCTTTTTTCAGTTATGGTGGTTCGTCGCTGTGGGGATTTACCATTCTGCTCTTTATATTCCTCCGCATAGACGCAGGCAGGAATAAGGTGCACAATTAGAACCTTTTTTCTATTCTTATGCCGATGTCAGAAATGCCTTGGAGCGATTTTCGACGCATGTTGTGATATATTTTTATGCAAAGCGAATCGCCTTCCGAATGGTGGACGTCGGGTAGTGGAAACTCGTTGTTCAGATAGGCAACTCCAGTCAACTCATCGTCTTCCGTTTTGTGTAACCGGCAGTTTATCGTGTCTTCCGTTACCAGTCCTGCCGGCCACACCTCTTGCTTGACGATGAGGCTGATGTTGGCGAATGGATATTCGTGTGTATATCTCAAACTCAGCACTCTGCTGTAGTTGCCTTTATCAGCGATAGGAGTTATATTATTATATAATAATGTGTCGCCTGTGGTCCAATCCTCGGCGTCTGTGTGCTGATAATAGTTATAAATGGTTTTACGGTTGCACGACGAGAATATCGTCAGTGCAACCGTAAATATACATGTTATAATTAATTTCTTATTCATTTGTTCCCTGTGTCTGCTCGTTCTTGGGATGTCGATGGTTGTGCTTCTTGTTCCTGTTGTTTCTATGGTGGTGACGGTTGCCGTGCTGCTCGTTGCCGTCGGCATTGTTTGTCGGCTGCATCTGCTTTTCCTGTTTCTCGTCCTGTCCCTGTTTCTCGGGCTGAACAGAACTTTCCGGACTTGCAACGTTTTGCTGTTGCTTGTTGCCCTTCTTCTTTTTCTTTTTCGCCTTGTCAAAACGACTGATGTCGCCGCCCTCCAGCAAATCTACTACCCTGTTGTTAGCCTGTGCTTTCTTGTCGTCTTCAAGCAGACTGATAGGCTTTTCGCCACGGCGGTTCATCTCAATAATCTCCTTCGCTCTCTCGGCTGTTATGGTTTCCAGGTTGGCCGCCAGACGTTTGTCGGTAGAGTATGTTATCATGCCGGCAAGGATGTCAGACTTGAACAGATAGTAATCGTTGTCCTGTGTCTGGAGTATAACCTCTTTGCTTGGCAGTTTCTTTCCTGCTTCAATATAACTGTCCACCTCATAGTTCATGCAGCATTTCAGTTTGGCACACATGCCTGCAAGCTTCTGCGGATTAAGCGACAGGTCTTGGAAACGAGCCGCGTTTGTGCTTACACTGACAAAATTTTTCATCCATGTCGCGCAGCATAACTCTCTTCCGCAAGGTCCTGTACCGCCGATTCTACCAGCTTCCTGACGTGCACCGATCTGCTTCATCTCTATTCTTACGTGGAACGTGTCGGCAAGCACTTTGATGAGTTGGCGGAAGTCAACGCGCTCATCGGCGATATAATAGAATATGGCCTTGTTGCAGTCGCCCTGATACTCCACGTCACCGATTTTCATCTGCAGTCCGAGCTCCTTGGCTATCTGGCGACTTTCAATCATTGTCTCATGTTCGCGTGCCTTTGCCTCACGATATTTGTCCATGTCAATGGGGCGTGCCAGGCGATATACCTTCTTGATGTCATCGGCCGATTTCAGGTTGGCTTTCTTCAGCTGTATCTTTACCAGACGCCCAGTCAGTGATACCACACCGATGTCGTGCCCTGGATTTGCCTCTACTGCAACAATGTCGCCTTTCTTCAGTGGCAGGTTGTTAACATTATGATAGTAGCCTTTTCTGGTGTGCTTGAACTGCACCTCCACCAGATCGGTGTCTTTAGTGTTCTCTTCGATGTCTGCCAACCAGTCGTAGGTGTTAAGCTGCTTGTCTTGTCGTCCTACAGCATCCTTGCTAAGTCCGCGGCTGCATCCAGTCATTATCTTGTGTTCTTTATTGTTGTCCATAAATATATATAGTTGTCAATTTTATTTCTTTTGTAGTAGCAGTACAATCATCTGCAAGGCTAAGTCGAAGAAAACAATCTTGGCATTGGCATTCTGCCCGATGTCGCGCGTGGTGCGATTGGCAAGGTCGTAAATCTGCAGGATGTTGTTCTCGTTGACAAAACGGGCGAACTTGCTTGCAAACTCTTCCTCGTTTCTTGTCATATACACTATTTCCGGATTGCCAAAGTTGTACATGAAGTTCTCACGCGTCAGTCTGAGGAAAAAGTCGAGAAAGCGCTTCTGCTTCTCCCTGCCATAACTGCTAATTACCTCGCTCCACTTCTTCAGTTCCTTGATATTGCGCATATATGCAAGTCGCATCAACGACTGGTACATGTCGAGGAAAAGCTCGTTCTCGCTGTCTGCCTGCAGCTCCTCTATGGCCTTCTGCCAGTTGCCGTTGGCAAGGCGTGCTATTCTCTTTGCCGCTTCCTGACTGATGCCCCGTTTTGAAACCAGAGCCTGTTCAATGCTGTCGTTGTCAATCTTCTTTATGTCGATTCGCTGAGTGCGGCTTCGTATGGTTTCGAGCAACTTGCTTGGTTCCTCGCATACCATGATGAAGACTGTTTGGCGAGGCGGTTCCTCGATAAGCTTCAGCAGTTTGTTGGCGCATTCTATATTCATGCGCTCCGGCAGCCAGATTACTGACACCTTATATCCTCCCTGGCTTGATTTCAGACTCAGTTTTCTCGTCAGGCTGTCGCTTTCGCCTGCAGTGATTATTGCCTGCTGGTTTTCTGCTCCAATTTCCGCCATCCACTGATCCATGGTGAAGTATGGGTTTCTGATAATCATCCTGCGCCATTCGCGTATGAAGTCATCGCTCACCGGTTTATGGTCGGTGCCCATGCTTGGCAATTTTATTGTAGGGAACGTGAAATGCAAATCAGGATGCTCCATCTTTGCAAGCATGGCCTTCTGCTTGTCCGACGAGTCGAGCAGGTAGCATGCAAACGCCATGGCAAGAGCCATCTTGCCACAGCCTTTCGGTCCGCATAGCATCATAGCATGAGGCAGTTTGCCGTTGGTGTGCATCTGCTTCAACCGTTGCTTTGCTTCTTCTTGTCCAATAACCTCGTCGAATGTCATGTTGGCGATAGTGTACAAATCGTTACAAAGTTACTAATTTTAAAGAAGAATGAAGAATTAAGGATAAAGATTTTTTCAGTGTGTGACCTAATTGGGTGACAAATAAAGAGAAATACAGAATTTTTGTGCTTGCTGGTATGGAATTTGAGAGGTTCCTTTACAGGGTCGGTCTTATTGACTTGTCTTAATAAAATTTAACAAAAAGCATGCTATTTTAATTCTGAAACTCTTTATATTTGCAATCAAAATAGTTTTATTGTATAATTTAACAATTTTATTATGGGATTTTTAGAATCAATTAAGACTTGCTTCGGCAAGTATGCAACATTCAGCGGACGTGCTCGCCGCTCTGAGTTCTGGTGGTTTGCTTTGCTTAATTTTATTTTGGGCTGCATTCCTGTTATCAATATCATTTGGGCCTTGGTTGTGTTCATCCCTACAATAGCAGTAGGTGTGCGTCGTTTGCATGATACTGGTCGTAGTGGTTGGTGGTACCTGTTGTGCCTTATTCCGATTGCAAACCTTGTACTTATATACTTCTTCATCTGCGACAGTCAAGCGGGCGCAAATGAATATGGCGAGAATCCAAAAGGTTTTTAATTTAACATCTATATAAGATAAGAGGATGTGACTGATAAAAAAGTTGCATCCTCTTTTTTTTGATTTCATTTTTGGATGATGTATCGCATGCTAATATATATAAACAAAGAGGATGCGTTGGCGCACCCTCTTTTGCATATAGTCAATATTGTTTTACATTACATCTTAACCTTGTAAAGGCGGAATGTCATTGCTGGAACGTTGTCGTTAAGAACAGTGTTCTTCTTTCCTGCCTCGCATTTCATGTTGCCTTTCTGAGGAACAATCTTCTCAGGATTGTCAAGAGTGTTGTCGGCATCCATCTCTGTGCTTGTCAGTGTGAGCAACTCTACATCCTTTTCGCCCTTCAGTCCCTTGAGGTTGACACTAACTGGCTGGTCAGACTTGCTTGTGTTGACAATCTTTATGATTACAGTGCCTTCGTTCTTGTCAATTACAGAACTTGCAAACAGTCCGTCCTGACCCTGCTGGCCAGCAATAGGTTGCTTGTCCATGGTCATAGTGAGAGCGTGTGTTCCCTTGTTCATGGCGTACATCTGCTGAACATAATAGCTTACAGACTTGAACATGCGTGTGTTGTCAAACCAGATGAGGTCTGGGCGCCACTGCCAACCCTCTACATGGGCAAACAGAGGTGCGTATGCAGTCATGTGCACGATGTCTGCATTGCGCTCAAGGTCGGTCATGAAAGCAGCCTCATAGAGCGATGCTTCATAGTGGTTCCACTTCTTGCCACGGCCATGACAAGCATATTCACCAGCAAACACCTTCGGACCCTTGCGGTCGTATTTCTCATAGCGCAGACCGCTGTTGAGGAACCATGATTCTGGACGGTAGAAGTGCTCGTCAACGAGGTCAACCTTCTGTTCCTTCATTGCCTTCCAACCTATCTCGAACATCTTGCCTTCTGAGTCAGGACCACTGGTACCGATAATCTGTATTTCAGGATACTTGGCGCGAATGGCTTTTACGAACGGTTCCAGTCGCTCGAAGTACAATGTATCCCACTGCTCGTTGCCCACACCAATCATTTTCATGTTGAATGGTTCTGGATGTCCCATCTCTGCACGAATCTTACCCCACTTGGTGTTCACGTCGCCGTTGGCAAACTCAATGAGGTCGAGACAGTCGTCGATATATGGCTGAAGCTCGCCTACAGGCACGTGAGCGTGAGCATGGCGGTTCTGGAACTGGCAAGCCAAACCAACGCTGAGCACTGGCAGCGGCTCTGCCTCGATGTCTTCGCAAAGCAGGAAGTACTCGTAGAATCCCAAACCATAGCTCTGATAATAGTCAGGGTAGAAGCGGTGGGTGAAAGTGTGCTGCCAGCGATTGCCGTTAAGCGGACGGTTCTCTACCGGACCTATAGAGTTTTTCCACTGATAGCGTGTCTCCAGGTCTGTGCCTTCCACGATGCAACCGCCAGGGAAACGGAATACGCCCGGATGCTGGTCCTTAAGAGCCTGTACCAGGTCACGGCGCAAACCGTTGTCGCGGTTCTTGTATGTGTTTACAGGGAAAAGGCTGATGTGCTCAAGAGCAACGGCGTTGCGTCCTTCAAGGAAGATGCGCAGCTTTGCCTTGTTCATCGTGATGTTTGATTTCAGTCTTAACTCATATTTCTTCCATTCGTTGCCTTTGATGTCAAGGCGTGCAGAAGCGAAGTCCTGGCCTTCGCCCATGGAACTCTCGTTGATAAGCTGCACGGTGATGCGGGCAGTGCCTTTTGGTGCCTTTGCCCATACGGTAAATCTATACTCCTCGCCTTTTATAACACCGATGCCGAAGTAACCCTCGTTGGTAAGTCCTGAGCGGCGGTCGCTATGCTTTGCATCGCTCAGCACCACATAGTGAGGACAACGCTCAAACGGGCCGTCATTCTTTACTTCTACATTTCCAAATGATTGCCATCCAAGCAGACTCTGAGGAAATTCGAAAGAACGGTTCTTGATTTTCTCGCCATACAAACCTCCGTCTGCTGCATAGTTGATGTCTTCAAAGAACATGCCATACATAGTGGGTTGGATAGGAGCACCTGCTTTTTTTGTGTTGATCTCCATTACGTGCGACTGAGCTGCTGCCGTCATGGCAGTTGACAGTGCCAAGGCACAAGTTAGTTGTCTAAAATTCATAGTTTTATTCTGAGTTTAATAATTAGTCCTCGACAAAATTAGTTAAAATCTTTCTTAACAACAAGAATATTAACAGAAAAGTAGTATATTTGTAGCTAAATTTATTAACTAAACAAATTTATCAAACTATGAAGACTGTATTGGTTGCTGAGGATAATGACAGCAATTACATGCTGATGACTTATATTCTTAAGAAAACATACCTGATTGAAAGGGCGAAAAACGGTTTAGAGGCTGTTGAGGCAGCCGACAGAGGAGGCATTGATTTGATATTAATGGATATCAAGATGCCGGTGATGGACGGACTGGAGGCTACACGCCGCATAAAGGCGGTACATCCCGATTTGCCAATCGTTGCTTTGACAGCCAATGCTTTTGACAGCGACCGCGAGATGGCGTTGGAGGCTGGGTGCGATGAATTCCTGTCAAAGCCGGTAAGCAGCGAATTGTGTCATCAGACCATCGCCCGTTTCATTGGAGTCTGACTCCTTTTTTTACCATAAGCCTATGACAACCGAAGATTTATTGAAAGAGAATGGAGTTCTCAAGCAAGCGTTGGGACAATACAAGAAGATAGTGGAGTCGTTGTCAAACTTCGTATTTGTGTTTGACAAGGACTTCGTTATCAGAGATGTCATAATGTCTTCATCGGCGCAACTTCTGCATACTCGCGATGAGTTGCTCGGGGCCGACGGCAGACTTATATATTCGCCGGAGGTCTCCGAACTATTCATTGAGAACATACAGGAATGTCTCTCTGACGGAAAGCAGAGGGAAATAGAGTATCCGTTAGAGTCAGACGGACAGGTCTATTATTTCCAGGCGCGTTTGGTACCATATCTGGACAATCTGGTGATGGCTATTATTCATGACATTACCGACCGTGTGCTGCGTTTCAAGGAATTGCAGAAGGCAAAGAAGGATTCGGAAGAGGCGGATAAGGCCAAGACCGTGTTTCTTTCAAACATGAGTCATGAAATCCGCACTCCGCTAAATGCCATTGTCGGTTTTGCCGAATTGCTTGTTGGTACTGACGACAACGAAGAGAAAGCAATATATAAGGAGATTATACAGAAGAACACTGCCCAGTTGTTGCAACTGGTAGAAGAGGTGCTTGACCTGTCGCGCATGGAGTCGGGAAAAATAGAAATGAATTTCGCTGAGTATTCTCTTGTAGAACTGCTGTTGGAAATCCACATGATTCATAGTGTCAAGATGCCAAAGGATGTAGAGTTGCTTATTGACATTCCCGATGAGAATATCATGGTTCGTACCGACCGCAACCGTTTTGTGCAGGTTATATCTAATTTCCTTTCCAATGCCATAAAAAACACTTCGTCAGGTAGCATAACACTGAAGTTGGAAGACCTTGATGGTTGGGCAAAGGTATCGGTTGTGGATACAGGCCGTGGCATTCCGGCTGAGCGGTTGGCTACCATCTTCAATCGTTTTGAGAAGGTTAACGACTTCGTTGCTGGTGCCGGTCTGGGTTTGTCTATTTGTCAGACAATTGTAGAGATGATGGGTGGAAAGATTGGTGTGGAATCGGAGGAGGGAAAGGGTAGTGCCTTTTCTGTAATGTTGCGCATGGATACTGATGTCGTAAGACAGCGTAGCGAGGGAGAGCGTCCGCGAATCCTTTTGGCAGAAAACGATGATGTTGATGTTGACGACATTTCTGAGGTACTGTCTGCCGACTATGAGGCAATATGGGTATCAAATAAGGCAGAGGCTCTCGACAGGATATTCTATGACAAACCCGACTTGATAGTTCTTGACATCGCATTTGGCGGAGGTGATACGGCTGTTGAAATTATTGAATATGTAAGGAAGGAGATTCTGAACATCCCTATTATCGTTACAACAGGTCAGTTGCAGTATTCGGAGCAGCAGAAAGCACGCCGTGCGGGCTGTAGGCGAATACTAAGCAAACCTTATGCGCCTGAACAGCTCAAGGGCATTGCCGACATTTATTTGAAGCGTGAATAGATACATATCATTCTAAAACATAAAAAAAGAGATTCGCATGAATCTCTTTTTTATGTGGTGCCACCAGGAATCGAACCGGGGACACAAGGATTTTCAGTCCTTTGCTCTACCAACTGAGCTATGGCACCAATGTATTGGTTTAAAAAACCGGATGCAAAGATAATGCATTTTTGTTATATAAGCAAATTTTTGCTCCAATTTCTGCACTTAATTGAAAAAAATGCACTACCTTTGCATCCGCTAATGGCAATCGGGATGTAGCGCAGTTGGTAGCGCACTACGTTCGGGACGTAGGGGTCGGGCGTTCGAGTCGCCTCATCCCGACATGAAGAGGGCAAGTCGTTTGTGACGTGCCTTCTTTTGTTTTTACTCACTTTTATAAAATTGTAGCCTCATTATTGCAGGGTGGGGAAGTCTCAAGTTTTTTTGCCCCAATTCAATCAGGGTTAAAATATCTGCATGACATTCCTTGGTGCTCTGCCCTCTTGAAGTTCTTTTGTCATGAAGTCCATTGCCGTTGCTGCATGATTGAAGAACTGCTTATAGCCTTGGCAGAGGTAGTTGTGTCCAGGATTGCCATCCGCGTCTTTGGCAAACCTGTTCTTCGGACACTCGCCATTGCAGGCAAACAGCCATTCGCACTGTCGGCATTGGGGAGTGAGGGTGTCGTGCTTCGCTTGTCCGAACTTGCGTTGGCGCTCACCATACATCATCGAGGTGACGGTGTCGTTTTTTATATTTCCCAAGCGATATTCAGGAAAAACAAAATGGTCGCAACTATATAGGTCGCCATTATGCTCCATGGCTGCAGAATGACCGCAGGTGGGTGCAAGTGAACAAATGCCTGGGGGCACGCCATACCAGTTGGCTAATGTGGCATCGAACAGTTGAACAAACATAGTGCCGACGTCACAGCGCACCCATTCATCAAAAATATTACAGAGAAATAGTCCCCAATCCTCGGCTGTGACAGATTCCGGTGTAAGCTCTCCACCCTCTGACGTACCATCTAACAGGCATCCACGGTTGTCTGTACGTTCTACAACCGGCGTGAACTGCAGGTAGCGGCAGTTGAGTTCGTCGCGGAAAAAGCGGTAGAACTCTAAAGGGTGTCTTGCATTCAGACTGTTTGCGACTGCCATTGCGTTCCATTGTACATCGTACTTGTTGAGCAACTCGATGCCGTGCGTCACTTTGTCGAATGTGTTGCCACGATATTGATTGTGAAAATGGCGAGGACCGTCAATGGAAACGCCTACAAGAAAATTGTTGTCGTGGAAGAAGCGGCACCACTCCTCGGTGATAAGCGTGCCGTTGGTTTGGATGCAGTTGTCGATGATTCTTCCCTTGGCATATCGCTTTTGCAATTGTAAGGCCTTTTCGTAGAATGCCATCGGCTTAAGAAGCGGTTCTCCGCCATGCCAGATGAAAAGCACCTCCTGCATCGTCTGGGCATCAAGATATTGTCTGATAAAGTTCTCAAGCATATCGTCAGACATGCCATAACTGCCAGTGCTGTTGTGAAGCATGCCTTTTTCAAGGTAGTAGCAATATTGGCAGGCAAGGTTGCATCTTGAACCAACAGGTTTCAACATGACATATATAGGGTGGGAGAAAGGTTGGATGATGCTCATGGTGTCAGTATTCTATATACGGGCGCAGTCTCTCAATGCTTTGAGTATCAAAATGCTTGTTGAGTTTCAGTTCGTCCAGACTCTTTATCTTTCCATACAAGCGTCTGTAATCAGTAATTGCCTTTGCCTGATAGAAGTTGATATAGGGATGGCGTTTCAGTTGGTTCAATGACAACTTGTTTATATTTATTTGTTGGATATCAGTGTCGCCAACTGTGAAGTATTTTAATGACTCCTTTGGGAAATCTTCTATTTCTGTAAGTTGCTCAACACTGGCATATCCGCCCAACCGTTCTCCGTATCTAACAATGGCTTTGGCAAACCAACTGCCTATGCCAGGCACGCGCTTCAACTGGTTGGTGTCGGCAGAGTTTAGCGTGATGCTCTCAGGTTCGCTTATCTTAACGGGATATTTAAGTGTGTCGCGCGAAAGCGTGTCCTGCTTTTGTACCAATGTCGCAGCAGGAAGGTAGTCGCTTGAAATCTTGATGTGTGGTTCCAATGCTCGGTATTGCTTTACCGTCAGTCCGTAGAGTCGAGCAAAGTCAGTAGGCTTACGGTAAACACCGCCTTTCGCTCGATACTTATAAATGTTGCGTACCTGCCATGGCTGCAGTCCCAATCGCAATAATTCTGTACTGTCTGCGGTGTTAGGGTCGAAGTCGAATAATTCTGCTTTCTTAGTCTCTACGGCATAATATAGGTGTTGCCGCTTGCCGTCGGTTGGCTTTAAGGTACTATCGGCGGTCAAACTATCGGCAGTGCCCATGCTTGCTGTTGCCTGGTTGTTGTCACTAAGAAGGACAATGGCAGACAGCAGTATTGCTATTATTATTAGGATAACAACAAGAAGTTTTCTGTCAGACCGATGGAAATAGTAGTCGCCCATAAGCTGATAACTATATGATGCCGAACTGATCGAGGAAAATCATCGTTATTGCCGCCGGACAGATAAACCTTACGGCAAACAGATAAGCAGTGAGCAGTGTGCCTTTGATGGTACCGCAGTTGGTGAGCTCATCTTGTACCACCTTCTTCGGTGCCGCCCATCCCACATAGATGCATGTAAGCAATGCACCGGTTGGAAGAAGAATCTGGGCAGTGAGGAAGTCGAAGAAATCCATGAGCGACATGCCGAACAACTGCAGTTCTCCACATGCACCAACAGATAACGAACAGAGGATGCAAAGCAAAGCTGCTACTGCTGTAATGATACATGCCGCTTGCTTTCTTGTCAGTTTCATTTCTTCATGGAAGTAGGCAGTGCCTATCTCGTGCATGGAGATTGTTGATGTTAGTGCTGCAAGTGCAAGTAAGGCATAGAACAATATCGAGATGATATATCCAATCACGGGCATTGCCGCAAAGGCTTGTTGGAAAACATTAGGCAGGGTTATGAATATAAGCGACGGACCGCTGTCTGGACTTACGCCTACAGCAAATGCAGCCGGAAAAATCATAAGGCCGGCGAGGATGGCAATCATGGAATCTACCAGCGCAATCTGTCCGGCTGACTTTGCGAGATTGGTGGTCTTGTCGAAATAAGAGGCGTAAGTGCAAAGGCATGCTGTTCCAAGACTTAGGGAGAAGAATGCCTGACCGAGAGCACTTAGGAACACGCCACCTGTAAGTTTGCTGAAATCAGGTTTGAAGAGAAAAGCAATGCCCTTGCCTGCATCTGGCAACATACATGATGCCACAACAATAATCAGCAATAAAACGAACAGCGTTGGCATCATCAGTTTTGAAGCCTTCTCGATACCGTTGCGCACACCACGAATTACTACTAAATGGGTGATGATGATAAATGCCAGTCCCCACAGAATAGGTTTGACGATGCTGCCTGAGAAAGACGCAAAGTAATTGCTCACGAATGTGGCGTCACCATTAAGATGACCCATTATCGAAGCGTAGAGATATTGCAGACACCAACCTGCCACCACTGAGTAGAAACCAAGAATGACAGTCGAGGAGAATATTCCCATTACACCAACAATCTTCCACCGCTTGCTTGACGACAGCCGGCCGTATGCGCTTACGGCATTGGAACCGGCATGACGGCCAACAATGAACTCGCTGATCATGCCAGGTATTCCTAACAGCAGGATACAGCCTATATAAATAAGTATAAAGGCAGCACCGCCGTTCTGACCAGTCATGAAAGGAAAACGCCAAATGTTGCCCAGTCCGACAGCCGAACCGGCAGTGGCGAGAACTATTCCTAATTTGCTTGCAAAACCTGCCCTGTCTTGAAATGCCATGATTATAAAGTTAGATTAGACCAAACTGATGTAAGAAAATCAAAATTATGCAGACTGGACAAATATACTTGATGCTGATAAGATACCATTTGAAAGCATTGGAACGTAGTGTGCCGTCGTTGGAATACTCGTCACGGACAAGTTTATGTGGCACGTAATAGCCAATGAACAGACAGGTAAGCAGTCCGGCAACAGGCAGGAATATCTGTCCAGTTACAAAGTCGAAGATATCAAACAACGGCATACCGAACAGTTGCAGTCCGTCGAATGCACCAAGCGACAGAGAACAGAATGCACCCACAATGCAGCAGGCAACAGTGACGATGACGGCTGCTTTATGGCGGCTGATGTTCAGTTCCTCGTGGAGGAAAGCTGTGTTCACCTCATGCAGTGAAATGAGAGAAGTAAGTGCAGCCAGCGAAAGCAAACCATAGAACAAGATGCTGATGATATATCCTAAGACTGGCATTGCTGCAAAGGCTTGGTTAAAGACGTTTGGCAATGTGATGAATATCAGCGACGGACCGCTATCAGGACTAATGCCCACAGAGAATGCGGCTGGGAATATCATCAGACCAGCGAGTATTGCCACCATGGAGTCTATCAGTCCTATCTGTATAGCTGAACGGGGCAGGTTGGTCTGGCGGTTAAAGTATGAGGCGTATGTGCATAGGCAACCCATACCGATACTCATTGAATAGAAAGCCTGTCCCAGTGCGCTGAGGAATACATCGCCATTGAGTTTGCTGAAGTCTGGCTTGAACAGGAACTCAATGCCTTTTCTCGCATTGGGCAGCATACATGAAGCAATGACGATGACCAATAGTAATATGAACAGTGTCGGCATCATCATCTTTGACGCCTTCTCAATGCCGCCACGAATGCCACGGGCTATTATAAAATATGTGGAAAATAGTATTGCCGCCGTCCATAATATGGGTTTTACGGCATCTGTCTCAAACGAGATGAAATAGCTTTTTATGAATTCAGGGTCGCCTTTCAACTCTCCGAATATCGATGCATAGATGTATTGGAGACACCAGCCGGACACAACGGCATAGTAGCCGGTAATCAGAAATCCTGTTAGTACGCTCAAATAGCCGATAAGTGCCCATGGTGTGCCATTGGCAATGTTTCGGTATGCTCGTGCCGTGTTTGCTTTTGAGTGGCGCCCGATGATGAATTCACTTATCATGCAAGGCAGACCGAACAGCAAAACGCAACCTATATAGATAAAGATAAATGCTGCACCGCCATTCTCGCCAGCCATGTATGGGAAACGCCATACGTTGCCCAGACCTACTGCCGAACCGGCTGTAGCGAGGATTATTCCTATCTTACTGCCAAAATTGGCTCTTTCTGTTTGTCCCATAATTATAATCTTGCCTAAATCAGTTGCAAAAGTATAAAATTATTCTTACTTTTGCACCCTAATTGATTGTAATTATGAGATATTTATGTCATTTGTTAAGAAAATACCCGTTGACGGTGGTATTATATATAATAGTAATGTACTTGTCGTTCTTTACTCCGCCAAAGGTCGATTTGGGTGATGTGCGTTTTATTGACAAGTGGACGCATATCGTGATGTATGCAGGAACATGTGGAGTGACATGGATAGAATACTTGAGAAATCATAATTACAGTTTGCAGAAGGTCAAACTGTTCTTGCTTGCATGGCTGTTGCCTGTTGTTTTCAGTGGCATTATTGAACTGATGCAGGAGTATTGCACCGGAGGCAGACGTAGTGGCGACTGGATAGACCTCGCAGCCAATGCCGTAGGCGTCAGTCTTGCTGCTGGTTTTGGATTGCTTCTTGCTCGCAACCGCGCCAAATAACATAAGGATATTTGCGCAGATGACCGTTGTAGTAGCGGCGGTCGCCTGTCACCTCCCGACCGATGAAGTGGGGCTTGGTGAACAGTTCGTCCTCTGATTGCAGTTCCACCTCTGCCATCACCAGTCCTTCGTTGTCGCCATAAAACTCGTCAACCTCAAATACATGACTGCCTGACTTTACCAGATAGCGTGTCTTGTCGATAACACCAGGTTCGCAGATGTTGAATAGTTGTTCAGCCTCGTCGAGTGAAATCTCTTTCTCAAACTCATAGCGACTCATACCTTTACTATCAGACGGTCCTTTAATGGTAAGATAACCACGGCCGCCACGGATACGCACTCTTACCGTGCGTCCGTGACTGCTGCAGATATAGCCTTGCTTTATGCGGCTACTGTCAAACGCCAGTTGCTTGTAGTCTTCGCCGCATACTAAAAACTTGCGTTCTATCTCGAGGTTGTTCATCAGAACTTGTTAACCCATCATAATGCTTACCCAACCCACATATACTACTGCGAGAGCTATAAGCACTCCGATAATCCACAATACAATGTTCTTGCCTTGCTGTTCCTGTTTTTTTGCGTATGCTTCACGTTTTGCATCGCTTTTCTTAATCTTTGCCATAGTTTTTTATTTTTAGTTATAAGTTTTTTAGTCAGACTTCTCACTCCTCATTAACCGGGAATTCCATCAAGTATGCTTTTATGAATCCGTCAATCTTTCCGTTCATCACACCGTCAACATCCGTTGTCTGGTAGTTGGTACGGTGGTCCTTTACACGGCGGTCGTCAAACACATAACTTCTTATTTGACTTCCCCATTCAATCTTTTTCTTGCCAGCTTCAATCTTTGCCTGTGCCTCAAGACGCTTTTTCATGGCACGGTCGTAGAGTTGTGATTTCAAGAGTCGCATGGCGTTGTTCCGGTTTTCCAACTGCTTGCGGCTCTCTGTATTCTCGATAAGTATTTCCTCTTCTTCGCCAGTGTCGGGGTCTGTGTACTGATAGCGCAGGCGCACACCTGTCTCCACCTTGTTGACGTTCTGACCTCCTGCACCACCGCTTCTAAAGAGGTCCCAACTGATTTTTGATGGGTCAACATATACCTCAATGGTGTCGTCAACAAGCGGTGAGACGAAGACAGAGGCAAATGATGTCATTCGTTTGCCCTGAGCATTGAACGGACTTACGCGAACCAGACGGTGGACGCCATTCTCGCTTTTCAGATAACCGTATGCATATTCGCCACCCTCTATCTGCATTGTAACGCTCTTGATGCCAGCTTCGTCGCCGTCTTGGAGGTTGCTGATTGTCACCTTGTGGCCGTTGGCTTCTGCCCAACGCTGGTACATTCTCATGAGCATTGACGCCCAGTCTTGACTCTCTGTTCCTCCGGCACCGCTGTTTATCTTCATGACGCAGTCCATCGGGTCTTCCTTCTGGCGCAGCATGTTCTTCAGTTCGAGAGCCTCGATGGCTTGCATGGCCTTGGCGTAGTTGTCATCCACCTCTTCCTCAGTAACCATCTCTTCTTTGTAGAAATCGAATGCCAGTTGCAGTTCGTCGGCATGAGAGCGTACCTCGTTGTAGCCATCAATCCAACTCTTGATGGCCTTAACCTTCTTCATCTGTTCTTCGGCACGTTTAGGGTCATCCCAAAAATCAGGTGCTTGTGTGCGAAGGTCCTCCTCTTCAAATTCTATTTTCTTTTTGTCTATTTCAAGATAGCGGAACAGTGCCTCCGCTCTTTCCATGACATCCTTTAATTGGTCTGCTGTTATCATTGTTTTGCTATACGCTTATTCCTCATACATCTTGTCAATCTGCTCCTTGTAATTCTCATTGAGCACACGACGCTTGATTTTCAGTGTGTTTGTCAGTTCCCCTTTTTCCATTGAGAAAGGTTCAGGCAACAGTGTGAAACGCTTAATCTGCTCATATTGTGCCAACTGCTGCTGTATTGTGTCGATGCGTGCTTTGAGCATCTTGTTGATTTCTGGATTGTCACACAGTTCCTGACGACTTGCGAAAGCGATGCCATTGTTCTTCGCATACTCTTCAAGCATCTTGTATTCAGGAATAATCAAGGCTGATACATATTTGTGTTGGTCGGCAATAATTGCAACCTGGTCGATATATTTGTCAACAACCAATTTCGATTCAATCATCTGTGGTGCAATGTACTTGCCGTTTGATGTCTTGAAAAGATCCTTTATTCTGTCGGTAAGGAACAGCTCGCCGTCCTTTAGATAACCGCAGTCGCCGGTGCGGAAGTAACCTTCCTCATCATAGCTCTCCTTGTTCAAATCTTCTCTGTTGTAATAGCCTGGGGTGATAGACTTGCCTTTCAGCAATATCTCGCCTTCTTCACTAATCTTTATCTGTAGTCCGCAACCGATAGGTCTTCCCACAGAACCCACGGTGTATGGCTTGCCCAGATGGTCGCATGATACGGTGGCAAGACTTTCAGTCAGTCCATATCCTTTCACCATGTTGATACCGATGGAGTGGACGAACTTCTCTATGTGCGGGGCGATGGTGGCACCAGCGGTAGGGAAGAGGTGCTGGTTGGACAGTCCCAACTGCTTGCGCACCAGTTCGAATACCATCTTGTTCATCATCTCATATTGCAGATGCAGGAAGAATGGTGGTTTGATGCCGCGGCTCACATACTCGATGTTGTGCTTGCGACCGATTTTCAGCGCACTCTTGAAGAGTTTTTGCTTCATCGGACTTGAAGTCTCTATCTTTTCCATTACACCTGAATAAACCTTTTCCCAGAAGCGAGGCACTGCGCTCATACATGTTGGCTGGGTTTCACGCATAGACTGCTGAATATCTTGCGGATAAGTGTTGACAATCAGTGTCGCCCCAACGGTAAGGTTGAGTATAGTCCATGCTTTCTCGAAGATATGAGCGAAAGGCAGGAAGTTGATGGTACGGTCGTTTTCATCGATGGGCACACACTCGGCATTCGCCTTCAAGGCATTGTTGTATTGTCCGTGGGTAAGCATAACGCCCTTGCTGTTGCCTGTAGTGCCACTGGTATATAGTATGTTTGCAAGATCTTCCTCGTTGGCATCCTTACAGCGTGCATCAACTTCCGACTGGCGAGGGAATCCTTCGCCCAACTGCATGAACTCGTCGAAGTAGATAGACAGTTTGTCCTGCTCGTCGCGCTTCACATTGTTGTCGAAGATGACAATCTTCTCAAGCGACGGACACAGGGGAAGAACTCGGAAAGCACGGTCGTATTGCAACTGTTCGCCAACAAAAAGCAGGCGTATCTTGGCATCGTTGATGATAAATTCTATTTGTTGTTCACTGCTTGTGGCATAGAGTGGAATGGTTACGGCACGAACACCCCATGCACCAAAGTCGCAGAACAGCAACTGGGTACTGTTTTGTGAAAAGACACCGATATTCTCCTGAACTTTAACGCCCTCGTTCAGAAGAGCGTTGGAAACCTTCTTGACCTTATCTGATACCTGATTCCATGTGTATGATTTCCATTCCTTGCCTCCAAAATCCTTGTACATCATTACTTCGCGATTGCCATAGACTTTGGCCTGTTCATGCAAGAGAACAGAAAGATGTGCGTTATTGAACATAGTTTAACTTATAATTTATTGCAAAAATAATGCAAATATGCCGAAATGCAAAATAAAATCCGATTTATTTTGTATCTTTGCATCATGATGAATTATGCTGATTATGCCGATGAGGCAGTGCGGTTGCTGCAGTCGCTGATAGCAATACCGTCAGTGAGTCGTGATGAGGAAAAGGCGGCAGATGTATTAGAGCAGTACATGCACTCATGTGGTTTGGAAACGATGCGTGTTGGTAATAATGTGTGGACTATAGCTTCTAGTTTTAATGCCTCTCGTCCAACGTTGTTGCTTAATGCACATATCGACACTGTCAAACCTGCTGCTTCATGGACGCGTAATCCTTTCAGTCCGGATATTGAGAATGGTCGTTTATATGGATTGGGCAGCAATGACTGTGGCGGCGGACTGGTAAGTCTTCTACAGGCATACCGTATATTAACAACTGCTCATCCTGAGTTGCCTTATAATCTTGTCTATCTTGCTTCGGCAGAGGAGGAAGTTTCGGGTGCTAATGGTTTCACGCTTGCGTTGTCTCACTTGCCAGAGATTACGGTTGCCATTGTTGGCGAACCCACGGGCATGCAACCTGCAATAGCAGAAAAGGGACTGATGGTAATTGATGCCGTGGCTCATGGGAAATCGGGTCATGCCGCACGCAATGAGGGCGTAAATGCCATCTATGAGGCATTAGACGATCTTGTTTGGCTGCGCGGACATCAGTTTCGTAAGGTCAGTCCGCTGTTGGGTCCAACAAAGCTAAGTGTTACCGTTTTGAATGCTGGTACACAACACAATGTTGTTCCTGACGAATGTCGTTTTACTATTGATGTGCGTACTAATGAGTACTACCGCAATGAGTATGTATTTGAGTATCTGAAGAATAATCTTAAAAGTGAATTGAAAGCACGCTCCTTCCGCCTCGGTTCTTCAAGCATCAGTGAGGACCATCCGCTTGTAAGGCGTTGTATAGAAATGGGGATGACGCCGTTTGGTTCGCCAACTCTTTCAGACCAAGCCCTGATGCCTTTTGCATCGTTAAAACTTGGTCCTGGTGATTCTGCACGTTCTCATTCTGCCGATGAGTATATCTGCATAGGTGAGATAGAAGATGCTATAGGCAAGTATGTAGAATTGCTTACGAATATAAGTCTTTGAAATAACAATTTTCTTTAATGTAAAAAGGTAATCCTCAACGGATTACCTTTTTGTTGTTTATGATATAAATGCCTTTCTCCAGTTTACTGATGTCTTTGCCTAAATACTTTCCTGATATAGAGTAGATGGCAGTAGGTGCTTTCTCTGTTTCAATGGAACTGATTCCAGTGTCCTGACCTCCCATGAACTTGAAGGTAATCGTACCGTCATCAGTATTTTCTGCAATCTCTGTGATAGGTTTGCCCAAAAATCCGCCATTATATACAAAGGCTGCTGCCGGAGATGACGTGTCAGTGAGTTCTGTTACTTCTAATAGTCCAGGGTAGGTGTCACCTGCTGCTTCCACGTCGTAGATGTCGTAGTCTATTGTTTTGCCCATATACTTGTCAAGCAATGGTTTGTTCCATACGTTCCAACTCTCGTCGCTTGATTCCTTAACTGTTGTTCCAAGCAGATATTCGCTGACAAACATTCCGTCGGCGCATATCAGTTTCATTCTTGGATGTCCGAAGGTGTTGTTAACTTTGCATCCTCCTACGGTAAAATAGTAGTCGTCGTAGTCAACGTGCATCACTGTCATTCCGTGGCCTAGCAATTTTTTGTTCCAGCCGCTCTGTTGTACGTTCTCAATGATATAATACTCATGACCGGTCTCATCCTTGTCATTAAGTATTCTGTATGCCTTGCCACCGTCTGAGATAGGTTTCAAAGTGATGTTGGCTGCCGATTTAAGTGTGTCAATTGTCATCCATCCGAATCGCTCGCGTTCCCATGCAGTATATGCGGTAGGGGTATATCCGTTGTTAGAATACTCTCCGGCATCCATCACGCTCCAGTAGTCCAATCCGTGGTCTATGCTCTTAGATGCCAAGGAGTTAGATGCAGGGTAGATGTCGGGCAATCCCATGCAGTGGGAGAATTCATGCACGAACAGTCCAATGCCATTAAGCAACAAACCCATTTGTTCCTGTATTGCAGGATTGGCGTTCAACTCGTTGTTTACGCCATAGCGCTTCAGTGACTTTCCGTCTAATGTCAGTCCGTTGGTAATAACGCCCGACTTAGGATGGATGCAGTCGGTAGAGTTGCCAGTCCAACTGGCAGCATAACCAGAGTAGATTATATATACGAGGTCGATGTTGCCGTCGTCGTTTGAATCGTACTTGGCAAAGTCAACGGTATCATCTATCAGTGTACAGGCATGCTTGAACAAATCGTTCATCTTTTCTGCTGATGAGGCTCCTGCACCGTAATACTTCAGATTTTCAGGCAATTTCACTGGGCCGTAGAGGTCGAACTCTGGTGAGAACTTGCCAAAGCTCATGTCCTTGAAGTATCGTTTTACGCTGCCGTAGTTGCGCCCTACAATCGGTTCTGCGTTCCTGTCGAAGAGTTCTTCTGTATTGAGATATTTGTCGAATATTTCCACAGGATTGTCAACGGTGAAGGGTACGTCTGGAAATTCAACTAAGATTACCGGCACCTTTGGACTTCCTGTGTGAGGAAGCAGGGAACTGAAATCCTGTAAAGGTTCTCTGCGCATCCGTGCTTTTTCTGTATTCTCTTGTATTTTTGCATAGAATACATCCTTGTTTTGCTTGCTTACGAGTTCTATCTCATACTGTTGTCTCGTTGCTTTTTCGTGTGCCAATACACCCGTTGAGGCAAGTGTTCCGTCGCTGTTTATCGATGCCACGAAGTAATCATTACCTTCTTGGTAAAGCAGCACTCCGTCTGTTGTCGTAAGATAGTTGAAGTCTGCATTTCCATGTGCCTTTATCCTCAGTGTCGTTCCGTCTTTCTGTGTTATGGTAACGATGCCAGGGTACATTTTTGCGGCTTCAGCACTTGCAAAGCATAATATAGTAAGCAGTAAAACAATTATTTTTCTCATATTCTGAAAGTTATTTGTCTTTTAATCCTCTGCAAAGATACATATAATTCCTAAATAATCAGTTGTTTTTTTATTACTTTTTGATTATTTATTACTGCATGCTTTGTTGCTTATTGTTAATATAAAAACAAAGGGTTGCGTCAATCCCCGCAACCCTTCGTCTTATATATTATTATTTACATTTTATTAGAATTCCCAAATACCGCCGCTGTGCTGTTTTGAATCAGCCTCGGGACTGTTTTCGCCGCCAACGGTACCACTGCCAGAACCAATTTGACCTTCGTATTCTGGTTCTGTTCCTGGTGTTGAGTCAGTAACAGATGCTGCGATAACTTGCAGTGGTTCCATGTCGATGCAATCGATGTCAGGTGCAATATAATACTTCTTCATAATTATATCGTTATTTATTATTTTACAATATATTTCTTTCCATTAATAATATTAATACCCTCCTGTGGAGCGCTCAGACGTTGACCATTCATGTTGTAAATGGTAGTTTTCGCATTTGACTGCTGTGTCTCAACTTGGTCAATGCCTGATGTTTCTTCTTCGAAAGCGTTAAGTTTAGAAAGATCAGAACTTCCGCCGTCAAGATAGGCCTTGCCCATTGATAAGGTGTATGTATCTGCTATTCTATAAAAATCCTGTATGCCATCAACAGTTGCAAGAATATATGCATTTTCAGACCCATCGAAAGTCATGTCTTCAGTAACTCCTTTAATTGCATTGTTGCTCATCATGGCTACACTTTGTCCTGCAGGGCTGAATGTATATTCTTTGTTAGTTGAAGCTCTCAAGAAAACTCCTTCGCCTGCAGCAACCTTACATGGCGCATTATCTGCATTTATCTTGATGAGCTTAACTTTTGAACCTGTTACTTCTGCTCGATAAACAGCTACGCCAGTTGGAGTTATGGCATCGTGTAGGAATGTGCGTGATACGAACTTGTTGTTATAGATGCTAAACTTTGTTGTGTTTACATTCTTCCAACCTTTTGCTGTAAAATTTTTCTCATAACCAGCAGCGACTAATGTTGTAGCATTTGTTACATCAGCTAATGCGCCTGATGCAAGTGTTGGAGCTTTGGTGTAATCGCTTAGGTCGAGGTACTGTGCGTTGTTGCAACCAGCAAATGCGTTCTCTGCAATGTAAACAATACCTGCAGGAAGAGTGTATTTCTTCTTGGTCAAGTCTGTAACGTCTGAGATAACGCAACCACCTACAACTTTGTAACCATTAGTAGTAGTGGCTTTGCAGTTCTTAAAGATATTTGAACCCCAAGAGGTGATATTTGTTGCATTATCAAAAGTAATTGTATTCAATGATGTACAACCTTCAAATGCGTTATCGCCAATTGTGGTAACACTGCTTGGAATTGTTACAGATGTAATGCCAGTACAACCGCTGATTGCATTTGCATTAATCTTTGTTGTGTTTGATTTGATGTCTAATGTTGAACTTTCAAAGTTGTCAGAATAAACTTGAACTAATGTGGAACCCAAATAGAGAACTCCATTAGTAATTAATTGTGTTCCATTGAATGCGTCAGATCCTATTGTTGCGTTAACTGGAATTGACCAAGAAAAACTTTTTAACTCTTCGCAAGCGTCAAAAGCACTCTTTCCTATATTTGTTACGGTAGAACTTATCTCAACGCTTACTAAGGATTGACTATTGGCAAAACTATAATTTCCGATAGAAGTAATTCCGTTGCTAATTATAATGTTTTCAACATCATCCAAAATAGTCCAATCAATTTCCCTCTTACCCACTGGAATTGTGTATAATACATGCTTGCCCCAAGGTGTGTTTGATGAACTTGAATAATTAGGCATCGCGCCACTTCCGGTAAAAGTCAAGATGTAGGTCTCTGTGTCATAAGACCAATTAATGTTGCCAGCCTTTCCCGTAATAGTTTCTGCCGAAGCGCTCAGCACAAACATAACAGACAACAATGTAAATAATAATTTCTTCATTTTATTCTATATAAATATTAATAATGGATTGATTAGGGTGCAAAGGTACAAATAATTCTCTAAATGTCAATAACTTTGAGTGATTTTTTTCTTTTTTAATGTAGAAATGGGTGGTTTTAACATTTAACTTGATAGGTTCCCATTGTGATAATATTGAATAAATGCATACGATTGCATTTACCGGAACATTCGGTGAAATAATAGGGTGTACCCTAAATAGGGCACTAAAAATTTGTTGTTGTCGTCTTTTATTATTAATTTTGCATCCGCAAAGAAACACAATGTTTGCGAGTGCGGGATTTGGCGCAGTTGGTAGCGCACACGTCTGGGGGGCGCGAGATCGCTGGTTCGAGTCCAGTAATCCCGACACAAGTAAAAGCACCGGTAATCACTAAGATTGCTGGTGCCTTTTTGTTTTTAACTTAATACCTATTTATATATAATGAGACTAATAACCAAACTATTGCTGATTATCGTTTGCTGTCTGTTTGCTGATACTGAGATCTCGGCCCAACGCTGGCGCCGTAATAACTTGATGCGCCAGACAAGTAGGGATTTCTTTAGAACTGACGATGCCAAGCGCATCGGAGACCAGATTCTTGTATATCAACGCGAGACAGGCGGATGGCCTAAGAATATAGACATGGCACGAAAGATGTCCGAGTCAGAACTGGATGAGGTGCGAAAGGAAAAAGGCAGGACCGACGACTCGACGATTGACAACGGGGCTACGACCATGCAGATGCAGTATCTCTCCCGCCTTTATCAGGAGACCGGCGACAAACGGTATCGCACGGCGTTCCTTAAAGCACTCGATTATCTGATTTCCGGTCAATATGACAACGGCGGATGGCCGCAGTTCTGGCCGGAGACGCGTGGCTATCAGCATCATATCACTTTCAACGACGATGCCATTGTGAACATATTGCGTCTGTTCTCTGATATAGTAAAGGCTGAATATCCTTATAATGGTGACCTTACAGACAAGGCGATGCGTAAGCGTCTTGACCTTTCAATAAAGAAAGCGATAGAATGTATATTGGCAACACAGATGGTAATCGACGGCAAACTGACAGTATGGTGCCAGCAGCATGACCGATACACCCTGAAACCGGCATCGGCACGCAGTTACGAACTACCGTCATACTGTTCGCAGGAGAGTGCCTCGATAGTAAGGTTCCTCATGCAGCAACCCAATCCAGACAAGCGCATCAAGGCATCTGTACACGCTGCCATGCGCTGGTTTGACAAGTATAAACTTACTGGCTATCGGTTAGAGAGAAGCGGCAAATGGGGAACACCTGATTTCGACACCCGTCTGGTTGCCGACAAGACAGCTCCGCCTCTCTGGGCACGCTATTATGACCTGCAACGATGTGAGCCGTATGTATGTGACAGAGACGGTGTGCCACGCCGCCATCTCGAACAGATTGGTTATGAAAGACGAAACGGCTATGGCTGGTATAGTGACCGCCCCGCAGAACTCTATGCGCTTTATGAGGAGTGGGCAAATAGGTATGATTCTGCTAATAAGGTGGAGGTTGACCTCAATGCAAAGGGTGCCAACGAGAATGGAACGATAGTGTGGTTCCGCCGCCCGGAGGTGAAGATAAGTGATTTCGATGTGGTGGTTAATGCAGGGGAGAGCATACAGGCAGCCATAGAAAAGGCACCGGAAAAACCTGAACAACCGTTCAAGATATATGTGCGTAAGGGTACTTATAACGAAAAGGTCATTATCGACCGCCCCAATATCGTACTGGTGGGTGAGGACCGTGACAGTACGGTACTGGTATTGGCAGAACTGCACAAGAATCTTACTATGAAGGAGTACAAGGGCAAACCGGTAGGCAATGGTGTGATTGTTATTCAGGAAGGAGCCGATGACTGCATTATCAGCGGGCTGACGGTATATAACAACTATGGCTCTACCGTAGAACCGACAACTGCCCACCAGATGGCTATCTTCGGAAGGGCTACGAGAACAATCGTCATCAACTGCAACATCCTCGCTGATGGCAATGATGCCCTGTCGCTATGGGCGAGGGGAGGTGAGGGAATGTATTACCATGCCGACCTCAACCTCAGATGTCCAGGTGTCGATTTCTTTTGTCCTCGCGGCTGGTGCTTTGCTACCCGTTGCACCTTCTATGGAGACGGCAGAGCACTGATATGGCACGACGGACGAGGCGACAAATCTAAGAAACTCGTAATCACTGAGTCGAAGTTTGACGCCAAGCGGCCAACAATTCTCGGTCGTTACCATCACGACTCTCAGTTCTTCTTGCTCAACTGCACTATGAGCAAGATGATTCTTGATACTAATATCTCCTATGCCTACACCGACAAGGTGCTCGACCCATGTCCATGGGGCTTGCGCACGTATTATTATAATTGTACGCGCGAGGGAGGTGACAGCGGTTGGCTGAAGAACAATCTGCATGAGGCAGAAAATGCCCCCGAATATCATGGCATTACTGCACAGTGGACATTCGGAGGCAAATGGAATCCGGAGAAACGCGTGCGCGATCTGTGGAATGTTTTGGCTTATTAAGTTGTTGTCAATGCTTTTCCTGTTACTTGACAACCTTCACCACCTTGCCGCTGCTTAGCCTTACGATGTTAAGACCATGCTTGGCAGAAGAAGTCTTGATGCCGTTGACATTGTAATGGTCAATAACTTTTACATCTTCATCACTCATGATGCCATCAATACCGGTGGCATCAGTGAGTCTCATCTGCGCCGCATTGACAATCCTGCCAGTTGAGCGGTTGATGAGCAGGGCGGTGAGACTGAGGTTGCTCTTGTTCTGGATGATGGTATTTTGCGAGATGTCGAGTGTGGCATGGTATGGCTGTGATGAACCTTTCTTTACATCACTCTCGCCGTTTGTCATGCCGTCGTATGCTTCCCAAGAATGTACAATGACATTATTATATGTCTCAGTCATGTAAGACTTTCCATTGACATATTTCCTCATCTCCGGGTCAGTGATAGAAGTCTCTCCGACGTAATAGTTGGCTTGACTCCAATCTCCTCCGAATCCCGTCATGCCATCCTCAGACAAAAGGAACACTACTGCGTATGGATTGCTTGAGGGGCGTGAATAAAGGAATGATGGTGTGGCAACAGCCTTTATCTCTTTCTTGTTGTTGTCGGTCCAAAGAGCCTCGATGCTCACAGTCGCCTCCGACGGATATGTTTTTGAGATGCTCTCAACCACCTTGTCGGCACCGAAAACATACTCGTTATTATTTCCCATGTAAGGGTCGGCGGTGTATGCTCTGTCAAACATCGCACTTGGATACCCGCTATTGACGTAGCGCATGAAATCCATATAATAGTTGCTCTCCATCGGGTCGTCTGAATGACCTGCCAGTATGATGATGTTATTGCCGTAGATGTTTTTCAGCTTGTTTACGCCTACTATTCCGCGAGGGCAGTAGCCGCACCATGTGCCGGTGAACACCTCGACCACTGATGTTCGTTTGGCAAATTCGTTAAGTGCAATGACGTTCATTGGCCTTTTGTTGTCTTTTGACAGGTTTGCCTCGCCGTCTGTCTTTGTTATTTCAATCTCATAGGTGTTTAGTCCTTCTGTTGTACCAACCAACTCAATGTTTATAGCTCCAGTGGTACCGTATCCCAATGCCGTTGACAGATTGGCTGTCTGTTCTGGCTGAGGCACGCCGTCACGGTATATAACATAACTGATGTTCTCAACTGGTAATGCCGATTCGTTCTTGATGATAACGCTTGATGTAACCTTTTCGCCCACCTTGCAAACGTCGTCATCAAAGACTCTGTCAATGCTTACCATGTTTCTTGTAAGTTTGCTTGCCTCCATGTGCAATGAGATGGTTAGGTCGCCCAATCCCCAACCGCTACCGTCAATCCACTGTCTTGTCGTTGCGTTTGAACTATACTGCATATAGAATCCGCCCCTGTTTCCGTTGGTATAGTGAAGTACTATAGGCGTGCTTCCTACCATATCTGTAAACGAGTAGCCGACAACACACCCGCTGTCAGGTATCGTGTAGTTTTCGGGTAGAGCAAAGTAGTTATAACTTTGTGCAGCAATGCCAGTGTTGCCAACGGAGAATGAGTAGTCGGCTTCTTCGGCAGATGCAGGCAGCATCAAGTTGCCCTGAGTGTCTTTCTTGTATTCAGAGAACCACACTTTAAGGTTTCTCATCGTAAGCGGTTGCCAGAATACGATGCTGACAGAATCGATGGTTGCACCAGCAAAACTCTTTGGCACTTCCATGGCAATGTTGTAGTCCTTTTGTCCTTTCAGTATGCTTCCGCCTTGAAGCATTCCTGCCAATTTGTCAAAGCCAATTACGTTTACATAACCGCCACCGTCGGGATAGCCCCACCAAATATAGTCGTTGACTCCTCTTGTCTTAGGCGCTTGCGCCTTCTGACTGATAGGGAAAATCTTTTCTGCTGTTGGTTTCTCTGAATCTTTCTTTAAACTTAAATCTTGGGCATTTGCACACAGCGCAAAGAAGATTGCCATAACGCATGAAAATAGTTGTCTGTTCATGGTTCTGTTCTTGTTTGATAATAATATGATTAAAAATGAAACAGGCTATGCCGCATGGCATAGCCTGAATAAAAGTTATTTCACTACCACTTTATAAGCTTTTGTGTTCTTTCCGCGGATGATGTAAAGTCCGCGCGAAAGGTTGTTGATGCGTTTCACATCGAAATTGCTCTTCACCAAGTTGCCCGCTACATTATACACGTCAACGATACCGCCGTTGTTGCGAATCTCGTCGATACCTGCTGGGTCGGCATACTCGAACTTGACAATCACGCTATGACTCTCAAGACCGGCAGAGACGGTGAGTTTTGTCAGCAAGTGACCGGTTGTCTGCTTTGAATAGGCATCAAATAGTGTTGCTGTGCTACCATTTGCAGCCAAAGCCTCAGAAGCCTCATACTTAAAGCTATTGCCGCTGAACACATTGCATTGTCCGCCCATACATATCTGTATGTCGTATGCATTCATTGTGTTTTCCATTATCTCAATCTCTGCAGTGTATTTTATTGCTGAAGAAGTGAGATTGTGGAGAGACAGTATGTCCTTTGTCTTGAATTCGTATTGCGGTTTGATGATATGCTTGCTGCCGCCGAAGGTCACGGTAGCACCCTCTGCCACCTTCTCGCCGTTCATGCGGAACTCAAACGACTGTGCGTTCAAACCGATAAGCGCACATGCCGCAAATAAAAATGATGTAAAGATTTTCTTCATATAATATTCCTTTTTTTATTCTGTATTTTATTCTTTTACCTTTGCTTTTGTAGTTTGTTCTACGCCGTAGGCATTGTCAACAAATGCCACGATTGACATATTCTCTGGCTTGTAGTCTTCACGAAGTGTGATACTGTATTTGTATTCTGACGGAACCTCGTCATTGAAACTTAGTGAAATGCCATCACCAGCTAAAGGGTCTGACGTTACTGATGTTCGGAAGATATTGTTGTGCACATACTTCTCGTCGTGAGTTGTCGGATACTCCTGATATGCCTCAATGCCATCTTCTATGAGCCATACGTGCAAGTTGCCCGAATAGTCAATTGTTGATTTTACCTTTACACTAACGTCCAGCTGGCGTGTTGCCGGGTCGTATTGATTCTCAATAGTCAAAAACACATTGGATGACAGTTGCAAAGCATTTTTTATTTCTCCCAACCAATCGGGGCGGGCTAAAGGAGCGGTTTTTCTATCAATGATCGCTGCAGGTTGCGAAGGTTTGCCAACAGAGGCATACAGTTTTTCGCTGATGTCGTTGGCCAATCCTATCCAGCCAGGATATTCATTTTCTTTGAGGGCGAGTTCGCCTGCATGTATTGTAACAACAATAACCGAATCTACTCCATACTCTTTCTGTATATCATGCAAGGTAGCAGCTCCCTCTGGGCAATTAACACAGAACTGGCCTGAAAATTCCTCTACCAATATACAACGCGATGCAGCCACCGGCTCCACGTATATCAAACGGTCGTCCTCGTCAATATTGTCACAGGCGGCAAACGATAAAGCCATTGCTGCTACACCTATTATATTATATATTATATTCTTCAATCTCATCTCTTAGAAATTATAGTTGTATGACAGTGTGAAACCCTTGCTTGCCGGTATCCAGCGACAAACGCCTCCGGAGCAGTTGAAACCCTCACGGTTGCGGGCATAACCCAGTTGCACGCGATGAGCATTCTTGGCGAATGTCACGTAAGCGTTGTAGTAGTGGAGGTCTGTCTCGCCGCAGTTCCACTCGTCAGATACAGTGAACATCCAGTTAGGCAGGAACGACAATTCAAGCAGTCCGTATGCCCAGTCGCCTTGGTCATCGGCTGTGCTCAGATACTGCAGTTCGCCGCGCAGGTTCAGTTTCTTGTTTATCCTATAGTTGCCCTCAGCCACGAAGATGTCGCTGTGTACCATTCCGCCATGTCCTTCAACGGCAGTCTTGTTGTAATACTGGTTCATGTACATCAGGTTAAGTTTGAAATCTTTCGACAGTTTCTTTTCTATCTGTACGTTCAAGTCCTGATAATACTTTGAGTCGCCCCATTTCCAGAATGCCGAACCATAACCGTCGCTGCCGGCTGTCAGTCCGTTGCTTAGTGTGTGGGGATTCTGTTCTATGGAATGTACATGTGAGAAGTTCACCTTCACCTTTGTTCCGTACTTGCCTCCGAGCAGAGTCTTGCGCTTGAAGTTATATGTCAGTTCAGCCTGATAAGCCCATTCGCCGTCAGGGTTGGTGGCATAGGGGTAGTGGGCTGCCAGAGCATATGTATGCTCCATGGTGAATGCAGGTAAATGGTTGATGTACGATGTGTTCTGTGCGGTCAAAGGCAGTCGGCGCATGCTTCGATACCCCATATTGTCACTGCGCTTCGCCTGTACGAGCACGCTCATACCGCTCTTTGAATAACTTGTAGAAAGCATTGCCACATAACCCTTGCGGTAAATGTAGTCATTCAGTTCGTTGGGGTCTTGCTGCTTCTGTGCATATTCGGCCAGGATGTTCCAGTTTCCGGTCTGAAGGTTGGCACGTAGGTCATAGGCAAAAACATTCTCCGGCAGATTCAGGCGATGCGTGGCATCCACCATAATATCCTCGTCTTCCTCATATTTGTCAACTACAGATGCACCGAGCGTCAGGTATGTGCCGCTCTCCTGCATCTTCTTTGACCACTGGTCGATGTTCAGTTCTACGTCACCTCCCATCACCCACGAGTCGTTATAATCCCAATATCTGCGCTGTTGTCCGCCCAATGCCTTTATGGTTACACCCTTAAACGGTTTGAACACTAATCGTCCGCCGCGCAGCGAGTTGTCGATGCCAAGACTGCGCTCCTCGTATGTTCTAAGAATGAATCCTGAACCAAACTGCTCATAGAAGTTGCCCAGTGTCAGTTCTGCATTCTTGTATTTCCCCTTTACATAGAAATAAGGCACGCCCCATCCTGCATAGTCTTTCTCAAAACCGGGCATCGGATGCTCCAGATACTCCAGACGTGCGCCGGCATCAACATACTTGCTTGTTGCGTTCAGCTCCACGAATGTGTTTGTCAGTCCCCATTCGCTATAGTCTTCAGTGCCAATCTTCTCATCCTCTTGCGGAATAAGCACATCGCTTTGAATGCTTCCTGTGAGTTGTATTTTGTTGTCCTGAGCATGTGCTGCAGTACATGCAAGTAATGCCGCAGTTAAAAATGCCTGATATATATGTTTGCTAAGATTCTTCCTCATAATTGCTTTTCATTTCTCCACTATCTCCCTCTCTCTCGGAGAGGGCGGGGTGAGGTTCTTACTTCACCAGTTCCCTAACCTTCTCAATCAGTTCGTTCTCGGCGCCGTCGGTATATCCGTTGTGCTTATATACAATCTTGCCGTTGCCGTCAACGATGAGCACAAATGGAATCATCTGTACGCCCAGTGCGCGCTTGAAGTCGCTGTTAGGGTCGAGCAGCACCTCGTATGGCCATCCGTTGCCGTCAACAAGCGGCTTCACCTTGTTGATGTTCTGTGCTTGGTCAATGCTCACGGCAATGAGTTTTACTCCTGTCTCATCCTGCCAGTCCTCATACACCTCGTTGATGGCAGACAACTCTCGGTTGCATGGCTTGCACCATGTTGCAAAAAAAGAGATGATTATCGGTTTGCCGTCGTTTGACAACTGGGCCGTGTTCACGGTCTTGCCGTTAATTGCCTTCAGTGTAACGGCAGGCAACTCACTCACTGCATCCTGCTGTGCGTAGATGTTGCCTGTAAGAACCAACAGTATTGAAATGATTAAAAGTCTTAGTTTCATTGTGCTATGCGTAATATTTTGATGATATGATGTTATAATTCCTTGCAAAGGTAATTAAAAAAAGTAAAACATAGCACAATTGCGTTCTATTTTTAACTGATTATATATATAAATATGTGGAATAACATGCATAAAATGATAATAGAGGATGGTTTTTGACCTCCTCTATTATCATTTGTTTCTCTCTGTCGGTTATTTCACCAGTATCACCAGATACTTGCTTGTGCTCCAGAACTGTTGCGGGTCTGTTATCTGCAGCACGTACTGCTTGTTGATGTCTTTCTGCAGTGTGTAGCTGCTGATAGGGTGTGATGTGAGCATCTTCGCGTATTTTGAGTAGAGCTTTATTTCCTTGTCCATGCGGATGTCAATCTTTGTGAAATAGTCTTTGTTGAAGTCGCCCTGAAGCACTTCGCCGCCCATTAGAATCCTTTGCTCTTTCAGTTCGCTTTTCGTCCCGAAGACAAACCATGCCGTGTTTATCTGCTTGTCTTGTTCGGCGATGGTTTGCGACTTGTCTGTAGTATCTTTCTTCAGTGCCGTAACGTCGCTGCTCAGGTTGCTCAACTGCTCACCCATCTCGCTAATCTTTATGTTCTTGGCTTCAAGGTCGGCCTTCAGAGCTGCTATCTGCAGGTCCTTCTCCTCCATCTGCTTTGTCAGGTTCTCCAAGGTGCGTTTCAGTTGGTCGCTGTTGAACGAACTTCTCCTCATCTGCTTGCGAAGTTTCTCTATCAGTTCGCGGTTCTGCTTCATTGTTGACTGTATGAACAGCAGGTTTTCCTTTATACGCTCTTTGTTGTTGGCACCTTCGCTGAGCTTTGCTTTGCTTACGCGATTCTCAGCCTCGTTGATGCGTTCAAAACCCTCTTCTATTTCGTTGACGATGCCCATTATCTCGTCTATCTCGCTCTCCCTTTGCATGAGCACCTGGTTGAGCGAGTCGCGCTGATGTGCCAGTGTCGAGTCGCTGTTCCCTTTGTTCTCGCACGATGCCAATGCCAAAGCAAATAGGCATATTGTAAAAATCTTCTTCATTTTTTTTCTTTGTTCTTTTGTTTCAGTTCCTTTATGTCAATTCCTGCCACTATCAGCACAATCTCGCCTCGTGGTTCGGTTTCGGTGAAGTGGGCAACCAGTTCTTCCAGCGAACCGCGCACACTCTCTTCGTGCAACTTCGAAATCTCGCGGCAAACGCTGGCTTGTCTTTCAGCTCCGAACACCTCGGCCAACTGCTGCAATGTCTTTAGCAGCCTGTAAGGCGATTCGTAGAATATCATTGTGCGCTGTTCCTCGCGCAGCGATTCCAACTTCGTCTGTCTGCCTTTTTTCGGAGGCAGAAAACCCTCGAAGGCAAATCTGTCGCATGGCAGTCCGCTCGATACCAGTGCCGGCACAAATGCCGTTGCTCCCGGCAGGCACTGAACCTCAATGCCTGCTCTCACGGCTTCGCGCACAAGGTAGAATCCCGGGTCGCTGATGCCAGGCGTACCGGCATCGCTAATGAGTGCTACGGTGGCTCCGCCCTTCAGACGCTCCACGATGTTGGCAGACGTACCGTGCTCGTTGAACTTGTGATGCGACATCAGATGGTTCTGTATGTCGTAGTGCTTCAGCAGTATTCCCGAAGTGCGCGTGTCTTCTGCCAGAATCAGGTCGGCCTCTTTCAGTACTCTTATGGCCCTGAACGTCATGTCCTCCATATTGCCCACAGGTGTAGGCACGATGTATAATATACCCATATCGCCCACAAATGTAGTGAATTATTCGCTATCCTCAAAATCATAACCCCAATTCTTTGCAATTTTTAAATGCTTCTCTGTGCAAATGACGTTGCCCTCGGTTGCGCCATGCTGAAAAATAAAAGCGATTTTATTTTGATTTATCTTAGGTTTAATTTATCTTTGCATTCCAATATGACAAATACAATGGTAGGGGAGTCACGCCGCCCCGGAAGAATTGAAGTGGTGTGCGGTTCGATGTTCTCAGGTAAGACAGAAGAACTGATCCGCAGGATGCGAAGAGCGAAGTTTGCCAAGCAGAAGGTTGAAATCTTCAAGCCGGCCATAGATACGCGTTACTCTGAGGAGGATGTGGTAAGTCACGACCAGACCTCTATTCCGTCAACGCCCATAACGTCATCGGCACAGATTCTGCTCATGTCGTCCGACATCGACGTGGTGGGCATCGACGAGGCTCAGTTCCTCGACCAGGGATTGGTAGATGTGTGCAACCAGTTGGCTTATCGTGGTGTCCGAGTAATTGTTGCCGGACTTGATATGGACTATAAGGGCGTTCCCTTTGGACCGATGCCGGCTTTGCTTGCCATCGCCGACGACGTGACAAAGGTTCATGCCATATGCGTGAGATGCGGTTCACTGGCTTATGTCAGTCACCGAACAGTGGCAAACGACAAACTCGTGCTGCTCGGAGAAACGGCCGAGTACGAACCGCTGTGCCGAGAGTGCTATCAGAAAGCGCTGCTTGAGGCAAAAAAGGAATATGTGGCAAAGCAATAAACGATAAATCCGTGGCCTATGCTTGAGAAGACAATCACTTTCGATCTCTTTATCCGTTGGGTTCTTGGAGCATTGCTTGTATTGGCTATACTCTGGCTTACCAACTATCTCGGCAGTGTGCTTCTGCCGTTCTTCGTGGCATGGCTGTTGGCTTACCTCATCCATCCTATAGTGCTCTTTGTCCAAAACAAGGTCAGGGTGCGCAATCGTGTGGCGGCAATCATCATCACCCTGCTGTTCATCATCGGCGTCATCAGTGGAGTGGTGTATATGATAATCCCTCCTATGGTAGAACAGTTTGAACGCCTGGGCGAGCTCGTGGTGCATTATCTTAACAATCCCGCTCATTCCGACAGTTTTCCTGTGGTGGTGCGCGGCTGGCTAAGTGACAACAAGGAGAACATCCACAAGTTTTTCCGCAATGAGGAGGTGACGGAAAGCATACGCAACTTCATGCCGAAGGTCTTTGCCGTGCTCGGTCGTACGGCGAGCGTGCTTATAAGCATTGTCGCTTCGTTCATTACGCTCATTTATCTCTTCTTCATACTCCTCGACTACGAGACGCTGTCGGGCAGTGTCATCAAGATATTCCCGAAGAAGAACCGCCCTTTCTGGCAGTCGCTGATGAACGATGTGGAGCGCGAACTCAATAGCTACATCCGCGGTCAGAGTCTTGTTGCACTGTGCATCGGCATCCTTTTCTGCATCGGTTTCACCATCATCGGTTTCCCTATGGCCATCGGCATGGGCATAATGATAGGGGTGATGAGTCTTATCCCTTATGTCCATTCGCTTGCACTCATCCCCATTGTCATCCTGTCGCTGCTAAAGTCGGTAGATACAGGCGAGAGTTTCTGGCTTGTGCTTCTTTCGGCGATGATAGTGTTCGGAATCATACAGTTGCTCACCGACATGGTGCTCACGCCAAAGATTATGGGCAAGGCGATGCGCCTTAACCCAGCTGTCCTGCTCCTCTCCCTGTCTGTATGGGGCGCGCTGCTTGGTTTTGTTGGTTTGATAATTGCGCTGCCGCTCACCACCTTGCTCATAGCATACTATAAAAGATATGTGACAAAAGAACCCGAATTGGATGCTTTGGAAGAAAAACAATCCGAATAATTTGGAGGTTTCAAAAAAATATAGTACCTTTGCACCGCTTTTCGCAGAAAAGTAACAAGGAGATCCGCTAGCTCAGCAGGTAGAGCACAACACTTTTAATGTTGGGGTCTTGGGTTCGAGCCCCAAGCGGATCACTGAAAAAGGACTTCTTCGGAAGTCCTTTTTGTTTTTATATGCCTAGCGATTTTCGAAAAATCTGCAAATTGGCAAATTTGCAAATAAAAATTAATTTTATAGTATAGGTCATAAAATCTTACTTAACATAGTAGCCTTACAACCTTATAACCTCACAACCTGACTTCCAATTAGGTGCATTTTGGTTTCCAACAAGGTGCTTTTTGCATCGTAATCTGCGCCTCGTTGCATTGCATTTTGCACCTCGTTAGGAAGCAATTTGGTACTCATTGTATTCTGGCGAATCGTTTACCGTTCATCGTTCATCACCAAATACTCCTCAAGCCGGTGCTTGTTGCGGTAGGTTGTGCCTTGCAATGCAGCTCAGAGATTTGATCTATGTTTTCCTTAAACTATTATGCAAAGTGTAATTATTATGGCTTATTTCATGCTAAAAACGGCCTGTTAACGACTATTAACTTTTCGGGGGGGGGATTTTTGCATTTTTTTATACTTTTGCAGTCTAAAACGAAATACTAACTTAAAGTTTACATATGAAAAAGACATTTTTAACACTATGTTTTTGTGCATTTACGGCGTTAGTTTCATATGCGCAATATACATTTGAATTGTCCATGACGACGACTCCAAGTCAGACGGAGACATTGGACAATGGGGCAAAAGTGTATTCTTTCCCCGCAGGGACCGATTTGAATAATCTTGGTCTTTCTTGTATTGTCCCGCAAGGTGCGACGGTTTCGCCAGACCCCCAAATGGCAAAAATCAGAGATAATCAGGTGGAAATCTTTACCGTTACTTATGCTGACGGAACAAGAAAGGCTTTCCCTTATTATTTCACTGCTGGACGATGGTTTACAGCTATAATCTTCGGCGACCCTGAGATTGACATGACCGACAGGGATAAAAACAATGCGACTCCAGATAATCTTGCAAAATGGGCAAGAAATATTATCGGTATGAAAGAGAGCGGACACTATGCGTTCAAAACCACATCACGCGTAAAACCTGCTCCAGATTTGGTAATCTGTATGGGTGATATTGATGAAGACCAAGGTGACGGCAAGGCCATTTCTGAGGTTTTCGACTTGTTTACTGCTGCAAATATCCCGTTTGTTACTATGATTGGTAACCACGATATTGCACCAGATTATTGGGGTAGCGGCAATTCTGATGCATCTCTGAAAGCATTTGGAACGGCAGGAAGTTCAAATAAAACCTCTCTTGATTTGGTTACGAATTATCTGAATACAGCAAAAGGCAATGGCATTGAGAATGTTGTTCGTTTCACGCAGTCTCTCGGTACTACCCAGCCAGAACCTTTCACTTTTACTTTCAAAGGTGTAAGATTCTATGTCGGCCAGACATACTGGTTCCAAAAACCATATACATACAATACCCTAACCAAAGGCGTCTATTATGCACCGAACGGAATCGTTTCAAGTCTGACGGATTTCGTAGCAGAGCATAAGGGTGAGGCATCTGTATGGATTCAGCACTATCCTATAAGTTGTGCAGACCGCTGGTGGACTGATGCAAACGAGGGAGGTTATTATATAGATCCGACTGACACCCCCGATTATCAAACTGCTGAGGCAAAGCGCAATAAATACATGGACCTGATTACACAGACCAAGAATCCTTATCATTTCTCTGGCCACAACCACGTCCAGTCAATCAATACCCATACTTACAACGGCAAGACATTCAGCGACTATGTAGCTCCTTATTTTGCAGAGCGCGGCCGCGCATGGATGGTACTGTGCCATGAGGGCGAGGGAGTTGTGGAAGTACAATCTGTTCCATTTGACTATAACGAATAAATCTAAGGAGGAAGCATGATGAAAAAGAGAATACTAAGCATTGCATTGTTTTTGTTTGCTTATGTAGCGGGCATGAATGCACAGCAAGGATGGACAGCACCAATAATAGGTGTTGATATTTCAACCATTGACATTTCTACAGAACTGTATATGTATAATGTAAAGGCAGATGCTTTTGCAAGTTCAGGAATGAGTTGGGGAACCCACGCAATTGTTAAAGAACTACAGAATGGAGACAATGTCCTTTCGTCGGGTGTTCATAATTGTAAGATAACTCGACCGGAAAGTGAGCGTGTTCAGATATCTTTGAACGGAAGAAATTATCTTGGCGGCGGCGGACCTACGTCAACAAACGATTGTTGGGTTGACCATGCTCAGAATAATGTTTATATATATAATAATGTTGGAAACAATACTTATACGTTGAAGCCAACAACGGCAACAACAGACAGCTATCTTGATTGCTCTTGGGCTTATGGAGGTCATATTACGTTCAGCGCAACAAATGGATATGGCAACACGGAATGGGCGTTTATTAAGCGAGAAGATATAACCAATGGTAATTATCTGCTTTATAAAGCAAAGAAAGAATTGTATGATATTTACAATGGTATTGTTGCCGCAGGTCATAATGATACTTATGAAGAAGAATTGGCTGCAGCTTATGAGGCATATTCATCATCAGGCGCTACAGCAGCAACGGTTAAGGCTGCCACAAAGACTCTGCTTGCAAAAGCTTCTGCAGCTTTGACAGAGGGATTTTATGCAACCAATAGCTTGTTTGTAGATCCTGATATGCGTGGAGCTGGTGATGATGTAAATTGGGGAAATGGGCTGAATGCTTTTGGTGATGGTATTTTTGAATCATGGCATTCTGCAGAGACTATTACTCAAACTCAAACAGGACTTCCAAACGGTTTCTATACAGTTGTATTCCATGGAATGTATCGCCAGGATGGCTCCGATGCTGCTCCAACTCTAAAACTTACCAGTGGCAGCAATACAGCTGTAGCCAGTCTGAAGGCCATTTCAGAGATCGATTTTGGAGGATGTAATGGAAATAATAAATGGACAAATGCAAATAAACCTGACGATAAATATACGGCAGGCGAGGCTTTGGCACATACAGACGGAGCGGTAAAGGTTGAGAAATTTCTGGTTGAGAATGGCGAACTGACAATTACCGTAGCGATGCCAAGTGCAAGTCAGTGGCTTTTGTGTCATGGCTTTGAAATTTATTTCATGGCTGAAAGTTTGAAAGAGTATTCAAACCTGTTTGAAACATCAAAACAAGCAGCTGAGGCAATAGACCAAAATGGCCTAAATGCTTATGCCAAGAATATGTTGAATACAGCTCTTGCTAATGCAAAAAACGAGGAGTTGACAAAAGAATGGTATCTGGCGCGTAAGAAAGAATTAGACGATGCTGTTTCGTTTGTTGAAGGATTGCGTTTGTATCTGAATAATGTTTACACTCTTATAGATAAATGTAATGAAGCATATACAAAATCTACAGCAGATGACAAGACTGCATTCAAGGGCGCAATAGACAAGGCAACAGAAGATATAGAGACAGCTTCTACCGTAGATGTTGTAAAAAATATATTTTTCACCCTTGAAATAGCCCGTCAATCATTTGTAAATCCTCAGGGATGGACAGGAGCAACTGTCGGTGATGGTGATTTCTATCTGTATAATATTGGTTCTGGCAAATACTTTTCGGCTGGAAACAGTTGGGGTACACGCAGTTCTTTGAACGATAATGCCATACTCTGTACGCTTGCTGCTTCTGGTGATAATTATACAATATCAACAGTAAGCGGATACGCAAATTGTTATTTAGGCAATAATGGCTTTGTAGATAATGGTACGGCATGGCCTTTGAAATTTACAAATGTCGGTAATAATGTATATACTATCAGTAGTGGCAGCAATTATTTTGGTTATAATGACGGCACAAGTGAGATGGCAATCGATATAACAGATGAAATGACAGTCAATGCACTTTGGGTACTGCTGACAAAAGAGAGTATAATTGCAGATATGAAGACTAAGGCTACCCTGGATCATGGCTTGGCAATACCTTTCATAATGAACTCTGGCTTCTCACGCAATCACACGCTGATTTGGAACTATACGGGTAAGACACCTGAGGTTGGCGGTGATAATGATAACTATGCTATGGAGGTCTATAATGGAGCCAGTGATGTTTATCAAGAACTGACGGGTTTGCCAAATGGTGTTTATGAGTTGCTGTGCCAAGGTTTCTACCGTATGGGTAGCATCGCAAATGCCGCTTCGAATCATAGTGCAGGTACAGAGGAACTGAATGCCAAACTGTATATAAACAATGCAGAATCTTCTCTTATGTCTATAATGGAAGAAGCGGGTATGATGGAGATTGGTACTGAATCAGATTTAGGATATGTTCCTAATTCTAAGAGCGATATGTCTAAATGGTTTAATATGGGCTATTACGACAACAATAAGGTTCGTGTAAATGTTACAGATGGCAAACTACGTATTGGTGTCAAGAAGAGTGTAACTGTAAGTACAGACTGGACCGGTTTTGACAATTTCCGTCTTATATATTATGGTATTGATTTGACAGAACTGAAAGAAAGTTACGCTTCTAAAAAAGCAGAAGCAGAAAGTATTAATCAAGAGGATTTGAACACTTACGTTAAAGGACAGCTAACAGAGGCGATATCAAGTGCAAATAATGTAGAAGAAACAGAAGAAGGTTTGACTGCTGCAATCAATAAATTAGAAACAGCTATAGCACTTGCAAACCGCATGTCAGAACCTTTGGCAAAGTCTTATGCTTTGATAGAAAAAAGCAAGAGTCATCATGATAACTCTAAAGCGGGCAACAAGACCGAGTTCAAGACAGCAATAGACAAGGCCGAAAGTGAAATTGAATATGCAACAACGGCTGATGCTGTAAACGCTATATATGATGTTCTTGAAAAAGCTCGCCAAACTTATGTCTTGGGCGGCGCAATGCCAACCGAGGGCTATCCGTTTGACGTTACATTCCTGGTGAAAAATCCTACCTTTGATGATAATAGTGTAGAGGGGTGGGCTAATACAACTGGAGTAACTAATAAAATTGCAAATAATCAAGGTGCTGCGATAACAGGTAGCTATTTGGAAAACTGGAATAATAATTCATATACAGGTGATATTCAACAGACAGTAACCGATTTGCCTATGGGTATCTACAAAGTGACAATGGCTGCTTTTAGAGACCAACTGATAACAAATGCAACAGACAAGGATGTTGTTTATGTGTTTGCAGGTGATAAGGAGACATTAGTTTCTGCAACTGTGCCTGCATACTATTCTGTCGAAGAAATCAAGGTTGATGGTGGAGAATTGACAATAGGTCTTAGGTCTAAAGAAAAGGTTTATAAATGGATGGGTCTTGACAACGTCACTTTGGAGATGACGGCAGGAATCGATCTTTCTGGATTGGAGAATTCACTTGATACAAAAGAGTCTGAAGCAGAGGGTATCAGTAGAGACGGTTTAAACAATTATGTTAAAGAACAGTTGGATGTGGCAATTTCAGGTGCTGCAGATGCTGAACGGACAGAAGCCGGTTTGACAGCGGCGATAAACAACCTTGTATCTGCAATAGATCTTGCAAAAAATATGCGCCAGCCTCTTGCAAAGGTTTACGATCTGTTGGATGTTTGCAATAGCTATTATACCAATTCAGAGGCGGACGACAAAACAGCATTCAAGGCGGCAATAGATGAGGCTACAACTAATATTGAATCTGCTGAAACTGTTGATGCTGTTAATGCAGTTTATAATGCGTTGGAAGATGCTCGTCAGGCGTACGCCAAGAGTGGTGCCTTGCCAAATGATGGTTATCCGTTTGATGTTACGTTCTTGGTGACAGATGCAGCAGTGACAGATGCAGCAAAATGGACAAACGGCAATACAAACCAGGGGCAGCAATATACTAATGCTCCTGACAACAAATACCTTGACATCTACAACGGTGGCAATGTTGTGATGACAAGAGATATGTATCAGACCATCAGCAATCTGACAATGGGTTTCTATACAGTTAAAGCTGCAACACGTGCAAGCAGTGGTATTACGACAGGTTATATCTATGCCGCAGGTTCTGAACGACTGACTGCTGATATACATAAGTTAGGAGGTTCGGGCAATGACCTTGGAAATGGTTGGGGATGGACAACAGTTGAAAAGGTTAAGGTGCTTGATGGCAACCTTGCCATTGGATTGTATGTGGAGATGAATAATGGAGTATGGGCTGGCGCTGATGACTTTAGACTGCTATACCATGGTATTTCTGGTCTTGATCGCAACGAATTGGTTGGCGATGAAATCAAGTCTATCAATGAGCAACTTGAGATATTCGTAAATAACTATAACAACAAGAAAATGCAAACTGCTGTATGGAACAATCTTGTTGATAAGGTAAAGGCAGCAGAATTGGCAAAGGACAGTCAGACAGCAACAAAGGCTGAAGTTCAGACAGCACTCAACGAACTTGAGAAAGCCATGGAACCTGTTCCTGCTTCTATCAAGGTTTATGCTCGACTGAACAGTATTATCAATAGCATCTCCAAAGTTAATGAGACTCTTAATGATGAAGGTCTGGTATCTGCTCTGACAACAGCAACAACTGCATATAATAAGGCCGAAACTGACGTTGAGGGCACAAATGGTGTTACAAGTGCTCTGAGCACTGCCTATGTCAACACGATGAAGACTTTCGGTGATGGAGAACCGGTAGATGTAACGGCCGTATTGGCAAATCCTAACTTTGAAGAGGGGCAGACGGCTGTGCCGACTACAAGTTTCAATATTTATGAACCGACAGCTTGGACTGTGAACTTTGTTGTGAATGATGACTATTCGAATTTTAGTCATATTAAAGCAATCAAGTATGGTACGGAATACGATGGCGAAACTCCTGTTGCTCCGTCTGGTGATAATGGTGAAAACTTGCTTTATATCCGTAACAATTGGAATGAAGTTACTACAATGCAAGCAACGCAGTCTATAGTACTGCCAGAGGGTAGATACAGAGTTACTATGGATATACAGCATAAGTCAGGTAATCCGCCAACAGACCTTAATTACATTAAAGTAGGTGACAATGAAATTCCATTGCTATATGATGCTTCAGTAGATGCACTGAAGACTATAACTCGTGAAATTGATGTCGCTGCAGGAGAAGATGTAGAGTTGTCGTTTGGATTTGGCAATAGTAATGGAAATAATTTTATCAAACTGTTTGTTGACAATATCCGCGTAGAACTGCTTGGTCTCGAATATATGGCGGAATATTATAAGTGGCTGAATAAGGCGAAGGAATTGTATAATGCTATTGACAGAGCTACCTTCGACGATATAGCAAGTAGTTTAAATGGCGCAATAAATACAGATGTAAGTGCGGGAACGAAGGAAGTTTATAATGCCGCCGTTGTTGCACTGAAGGATGCATGCGAATGGGGAGAAGTCGCACAGAAGATAAATACAACTACAGGTAATGCAACAGCGTTGATTGAGAATGCCAATGCAGAAGAAGGAATGGGCTGGAATGTAGAAAATATTGACTTAAAGAACAATGAAGGCTATTATGGTGCAGAACATTATTTTGATGCTAATGGAGACGAATTCTGGGCAAAGGATAATCCGACGGCCTCAATGAAGCAAGATTTAAAGTTGCCTAAGGGTTACTATACGCTTAGTATGAAGGCTCGTGCTTCTGTTAACTGTAATTGGACTGTAAGTCTTGGAGACAATATATCTGTTGTATTGCCGACGGATGGTAACGTAGGTGGTAACATCTGGAAATTCTCAACCCCAGGTTCAGAAGATGAAGTCGTTAATGGAGGCAAGGGCTTCGGTTGGGATAAGATGAGTACATGCTTCCAGTTGACTGAAAATTCGGTTCTCAAACTTGCTGTTAATGCAAGTGCATCTCAGAAGAACCAGTGGTTCTCAATCGACGAGTTTGAATTGTATTACTCACGTAACGGTGAGAACTTCGTTAAAGCATCAGATATTGACGTGACAAAGTTGTCTGTTGATTTGAGTGAGACAAAGGGTATTTTAGGAACTCCTGACTTCAGTAACCTGAAACCTAATGCAGTGGTTTATGCTCCGTTGGGCTTCGTACACATGATTGGAAAGACCGACAACGTGGTTGTTGACGGTATTGCTAACAAGTTGATGCTTGCTGACAAGAAGGGATTCAACAATGCTAAGGCATTCACAGCCAAGACTGCTGAATATACACGAAGTGCTTATCGTGACGGTTACTTTGAAACCATCGTATTGCCTTTTGCAACAACTCTGCCTGATGCTGATAATTATGAGTTGTGCGATGTTAAAGAAGAAACGAACGATGTAGTAAAGATGAAACTTGTTGAAGGTGATGGACTGGAGGCAGGCAAAGCCTATATGATGAGATATAAGTCAGATCCGCAGATTGACAATGAAGACTTAATCTTTACAGGAACTAATGTTGCAGTGGCAGCCTTTGCAGAACCGACAGGTGAAGGATTGCTTGGTTCTACTGACACATACGTTGTAAATGAGCAGAATACCATTTATATGTTCTCGGCAACTTCGCTTACTTTCAAGTTGGCAAAGCTGGGTTCTAAGTCAGCTCCGTTCCGTGCTTTCTATAGAACGACTAATGGCATTTCAGAGACTAAGTTGAGAGTCGTATTCGAAGAAACAGGTATTAGCGAGGTTCTCAATGGCATGAGTGGTAAGGTGAATGTTTACGGAATCAATGGTAATATGATAATGAAGGATGTTGAGATTGAAAATGCCACAAAGGGATTGGCTCCTGGTATTTATATTATCAACAGACATAAGGTAATTGTTAAATAATTATGGATATCATTATGAAAAAGGAATATATAAAGCCAGAAATCGAAACAGTGGAGGTGGCAGTGACTCATATCATTGCAGCAAGTGATCCCTATGACATCTGGAAAGATGATGAGGCGGGCGAGGAAGAGTTTGAAGAGGACAATCGCTCCAAGGAGCACTTTGGTAACTTTTCCGTTTGGGAAGAATAACTGGATTAGATTATACAATCGTTATGAAATCGGGCTGTTGCTAAAGCGACAGCCCGATTTCTGCCAAAATGTCAGATTGTGTCATTCGTGACAAGTGATTTTCAAGTATGGCACGGTTTTCGCTTTAGTCAAGGTGTACGGCGAAAAAACGCAGAATATTAATAACAATAAAACAAAATAAAGAAAAGAATTATGAACATCAAACCATTGGCAGACAGAGTACTCGTACTCCCTGCACCAGCAGAAGAGAAGGTGGGCGGCATCATTATCCCTGACACCGCCAAGGAAAAACCATTGTGTGGCACTATCGTAGCAGCAGGCAACGGCACAAAAGACGAAGAGATGATACTGAAAGAGGGCGACAAGGTGCTCTACGGCAAGTATTCTGGCACAGAACTCGAGTTCGAAGGCGAGAAGTATCTCATGATGCGTCAGAGCGACGTGCTGGCGATAGTAGAATAAGTAACCTCCCCCTGCCCCTCCGAAAGAGGGGAGAACGGGAAAGTATAAGAATATTTATAAACTTTTCGACTTGTTGATTAGATAATAGGACGTAGTGGCATATAACTCGTCAACTTGTAATCTTGTCAACTCGTCAACTAAAATAAGCATATTATGGCAAAAGACATTAAATTCAATATGGATGCACGCGACTTGCTGAAGCAGGGCGTGGATCAGTTGGCAAACGCAGTGAAGGTAACACTCGGTCCTAAAGGCCGCAACGTAATTATCGAGAAGAAGTTTGGCGCACCGCAGATTACCAAGGACGGTGTAACAGTGGCTAAGGAAATAGAACTCGAAGACAAGTTCGAGAACACAGGCGCCCAGCTCGTAAAGAGCGTGGCAAGCAAGACTGGCGACGACGCCGGCGACGGTACGACAACAGCTACCATCCTCGCTCAGAGCATCGTCAACGTAGGTCTGAAGAACGTTACTGCAGGCGCCAACCCCATGGACCTCAAGCGCGGCATTGACAAGGCTGTAGAGGCTGTTGTGGAGTATATCAAGGAGACAGCAGAGCAGGTGGGCGACGACTACGACAAGATAGAGCAGGTGGCTACCGTTTCTGCCAACAACGACCCTACAATCGGCAAGCTGATTGCCGACGCCATGCGCAAGGTGTCAAAAGACGGCGTCATCACCATCGAGGAGAGCAAGAGCCGCGACACATATATCAACGTAGTAGAGGGTATGCAGTTCGACCGCGGCTATCTGTCTGGCTACTTCATGACAGATGCCGACAAGATGGAGTGCGTAATGGACAACCCATACATCCTGCTCTACGACAAGAAGATAAGCAACATCAAGGAGTTCCTGCCAATACTCCAGCCAGCAGCAGAGAGCGGACGCCCGTTGCTCGTCATAGCCGAGGATGTAGACTCAGAGGCACTTACCACACTCGTTGTAAACCGTCTGCGTGGCGGCTTGAAGATATGCGCAGTCAAGGCTCCAGGCTTTGGCGACCGTCGCAAGGCAATGCTCGAAGACATCGCTGTGCTGACAGGAGCTACCGTAATCAGCGAGGAGAAGGGCTTGAAGCTCGAGCAGGCAACACTCGAAATGCTCGGCCATTGCGAGAAGGCAACCGTTTCTAAGGACAATACAACCATCGTCAACGGTGCCGGCGACAAGCAGGCCATTGCCGACCGTGTGGCTCAGATAAAGAACGAGATAGCAAACACGACAAGCTCTTACGACAAGGAGAAGCTGCAGGAGCGTCTTGCCAAGATGGCAGGCGGCGTGGCAGTGCTCTACGTTGGCGCCAACAGCGAGGTAGAGATGAAGGAGAAGAAAGACCGCGTCGACGATGCACTCTGCGCAACACGTGCAGCCATCGAAGAAGGCGTAGTGCCTGGCGGCGGAACAACATACATCCGCGCTCTTGCCAAGCTGAAAGACGTGAAGGGCGTAAACGCCGACGAGCAGACAGGTATCAATATCGTTGAGCGTGCCATCGAGGAACCGCTTCGCCAGATTGTTACAAACGCAGGCGGCGAGGGCGCTGTGGTAGTGCAGAAGGTTCGCGAGGGCGAGGGCGCCTTCGGCTACAATGCCCGCACCGACGTTTACGAGGATATGCGCCAGGCAGGAGTCATCGACCCGGCTAAGGTATCGCGCGTGGCACTCGAGAACGCCGCCTCTATAGCAGGCTTGTTCCTCACGACAGAGTGTCTCATCGTCGACAAGCCAGAGAAGGAGCCAGCAATGCCAATGGGCGGTGCTCCGGGCATGGGCGGAATGATGTAGTCTTTTTTGCAAAGCGAATATAGCAAACTGGGGCGCAATAGTGGCGAAAATACACTATTGCGCTTTTATTTGTATGGTTTTGAACTATTTATGAAAGAAAAAGAGACAAAAAATTTTGTCAGAAAAAATAAAGTTCGTAACTTTGCACAAAATATTTAAATCAAATACGAAAGTATATCTAACTCAAAGATATTTTTTGATTTGTTTTAGTAGATTAGTTTTTAAGTAGTTTGTTTTTAGAAATCGGATGTCGCGATGACATCCGATTTTTCTTTCTCCTGTTTCTGTTATTTTAACATGTTTTTGAGTTGAACTTTTATGGTTCGTGCGTTATATATGTGAAATGATTACCGAAAACCACTTTGAAAAGATAGCCATAGAATTGCGTCCGATGCTATTGGACTTAGGCTATAGATTCTTTGCCGACAAGAGCAAGGCAGAGGACGTTGTGCAGGAGGTGCTTATGCGCTTGTGGGTGATGCGCAACCGTCTGGGTCCTGACGACAATATCAAGGCTCTGTCTGTGAGAATGGCAAAAAACGTATGTGTGAGCCAGTGGAGGCATGAGCGGCAGGTTAAGGAGTTTGAAAGGGTAGAAATGCTGTTAGCTGTAGAGACGCAACAAAGTAAAGGCGACGTCTCGGAATGGCTGGAAGAAAAAGAAAACGACATCATGTTGGCTGATGCCAAGGCAAGACTTACAGATAGCGAAAAGAAACTGATAGCGATGAGCAATGACGAAGGATTGAAAGCGGCACAGATAGCAGAAATTACAGGAATGACAGCCCATTCTGTGAGTACAATACTCGGCAGGGCAAGGCATAAACTTATTGAAATGATAAAGAAAGGAGGCAAACGATGAGCGAAATAAGAAAACAGATAGAGCAGAGGATGGCTGGCAGGCAGTTTACCGACGAGCAGATAGATAACTGGCTTGCGGAAGACCTGACTGTTGAATACGACCGTATATTATATCGCAGAAAGCGTCTGACCGTGCTGCGCCGTTGTATTGCCGCCGCCTCGCTATTGCTGGTATTAGGCATTGGGGCGTTGGTGTGGTTAGGTAATGAGAATGAGGTGAATGAACCAGTTGCCGTATCAGACGGCTCTCTCGTCAAACAACAATATGCTGTCAATTCGCTACAACAGACAAAGGCCACCGCTTTACAGATTACTGATGCCGATACTGCTGCGTTTAGTAGTGTGCCTGCTTATTCTCAAGCAAGGATAAGCAATAAGCAATCGGCAACTTTGCCAGAACCGAAACCCGCCAAAATTCTTGTCAAACAACAGCCGGAGTTGAAGGCAACTGCTGACAGTGCTTATATGGCTTATGTAAGTGGGATAATAGAAAAAGACGAGAACTTAAAAAAGATTATGGACGAGATGATGGCGAGTGACTATGATGAGGCTGATGATTTAGTTGAATCGTACACTATTTATTATTAAAGGTATGAGAAAGATTTTGTTGATATTGATGCTGATTGCTTGCTTGCCGGTAAAAGCTATGACTTCTGGTGACAAGGCTGTAAGATATCTGCGTAAGGAGTTCGCAAACTATTTACGCTCAGAAAAACTTGTGGTTAAAGATGTGGAAGACGACAAGGGCTTGGTGCGCCATTATTTCAAATATATATGTAATGAAAAAGAAGCGGCTGATACTGGTTTTGTTTTTTTAGAACTGTCACGACTTGAGCAAGCGTTCGGAACATGCAGTGCCGTGGCAACAGAAATGCACAGAAGTCAGGAAATCATGCCCACTTATGACAGGGATGTGTACCGGCTTGTACGAACTGGCGCCCGACACTTCTTGTTCCCAATATTCCGTTCTCATTATCAGGTAGCAACATTCAACCATGCAGACGGCAGTAAGCGGCATTTTATTCTGGCATGGCAGAAAGATAAGTTTACCGATAGTAAAGGCCAGCCGTTTTGCTGTATCAATGGCTTCGTGATGGAAGCAGATGGCGATGAGTGGAAAATAGAAAGGCAAACAATAAGAAATAATGAGGCGAAGGAGGAAAAGAACATAGATACACTAAGATATGAAGAACTGAAAAGGAAACTGACAAATCTTAAAACACTATATCAAGAAAGCAAAGACGACTCTCTGAAAGGCGATGCATACGCCTATATGATTTATAGCCTTTGCGAAAAATTTGACACAGGAATAGAGCAAAAGCAGTATTTAGAACTGTGTGATATTATAGATGATTTGCTTGCGACACCCGTAAGAAGCGGATTGCCTACATACGGACAGCGTACAGATTTGTTCTGCAAGGCAAGTATGGTCATCGATGATAATGTAATTGGTTATCGTTTCACTTCTAAGGCATCGGCTTTTTATACTAACGGCGGACCGATACAGAAAGAATCGATGGCAAGGAGATTATCTCACAAGTATCATCTCGATAGTGCGATACTTGCAGATATGCCGCTGTGCGATATAACCTTAGACTACGATACGCGCAAGATAAAAGACATTGGAAACACAAGATATGTAGATGCCAGAGTGTTTCCTGGGTTCTATAAAGGATATAAGCCATTGGATGAAGGACGTAGCAGTTTGCACTTATCTTACAGAATACCCAAAGACATGTTCATTGAATTTGAATATGGCAATATGTTCAGATGGAAGTGGGTGCTGTTGTCTGATTCCGTTCCTGTAAAAATGGATATGGCAACAGGCACGATGGTAGGTTCTGACATCAACAAGCGTTTCGTTGGTTATCAAAAACGCATAATGCGGTTGTTGCCCGAACTGAAGAAGAGTATGATACATGGCTTTGGAAGAAGGTTGATAATAGACAGAAAGAGCTATGATGCTGTTGTCGATTCAATAAGAGAAATAGAATGGCAGGCGATTGCAGAAAACAAGGATAATATGATACCCGCTTATTATCTTTCGAAAATATATTATGAACTGCCTTTTGAAAAACTTCGTTCAGTAATGCTTCATGATAGTCCCTATGCCGGGCATTATCTGATGCAGCCAGTGTGGAAATATTATAATGGATTGCAGAAGGAATCTACGGGCGATTCTTGAAATATAGGGGAATCCCCACGATGTTTTAGGGATTTCCCCTTTTTCGTTTCTTATATTTTCATTAATTTTGTATCATCGAATTAATCTGTTAACATCAGAAAGTAAATCTCATATATGAATAATGTTATGAAAAAGTACTTAAAGGCATTTGTCATTGCTGGTATTTCTATATCTTTTGCAGCATGTTCTTCTACAAAGAAAATAGTTGAACTATCAGAGTTTAACCATTATGTGGATAGTGTTTCTCAGGCTAATGGCTGCGAGATATTTGTAGAATATAATTCTTTTAAAAACTATTCGTTGTCAAGAGAATCTCTTCCGAAAGAAGTTAAACGTTTGGCAAGGTTCGCAAACAAACCAACTGGTAGTTATAGAGTGAAGCTTGTTGATGATGACGGTATGATGTTGGCTTATTCTCCTGCACTCACTAAGGAAGAGGCTGTAAAGATATATGAGAAAAAGGAAGAACTTCGTAAGCATCGAAAGAACCGTGTTTCCAAGAAAGAATTTCGCGATTCCTTGCAAAGAATAAATGCCGAGAATTATGAGGTTGATTGGAAACGTTGGAAGAAGATGAAGATGCTTCGTTCTGAAATGAAAAATGAATTGAATTTGATAAAAGGAGGTGCAAATGCAGATAATTTATCGTTGAAAAAAGAGATAGTTGAGCGGGTAAGGGGATATTCAGATGACAAAATAATACCATATAACGAGGCTAAGACCTATATTGACGAATGGGCAGATGGAATAAAAACAAGTATAAAGTTCAGACCTCATTTTAATTGGCAAGGATACGAGAAACATCCGCTAAGCAAAAAGGTGCTGAATGAACGGTTTTGTGAACTGATAAAGAATCCACCTTTTTCCAATTATTCACAGGCAAAACATTATAATATGGCATCTGAAGAATTGCATTATGAAGTAGGACGGTTCTGTTCTTTGACAGACAACACCGTATATAATATTGTTTTCTCATTTAAAGTAACTGATAATGAAGAAGTCTTGACTTATAAAGACTTGAACATCCTTAAGTCTGAAATGTATTCTTATTCATCAGAAGGAAAGCAAACAAAGAAAACGATAAAGGCCGATATTGAAACTTTTAATGTTTTTAGACTGCAAGACAAGAATAAAAAGTGTAGTTTCTCATTAGTCATTACATTTAAATATAATAATAGAACCTATAAAATAGAATGTGGCAACGATAAAAATAAGACGAGTTGCTGCATAACCGATTAGTCAGTATCTTGCTAATGAAACTATTGTTATCTGCACTTCTGTTCCTTTTGCCAGTTGAACTTAATGCAACTGGAGCACAGGAAACCAAAGAGGGGTTTCTGTGCAGTAATGATGTTGTGACAGAAAAGATAGGCAATCTGCTTCAATACTTCCAGAGTGTGCAGCAGGAACGAGTATATCTTCACTTTGACAACACTTGTTATTACAAGGGCGACACTATATGGTTCAAGGCATACGTCGTGGGCGAGCGCAATCTGGATAATATCAATGGCAGCAAGATACTCTATGTTGATTTAGTCAGCCCAGTTGGAATACCGGTAGAAACGAAGAAGTTGCTGATTAGCAACGGACAGACAGACGGATGCTTTGCCTTGAAGAATACGATAAACGCAGGATTCTATGAAGTGAGAGCATATACGTCGTGGATGCTCAACTTCTGCCGTGGAGACAAACACGCCAATCCGTATTTTGAACGCAAAGAAGTCAAGGATATGTATGGCGAACGATTGCAGCGTCTGATATACAATAATGCAGGAATATACAGCAGAGTGTTCCCCGTATATGATGCACAGTCCGATGGTACTTATCAATATAAAACCATGATGCGCCCGCCCAAAACAACTTCCGATCTTGTGGAGCACAACAAGAAGGACGAACTGGTGGTGAAGTTCTACCCCGAAGGCGGCAATCTTGTTGACGGCATCCGTACACGAGTGGCTTTCGAGGCAAGCAACGAACTGGGCAAGAAGATAAACCTTATTGGCGATGTTGTATGTGGCGGTGAGGAACAGCGCGTGCAGACCGACTATGCCGGCAGAGGGTGCTTCGAGATAATGCCGCGGCAAGGCAAGACAATATCGCTTAAGGCAAGATATAACGGTAAGAACTACAGTTTCTCTCTGCCCAAGGTTGAGCGCAGAGGTTATGTGCTCAATGTCTATAACGAAGGTGACAGCATGCGATTGAGGGTTAGGCGCAATGCCGAAACCGAGGGCATGCCAATAGGAATGGTGGGCTATTGTCGTGGTTCGCTGGTTTACGGCAGTAACGTAGATATGCTTACGGCAAAGGAATGGACGATGGCGGTGAGCAACAAGGACTTGAAGACAGGCGTGAACATCTTCACCCTGTTCACTGCCGACGGCAGTACTGTAGCCCAACGCCAGGTGTTCGTTGACAATCATCATATAGACACGCTTTTCCTGAAAACCGATACGATAAGCAAAAACCTGCAGCCCTACCAAAAAATCAATATAAACTTCACACTCAACAGTTCCTCCCCCAAGATGGAGGTTAAGGATGGGGCTTTCGCTTTAAGCAGTTCCTCCCCCAAGGGGGAGGCGGAGGAGGGGGCCTTCCAAACCTTCTCCCTTTCCGTCGTCGATGCAGAGCATACAGAACAGAGTCTTCGTAACGGGAACATGCTCACGGAACTGCTGTTATCGTCGGAGATAAAAGGGTTCGTGCCCAATCCACAGTATTATTTCGAAAGCGACGACCCGCAACACCGAAAGGCACTCGACCAGTTGCTTATGGTGCAAGGCTGGAGCAGGTATGACTGGGAAGAGATAACGGGCAAGAAGAAGTTCGAACCATACTTCCGCATGGAAAAAGGGCTGTCGTTCAGAGGACAGGTAATAGAAAACTCGCGCAAGGCAGAAGCAAAGGAACCGTTTGACAGTCGCTATGACATGAACATAGACAAGCAGATATGGGTGTATGGCGAGCTGCCTACAATATATAACGGTAACTTTAATAAGGAGTTTCTGACCGACAGCACGGGACGTTTCGCTATGGACTTTCCTGTGTTTTACGGAAAAAGTCAGTTGTCGCTATTCCTTAACAGATACAGCAAGAAAGTGTTGGGCAAGCGTGCCGGACTGCTAGGGCATGTCAGGAAAGTAAATACTTTTAAGGACACGACGCTGGAATCGTCGCACTATATAAGACCAGAGAATGTGGTAATGCCATTGGCACGTCCATTCGATTATTACGAGACACAGCAGTATTATGGCGAAAAGGAGAGGCGGCTCGTTGCCGACGGTATAATGTACGACAGTTACAGCCAATCGTATGTGCTTGGCGACATTGTGAAGAAAGGTCGCCGCAAGTGGTCGCGCTTTGACTATAAGATGCCGATGGTAAGTATCGGAGTCAGAGAAATGGCAGCTTATTTGTCAGACTTCTCTGGCAGAGTGGGTCAGTTTAAGTTTACAAGACATGGTAATCTTACTTGTCTTTCCCAACTGTTTCTTCAATTATTAGGATTGTCTGGTTCTGTCAGAGTTCATGTTGACAACATAGAACTTACCGGCAGTGTTTATTCACAACGCCCTGCATCACGCTTTTATAGAGGATATGGCACAGGCAAGAATCTGCCAAAGGGCGTAATCAATTTTCCGCATGATGAGAACTTTCTGCTGATGAACATATATGCAGACATGAACAATCGCGATTTTCTCTACAATATTCCTAAGTACAATGGTCTTGAAAGAGGAGCCTTTACTGTTCGTGTCAACTATCTGGTTGGTAAGATTATACCAGAGGGGCTTAAGTTGCCGGAACCGCTTTATGAAAAGATTCTCTTCAACGGTATCGCAGAACCTGCCGAGTTCTATCATCCTGATTACAGCAAAATGCCATTGCCGGAACATAAGGACCACCGCCGCACCCTATACTGGAATCCGAATGTTAAGACAGACAAGGACGGCAAGGCAAAAGTGGAGTTCTATAACAATTCTTCTTGCAAGCAGGTGGTTGTTTCGGCAGAAGGGTTAACGGCGGATGGCAGAACGATTGTTTTAGAATTGAAGGATTGAAGACTGCGAAGCTGATGAGCGAAGGCGAATAATTGAAAGATTGAAGAATTGAAGGATTGAAAGATTGAAGGCTCGCCCCGCCCCCTCTCCTTGTAGAGGAGAGTTGAAATGCGCCTAATATATTTGCAGAATACAAAAATTATGCTTACTTTTGCATATTATGAAACTGAATAACAAAACCTGCAGACTGTTTATATTTGCCGCGGCGCTGATGGCATCGGCTTCGGCTGTGGCACAGAAGAAAATAGGCGACTTCATAGAGTCGCGCTCAAACAATGCCGACAAGCGAGGGGTGGCTCGCTCGCTGCAATACACTCCGAAGCATGGGGGATTTTATGCTGAGAACGGCAACAACCGCTTTACACGAGCACTATACGGCGGATATACCGACTGGCGTGTGGAGACGAGCGACCGCCCGATATTCGCCGTGTTCAAGAAAGGGCATCACCGCAGCATACGCTTCGTGCTGAACGGGGTGCAGATAGACGAGGCGGAGCATTGCACTTCTTTATATCGCAACGCCATGCGAGAATATACCGTTAGCGACAAGCGCTGGAGCAAGGGCGGACAGGGCGTGGTGAGCATCGGCGTGGCGGCAATGCCCGACGAGGAGGCGGCGGTGTTCAGATTTGCAGGCGACGGCCTGAGGGAGTACAGCCTGAAGACTCTCGTATGCAATATCTCAAACAAGCGCATGCGCCGCAACGGTGATATGGGTGCCGACCCTGCCGGGGTGTTTGAACCGGCGGACGACCAGAAGAGGCTGGCGGTTTCGGATGCGACATACGGTGCCGGAGGCAACGTGGCATACGTGGTGATACGCCTGAACGAGGCTGTGAACATAGCGTTTCATGAGGCGGACTATCTCTGGAACAAGGCGGTGGAGTACAACACGGCACTATCGTCGAGGATAAGGTTTGAAACTCCCGACCCTTATATCAACACCCTTGGCGGCGCGCTTGCCGTGGCTGCCGACGGCGACTGGGACGGGCAGACGTGGTTGCACGGATGCGTGGGCTGGCGAATGCCGCTGGCAGGATGGCGAGCAGGCTATCTGGGCGACGTGCTGGGCTGGAACGACCGTGCCCGCTCTCATTTCGATGCCTATGCCAAGAGTCAGGTGAACGCCGTGCAGCCAACGATTCCGCATCCGAGCAATGACCCGGCTATGAATCTGGCGCGAGCGGAGAAGAAGTGGGGCACGCAGATGTACTCCAACGGCTATATCTGTCGCTATCCGGACAAGAACAACAACATGCATCACTACGACATGAACCTGAACTACATGGACGAGTTGCTGTGGCACTTCCAGTACAACGCCGATACGGCATATATGCGCAGGATGTGGCCGGTGATAAAGGCGCATCTGGCGTGGGAGAAGCGCAACTACGACCCTGACGGCGACCACCTCTATGATGCTTACTGCTGCATATGGGCGAGCGATGCCCTGTATTATAACGGCGGGGCGGTGACTCATTCGTCGGCGTACAACTATCGCGGCAACCGGCTGGCGGGGCGCATAGCCGAACTGATAGGCGAGGATGCAAGACCCTATCACAACGAGGCTGATGCCATACAGAAGGCCATGAACGAGCGGCTGTGGCTTGCCGACAAGGGACACTGGGCGGAGTTTGAAGACCTTATGGGACTGAAGCGCAAGCATGAGAGTGCTGCGGTGTGGTCGGTATATACTCCTATAGACTGCGGCGTGGGCACTGGCGAGCAGGCTTATAAGGCTACACGATATGTGGATCGTGAGATTCCGCACATAGACGTGGAGGACAGCGGACTGAAGACCATATCGACGAGCAACTGGATGCCTTATTCATGGAGCATAAACAACGTGGCTGCGGCAGAGGTGATGCACACGGCATTGGCTTTCTTTGAGGCTGGGCGCAACGAGGCGGGCTACAGGCTGATGAAGGCAAACATAATGGACCAGATGTACTATGGCGGCAGTCCTGCCAACTTCGGACAGGTGAGCTACTATGACGCGGCACGAGGAGAGTGCTACCGCGACTTCGGCGACTGCATAGGCATATCGGCAAGAACATTGATTCAGGGATTCTTCGGCGTCGTGCCAGAGGCTCTCTACGGCCGTTGCATCATTCGTCCGGGATTCCCGAGAGAGTGGGAGAGTGCTTCGCTGACAACGCCCTACCTGAGCTATAAGTACAGGCGCGAGGGCGGCAAGGCCGTGTTTGAGGTGACGCAGAACTTCAAGCAGCCGCTGAAGATTGTCATACGCCAGAACCTGGGCGAAGGAAAATATATCGATGTGGAGGGCTCGGCAGAGAAGCATCAGGTGATAACGGTCGACGTGCCTGCTGCTAAGCCCGACCCCGCTGATGATGTATATGTTCAGAAGCTCGTGGATGCCGATGCCTACGGACTGGGAGAACCGGAGAAGGGCAAGTTTACAAAGGTGAACATGGACGTCCTGATGAACTCTGAGGTGGATGATATATACAAGAACAAGTATCTGAGTCCGCGACCGCAGGTGACAACGCTGCAGATACCTACGCAGGGCATTGGCGAGTGGTGTCATCCAACGCTCGATGCCGACATCAACGACTCTGTGTTCCGCACGTTGGTGAAGAAAGAGGAGTTTAAGGTGGCTGGCGTGCCGTTCCGCACCTTCCGTGAAGGCAAGAACATCGCCTACACATCGCTATGGGATAATTATCCTGCGGAGATAAGCGTGCCGCTGAAGGGCAAGGCCGAGTGGGCATATCTGCTGATGGCTGGCTCTACCAACCACATGCAGTGCCGCATAGACAACGGACTGGTGATAGCAACATACAAGGACGGTACGACAGATACGCTCAGGCTCGTGAACCCAGACAACTGGTGCCCGATAGAGCAGGACTTCTACGTCGACGGCAAGGCTTTCTATACTACGCAGCAGCGTCCGTATCGTGTGGCGCTCGGTACAGGGACCGTAAGCCGAAACCTTGGCGAGGAACTTGGCATCAGCGAGGTGTATGGCCGACCGATTCCAGGCGGTGCAGCCCAGATGCTGAAGATGCCGTTGGACAAGAATAAGGAACTGAAATCGCTCACTCTGCGCACGTTGTCGAATGATGTGGTGATAGGATTGATGGCGGTAACACTGGCGAAATAGAAGATGAGCAACAGACTAAAAAAACTATATGAGCAGTGGGCAGGCAAACAGCCTGCCCATATTGTAAGAATGGCGGGGGCGGGAAGCAACCGCGAGTACTATCGCATAGCGTCTGAGGAGGGCGAAAGCGTGATTGGCGTGATAGGCACGAGCAAGGAGGAAAACCATGCTTTCATTACGCTGACAAGGCACTTCGCTGATGCAGCACTGCCTGTGCCGAAGGTGCTTGGAGTGGGTGATGATGAAATGTGCTACTTGCTGACAGACTTAGGCGATATGGCTCTGTTTGATGCCTTGGCTGCAGGGCGCAAGGCGGGCGGCAACTACAACGAGGCAGAGGTGGAACTGCTGAAGCGTGCCATGCGCTTGTTGCCAAAGATACAGGTGGCTGGGGCGCGCAATCTGGACTTCTCTGTTTGCTACCCGCAACCTGAGTTTGACGAGACGAATGTAATGTTCGACCTTAACTACTTCAAGTACTGTTTCCTGAAGCCGTCGGGTGTTGACTTCCATGAGCTGAGACTTGAGGAAGACTTCCGCAGGATGGCTAAGGACCTGACTGGCGACAAGGGCAACTATTTCATGTATCGTGACTTTCAGGCCCGCAACATAATGCTTGATGAAGACGGCAATCCCTATCTGATTGACTATCAGGGCGGCAGGAAAGGGCCTTTCTATTATGATGTGGCGTCGTTTCTCTGGCAGGCATCGGCACGCTATCCTGACAGCTTGCGCAAAGAATTGATAAAAGAGTATTATTCCGTTCTGTCTCAATATACAGACGTGCCGGAGCAGCATGCGTTCATGCAGCGTCTCAGTCTGTTTGTCTTCTTCCGCACCTTGCAGGTGCTCGGCGCATACGGCTACCGTGGTTATTTTGAGCGCAAGAAGCATTTCATCGATTCCATACCGCCGGCACTGGACAATCTGCGTGCCTTGCTGCAGAACGAATTGCCTTATCCGCACCTGGTTGAGGTGCTGAAGGGACTGGTTAAGAACGCAAAAGCCCCCCTTTCGTCCTCCGAGGGGGACACTTGTCCGCTGCAACATGATGTCTGGACTTTTTCGTCTGCGCTCAACAACACGTCGGACAATACTTTAAGTGCAAGCAACTTGTCAACTCGTCAACTCGTCAACTCGTCAACTCAAAAACACCTCACCGTCCGAGTGTTCAGTTTCTCATATAAGAAAGGAATACCCGAAGATACGTCGGGCAATGGTGGCGGCTATGTGTTCGACTGTCGTTCAACGCACAACCCCGGACGTTATGAGCCATATAAACAACTTACTGGTCTTGACCAACCAGTAATTCAGTTCCTTGAAGATGACGGTGAGATAAGTGTGTTCTTGGAAAGTGTTTACAAACTGGTAGATGCTCATGTAGAACGCTACATGCAGCGTGGCTTCACCGACCTTATGTTCTCGTTCGGCTGCACTGGCGGTCAGCATCGCAGTGTGTATAGTGCGCAGCATCTGGCTGAACATCTGAACGAGAAATATGGCATTGAGGTGAAACTATGCCATAGGGAGCAGGGAATAAGTAGAGTACTTGAGAGAAGGGGTGACGAGTAGACGAGTAAGGAGTGTAAGCGGCCTCACCCCCAACCCCTCTCCAAGGGGCGAGGGGAGTAGTAACAATCCCTCAACCATATTCCCCTCCTTCGGAGGGGTCAGGGGAGGTCTCATCTCCCTCATCCATATTCCCCTCCTTTGGAGGGGCCAGGGGAGGCTTTTCATCTCCCCCTGCGCATACCCCCTCGCATGCCACCGCCACCTCTTTGACCGCCTTCGCCCATCTCACGTTCACGACCAGCTTGGCGCATGCCACGGCGTGCCTCTCTGGTGCCAAAGAGGTTCATGCGATAGTTTACGGTGAGCATGGCATAGCTGTTGATGCCGTTTGTCTCGGTATCGCTGCGGCGGTTGGCATTGGCAGTGCTGTTGATATTGCTCTGCTCCTTGAGGATGTCGAACATCTGGAGCGAAACGGTAAGCGGTTTGCCACGCAGGAAACCATGACTAATCTGCATGTTCCAAATCAGTTCGTCGGTGTTGAGCGTGGCGTCGGAATATCCTCGTCTGCCATGGTTGAATATCTCTGATGACAGACTTGTTCCCCATGGTGCTGTCAGTTCTATGTTCAGACCGTATGAGAAGCGCCATGTGTCCATGTTGCCAGTGCTTCGCAGCATGTTCCTTGTGTGCGAATAGTTGACATTGCCGATGGTCTCTATCTCCAGCCATGAGTTTCTGTAGCTCGCCGTCAGACTCTGACTTATATTAGTTGATTTGGTGTAGTTCTTCTCAGAGTTGGAACTGCGGTCAAGTGTAAGATAGCTTACGCGGTGGTTGTAGCTTGCCGACGTGCTGCTGCTCAGGTTCCAGATGCCCATGGTGTCGAGGGCGGTGTTCAGGTTGAACCCTCCGTTGGCGCTCCAGTTGCCGTTGATGTTCTCAGGCTGTGTTGTTCTTCCGCCCGTAGCCTCGTCGTATGTCACCTTGTTGCTGATGCTGTTCTGTGTGGTAGAGAAACTGGCGTTTGCCTGTATCGTGCGCTTGTAGCGTTCCTTATATCCTTGATAGTTGACGTTTATCCTGCTTGTGAACGACGGTTTCAGTCCAGGGTTTCCCTTGGAGATGTTCAACGGATTGCTGTTGTCGGTGATGTCGAGCATCTGCGAGATGCTTGGCTGTTGCGTTGAGCCTCTGTATGTTATGCGCAGGTTGGTGCGGCGGTCAAAGCGGTAGCGGAAGTTGAGTGTAGGCGAGATGTTCGTAACGTTGCGCACGGTATCGACATATCTGCCACGGTAGTCCTGTGTGAAATAAGAACGCTGTGGCTGAATCATAACACCCGCATTCATGTTATACTTCTCCCTGACCACTCGCAGCTGCACATTGATATTGTGAGTGTAGTTGTTGTATTCGGAGTAGCGGCTCAGTTCGCGGTCGAGATAATCTTCTATAGGACCGTCAACGTATCCGAAGAAGCTCTCCCAGTCGCGATAGTGTGTCATTACATTATCAAAATCGTCATAGTTTAGTTGGTCGAAATTGAATGTAGAGCGTTCGCTCTGGTTGTGGTTGAACCTGAAACTGTAGTCGAACTGCAGGAAGGTGTTCTTGATAATCGGTTCGGTATATGTGGCCTGCAGGCTATAGCTCCAGTTGCTCGATGGCGTAACGTTATGGCGGTTGGTCTGATATGTAGAGTCGTTGCCGAAGCGGTCTTTCAGTTTGTAAAGATGAACGTTGGATGCCGATACGCTCTTGCTGCGGCTGCTGCTGGTGTTGATGGATGCAGACAGTCCGAGGTTTCTGCCCTTGCTGCCAAAACGGCGATGATACTGCAGTGTGGCACCGAGGTTATGGTTTCTTCCGTAGTTGAGCGACTTGTTTGAACGCGAGTTTACGGCAATGCTGTCTTTAGCCAGCAGAGCAAGATTTTCTGAGGCCAGCGGGTCGGTGACAAACAGGTAAGGGTCTTCGTTGTAAGATGCCGATGCGTTTCTGCTTAGCCCGTCGTTATATCCCACAGAGAAGTTCGGTCGGAAGTTGATAGTGCGCAGTGTGTCTGGCCGCCATTCTATTCTCATGTTTCCGTTCCAGTTGTCGTTCCTGTTGCGGCTGGTGTTGTGAGAGTTGGAGAACGCACCTGTACGATTGACAAAGTTCTCAGAGAAAGTCTTCGACGTGTTATCGCTGCCAGAGTGGTTCCACTGCACAGTTCCGTCAACCTTCAACTTGCGTCGCTTCTCATAGCTGACGTTCACCGAACCGCTCTTAGATGCTTGCAGTCCGCTTCTTCCGCCAGAACGGCCACGGCGTCCGCCAAATCCCATGTTGTTGGTGTTGTTGGCGTTGCCCATGACAACGTGGCGCAGGTCGCCCGAGAATCTTGACAGCATCACACGTCCTGAATAGCGGTCGTCAGTGCCATAGGCAGCATTTATGTTGCTGAACATGCCCCTGTTCATGCCACGCTTCACATTAAAGTCGAGCACCGTCGTTTCCTCTCCGTCGTCAATGCCGGTAAGCTTGGCCATGTCACTCTTTTCGTCGTATGCCTTCACCTTGTCGATAATGGCGGCTGGCAGGTTTTTCATGGCGGTCTTCGTGTCGTTGAGCATGAACTCGCGGCCGTCGAGCTTTATCTTCCTTACTTCCTTGCCGTTGATGGTAATTTTGCCATCGTCATCAATCTTTGCGCCTGGCAGTCGCTCGATAAGTGCCTCGACTGCCGAACCTTCAGGTATGCGGTAGGCTGCACTATTATATATAAAGGTATCTTCAACCACCACAACCTTGGGTACGGTAGAGGTAATGACGGTTTCCTTTAGCATCACCGTGTTGGGAACCATCCTTATCATACCGAGGTCTGCCTTAGGCTGCCGTGCAGTCAGTTCCACATTGCGTATGACGGTGTTCATGCCGAGATATGAAATCTTAAGCAGATACTTGCCTGGTTTGTTGGCATTGATGACAAACACGCCCGCGTTATTGCTCAGTCCGCCAGTAATGTATGTGCTGTCGGTACTTAGCAATTGTATTGTAGCGCGTTCAAGCTTTTCCTGATTGTCGTTGCTGCAAAGACTTCCAGAGATACCATATTTCTGGGCGTCAGCCAATAGGGGAATCAGGGAAAACAAAGTGATTATTATATATCTGAGCATTATGTTAGGCTGATAGTATATATATGACGTATTAAGATTAAATAAGTTTAACAATAGGTTAATATTTTCTAAGATTTTTGTAACTTTGCAATATGATGCAAGCAATGATATTCGCCGCAGGTCTGGGTACGAGGCTGAAGCCTCTTACCGACAGGATGCCCAAGGCTCTGGTGCCAGTGGCAGGCAAACCGCTTCTTCAGCATGTGCTGGATAAGGTTTATGGTGCTGGGGCGAGCAGGGTGGTTGTTAATGTCCACCATTTCGCCAACCAGATAGTCGATTATGTAAATGACCATTGTCACGACAAGGACATAAGTATTTCTGATGAGACGTCGCAACTGCTGGAGACAGGAGGCGGCATTAAGCATGCGCGTCATCTTTTTGATTCCGACGCACCGATACTGATACACAATGTTGACATTCTGAGCAATGTCGATTTGAACGGATTCTTTGAATCCAACAAGGATGCTGATGCAGCGTTGCTTGTGAGTGAGAGAAAGACCAAGCGTTATCTGTTGTTTGACGACGCCATGCGCCTTGTGGGTTGGACAAATATTGAGACGGGTGAGCGACGCAGTCCTTATGAGTGGGTTCACAAAGCGGATATCAGCAGCTTGCGTATGTATGCCTTTTCCGGCATCCATCTATTCTCGCCCCGACTGTTTCCTCTGATGGATAGTTGGGACGACAGGTTCGGTATCATGGACTTCTATCTTGACAGTTGTGCGAAGGCAAACATTCGGGGTTATTTGAAAGATGACTTGCGGTTGATGGATGTGGGAAAGATTGACACGCTTGCCGATGCTGATGCTTTTGTAGGTAAGTTGTAATGAACAGATAAAAATAAGAAATGCCACAGCGTCGAAAGACATTGTGGCATTTCTTATATATATAATAATGTATTAGTTGTATTTCAGCAACTGACCCGGCATCAGGCGTGCGCGTGTACTTATGCGGTTGAGGTTGCAGAGTGCCTTTACTGTTGTGCCATGCTTGCGTGCGATGGTATAGAGCGACTCGCCCTTGCGCACCTTGTGGTAGCGTACATCCTGTGAAGAAACCTTGCTATTCTTTGCCTTCTCGATAACGGCTGCCATCTCCTCGTTGTTCTTGCCTCCTGCAGCACCGGCACCACGCAGGCGGTTGGCTACAGCAGACTCACGCTGATATGAGTTGCGGCGGAACATATACGAGTCGCCGATAACGTCCTGGTTGTGGAAGTCGAAAATCAGTGCAGGGTTGAGAGCCACACCGCAGAGGCGTGTCTCGAAGTGCAGGTGCGAACCTGTGCTTCTGCCCGTATTTCCACCGAGACCGATTGGGTCGCCGGCCTTTACCTCCTGGTTCTCGTCAACAAGCCACTTTGACATGTGCCCGTAGATAGTCTCCAATCCGTTATAGTGGCGAATTACTACATACTTGCCATAACCACGGCGCTCATACTTCACCATACGCACTTTGCCGCTGAACGCAGCACGGATAGTGTCACCGATATAAACCTTTATATCAATGCCCTTGTGTTGGCGTCTCCAACGATAACCGAAGTTTGAAGTCACCTTCGTGCGTTCGGTTGGCATGTGGAATCCGCGCAAGTCGATGAGGAAAGAGTCAGGCAGGGCAACAGACTTGTTTACATACTCGTTGTTCCATTCTTGATATAGATCGGCTCCAAGCACCTCTTCTGTCTCCTGCTGTATAATCTGCTTGAGAGCAATAGAGTCTATCGACTTCATTGTTCTGTCAATCGGAGCTTGACTTGCCAACAAGTCCTGAGCCGATGTTGGGATTACAACAAAAGAAGTAAGTGCCAAAAAGGCAATCTTTTTTAATCCTTTTAGGGTCATTTACAAATAAAATTAGGTTAATTTGATTTGAAATCGATTGCAAAGGTATAAAAAAAATACGACTAATAGTGTATATTAAGTGTATTTTATGTACTTTTAACATGTAACTTGCCCATTTTTAGGCAGTTTGTTGTTGTTTTTAAGATATTGCAGCCCAGTTGATGTCTGTTTTCCGCAATTCTTTAAGTCTGTTCCACAGTATGGCATACTTGTCTTTCTCGCATGTCGGATCGTCGTCGATGATGGCCTGCGCTTCATCGCGTGCCAACTGTACAATCTGTCCGTCGCGTGCAATGTCTGCAATCTTCAGGTCGAATGCCATTCCGCTCTGCTGTGTTCCTTCCAAATCGCCAGGACCGCGCAGTTTCAGGTCGGCCTCCGCTATGCGGAAACCGTCGTTGGTATCACACATGATGTCTATTCGCTTGCGGGTGTCTTCGGCTAACTTCACTCCAGTAACGAGCAAGCAATACGATTGCTCCGCTCCTCTGCCCACGCGTCCGCGCAACTGATGAAGCTGTGAAAGTCCGAAACGCTGCGCATCGAGGATAACCATGACAGAGGCGTTGGGAACGTTTACTCCCACTTCGATGACGGTGGTAGCAACGAGAATCTGTGTCTCTCCGCTCACGAAGCGTTGCATCTCCTCCTCCTTGTCCTTAGGTTTCATCTTGCCATGAATCTTGCTCATGCGGAACTCAGGGAATACCTGTTGCAGCACCTCAAAGCCGTTCTCAAGGTTTTTCAAGTCAATCTTCTCGCTTTCCTCTATCAGCGGGAAAACGATATACACTTGTCTGCCCAGTTTTATCTGCTTGCGTATTCCGTCGTACAAACTGGTCATCCTGTTGTCGTAGAAGTGCTGTGTAACTATCGGTTTGCGCCCCGGTGGCAGTTCGTCGATGACGCTCACGTCAAGGTCGCCATATAGTGTCATCGCCAAGGTGCGAGGAATGGGCGTTGCCGTCATCACCAACACATGAGGCGGGTTGGTGTTTTTGCTCCACAGTTTTGCCCTTTGTGCAACGCCAAAGCGGTGTTGCTCGTCAACAACCACCATGCCGAGTTGTGCAAACTGCACGGTGTCCTCAATAACGGCATGCGTGCCCACCAATATCTTTATCTCTCCGTTCTTCAGTCCTTCGAGCACCGCCTCGCGTCTCTTCCCTTTGACGATGCCTGTCAGCAGTTCCACTCGGATATCCATCCCCTTCAAGAACTCTTGTATTGTTGCCAGATGCTGTTCGGCGAGAATCTCGGTAGGTGCCACAATGCACGCCTGAAACCCGTTGTCGAGAGCAATCAGCATCGACATCAGTGCCACCAAGGTCTTGCCAGAACCCACATCGCCCTGTAGCAAACGGTTCATCTGTCGTCCGCTGCCCATGTCGTGGCGTATCTCTCTGATGACACGCTTCTGTGCCCCTGTCAGCGGGAAGGGCAGGTTGTTATGATAAAAGCCGTTGAAGTTGTCACCTATGCGGTTGAACGTATATCCGCGGTATTTTCGTCGTTGGTCACTGGCATAGCGGACGATGTTCAGTTGAACATAAAAGAGTTCTTCAAACTTCAGTCGCAGTCGTGCCCGTTCCAGTTCCTTGGCGTTCTTCGGATAATGGATTATCCGCAATGCCTCGCCTCGCGGCATGAGGTGCAGCTTGCCTGTAATGAAGTCGGGCAGAGTCTCCGGCAGCTTGTCGCAAACTTTCTCAACAAGACTCTTTGTCAGTTTCTCTATCGCCCTTGATGTAAGACTGCCTTTCTTGCTTTTCTCCGTTGTTGAATAATAGGGTTGCAATCCCATGCCTGAAAATTCAAATCCCTCGGCAGGGTCGATGTCGGGGTGTACCACGTTTATTCGTCCGTTGAATACCGTTGGACGCCCAAAGACAACGTAGTCGGTGTTTACCTTGTAGGTTTTCTTTGCAAACTTTCCTCCGTTAAACCAAGTCAGGTCCATTACCGCCGTACTGTCACTGAAATGTGCCACCACACGCTCCTTGCGCGGCCCCATTTCGAAAGTCTCAAAACTCAATATCCTGCCTTTAACCTGAATGAACGGCATGTCGCCAGTCAACTCCCTAATCGTATATACACGACTGCGATCGACGTATTTATAAGGATAATACATCAACAGGTCGCCGAAGGTGCTGATGCCCAGTTCCGTAGTAAGAATCTTCTTTCTGTTCGGTCCTACGCCTGGCAGATATTGTATGTCTTGGCTTAATAAATCCAATGTTATTAATTAGGAATTATGAATTTTGAATTATGAGTTGTTGCGCGGGCGCAATTGTCAATTACGAATTAAGCATTATGAATTACGAATTAAGCATTACAAAGCGCTTCGGCCACAGTGAGGTCGAATGGTGTGGTTATTTTGATGTTCTCACGATTGCCTTCTACCAATGCAATGCTTCTTCCCAATGCCTCCACCACCGATGCGTCGTCGGTGAAGTTGTCGTTGTATGGTTGCTTATACGCTTCTTTCAATAATCTTACGGTGAATGTCTGCGGCGTCTGTACCAGTTTGTATTCACTTCGTGGAACGGTCGTAGAGGCATCGCCATTGCCGTCAATATGCCGTAGCGTCTCCACCACGGGAGTGACGGGAATCACCGCCTCTGCTGTCAGTGCTGTGGTAAAGCAGTTGCCTATAACCTCGATAGAAGGGAAGGGGCGTACGCCGTCGTGAACGCCAACCACACCGTCAGCATCCTCAGGAATAAGGGCAAGGCCGTTCTTCACGGAGTGGAAGCGTGTCTCCCCGCCGTTCGCGAGCAGGTAGTCAACGTCAAAGGCATACTCCTTGCACAGTTCTCTCCAGTAGTCTTGCTGAGCCTTTGGCAACACCAATATTATCTTTATGTCGGCAGAATACTCCTTGAAACGTTTTATTGTGCGCATCAGTACAGGCATACCGGCAACGGGCAAAAACTGTTTCGGTATGTCACTGCCCATCCGCAGGCCTTTCCCGCCTGCTACTATGATGGCATAGTTCGTCATTCTTATTTTCCTGTAAGATGATTGTACATCATTCCCTGCTGCAACTGGGCAACAATCTCTCCTCCCTCAAGCTGTGCCAACAGTGCATAAGCGAAGTCGAAAGTAGCACCAGGACCCTCACCTGTTGTCACATTTCCGTCAACTGTACACAACTCATGAGTATATTCGGCACCCTCAAGATACTGCTCAAAACCAGGATAGCAAGTGGCACGCTTGCCGCTGACCAGTCCTAAACCGCCCAAAACCAGTGGAGCAGCACAGATGGCAGCCACAATCTTTCCCTTCTCAGCCTGAACCAGAAGTGCATTGCGCACGCCTTCGTGGTCGTTAAGGTTGGTAGCACCGGGCAGACCGCCAGGCAATACCAGTGCGTCGGCATCACTGAAGTCGGCATCCTCAATCATGATGTCCGCCTCAATATTGATGCCATGAGCCGACTCAACCATATTGCTGCCAGTGATGCTTACTGTCGTTACCTCAACACCGCCTCTTCTAAGGATGTCGATAGTGCCAATCGCTTCGATGTCCTCAAAGCCGTTGGCCATGAATACGTATGCTTTTTTCATAATTCTTTTATTTATTCCAAACACTTTAAATACTGTCTGATAGTCTCGCGCAATCCCATGTATAGCGCATCGCAAACCAAAGCGTGCCCGATGCTCACCTCGTCGGTCCATGGAATCATCTGGTGGAAGTAGTGCAGGTTCTCAAGGCTCAGGTCGTGCCCAGCATTAAGTCCCAGTTGCAGTTCGCGTGCCGCAATGGCCGCATCGACGAACGGTGCGATAGCTTCCTCGCGGTTCTTCGGATACATGCTTGCGTATGGTTCCGTATATAGTTCAATGCGGTCGGTGCCACACTCCTTTGCATGATGCACCATCTCCGTGTCGGGGTCAACAAAGATAGAAGTGCGTATGCCCGCCTCCTTGAACCTGCCTATCACGTCGCAAAGGAAAGTCTTGTTAGCCTTTGTGTCCCAGCCATGGTTCGATGTCAGCTGGTCGTCAGCGTCAGGCACCAGTGTTACTTGTGTCGGCTTTGTCTCCAGCACCAGTTCAATGTATTTGTCAATCGGGTTTCCCTCGATATTCAGTTCTGTCTTTATCAGCGGTTTGATGTCTCTCACATCTTGGTAGCGTATGTGTCTTTCGTCTGGTCGTGGATGAACGGTGATGCCCTGTGCTCCGAACATCTCACAGTCGAGTGCCACCTTCAGCACGTTAGGGTTGTTTGCTCCTCGTGCGTTTCGGATGGTGGCCACCTTGTTGATGTTTACGCTTAATTTTGTCATTACATTCAATTTATTTAGTTCTATTTATTCAGTTCTCGTAAAAAAACTGTATTTTTGCATTATCTTTGCAAAAATACTAAATGTTTGGCAAATAACCGCATTGTAGTAGTCGAAAGATATAAAAAATAATTAATTATGTCGTTAGAAAAACTTCGTTTCGCCATTTTCGGCAACACATTTCAGGCTCATAAGTCGGCGTCCATCCCCAAGATATTGTCATACCTGTATGAGAAAAATGCTGACATATATATGGATAGGGAGTTTTATGAGTTCCTCACTGTAGAGTTGCAGATGGCGATAGAGGTCTCCAAGGTGTTCGAAGGCAATGACTTCGATGCCGACTATGTCATATCCATGGGTGGCGACGGAACATTCCTGAAGGCTGCCAGTAGGGTGGGTGACAAGTGCATCCCTATCGTGGGAATAAATATGGGGCGTCTTGGCTTTCTTGCTGATGTGCGCCCCGATGAGATAGAGCAGTGTCTGTCGGCTCTTTATCAGGGCAACTGCACCATTGAGGAGCGCGAGGTGTTGCAGGTATCTGCCGATGGCGTTTACGTTGCCGAGTGTTGTGCACTTAACGACATCGCAATCCTGAAACGCGATAATGCTTCGATGATTTCCATTCGCACGAGCATCAATGGCGAGTATCTCACCACTTTCCAGGCCGACGGACTTATTGTAAGTACGCCGACCGGTTCTACAGCCTATTCGCTTTCCAATGGTGGACCAATAATCGTTCCGGGTACAAAGGTATTCGTGCTGACGGCAGTCGCACCTCATAGTCTTAATGTCAGACCTATTGTCATACCCGACGACTCTGAGGTGACGCTGACAGTTGAAAGTCGAAGTCATAACTTCCTTGTAGCCATCGACGGCCGTTCCGAGAAGTTTGGAGAAGGCACGTCGCTCACCCTGAGAAAGGCTCCGCATAATGTAAGAGTGGTCAAGCGCTTAGGCAACAGCTATTTCCCTACGCTGCGCGACAAGATGATGTGGGGTGCGGATGTTAGGCTGTGATGAACGATGAGCGTTGAAAGATGAACGATGAGGGATTGGTAGATAAATAAACTTTAGGTTTATGGGGTTTTGGCATTTCAAGAAATCAGACAGTGAGATATCCATACGCCAGATGCTGGGCTGGTTGTGGGTGATATTGCGTGGCAACCGTTTGCAGGTGACACTCAACTCCATGCTCGGCCTTCTGAGTGTGGGGGTAAGCCTGTTTTCTGTCTGGGCCATCCAGCGTGCTATCGATATCGCCTCACATGCCGCCAACGGCTCGCTCTATTGGGCAGTGGCAGTGATGGCAATGCTCATACTCTGCGACTTTGCCATCAATATCTCGCGCACTTGGGTACGAAACATACTCGGAGTGAAGGCACAGAACCGCATGCAGCAGACGATGCTCGACCGTCTTCTGCGCTCAGAGTGGCAAGGTCGTGAGCGTCGCCATAGCGGTGATGTCATCAACCGTCTTGAAATGGATGTCAGTACCGTAGTCACCTTCATCACGGAAACGCTCCCCAATACCCTTTCTGTCGTAGCACTCTTCATTGGTGCCTTCTGTTATCTCCTGCACATGGATGCCCTCCTCGCATTGGTAACAGTTGCTATCCTTCCCGTCTTCATGCTGCTCAGTCGTCTGTATATCAACCGCATGCGCAAGTATTCGCGCAATGTGCGCAACAGTGACAGCAAGGTGCAGAGCATCCTCACCGAGACCGTGCAGAACCGCATGCTGGTAAAGACGCTGGAGTGCGACCGCCAGATGGTAAGTCGTTTGGAACATACCCACTACGAACTCCGTTCCAATGTGCGCCGCCGCACCAAGTTCTCCGTATTCTCCCGCACGATGCTCAACCTCGGTTTCTCAGCAGGCTATATCGTTGCTTTCTTCTGGAGTGCTGTCCGTCTGTTTGAAGGCACAATCACCTTCGGTGCCATGACAGCTTTTCTGCAACTTGTATATAGAATTCAGGGACCGGCACGCGACCTTACCCGTCTGGCGCCTGCCTTTGTCAGTGTGTTTACGGCGGCAGAACGACTGATGGAACTTGATAACTTGCCCATGGAAGAGCAAGGAGAACCTCATGTGATGCAGTCGCCTTGTGGTCTGCGACTCGACAAGGTCAGCTATGCCTATGACGACGAACCCGACAATAAGGTTATCGACAATCTCTCGTTCCACTTCCCTCCTGGCAGTTGCACTGCCGTTCTCGGTGAGACGGGTGTGGGCAAGACCACGCTTGTGCGCATGCTCCTTGCCCTGATACATCCGCAGCAAGGTAGTGTTACTATATATAATAAGGATATGTGTGAGCAGGTTTCGCCGTTGTCGCGCTGCAATTTTGTTTATGTACCGCAAGGAAATACCTTGCTCAGCGGCAGCATCCGCGACAATCTGCTGTTAGGCGATTCGCATGCCACCGACGAGATGATGACAGAGGTGTTGCGGAAGGCTTGTGCCGATTTCGTATTGGAATTGCCGGAAGGACTTGACACCAGGATTTCCGAGACAGGCGGCGGGCTTAGCGAAGGACAGGCGCAGCGCATTGCCATTGCCCGTGCCTTGTTGCGCAACCGCAGCATCATGCTTTTCGATGAGGCTACAAGTGCTCTCGACCCAGATACCGAGCGCCAGCTGTTGAACAATCTGCTTGCCGATAACAACAAGACCGTGGTGTTCATAACCCATCGTCCGGCAGTGGTTGACTACTGCACGCAGGTGTTGCGCCTGTAGGCGTTATTCTTTGTTCTCTGTGGGCAAAGCGAAAACGAATCGTGCCCCTTTCTTATATTTTGTATCTACAGTAAGTCTGCCGTTCAAGTGGTATGTTATCCTTCGTGCCAGTGGCAGTCCTAAACCAATGCCGTCCTTATATTTGTCGGTCTTGTAGAAGTGGTCGAAAATCAGTTCTTCCTCGCCCTCCTCAATGCCGCATCCGGTATCGCTGATGCTTATCTCCACCTTTTTGTCGTTCTCTTTCTCTATCAGTCGGCAACCGATGGTTATCGTACCATCGTCGGTAAACTTCACAGCATTATCCAATACGCAGTCCATTGCCTTCAGCAACTCCGCCTTGTTGGTGCTGATGGTGAAGTCGTCGGGCAATTCTGACACGACGTTTACGGTAACATCGTTCTCTATAAGTTTTCTGCATCGTCTTGCCGCCTCCTCGCAAATGTCGTTAATGCGCTCAGGATAATGTGTCACCTTGCTATATCTTGTCCTGTTGTCAGAGATGTCAAGCAGTTCGTTGAGAATCTTCGTTATGCTGTCGGTACTCTTCTGCACCATCTTTGCCAAGTCCTCCCTCACGCTCTCAGTCATCTCAAATTCCCTGTTGCCAATCACCTGTGCGAAACCGGATATAACGTTCAGCGGACTTCTTATCTCATGACTCATGTTCTTCATGATGGTCATCTTCATGTTCTCCGCCTTCTCCGCCTCAAACCTTGCCACCTCCAGTTCCTTGTTCTTCTCCTCCAGAGTCTTGGCGTAGTGCTTCCTTTTCTTGGCGTTGTAGAGCAGTATGCATATTATAATCAGCGCACCTATTATGCAGATGGTGAATATTATGTTGATGGCCTTTGTCTTGCGTGCCTCGCTGATAGAGGAAGCTACCTCCAGGTCGTGGGCAGCACTCTGCAGTTCTTCCGACTGTATGAATTGCGTTATCGAGTCTTTCGCCGTGATATACTCCTTCTGTGCCATGTAGGCGTTGGCAGTATCGCCCGCCGCTTCGTAGATGAGCAGTTTGAACTTGTACTTGTCTATGTTCGTCATCTTGTCTGCCTCTGCAATGGCTTCCGCATATTTCCCCTCGGCAGTGCGCTTTGCCACCGTGGCATATCTCAGATATGTGGTACTGAACAGTGCCGAATCTTTCTTTGCTATGTCGGTGTATAGTTTAAAGCACTTGTTCACCAGCGGCCAGTCGTGCTTCACGAAGGCGATGATGGTCTTGAATGCCATGGCGTCGCTATACTGGTAAGGCATCTTCTCCCTGTCTATCAGGTTAAGTGCCTTGTCGATATGCATCAGTGCCTCTTTCTGGTTGAACTCCATTTCAACATTGGCCAGGTCCATGTATATGGAGATGAGATGCACGGAGTCAACCTCCGAAGCCTCTCTCAGTGCTTTTTCAAAGAAAGTCTTTGCCTGCTTGTTGTTGCCCTGTATGGAGTGAATGATGCCTATCAGGTGGGTTGCGCTGTAGAAGAAATCGCGGTCGTCCCTTTTTCTCATCATGTCCGACATCTGCTGCGTCTTCTTCATTGCCTGATAGAATCGGTTGAAGTTCACGTCATAGAGAATCTCCGTCTCCCATCCCTTGTAGTAGTTGCGTGTGTTCCCCATCTCAAGGGCGTGAGTCCTGTATTCTCCAGCTGCCTTGTACAGTGCCTCCCTGTTGTCCGTGTTGAAATACTGCCTCATGTCGGCAAGTATTCTGTCGGCAACAGTGTCCGGTTCGGTTTTGGCATTAGCTTGCAAACCGAAGATGCACAATAGACCTATAATTATTACTAATATATATGGTTTATGTTTCCGCATAGATAATGGTTAATAGGTTTTACCTTGCAAAGATAGTAAAAAAAGACCTTTAAAGCCTTCTTTGTCAGTAAAAATTTGTTAAACAGCTCTAATTAATCCATATATAATCCTGTAATTTGTTCTATTCCCGTGCCTTTGTAATGCTTTTATTTGTGCCTTGTAATGGTATTACACGCACCATGTAATGCCATTACAAGAAATTTGTAAAAATCCTGTAATTTACAGTTTGATAATTTAGGAAACATTACTATGCCACTTGTGGCAGCTAATCGATGCTGTTACACTTGCTAACCGATGCTGTTATGCCATACAAACAGCCTTTAAGAATCTAAGCCACCGTATAGGGATGATACATGGCATTTCAAGAAGCTAAAGTGCCGAATAGTGCAGGAATGAAACCCTCAGAAATTGCACTTAACCGCTTGCTTGTTAACAAGAAATTACAAAAACTTTAACCCAAATCGGTCATTTAGATTTTAGTGCGTTTGTCTTGTTATTTTTGAGAAGATTTTTTATGTGTTCTAAAGGAGTATAGCGGGCTATACGACTGAAGAGACATCCCACGGCACCGATATACTCCGTGAGCGACATGACCAGCTCTTCGCGTATCGGTTCGATGGCGGGATTGGTCACCTGGGCAAACTGCTGGCGGAAGTAGTTGAACAGCAGTTGCGGGCGTTCGCTCACCACGGCCAGCGGCGTGTCGTTGCCCATGGCCGCCACAGGCTCCTGACCCGTCGTAGCCATGGGGACAATCGTGCGGTCGATATCCTCCTGGCCAAAGCTGAAGGTGATGAGTTTCTGCTCCAGGTTGCTCACAGCATTGTCGACGTGCCGCCCGCTCTTCAGTTTCTCAAGTTGCACACGGTTCTCGCTGAGCCACTCGCGATAGGGATGGGCCTTGGCCAACTGATCCTTGATTTCGCCATCGTAGTAGATTTTGCCTTCCTGCGTATCGATGAGCAGAATTTTTCCAGGCTGCAGTCGGCCTTTGCCGACGACATCGGCTGGCCACGGCCTTCCATCCAGAACTGACCAGCGACGACAGAATGCACCGATACTTTATAGATATTGTGAACCGATAATAAATACGTCTGAACTGCCGTTCCTCAGTTCTTCACCACTTTCTTTCCACCGATAATATATACCCCTTTGCCAGCTGTCGGCAGGTTTACTTGCTGTCCTTTCAGGTTGTAGACCTTGCCTGTGCTGGCAGCATCGGACGTAATGGTGCTGATGCCAGAGGCGTCGGATATGGTCAGCTGATACTGAGCCTGTTGGGCCTCGTAGCAGTTGTCGGTCTCTGCACC
>JAZSAV010000030.1:0-6454 GCA_045602085.1 Prevotella sp. | reverse complement strand
GCAGATACTTTTGGGTATGCTGACCATTTTCGGGCCGATACAATGGGCATTCTCCCTGCTTCCGAAATGGGAAGGTGCATGGGCAAAGTGGATGATACGCTATCTGACCGTCCATTTTTATGGAGCGATGCTGTACTTCGTAGGTTTCAGAAAACTTGCAATCCTCTGTGTTTCAGCGGTTTCAAAATTTGATTTGTTCAAACGTAACAAACCTGCACCAAAAATGTGTTAAATAAAACCAATCATCCGAAACGTGGTGCATGAACCACTGAAACATGATGCAAAGATACAAAAAATAATTGAGATATATGAGATTTATTGCAACTTTTTTAATCGAGCAATCCGTCCCTCGGATTTGGTGGCAGGAAGTGGCAGAAAAGAGTGCTTCTGTTACCTATGTTTCCGATGGTAACATCCCCAACGAAAACAAGCATCCCAAACGGTTTATTAGTATGATAATTGCTGCAAAATCATACTCGTCGGTTAAGAACCGTCAAAAATCAAACTTTTCTGTGCCGAATATTTTTCCAGCCCATCCTATAGAACTAACTTAGCACTGCCGCATTTCTCTTTTGACCGACAAACAACCACTTTTATCTGGTCAGTACATGTGGCAGTCATGGAGTGACAAATGTGTATAATATAAATATGTAAAACAAAAAAGTAAGTTGAAAATGACACAACAGAACTCCGTCCAGAAGGACACCCAACTGCACAAGCAGGTTGCAGAACTCCAGAAGCGTGTTGACGTTCTGGAAGACATCCTTGATTCAAGCAAGGAAGTATTAACCGTAGAGGAAGCCGCCAAGTTCATGGGCATGGCTCGCAGTTCCCTTTACAAGATGACGTGCGAGCAGAGCATTCCTTTCTACCGACCCAATGGAAAGATGATCTACTTCGAGAAAGCAGACATTCTTTCATGGATTCGCAGGAACCGTGTTTATACCCAAGAAGAGATTGACGATGCTGCCCGTATTCACATGCAAACCCTTAGCAAGAAGCACTGATGAAGGAACAGGAACTATCCGCACTAAAAGAGAGTGCCGTTTACTCAGCCGCTAACTGGGCAAAGACTGGCTTGGGCTACTTCACCATGCGTGACAAGGTGAATGCCTACATTGACGCTACAGGAGCGAACAAGGCGATTGATGATGACCAAGAGGCTATCAGATACGGACGCGAAGCCGCTGCACTCGCCATCAACATTGATGCCATCCATCTGCTGAACAAGTCAGAGGAACAGAAGTTGAACGAAGCCCTTATCAGCATCGCCGATGATTTGCCTGAGACTCGCAACAGGGGTTTCCATAGATGAGTAAACCAAGAATGAGAAATGAACGTGAAAGGTGTCCGCACCCGTAACAATTAAAGACAACGTACCATGTACAACGATGATTTATCTTATGGTCTGTTCCTATCAGACCGACAGTTAGATTTCCTGTTCAACTACCCACAGGGATTCGACCGTATGAAGTGCTTCGCCACCTTCCTGCAAATGGCAGTGAAGGAACCGATGCACTATGAGAAGAAGGAGTATTCAGTTGACCTAACCCCAGGGCAGTTTGCCATTTCGGAAGTGGAACTTGCCCAGCTCTGGAGGTGTAACCGCAAGACTGCATCCAAGATGGTTGACATGTTCCATGAGGTGGGACTGGTATCATCAGTACCGAACTTCCGTACCACCATCTTCACCGTTCACTGTATCGCCAGTTGGTATGTCGGTGGTCAGGTTATCCGCAATACGCATTACTCACGTAACCCACGAGTCGAGCCACGCATCAAGGCAAACCACAAATGCCAGAGTGCTGCCACTTATAATGTCGGCAATGGAATCGCCACCGACGGGACAGCCATCAATAGCGTTGTTGTCAACAGAACGGTTGCCGATGGCAGTAATGGCATTGATGCCAATGAGAACAATTCCTTATCCCTTTCTTCTACCGATAGCGATTTGGAGCAAACCGCACATCAATCAGATGGGCAAACCATCGAACAAAGGGATGAGTACACCTCTAAGCATACTGACCCCGTTAGCCGTGACAAGTCAGATGATGGTAACGATAGGGAAAGGAAGCTATTCAATGATGGTGTCGAGCCTACCACACCAAAAGAAGAAACCCTTTCCCCATCCATCACCTTGACGGATGCAGCCTATATCAATGACAGCCCAGGGAACGAGCCAGAGAACGAGGCACAGCCTTCCTCTGAGCCATCTGGTGAGACCTCTCCAGATGCTACCGCCATCACCGCTGCCGAAACGACGCTCGACGATGCCGGATAAACACCCACGGCTTTGGGACAACCCCGAAGGGAGCCTGAATTTTCGTACTCTCTAAACAAGAAGTGTCAATGTCCGACAATCCGCTACGCTACTTGCCCGACTGTTTGACCTCTTGCAATACTCGCAGGCTCGCATTGGGGTTGACCAAGCCCAGTTATAAACCAACAGTTAAAACCATCTTACAATGGAACAGAAGATAGAACATAAAGGGCGCAATCCACGCATCACTGTGTGCTATACGCCCGACGAGTACGAGAAGATTGTTAGTCTGGCTACAGCCTGTGGGCTGAAGAAAAGCCAGTATATCCATGACACATCCCTTGGACAGGAGCCGAAGGTGATGATGACCGACAAGGAGGCTGATGCCCTCATGTCGCTGAAAGCTGCCCGAGGCGAGCTAATCTTGATAAAGAATGCCCTTCACGGCACGATTCAGGAACAGCGTAAGAAATACTTCCGCAACGAGCAGTTCATGAAGCAATGGATTGAGGGCGTGAACAGCCTAATCCGCCGCATGGTAGAGATTGAAGGAATGTTTAGGAGATAATGTATGATAGCAAAAGCCAAACCCATATCGCATGGCTCAGCCATGACCAACTATGCCACCAAACATAACCGTGCCGACATCGTGCTGACACGCAACCTTGACGAGGGGCTTACTCCTCTCGCCATGTGGGGAGCGATGGAAACCATTCACCAGAAGTATGAACCGAAATTCAGACGTAAGCCCGTCACCAAGCCGACCCTTCGGATGGAGGTTTCCCCATCCCTTGAAGAGACAAAGGGATGGACGTTCAAAGACTGGTACGACTATGTACTGCGCTTTCTGGAAGAGTTCAAGAAAGAAGTCCAAGCCAAGGAAGGCAAGAAGAAAGGAAAAGGTAAGTTCAATCTGGACAGGGCACAGATATTCGCCTGTCTTCACTTTGATGCGAAGTCCGGCATCCCACACCTTCACATCCTCATCAACCGCATCGACCTTGACGGAAATCTAATGAATGATTCCTTTGTAGGTGAAAGTGCAGTAAAGGCTGCCCACACCATCAACGTTGAACGTGGATGGAAGTTGCCCGAGGATATTCACGATGCCCATCAGAAGGAGATAACGGAAGCCTGTTACGACATCCTCCGTGGAATGTCAAGATATGATTGGGACAGTTATAAGGACGGTCTTGAAAGTCGTGGTTATCAAGTCAAAGAGCAACGTGACAAGCAAGGTGTGCTGCATGGGTACACCATCTTTCGTGGTAACTCTCGTTTCAAGTCTTCAATATTAGGCAAAGGTCGTAACCTGACCGTTCCAAAACTGGAAGACACATGGAAGAAACTTCGTCCTATTGCACCAAGTGTTGTGAAACCCAGTTCTACCGTGGGCACCTCCCAAACTACTGAAAGGAAGCCCATTACTGAACGCTACTCAGAACGTCAGAACGTTGCCCCGACTAAGCCAGAAGTGCCATCTGTATTCAGAAAGATAGTGACTGTTGAAGATAAGCGTTATAACATCAAAATGCCGTTGGACGCATACAAGGCCATGCAAGATGCCATCCAGACACCTGATGATGAATCAGTGAGTCGTGAGAATGTCTTGAACGTGGCAATGTTGCTGTTCATGAACTATGTCGATGCTGCTACCACTGTTTCTGAATCCTGTGGTGGAGGTGGTGGAACTTCCTCTGGATGGAGCAAGGACGATGATGAGGATGAGCGTGAATGGGCAAGACGCTGTGCCCAACATGCCAAGTGGCTATGCAAGCCTATCAAGAGAAGTAAAGGATATGGACGTTAAACACAAATTATTATGGCGAATAAATATGAAAACCTTGTTGAGGAAATCAACAAAAAGGAAGAGATTGCTGAGCAGAAAGACAATCTGGCAGAACTGTTAAGCCAAGTCAAAAATGACGTGGAAACGATGAAAGGCATCGTCAAACAACTCGTACAAGCCAAAGATGACTTGCAGAAAATAGTTGCCGCTGTGATTGCTGCTGGCAAGAGTACAGACAATGCTGTGACTGCCATTGTTCAGGCTATACTTGACAGCCGGAAGGTGGTCTTCACTAACAAACTGGATGATGAGACCATCACACAGCTGCAGACCAAGTATTCAGACTATTCAGAAAAGGAAGACAGAATGCTCAAACAGCACCGAAAGAAGATTGGCGATGCGCTTGAACAGTACGAGAAAAAGTGCTATGACATAATCAACAGCGGCAATGGTGTCTATCTTGGCAGAAAGACATTCTTACGCTTGTTCATAGTGTTCTGTGTCTGCTTCGGCATCATTATCACAGAGATAGTCTATGGGATAGCGAAGTGGCTTGGCATCTGAAATAGCCAAGCCACCTTTCCCAAGTGAGTGAAAAATGAATTCAAGCTGGAAGTGAGCATCCCTATTATTGCCCTCAGTTGGTTCCTAAGATTTGGCAGTGGCAAGCAAGGCATACCGTCCGTCACCTACATAGTACAATACAGGTAACAGATGTTTGGGCAGGTGTTCGTGAACACGCTGCCTATTACCAAGTGCTTCAACATTCATCAGTTCCAACATTTCCTTCTTCCTAATAGGTGACGTGCGGATGATGTAGTTCTGATAAGAACGGTCATCGCTCCAGTCCGACGAGTCGAAACGGGGATAGCTGTCGTACACTTGTCCCAGATGCAGCCCGAACTCATTCTCTATAGCTTGCTTATTGCGCCACGGATCCGGCTCACCCAAACGACTCTCACCGAGAAACCACTCCACATTCTTGCCTCCAATCGTACTGAAGGGAAGTTCCTTATCAAGTACTGGTATAGGCTTCATAATGTCGTAGCACTGGATGTCGTAGTCGGCAATTCCACCCATCCGCTCAAACCGCTCATAGATTTCCATCACTGTTTTTTTATCCTGCCGAAGGGTAGGAGCCTCACGCAACATCAACTCAACCAATTCGTCTATGCCGTGCTCCCGTAGGTAATCACGGTATCTGATATTGTACTGCATAATGTCGCCCATATGAAAAGTGTCCTCGTTTTCGATAAGCGACTGGACGGCATCAGCCAGCGTCTCATACTCCCCACCACGATAGCGAGGTAACAAGATATTCTTTTGCATTGGAGAGGATTGCTCGGTTGTATTCTTCTTCCAGGAAAACAGATTGAGAATCATAAGCGTCAATTTCTAGCGGTTATATTTCATAGAGTTGGCAGTTCCACGTATGAAGCATATTCTGGGAACCATCTATCAAGAATAGCATCCACTTTGGCTTCAATCTTTGGCGTGACGTGCTTGCTTACCTTCAGGTATGCCACGGAGATAGATGCTATTTCATCGAACCATCCTATTATGGGCAGACGCTTCGCATCGAGAATGTCGATGGGAAAAACCAGATAACTGATGGCTGACAGCATCAGCATCTTGTCAGACCAAGGTGTTTCCTTACTCTTCATTACATAGAAAAGAAGGAGGACCGGCCGTGTACTCACTCTTCCGGCTTTTCTTGCCCATTCACTAATCCTGTCCCAAAGAAACGAATAATTGATAAGTGTTGTTTGTGCCATAACAGTAATAATTTTATGGGTGTAAATGCGTTTCTTTCCTCTTATAGAGTATCAAAACTAACGTTTCCTATCACCTTACTCTTTAATTTCAATCAGTATGGCCGAATAGTTGTCTGTAGCATACTCATCACAGTAATCGTTAATGTTTGACACCATAGTAGCACCCTCCATTTCCATGAGCAGCAGTTCTTTGAGTGCGCCTTTGCGGTAGCAGCCATAGATGCCATCGGAGCAAAGCAATATACGGTCGCCCTGTTGCGCGGTGATTATCTTTGTCGTTGGCTGTTCCACTTCACGAAAGTTGAAGAACCCTTTTGACACATACGGCCATCCCTCCTGTCCGATTGTGAGATGGTCTTCCGTCTGGTAGATGATGCCATCCGTCTTACGGATGTAATAAGCCCGACTGTCGCCCAAGTGTGCGATGGTCACATCATCACCATGTGTAGCAGCGAGAACAAGCGTAGTACCCATGTCGTATCTTGACAATGGGGCAATGGCAGCTTTCGCCCGTGCGGTGGCCTCTGTCATCAGTTTGGGGATGTCCCACTCAAAATGATGCTTCTGCCATACCTTAGCGAACACCTCAATGACTGTCTGGCTGGCAAGGTCGCCACGATATAGTCCACC
>JAZSAV010000029.1:0-9105 GCA_045602085.1 Prevotella sp. | reverse complement strand
CTTCTGGTGGCAGAATGTCACGAACAGGTGAGCCGATGCGCGCCTTGACGCGCATCGGCTCTGTGCCGGGTAGCGGAGACAGGTAAACCTCTGCGGTGACAAAACCGCTTTCCACTATACCATCCCGAAGCACAACAAGCTCATTCGCCATGCTGATACCTCCAGCCTTGCACATCCTTATAGCCAAAAGTGGACAGTCGCTTTATATCCACAACCTGAACCTGTGGAATTTCAGCGTGCAGCATCATTACGTTACCGTTCGCTTTTATACAAATTCCAATATGCCTACCGAAAGAGTTACGCATCGTCAAAATATCATATTCTTGATAAGGAGCTTCGACCTTTTGCCAACCTATAATCGCCTTGGCTACAGCCTCGTAATTGTCATTACGACCGACGTTTATCAACGGCATATCACAGTCAATACGCTTCTTGCACACTTCACGAACAAGCCCCCAACAGTCATAACTGTCAGGACCGTCAGTATTTTCCACATAAGGCTTTCCAAGGTATTCGTAAGCCCAATGTAAACCGCCGTATTGTTCTTCAACAGGTATCATTTTGCCGATAGCCCCGGATACTCACGAATGAGATAGTCATACTTCGGAAAGCCGCGATTAATCGGGTCGCTGAAAGAAGCCTCCCCCGTAACTTGAGTATAGTTGATGTTAACCGTTTTCAAAGTGAGACGTAACGGCGGCAACACGGCTGGACCAGAGAGGTCATCAGACACGTATATACGTTCGACAATTTCAACGCGCGCCATCTGTTTTGTCGCCACTTCAAGCTGTGTAGCAATAATGGAAGAAACTCCATCTATCTGCACATGAATAGTCGGAGTTTTGGCTTCATCGCTTTCTTCTGGCGGAACAATTGTCACAGGACACGGAGTAAAGTCATGTGTAGTGCCATCTTCCAGCGTCGCCCGCAGGTCGTTGAAGTCGTTGACAATAAGAATCTTCTCCGTAAACGACGGATGTAGCAATTCATACGTATACAAAATCGTGCGTCCAAGCGGCGCGGAAGTAGCTGCCTCCGCATAGGCTTCTGCAAGATTTACGCCGTAGCGTTTGTCAAGGTAGTGAGGCATGATTTATGGTGTTAGAGGTGTCCACCTGTCCCACGACACGCGCATTGTAAACTGCAAAGAGCTTGTCGAATCTTTTGGAATAGGATGGTCTAGTTTGATTTGTGTGAAATACAAGAATTGCCCACCGGAAATGTAATAGTTTCCAGCGCCGTGCCAGCCCAAAAGCAAACCATCAATACCGTTCGTGAAGTTTCCTGTCGCAAGGTTTAGGTTTTGCACATAATCCCGATAATGCGTTCCATTTATGTATGGCAGAGCCGACGGATTTCCACCTGAATAATAGGTGTTTATATTCTCATATTGAGAATAACCTTGAATGCTACCTGTGATAGGTCCTAGTTCCCCGCCGCTATACAGTGTGCGGAAACATATACCAGCGCCAACATGGATATCACCATCACCCTGACCTATACCTGTGTCCCCAATAGAAGCAGGGCGGCTTGTGTAATTATACAACTCATTGTCCATGTAAAATGACCCTGATGAATCAGTAAGAGGCGGATGAAAACGAATTGTATAATGCACATCAAGGGTGTTGTTTGAAGCTACAATTAACGGTTCCGGCACACCCGCATCATTCAATATCAGGCATCGGCACCAAAATACCGCGTTTTCATGCGGCTGTGCATTGCTAAGGCCAATTTCTCTCAATTCCCCTGCTGCGGCTCCTACACCAAAACGGTAACGCTTTGTCATAGAAGAAACCCAATCTGGTGCAACCGGTCTAGTTGTAGGCTCTGCACCATACGTGTAGATGTGGTTACAATAGGCAAGCGGTGCAAACAGTCTTTCCTGATTAGCTGCAACCGGCGTGTCATCCGTTCCAACCCAACAGCGGTCTACATTTCCATTCAGAGCTTGCCCGTAACTATCCAAGCCTGTATCCAAAATCAGATTGTCAAATTCGCGCACGCGCACGACCTTATCTGTGGAAGCATCTTTCACCACAAGTTTGAAATGCCCGCTCATGCCAAATGACAGCATAACCGCCTCCAATTAATACCTATTCCATTTAGCACGTAACACAAACTTTATCGAATTTGTGTTATTTTTTGGTATAGTCTTATCAAACTTGATTTGAGTTTGTAATGCAAGTTGGGAGCCGATTGTGCCGTAATTGCCAACAGGTCGGGGTCCAATTGACATCAAATCAATACCTCCTATATTAGCTGAATCAAGTGAAAGAGTTACGTTGAAATCACGCTGATACGACCCCATAATATATTCTTCTACAGAATACCCTGAAGTAACACCACCTTGTGACTGCGTATAACCTTGCGGTCCTTGAGTTATCGTCCCAAGATTACCGCCTCTATACACAGTTAGGATTTCAATACCGCTTTGCGGCGCAACCGCCCCGTTTACAGCAATAGTAGACGAACCTGTAACTCCACTTTCATTAACATTTTGCGGACGCGCCACACAATTATACGTTACCCCACCCAATTCAAACGAAAATGGAATATCATTTAAATTTGGGTGTAACCGCAAAGTATACAATACGTCAAGGTATTCGTTAGACAACACGCTTATTGAAGACGGTCGCCCCTGTTCATCTAAAATTAAAGCACGGCTCCAGAAATAATTTTCACCACCTATACCAACTTCGGTTATGTTCCCTGCAGCAACCCCAACACCAAACCTGTAACGATTAATCCTTGACGAAACCCAATCTGGCGCAGTAGGAGAAACGTGCTGCGTTTCACTCACCCCTGACGTTGTTGCGAGCAAGTTGCTCAACCCCGTGTCTGTTACAGCAGGTGTGCTGGTTCCTATTCCTACGTAACAATTACTCAATAAAACGCGGTCGGTGCATATACCGTAAGCGTCTAAACCTTGATTTGTAATCAAGTTGTCAAATTCACAGATGCGTGTTAGTTCGTGTGTGGTCGCATCACGAACTTCCATACGGAAATGTCCACTAAGCCCAACCTCAATCATGTCACAAACTCCGCAGAAACAATGATGTGTGCTTGAATTGTAGCCTCGTCATCTGAATAATAGGGATACGTCACAAGTTTTGCCGTCCAACTCCCGCCTCTTATTTGGTGGTTATACGCTTGAGCAGTATCTTCAATGGAAGTTGCCAAAAGTTTTTCTAGCCATACGCCTCCCACCATTTCATGATTAAACGTGCGTGCATCATTTGAAACACCCACTTCAATCAATTGCTCTTTCCACTGTGCAGAAATAATAACATGTGAACGTAAATCAACACCTTCATCAAAAGAAGCTAAAGGAGGAATCTTACCGCTAATAACAGCGTTTTCTTGGCGAATGTCATCAACAATGTTTACGGGATAAATTTTGGATTTGTAAAAGTTCTCCACCTTCCTGTCATAAACTTCAACCGTTGCACTAACTTTATAAACAGTTACAGCATCGTCAGGTAGCGTAAACCCACCGCCTTGCTTTGAGCGTCCAAGTTTGCCGGGGTTCCCACCATAAACCCATTCCCATTTTGGTTGCCCAACAAAACGATGCGCTATCTCTTTATCTTTGTGTAACAGAGGCCAGTCTGCATAGAACCAAGCGCCGCCATGCAACAACTCATTTTCATACCAGTCACGAAACTCAGCAGCTTCTTCTTCGGTGAAAATGAAATTTATTTTATTGTGTGTTGCTTGAAACTCTTGCTGGAACATACGCATGTTACGCACGTCCCCTATGTCGGACAAATAACGCCGTTCTCGCGGCTTCAAATCCATATCCGCCTGCGGACACGGTAAGGTTTCGGGATAAACAACAGTTGTTTTCCACTGAAACCTGAGTTGTTCAGTCATGCCGCATTGCAGGAACTTGTTACCAGCATGTTTTTCCAGCAAGTATTCGACAGCAAACCTGTCACTTTGCAAGCGAATATACAAGTCGCCTTTTTTCAAGTAAGACAGAATAAGGTCTTTTGTGCCTTCAATGCCGCTGCGCACGTCATCCATGCGCAAGAACGGTGTTTTTACGTCGTCAAGCTCAGTTGTTACGTAACCTTGCGCAGCAGCATCATACCAATAAAGATAGCTCTTGTTTGCGACCGTATACGTCACATTATAGTGCATATTCTGGTCAAAAGCAAAGCTAATCCAGCTTAAGTCTATTGGTAAGTCAGGAACAATAAAATCTGGTGAGCCTTCCGAGGTTATTGTGGCAACCCCGTTTTCAAAGTCGATACGCCAATCTTTTACATCCAAACCTTGAGAAGCGTCAAGTAACGCAACACCGCCGCGCGCATAATCGCAGAACGGCTCTTTCTTGAACGTATACGGGGCTTTAAACCGTCCCGGTAGGGTTACATCAGCAAGGTTTGGTAAGTCAGGAATCATGTCAATGGTGCCTTGAAAGAGGTACGAAGCCGGACTTTACCCGGCACCGAACACGTTGCTGACAAATAGACGTAAAAATGTGAAGATAAGCCATGCTCAGGCTTTACATGCGATACCAAAGGCGCAGAAAAGTTCGTCGAAAGCGTAACATCCGAAACAAGACTTGTCAAGGGCAACTGGAAGGAAACTGTGAAGTTTGTCACATTTTCCGTAGTATTTTGTGAAACGAGAGGTAACGTGAACTTCGTTATGAAACGTGGTGTCGCCAAGGCAGGGTTCGTCTCCATCCCTTTTCCATAGAGACGAAACACTACGGATATGCGCCAAGCTCGTTCGGCGGTGCCGTCCTTGTTTGCCTCGCCCAAAGCTACATATTCTGCGTTCCACGGCTCATTGAACTCTGCCTCAAACCAGCGTAATCCAACGCCTATTTCATGGAACTGCGCGATGAAACGAAGCTGCCCAACGCCAAGTGTCCATTCATACCAGTCATGGAATATCTTGGCTTCTTCACTTGTCAAAAAGATTTTGGCTTCACGAACATGGGGAACTTCGGTATATTTGCGACGTGTGCGGGCTGGACCTCGGTCATGCTCTACGCGCGCATAAAACTCTTCATCCTGTCCTTGATGTGTATCCAAGAGCCAGCACGAATCCAACGGAAACACAATGCCAGTGAGCCGTTCTTCAGGGCGGATACCGGGGTCAAAACGCGGGGTCGAGGTGTCGTGATTGATTGAAAAAATCGACCCTGAATTGAGCGGCGTAGTGCATCCGCGATATTCCGCGCTAGTAGCCATTAATAACCACTCCTTTGCAAGCCGTTACCGCGATTCAAGGCGTAAGTGCTCTGCAACGCAGAGGCAACTGCGCCCCCTGCTGCAATGTCGCCAGCCACCGCATTGACTGCCTGCTCAATGAAGATGTCAAGACCACCCGACGCATTGCGCTGAGTGCGAACGTCATTGTTAGAATTATTATAAATGTTGACTTCAAGACCGCTGCCAGCATCTTTGCCGTAATCGTGATTGACCGCTGGCGGTGTGGGAGACACATATCCACCGTTCGCATAGCCATTCAAACGGTTCAGGAAGTCCAGACCAAGCCTGCGGGTCGCAGCAGCGTTGATGACGTATTCACCTGCATGGACAATGCCCGCTGGCGTGTATTTGCCGCCGGGACCAGTGTAGCCGCCAGACGAGAAGCCAAAGATACGGCTGATAAAGCTGCCAATGCCGCCGAACAAGCTGCCAAAGAAGCCGCCAATGCCGCCTCCACCGCCGAAGCCGCTGAAGATGCTGCCGATACCGCTGAAGAAGCTATTGAGCATACCTCCTAGACCACCTTGAAGCTCACTCTGAAGTCCTCCGAAACAACTGCTTGCCGCAGTTTGAATACTAGGCGAGGTGGACGCGACAATACCTTGTGCCGCCTCTTTTCCAATCTGTGTAGCAGAAGAAAAGTCCATAAGCGGTCTGTTGGGGTTGCCGATGATAGAAGTTGGATTGCTCAACGTGAAGCCGCCAGCAGAGCTTCCAAACGCACTACTTATGGCGCTGCCAAAGTCCCCTGACGAGGGCATGTTGACAACGTGAACCATCTGCACGCCACCAATGCTCTTGAACTGAGCAACCCTATCTTGAACTTCCTTATGTCCGCTATCCGCAATCGGCGTGCCAAAGCCATACTTGAACCCACCGATGAGGTTGCGGATAAAGTCGTTTGCCGCCATGCGCGCAATGTCGTTCAAGATAGAATCAGCAAGCGAGCGGAAGTCGAACTTACCTGTGCGAACAAAGTTCGCAAGAGCGTCGCCCATCTGGTCTGCCCACGACTGTACAGCCGAGGAAACTTCGGAAGAGAGGTCTTTAACCTTGAACGCTATCTCATCTAAACCATCCTCAAAGCCGGTCAACCAGCTTGTGCCAAGGCGGATTTGTTCACGGTAATAAGCATCCCATAGCTGCTTGAGTTCTTCGGTTTTTTGGCGTTCGAGAGCAATACGTTCGTCAAGACGACGGTTAATGTCAGGAATCTCATCGCTGCGTCCGTGCATTCTAGCGTCGTGAATCTGGCGTTCACGTTCAAGCTGAAGTTCACGATAACGCTGTGTAAATTGATTATCGTATTCCAACATTTGTTGATGATAATCAACAACACTATCGGCACGTTGCATACGCGCGGCTTGAAGTGCATACTCTTGAATCTTGTTCTGCACTTCCATTTGTTTTTGAAGCAGATTTCGCTGATGCTCCATCTCACGAGCAACTTCAGCTTCTGCACGCCTACGTTCGTCAAGAATTTTAGCATACGCTGTGGCACGAGCAATTTGCTCGTCAGTCATTTTAACCTTACCATTATTAATGTCAAAAGATAGTTGCTCCAATTTAGTTAGCTGTTTATAATTTTCAACAGCTTCTTTCAGCTTCAAGATGTATTTTTCAGCATCGTTAGCTTCTTTTTCCATTTGCGACTTGCCGCCGCCTTTGCCGCCTTTTTTATCGTTGGTTGTCGGCAAATCTCCTTCTTTCCACTGATACCCACTTTTAAGTTTAGCAGCAACTTTTTCTTCTTTTGCAGCAGCTTGCTCTAGACCCGCTAATTGACGGTCAACCTCATCTCTAGCAGCTTGCATACGCGCCGCGTTTTCTTCTTCAGTTCTAGTTAGAGCGTCCAAATACATACCAGAAGCAGCCGCCAAATCAGCTTTGCCTTCAGCTATAAGTTCACCAGCCCTGTTAAATATAGCCTTTACCCCACGCCCCTGCCCTGCAAGTTCCTGAGCTGCCATAGGAAGGGACATAGCTATTTTAGAAATACCTCCAGCGCCAACTAACATCCCTCCCGCAAACGTCCCTGAACGACCTGCACTAACGTCTGCGTGAACAAAACGCAGACCTATCATCACCTGTTTTATTTTTTCAAGAGCTTTTGTGGCAAATTGAGTAAACCAAGTTCCAGCTTCAACAATGTTGTTATAAAGAACAGACCAAGCAGAATCATCAGCCAGTACTTGCCACGCTTTGATAAACTCTAATTTAGCTTTTTCGGTCTCCTTTTGAAGTTGCGTCATCCCTTCTTGTGCAGCACCTTTTGAATGCTCATTGACAATCTTCATTATATCCACCATTGCACGAGCTTTTTCATTATAATCCTTCGTAGCAAGAGCTTTTTTGTAAAGAGTAGAAACTTGTTTAGCTTCCTCCTCATTGAAATCTTTAATATCAAAAATAAACTCACGCAAACGCATCAACCCACCATGCGGGTCAATTTGAAATGCGTTAGATAATGTCTTAATGGTATCTTCTAATCCTGAAAAATCAAAACCTTTACCCAAATAGGCTTGAACATCACGAATGTTGGTAAACATTTCTTTGAGAACTTGCTCAGGAACTCGCGCATTCTGAGCAACACTCATAAAGGCTTGCCTACCTTTACTCTCCGTTATCGCATACATTTGAGACAGTTCTTTACCATATTGCCGAACTGTCTCATAATCAAATGTTCTTCCAGCCGCCCCGCTAAGAACGACATTTGTTTGCAGCATCTCTTGACGAATATCAGACGCTCGTTTAACAAGACTGCCGAACAACACTACCAGACCACTAACGGCAGCGATAGCCAAATTGGTTGGTGTGAGCAAGCCAAGTATATATTTCCCAACCTCCTTGACGGCGTTACCAATACCGCCAAACATGTCTTTCAATTGACCACCTTGCTGGAGCAACACATACATCGGTCGTTGACCCGTAGACAGACCAACAACAATGTCGGTCATCTGCATCGGCAATTGCCGCAGGTAGTTCTGATAGATACCGGCAGGAACTCCGTTTATTTCCCCTTTTCCACCTTGACCCGAACCGCCCATAGAAGCTGCTTGTTTACGAGCCTCATTAGACGCGCGAACAAGATTCGTGCGAATCTGCTTGAACATGCCAGTCATTGCGGAGCCTGTCTCACGCAATTGACGTTCAAGTTCGTTTCCTTCTTTGATTACCGCATTAAATTCGCCACGCGACAATGCTCCACGAACACCGCGATTAATCTGCGCGGTCATTTGCTTCAACCGCGTTTGAAACTCCTTAGCAGATTGTTCAAGGAAATGACGCTGTGCTTTCGTATAATCTTGCATCATACGAGCGGCATCACCTTGTGCAACAGTTCCTATTGATTGACGTTGTAAATTACGCAAATCGTCAACCTTCGGCAACATCGCCTTATTGTTTGCAAGAACTGCGTCAGAAAGTTGTGTGCGGTAAGCGTCTACTCGCTTACGAACGTCATCAACAAACGCTTTGTCCCAATCAGCAAACAGTTGTTTTTTGAATGTTTGTAAAGAATTGAGGGCTGCTGCGACTTCCCCTCTGTCCACAAGTCCAGTGGTGCCAGAATGTATAATTGAACGAACGGCTTTACGATATTCAGACTCCATCTGCTCTTTCGGAACAGACAGCAACTTCGCACTATAACCCGACGAGTCATAGGCTTTCATAGAAGAAAGTTCACGCAAACGCTCAAGGTAAGGTTTCCATATACCTTCAAGGCGTTGTTTAAGTGCGTTCAAAGCGCGTCGCCGTTCCTGTTCCCCAAGCTCGGCACTAAACACGCTTCTAAAATCTGTGCCGCCAGTTTCTTTAAGCCAACTCTGTTCGAGGGTGCGTAACGTATACTCGCTTACAACCTGTTTAAGTTTGTTGG
>JAZSAV010000028.1:0-38293 GCA_045602085.1 Prevotella sp. | reverse complement strand
ATTTCGGAATCCAAGTGGGGGCCTGAGTTGAAACATGCCCGGATGTTTTTCCTTTGGCAGGCTATCCGCTTTTAAACCTCGACTTCATCTGATCTATCCATGCCTCCTGCCTCTGCTGCTGTCGCTCCTTTACCTTCTCCGTCGAGTGGTAGCGTTGCTCCTTGTGGTAGGATGCGTGGCATTCGTGGCATAGTGCCACCACGTTGGTACGCGCGAACATAAGCCTTCGCACATCTGCCTCCGTGCGTCCGCTCTCCACCTCTACAAGATGGTGCACATCTCTTGCTGCTACGACATACCCTTTGGCCTTGCACCATTGGCAGAGTGGTTGCTCGCTCAACACCTGTGCTCGTAGCTGTCGCCATTCCTTGGATTGTATCAGCTTGGTGTATAGGCTTCCATGTCTCATTGTTCTGCCTCCATGTCTGCTATCTCCTTGTCAACATCTGAGAACACTATGGTCTGCTGCTGTCGGTCGTAGATGTCGAGTGTACGCCTGTGGGTGCTCTTGGTCTTCTTACCATAGGCTATGCGCTTACCATAGTCGGTGAAGTCATTCTCTCCTTGCATCTGTTCGATGTTGTCGCGGTCGATGTTGGCGCGTGACTGCTCATCAATCAATGTTATGAGCAGTTCGCTGATGCTCTTGCAATCCATGTCAACTGCCAATGCCCTGAGCCTTCTGTACACTCCAGGCATACACACCTCGATTGTGCGCTCAAGGATGTCATTAACACATTCCGTCTGTCGGCATGAATCCATAAATGGCTTGTCGAGCATGACGGTTCCAACCCCTTTCTTTCCCTTGTCTTGGAGGATCAGCACCATTTGCGCTATGTCGAGTGACTTGTTAGGCGCGCAGATGTTGAATGCCTTCTGCCAACCGATGCTTGATTCCAGTACTGCCATGAGCTTCTGAATATCGGGTGTCAATTGGTGCATCGGGCTTGCCATTCGCACGAGTGCCTGAACGAACCACTGGAATATGTGGTACGTGTCAACGTGCATTGCCTCGCATATCGCGTCGAGCTGTTCGGCGGTGTCTGGGCTTACCTTTGTGCTGATTACCGTGAACATTCCGTTGTTATTCTGTTTCATTCGCTAATCTAAGTTGAAGTTTCTGTTGCATTGTCTTCATCTGAGGCACATCCTTCAGGAAGTCCTCTACTCGCTTGTACTCCTTGCTCTCCTGAAGCATCCGCACCACCACATCGGCGACGTCGGCCTTCTCCCCGTCCTGTGGCTTCCACCATTCCGTCACTAGCTTGGTGTCAACCGTTACTTGGTCGTAGTGCAAGGCTTCCGCCTTCTGCTTCCATGCCTCTATGCCGTCGCGGTCTGGGTAGAGCACTATGTTCCTGCGTTGGTCGATGAGCGGTTTCAGCTTCTCGCGGTTGATGTTGCCGAGACCACCGCAAGCCATCCACACTTGCTTTGGACTGTTGCCGTAGGCTATTGCCATGATGATAGCGGTCTTCTCGCTTTCCACGATGCACACGTCCTGAGCCATGCCTCTGTACTTGTACTTGTCGAGCAGGTGCAACCCGAACAGACAGGTCTTCACGTCGGTCTTGTCGGCTGAGTAGCCTGTGCGGTAGTCGCGGTATAGTGCCGAGTGTATCCAGTCGAAGTTATAGCCTTCTTCCTTGTCGCGATGTCCGTTTGGCTTATACAACATCATCTTTCCTGTTCGCACTTGCTGTTGCTCGTCAATCTGCCAGAAGATAGTCATGCCGTTCTTGGCGGTTCCGAGTCGGTAGGCATCCACAACCTTTTCTATGCGCTTGCGTTGGCAAGCGTCCCAGTTGAGTGATTGCATCCACCTTACCAGTGTGTTCTCACCATCTGCCAACCTCTTCTTCCACATCCAGTCGGGCAGTACGAGCATCGGCAGTTCCGGCTGTTGCGCTCTTGGGGTCGAGGGCTTCACCTCGAAGTTGTCCGCTCCTTCCACTTCGATTGCGTATTTCTTACCGAGCCATCGCACGGCATCGACGAAGCTCAGGTGCTCGTGATCCATGAGGAAATCTATCGGACCGCCTTGCCAACCGCAACTGAAGCACTTGGCGTAGTTGTGTTTCGGACTTATCCTGAACGAGCCGAGGTGGCGGTCGTCGTGGAAGGGGCACTTGCATTCGTACTCTGATCCGCGCTTGCGGAGGTCGTAGAAATCGGCAATAACATCGACGATGCTTGCGGCTTCCTTTATTTTTCTGATGGTCAGGTCATCAATCATAATAGATTTGGTTATTAAAAATGGTAGATGTAAAAGCCAATACGCACGTGTCATGCGCGCGTCGCGCGTGTGGGGGGACTTGTACCCTGTACCTTGTGCCCATGTCCCTTGCGGGCACATGGTACTTGGTACCTGTCCCTCGCACGACGACCCATACCAAATCGAAGCAACCTATACCTTTAGGTATAGTGTTTTTTTGGTACAGGTCTTAAAATGGCATTTCTTCGGGAGGTTGCAACATGTATGAACCGTTCTTCTTCAACGTGGACTCCGTGAGGAAGCCCATATTGATTGCAACAATCAAATCGGCTTGCTGTCTTGCCGTGTTCTTCTGACCTCCGACCTCTCCGAATATCTTTATCTTGATGTCCTTGCGGCTCATCGGCCAGTCGTATTTGTCGGTTGCTGCCTTGATCCACTTGTAGATCTCTTCGGGGTCATCGTATTGCGGTGCTTGGTCGGCTGGTGTGTTCGTCTCTGAGATTATCATCGGAATGCCTAAGCCTCCGGCATCATCCGTTATCTCGAATTGCCAGTCGTCAACATCCTTGCCTCGCGCATCCTGCTGCTTGACGGTAAATGTCACGTGTCCCTCGTTGTCCTTCTTCTTGATTGAGACGAAAGTGTCCGATACCTTGTTTCCTAGTTCCGTGCCAAGGTGGCCGCGCATCTTCGACTCATCGTCATTGCTTGGTCGTGGATTGTAGTGGAGCACGTTCCAGATACAGATGTTCTTCTGGCTGGCAAGCGACATCATTTCTCCGACTATTGCGGAGCTCTCGCTGTTGTCGTTGAAGTCATTAACGAGGTCGCGCAAACCATCGACAAATACGATGTCAGGCTTTGTTTGCTCAATGGCATTCTTAATTAGTCGCCATCGCTCCTTGTTGGCCGTCCTGTGCTCTGTTTTGGGGACTTCTCGCAGCCATAGCACGAAGAACCTGTCGCTTCTCTGCTTCATATCCCAGCCACAAAGCCAGTGAACACGGCGCAAGACCTTGGCCGTGTTTAGTTGCTCCATCTCAGTATCGCAATACAGCGCCTTCGGTTCGTGCCCCAACCATTCCACCGTTTCGGCGTTGGTTCGCAAACCACCGAGATACTGTGTCACTCGCTCTGTGCCTGTACCGAGTGCGGCTGCCATCAGTTGCGCCAGAACAAACGTCTTTCCGCTCTTCTTCTGGCCGCTTATCGCCTGAATACCTCCGAGTGGCGAAAATGCAACACCGTTGTATTCGTACAGATAGTGCGGTTCAGGATATTCTTGCTCAGGATCGAGCCAGTATTGCCTTAGTTCCTCCGCGTTTATCTCTTCAGAAGACCGCATTGGCGGAAGGTTGTTGTTTTCTTCTGTCATAGTTCCTTTTCTGTTTCGCTCTTTACGTTGGCGATCTCGCGTAGTGCCTTCTTCTGTTCTCCCTTGGTGCGGAAAACCTCGTCGTAGTCACCTACGGCATCTGATACGCTATCGTAGAGCGTATTCATATCGAGCCATGCCTCTTGCAACTGTAGCAGTCCCAGCTCAATGTTCCGCTCTTCAACATCGTCGAGCTTGTAGTTGATGCTCTCTGGTGCGAGCGAACACATCGCTTTGCACCATGCCTTGCTTATCTCAGATAATGAGAACTGGCTAAACACATGGTCGAATATCCGCCGGGGCAGTCCATAGCTCTTTACGGACTCGTTTATTATCCGCTCGTATAACTGGACGGCAAGTTCAAGGCTTGCCATCGCAGTCATTACCCACGCTATGTGTTCGGCATCCTGTGCATCGTGCTTGAGAAGGCTGAGACGATATTTGTTGCATAGGCTCGTTATCTCTGGTTGTGTGCGCTGATACGCCGAGGCACCTGTGGATGTCCAGAACTCGTAATATTGGCGGTCGCTAATGTCACCGTATTTCTTGCGGATTTCTGGTGCCATGTCTGCGAGGTGGAACATCCTGTTTTCCTCGGCATATATCAGTTTGCGTTCATAGGCATGGAACATTTCGAGGCATTGCTTGAATTGCCTCTTCACGTTCCCGCCATATCGGCGGCACTGGCGGGCGTGGTCCATTGCATCAAGCATTACAAGCCATGATGCATTGTTCGCCACGCCACACACTAATTTTATGACCGATGCCGCCGCACACATCTTCTTCTGTGCTTCTCCATAGTCCATAGTTCCTTGTTTTGGCTGTTAGAATGGCATCGGATCAACATCTCCAGCTTGCTGTTGCTGAGCTTGTGCCTGAGCCGAGTTCGGCTCAGGGTTCCGAGCCTGCCCTTGAGCCGTCTTTGACTCAGGTTGTGCTTGTGTCAGTTTCTGGAACTTATACAAGCGCAGCTCGTTAAAGTATCTGCCCTGGTATTCGCGGATTGAATGCCCGAAACCGATTATTACTTCGTCGTTCTCGTGCAAGTCATACTCTGCTATCCTGTCATTTATGATTGACAGGCAGACTTTATCACTGTATCTGTCCGTTTGCTGTTCGAAATACTCGAAGATAAACTCTTGTTTCTTCCACTCGTTGCCGTTTTGACTTGTGCCGCTTGTAACAGGCAGCACCTTCATTATTCTTCCTTTGAATTCCATATTGTTTATTTTTTTTAGTTAATAAGTCGTTTCACAATCTAATAACTGAAGCACGACATGATAGAATTTCCGCACCTCTTCCTTCGTTGGTCGGTATTCGTCCCATTGATTGGCTATTATCCTGTCGAGTCTCTTCTCCTTGTCTCTGCGTGACATTACTGCTACACGCTCACGGTTTAGAGCCTTCTCCAGTTGCTCGTTGAGCCTTGCGATGCGTTTGTCTTGTTTGGCAATTTCCAACTCCAGCTTCTGTGCATATCCTTCGTAATATCGTGTCAGTTTTCGAAGGTCTTTCAGTTCCTTCTCGCATTCCTCTGGAAGCCTATCCCTATACACCACCTTCTCCCGCTCCTTATATACAATCTTATCCTTGTATATTATCGTCGGTTCTGGCAGTTCTTCCTTCTGAGCCGTCCTTGGTTCGGTTGCCGGTTTGCCTTGTGTCTGCACCGTATATGGCGCATCCTGTTTCTGAGCCGAGTTCGGCTCAGCCTTTGCCGTGTCCGTCGGCCCTGCCATTATCACTCTTTTGTTCACTATCCCTCCATGCTGTATGCAATTACCATGAACAATGAGCTTTTGTATTATGCCGCCGTGAATGATGGCATCGCCTGCCACCTCAAGGCTTTGGACTATTCCTCCGTGTATGTTCATAGTTCAGCAAGTATCTGTTCAATCCATCCTGCTATGCCGATAACTAATATGCCTACCACTGGCACTACTACTCCGTATATCACGACTTCCTTTTTGGAAAAGCCTTCCTGCTTCAAATCCTCGAACATGATGTTAAAAAAATCTTTCATGACTGTATTTTGTTTAAGTTGTTAAGACAATAAAAAAGGGGAGGATGTGGCCAGATTCGAAGAGCAACGGATGTTCTCACGTTTTCAAGACAACAGAGCCGATTTCGACTCTACGGCTATACTTCCACGCGCACCCTTACGGCGTGCGCCATCCGTCATGAGCAGTTCATCCCTATCCTTACGGGTAAGGGCATCCTCCCCTGTGTGGGTTACCTCTCAGGCTTCCCTATGTTTTTAGAGTTAAATTAAATTTTTCCGAAAAATAGGCAGCCTATACTCCCGTACTGACTGCCTTGGTTATCATCTATGTGTGATAGTTACAAGATAATAAAACGAAAATTTATTTCCAACTTTTCCTTATCTCTACTTCGCTCTGTGTTTTGTCCGGGCTTGCGACCGTTCCGTCAATCGACGGAGCCACATTACAGTAGATCTTACACACGCTGCTGTCCCGGCTCTTCGCACGCTTCCCTCGTGCGCTTCTTCGCCTGTCAGATTGCTTCCACGCGACTGTTCCACTTTCCACCTATGTCGGGTTCAAGTGCCACTTCTCTGCCTCCGCACACCCTGTGGTTTGGTTTGCCGTTTGCCAGATATCAACCCGTGATTTCCGACTTTTCCGTGAGCTTGGGGGAAGGTGCGGGATTCGAACCCGCGATGTCCTACGCTTGCTTCACAGCCGTCCTTGGCTGCTTATACCCTTGGCTTCGACCACTCGCCCAACCTTCCTGTCTTCGTTTTACATTTTCTCAAAATATTATCTTAACAACTTCATGTCGTCGTATAACCCATCGGCAATGTTCTTCGCTATCTGGTAACGAGGGTACGCCCACCGCGTCTTTCTTGTCGTTCCGTCGAGGTGTGTAAGCTTGGCTTGCTTCCTCGGAAGGATGTCGCCGTATTTCGCCAACCAATCGGGAGTGAACATCTGGAACTGCTGACATAACTCATCCGCAGTAACCCATTGCTCATTCATCTTGGCGAATACGGAAGTGATTGCTTTCTCGATCACCGCCATCAGTGCCTCTCTAATATCTCGTGATAATGCAACCATGCCTTTAGTTATTAGTGTTGTTTTTGTTTTATTCCTTGTAACTATCGTCGTCCTTGGCTCGCTTGAGCCGAGTTCGGCTCACCTTCTCTTCGGTTTTCGGTTGCGCCGTATATGGCGCAACCTTATTTCAACCTTGTAATTCTTACCGTGAGCGGAACGCCTGTACGAGCCATCTTGAACTCCCTGCCTTCCTTCCTCTTCAGCTGGCTCTTGATCGACGAAAGGCTGTCAATGGCGTATTCCGTTGGGAGCTGATAATCTCTCGATTCGAGGTATTCAAATGACATCAACTCTGCTTTTGTTACTTTTTCCTGTACTCGTGCCATTTGCTTAATTTTTATTAATTAATTTTCAGGAAATAACCATAAACGGAAGAAAAGCCGTATCTTTGCATTTCCAACTTACGAAAGATGAGCCTTATAGGTTCATTCGGCTTTTCTTTTGTCCGTTCAGGTTAGTTCATTAATTTGTGGGCAAAGATATAAAGAATATTTGAAATTCACGTCAATTCGTGTAAAATATTAAGCAATTTTAACTAATTAGGGTAAATTATGCCAACTTCTTCGATGTATATTAGGGTAAAACAGGCATTAAATTATTTGAAGCGTAATGATAACATTATGCAAAAAGACCTTGCCGAAAAAATGGGTATGGCTGAATCTTCTTTCACTCGTGCAATGGCTCGATTAAAAGAAAAAAATGATGATAGTTTTGTTATCAAGTTACAATCGGTTGCTTCTAATTTGTCCTTAAATTATCTATTAACTGGAGAAGGTTCTTTGCTTCAGTCAAATAATGAGGCCGTCCTTGGCCGATACCCTGCTCCTCCTGGCATGGTATCAGAGGACGCACCATCTGAGACCCTCCCTCTCTGGGCGGACACTCTGATTCGTATCATGTCAAAGCAGATTGCAGAAAACGAGGCTCTCCACTCTGAGCTCCGTCGCTCCATTAACGAGGTTTCAGAACTTAAAACACAGCTCTCCCACCTCCTCCAATCTCTCTCAAAATGACCTCAAATGTTTTACACCTCAGTTTTTCATCTTGCCCCAACCCCTCTCTCAATAGCTTTAATTCAACAATCCTCTCCCTCTTTTCAATCCCAAGCGGATCACAAAGAGAAAAGAGAAAAACGCAGAAATACGTGCTCCAGATGCAACTGGAGGTGTTGAGACAGGGAAAACGTGGAAAACGAATAAAACGGATATTTACGGATTTAGTGGGATATTTGGCAAAAATGTTTTACATTTGTTTTACACCTGCAATGAATGTTTTACACTTATGGATGTTTGCGAAGGCAAACGGATAAAATCAAGCAAAAATGTAATAATTACAAAAAAAAGGAATTATGTTTTCAGTTGCAATTATACGTGACCGCCGCAAGGTTGCCGGGGATGATAAGCCTGGCAACCTTGACGTGCGAATTACGATAGACAGAAAATCACATTACATAAGTACAGGAATCCGTGTGCTTGGAAAGCATTGGCGTGGGGCAGTGGTTGCCCGTCCTGATGCCGATGCGCTTAACTCACGCCTCGGAATTATTGTGCGAAGGGTAAATGAGAAAATTAACGAGTCTTTGGAGCAGAATAAACCGATAGATGTGGAGGTTATCAAGGCTTATGTATATTCTGGTACGGTGCCCTCAACTCAGAAAGACAAGGACAGTATGATTGAGTGGTTCAAGGCCAACGTGCCTCTGCTTAATGTCTCGGAAGGTACACGCAAGAGATACTGGCTGCTGTGTGACCGTTTGAAGGAGTTCGGGAAATTGCGCTCGTGGTCTGATCTGTCAGTCGAGGCGATATATGAATGGGATGCGTGGCTTCGTCAGACGGTCAAGGCGCAGGTGCGGAGGGATGAGGAAGAACGCAAGGGTTGTAACTCTACTATTTACAATTATCACAAGAGCCTGAAAGCCCTACTCCATCGTGCCGTGGATTTCGGGCTGATAGAATCAAGCCCTTATGCAAAATTGCAAGGGAAGTTCAGCCGTGGTGACAATGAGAGCGTCGAGTTTCTGACGGAAGAACAAATGCAAGTAATTATCAATCTGCACCCAGTCGTCGGTTCTCAGATGGAGGCCGTGCGCGATTTGTTTGTCTTTCAAATGTTCACGGGGTTGGCGTATTCCGACACTCAGGCCTTTAGTATTGCCGATTATCACAAGGATAGTGATGTATGGGTGGCAAATGGTAGGAGAATAAAGACGGGAGTACCGTATATCTCGATTCTGCTTCCGCCTGTTATCGATGTTCTGGAACGGCATGGATGGCAGACACCGAAGATATGCAATCAGAAGTACAATGCGCTTCTGAAGACTATGGGCACGGTGATAGGTATCGAGCACTTGCACACGCACCTTGCACGCCATACATTTGCCACTTACATGCTGTCTAACAACGTGAAGGTGGAAAATCTGATGCGAATGCTCGGACATAAGAACATAAACCAGACGATGCGATATGCTAAGGTGCTGGCTAAGGACGTACAGAGCGACTTCGAGATGATAGGCTCAAAGCTGAGCGAACAAGCAATAATAACTAAAACAAAAAGACTATGAAAAAAGCATTATTGACGATTGCCGTCTTGTTTGGACTGACGGCATGTGAGAAAGTTATCCTTAACGACGTGGATACTGAGGATGAACAGACAGAAGTGAGTAGCAAGACGAAGAAGTTCAAATTCACTATCAAGGGCGACTTCGGGACCGCCACCTTCACCCGTGGCTATCTTCAGGCAGACGGTCAGGACATGACAGACCTATGGGTATTCGACTTTATAAATGGTGAATGCGTTCAGCGTCTCCATCAGACAAACGAAGACGCGGACTTCGGCAAGCCTGCAATGCAACTTGCCTATGGTTCGCATCATGTGTATTTCGTTGCTTCACGCGGTGACAGTCCTGTTCTTGATGAAGAAGCCACTACAATTGCATGGGCAAAGGCAAAGGATACGTTCTGGAAGGATTATGCCGTTAATGTGGTAAGCACGAGCAACGGGAACCGCGCCGTGACCCTCGACCGCGTGGCTACAAAGCTCAAACTGACGGTCAATGATAAAGTTCCAGCCAATTGCTCTCAGGTGTGCATAACTCCTGAGCGATGGTTTTACGGCATCGACTACACCGACGGAATGCCAGTGTATGCAAAAAAGCAGGAATATACAATAAACGTTCCTGCTTCCTATGTCGGGACAACAGGCAAGCTATCACTCAGCATCATGTGTGTAAGCCCGCAAGAAGAGTGGACGACAGACGTAAGCATTCAGGCCAAGGATGCAAGCGGCGGAGTAATAGGAGCGGCAAGCATCACGGCTGCTCCGTTCAAGGCTAACCGCTCCACAGAGTATTCGGGTAACTTGTTTTCCTCTGGCGGAGAATTAGGGTTGAGCCTCGCTACTGAGTGGCAAACGCCTATAACCGGGACATGGTAAATAAAAAGGGCAGCAACTCTATTGGTTGCTGCCCTTTTCGCTATACTCTTTATTTTGTTGGATGAGCCATTCACGCTCTCGCTGTATGGCTTCGTCGCTCCATTCTTCTGATTTCTCGCGTTCTTTTTCCCATGGAAACTTTATCAGGTCTTCCGGCTCGTATATGCCAGCCTTCTTTAGATCTGCCATGCCAGTATTCATCTGCATGAACGTACTCCATCGGAGCATGGTGCAGAAGGTTCTGCTACGCTTGCGATAGCCTCTGACTATACTCTTTACCTCCCACCATCGTAGCTCATAATAGAAGACGTTTCGCTCTATCCCGATTTCACCCACGAGTAATTGGAATAACTCGTGGGTATTCATCAGTTTTTTTCAGTTTCCCCTTTCTTGTCTTCGGTTTCCTCTACAGCCGGAATCTTGAAGAAATCCTGAGCCAAGCCCATAACTACGGTAAAGGCTTCGTTGATCTGCTTGTAGTCTTCGAAGGTCTCTTTACCATGCATCTCCTCAATTGTGAGTTTTGTGTTGCTATCAGCTGCAAGCGCAGCGGCCACGACGATGGCAATGCGCACGTTCGTCTTGCTCATATTAGCCTCGAAGAATCCCTTTTCGGTGATTTCCTCAAAATTGCTCATGGTGAGCAGTGTAAAAACAACGGGGTATTCCTTGCCGTTGATGGTTATTTGTTTTGAAGTCATAATTCCTTGTTTTTGATGTTTGCAAAAAGTGCCCGCCATTTAACGACGGGCACTAAAAATGGTATATTACAAGTTAGAACTTGATGGTCCGTTGCTCTTGGTGAGAGCACCTGTGCCTTGTGCCTGCAAAGAATAGGATGCGTTTTGACGGTTGGCAGCATTAACGCTGACATCGTTAATCCACGCCTGTCCTGAGTACTTGTGACCAGTCGCCTGTCTGTTGTTCGTGCCGACCGTACCCGTAAACTCGATATTCACCTTCTGACGTGCAAGGATAGCGTCAAGTGCGCCCTCCGCGTTAATACCCGAAGCATCTATATCAACAGAATAGAGAGCATCTGTCGAGATGTCCCAAGACAATCCTGTTAGCTGCTGCTCCTGGAAGATGCCATCAGAGGAATCCTTTGTCGAGCTGTCCTCAAGGCTTGCGCTCACGTGAACGGTACAAGAAGTTGCAAATGCAACGTACTTGCCGCCGATGGTGATTCGAAGATTTTGACCTTTGATTACTCCCATAATTATAGATTGTTTGTGTCACATGCCCAGTGCAAAGTTGTAAAGTGACAAGGCTTTGACCAATCCCATGCGACTGCATCCCAACTGAAAACGTAGTCTTCAGGAATGAGGTCGGCAAGTTCTGACGTTATTTCTCCACTCCTTACGGCGGTGAAATAGTCATGAATGGCAGCACGTACCATGTTTGCGATGTCAAGAACGGCATCTGTGCCGTCTGCCGCAATCTCGGCGGCTATCTGCACATGGTCGGTTGCGCCTTCGATGTCATCCTTGTTTGTCTGGTCGTTGTTGCCGCCATTAGCCATGAGGATGATGTAAGGTAGCGGTGTCGTGTCTTCATCCATAGGAGGCACTTCTATTGCAGTTGAATAGATTCTGCCACCGGTCTCACGCATTACATCCTCGTTTTGCTTTAAGGCTTCATAAAATACCTTGCCTGTTATTATCGACATTGACTGGGTGTGATTTGTTATGAATATGGAAAATACAGACATCTTCTGTGAAAGAAAAACCTGGCGGCAAACACGACCTTTGCTTTACATCGGCGGTGCCGTCAGGTCAAGGAACTATGCTTCCTCCACAGAAGAAGAATTAGAGATTTGATGCTGACGATCCACCACTCTTGCTGTAGAGAACGAATGCATCTGCACCGTCCTTGAGAATGGTCATTGAGAAGTCAGCATTGATTGTTGTGTAAACCTCGTCAGTGTTGCTGGCAACGGCCGATGTCGCGTCAATGCTGAGCCTGATGCTTCCGTGTTGCATCACGGGCACGTACTTGAAGTTGCCGAGACCGATATTGTGGCCTGCAACAGCACCCTTCTCAGAAGAGCGGTTGATTGCGTTGTTGGCGATTACAGGAATACCGAGCAGACGGTTGTCATTGCCGATAAGCATGATACCTGAGCCCTCGTCGAATGGTGTAACCTTGAGTTTCCAGAAGTCCTCTGCACCCATGACAAACACAACGTTATCGGTGTCGAGGTTACGCTTAGCGAGTTTGCCGATCATCTCAGCAGCGGTCTCCTTAGAGAAGGTTGCATAAGTGCCGACCTGCTTGCCTGCATGATAGTTGCTGTTTCCATAGGTGCCAGACTCGGTGTTCTGAGCAAATGGGCCAAAGAATGTCTCTGTAGCCTTTGTCGTTGAAGCAACCGCCCAGTTGATCTTGCGGCGGATTGAGTCAGCAACAACACGTACGATGTATGACTGGAGGTCGAATGTGCTGTTCTCAAGTGCCTGGTTCGAGATGCGAACGCGGACGGTCAGACGCTGCTGTATAGGTGTCTGCTTGTCGAGGTCAATGACACGCTCTGTAGTTGCTGCGAGCTCGTTAGCGAATACGGCTTCTACACCGCCTGCGAATGCCCACTGAATCTTGTTGCCCTGAACACCAGTTGTCATAGGAACACCTGCTGTTGCCAAGATATCGCCATCAGGACGGTCGGTTGGAATCAAGTCAACGACCGTGATGCCCTGTACGTATCCGTCAGTACCGCCGAAATGACCAGAGCCCTGGGAACCGTAGCTGATACTCTCGCGGTTAACAGGAATGAGGAACTTGGAGCCCGGCTTTGCCTCACGGAAGAACTCGCGAAGTTCTGTGTTCATGTCCTTCTTTGGCTTAACGGCAATAGCTGCTGCCTGCTTTTCCTGAATGGCAAGGGTAATCTCGCGCTTGTTGGTTTCGTACTCGGCAAGGAGTGCTGTCTGAGAAGCCTTCTCCTCGTCGTTTAATTCTCTCTGCTGAAGTGTGGCATTGATACCACCCAGCTTCTCATTGATCTCACGCTGGCGTGACATCAACTCGTCAAGTGTTTTTTTACTCATATACTTTTAACGGTTAAAAGTGTGTTATTAAAATTCGATTAACTCCATTTCACGCTCACGTGCAAGACGTGCGCTTTCCGCGATCTCGCGTTCACGTGCAAGTGCCGCTTCCTTGGCCTGAGCTTCACGAACCTTCTGCTCTTCTGCTGCCTGCGCCGCAGCTGCTTCCTCAGCCTCACGCTTGGCAGTAGGTGTTTCATTCCACATCTCGCGGGCGTTGACTGTTGTCTGACGATAGGCCGGATCCATGCCGATGGTGAACGCCTTGATTGCCTTGAAACGTTTGTGCGTTATACGCACTTCCTTGTTCGCTCCACGCTCTTCTACCTCGTAGTCCTCCGGGATGAACTCAAAGCTGCATCCGGTGTAAATGCCGCTTCTTACCATCTCAAGAGCACGGTCGCCAATGTCGCACTTAGGCACGTCGATTTCAAAGTTCACGCCTTTGCCGTCAACAGAGTAGCGGAGGTTCCCGCGGCCCATACGGCTACGGCCAATAGTATCCTTACGCTCGTGCAAGAGGTTCAGCTTAATGTCCTGAGTGTTTAGAAATGCCATCTGCGCAGCTTCCGGCTTGATAACCTCGCGGAACTTGAAGCCGAAATCATCGAGGACTTCGCTCTCTGCATTGAAGACGATCGCCGTGCCATAAATAGTGCGGCTCTCAGTCTCTTGACCTTCTGACTCACGAATTGCAATGTCGAGGTCGCAGGTTCTGATTTCGCTTTTGTTTTTATCCATATCTTTCAATTTATTATATATTCTAAATATCGGTCATTATTCGCTTTGAGGTTTACCGTCATCGGGAGATGGCGGAGGTGTAAGAGGTATCTCCACTCCCTCGCTGCTTGGCCTGCCCGGTTCGGGGATACCCTTTGACATGAGTGCTTTCAGCGTCATGAGGTTAGCGGAAGCCATTGGCTCGTCGCCATTCTCTACGGCTGGCAGATCATAGACTGCCCTTGCCTCATTGATGGTCATCGTTCCTGATTCCATTCGCGTCTTTGTTATGCCAGCCTGTCCGGCTGGATCAAGACGGAATATAGGTTGCTCACATACATGGAATCTGCGTTTGCCGTAGTCATAGACATTCAGCAGCTTACCATCGTATTCCTGTTCCTTCTGTTCAGCCATAGGGGATATGGTTCGCATGTAGAATTCCTGCGTGGCTGCCTCTGGCGACTTATAAGAACTGCCCGAATCGTCCATCAACAGGATCTTCGGCACGCCGAGAAAACGGCCTATTACCTGTCCGTCGGTAAACTTGCGGCTTTCGAGTAATTCCTGTTGCTGGGCGTTCTGGCTTATATTTACAATGTCGAGTGCATTCGTAAGAAGCAGAACGTCGTTGTCGTACATCGCATCGTTCAGTTCTTGCGTCTTCTTCTGGAGCTCGCTCTGGTTGTAGCGTCCGAAAGCGAGTGTACCACCTAATTGCTGCGGGCGATCCTCCCTTACGATTATTTTCTGCCTGCCACCCTTTGCGGCATTCTCCAATGCAAGTGCATCGCTGGTAGCAGCAAGGCTCAGTGCGTTCCTTGCATGGATGAGTGTCGGAATGCCCATGATTGTGCCTGCATACTTGAACGTATTAGGCAGGTGGATGACATCAGAGGCTGGAGCTGTGACAACCTTTTGCCCTCCCACGGAGAGGTATGACAAAATGAATTGATTTGTTGGTTCAAGGTATGCGCCGTTATTGGCAAGCCAGAATGCCGACGGCTCTCCTTCTGCGTTACGTTCAATGTAGATGAACGCATTGCCCGCCTCTATTCGCTTTATCGCTGCCTGCTTATTCAGTTCAAATGCTGTCATCAGAGGGTTCGGTCGCACCTGCAAAAGATAGTTGAGTCGTGTTCCGAATGTCAGGTAACTGCCCGGTGCGTCGCTGGAGTCTTCAACGAAATTTCCGCCTTCGCGGTTAAGTCTCTGGTATTGTATTGGCATCATGCCCATAGTGTCACCGATCAATGCCAATCCTCGATGCCATGAGCTGACAGTGAGAGCCTTGTCGGCGGTAGAAACAGCCACCTTCCGCTCTGAATAGCTTGCACCCTTCGCACGAGTTTCCGCCCCTGTTCCAACAGAGGTTTCCGTGCTGCCTCCTTCACCGATTTCTCGGAAGGAAAACTTCGCGCCAAACTTTCCGAATCTTGTCATACTTTTTTTTATTTATCATGTTTTATCTACTGAGGTTTACCCGTGAAGACGATTGGGATTTCCTTTGCTTCTGGATGCCACCAGTCTATCCATGCGGATACGAGACGCTCGCATAGTTGGCCGCCAACTCTTCGCTGGTATTCGATGGACTGATATGGCAGGTGATAGTCCTCCGGCATATCGTAAATGCGCTTATCGATGTCACCTCCGATGATGTCCATATAATCGTTGACGATGCTCCAGATGGTGTTGACCATCAGTTTTACATCTTTTGATTTCATGATGAACATACTACAAGGGTGTAATAGATTCGACTCAAGCGATTTCTTCCATGCTTCCTCGAACATAGGCCACTTCTTTCTGATGATGTCAGTTGCTATGTCTATGTCTTTAACATTACCAACATCCTTGTAATGGTCATATACGCTCATGCCAAGGTCTTTCGCCTGGGCTACGAGACATCCGTAACGTTTTACCCATTTGCCGAGGTCTGGCACGTTGTCGAGCCAATGGAAATATTTTCTATACTGACAGAAGCCGACTGTAGACGGGAGTTTCCCTTTGTCTATCACTCTTTTCATCTGCAATAGTTCTGAATAAAAAGCACCTGGGATTCCGTTTACTTCGTCACCCCCAGTGCGTGCATCTACCAGTTCGTAAACAGGATTTGTCACCTGTTGCTCGAAGTCGCTATGAGCACACACGAATATTTTTACCGTCTTATTGAGCGGTCGCTTGTATTTTGGATCTCCGAGTGTATAGTCGCCCTCCGGTTTCCAACATTCTTTGTGCTGCTCAAGCCATTCGAGTTGAGCTTGCAAGCCTGTGCGCTGCCATGATGCCGAGCCATAATGGAACATCATCTCTCTGATGTCGATGCCTTTACCGCACGCGCCATTCTTGTGACTGCGTATCTCGTAGAGGAATGAGCTGCCTGTGTCATACCAATTTTCCGAGTTCGCTTCTCCATCCTTGTGGAGAGCGAAAGTCTTGTCAGGATCGAAATACCTTACACCGCATTCCTTGCACTTACTTACGCCGATATAGCACAATATCGGCACAAGACGATCCTTCTGTCCGGGATTGCCTGCACGCTCCCACGTCTGGACATGGCCGACTGCACATTGTCCTTCCCAGAACATGAAGTCAACATTGGTTCTTATCAGTATGTCCGAATCCATCAGAAGGAAGCCCTCTCCATCGAAGTTGTCCATAAACCACTGCACGGATAGCATGTGCCGTGCACTGGGGAAATCACCCACATGGGCATTGCCCATTCTACGAGACCGTTCTGGGAATTTACGGATTTCCGCGTCGAGGTCTATTAACTGACCGAGCGAGTTGTCCAGCACCGACACGTGCTGCATTTTCTTCGTGAACGGACGCGAGTCCGAGTTGTCGAAGACCGTCACTTCGTAGTCTTTGCCTCCATGCTTCCTCAGACTGAGGATTGCGGCCTCGACCATTTCTGGTGTGTTGAAGTTTACTATTAATACATTCCTGTTTGCCATAGTTCCTATTGTATTTGAGTCTTTGTTTCTGCCGCGATTATCTGGATCTCGTTGGCTCGTTTGTCGCCATGAAAACTCGTAATCTGATACAGCGTGCCTTCGTGTTCTATGAACTTGTCACGGGTGAGGTCTTCTGTCCACCGCGTCCTGATCATGACGGTATCGTAGGAATCGAGAGATCCTTCGTGCATAGCCTTCATGCCCTTTGTCCATTTAACCGATGCCCACAGGCAGCAAACATCCTCATACGTGTATCGGGAAGAATTGCGTCCCATGCCGCCTTCCTTCTCCACCTTACGCTTGACGATTATTCGAGAATCGAGAAAACCACTTGAATATCCCATAAATTCGTATATATTTAATAATCACAAAAAAAACAAATACAGGTTTACTTTTCGCATAAAGCCATAGCGGCAGCCGGCCACATCTTACGGCCTACCTCTCCTTGAAGGTATGCGGACAATTCGCTTCTTGAATCCACACCATAGTATTCTCCGATATGTTCTGCGAGGTGTTTCATTTCATGGACTATAGAGTCGAACATTTGCTCTGGGCTTGTCGCCTTGCCCATAACCATAATACTTGTCCTTGCATTAAAGTTGGTGAAAGTATAGCCGCGATTCCATCCTTTCAGATTGCTGATGGCTTCAGCGATTGACCTGTCTGGACAACCCGAAGCCATCAGTGTACCTTCAATCTTGCGAAAGTCTTCTGTTGTGTGTACATCGTAATAGACCATCACCCACCAGTCGCGGTTGCCGATGTGAAAGCCTTGCTCTATCATATCATTCTCTCCCACATAATTGGAATGCCTGCATTATCCATCTTGGCACGGAAACAGGCAAGCACGTTGCTCGGCTTCCCGTCTGGATCGTTGAGCGTCTCATCAACAAACCACGCACGGCGGTTGTCGTTGTCGAGTGTACGAGGATAATCAGCCAAAGCCATGTGCCACAGATACCATGCTGTGTAGATGCACTCTTCTGGCATATCTACACCTGCACTCTTCATTGCATTGATTACATCGTCAAGAGGTACTGGCTTTATTTCCTCTTCCTTGCCATAGCGTTTAACTCGCATCTTACTAATTGCCCATTCTGCCAGTTTCTTAGAGAACTGTCCTTGATATGCGTCCTGATAGGCGCGCAATCCTTCTGGTATTATATATTCCATTTTCTTTCTTGCTTTTAAATAAAAAGGAGCGATACGGCAAACAGCCGAACCGCTCCCGTCGTGAACGTTAAGAAGAAATATGCAAGGCTCTACATTGAGTACTTGCCACCGCGCTGGTCTCCGTTAGAGAATGCTGTATGGCGATTGAGCTCAGGATCTTGGTCGTCGCGCATAGCCTGCTCGTATCCTTCGCGATAGCCATCACGGAAGCCTTGCTCATACTCGTGTCCAACCATACGGTTGTTTCCCTGATTGCCGCCGTTTCTATACTGCTGGCGCATCTGACTTCTCATCTGTTCGTTAAGGTTCTGTCCGTCAGAAGTCCTAATGATAAATCCATCCATAATGATTATATTGTTGTTATAGTCGCTATGACTATGATTCTTTTTTCTCTGTCTTGCCTTTTTGAGTTGATACGTTGTTCATACCATCGTGCATCTCTTTGAGCATCTGATACATGTCAGCATTACGTGCCTCCGATTCCTGAAGTCTTTTCTCCATTGCATCGTATTTCGCTTGCAACTGATTGAATGCCTCTGTCTGTTGGCGGGTAGCAGCAAATCCGGGGTTCACTATTTCCTTGCATTTCGGATGATCTGCAAGGATTTTCTCGTAGAGAGGACGGTTCTGTAAGCACGTCCTCGCCTCGGCTGCCTTCTCATCAATAATGCGCTCGGCAAGTTCGCGATTGCCTGTGTATATCTCAGGATCACGTCCGGCTACCTCCAAGTTCACAGGAAGCCCAGGAATCACCTTGTCCTGTCCGTTGAATGTAACTGTCAGATCTACCAGTTGAGATGTTATGCCGTTTGCCGGCATTGGCCAGTACGGTCCACGTTTTTCTTTGATTGTGCCGACAACCACATTGAGGCCGCCGTTGGTGCCGATAACATAAAAGTTCGCACCTGGTTCAAGTGAAAGAAAATTAATCATAGTCATAGTTCCTTTTGATTGTTAATGTTTTTTATTCGGTTGCTGGAGTTGGAGTGCTCAGCATCTGAAGAATGCCGTTGAACTTGTCGTTGAACACTTGCAATACGCCTGTTCCTGCTACATCGGCGACGGTGACGTTTCCGCCTCCGAAGAATGTCAGCTGGCGTGTGTTGCCATTAAGTGTCAGCGTGACAGGCAGCGTCTCGGTCGTGCCCGCAGGGATTGTCTGCGGAATACGTATGAGAAGGATGCCTGTTGCTGGAACGCGGCGATAGCCCATAGCGAGGTCAACAGCCGTAGTTCCGACAGTGATATTCGTCACTTCGAGATACGGAATGTTACCATTCGCAAACGGCACTTGGTTTGGTACGTTTATTCCCATCATAGCGGCCTCCTTTTTTTTAAAAGCCGCCGAAGAATGGCTGCTGGCCATAATAGCCTCCGTTCACGTATGGTGTAGCATTCACTACTTGCAAGTTAGGATACTGCACAGGTACGGTGTTTGGCATCTTATCCTGTATCTCCTTAACTGAAGCCTGAATAGGTGCGAGAACCTGATTGACGTAACCGAGGATCTGGTTGGTCTGCTGGCTGATATTGTCCTTGGTGCGGAGCTGGCTAATCTCGTCTGCCTGCTTGTTGATGATGGCTTGCATGTCGCGCTCGCGAGCGTCGCAGAACTCCTTTATCATGGTAGTCTTCAGGTCTGCAATAGCATCTACCTGACGCTGACCGTTGGCGTTGATTGCACCTTGCAGAGCATTGGTCTGATCGATGGTCTGGATTCTACCCTCATAGCCCTGCTGGGTGGTGAGAAGGCGATTCTCACAGCAACACTGAGAAAGCTGAGCGGCGAGGTTGCTGTTACCCTGCTGGAGAGCGTTGATTACTTGCAGGAATCCCATGCCATTCTGGTTGGCAATACCTGCGAGTGTTGACTGAACAGCCTGAACAGCGGGAAGAATAGTAGCGTAGTTCTGTCCCATTGATGCGGCGAGGTTCTGAATTGCCGCACGGCTTGACTCACCCTGAGCGGTGACAGCCTGAAGTGCAAGTGCACTGTCAACATTCGGGCAGTTGCCGTTACCAGCGCGACCGCCGTAACCGTTGCCGAAGATATTAGGGAAAATACTTGCAACGATAGCAAAACCGAACAAGTCCATGAGACTTGTTTGACCGTTGTTGCCGAAAAGTCCACCGTTGCCACTAACAGGGAGGATACTTGTTCCTCCCTGATTGCCATTCTGCCCTGAAGGTAGTTGGATAATTTCTGTTGGCATAATAAAATGTTTAAATGTTAATAAGTTAATCGGGCATTATTGCCCGTTTTTATATATGTGTAATAATATGTTTCGGGTTTACTCAAGAAGAAATCCGAATTACTGAGCGAGTCTGTCTTGAAGAGCATAGCCTTACAACAGCCATATTTTATCTTCTATTCTCTTCAAGCAGATTTCTTTGCCTATTTCCTCGTTGTAGTTGGCAGGATCTACGCAGGTAGTAGTATCTCTTACGGTGAAGCCGTTCTTCATACGCACCTCTACAGATGTAACAGGCTTATCGAATGGCTTCAAGGTTGTGCAATATACATCCTGCATGTTTGCTTTGACATCTTCAATAGTTACCGTATTCTTGTTCATAATTAATTTATTTAAAAGTTCCACGTTCTGAATATCCACCAATGAATACCCATACCTCCTGCACAACCTAAGAAGTCAAAAAGTAGGTCGAACCAACACCAATGACCGTAAGATTTCTTGTCATAGTACTCCTTAGTTAAGGCTGCCCCCATCGCTATGCAGACCGTTAAGTCCGCAAATAGATATGAGATAGCAAACACCGAAGTGCTTTATACTATTTCTGTCTATGTGTGCCATAAGCTACTAACTATTAGGATTAGTTGTACTTGCCTCATATACATTGACCGTTATATCTATGGTGTCATTAGCATCTGCCGTAGCAGAATAGATGCCATATACGGTAAAGTGTGTTATGAGTTGATATGACTGCTGTGGATTTGCGTCTCTCAACAATTCCGCAATATCAACAACTTGGTCGCTACTACCACTTGGGATAGATACTCTTACATTATTTGAGTACGCCTCAAAACCCTTGCGGGATCTGATTTCCAATTCAACATCCTCAATAGTGCTTCCGCAGTTATTCTCAGACACTATACGCATATAGTAATGACTGTCCGAACTGATAACGCAAGGCCACCATCCCTCTTCATTAGTATCAAGATTGGGGACTGCATATTGAGTTAGAAGAAACTGAACTCTTGTTGCATTTGTTACTTGCTTATACTCCACATGGTCGTTAATGAACTTGATACTTCTTCCATAACTTCCCTCAAAGTTCATGTCTGGGAATGCCATTGGGAATGGGTCTATCGTACTTCCATCCTTGCTGCTGTCATACACGAATGTCCTTGAATTGCCGTTGTTGCGCAGACTATACTTAATGTCAGTATAGTCATCCCTCATGTCTTGCGAATATTTTCCTACAACGAACTTCTCGCTGTCAACATTCATAACAACCCCATAGAACTTGCTGCCACGAAGAACATTCTTGGCAACATCACCCACTTTGCCGTAGAACTCGTTGTTGGTGATTGTGCCATTTCTTAAAGTCTGCCATGTAGCGTACCATTGCACCTCATAGACATCGGTATCTACTTCCACACGTTGCACCGTGCATTCAGCCCTAAGAGGTGTGCCATTCACCATTACCTCTGTGGCTACTGTATAACTCTTAGTCTCTTCTTCTGCGCCTACAAGGGCTTCATAAAGACCGAAAGAGCGCAGTATGTTAGCAAACGCAAACTCCGCAGACAAATTAGCCTTAGTATTTCCGTAGAAATACACTCTGTGATTGTTAGAGGCATTTCCACTTATGGATGATTTACTTTTACCATCGCCTGTATAATAGTAAAGACCTTTTGCCTCTTCATTAAAGTCTTCCGTATTACTATCCCACTCATAATAACCTATGCTTGGGTATCTATAACCCTCAGACACGGGTGTCATGGCAAGCATCTGATTAGATTGATTGTTCCTCACAATTACACTATCGAGAGCGGTATCTGCCTTAGTTATAGCCAATATGTTAATTGGAGGTACTGATGCCTTAAAAGTGTTGTTAGTTATTGCAACCGTCTTGGCAGGCTCACCGCCTGTATGTATCAGCCTATTAATAGACTTTGCAATAATAGTGTTATTGTTCATTGTCATATTGACAATATAACCACTATTAACTGCGGCTCTACCTTCCAATTTTGTATATGGGATGTTAATTGTGTTATTCTCGAATATCACATTGTCTTGCTGACGCTCGTAACGGAATATCTCAATCCAATTATCATCCGCTGGGACATTATTTGCTTCAAGCCATGCAGCGTCTATCTCGAACAAGTTACCAGAGATAACCTTTGATTGACAAATAGTCTTTGACTTGAAAATCTCCACACGGGGATGTCCTGTTGCAGCTCTCGTCTGACCATCAAGCCTCCATCCCAATACATTGCGTATGATATTGTTACGATAAAAAACCTTATCAGCAGACAGATATGCGTCATAAGATGTCGTACATCCGACTTCTTCGCCATTCTCTGTTGTCATTGTTGATGCAATACCCTCAATGTGATTTCCCTCAAAGTTGATTGTGCCAAGCTCTGCAAGGACAGCACAATGATAAGGAGTGCTGCTTGTGCAAGGTGTAGTACAGATAAACGTGTTATTCTTGAAGTTGGCTACACAAGAGAATTTTGTCCTATCAGAAGCATACGTCTTAGTTGGGAAATTTGTAGCTGCGAAATAGAGAGGCGAACCCGTAAACTCAATGAAATCACAGCCTAATACCGAGAATGTATCAATAAACTGTCCATCATCAATATGGAAGCACATAGATGTATTCTTGACAGTACAATTAATCAATGCAAAGTTCCTGATACCTATTGTGTCAGTCAAAGGTAAGTCAGCAAATGTGATCACAACTGACCTATACATACCGATGAATGAGCATCCTTCAAACTTCAAGGTGTCAATGATGAAATCCGCAGCATCATGGTATATGAAGCCACGTGTATTGCCTGAATTGTGGAATATGACATTCTTAGCATACAATGAGAACTCCTCGGCAGGCTTGATGTACTCATAAGGCTGCGCAACTACTGCATCAGTCCAATATACCTCACCATCAGTAAATGTGATAGGACGATTGACTTCTACGGTCTCACCCAGTCTCACATAGAAAGTACCATCAAAAGTAATATCACCCTTGTTAGCAAGCAAATACTTTAGGATTTTGCCGTTATAAACGTCTTTGCTGCTATCATTTTTATATGCGCCCCACCATGAGAATGCAGTTTGTTCGTTGGTGTAAGTACCACCGAGAGCGATATTACCCATAACACTTTTAAGCGAGTCGAAGTTGCCTTCAAGCCTTGTTCTGTTACCGTTAAGTACGGCATTGTTAGAGCCTGTTAGGTGTCCTCCGTTGAACAGCAACACACAATTAGCTGGCATGGTAAAGCTGCCGATAACGGAGAAATCATGCCTTATCTCGTATATGGTATTGATGTCCGTTACCTGTTGAGCAAACGTCTTGCCGGAAGATAACACCTTGCGTCCCATTTCGTTCGGTTTTGTAGGGTCGTAAGGTTTATCATCAATGCGAGATGTCTGGAAGTTGAGTGCTTGCTCCACATCTCCATTAATGACTTCCTGAGTCTTGTTCCTTGTTTTATCCTTGATGGCAGAAGCTGCTGCAACGATTTTGCCAGTCGCCATGCTCTCCAGCTCACCACCTATCTTGATAGTATTATCTGCCATAATATCTTATTTTTAACTGATTACTATTGTCAACGAGCCTGCATTATAAGTGTTACTGCTTCGGTAGCTCTTATATGCTACTCCGTTAATATTCACGTTAGTCGGTGCTTCGAGCGGAAATTCGAAGCCGCTCATTGTCGCTCCGTGGATAGTCATTGATGCCGGAACATTAAACCAGATATAACTGCCATTCTGGGCGACATTGATGTTGTATGTGCCAGCTGGGCTGGTCTTTGGAGTGCTCAGCGGAGTACCGTCCACATAACTTGCACCTGTGCCTGTTCGTATCGGATAGACCGCAGTAACACTCTTTGTGGCTGTCTTGGTTGTAGAACCCACGACGAATTCAGCAGAGTATGTTGTATTGCCCGCCGCGTTAGGAGTGATCTGGTCTGAGGCATTCAGAGAAGTTCCGCTTCCCGATGCAAGCGTCGTGCTGCCCTTCTTGATAACGATAGAAGTGGCTGCTGTGTTCACCGATGCCACCAGACTGATGTTAGCTTGCACGCCGACAAATACAGGTGAAGGGGCAGCAGAGAGCGATACGCTTATTGCGTCACTCATCAATATAGCGTTTATTTCCGCCTGCGACATATTAAGACCGTCGTCGATGATACTGTCCGCACCTGTAACGAAGCCTCCCTTTTGTGCGTTGAACACTCGTTCTGGGATTGGTTTGCCTGTCTTTGTCATACTCTTTTCTCGTTATAAGGTTCTGATCCGACGAGCAGCACCTTGATTGCGCCTTCGTCGTATATGTTGTGACTGCGATATATTGTGTATCCCGGCATTGTAGTGGTGTCCGGGAGTTCCATTTCTGTTTCTACGTCCGTCATGAGCACCTTTGCGAGCTTCATGCCTGTTGGCAAGCAGAACCAGAGATAACCGCCACCTTCTGGGACATTAAATGTATATTCTCCGTCGGCTGTCCGTCTTGCGCTTGCATCTGTGGTTGCGGATGCAACTGAGAGACCTGCACCATACTTGACTGGAGAAACGACGAGGATCTGCCTTGTGACTGTATGCGTGATTCCGTTTGCCTTGAAATCGGCAATCACGTCAATGAAGGACTCTGAGGTTGGAATGAACGGCTCTACAGCTACCAGTTCTGTTCCTATGCTCTGTGCAATTACGTGGTGACCGTCGCGGATGGTGATTTCCGCAGCGTCGCTCGTAGTTGCGACAATGGTGACGTTTGCGCCGACATTAAGAAGTACGACATCTGGCGACAGGGTAAGCCTTGAATTGTCAATCATGCCGACCGCTTCATGCACACTCTCTGCCACCGCCTCCTGCGTCTCCGTCTTGGTGAAGTAGTTGTCGAGAGACTGATGCGCCTGTATGGCTGTTGATCCAGCAGCGGCTCCGCTTCTGATAGCATCGAGGTCTGTTATGACATTCTGTTTCATTGCCTCCGCAGCCTGTGCTCGTTCCGACTCTGCTTGTATGGCAGCATCCGTCTGCGTCTTGGTATATACATCCGAAGCATTTGCCTTCTCTGCCTCCGCAGCTTCTGCGCGCTGTCTCTCAGTCTGAATGTCTGCACCAATACCGGCCTCCGCCGCTTCTGCACGCTGCCTCTCTGCGAGAACGTCAGCATCGATGGCAGCATCGGTCTGAGCCTTGGTATAGACATCCTCAGCATTTGCCTTCTCTGCTTCCGCAGCTTGTGCGCGCTCCATCTCGGCAAGCAAATCATCGACATTTGCTTTCGATGCTTCGACCGTCTGGGCACGTGTGGTTTCATCGGCAATGGCGGATTCGTTATCCAGCACCTTGCCGAGTCGCTCTTCAAGCTCTGGGCCTGTCATATTAAGATCGTAATACTGACTCATATACTTGTAGTTTATTATTCGAGATTGTGTTTCCGAACCCTAAATGGTTCACCGTTGGAAGATGTGACAACTTCCGGTTGCACACGGACAATAGCATACAGGCTGTTTGCATCGCTTCTGAATGTGCGGGTGTATGTCACATAAGGCTCGCCTAATACTGGGCATTTCGGAAGTTTCGCTGTTGCGTTGTCGGCGACAAGGCAGAGGATCTGTCTGTCAACGGACTTTCTATATCCGCCTTGTGCATCAGAATCTGGCACTTTGTATTCGCATTCCGCCGTAACCTTGCCGAGCATCCCTGAAGTCTCAAACATAAAGTACACGTTCCATTCCTCGTCATGGTACATGTCCGTTTTCTCAATCTTCATGGAATTGGGAGAAGCAATCCCCCATCTCAGTGTAACGGAGAAGTCGTCGCGCTCAACATCGAAGTCGTCGCGCTGTATCTTGATCTGATACTTCGCAATGTCGCCTCTTTGTATGATGTTCTTGGTTGTCATATCTTATATTCTCTTTACTTTTCAGCCGATTGCGGCTTGAGGTTTACTACTACAATATCATGTAGTGTTTAATGAGCGTGTCGATTGTTCCGTAAGGTACGGCACTGAGATTTTGACCACTCGCAGGCTCACGCTCCTTGTAGCTTTGCGCAACCAACAAGAGAGAAGCCTGAACAATGCCCGCCGGAACCTTGCCGTATGTCTTAATCAGATCCTCGTAAGACCGATTGCACCACGACAGGATGGTATCTTCTGCTGCCTCTGCATACAGCTCCAGCAGCTCATCCTCGCAGTCATAATCTATGCGTGAATGCTGTTTTATAAATTCAATCTTAAGCCATTTCATGTCGTTTTTTTTTATTAATCAAACATTACGCACGGAGGTTTACTGTGGAGGTGCGAGCGGTCCTGTACCTTGTAATTCAAAACTGCCTTTTACTAAATTGCCAAGAGCAGCAGAGACCACGCAACGCTTGAAGAATGCCTGCCCGGTCAGAATGACGCTGCCTCCACGCACTTTGACCTTGATAGTTACAGGCTCATTGCCGTCGAGCTTAGACAAATCCGTTGCTGGGGATGTTACCAACGTGCTTATGCTGATACTCCATCCTGTGCGTCCCGCTTTGTACGTTCTGGCCGTCCCGGTTGTCGGGCTGGCGGTTTCTATCATCTCTCGCTCTTTCTGTATGTCGCATGAGCGTGCGCCTGCAACTATCGGAGTTGAGCCATTCTGTCCTAATATGAGTAGATCTTGTCCTAACATAGATATTGCTTTTTTATGTGTCAAATGTTACGCTATGATGTAGCGTCAGAATGTACGTATCATCCCAAGGTTTGAAGCCACAGGCGAGTACGCGCCATTTGGACAATGATCCCCAGAGTATAAGTCTGTCGAGGTATATCCGTGTATAATCCTGACGTGGCATCTTGACGCTGACTTGCAATCTGTCTTGTGCTTGCAGAAGATATGGATATTCAGGCTCTGCTTCCACGATTTCATATTCAGTTGCACCAATGATATAATCTTCATTTACTCTTATTCGGTTAAGCGAATAGCATCGTGTAGAATAACCCCGTTCTACATTAGCGTCCACAATGCTGGGTGCGCCTTCTATATCGAAATCGACATCGTAAATGCTCTTGTTGAGATACTTGTCTGAGGCGTTACTCCATAATTTAAGGCCGATATTGCTGATTGTGTATATATACCTGTCCGAATTGTTAGGAGCATAAAATTCCACAGTCAATGGCTCTATGGTCAATTTGTGATTGACTATAAAACCTAATTCGCAGTAATCCCGACCATCAGCCCATACTCTCGTATATACGATCCTTTCTGTAGTCCAACTATGAGACTGCTCTTGATAATAATAACCGCCTGCTCTTATTACAATTGCAATTCCTTCGCTCCCCGGATTATCTAACGAGCCTAATCCGTCACCGTATTTAAATGAAAAGAACAACCTTGAAGATATTCCATTCCATTCGTAGAATGTGTACGTCGCAATTTTCTTTGCCGACTCCCAATCTGGAGAAGGCCTGAACATTATATTCTCTTGCAAGCCTCCGCTGCCGTATGCGCCAAGGCATATTGTGCCCTTGTCTATTTGTCCGTCGGAATTAACGCTTGCAAACACCGTATATTCTCCTGTGAAATCGGCAATTACGGGGGAGTTCGTACAGAATTCATGTTCTTCTACCGCACAACCTCTTGCATGCCCTCTGCATCGTGAGAAGTCAACAGTCGGTATGTCTATTTCTCCTGCAAATTTTACTTCTATTTTAGACATCGGCATGACCTTAGACGCATTGTTGCTGCCAGATGCTACAGAAGACACAAGTGTCAGGTCTGTGACTTCTGGCAAATAGTAAGGGTTCTCGGTATCGCGCCTTTTTATATACTGGTCATTATAGTCGAGACGCTGAAATATGACATATCCGGGTACATCGTGCAGTATTAATCCCATCCATGTGCATACATTCTTTAAAGCATCCTCTACCGTCTTAGGATCGTAGATGCCGTTCGGGTTGTCTGTATTCTTGTCGAAACCGTTGCCCCATGGACAGAATGTTAAACTACAAATATAACTATATGCTGTAAGCGGTTGCACTAAAGTGATTATCTTAGGGAAATAATATCCCTCGTAGCCTCCGTCCAAGACACTGAGCATATTGTTAATCATCGTCTCAATTGACATCCACCTCGGCGGGTTGTATTGAGTCCAGTCTATCGTGGTATGAGCTGCCAACCCTAACGGAGATATAACTGGCAGCTCTACTTCTCGCGGTCCGGGAGCCCACGGATTCTCGAATTCCTGAGCCTGAATGAAGCCGTTGAAGTCAAGGTTATCTCCGTAGTAGAATTCGATGTACCTGTCAGTGTTGAGCAGAGGGTACAACTCATCCAAGTCGCCGTAGTTATCTTCGATGATGCGCAGGTAGCCGGTTCTGTAGCGAATCACGGAGTTCAGCGTGTCCTCGCTGTCCTCTTCCTCGTACTCAAATGGATTTGCCGCACCTACAAGCGTGACCACCTCACTACCTTCGTAGCCACGCTTGTAGATATCGACACGGCAGTTCGTGCCATTCAGCGACACGAACTCCATGCTCCATCTTTTATTTCCTTTATCCCAACTCATATTCTTACATTATACCCATCCTTCTGAGCATTCCTGTTGTTACTATTTCTCCTTGGCCTGAACGTTTCAGGTGATTGTTCGTGCCGAGGAATATTAACTCGCCATTAACGTATGGCGATGATGGCTGACTGCTTGCACGGTTGCTGTCTTGCAGCGCACTCGCGATTATCCCGGTCTGAGCACGGTTGAGAATTGTCTCACCAGCGTTTACTCGTGCCCATTGGTTGTCACCAGAGAACGACGTACCTTCAATGACGCCACCGTGTGCATAGCCAGTTGCGTTGTGTATCTCCGCAATCATTGCCACCATCGAAGCGGTGATGGCAGCGGCGGCACCTATCCATGCCCAGCCGCTCGACGTGGTGTCCTTTGCGCTGACAGCCTGTCCTGCACCAGCAGCAACTCCAGCAATGGCCTCTGCTATGATGCCCATTATCTTGGCTGTCGGATCTTCGATGCTGTTGAGTGCATTGCCGACGGAACCGATTGCCGATGCTGCTGCATGGAAAGACTTGGCTGAGTTGTCGGAGTCTTTTTTTATGCCCTTGAACACATCGAGTTTCTCCTTTGTCTCGTCTATTTTTTGTTGATAATCGGCGAATACTTCAGGCGACCATGCTTGCGCCTGCAATTCTGCAAGGCGTTCAAGTTCCGCTTCTAATTGCTGAATTGGTGGCAGCACCTCTACAACCTGATCCGAGAATTGCGCCATATCCACTCCACCGAGAGCTATTCCCTGTCCTGGTGTTGCGCCAGTCAAGTTTACTGGCTTGTATTTACCAAGTGCTTCATCCTTCATACGCTGGATCTCAGCATTGCGGTCTTGCAGCACCTTGATTTCTGAACGTATGGCGGTTTTCCTTTCTTCTGTAGCCTTGAGGTATTCCTGTGTGAGTTTCTGAATCTTCTCGCTGTTGAGTTGTTCCTCTGTCTTCTGACGCTCGGTGTTACCACCGCGACTACCTCCACGACCAGAGCCTCCGTTATTCAGGTACCTGGCATTACTGAGCATTGTGCTTGCCGCGCTGCCTTGTGCCGAGAATGCGGCATTCAACAGAGGCGAGTTTTTCTGCCTCCATTCGTCCGTGAAGAGGTCAAGAAGTTTCTGGTTTGTGTTTCTTGTGTCCGTTTGTTTCCAATAGCCAAGGCCTGTGCTTGCATTAATTGACACATAGTCGCTTGTAACCTTTCCACTCGCATTCTGTGCCAGTCGTTTGTAATCTCTGTCGCTGGAGAACGAGCGCATCAGGAAGTCGTAGCTCTGTTTGTCGAGTTTAATGCCTGCACCTTTCAGCTTTTTATCCACTTCAGCCTTGAAGGCATTCATATTCAATTTCGACTCTGTCCTGAAGGCTTCTGTCAGTTTGCCTTCCAATTGTAAGAGTTCCTGCTGTGCGGCTTTCCCCGCCTCGCTGTCCTTGCCCGAACGTCTGATAGTGGCTCTCAGTTCTGTTGCACGCGCCTGTAATTTGGTACGTTCGGGATTGATGACCGTCATTCGGGTGTTCAGTTCATCAAGTGCGTTGTATGCTTCTTTGGAACTGGAAATAACCTCGCCTATTCGACTCAAAAAACCTGAGAAATCACCTGTGTTGAGCGTTTGCAAGAACGAGTCATAGATACCCTCGGCAGATGCTACGGTTCTGCCCCAGTCATCCACATTTGTCTCGTTGGCGAAGAAAGCGTCTTTTGCCACATCGAGTGCCTTCTTGGCGGCTGTCAATCCCCAGTTGAGCAGTTTCAGCGCATCGACGTTTACCATGAACTTGCCCTTGAGGGAGTCGAGCACGCTGCCGGTGCTGTTCATCTCCGTCTTGGCTTCGGAGATACGACCTTTCAGTGTGTTCATACTCTGAGCGAGTGCCTTACCGAAGTCTGAGCTCTGCTGTTCCTTTGTCAGTGCATTGTATGCCTTGGCTACATCGTTATATGCACCTACAAGTTCCTTTACCTTATCCTTGCTGTTGGTGGCACTCGTGGCAATAGTACCGAAGGAACGTGCAACCTCCACGTTCTTCTGGGTGAACTTGCCGAACTCGCTGCCTGCCAGAGCCGCCTGCTTGGTGTACTCCGACAAGCCCTTGGCCGCGTCGCGCAGCTTCGAGTCGTATTGCGTGGTTTCAAGTTTGAACCTGGTTATTACATCTGCCATATCTTATATGAATTCTTCGTTTATAATCTGATCAATGAACGTTTGCATCTTATCACTTACATCCATGAGGGCTTTCTGTGAAGCCTGACCGAACCAGTTGCGAGCGGTGATGTTGCCACGATAAGCAGTATATGCGTGTGTCTTAATATCCTGACTGCTGGCACTTCCGAGGTCATGGCGAGTGCCACCTCTGTCTGTGTAACTCAATACAGAGCGATCGCGTGTGCCTGCATTAATAAATCTCAGGATAAAACCTCTATCCGCTCCTTCGTAGCCTTCCAATTGCCTTGTGCGCTCCGAACGTCCCCATCGGTTTCCGCCTCGTTTGGGCAGTCCCTTCCTCGGCTTCTGATAACTGGTCGGTGCTCCAGCCTTGCGCTTCTGCAATATGTTCAGATTACCACCGAGAATGCGCCTATACACGGCTGTGCGCACGGCCTTGTACGCATGGCGAGGGTCGGAGTCCATAGCACCCTGTGCGTGCTGCGTCACCTCCCTGCGTGCCTCTGATAGTACGGTCTTGATAACCGCATTTACGCGACGACGGAAATATGGGTCTTCACTCATCATCCGTCGCAACTGCTTGACCTGCTCGTCAAGCCCCTCTATTTCAATTGTCTTCGATGCCATATACTTATCCGAGAAATAGCATCGTAGGTTTACCTGTTATATGGATTTTGTTTTGTCACCGTGCTGAGTGACGAAAAAAAGCACAAAAAAAAGAGGACTACCGCTGTAGCCCTCACAAAAAGATTTTTTGAAAATTAACTAATACTCTAAAACCTATTCGTTAAACAAAAACATAATAAAAAATTCATGTTTGTTAAAAAATGAAGACAGCACCCTCACGGGCTTGCACCTTAAATCTTAAATTCTATGATATTCACTTTTTGCATCAAAACTTGGGCAGGCTTTCATCCACTCTGAAGGCTCGATGATGCCGTCGCCGTTCTTGTCTTCTGACAAGTCTCTGTGCCCGATTATCCGGGCATTGGGGTATAGTTTGCGGAGGTCAACCAGAAGAGAAAGCAGCCTTGCTTTTTGCCTGAGCGTTCTGGTGTCTTCTGGCTGGGTGTTCTCCGCATTCATTCCCCCTATATAACATATACCTATTGAGTGCGCGTTGTGTCCGCTCGCGTGTGCGCCTATGACGTTGATGTCACGTCCCTGCACCAGCTGGCCGTTGCGATATACGATGTAGTGATAGCCCACATCCGAATAACCTCGTTGCTTGTGCCAACGTCGTATATCGTCCACGGTGTAGTCCTTGCCGTCAGGCGTTGCGGAGCAATGCACGATTATCTCCGTTATCTTACGTTCTGATTTCTTCAGGCGTTGAGGGATGAGTTTCGCCAGTGTGGCTGGTCCCACAATGCCATCGACCGTCAGACCGTTCTCGCGCTGAAATACTTTCACTGCATCTTCTGTCATGGCTCCGTAGATACCATCTGCCAACAGAAACAATGCTTCCTGTATCTGTTTCACCACGGCTCCCGTAGAGCCACGCTTATAATAAATTATGCTCATAGTTCCTGTGTGTGTTTAATGTTCCACATCCTGTTCGTGACGCTGCACCTCTATCGTCGTGTCGCCTTTCTGGAACTTTACCTTTGTGCCAAGTTCGAAAGCGCGGAAGGCATATAGCAGCGTTGGGAACAGCATCAGTTCTCCGACAGCTGTCAAGACGGAGCCATCAATTACTCCAGTAGGTGGGGTGAAGAAGCCGCCCACTATTAGCCCCACCGAAACGAAAAAGCAGACCAGAAACGTAAGCCTGCTTAGCCAGAAGGACCGCGTGCCGTCTGTTTGTGGATGTTTTAAGCTCATTCTCTGCCACCTCCTCTACGCCGTCAGGTTTTTGATACTCTTCTTCACTTCTGGCAATGCGAGCAGAGCCAGCACGACACATCCGGCAGCTATCAGATAGCTATGGTTATAGATTGACCAACCTGTGCCACCTATGGCACCAAGAGCGAATGCAACTATTTTTGCAAATTCAAAGATTTTTTTCATAATTGTAAGTTTTAAAGGGTTGTGCTCTATAACTATAGTCCATTATAGCATCTGAGGTTTACTTTGTCTTCCACACCCAGTATGCAAACGTGCAAAATGCCGTTGCACATATCACCCATATTGCAATTTCTACCATGATATTTTGTCCTTTATTTTTATTATTCCGTAAATTACCAATCCAATGAGTGCAGCAAGTGCAAGGTATCCCGCCTTCATTATGAGCTTTTGCCATGCCGACAACTGAGCAGGAACTTCCTTCTCCACCTCGCATATCACTGGGATGGTGTCGTGAGCGGCTGAGTAGAGCGTGTCATGGATCTGCTTCTCTGTATACTTGGTGTGCCATTTCTCAAACCATACCGTGTCACCCTTCTCCCTTACAAGGATGCTGTCGTGCAACCATATCGAGTCGCGCTGGTGCTGAGTTATGTAAGTGGTGTCCGTCCTCACCTTCTCCACCTCCACATACTTGGTCGTTGTGCAACCGCACAGGAACAGACAGAGGATAAACACGATGATGATTGAGAACACCGTGCCGCAACCAAGTAGGAAATGCGTGGCGAGGAACTTTCTCACATCATACTCTGGTGGTTCCCATCCTTCAGGAAGCTGCCAGTCGGGGTCGTTGTTTTTTTTCATAATTTAAGTTTTAGTTATAATTTTGGGTTAGAATGTTATTGTCTTGATTCGCCATCGGTATGCCTGCAATCTCTCAAGTCGCGCTCCTCTGCTTCTCCAGCTTCCCCACATCATCAGGATGCCGTCGCAACGGCGGAGCTGTCGCAAGTCGTAAGCAAGAGTGAGCCGATACGCGAGTGCCTTGCCCAATACCCTTTCCATCAGAGGGTACACCCACGCCCAGCGGCAAGGCAGCAACCTCGTGGGGTTGCATACCTTATAGCCGCGAATACGTAGCATCTCTTCCACGTCGGCAAAGCGTGCCATGTACTCTCGGCGCGATAGTCCGCTAATAGGGCCTGATATGTATATTTTAGAATTTGCTCTCATTTTCGATTGCTTCTGTGAGGTTGTTCATACATTTCTTGCCATTTTCGCTGTTGAGGAATTCCAACAGTGCCTGTTCGTCAAGTACCCTGACTTCTTCGGCGACCTTGTTAAACTGTCCTTCTACTTGATAGAGAACATCCCGAAGCTGGGTATATCCGCCGAACTCATCCACATAGTGCATAAGCAGCTCGCGCTCCACTTTCAGTCTGGTCTTACGGTCGTAGATGCTCTCTTCGTATGGTGTAACGGGACAACCTCTGAGCCATGCATCAAGATTAATTCTCGGTACGGTGCGGAGAAAACGCTGCTTGCGGCTCTCCCATACATCAACAACATCCCATTCCTTTTCCAGTTCTGACATATCGCTGAGCCACCACTCAGTCCAATCGTCTATACGTTGAGCCACATTCTCTCGACTTCCGTATTTCTCAATCCATTTGTCAAGGTTATCTATTATCACCTGAAGATCATCCCAGTCCATATAATATGCACCTTCGCCTATCTCCAGTGTGACAAGATTTGAAGTCTCTGCGTTATCACCTATCCATGAGAAATCCTTCGGAAATCCCATCAATGCGGCTACCTGCATAGCGTATTCATTCATCACGCTGCGCTTTTGCTGTGTTAATTTAGATGTCATGTCTTTTTGTTATTAAGTTTGTTAATTCTCTATCCTGCCTTCGCTCAGGTCGAAACAGAACAGAGCGTCAAGCAGAGCATGAAGGCAATCTACCTTCGTATGTTCGCTCGTTTTCACTATCTTTCTCAAGGTATCATCGCGACTGGTGGTGACAGAGGCATTGCCAGCCATCCACGGCCATAACGGACTTGGTGAATATCTCAGCCACGGCTCGGCAGCGAGTGTCATGTATTCCAGTCGTGACAGAACCTGATTCATTGTCATGAAGTTCTGGGCTACAGGCACTAACATACTCTTTATTGTTTCGGCATTCTGTCCCAATGATTGCAACCATGCCTTGATGTTATTAATCGGGTCTTTCGACTGTGCGGGATCGTAACCAAACATTATGAGGTTGATTCCATACTGTGTGAGTTGCATCAGTTCGTTCACGGCAAGCGATGCATCAAACACTTCACCCGGGCATACTTTCAGCCAGCCTTGCTCAACCCATATATCGTAGAGTGCCTTATTGGGGGAATCCTTCAACGCTGCATCGGTAATCCATGCTATTGTATCAACAAAGAATCTGTCTTTCATCTCCAGTCCGTCGGCATAGTTCACCGACAGCGTGGAAATTGCCATGAAGTCGTCGTTGCCGCCGAAGTCGAGACCTACGAATGTCTGCCAGCCTTCATCATATAGGCAATCAGTCACTCGTCGGTTTACTTGCAACCTTTGAACTTTGTCTGCTGTCACTATCCATTTCGTCACTTTGCCCGACTGCCACATGTTGAAGTCCTTAGTCAGCACCTCCTGCTTGGTGTCTTCCGTACCTGTGGCGGCTTCATATAATCGCTCACGATAGTAGGTAGGCTGTACGGTGGTGCCGATGGAGCGGTTAACCTTCTTGAAGAGCTCCATGTCATTCAGTTTGGACAGGTCGTCAGTCACTTCCCACGGATCGAGACGGAGCAAGAAGGCTGTCCACTGGTCGTCTGGAGTTCGGTGCGACTGTCCGAGCGGAAAGTTCAGCTCCGTCGGAAGCATTTTCTCCACTTGCTCTATCTTCTCCTTATATGGTCCTTCCTTTATGCGTCCTGCCGTCGTGGTATGGAGTAGAAGTTTTTCTCTACGCGGTCCTGTTGATCCCCAACAAGTATCCACAGCTGCTTGCATATCAGAATGAGCATTTATATATCCCGCCTGTCCGTGCTCATCGGCGTGTACCACCGAGGCATACAGTCCGTCCTTTGAGGTCTTGCCAGCAGCCATGCACTTAATTTCTCCCTTCATGCGCTGTCCCGGTTGCCAGTTCATTCCTTGGCGCGTCATGCGGAAATACTTTCCGCCCATGCGGTTAGAGCACGTAGGATCTACTTGCATGGCGAACTCTCGAATAGCTTTATATGCTATCTGGCTCTGTTCTGATGAGTTGGTACAGATAAGTGCCTGTCCGTTGATATCGCCGAGAAAGCAGACCTCGGTGAAATCGACCGCGCCGCCCAGCTCTGTCTTGCCACTCTTTCGGGTCAGGAACCAGTGCGCCTCCTGAGTGAGCCGTCGCGTGTCCCACACCTCGCCATCCTTCACCCATTCCGTAGGCAGCAGCATGTCGCCCTCGTGGTAGGTGCGCTCCATGCTCACGTCCACCTTGAAGGCGTAAATACAGAAAATAAGCCACACTTGGAATGGCATGAGCCGCACGTGCTGTGAGCCGCGAGGGGTCGAGAACTTCAGTCCGCCCTTCACGTGCCGTCCGTTCTGCCATTGTCCCTCGATGGCACGCAGCGACCGCTTCACCCGTTCGGGGTCGAGGTCGTAGGAGTCCATTAGACGGAGTTCCTTGCGGATGCCCAGCAGCTCGTAGAGGTTCGCGTGGCTGGCGTTGTTGCTAAGCGCATCCTCCACGTAATCCATCAGTCGCGTGTCGATACTGTTTAGCCTATTGGCATAAAGGGGAAGTGCATCCCGAATGTCCGAGATGCACTGCACTTTCAGTTTCTTTAATTCTTCGAAGTCTTCCATAGTTCCAAAAATAATAAGAGAGGCCGCGACGTTGCAGTCTCTCTTATCGGTGAGGATGGTGGTGGGGGTTTACTTATCTCGATATTTCTCCGGGTGCTGTTGTTTGTCGATGTCCTGAAGCGACGGCTTCTGCTGCCAGTCATCGCGGCTCTCGTAGGTCAGCTCGAACGGCTCAAAGTGAAAAGAGTCGAAGGGGCTGACACCGCCGCAGGCATCCTCTTCTAATTCCTCGCAGCAATGGCTATGCTTCCCGAGAAATTCTTGCAGTTGCTCACCTTTCTCTTGCTCAGGAATGGAGAAATACCACCCAGAAGTGATGCATTTGCCCAGCATTATTTCTTCGCCGCAACCTCTACAGCGTAGGTACATTCTGTTGTGTGCCATAATCGTTCATTCTTTGGTCAGCGTCTTCATTGGTGCGATATCTCTTGATTGATTGTTATTCGATGTTCTCCTTAATAAGCCTATCCAAGAACTCCGATTTGTTCTTGACGGTCTTCAACTTGTCGGCTGCTTCCTGACTGATGCGGACGGTCACAGCCACGTTTCTGTCTGTTGTCGGACGGCCACCGCCACGATAGCCGCCCCAGTTAGGATGTTTCTCTGCCATAGCCTATCCCTCAATGATTTCCGATTTGACATAGCCAACCAGCCTTTCACGTTTAGCCTTGTTGCATACCTCGTCAAGAACCTTACGGAAACTTGCGAGGGTTGATGTTTTCTCAAAATGCCGATTGCCTGAGCAATCAACAAAATAAACCTTTCTCTTCTTCATAGTTCCTTTGTTATTTGTCAGCACCACGTCAGATATATGTACCCGCCATTATCTGCATACAGGAAAACTTTCAAGTTGCAAGCGTCGAGCACCTTCTCGATTTCCTTGTTATGGTTGAGAATATGGAAGGCATCTTTATCGTCGAAGTCTTCCAACTCATCCCATGCGCAAAGCGGCTCCTTGAAGAATCGCAGACCTGTTTCGTCAAACTCGTCAGTCTCCTTGTATGGGTGAGCATTCATTCGCTCAACCTGTGAGCGAAGTTTCTCCGTGTAATCAGTTATCTTTGCCATAGTTCCTTGTTTTTAAGTTTCTTGATGCAAAGATACAAAATTATTTTAGTTTTTGCAAGCATTTAACAAGATATTTTTGCAAATCATCTTGTTTTTTGCAATAATTAACTAAAACAAAAGAGAGCCGACATACATCAGACCTCTTACATCTTACATCTTATATCCTGAAGGTCACTCGTAGTCGGGGTCGGGGTCGCCGTCGTCGTCGTGTCCCAGGGTGATGGGCCCTTGCCGTCCTTCAGGGTCAGCGTGGCGGGCACGCCCTTGGTCAGATGCTCCAGCAGTCCGATGACGGCCTTGCGCGTCGTGTCTGCCATGCGTCCCAGCAGCCCCACACGATAGAGCGCGTAGGCCATCAGCGCATCGGAGCTCGCTATCAGCACCTCGGCGATGCCGCTGAGCACGTTGCCCAGACAGAAGTTAATCACTGCGGCCGTGTACATCGCCACGGCCAATACCGAAAGAATCAAAATCACTGTCTTGTTCTTCATCTTGCTTTTGTTTTTTGTTGTTGAAAAATTGGGTTGGTTGTTTTGAGGGGGGATGGGAGAATGGGCTACCGCACCAGCACGAAGGTATAGACGAACACCCACGGATTGCGATTCCATGTGCCGCCACCACTTATCTTGTCGATGAGATAGGCGAAGGCATAGCGGGCGGTGCATCGGTA
>JAZSAV010000027.1:0-1591 GCA_045602085.1 Prevotella sp. | reverse complement strand
GAATGACTGTCCGCCCAACTTCATTTCAGGGGCTTTAATAGTGTGTTGCCATGAACCGGACAAACTCAATTCGGGCAGCAATGTCTGCCATGCCTCCTTGTTCGCCTCTTTCTTCAACACAATCTCCTGGTCGGCAACCTTAATGGTGGGGTTGTCGGCAAGAGCAATCTCCAACGCCTTGTCCAATGTCAGATTCAGCGTTTCCTGCGCACGGACGGCTCCTGTCAACAACAGAGCCAGCGCCAATGCCAAGCAGTTCTTACTTCTCATACGTCTTTTACTTAAAAAATTGATTTATATCCTATAACTATATTCAGTTTGTTTTTTCTTTCTCCTCGCACACGAGAAATTCGTCCAGCAGGCGCTGTCCCTCCTCGGTGCAGATGCCGCGCATGTTCACTCGCATAACCGTGTCGAGCACTTCGGCCAAGGGCCATTGCTGCATCAGTGAGTCGTCGCTCATCAGGCGGTTCATCGGAGTGTCGGTGATGAATTGGAAGATTTCGATATTGATGTCAGAGCGGAAGAGTCCTTGGCAGATGCCGGCTTCGTAGAAGCGGCGCGTGTTCTCCATCTTCTGAGCCTTCCGTTGGCAGAGGAAGTCGTACACCTTAGGGTACTTCTTGATGTCCTGATACGCCGAGGGGTGGATTTTCTTCAGTTCCTCCATACCGTTGCGGTAGAGGCGGAAGACGATTTCCAGCACATTGTTCGAAGTCTCCACCACGTGGTCGGCGAACTCGCGTTTCTTGTCCTGACTCCTCTTCACGCATTCGAGCAACAAATCTTCCTTGTCGGCAAACATCTCGTAGAGCGTACGCTTGCTCATACTCAGAGCTGCAGCCACGTCATCCATACGCACCTTGCGTATGCCCTGCTCAGCAAACATTTTGCCAGCCATGGCTATCACACGGTTGCGTTGCTCAACGTTCGAATGTCTATCAACAATTTCCATATCGGGAGAACCAATGAAACCTTATACCTTAAAACTTACTGTAGTAAAACGGTGCAAAGATACAGAGAAAACCACAATTGAACAAAAAGTTTTCGGCCAAAACAACAACGTTTAAGCATTGTTCACATATCAAGAGTGGATTTTCGATATATAGGACAAGGTAGAAGAAATAAAAGTCGCACGAAACACCTGGCAACAAGCCATCAGTTAACCATTACAGGCAGATGTCACAGGCCACATCAGTTTGCCAAAATCTGACGTCAATCATTGAACACCGTTTTCCAACAACTATAGAATGTAGTCCTGATGAAATCATCCGGAGTAATGATGCTAACAAAGCTCAATCTCTTCTTAATCGTATGCGGCAGATTGCTCTTAGATATACTCCGCATAATAGTGGCGAGGAGGAATATGATGATGACATAGATGAAAAGGATGATGTTCCATATAATGTGCTCATCAGTCAACAGATGAACCAAAGCTATAAACAGACCATCATTAAAAAGCCTGTAATTGACAGTACAGATGAGCTTGATGATGTTGACAAACAGCTAACGTTCATCTCAAAATGTTATGGTCAGTGGAATCAAGACGATAAGGGCTGTTATTCTTTCTCATGCGAAAAGGAACGTAATA
>JAZSAV010000026.1:0-4074 GCA_045602085.1 Prevotella sp. | reverse complement strand
TGGATATCTATGATTCGTTGAAATTCAACGTGTTGGGCGGCATCATCTACGCGGATTACGTCTCTACCGTCAGCAAGACTTATGCACAGGAAATCCAATACGAATACTTCGGCGAACACCTAGACGGACTTCTGCGTAGCCGCAAAGACGACTTGTACGGGATAGTGAACGGGATAGATTATGACAAGTTCAATCCGGCGACGGATAAAGATTTGTTTGTTAACTATGACGGCTCCGACGCCTATGCCGCGTTCGATAAAAAATGCGAGAACAAGATAAAGTTGCAGGAGCTATTGGGACTACCACAGGGCAGAAAGATTCCGATAGTGTCAATGGTTACTCGACTGGTAGCGGCAAAGGGGCTCGACCTCGTTGTACGAATGATGGACGAACTCCTGCAGCATGAGGATTTCCAATTTGTTCTGCTCGGTTTCGCGTGGGAATACAGGAAGCCTGACAAGTCGATTAACGTCAAGTTCAATGGCAATGCTTACATGAAGGAACAGCCCGACGGCTCCCTAAAGCTCGTGCATGAAAACGCCATGACCGTTATGGCTGTGCCCTATGATGTGCCTATCGTCGGTTACCACAACAAAACCGTTAATACTCTGCGCCTGTGGAATGCTGAAGTTAATCGCGACTTCTCCGATTACGGCATGCTCAACCATGAACAGATGCGCGCTAAAAATGAGTACCGTCACTTCGTCGAGAGCATTACCGAATACCTCTACCCTGACGATTCCTCTAACGACGGTAAGCGCATGCGCCTTATTCAGGAATACTTCCTCGTTTCCGCTGGCACTCAGTCCATTATCCGCCACTTTGTCCGCTCTGGCGGCAATATCCGCGCTCTTGATAAGAAAATCGCCATTCACATTAACGACACCCACCCTGCCCTGTGCGTTGCTGAACTCATGCGTATCCTTGTTGACGAGCACGACCTTGAATGGCTCGAGGCATGGACTATCACACGTAATGTCGTCGCTTACACTAACCACACCATTATGCCCGAAGCCTTAGAAAAGTGGCCAGTGGACATGTTCAAAACGCTTCTGCCGCGTATCTATATGGTCATCGACGAGGTGAACCGCCGCCATCTCGAATACGTCAAAGCGCGCTATCCCAATAATGTAGATAAACTGCGTGCAATGTCTATAATAGAGAACGGGGAAGTACATATGGCACGTCTTGCAATCGTGGGTTCGCACAGCGTAAACGGGGTGGCACGTATTCATTCGGACATTCTCAAATCGACGACGCTACATGACTTCTACGAGTATTGGCCGCGCATGTTCAATAACAAGACCAACGGCATCACGCATCGGCGTTGGCTAATGGGCAACAATCCTCAATTGGCTGACCTTATCGATAGAACCATCCGTTCGAGGGTATGGCATAGGCACCCTGAGCAACTTGACCTTTTTAACGAATCAGTAGATGACAGGAAGGTACTGCAAGAACTTGACGAGATTAAACTCCTTCGCAAAACCGACCTTGCGAACTTCATAAAAAAGCAACAAGGGCTCTCAATCGACCCGACTACGATTTTTGATATACAGGTAAAGCGGATACATTCTTATAAGCGGCAGCTGATGAACGCACTGCATATTATCTGGCAATACGAGAAGATTAAGAGCGACCCTAGCTACAAACCTCTTCCGACGACGTATCTATTTGGGGGCAAGGCGGCGGCTGGCTATTATATAGCAAAGGAGACGATACGGCTTATTAACGCATTGGCGGAGAGGATAAACAATGACAAGGCGGCGAGCGACCGCTTAAAGGTGGTCTTCATTGAGAACTTTGGCGTATCGATTGGGGAGATTGTATATCCTGCGGCAGATGTCTCTGAACAGATTAGCACAGCTTCCAAAGAGGCTTCTGGCACGGGCAATATGAAGTTCATGATGAACGGGGCGATAACCTTAGGCACCTTAGACGGGGCGAACGTTGAAATTCGTGAAGCAGTTGGCGATGAGAATATAGTTATTTTTGGACTCAGGGCAGGAGAAATTCTTGCCTTATTTAATATACGTATTCAAAGGAGGAATGACTTATGGCGTCATTGGAGGCAGCAACTAGATTTACTTTTCGGTATCGGGCGACTTCTGGCGATTATTCTTCGGTTCGGTCGTTGTCTGGTTTAAACATCAGCGGCGGTTCTGGTTCGCCCGGATCTGGTCCCGACCGCGGTGGTTCGATTACGAATCTTATTGCGACTTTGCGCAGCTTTTCGACTAGCACTTTGAGCGATATGCGCTGGATAACCGAACAGGAGGTTGTTGAATAATGGCGATTGGCGTTGATGAAATCCGCACAGTTGGTCGTTTAATCTTCAATTTGAGGCGCGGCGACGAGGAAACTACGCGGACGATTGATATAGCATATCCGATAACCGACCCAGAAGACCCGCAAACTTTGCAAAATGCAGTTAATGCGGCAAACACTACTTACACTTCTGGCACGATGGCTCTTTTCATTCAGCCGGCTAACTGGCGGGATAGTAATGCGACTGAGGAGCAATGGACGACTACTGGCGTTCACTATGAGATTGTGACTACTGTTACACGTCCGATTACTCCGGACACGAATTCCTAAGGTAAACTACCATGGCAGACGTACTTGATTATCAGAGCCAGCATTATCTGCGGCGTTATATTCGCAAGTTGCCTGATTGGCAGCAGTCTCAGCTTAAGAATTTGCTTTACTGTGGTCAATCTGTCAACAAGTTGGTTGGCGGCGTTTATTTATTAGCCAACGACAAAGGCGAAGTTAAATATCATGGGCACACTCACTGCAAGAATCCTTTTTGTTGTCCTACATGCACAGCCTTAATTATGGAAGAATATCGTTCTAAGATAGCTTCTGCTATTGAGGCGTTGCATGAGCAATACTTTGGTTTCATGTTCACGTTGACAATTCCTCATTGGCGGTTCATGGGGTGTCGGGAGACTATGGAGATTTTGCGCAACACGTGGAAGTTCTTTCGCATGAAGTCTTTCAAGCGGTCTCATGGACATGTTTATCACGACTTTAATCAAGCTGTTCCGATAGCTCATCATGTTAAAGTAATGGAGCACACATGGGGCAAGGATAATGGCTGGCATCCGCATTATCATGGCATTATGTGGACTACTCGCGGCAAAGAATATCAAGTACTTGATTGGGAAGAGAAGCTTGACGCTTACTGGATAAAAGCTGCTAAGCGGGAGACTCTTAAGTATTGGAAAAAGCATTCTCTTCACCAAAAGGTTTTACGTGAAGGCGAGACTTATGAACAACTCCTTGATAGGTTATATGACCAGAGCAAAAAGGCTCGTGATTATAAATTCGTTCAAGGTCTCCGTTTTTCTCGTGATTCTAGAGGTCAGCTCAAGGAAGTTCAGACAGGTTCTTATATCTGCGGTTGGGGTGCTGATAACGAAGTAACAGGTAATATTGGGCGTAAAGCTTCTCACAATGGGCATTACACACCCTATCAAATTCTTCTTGAATCTCAGACTAATCCTGACATGGAGAAGTTGTACATTGACTTTTGTTTAGACGTGACAAAAAAACCGGTCTTTCATCGGGTCGATTTTTCGCAGACTGGCTTAGTTTCTTTAATCAAGGAATGGCGCAAGCTTCATCCTGTTTCATCTCAAGTCATCCAAAAAAAAATTCGCGGCGACGATACCTTAAAAAACTGGAAGGTAATCGCTTTTTTCGACGCTATCGACTGGTACGAGCTATCTTGCCTCGACCGTGAATATCCCGTATTCGCCACTATTCTTTTAATTGCAAAGCAAAGGCGGGAAATACTTCTGGAATATTTGCAAAGCTTATTACCCAGTTATTCTTTCACCCACAATCATTTCTGTCAAAAGATTGAGGACGAGTTTAATCATGTGGGCTGAAATGTTACTGTTTTTTCTTTTCACAGGGTTTTTGTTATGGATATCTATGATTCGTTGAAATTCAACGTGTTGGGCGGCATCATCTACGCGGATTACGTCTCTACCGTCAGCAAGACTTATGCACAGGAAATCCAATACGAATACTTCGGCGAACACCTAGACGGACTTCTGCGTAGCC
>JAZSAV010000025.1:0-128588 GCA_045602085.1 Prevotella sp. | reverse complement strand
CATCTAAGTGCGAAGCCAGCCTCAAGATTAGGACTCCTTATTCAGGGTCGTCGGAGACTACGACGTTGATAGGGCGCAGGTGTAAAGACGGCGACGTCAAAGCCGAGCGCTACTAATTGCCCGAAAGCTTTCTGCACGGCATTGCTTTCAGTTGTGCTTCAGTTAGCGAAGCTTATGTTTATGCTTATTGCTCTTGTGTGTGCGATGTCATTCTTATGATGTGATAATGGAAGGAAACGTCATACTGGGTGGTTATTGCGCCGGGGTTCCACCTCTTCCCATTCCGAACAGAGAAGTTAAGCCCGGTTGCGCCGATGGTACTGCAATGCAATGCGGGAGAGTAGGAGGCCGCCTTCTTTCATGAGCCCTGCCTGTTGATACAGGCGGGGCTTTTTTTGTTTATGAGTTTAAGCTGCCATTACCTTTAGGAGTTCAGGCATTACCTTCAAGAACAAATAACTTGTCAACTTGTCAACTGGTTAACTCGTCAACTGATTAGTAGTTAGGAGTTAAAGGAAGATAAAAGGAAATAAAGGAAGATAAAGAATATATGAAAATTGTGAAGATTAAACGTCATCCATTTGGTGGTGATTTCACGGCAATAAATCTTTTTGGGGTGATTTTCACACTTCGTGATTTAAGTCCTACAGAACTTAATCACGAACTCATTCATACCGCCCAGCAGCGTGAACTGCTTTATGTTCCCTTCTTTTTCTGGTATGTAATAGAATGGATTGTTTTGTGTGTCAAATATCGTAATACGCTTAAAGCCTATTTCAATATTCGCTTTGAAAAGGAGGCTTATCTACATCAGCATGATCTTGATTATCTGAAAAAGAGAAAGCATTATAATTATAAATGATTCTTTTTTCACTTTACTCTTTTTATTATACCTTTTACAGTAATAGTTATATCTTATTCTGTTAAATAATCCTTATAAGCCGATAATATTTATAATATTATTTGGTTTATAATATAAACCTGTTTATCTTTGCGTTGTAGTTCGAACTTAAGGCCGATTCATTCCTTTCTGCAGGAGGATTGAAGAGGTTGTGATTAGTAATCTTATTAATTGACTTTTTAAAATGTTTTAATTATGGAAGAAAACCGTGATTTAACTGCAGAGCGCAGTATTGAGATTATACGAACAACGATTGAACAGAACCGGACAAATATATCTAAAGATGTAGGTAGGTCGATGTATATTGCAGGACTGTCAACGATGCTTTTGTCTGTTGTAGTTGCCTTTGTCAACTATTTCTGTGTAACGTCGCTTGGTCATCTGCTATGGTTTGCATTACCCATAGTCATATATTACTTGATAAAGAACATGTCTTCTCAATATAAGTCAGTACCGGTAAATTTTGTGGGACGGCTGATTGGCAAGACATGGTGGACGTTTGCCGTCATCACTTTGTCATTCTTTCTTTTTGCAATCATTTGGAACCTTTTCCTTAGTAGAGCAGAAACAGTGGATGCATATACTGTCAATCGAATAAGAATAGCTCCAGTGGTTGTTTTGCTTATGGGTATGACGGTTGCAGTTACAGGTCATATTCTTAAAAGTAAATGGCTCATTGGTTGCGGAATAATTGGCGGATTACTCTGTTTTATAAACGAGAGTATTGGATTTGTATCGATGCTCTTTGTTATTTTTGGGGGAGCTTCTGTTGATACCGTAGGTATGATTGAATTTGCTCTGCCTTGTGTTACATATTTTGTATTTGCGTTCATTGGTCTGTTCCTTCCTGGACTAATGCTAAAAAAGTAAGCCGTATATGTTCAAACCGTTAGATCCATTGTTGCATTCAGAGTTGCGCCTTGCCGTAATGTCGTTGCTTGTTAGTGTAGAAGAGGCGGAGTTCCCCTATATTAAAGAGCAGACAGGTTCTACGGCTGGCAACCTGAGTGTGCAGATTGATAAACTTGCTGCAGCCGGTTATATTGAGGTGGAGAAGACCTTCAAGGGCAAACGGCCTTGCACCCTGTGCCGTATTTCGGACAAGGGAACAAACGCCTTTGAACAGTATGTTGACACACTAAAGGAATATCTGCGCTTGCAATGATATTTTGACTCCTTTTCTGAAATAATGTTAAATCTCGTTTGCATTCAGTTTGTCTTTGCGTCATTATAATGTAAGATGTATTGACGATGGATGAAAGAGCATTTGAACAGATAGCCCCTCGGATGCGGCAGAAGGTAATGGAAACCCTCTGCCGCTACCAACTCGCCAGAATGGAATGCGAGGACATAGCGCAAGAGGTGCTGCTGCGTCTGTGGCAAATGCGAAACGAACTGGCACAAGTCCGCTCGATAGATGCTTTGGTTACGGTGATGGCTCGTCGATTGGCCATAACATCAATACGCCATTCAGCAATGGCCAGTATCGAAGAAAATGTTAGGATTGATACTGGTGACGACAATACGCCGATAGTTCAATTGGAAACCAAAGAAAATGAAGAGTGGTTGGAGGAGAAACTGAAGCGATTGCCTGATACCCAGCGTGCTGTGTTGCAGATGCGGCAGATTGAGCATCGTAGTGTTGAGGAAATAGCCAGACTACTCTGCATAGACAACCGTTCAGTAAGTACTTTATTGGCACGTGCCCGCCGTTCTTTACTTGAAGAAATAAAGAAGAGGAGGATTTAAAATATGAAGAAAGCATATACAAAAGAATACATTAGTCATTTGCTCTGTCGTTTCATGAATGGAGAAACGACGCTTGACGAGGAACGCACGCTTGAAGAATACTTCCGCACCGAAAAGCACATTCCTGAAGAGTGGGCAGACTATAAAGAGATGTTTGCCTATTTTGAAAGCGGTATGACACATACACCAGTCGCAGTAAGGCATCGGCTATTATGGCCATGGGCAGTAGCGGCGGTAGCAATAGTAATTACCATAATATTGTTGCCAAGTTCTCCCGGCATAAATGGCAGTTTGGCTCATAATGAACAGCAAGATACAATAATGACGTTAGAAAATAATCTGATAGCCAATATTGAAGACACTGTAATACAGACAACAAAAATACTTCATTCAACCGTAAGCAATGAAAGTAAACCAGTGGTAAAACCTTCTCAAATATCAGTTGCCGAACAATTGCTTGTTCAAATGGATACGTTGAGCGATGAAGATAAGAAAAAGGTAGAAGAGGAGTGCGAACGCTTGTTGGCAGAGCAGAGAAGCGAGGTTGCACGAGCCTTGCACAACTACGAAGTGGCTATGCAGTATGAATTGATAGAAAACAAAGACAATTGTCTTCAGTTGGCTGTTGATGAGGAAGGTTATTACGATATAATAAACACTTGCGAGACTGAACAAATAATATTATAAACAACAATAAACAAATCCGAAAATGAAGACACCAAGACTATTTATCCTTGTTTTTGCGTTGCAGATGTCGGCAGTAACATTGGCGCAAGACAACATCAAGAAAGCATTTGACGAATTTAAGTCAGTGAAGGCTATAACTAATACTGTTGTAAGTTCCTCTGAAGAAGATGATAGGGATCATATATCAAAAAGCATGACATATACATTCACTATTTCTTCAAAAAAAATAGGAGCAATAGCAAATGTAGTAAGTGCATTTGAGAAATCCGCAGAGGATGCTTATTCCAACTATGTGAGGATAGGTAATAACCCAACCTCAACACGCGTTATCATGTTTGACAATGTTAAGATAGGTTCATCTCCAACTTCAAACTACTATGTGGCTTGCTTTAATGATAAGGCAGACACTACCGGGATTTATCGACATGCCTACGCCATGGAATGGACGAAAAATGATGATGAAATAAGCGGATTCTTGTTCTATACATACGGAGTAAAGCCTTCAAAACAGAAAGGATTAAAAGGTGTGTTAAATAGCATTAGTAATTTGAACGATGTATTTCAAATACAAATGAATGACTTAGACTTGCAGAATCTGAACAATGTCTATGCTAATTTGGATAGTCTTAATATAAGGTTCCCATTTAGTGAAATGGGAATGAGCACAAAGAAAAGCGACCAGACTTTCATTAGCATTCTGAATGACTTGATGACGGTGATAAATCTAAATCGTTATGCAGCTAATCAGGCAGCGGGCTTTCATGTCTGCACAAAACTCTACCAGAAGGTTAAAGATAATGTCGGTATTTTGTCTGAAGACGAGCGTGCCATTTGCGTACAGCAGATTTCATCGGCGGTAACAGGTGGAAAGATAGGGCACGAAATGTCAAAAGAATTGTTGTTGGCGGCAGTAGCGATATTGAAAAAATAAATAGTGTTTCATAAGCATTTTTCTCTTGTGGCGTATGCAGGGCAGTGATGCTCTGACATACGCTTTTCTTTTTCCCAATCAAACATTTTCAAGTAAACTTGAATGTTTTCCGCTCGATTTGCATTATCTTTTGATAAGATAAGCTGCATCTCGGTCAAACATTTCAAGTAAACTTGAATGTTTTCCGCTCGATTTGCATTATCTTTGCACATTGGAACGAATTATAAAAACATAATCTATTTTTTGAACAAATCATCAGTATGAAAAAGAATCTTTTTGTTTTGCTAATAGCCGGTTTGTGTGCTTTAAATGTAATGGCACAAAAGGCTGAAGACGGGAAAGTGTTGCGCTTTGATTTCGGTGGTGGTGAAGTGGCAGAGGGCTATGTGGGCGTTTCTGCATCCGACATCTATTCGGAAGAAATGGGCTACGGTTTTGAGAAAGGCTCACGCCTGAGTGAAACTGTCCGTATGTCAAAAAGAAAGAGGAAGTCGCTTGATGCCCTTGGATATGATTTCGTGGGCAGTGCCGATGGAGGAGCGTTCCGTTTCTCTGTGCGTCTGCCCGAAGGCAACTATAAGGTGAAGGTTACGTTCGGCGATAAGAACGGAACTTCCAAGACTACGGTAAGGGCAGAAAACCGCCGTCTGATGCTTGAGAATGTGATAACGGAAAAAGGCGTAACGCTAACGGATAGTTTCAATGTTAACATACGCACACCGAAACTGTCTGCCGGCAATACAATAAAACTTGATACCAGAGAATGGAATCCAGCTACAGGCGAAATAAAGACATTTACCTGGGACGACAAACTGACGATACAGTTCAACGGAGAGAATCCATGCGTGTGTGCTATAGAGATTGTGCCACTTGACGATGCTGTGACCGTGTTTGTAATCGGCGATTCTACCGTTACCGACCAGATGGGTGGCGGCACATGGGCGCAGAATCTGCCGCGATGGCTGAAGGGCAACGTGGTGGTGGCCAATCATGCAGAATCAGGCCAGACAATTAAGGGATTCCGTTTCCAGCGCCGTTGGGACAAGGTTATGGAGAGCGTCAAGCCCGGCGATTACCTGTTTATACAACTTGGCACTAACGACCAGAAGAGTAGGGGGCACGACCCAATGTGGCCTGCCGACGATAAGGCGGGCGACTGGATAAGAACACATTCGGATGCCGAGACAGACTATATCTGGGAACTGGCTATTATGGTAGTAGAAGCTCGCCGCCATGGTGTTGTGCCGGTGATTGTATCGCCTTTGAGTAAGTTCGACCGAAAGACTTTGAAGCCTACCAGTGTCATGGATGCCTACGGAAAGAACGCTGGTAAGGCGGCAGAACTGACCGAGTGTGCCTTTATAGATCTTTGGAGCATGAGCAAGGACATAATAAATGCCGTTGGCGAGGATGGTCTGAAGGTTTATTCAGACGGCACTCACACCGCCGACTACGGTGGCTATCTCTTCTCGCTCTGTATCGCCAAAGGAATTAAAGACAATAAGTTGGAACTGGCGAAGTACTTGTCAGACGACCTGATAAATATCGACACTAAGAACCCCACACCGCGTTTTTCTGACTTCAAAGTCCCCGTAGAGAAACGCAGATAAGTTATTACAGGATTTTTGCAAATATCTTGTAATGGTATTACACGCACCAGGTAATACCATTACAAGGCGTATGTAAAACCCTTACAAGGCACTTGTAAAAATAGAATATTGTACGTTTTGCAAGTGGTTCGAATGCAAAGACATTTCTTTGCTGTGCCTTTTTGTGCATTGATTTACACCATTTAAACGTTAAAAACTAATTGTTTTAGTTTTATTAACTAAGAAAATTAGTTATATAACGAAAAGTTTTAGTTACTTTGCAGTCGTAAGCATAAATCATCTTATTTTAGTAACTAAACAAATACATACAGATATGAAATCATTGACACAGAAAGAAGAGGAGATAATGAACCATTATTGGGAGTTTGGTGATATGCAGATACGTGAGTTGCAGAGCCACTATGACGAACCGAAACCCCACGTCAATACGCTGAGCACGCTTGTCAAGATTCTTGAAGACAAAGGATTCCTTGGTCATCGTGCCCTGACCGCCCGCTGTTTCCAGTATTTCGCTTTGATAAGCCGTGAAGATTATCGTGGCGGAACGCTTGCCAATGTGGTGAACAAGTTCTTCGGCAAATCGTATAAGAATGCCGTGTCTGCCCTCGTTAAGGACGAAAAGATAAGTCTTGAGGAACTGAAAGAGTTGATAAAGGAAGTGGAAAACCAGTAATGCGCCATGGGAGTATTTTTCGTCTATTCGCTTAAGGTGGCTTTGTGCCTGATAGCATTCTATCTTGTGCAGAAGCTTTTGCTGAGTCGTGAGAAGATGCATACGGTTAACCGTAGTGTTATTTTCTTGATTCTGTGGTTCTCGCTGACCGTTCCATATTACAGCCCGTTGCCTTTGTTTGAAGAGAAGGTTACCATCAACAGCGGTTGGGTGGAACTGGAGAGTGCGGTACTCTCTGCCGATGTTGTAGAAGAAGGCGGACGGTCTGGTCTGTCGCTGATACAAGTGCTTTTTGCTATATATATAATAGGTATAGCGTTTTTCCTGCTCCGTGAAATAATGTCAGTGGTTCGCCTATATGCAATAATCAGGCGAGGAACATTGGCTGAGAGGCGTGATGGTGCGAAGATTATTGTCGTTGACGAGGACATAGCCCCGTTCAGTTGGTTCAGATACGTGATTCTCTGCAAAAAGGATTACAATAGTTCGCGAGAAATACTCATTCACGAGTTGGCGCATGTGCGTAAGTATCACTCATGGGAAATACTTTTCTGCAATCTGATGATAATCTATCAGTGGTATAATCCCGCAGCATGGCTGTTGCGCCGCGAGTTGCAGGATGTTCATGAGTTTGAGGCAGACGATGCCGTATTAGAAGAAGGAGTCGACGCCAAGCAGTACCAGATGCTGCTTATAAAGAAGTCCGTGGGCGAACGCCTGTTCTCCATGGCAAACAATCTTAATCACAATTCATTAAAAAGGAGAATCAGAATGATGAAAACTAAAAATTCAAGTTTCTGGCATCGCCTGAAGGGACTGGCCTTATTGGCTGTTGTCTTTGGCATGCCGATGGTATTTGCAAGTCCGAGTGTAGAAGCACTGGCAGGACAGGTAAAAACAGAGAGTGAGGCAATGGCCGACGAACTGTTGGCAAGTGAAAAAGTATCAGTGCAAGACACTCTTGAGGCGGTGCTGCAGCGTGGGGTGGGCATAACGCCACAGACACAGGCAAAGCTTGCCGCCGCATCTAAAAAACAATCTAAGTCTCAAGACGATAATGTAGGCAAGGTATTTACTGTAGTTGAGCAATTGCCAGAATTCCCTGGAGGAGCGCCAGAACTATATCAGTATCTTGCTAGGAACATCAAGTATCCTAAATCAGCAAAGGAGCGCAAGGTGCAGGGTAGAGTAATAAGTCAGTTCGTGGTAAGGAAAGACGGAAGCATCACAGATGTAAAGATTGTAAAGGGAGTTGATGCCGAACTCGATGCCGAGGCAGTTCGCGTAATCAGCGGAATGCCTAAATGGAAGCCTGGAATGCAGAAAGGAAAGGCTGTGGATGTGAAATATACTGTCCCTGTGACGTTCCGCCTTAATACTTCTAAGAACACAGCTTCTGATGGAGGCGTAACCGTTGTTAGCTATCCAAAAGAAAAGAAAGTTGTTTCTATAAATGATGGTGAAAAGGTTCAAATAAGGAATAATAATGACAAGGGCCTTGTGGTAGAAGGCCCTGCTACGACCGGTAAGATAGCATTCATTATTAACGGCAAGAAATCGACAGAAGAAGATTTCAAGGCTTTAGACCCTAAAGCAATAGAATCGATAACTGTCATAAAAAGGAAAGAAGCGCTTGCAGAAATGGGTTATGGCGATTATGATGGGGCGTTGGTTTTGGAAACAAAGTAGATTTTTTACATCAGTGTTTTTAATTAATAATAGTTATTAGAGCTCAAAGGGCAATGGGGTGTGAGAACATCCCGTTGCTTTTTTGTGTATAGTCATGTGCTTAGTGTCCCGGTTCTGTCCGACTTTAATAAAAGAAAAATCGCAAAACCTTATCAGATAAGACTTTGCGACCTTTTTAGTTGCGGAGACACGACTCGAACGTGTGACCTCCAGGTTATGAGCCTGGCGAGCTACCAACTGCTCCACTCCGCGATGTTATTTCTTAATTGCGGGTGCAAAGGTACGCATTTATTTTCAAATAAGCAAATATTTCCTATGTTTTTTGCCGTTTTTAACTGTGATGCCTATTTTCGCATGGGTTTCTTTATGCTTATCCCCGTGGTAAAGCGGTAGTTTTAAACCACAAAGCGAGTTGTCTGAAGCAGAAAGACAAGCATCCAAAAAACATCGGCAAATCAATATTTTCCCTCATTTTATTTGCTTATTTTAAATAAAACTCTTACTTTTGCACACTGTAATAGCACTGTGCAATTTTCGAAAAAGAAGGAGGAATAAGATATGTCTATATCAAAAACTCGTCAAAGACTAATTGACGTTGCCCGTCAGCAGTTTGCAAAAAACGGCATAGAAAATACAACGATGAACGACATTGCCCGCGAGTCAGGCAAGGGTCGCCGCACGCTTTACACTTATTTCAAGAGTAAGGATGATATCTACTTTGCCGTTATTGAGACTGAACTTGAGCGACTCAGTGACCGATTGGACGAGCTGGCAGCCAAAAAGATACGTCCGATGGAAAAGATTATCGAACTTATCTATACCCATTTGAGCATGATTAAGGAGACGGTGGTGCGCAATGGCAACTTGCGTGCAGAGTTCTTCCGTAATATCTGGATGGTGGAGAAGGTGCGCAAGAAGTTCGATGAAGACGAGATTGAACTCTTCCGCAAAGTCTATACCGAAGGTAAGGAAGACGGAGAGTTTGACATTGACAATGTCGATATGATAGCCAGCATTACCCATTATTGCATCAAGGGACTAGAAGTGCCTTATATCTATGGCCGTTTGGGGCATGGCATGACGGAGGAGAACAGCAAACCTATGGTAGCCAAGATGGTTTATGGTGCTTTGGGCAAGCATTTCGTGAAATAATGAAAGATAAATAATTATCAATTATAATAAACTTAATTTTTAAAGAGATGGGATTATTATCAGGTAAGACAGCACTTGTTACAGGTGCTGCACGTGGCATCGGTAAGGCTGTAGCAATCAAGTTTGCTCAGGAAGGTGCCAACATCGCATTCACAGACTTGGTTCTTAACGATGAGATGGCCGCAGGTCTTGAGGAGACCCGCAAGGAAATAGAGGCTATCGGCGTTACATGCCGTGCATACGCAGGCAATGCTGCCGATTTTGCAGAGACAGAGACATTGGTAAAGCAGATACATGCCGATTTCGGTTCTATTGACGTTCTCGTTAACAATGCCGGTATTACAAAAGACGGTCTGATGCTCCGCATGACAGAGGCGCAGTGGGACGCTGTAATCAACGTTAACTTGAAGTCAGCCTTCAACTTTATCCATGCATGTGCACCAATCATGCTTCGTCAGCGTGGCGGTTCAATCATAAACATGTCTTCTGTCGTAGGTGTTCATGGCAACGCAGGTCAGTGCAACTACTCTGCATCAAAGGCTGGTATGATTGGTTTGGCAAAGTCAATCGCTCAGGAACTTGGTCCTAAGGGCGTTCGTGCCAACGTTGTTGCACCAGGTTTCATTGAAACAGTGATGACAGCCCAGTTGCCAGAGGAAGTTCGCAAGGGTTGGATGCAGAAGATTCCACTCCGTCGTGGCGGTCAGACAGAAGACATTGCAAACGTATGTCTCTTCCTCGCATCAGACATGTCAAGCTATGTTACCGGTCAGGTAATTCAGATTGACGGTGGTATGAACATGTAAGTAAATTATGAATTTTGAATTATGAATTATGAGGGGCAGTTGCACTCCTTTTCATGATTCATAATTCAATTTTTATTATTCCAATTAATAATGCGTGTCGTTTACGAAGACAATCATATTATTGTAGTATATAAGGAAAGCGGAGAAATCGTTCAGGGCGACAAGACTGGCGACACTCCGCTCTCTGATATTGTCAAGGACTATATCAAGGAGAAATACCAGAAACCCGGCAATGTTTTCCTTGGCGTCGTCCACAGGCTCGACCGTCCCGTAAGCGGTCTTGTTGTCTTCGCCCGCACCTCGAAAGCCCTTTCTCGTCTTAACGATATGTTCCGTACAGGCGATGTTCATAAGACCTATTGGGCCATAACCAAAGAACAGCCGGCTGAGTTGGAAGGACGTTTGGAACATTGGCTTGTGCGCAATGAAAAGCAGAACAAGAGTTACGCCTATACCCGCGAGAAACCAGGAGCCAAGAAAGCCATTCTTGAATATAAAGTGATAGGCCGTACAGATAATTACAATCTGCTCGAAGTGCGTTTGCTCACTGGTCGTCATCATCAGATACGTTGCCAGTTGGCAGCCATGGGGTGCCCAATTAAAGGCGACCTGAAATACGGTGCTCGCCGCAGCAATCCCGACGGCAGCATTAGCCTACTGTCGCGTCGCGTTCAGTTTGTCCACCCTGTCAGTAAGCAGCTTATAGACATCGTTTCGCCCGTTCCTGACGACAATTTATGGCAGGATATATCTAAATAAAAACAAAACCTCGTTTTTTATTGATAATAATATTTGATTTCTCCGAAATTTTCGTTTACTTTGCACATTATTAATTCTATTATATAGTGTACAATAGATGAAGAAAGTTTTTTGGGGAATAGGGATTGTTTTGCTTAGTCCCATTCTGCTGTTTATCATACTCTCTATTTTGTTATACCTGCCACCTGTTCAGAACTGGGCAGTGCAGAAAGCCGCCGATTATGCATCCGAATCCACAGGGATGGACATAAGCGTAGGGCGTGTGGCGTTGAAGTTCCCGCTCGACCTCAGTGTTGAGCAGGTAGGGGTGAAACAGAAAGGCGATACCATTGCCCATGTCGGACATATCATTGCAGATGTGCAGTTGTCACCGCTTTTCAGTGGTGAAGTCGTTGTCGATGCCTTCGAGATAAACAATGCCAAGGTCAATACCGCCGATATGATTGCCGCCGCCACCGTCAGGGGCACAGTTGACCGCATGTCTCTAAAGAGTCGTGGCATCAGTCTGAACAATGAAACAGTAGAACTCAACGGTGCACGTCTTGAAGGAGCATGGCTCGATATCCAGCTCAACGATACCATAACTCCCGAAGACACTACCTCCTCTTCCGCCAAGTGGAAGATTATGGCTGATAGTCTTGTCGTTTCCCGCACTGCGCTAACCCTTCACATGCCAGGCGACACCATGAGTGTCAAGGCTTATATGGGCAAGGTCTCTGTTGACGATGCACTGATAGACCTCGGCAACCAACTCTACTCCGTTGCTCATGTCGGTCTTGTTGACGGAACGGTAGATTACGATAACAATTTCATGCCGCCTTCGGAAGGCTTTGACTACAATCATATTTCACTTGGCAATGTTTGTCTCTCAGTCGATTCCATCCTTTTTCAAGCACCAACGCTCAAGCTCAACGTGCGCGACTTCCGCTTGAAGGAGAAGAGCGGTTTGGAAATAACTCAGTTCCGTTGCCCGGTAGTGATGGATTCGCTCCGTCTGCTGTTGCCCGACTTGTCTATCGCTACCCCTTATTCCAATATTACGGCAGGTGTGAATCTCGACCTTGACTTTATGGACGAGCATAAGCCCGGCATTATTGATGCAAGCCTTCTTGCCAGCATCGGAAAGCAAGACATCATGCCCTTCTGTCAGGCAATGCCGTCATCGTTTGTTGCCCATTATCCCGAATGGCCCCTCACGTTAGATGGCATGCTCAACGGCAATCTTAAGCGCATGGACATCGGCCACTTCAAGGTCAGTTTGCCCACTGCCTTCTCCGTTGATGCCAACGGCCATGCCGAGAATGTCACGGATATGAAGTCCTTGCTTGCCAACCTTGACATAAAGGCCCGCACCTACGATCTCGATTTTGTAACATCGCTTGCCGGCATGGATTCCCGTTCGGCCATTGCCATACCTCAGGGCATAACTCTCGACGGCAATCTGCAGGCCGACGGCTTGCGCTATGAAGCCAATCTCATAGCCCGTCAGGACAGTGGAAGCATCACCATCGACGGAATGTTCGATATGGATGCCGAGTCCTATCAGGCACAACTGAATATTGACCGCATCAATCTGCATAACTTCATGCCAACCGATTCGCTCTATCATTTTTCCGGAACGGTAGATGTAGATGGTCGAGGCTTCGATTTCTTCTCCAAAAACACCCGTCTTGATGCCCATGCCGAGATTACACAGTTCATCTATGGCGAATGGAATCTCAACGATGTGAATGCCGACGCGCAGGTTGTTGACGGCAGAGCACAGATAAACCTCGTCAGTCATAATCAGCTGGCCGACGGTACGCTGAGTTTCGATGCACTTCTCGACAAGAGCAAGATAGATGCAACCCTGAGCACCGACCTCCGCAAAGCCGATTTCTATCGTCTTCGTATGGTTGAAAAACCGCTCACCACCTCTATATGCGCCCATATTGATGTGGCGTCCGACCTCGACCAATATCATAAAATTGAAGGTTCGCTCAGCGACATAACCATCCGTGCCGAGAAGAAGACCTACCGTCCAACTGATATAACCATCGACATGCTCACCCGCACAGACACCACCTGGGCAAAGCTGAACAGTGGCAATCTGGAACTTGACCTCAAGGCCAGCGGCGGTTATATGCATCTGATAGACCAAGGTACGGCACTTGGCGATGAGATTATGCGCCAGTTGGAGGCAAAGGCCATCGACCAACCTCGCCTTCGTGCGCTTCTGCCAACGGTAAATATGCATCTTTTCTGTGGTAATGACAACCCGTTTGCAGGCATGCTTCGTGCCAAGGGACTTGAGTTCGATGACCTGACCCTAAACGTCAACACCTCTCCCGTTAAGGGCTTCAACAGTGACGGTCATCTGTATTCGCTATTCTCCGACAGTCTGCAACTCGACACCGTGGCGTTCCGGGTATTCCAAAAAGAGGATAATGTATATTTCAGCGGACAGGTACGTAATAACAAGCGCAACCCGCAATTTGTCTTCAACGCATTGCTCGACGGTATCTTGCTTGAGCGTGGTGTAGAGATAGGGCTGCGATATTTTGACGATAAAGACGAACTGGGTGTTATGATTGCAGCAGCTACCGAGGTGGTTGACAGTGGTCTTAGCATTCGCCTACGCCCCAAGGAACCTGTTTTGGGCTATAAGGCCTTCGCTCTCAACGACGACAATTATATATTCCTTGGTGCCAACAAGAAGATAAAGGCGAAGATAGATCTCATTGCTGCCGACGGAACCGGTGTGAAAATCTATTCGGAAGAGCAGGATACCACAATGCTTCAGGACATTACCGTCAGCCTAAACCGTTTTGATCTCGACAAGATAACGGCGGTAATACCATATTCGCCACGTGTTACAGGTCTGCTTAACGGTGACTTCCGCATTCTGCAGGATGCCGACGAGAACCTCTCGTTGCTGTCCGACCTTGCTGTTCATGACATGACCTACGAAAAGAGTCCTGTCGGCGACCTCAGCAGTGAGTTTGTCTATCTGCTCAAAGACGAGAACACTCACATCGTAGATGCCCATATCTACCACGAAGGCAATGAAGTAGGCATACTGAGCGGTTCATACCTCACCGAAGGCAAGGGCTATCTCGATGCCATGTTCGATATTGTGCGCATGCCTATGTACACCGTCAACGGACTCGTGCCCGATCAGTTGTTTGCAATGAGCGGCTATGCCGACGGACAGGTGGCAATCAAGGGACCGCTCGATAAGTTTGTCATCGATGGCGAACTGAAACTCGACTCCTCCTACCTTGTCAGCGAACCATACGGAGTTCGTCTGCGCTTCGACAAGACCCCTATCCGAGTGTCAAAGAGCAACCTTGTCTTCGACAACTTTACCATGTTCGGAAACAATAACAATCCTCTTACCGTCAACGGAAACATTAATTTTGCCAATCTCGATGCCATTAATATGAAGATGAACATGCGCGCGCAAGATTATCTGCTTGTCGATTCCAAGCAGACGCGCCGTTCCATTGCCTATGGTAAGGCATTTGTCAATTTCTTTGCATCGCTCGATGGCAATATCGATAATCTTAAGATGATGGGCAAGCTCGACGTTCTGGGCAAGACAGACTTGACCTATATACTGAAAGACTCGCCTCTCAATACCGACGACCAGCTGAAAGACCTCGTCACGTTCACCGACTTCAAGGACACTGCCCATGTGGAGGTAGAGCGTCCGCCGCTCAATGGTCTTAACATGACCATGATGCTCAATGTAGATCCAGGTGCTCGTATCATGTGTGCCCTTAATGCCGACCAGTCCAACTACGTTAATCTTGAAGGCGGAGGCGAACTGCGTATGGTCTATAATCCGATGGACGACTTCCAACTCTTCGGTCGCTACACTCTCAACCAGGGCGAGATGAAATACGAGTTGCCAATCATTCCTCTGAAGACGTTCAAGATTCAGGAAGGCAGTTATATCGAGTTCACAGGCGACATACTCAATCCGCGCCTCAATCTCACTGCCACAGAGGAAGTCAAGGCACTCGTTGCGGCGGAGACAGGCAACAGTCGCAGTGTGCTCTTCAACTGCGGTGTGAAAGTAACCAACACGCTCAGTAAGATGGGACTGGAGTTTACGCTTGATGCGCCAGAAGACATGACCGTCAAGAACGAACTTGCTGCCATGAGTATAGAGCAACGAGGCAAGCTTGCCGTTACCATGCTCACCACAGGCATGTATCTTGCCGACGGCAATACCAGCGGATTCTCGATGAACAATGCCCTCAACTCGTTCCTCCAGAGCGAAATCAACAATATCACCAAGAGTGCATTGCGCACCGTTGACCTCAGTCTCGGTCTCGACCAAAGTGCCGATGGAGCAGGCAACACCCACACCGACTACTCGTTTAAGTTTGCCAAGCGTTTCTGGAATAACCGCATCAATTTCGTCATTGGAGGAAAGTTCTCAAGCGGCAACGACACGCCGAGCGGTAATCAGGACAATACCTTCATCGACAATGTGTCACTTGAGTATCGTCTCGACCAGACTGCCATGCGCTATGTGCGTCTGTTCTACAACAAAGAAGCCGACGACCTGCTTGAAGACCGCATCTCCGAATACGGTGCCGGTTTTGTGTGGCGCAAGAAGATGGATGCTCTTAGCGACCTGTTTAAGTCAAACAACCAGACTCTGCTCCGTACTACACCTAAAGCAACCGCAGAAGGGGAGAAGAAAGAGAAATAGTTGTTTTGGACATAAAGACAAATAATAATAAGTATAAAAACATTTTATTGTGAAAAAAGACCGGCATCACATACATATAATGCAGCAGGCAACTCGTCAACTTGTTAACTTGTCAACTCGTCAACTTGTCAACTTGTTTACTCGTCAACTCGTCAACTTGTCAACTTGTTTACTCCTCCTCTCCTCCTGTTCCGTCACGAGCAACTTGCCCGAAGGTGAGGTGCTTTATACCGGAATGACAGAGATAAAGTATGACACCACAACCACCGACGACCATTTCATCAATGTTCAGACAGAGGTTGAGGCAGCATTGGCAGTTGCGCCCAACGGTGCGTTTCTCGGTAGTCCCTATTACCGCTCGCCATTACAGACACGTCTTTGGATATATAATAAGTATGCCAACTCCGAGTCGAAGTTCGGCAAGTGGATGCTCAACTCCTTTGGCAGCGAACCGGTTTTGTTGAGTGCCGTCCGTCCCGACCTCCGCGCCCATGTGGCACGCAATGTGCTCCGCAACAACGGTTTTTTCGATGCCGTTGTAAAACATAAGGTCATTGAGCAGAAGAATCCTAAGATGGCGAAGATAGCATACGACGTTAAGCTCAACCACCGTTATCTTATTGACACGTTGAAATATGTCGGTTATCCATCAGGTCAAGACAGTCTGATACGTGCGTCAATGGATAGTCGATTGATTAAAAGTGGTGATGTATTTACCGTCTTCGGACTCGACAGTGAGCGCACCCGTCTCAGCAATTTGTTCCGCAACAACGGCTATTTCTATTATCGTTCAGGTTATTCTACTTTCGTTGCCGACTCCGTTTCTACTCCCGGCAGGGTAGAGGTGCGCCTGCAACCTATCAAGGATGTTGCGCCCGAAGCCAACCGCAAGTGGTATCTGGGCAAACTGCGTGTTGAGATGCGCCGTTCTATAATGGAGAAACTTACCGACTCCATCAGTCACCGCTATCTCTCCGTCCACTATTCAGGCAAGAAGCCACCGATGCGTCTGCGTGCCTTGTTGCGAGATATCAAACTGCGTCCGCGCCAGCAGTACAGTCATGCCAACTACATGGAGTCATCGTCAACGATAAACAGTCTTGGGCTCTTCAGCATGTCCGACTTCTCTTTCACTCCGCGCGACTCTTCTGCCACCTGCGACACGCTCGACATGACGCTCAACTGCGTCTTCGACAAGCCATACGATGCTTCTATCGAAGCCAACTTCGGACTCAAGAGTAACGACCGAATGGGTCCGGGGCTTGTGTTCGGTCTTACCAAGCGCAATGCCTTCCGTGGCGGTGAGAAACTGACGCTCAGTCTGAACGGATCATACGAGTGGCAGACAGGAAGAAAGGTAGCTGGTGCCAACAACACCATTAACAGCTATGAGTACGGAGCATCCGTTGACATTGAATATCCACGTATCGAAGCTCCCTTCGGTTGGTTCCAGCGTCATCGTTTCTATGCACCTCCGTCAACAAAGTTGTCGTTGGCTATCAACTTCCTTAATCGTGCCGACTATTTCAAGATGCACACCGTAACAGGTGGAGTAAACTATAAGTTCCAGACATCAGCCAATTCAAAGCACGACTTCAGTCCGTTCATGCTCGACTACAACTATCTGCGCCATACCACGGCAGCCTTCGACTCTATCATGCAGACCAACCCTGTAGTGTATGTATCTATGCGCAACCAGTTTGTGCCCAAGATGCAATACACTTATACCTATACCAGTCCGTCGTCATACAGGAATCCGATAGCCTGGGAAACCAGTGTCACAGAGTCGGGCAATCTGCTCTCTTTGGCCTATATGGCGGCAGGCAATAAGTTCAACGAGAAGGAGAAAGACCTTTTTGGCAATCCTTTCGCCCAGTTCGTCAAACTCACCTCCACGCTCCGCAAGACATGGCAGACCGGTTTTAAGTCACAGCTCGTAGGTCGTGTTTCTGCCGGTGTTATCGTAGCTTACGGCAACAGTGAGCATGCTCCTTATACAGAGCAGTTCTATGTAGGTGGAGCAAACAGCATCCGTGCTTTCACCATCCGCAGTATAGGACCAGGCAAATATATTGCCCCTAACTCTGTTTATTCCTATCTCGACCAGACTGGTGATGTAAAGTTTGAGGCCAACCTCGAATACCGTTTCAATCTCTTTGGCAGTCTCTATGGCGCGGCATTCCTTGATGCCGGAAACATCTGGCTGTTAAAGGACGATCCGAGTCGTCCTGATGCCAAGTTCGATGCCGCTAAGTTCCTCACTCAGTTGGCCACTGGCACAGGTTTGGGTATTCGCTACGACCTTGATTTCTTCGTGCTTCGTCTCGATGTTGGTATAGCCCTTCATGTTCCTTACGACACAGGCAAGAGTGGTTATTATAACATTCCTAAGTTTAAGGATGGTTTGGGACTTCACTTTGCCATTGGCTACCCGTTCTAGGGATTTTTGATTTTGTTTATTTAGGAGTGCAGGAGTGTAGGAGTGCAGACTGCCTCACGCCTGAATTAGGAATTTTGAATTATGAGTGCAGGCAAACCCTCATCTCAAAACTCTCAACTTTTTCCTCCCATAAGGGGGAGGTTAGGAGGGGTTTTCAATCTTCAATTTTTCAACCCTTCAATTTTTCAACCCTTTATTTGGAGCCAAGTTTTAACACTTATTACTATCAATCTGCACAATTTGGTATGCTTAAAATTTCAAATTGATATTTTTAACATTTTTCAATCATAAAAATAGGCAATAGCGATGATAATGATTTTCCAAAATAAATATCTTTGCATCATTAAAAAACGACTATAAACGTAGTATAAACCAAACACTATTTTTTATGAAAAGAGGTTTTTTGTTTTTCGCACCAGCCATTATCTCTTTGGCATTTGCCACTTGTCTCACTGCTCAAGACAGTATTCTGATGTCAAGGTGTTATTGCCTTAGTGGCAGTCTTATTGGCTGTGACAAGCATTGTGTTGCCAAATGCCGCAACCATTCGCAACGTTCTTCTTTCCTGCAGAGGTCAACAGGTTTTAATCGACCATCATTTGATGTTAGTGAACTTTGCATCTGCAAGTGGCTCTGTCTGCCTTCACGAGAGCAGCGTGGCATGAAGCAGCTCTCGACAACTAACCTTGGCTACCATCTAAAATCTTATGCTGTCCGTTGTCAAACTACTTCCAACGGAAGCGCCTCCAACAGTGCAGAGGTAGTGAGAACCTTGATGCGTATTACTGCAAAAGATTAACCAATCATAAATATCAACCAATAGTTGCCTTACGATTCATTACAATCGAATAGCAACAAAAGAGACGTCGCAGTTGCGGCGTCTCGATGTTTATGTTCAAGTTGTATCAGGTCTATTTGTATATTTGAGATTGGTGTGCAATCTTTTTTGTTTCATCATGATGTTTAGGCGTGACTATTCATCGGGAGTCCAGTCTTGTACCAATCGTGTTTTGGTCGCATTGCCATGACTACCAATGGATATGTAGTTGGCCCCAAACTGCCAACTTGCACATTGATCGTCATTTCCATTACCCCATTGATTGTTGTTGCCTTTTTTCCCGTTTGAATAAAAACTGCAGGTTGTAATGTATCCGTCCCACCAAGCTGCAGGGCAATACAATGACATTATGGCACACTCTCTTACGTTAGGTACACGCCAATCTAAAGGACTAGGAGAATTTCCTCCAATAAGGTCATTATACAATTTACCTTCGTAAGTACCAGTTTCAATGAGTTCACCTGTAACAAATCCGTCGCTGATACGACTGTTGACATCATGCTCATTGCTCGGTTCTAGTTCAAGTGTCGTAGGAACACGCTTTGACGCGCTGTTAATATTTGTCAGATCGAACTTATATACAGCCGTCTTTGAAATACTGCTTGGTGCTATTACCCTTACCAGTGGAGTGGGGTATAGTTCTTTGTTGGCCAATGCAATGCGTGCTTCTGCCTCAGAGTATTGGTCAATGCCAAGATTGCGCACACATCTTATAGAATAAGGTGCTGGCTTGTTATGTCGTGTAGCGTAGTTACTGACAGAAATTCCTTCCTCGGCCCAAAGTGTCACAGGATGCCCGCCTGTGCTTGTACTGCTTACCACATGATTTCTCCATCTGTGAGCACTCTTGAAAGGATGGTCTTGCGTAATCTCGTTATACTGCAGGTAGTCATCATCGCCAACGGTGCCTTTTCTGCTTGAATTTTCTGCTGAGTAAAGAATAGCATCAGGTGAAAGACCCAACTGTCCGAGATATAGACCATCCAATTGGTCGATAGAAGCTATATACCATTTCAGCTCACTCGCATCAATGACGCGGTCTCCGTTGCTGTCACGATTTCTTAGCATCGGGGCATATCTCATCACTGCATAATCGTCCCTAAGGAAGTAAGTTTTGAATCCCTTGTTGTTTGTGTGCTCATTCTCTCTTTCATAATCGAGATATGTGTCCCATCTAATGCCATCTTGGAATGAAGGTGTTGCAACATTATTAAGTACTCCCCATAGAATGGCAGTGTTATATAACCCATTAAATTTCGAGTTGTTCTGTGTTACAGGATCCCTGAAGTTTGAAGCATTGGTATTATATGCTTCGTCTGGGTTATAGAAGAAGAAACCACTGTTTGCCGTTTCGTCAATCACTTCACATCCCCAACCATCGTGCAACGATGCCTTGTCTATGTTATAAGGAGTCTGTATTGAGCGTTGTCTGATTGTAATCACGGCATTTGTTACGCTGCTTTCCTTGTCATCACTTTGTCTATTTACCCTATACAAATGGAAAAGTCTGTCAGTCTTGTTGACGAATTGTTTCCAGAAACCATCAGGCATAGAACCGTCTATAGGGTGTTTGTCGTAATAGAATTCATCAACATATACAGTAAAGGCAATACCGTATTCTCCGTTCTCGTCTTGTCTGAATATATTTTCTTGACCGTTCAGATATTTTACCTTTTCCTCTCTGATGTATTGCACAAAGTCGTCAGTATCCATCAGTCGCTTTTCTGTACCATCAGCTTCGCCTTTGTACTGGTCGCCTGGATACCATTGGTTACGTTTGTCGTATTTCCCATCTACAATAGGATTTATCATAAACCACAACCACTTGTAGTCATAATTCTTCAGTTCATCCTTGTAAACGTTCTGATGGTAATCCAATCCTGAGTTTATTTTTGGAGAACCTTCAAGACCGAATGGCGTTTTAACATACCATGACATGGCTTCTTCGTCAATATCTTCGGTAGTGAAGAACTGAGCCAACTGTTCGTAGTGGGCATCGAAGTACCAAATCTTTTCCTGAGTGGCATATATGTCACCTGTGGCACCTGACTGGTTCTCGGTGTCGTTAAGCACTTCAACCTCTATGTTGCTTACGCCTTTCAGTGTTATGTTGTAGGTATAGTGCGAATTGCGCTCAATAGAATAGTTGTTGTTCTTGTTGTTGCTGAAATCGCCAAGGTGAACATAGTATGTAACGTCCGCAGCCACATCTTTGATAATGTCGTCTGGACTTGATGGTTGCATCATCAATGTACCCTTGATTATCATGTAGGTCGCATCTTTTGGAGCATATTGCCAGATGTCCTTTTCATCTTCTTCTGTTTCTGGCAGAGGATAAAGATATTCGCCGTTGGCGTTCTTTTTTCTTTTGTCTCTTTGATGGAAGTTAGGCGTTGTTGCTGTATGCTTGTTTTCCAGCATATAGAAAGAAAAAGAGTGCTTCTCGGTATTTGCTCCATTGAGAGTTGTTGGTGTAGAACTCTCAAAGTTGTATGGGTCAGAATTGAAATAAGAGCTATACTGCTCTGTTCCTTCGATAATATATGCGCCATCAGGTACGTTTCTTATTTCCCATGATAGAGGCTTGAAGTCAACCACCTTTATTTGCACTCCGTTAAACGTAGAGGTTGCATTAATGGCTGCCGTTACGTTAACATCAATCTTTGCGTCCAGTCTTATCAGTTCTGCCGTTACGTTTGTTGTTCCCTGCTTGATAGAGTGCCCTGCAACATTGATGTTCGTAGCCTTTGCCACCATAGGGAAGTAACCATAGCGTGTCATTGTGGCAGTTCCCATCTTTGCTGTAATGCTTTCCAAATCGGCTTTTGTCTTAATGGAGCCGAGCAACTCAGGTGAGATGTTCACTGTATAGGCATTTGCATTTGCAATAAGGTATAATTCGCCATTGGATACAGTTGGCATTTTCATGCAGATAGTACCGTGGGTGTCATTAGTGGTGTTGTCAGAACCTGTGTTGGTTGTAGTTGTTCGGTTCTGCACCCACCAACACTCCTCCGTCCCATCACCTGCTGCCTGTGTCACCTCATCCTGTGTTTCTTTTTTTATTTCGCTACCAAAGTGCTGGTTATACACACACTTGTCGTTAACGAACAGAAGCGCATAAAGGTCAAGCACTCGTGATTCTGCAATCTCGCCTACCGTCGCACGCGTAGTTATTTCTATATCATTGAATTCTTTATGTCCGAAATCTAATGTCACCCATGCCTCCTCTGTGCCCAACAAACCCTGCTCAAACTCTTCCTTTTCAGAGCATGAGATTGTTGCCAGCATGATTATTGCAGCAAATATATATAAAAATTTCTCTTTAGCCATAAATCAATCTATCTATATTAGTCAAATGTAATATCGCCGCCTTTTCCAGTATTCCAGTCGCTGACATGGAAGTTTATAGTGCCGCTGTTTTCGTTGTATGAAACAGTTACCAATACATTTATAAAGTCGTTTCGGCGTATTATGTTTGTCGGTTTTGACACACCGTCAATAATTGTGCTTAGCGGGATGTCGAAATCTCTTTCTATTCCTTCAGATACAATTTCCTTTCCCGTTTCCTTGCTTATTGGGAAGAAGTAGAAGTCTAATGCATTTTCAGTACCAACATTAATGTCATTATCACCATTTCTTTTGATGTATCTTGGATTATAGATATTCTGTGAATTAATAGTAAGATTAACTGCATTTCCGTTTAGCACAACATCGCTTGTTGTTATATCAAGATATCTGTCCTTTGTTACAGAGCGTATAGTATATGTGTTGCCATTCACATGTTCAATTTCCCAGAATACGGTTTGCTCTTGTTTGTTAAATTCTGTATTGTTGTTTGTCGTCATTCCAACACTACCATTGTTGTTTGCAGTGAGGTATCTATAAGTTCCATTTCTGTTATATCCAATCATGTATATGTTGTCAGCACTGCCTGTAGGAGAATTTTCCCGTTGGCCCTTTACATATTTATTATTTCCTTTTTTGCTTATCGGGAAGAAGTAGAAGTCTAATGCATCTCCTGTACCAACATTAATGTCATTATCACCGTTTCTTTTGATGTATATTGGTTTATAGATATTCTGTGAATTAATAGTAAGATTAGCGGTGTTCTCGTTTAGCACAGCATCGCTTGTTATATCAAGATAACTGTCCTGTGATACAGAGCGGATGTTATATGTGTTGCCATTCACATGTTCTATTTCCCAGAATACGGTTTGCGCTTGGTTGTCAAATTCTGTTTTGTCGTTGGTCGTCACTCCAACACCATTGTTGTTTGCAGTGAGGTATCTGTATTTTCCACTTCTGTAATATCCAATCATGTATATGTTGTCAGCACTGCCGGTAGGAGAATTAGCCCCATCGCCCTTTACATATTTTGTTGTCTCGACATAAACCTCCTTGCCGAATCCCAAATTCATGCTATAGTTGAATCCGTTTGTATTCTTGTTCTCGTATATGTATGCATCGAACGCAACTGCAGAGTTGTTGTTATCAGGGTCTGATAAATCCAGTTTTGGTATAATCAGCGGATTGTCTTTATTGTTTACAAACGCTGTGATGGCATCAGTTGCGTCAAAGTCCAATCGCCCGTTTGCGTTTGGAATGTTGTCGTCGGCAACAGGCATCAGTGGGGTTGTGTGATAACCGAAGTTGGAAGTGTTTGAGCCAAACACAATACTGTTCACTCTCAAGTCCTGGTTTTCGCTTCTGTTCTCTATTTCAATTCTCAGTCGGGCATAAGTGCGAAGTAGTTCTGCATTTACCTGTTTGCTTCCGTAAACTGGCGTGGTAATGTCCATCACAAGGCTTAGAGGTTGTACTTGTGTCTTTGATACGATATAGTCAGTGCCGGTATCGGGAAGGGTGTAATTGGTAAGTGCGTTTATCGTCGTTGTTATATCGTTGCCAACAGTTACCCCTGCTATGTTAGGAAAATTTGCCAGCCCTGCCCACGAATCTATGGCAGAGTAGTTTGCTATTGCATACAACTTGTATGTGGTGTTTGGCTTTAAGTTTGTAAATGTAGCCGTAACCTCTGTGGGGCGGCTTGTTCTTATATCGTCATCAAAATCTTTTGTACCTATCAGAATGTTGTTTTCGTCAACCAGCAGCAGTGTCGCTCTGTACAGGCGGCTTCCGTCAGTCAGCAGTTCCATAGGTGTCCAGGTGCTGTTGGCGTTGTTTGGGTCATCGCTTACTCCTCTTGTAGGTTCTGTATTATCAGCACTTATTTGTATTATCAGACTTGGTTTCTCCGATTCTTCAACCAAATCATCTGTCTTGTCTTGGTTGCAAGAGCACAACAATAGTGTAACGAGCAACGCCATAATGGCACAGCCCCTTATTGTCAATCTTTCTATATTTTTGCTAAAGTTCATTGCTCCTGTCTTTAGAATGTTATGTTGTAGGAAGAGTCAAGCTCGTTCCATTTCTTTATTTTCAGTGTAATGGTGAGATTATTCTCTGGATCCAGCGTGAATGTATAACGATAGATTTTGCCGTTTTCCCATTCAGTTGCAGGTATTGTTAAAGTCAGGGTCTTGTCTGTCTTGCCGTCAAATGTAGTTAAGTCAACATAGACGTTGTCGGCATTTCCTTTAGGGAAAACCATTAATCCGTTTACGACCGTTGTTCCTGTGCTGGTCAAGTCCCAGCCGCTTCCGCCGTTGTCGGCCGTGAGCAGTGGGTTGCTTTGGGTTGTTGTGTTATTGGCTGTCCATGCCTGTGTGCTCTCGTTGTAGGTAGCGGTAGCAGGCGCACCGTCGCCATATACTGTAATCTTTTTCAATAACACCGGTGCTATTGCCGACAGTGATTTTCCCACAAACTCCACTTGCGTCAGAGCGTGTCGGAAGTATAAGCCTACGGCTTCGCCGTTGTCTGGGTAAACATGACTGGTTGCCGTTGCAATCATCAGGTCTGCCCCCTGATTGTCTTTTACGTTATAGTTGTTTATGGTGAATGTTGTCGGTGGGGTATATGCAGCATTAACGGTTGTTGGATATACTGCATAGAAATTATAAGTGTTGAATGTCCACTTTTTGTCAGTTGTGTGGATATTGTCAGAACCTAATACGATGTTCTCCCCGTTGAACACGGTTGTAGTTCCGTATCCTCCCCAAACCTTGAAACCGTCGGTTTGAATATCTGTTATGCCTGCTACCGCACGGGTGTTGTCGATACGAGCATCGAACACGATGGCATTGCCAGTGCTGGCTGTCATATCGTCTTCGCTGTCCGAACCGCAAGCCAGACACAGAGGAATCAGGGGCAGTATTTTCAGTAGGTTCTTCATTTGCTTTGATTGAATGTTTTGTTTTTGAAATATCTCTTGGGCGGCAACCCGCCCAAGAGATAAATTAAACCTTAATATTAGATATTAGAGCCTGTACCATCAACCCAATCCTGAACACTTGCAGTGAACTCAATGTATGGCATTGTTGGTGAAACGTTAGCTGTGTAGTTATAGATATAACCAGCCTGCCATTCCGCTACAGTACCATTAAGAGCTACATTATTGTACTCCTTGGTGTCAAACAATGTAGAACCATTGTAGAACTTAACAGTGAAAGAAGCTGTGAGACCGCTTGTTGTCTGTGGCAAAACAAGATTGTCGGCAGGAGCATAAGTTCCACCCTGAGCTACATTTGAAGTAGTTGCTGGGTATGTGAAAGTTGTTGTGCTTGCTGTTGGAGTCCAGCCAGGGGTTCCATTGTATGCACATGTACCTTGATTCTTAGCTGTGAAAGTGATTGCAGAAACTTCCATAGTAAGATTCTCTGTTGCTGCATTGTTGATTGTGAACTTAACCTTAGAAAGCAAGTGCTTGAAGTTCAAGGCAACAGCAGCATTTGCCAAACCTGTATTGTCAACGTTACCTGATACTGCAGCAACCAAATCCTGCTCCTGGTTTATTGTGTAGTTAGGAATTGTAAGAACGCCACTTGCAAAAGTTACACCAGCAACTGTTGTAGATGTATTGCCAGTAGCATAAGCACCGAAGTGGTAAATATTACCAGTCCATGGAACAGGGTTTGCATAAGTCCAAGCAGAACCGCTCTTTGTTACCTCTTTTCCATTGAAAACTGTCTGTACACCGCCATCTTCATAGTAACCATAAACAAAGAAGTTTGTCAGACCACCATCGGTAACAGCAGCACGTGTACCATTGTTTACATGGCTTTCGAAAGTAATCACGTTGTTTGTGTTAACTTCCATCAGCTCGTCGTTTGAACAACTTGTCATAGCTGCTACAGCCAGACCAAGCATAAATAAACTTTTTTTCATAAGCTTAAAAATTAAAGTGTTATTAATAAATTTGTTAATTGTTTTTATAATGTTTATATTTTGTTTCTATTTTTTTCTTTAGGAGTGTAGGAGTTAAAGGGCGGCCTCACCCCAACCCTCTCCTTGGAGAGGGAGCTTGACACGCAAATGTCTTCTATCTTCCTCTATCTTCTTCTATTTCCTCCCCCAAGGGGGAGGCTAGGAGGGGGCTTTTTACAGCGGCAGCGGCACGTCAACCACATCGCCCCATCCATCTACACCGATGATGAAGCCCTTGCTCTCGTCGCGGGTCTCGTCTATCTCGATGCCTTTGATTACGATTACTCCTCCTGTCGGCTGATTCTCCACCTGCTCGGTAACGTCGAAGTCGTGCTGCTGGAAGTTGCCGTTCTTCAAGAGCATTTCAAGCGATACACCGTACTGGCGGTCTCCACGAGTGTAGTGAGGATTGGGGTAGTCGGGGATACCAAACGACTTTACAAGCGTTTGAACACCGAAGTCGCCGATGGTCTCGCAGTCGAACATCACCGTTGCCACCTCGTTGCTGGTGCGGCCATCGTAGAGGTTCACGCCCTTTGCCATTCCGGCGAAAGCACCCTTGGCCTGTCTGATGTGCTCTGCACCCTTTGACACCTCAAAGCGTATGAGATAGGTATATACGAGAGGGTGGAGGGTGACGTCGAGCGTTTGTGTCTCAACAGATTTCTTCACCTCAAACGAGTCGATGTATGCACCGTAGAGCATATCGGGCGGTGTCATGGTGGTTTCCTTTGTACCACGGGTTATCTTCGAGTTGCCTCGGTAGGTTGAGCGCACAAGGCTTCGGGTGGTGGCATAGGCGGTGGTGAACCTTGTTGTTCCCTCAAAGAGGATGTACTCCGTGTCGTTGTTGTAGAACAGCATGTCGTAGTAGCCCTCGTTCTGGAAGAACACCGACGAACCCTTTTTCCTCAGGTTTCGCTCCGACTCCATCTCGTCATTATAATATATATGTACGCGCGCGCCTTCTGGTTCTGCCGGGCGTATGGCGTCATAGTCAAGCCCCCATATCGGTTGCCAGTGGTTGAGCCAGTAGTTGTTGCCGTCGATGCCATACTCCCATGAGCGGTCGTAGTTGAGATTTATCTCATACTCGATGCGCTCCTGGTGTCCGCCGTGGTCGTAGCAGAAATCCTTGTGCTCGCACGCCGTCATCATCATCAGGCAGAGGGCAATAAGAATGAACTTCAGCTGCTTCATTCGTTGCCTCCTTTCTTTATGAATCGCCATTTCTGTCCTAACAACCATACCAGTGAAACTTCTGCCTTGGTTGGTCCCCAGAAGTTACGTTGCTTCTTTGATTCCCACACATAGCAGTCGTCAATATATGAATATTCGTTGTACTTGCCGCCCTGATAGCCCAGGCCTATCACGAAGTCGAGGTTCAAGCGCCGTGCTATAGGCATAGAGTAGCCGTATTCCACGCCGAAGGCATAGCTGGCGCGGTCGAAGAGCGTCTGTCCTGGGTCGCCCGACTGATAACCGTGGTCGCCAACGAGGAAGTCGTAGGTCAGTGCCTGTGCGTAAATGCCGAGGTGATGACCCGTCAACCGCTTGCCCTGAGCCGCCTTGCCGAACCACTTGCGCAGAGCAATCTCGCCTCCGTAGGTTCGCCAGTACCAAGAATCCGTGTTCCACCATGCGTAGTGCCAGTTGGTGGCAAGACTCAGGTCATCGCCCAAGCAGAACTCCAATCCGATGTTAGGCACGAGCAACAGGTCGTAGAGCAGGTTGGTCTTCAGTGCGAAGATGGTGCTGCGCTCCATCACTGGTGCTTCAACATATATGTCGGGTTGGGTCAGAGCAACTTCGGCTTTCTCAGTAGTGATGTCAACCGGTGGCAGTTCCGGCGGTATTGGCAGCCATACGCTAATCCATGTGGCATAGCGCAGTTGCGGCATTATGTTCTTTATTATATACTGCCATGATGTGCCTCCGGCGAGACGCTTCAGTTGTCTCTTCTTCTCGTCGCTTGAAGCGTCGCTGTCGAGTATGGTGAGCACGTCGTTGCGGTCGCTACGGTGGTATGTAGCCATCACCTCGTCGCGCAGTCCTTGCCAGTTCTCTGCCTCCGGTCTCAGATGTATGATGCTGTCAAGATGCTGCTTGTTTCCCGGCAGCCTCGACATGATGTATTTCTTTGCAGTCTTTCCGCGCTCCTTTGACAACCATGAGTTGAAGCGGAACGGACCTTCAGGCGAAGAATAAGAGTAAATGACGATGCTGTCAACGCGCGGCGACTCCTTGAGATACTTGCAGATGGTGTCAAGGTTTTGCGCATTGTCCATGTAGTTGGCGAAGAGTCGCGTCTTGTTTACGGGGTAGTAGATGCGGAAATGCTTCACCTCCGACTGCGCGTCGTCCGAATACACGTTTCTCTGCGCCGTCACGGTGGTGGCGGTGAGGCATGATATGATAATAAAGAGCAGCAGTGCCTTTAGTCTCATTTTCCGTGTATATCTATTCAGTGCTCCCACGTTGATTTGTGTCGTTTCAAGTAAAGTTCGTTTTGCAAATTTACTAATTATATTGTTGAAAACTTTCTTCGTTTGTTTGTTTTTCTCCCTGTTTCGTTTTTTTTACTAAGGAGGCTTTTATTGCTTGTTTCTTGTTTATACTTATAAAATACAAAAGTAATATTGTTTTCTGATATAGATGCAATTTTTCGGGTTAAAATATCTGTCGTTTGAGTGAAATATACATTTTTCACGGAAAACAAACCTTTTTTAACGGAAAATGGAGTTGCTGACAGTTGTGAATTGCAACTTTTATCGAGCGATTAGTTGCAATTTCCATCGGTATATGGTGCATATACCGATGGGATTTTGACAGGGTACCTGGTTATTTTGACATGGGTACAGGATTTTTTTGACAGGAGTACAGGAGGACTTGCCATACTCCAGCACTCCTGAACTCCTTAAAAACAGCTCCTCCTATCTAATATAAATTTGGTTTTATGTCTGAAATATCGCCCTTTTATTGTATCTTTGTCAGCAGAAACCAAAAAATATAAATATGCAGAAACTCTGTTCACGTAAACTGCCGGTGGATATAGTGCTACATCCGTCATGGTGGAACAAGAATGCAGGAATATCGTTTGACGAAAGTTTCTTCTATGACCCAAGGCGGCGAGTGGAAGACGAGAGACTCATGGAACAGGTGCTCTATGAACGCTTCGGCGATCTGGGACTGGGCGAAGACCATGAGAAAGACCTGCCGCAGATAGGAGCGGTACATCTCGCCTCCGGCTATCTGCTGTCGGAAATGCTGGGGTGCAAGATAGAGTATTTTGAAGACTCCGCTCCGCAAGTTGTTTGTGCCCATCGTGAAGACCTGACAATAGATGAGGCAGGAGCGTTCAAGTCGGAAGCATTCCAAAAACTGGTAAGGCTGATAGAGCAGTTGAAAGCCAAGCACGGCTATGTGGTGGGCGACATTAACTGGGGCGGCGTGCTCAATCTCGCCCTCGATGTGCGTGGCGAAGAGATTTTCACCGATATGATAACACGTCCCCAAGAGGTGAAGGCGTATTTCCGCTCGATTGCCAACGTGATAGACAAGTTCGTGTGGTATGTCCAGAGTCTTACGGGCAGTTCGTCAATCTCCGTCAACCGCTCCGCACGACTGTTCGACCACCCCGTGGCTATCCACTCCGAATGCTCGCATACGATGATTTCGGCACAAGACTACCGCGACTTCATACTGCCCATCGACATAGAGTGGAGCAAGAGGCATCAGCCCTACGGCATACACTATTGCGGAAAAGACCCGCACCGTCATGCAGAGGAGTTTGCTAAGATAGAACGGCTGGCGTTCCTCGATGTGGGGTGGGGCGGCGATGTGGCACTACTGAGAAAGCATCTGCCAGACACCTTCTTTAATATACGCCTGAACCCCGTTGACATTGAGACGAAGGGAAAGGACGAACTGCATGAGATGATAAAGGAACGCGTTGACGCTGCGGGCAAGGACCTAACGCTGACGGGTATCTGCTGCGTGAACATGGACGATAAGGTGTCTGACGAAAGGATAAGAGACATCTACGCCATTGCCGACGACTTGCGACAAGAGGCAGACGTGGCAGACGACACCTTCAACTTCAACCTGGCCGACAGTCAGGCAACTATCGTGCATCCCATACCGCCAAAGGACTTCTGTCTGAACGAGTATGCCGACTATGCTGCACAGCTGGACGAGCGTTGCAGGGAGTTTTGGAATGCCGACGAAGGAATACTCGTGTACAGGCGAATGAGAGTGAAGGAGGTGTTTGCCGCCGACTCGCGCGACATGGAGAAGTCGTTGCAATGGCAGTTGGGCGCACTGAAGGAGAGTATGAAGTTCAAGGCCGACATCGCCAACTTCATTGAACCGTGGCACGGGCTGGGAACGGTGGCATCGGCTTACGGCTTCGATTATATATGGGAACCAGGACAGGCGCCGGCGGTAAACGGCAAGTTCGCCTCTGCCAACGAACTTGTGAACGCACCTTATGTGCCTGTGGCAGAGACGGGCATAGGAAAGTTCACGCTCGACATGACCCGCTATTTCGTGGAACAGACAGAAGGCCGCATACCGATGTCGTTCTGCGATGTTCAGTCGCCGCTGAACACCGTGAGCAATATCATTGACAGCAACCAGTTCTACCTCGACTTCTACGACAACCCTGCTGATATGCGCACCGCTCTGGAAAGGACGGCGCAGCTGCTTACCGACTTCACCCTGGAGCAGCAGAAGATAATCGGCGACGCTCTGGCGCGACCGGGACATGGCTTTGCTTCGAGCAGGATGTTCAGCGGACTCGGAATGTCGGACGACACTATAACGATGATGCCCGACGACATCTATTTCGACATGTGCGTGCCGCCGATGGTGAAGGCAGGCATGCCGTTCGGCGGTCCGGTGTTCCACTCCTGCGGCAACTGGAGCGGAAAGAAAGAAGGCATTGCCAATATTGAAGGACTGCGCATGGCAGACGGTGCCTTTTCGCTTGCCACCGACCCTGGAGCAAACTCCACCGATGGCTATGCCGATGCCTTTGCCGGCAGGGGCGTGGTGCTGAATGCGAGGATAGTGGGCAAGCCTTCGCTTGTGATAGAGAAGGTGAAGCAACTGTGGAAACCTGGCATGAAGCTCATAGTAGTAACCTATTGCGATACCCCGGAGGAGCAGGAGTATTTGTATAAGAGGATTAAGGGATTGAAGGACTAAACAAAAAAATAATGAAACAATACCGCTGGCGCATAGTCGCCCTGTTGTTCTTTGCAACGACCATCAATTACATCGATAGGCAGGTGCTGGGATTGCTCAAGCCGGTAATCTCGGAAGACATCTCTCTGAGTGAGGCAGAATACGGATATATAGTATCAGCCTTTCAGGCAGCCTATGCCATAGGCATGCTGCTCGCCGGGCGCTTTATAGATAAGTTCGGTACGCGCATATCCTATACCATCGCCATTGCAGTGTGGAGTCTGGCCGGATGTCTGCATGCCGCGGCGTCCAACTTCCTCCACTTTGCCGCCGCACGCTTCATGCTCGGCGTGGGCGAGTCGGCCAATTTCCCTGCAGCCATAAAGACCATTACGGAGTGGTTCCCGAAGAAAGAGCGCGCTTTTGCTACAGGACTGTTCAACTCAGGCAGCAACATTGGCGCTATCGTAGCGCCGATTATCGTTACCTATGTGACGGTGGAGTACGGTTGGCGTGAGGCGTTCATCGTGACGGGACTGTTGGGATTCGTATGGATAATAGCATGGTTGACATTCTATCAGATACCAGCCAAGGCCAAGGGACTGTCGAAGGAGGAGTTCAACTATATACACCAGGACAAGAGCGAGGAGGAAGAAGAAGCCGACGGCAAGAAGCAACCGTGGTGGCACCTGTTCAAGCGCCGCACCACATTAGGCATCTGCCTGGCACGCTTCGTCTGCGACTGGCCATGGTGGTTCTTTCTTTTCTGGACACCCGACTTCCTCAGCAAGACTTTCAACATGGACCTTGCGGCCATGCAGATACCTATTATTATAATATATATAGTATCCGACTTCGGTGGAATAGTGGGCGGCTACATCTCGTCGAGGATGATGCGCATGGGGCGCACCGCCGCCTTCGCCCGCTTTGCAGGCCTGCTGATATGTGCCCTTATGGTTCTGCCGGTGGCACTGATACCCTCGGTGGGCACGCTTTGGATGGTGATAGCCATTATCAGTCTGGCCTGTTTCGCGCATCAGGGATGGGCTGCGAATATCTATACCGTAGTGTCAGATAACTACCCGAAGAGTCAGGTGGCTACGATGACGGCACTGGCAGGATTCAGCGGTAGTGTGGGAGGCATCATTGCCGCATCGGCAGTAGGACTTATACTCGAAGTGACCAGCAGCTACTATGCCGTTTTCACGGTTGCCGCCGTAACGTATGTCGTGGCATGGCTGTTGCTTAGGCTGTTTGTGAGGTACAGATGATTTTCTGCCAGCTCCGCAAAAAATAAAAAAAATATTAAGGTTTATGATTTATATCGAAAAATATTTGTAACTTTGCACCCCGAAATGTGTAGTTTGACCAACTTCGATATAGATTTAAAGGCATTGACGGAGGCGGAAACAGAGTTTTCGTACACTATAGGCAATGAATACTTCGAGGCTATTGACGGCTCGGAAGTGTCGAAGGGAAATGTAAACGTCGGACTGGTTGTGAGAAAAACCACCGAGCGTTTGTTTGAGTTGGACTTCGCTATCGAGGGAGAAGTTGTCGTACTGTGCGATAGATGCTTGGACGAGATGTTACAGGCGATAGAGGCAGACGGACATGTTATAGCCAAGTTCGGCGAAGAAGAGTCGGATAACGACGACCTCGTGATGGTGGATGAGAACACCGGCGTTGTAAACGTTGCGTGGTTTATCTATGAATTAATTGCGCTCGCCATACCTATCAAGCACGTTCATGCACCTGGTAAATGCAATCGTGCGATGATGGAAATGCTCTCAGAGCACTCAGCTACCCGAAGTAGTGATGGGGTGGACGAAAAAAACATCGATCCGCGATGGAACGCGCTGAAAGACTTAAAAATAGAAGATTGAGAAAATTAAAAATTTAAAAATTAAAAAGAATTATGGCACATCCTAAAAGAAGACAGTCGAAGACTCGTACACTCAAGAGAAGAACACATGACAAGGCAGTAGCTCCAACATTGGCTGTCTGCTCTAACTGCGGTGCTTACTATGTATATCACACAGTATGTCCTACATGTGGATACTACAGAGGTAAGATCGCTATCAAAATGGAAGAGACTGCTGAATAATGGAGAAGATAAACGCGATAATCACCGGTATTGGCGGCTACGTGCCCGACTATATCCTCAACAATGAGGAGTTGTCGAGGCTTGTAGATACCAATGATGAGTGGATTATGACGCGTGTCGGAATCAAGGAAAGACGTATTCTTGCAGAAGAGGGTCTCGGAACATCATATATGGCACGCAAGGCTGCAAAGCAGCTGTTGCAGAAGACGGGCGTTGACCCGGATACCATTGATGCGTTGATTGTTACCACATCTACGGCAGACTACAAGTTCCCTTCTACGGCTTCTATCGTAGTGGGGAAACTCGGACTGAAGAACGCTTTTGCGTTTGACTACTGGGCAGCCTGCTGTGGTTTCCTCTATACGCTCGATACGGCTGCCGCAATGATTCAGAGTGGGCGCTACAAGAAAATCATCGTTATCGGAGCAGATAAGATGTCGTCTGTAGTTGACTACAAAGACCGCGCAACATGTCCGCTGTTTGGTGACGGTGCAGCAGCAGTATTGCTGGAGGCTACCACCGAACAGAACATCGGTGTCATGGATTCGCATTTCCGCACAGATGGCAAGGGATTGCCGTTCTTGCACCTGAAGGCTGGCGGTTCGGTTTGTCCGGCATCGCATTTCACCGTGGACAATCGTCTGCACTATCTTTATCAGGAGGGACGCACAGTGTTCCGCTATGCCGTTACCAATATGGGTGATGACTGTGCACTGGTGGCTGAGCGTAACGGACTGAGCAAGGAGGATATAGCATACGTTGTTCCTCATCAGGCAAACATGCGAATCATTGAGGCTGTGGCCAAGCGTCTTGGTCTGTCAATGGACCAGGTGCTGGTGAATATCGAACATTTTGGAAATACAAGTGCTGCCACCATTCCACTCTGTCTCTGGGAGAACGAGAGCAAGCTGAAGAAAGGCGACAACTTGATACTTACGGCATTCGGTGCCGGATTCGTACATGGAGCCCTCTACTACAAGTGGGCGTATGACGGCAAATAAGTAATACTTAATATTTCGGAATTCTGAATTAAGAATTATGATAATAGGATGCCTGCGTAATGAGACACCCGTATTATAATTCTTGGTTCAGAATTTTGGTATAAAAAGACATAGACATGCACAAGGCAGGATTCGTAAACATTGTGGGCAATCCCAATGTGGGAAAGTCAACGCTGATGAACCAGCTGGTGGGAGAGCGCATCTCTATCGCCACGTTCAAGGCGCAGACCACACGACATAGAATAATGGGTATCGTGAACACGGAAGACATGCAGATAGTCTTCTCCGATACTCCAGGAGTGCTGAAACCGAACTATAAACTGCAGGAGTCGATGCTGGCATTTTCGGAGTCGGCATTGCAGGATGCCGATGTGCTGCTTTATGTTACCGACGTGGTGGAGAACCCGGAGAAGAACAAGGACTTCCTTGATAAGGTGGCGAAGATGAGTGTGCCGGTGCTTCTGCTTATCAACAAGATAGACATGGTGCAGCCTGCCGAGGGCAAGAAAGGAGCGGCAGAGGTACTGGGAGACATCGTGGAGAAGTGGCATGCGCTGTTGCCAAATGCAGAGATTCTGCCTTTGTCGGCAAAGAACAAGTTTGGCGTTGACATGCTACTGAAGCGCATCAAGGAACTGTTGCCCGACTCGCCGCCGTATTTCGACAAGGAGCAGTTGACGGACAAACCGGCGCGTTTCTTTGTGGCAGAGATAATACGCGAGAAGATATTGCTCTATTACGACAAGGAAATACCATACGCCGTGGAGGTGAGGGTTGAGTCGTTCAAGGAGGAGCAGAGACGGATACGCATCAGTGCTGTGATTTACGTGGAGCGTGACTCGCAGAAGGGCATAATCATCGGTCATCAGGGTGTGGCATTGAAGAAAGTGAGCACGGAGAGCCGAAAGGCACTGGAGCGTTTCTTTGGAAAGAGCATCTTCCTCGAGGTGTTTGTAAAGGTGGACAAGGACTGGAGGAGTTCGCAGCGCGAGCTTGACAGTTTCGGGTATAATGATATTTAGTTGGTGAGTTGATAAGTTGATAAGTTAATGAGTTGACAAGTTGACAAGTTGACGAGTTGCTTGCCTTTGGGTATTCATTAAGAATTAAGCATTAAGAATTAAGCATTGTGCATTGGATATATGGGAAATTTAGTAGCGATAGTTGGACGACCGAATGTCGGTAAGTCAACACTTTTCAATAGACTGACAAAGAGTCGGCGTGCTATTGTCAGCGATGAGGCAGGCACAACACGCGACCGCCAGTATGGCAAGTGCGAATGGAACGGACGTGAGTTCTCTGTCGTAGATACCGGCGGATGGGTGGTAAACTCCGACGATGTTTTTGAGGAAGAAATACGTAAGCAGGTGCTTATTGCCACAGAAGAGGCAGACATGGTGCTGTTTCTTGTTGACGTGTCAAGCGGTGTTACCGACCTTGACATGGATGTGGCTAATATATTGAGAAGAACAAAGTTGCCAGTTCTGCTTGTTGTCAACAAGGTGGACAGTAACGAGCAACAGTGCTATGCCGCTGAGTTCTACTCACTGGGTCTGGGCGACCCTTATACTGTGAGCGCAGCAACGGGTAGCGGTACGGGCGATCTGCTCGACCTGCTGCTGGAGAAGTTGCCGAAGGAGTCGGGCGAGTTGCTCGAAGACGGCATTCCGCGCTTTGCTGTGGTTGGTCGTCCTAACGCAGGAAAGAGCAGTATCATTAACGCCTTTATCGGCGAGGAGCGCAATATCGTGACAGAGATAGCTGGTACAACGCGCGACAGTATATATACAAGGTATGACAAGTTCGGCTTTGATTTCTACCTCGTTGACACTGCCGGCATCCGTCGCAAGAACAAGGTGACGGAAGACTTGGAGTTCTATAGCGTGATGCGCTCTATCCGTGCCATAGAGAACAGTGACGTGTGCATACTGATGCTCGACGCTACACGAGGCATTGAAGCACAGGACATGAATATCTTCCAACTGATTCAGAAGAACAACAAGAGTCTGGTGGTGGTTGTGAACAAGTGGGACCTGGTAGAAGAGAAGTCGCAGCAGGTTATCGACACCTTTGAGAACGCCATCCGTGAGCGTATGGCTCCATTCGTTGACTTCCCTATCATCTTCGCGTCGGCACTAACCAAGCAACGTATCTTCAAGGTGCTTGAAACGGCAAAGCAGGTGTATCTTAACCGCACGGCAAAGATTGGAACATCGAAGCTCAACGAGGTGATGCTGCCACTGATAGAGGCATTCCCGCCGCCATCAATAAAGGGAAAGTACATCAAGATAAAGTACTGCACGCAGTTGCCTAACACGCAGATTCCTTCGTTTGTGTTCTATGCCAATCTGCCGCAGTATGTCAAAGAACCTTACAAGCGTTTCCTTGAAAACAAGATGCGTGAGAACTGGACTTTGACTGGTACACCGGTGAATATTTTCATAAGACAGAAATAGAAAAGTCAGAGGTCTTTATGCGCCGACTATTATACATATTTATATCTATGCTTGCTTTCATGGCCTGTTCTGGGGGTAAGGGTACTCCGGAGGAAGAGGCTTTGAAAGCAGCAAAGATGTATTATGACTGCTTGCTGGCAGGGGAGTATGACAAGTTTGTTGACGGAATCAACGGCATTGAAGGCAAACCTGATGACTACAAGCGCCAGCTACAGGGCAGTGCCAAGATGTTTGTTGACGTTCACAAAAAGCGAAACGGAGGCATCGTAGCAGTGACAGCGGTAAGGGCAGAGCGGGATAGTGTGGCAGGATGCACCTATGCCTATCTGAGGTTTACGCTTGGTGACAGTCTCAACGAGCAGGTGGTGGTACAGATGGTTGAAGAAAAAGGCGTTTGGAAGATGAAATAACATCTTGCAAACGCTTTTTGAGTTGATACTTTAAGTAAACAAGTTGACAAGTTGGCAAGTTGACGAGTTGACAAGTTGTTTGCTTGGTTTTTATTTGTCTCCCATCATCTTTGCACGCATCTGTTTGAGCAAGTCGCTGGCAAAGATGAAGTCGGTGAGTTTCTTGTTTGTTGACTCCATGATGTCGGCACTGACACCCTGCCACTCCTTGTTGCCTTCGTATATGAAGATGATATTCTCGCCGATGGTAGTAACGGAGTTCATGTCGTGGGTATTGATGATGGTGGTCATGTTGAACTCCTGTGTGATGCTATGGAGCAGGTCGTCGATAACCAGTGATGTCTTTGGGTCGAGGCCGGAGTTTGGTTCGTCGCAGAACAGATACTTGGGGTTGAGCGCGATGGCACGGGCAATGGCCACACGCTTCTGCATGCCACCCGAAATCTCGCCAGGGTATTTCCTTTCTGCCCCAACCAGATTGACACGGTCGAGACACTCCATGGCACGCTTGGTACGTTCTCGAAGATTCATGTTGGAGAACATATCGAGCGGGAACATCACGTTCTCAAGTACCGTGAGCGAGTCGAAGAGAGCGGCACTCTGGAATATCATGCCCATCTCACGTCGCATCATCACCTTTTCCTGTTTTGTCATCGAGACAAAATCGCGCCCGTCGTAGAGTATTTCGCCTGAGGTAGGTTCAAGAAGTCCTACGAGGTTTTTCATCAGAACCGTCTTGCCGCTACCGCTCTGTCCGATAATCAGGTTGGTCTTGCCGTCCTCGAATACGGTACTGATGTTCTTCAGCACTTCCTTGTCGTCGAATGACTTGCATAGGTTTTTTATTTCAATCATTGCTTTTTGTTTTCTTTTATAGGTACTATAGGCGCTACAGGAACTATTGACCCTATAGGCACTATACGGTAACAAATCCTCATCCCTCACGACAGCAGCTGTGTCAGGAACACGTCGCTGCACAGGATAAGTACGCTGGAGCAGACAACGGCATCGGTTGACGCCTTGCCGACATTTACAGAACCGCCCTCGACGGTGTAGCCGAAGAAAGACGCGACACTGGAAATGATAAAGGCGAAGAAGAGACTCTTGATGATGCTCATCCATACGAACCAGGAGTTGAAACTGTGCTGCAACCCCAATGTCAGGTCTTCGGGAGAGAGAACGTGGCCGACGTATGCCGTGGCATAGGCTCCAAGAATGCCGGTGGCTGAAGAGAATATTACGAGGAACGGCATGATGGTAATCATACCGAGAATCTTGGGCAATATAAGATAGCATGCCGAATTGACACCCATGATGTCGAGCGCATCAATCTGTTGCGTTACCCTCATCGTTCCTATCTCAGATGCTATGTTGGAACCGACCTTTCCAGCAAGAATGAGACACATGATACTTGAGGAGAATTCGAGCAACATGATTTCTCGGGTGGTATATCCCGTCACCCAACGAGGCATCCACGGACTCTGGATGTTCAGTTTCATCTGGATGCAGATAACGGCTCCGATGAAGAAAGATATTAGCAATACGATGCCAATGGAGTTGACACCAAGCTGCGCCATCTCCTTGATGTATTCCTTCGTAAACATACGCATGCGCTCAGGACGTGAAAAGGTGCGGCCCATGAGTAACAGGTAGCGGCCAAGCGTATTCAGATAATCTTTAATCATTTTTGTTTTATCCTGTTGTTGTTTTTATGTCTGCAAAGTTACGATAATAAGTGAAAAGTGAAAAGTGAAAAGTGAAAAATATTTTCTTGGGGAAAGTTTTTTCACTTTTATTCACAAGCATTTGAATAAGTTGCTCATAAAAGTGAATAACTGTGCGTGTTAATCTTTTTTAATTAAGCGTAATGGCTTATTCTACGTTAAAATAACTAACTTTGCACAAATTTTTGATTTGACATGGAAGAAAACAAAAATACCGACCGTGGCGGAATGGTGCTTCGCACAGAAGGACTGGTGAAGCGTTATGGCAAGCGTACGGTCGTAAGCGATGTTTCGATTGACGTCAAGCAAGGCGAAATTGTGGGACTGCTTGGGCCTAACGGAGCGGGAAAGACAACCTCCTTCTATATGACAACGGGACTGGTGGTGCCTAATGCCGGACATATATATCTTGACGACCTTGACATTACGGACTATCCTGTCTATAAGCGTGCACGTGCAGGCATCGGATATCTGGCGCAGGAGGCATCTGTGTTCAGAAAACTGAGCGTAGAGGACAACATCATGAGCGTACTGGAGATGAGAAAAGAACTGACGCAGGCAGACAGGGAAGAAAAGCTCGAGACATTGCTCAAGGAGTTCAGGTTGAACAAGGTGAGGAAGAACAAGGGCGACCAACTGTCGGGTGGTGAGCGCCGTAGGACAGAGATTGCGCGTTGTCTGGCCATCGAACCAAAGTTCATCATGCTCGACGAACCGTTTGCCGGCGTTGACCCTATCGCCGTAGAGGATATACAGCAGATAGTGTGGAAACTGAAAGACCGTAACATCGGAATCCTCATCACCGACCATAACGTACAGGAGACATTGTCAATCACCGACCGTGCCTATCTGCTGTTTGAAGGGCGCATCCTGTTCCAAGGCAATCCAGAGGAACTGTCTGAAAACAAGATTGTAAGAGAGAAATACCTCGGTACGGGATTCGTGTTGCGCAAGAAGGACTTCCAGTTGCTTGAAGAAGAGCGTAAGGCAAAGGAAGCAGAAGAGGATAAGTTTTGATAAAAGAATGACTGGTTAATGCTGGATGTCTAATGTTAATTTTTCAAAAACATTAGGCATTTTGGTCATTTATCAGTAATTTTGCGCCCTAAAAGACAAAAATGACTGAATATTAATTATAAATTAAATAAATAAAGATGAATATTTCATTTGAAAACCCCGACAAGATCAATGGCTTGCTGACATTGACTATCGAGAAGGATGACTATCAGCCAGAAGTAGAGAAGACACTGAAGAACTATCGCAAGAACGCCAACATTCCTGGTTTCCGTCCAGGTCAGGCACCGATGGCAATGATCAAGCGCCAGTATGGCACAGCCGTTAAGGTGGATGTAGTGAACAAGTTGCTCGGTGAGAAGATTTATGAATATGTACGCGAGAACAAGATACAGATGCTCGGCGACCCAATGCCAAACATGGAGAAGCAGAAGGAACAGGATTTCGAGAAGAGCGAGACCCTGGAGTTTGTTTTCGATATAGCAGTTGCTCCTGAGTTTACTATAGAACTTTCAGACAAGGACTCTGTTGACTACTATGACGTAGTGGTTGACGACAAACTGGTTGACCAGCAGATTGATATGTTCGCGTCACGTTCTGGTCACTATGAGAAGGTGGAGGACTATGATGCAGCCCAGAACGATATGCTGAAGGGTGACATCCGTGAGCTTGACGCAGAAGGAAATACCAAGGAAGGCGGTATCGTGGTAGAGAGTGCAGTGCTCATGCCAAGCTATATCAAGGTTGACGAGCAGAAGGCATTGTTCGACGGCGCAAAGCTGGGCAACATCATCACCTTCAACCCAAAGAAGGCATACCCGGACAGCGATGTTGAGATTTCTTCACTGCTCAAGGTTGAGAAGGACAAGGTGGCTGACCTGACATCTGACTTCACATTCCAGATTACTGAAATCTCACGCTTCACAAAGGCTGAGGTTAACCAGGAACTCTTCGACCAGGTATATGGCGAAGGCAATGTGACAGACGAGAAGTCTTTCCGTGAGAAGATTGCAGAAGGCATCAAGTTGCAGCTGCAAGGCGACCAGGACTATAAGTTCCTCGTTGACGTTCGTGCTTACGCAGAGAACAAGGTAGGCGAATTGCAGTTCCCGACAGAGCTGCTCAAGAAAATCATGCTCAATAACAATAAGGACAAGGGTGAGAAGTTCGTTGACGACAACTTCGAGGCAAGCGTTAAGGAACTGAAGTGGCACCTTATAAAGGAGCAGCTCGTGGCAGCAAGTCAGATTAAGGTAGAGGATGCTGATGTCAAGAACGTGGCTAAGCTCGCTGCACGCGCCCAGTTTGCTCAGTATGGCATGACAAACATTCCAGAGGAGTATCTAGAGAAGTATGCTGACGACATGTTGAAGGACCGCAAGAACATTGACAGCCTTGTTGACCGTGCCGTTGACATGAAGCTTACAGCTGCTTTGAAGAGCGTTGTTACACTGAACGAGAAGAAAGTGTCTCTCGACGAGTTCAATAAACTCTTTCAATAAGAATATACTTTTTTTGAAAAAATAATCTCAAATATTAGGAGGTTATCGACTTTTTTATTAATTTTGTTCCTACGAACAGAAAAATAAGGTCGATAACCTTCTTTTTTTGTGTTTTAAAAACTAAGTAACTATACGAGATGAAAGACTTTAGAAAATACGCAACGAAGCATTTGGGCATTAACGGTATGGTGCTTGACGATGTGATAAGCACGCAGGCTCAGTATCTTAACCCTTATATTCTTGAGGAACGGCAGTTGAACGTTACGCAGATGGATGTGTTCTCACGACTGATGATGGACCGCATCATCTTCCTCGGTACGCAGATTGACGACTATACAGCCAACACATTGCAGGCACAGTTGCTTTACCTCGACTCTGTTGACTCAGGTAAGGACATCTCTATATACATCAATTCGCCAGGCGGTAGCGTTACTGCAGGTTTGGGCATCTATGACACGATGCAGTTCATTACAAGTGATGTTGCTACAATATGCACAGGTATGGCCGCCTCAATGGCTGCCGTTCTGCTGGTGGCCGGCCAGGAAGGCAAGCGCTCGGCGTTGCCACATAGCCGGGTAATGATACACCAGCCATTGGGCGGCGTGCAGGGGCAGGCTTCGGATATAGAGATCGAGGCGAAGGAGATTCGCAAGTTCAAGGAAGAATTATATACAATCATTTCAGAACATTCTCATACTCCGTTTGATAAGGTATGGGCAGACTCAGACCGTAACTATTGGATGACGGCAGAAGAAGCCAAGGAGTATGGTATGATAGACAACGTGCTGAAGAAGAAATGAAAAAGGTTTGTAGTTTCTGCGGCAGGTCGGACAAGGACGTGAGACTGTTGATAACAGGACTCAACGGATATATCTGTGAGGATTGTTCCGTTCAGGCTTATGAGATAGTGAAGTCGAGCCAGGTTCTGAATGGCGGTAAGCAAGCCAAGGGACAGTTTCAGTTGAAGAAAGTTCCGAAGCCAAAGGAAATAAAAAAACATCTTGACGAATATGTAATAGGACAGGATGAGGCAAAGAAATACCTCTCTGTTGCTGTTTACAACCATTATAAGCGATTGCAGCAGCCTGAGGATGCCAATGGCGTGGAGATTGAGAAGAGCAACATCATTATGGTGGGCAGTACCGGTACGGGAAAGACCCTCTTGGCTCGCACGATAGCCAAGTTGCTTGATGTGCCTTTCACAATCGTTGACGCAACGGTGTTTACCGAGGCAGGTTATGTAGGCGAGGATGTGGAGAGCATACTGTCGCGCTTGCTTCAGGTGGCTGACTATGACGTGGAGGCTGCCCAGCGCGGTATCGTGTTCATTGACGAGATTGACAAGATAGCCCGAAAGAGCGACAATCCTTCAATCACCCGTGACGTGAGTGGCGAGGGCGTGCAGCAGGGACTGCTCAAGTTGCTTGAAGGCACGATGGTGAACGTTCCGCCAAAGGGCGGGCGCAAGCATCCCGATCAGGATTACATACATGTAGATACCCGTAACATCCTGTTCATCTGCGGCGGTGCCTTCGACGGTATAGAGCGAAAGATTGCTCAGCGAATGAATACCCATGTTGTTGGCTATAACTCGGTGCAGAACGTGAGGAAGATAGACAAGGGCGACCTTATGAAGTATATCCTGCCGCAAGACTTGAAGTCGTTCGGACTGATACCGGAGATTATAGGACGCTTGCCAGTGCTGACATACCTTAATCCGCTAGACAGGGAAGCACTGAACAGAATCCTGAAAGAACCTAAGAACTCCATCGTTAAGCAGTATGAAAAACTGTTTGAGATGGATGGCATAAAGTTGGTATTCAGTGAGGATGCTCTAAATCTTGTCGTTGACAAGGCTGTGGAGTATAAGCTCGGAGCAAGAGGACTGAGGTCGATCGTTGAGAGCATAATGACTGACGCGATGTTTGAAATGCCGTCGAAGAGGGCAAAGACCTTTGAAGTGACACTCGAATATGCGCAGAACCAGTTGGATAAGTCTAACCTAAGCAGTGCAGTGGAAAGTTGAAAACATAATATATGGCAGATAAATTTAATCTATCAGAAGCGCTAAAGAAACATTTCGGTTTCGATAAGTTCAAGGGCGAACAGAAGGAGATAATACAGAATCTTCTTGATGGTAAGGACACCTTTGTGCTAATGCCTACAGGAGGCGGCAAGTCGTTATGCTACCAGTTGCCATCCTTGTTGATGGAAGGCACGGCCATTGTGATATCGCCTTTGATTGCGCTGATGAAGAACCAGGTTGACGTGATAAGCAGCCTGAGTGCAGAAGATGGAGTTGCGCATTACCTAAACTCCTCTCTCAACAAATCTGCCATAGACCAAGTGAAGGCTGATGTGCGTGCAGGAAAGACCAAGCTGCTGTATGTTGCACCGGAATCGCTCACTAAGGAGGATAATGTGGATTTCCTGAAGACGGTGAAGATTTCGTTCTATGCCGTTGATGAGGCTCACTGTATCTCAGAATGGGGACATGACTTCCGTCCTGAATACCGACGCATTCGTCCTATTATCAATGAAATAGGCAATGCTCCGGTGATTGCGCTCACGGCAACCGCAACCGACAAGGTGCGCACGGACATAAAGAAAAGTCTAGGTATTGTTGATGCAGTAGAGTTCAAGAGCTCTTTCAACCGCTCTAACCTGTACTACGAGGTGCGTCCTAAGACAAAGGATGTTGACAAAGATATAATAAAGTTCATAAAGCAGCATCCCGGAAAGAGCGGCATTATCTACTGCCTTTCGAGAAAGAAGGTGGAAGAACTGGCTGCTATCTTGTGTGCCAACGACATCAAGGCATCGGCATATCATGCAGGTTTGGATTCGGTGACACGCTCGCAGACACAAGACGACTTCCTGATGGAGAGAATCGACGTTATCGTTGCCACGATAGCATTCGGTATGGGAATCGACAAACCAGACGTAAGATTTGTAATCCACTATGATGTGCCGAAGAGTCTGGAAGGGTACTATCAGGAAACCGGTCGTGCCGGTCGTGATGGCGGCGAGGGTATCTGTCTGGCTTTCTATGCATATAAGGACCTGCAGAAACTGGATAAGTTCATGGAAGGCAAGCCAGTGGCAGAGCAGGATATAGGCAGGCAGTTGCTTCAGGAAACGGCTGCCTATGCAGAGACATCCGTTTGCCGTAGGCGCATGCTATTGCATTATTTCGGCGAAAGCTATGACAAGGACAACTGCGACAACTGCGACAACTGCAAGCATCCTAATACGAAGATAAATGCAGAAAAGCAACTGGTGATAGCTTTGAAGGCGATACTTGCCATTAAGGAGAATTTCCGTTCCAACTATGTCATTGACTTTATTAGAGGAAATGAGACGGACGAGATTGTTGCACACAAACATAACGAACTGGACGAGTTCGGTTCAGGAGAGGATGAGTCTGAGAAGATATGGAATCCGCTCATCAGACAGGCGCTTATCGCCGGTTATATGAAAAAAGAAGTAGAACACTATGGCCTTCTGAAAGTTACAGCAGAGGGTAAGAAATTTATTAAAAAACCAAAAACATTTATGATTGTTGAGGATAAGGAATTTAATGAGGATGACGAAGTGGTAGTTGAGCATGACGGGGGAACCTGCGCTCTCGACCCGATGCTCAACTCAATGCTAAAGGATTTGCGTAAGACTGTTGCGAAGAGAATGGAACGCCCGCCGTATGTCATTTTCCAGGATGTATCGCTGGAACAGATGGCCACAGACTATCCTGTTACTCTTGAAGAACTGAAGAGTGTTCAGGGAGTAGGCGAGGGCAAGGTGAAGCAGCCTTATGCAAAGGAGTTTGTTGATTTGATAAAACGTTACTGTGAGGAGAACGACATCGTGCGTCAGGCAGACCTGAGAGTGCGCACCGTGGCAAAGCGCTCGGAAAAGAAAGTGAGCATCATCAACAGTATCGACAGGCAGATTGCGCTCGATGATATAGCAAGTGCTAAAGGTATTGAGTTTGAAGAACTGCTCGACGAACTGGAAACCATCGTTTATTCAGGAACAAAACTAAATATCAACTACTTCCTTGAAGAAGTGATGGACGATGACCTGATAGATGACATCTACTCGTATTTCCAGGAGTCGGAGACTGATGACCTGGATACCGCGCTTGACGAGCTTGGTGATGATTATTCAGAAGATGAAATCCGTTTGGTGAGAATTAAGTTTATCTCGGAAATGGCTTATAGATAACATGCAGTATGAAGAAAATTGTAATTAAGACAATATTGTTTGCAATGGGATTGAGCATCGTGCCTTTACAGGCGGATGCTCAATTCTTTAAAAAACTGTTCAAGAAGAAAAACAAGACCGAACAGGTTGTAAAGGAAAAGAAAAAGTATGTAGAACAGACGGTCATGGTTAACCCCGACTCGCTCGAGGATAACAGCAACAACCGCAATGGATTCCTTGGCATACCGTTGGGTATAGATGCCGATGATTTTGACAAGCAGTTGAAGAATCTGGGTTTTACAGCCTACGAACAGGCAGAGAAGCAGACAGCAAAGACCTATAAGTACGACGGTGAGGTGATGGGGGAGAAGAGTGTGGTGACGCTAATCACGTCGGAAAAGACCAACACAGTGTATGCTGTGGATGTTGCAGAACCGAAGGTCTATCCTTCTGATGCCGCCATCAGCAAGCGTAATGTTAAGTTGCGCAAGGAACTTGCTGCCCTCTATGGTAAGGGATATGTAAATAAGTCGGGCGAATGTTACACAATAGTAACCCCATTAGGCACTGTCAACCTCCATTATGAGCGCATAACCATAGGCGGTGGCTATACGATAGGTTTCTCTGTTGATGATGCCAAGGCATATAAGCAAGCCTATGACGAGATGGCGGAGAAGGAATACGAACCTCTGCCAAGAACGATAGAGAAGGGTGTGGCAACCGTTGTCGGCCACTCGGATGTAGTTGGCGTAGGTGTCGGCATCATGGAGGCAAGAACATTGGCAAAGGCGCGTGCCCTGCTGGCGAAATACGACTATGCAGTAGGCAAGACGACATCGCGTGGAGTGGTGTCAACCCTGACTCTCTCAGCCGGTTATAAGAGCACCGTTGACCTGAGAAGGAGAGGCAGTTCGGTCAACTATGTAACAATCACGGCAACCGAAGATAAGGAGCAGTTGGCAAAAGACCTGCAACAGGCTGGTTTTGAAGCAAACGGAAAGAACGCATATAAAAATGGAAGAATACGTTTGACATGGACACAAGACAAGCAGGGACGGCAAGTGCTGAAATTCACTGCCAAAGCGCGTTAAAACGTATTAATTCATGAAGAAAATGCGAAAATATACAGATTATGTGAATTTTTTGTGCTAAATTTGCACGCAATAATTTTTAAAACAACCAATTATGTCATCATTTATTGCAGATAAAATCGTAATGGACGGCCTGACATACGACGACGTCCTTCTCATCCCCGCTTATTCAGAAGTGCTGCCTAAGACAGTAGAGTTGAAAACAAAGTTCTCTCGCAATATAGAACTGAACATTCCTTTCGTCACAGCAGCCATGGATACCGTAACTGAGTCGCAGATGGCCATTGCTATAGCCCGCGAAGGTGGTATCGGTGTTATCCATAAGAATATGTCGATAGAGGAGCAGGCACGCCAGGTTGCAATCGTTAAGCGTGCCGAGAACGGTATGATTTACGATCCTGTTACCATCAAGCGTGGCTCTACCGTTGCCGATGCATTGGCCATGATGGCAGAATATCACATCGGTGGTATTCCTGTAGTCGATGAGGATAATCGCCTTGTCGGTATCGTTACCAACCGCGACTTGCGCTTTGAGCGCCATCTGGACAAGAAGGTTGACGAGATAATGTCAAAGGAAAATCTCGTTACTACTGACCAGCAGACTGACCTTGCCGCTGCAGCCCAGATCCTTCAGGAGAATAAGATAGAGAAGTTGCCGGTGGTTGACAAGGACAATCATCTTGTAGGACTCATCACTTATAAGGACATCACCAAGGCAAAGGACAAACCAATGGCATGCAAGGATGCAAAGGGTCGTTTGCGCGTGGCTGCAGGTGTGGGTGTTACAGTTGATACCATCGACCGCATGCAGGCATTGGTTGATGCAGGTGCTGATGCCATTATCATCGACACCGCACATGGACACTCAAAGTTCGTGATAGAGAAATTGGTAGAGGCAAAGAAAATATTCCCTAATGTTGATATAGTTGTCGGAAACGTTGCTACCGGTGAGGCTGCAAAGATGCTGGCAGACAATGGTGCTGATGCCATCAAGGTTGGTATCGGTCCTGGCTCAATCTGTACTACACGTGTGGTTGCAGGTGTGGGCGTTCCTCAGCTCAGTGCTGTATATGATGTTTACAATGCACTGAAGGGTACAGGCGTGCCTCTCATTGCAGACGGTGGCCTGCGCTATTCAGGTGACGTTGTCAAGGCTCTTGCTGCAGGTGGCAGTTCTGTGATGATTGGTTCACTTGTTGCCGGTACAGAGGAGAGTCCTGGCGAGACAATCATCTTCAACGGACGTAAGTTCAAGAGCTATCGAGGTATGGGTTCGCTTGAGGCAATGGAGCAGAAACACGGTTCTAAGGACCGCTACTTCCAGGGTGATACCAAGGAGGTGAAGAAGCTTGTTCCGGAAGGAATCGCTGGTCGTGTGCCATATAAGGGAACCGTTCAGGAAGTGATATATCAGATGGTGGGCGGATTGCGCTCAGGTATGGGATATTGTGGTGCCAACAACATTGAGGCTCTGCACAATGCCAAGTTCACTCGTATTACCAATGCCGGAGTGATGGAAAGTCATCCACATGATATTTCCATTACCAGTGAGGCCCCTAACTATTCAAGACCTAACGACTGATTATGAGAATAAAAGCGACAATGGCTGCACTGCTGTTCGGTGTTGCAGCCTTTGCACAGGCTAACGACCCTGTGATAATGACAATTAACGGTGCACCAGTGTTGCGCTCCGAGTTTGAGTATTCTTACAACAAGAACAACTCAGAGGGTGTCATTGACAAGAAAACAGTAGAGGAGTACGTTGACCTGTTTGTCAATTATAAGCTTAAGGTGGTTGCTGCCATGGATGCAAAGTTCGATACCCTTACCTCATTCAAGAATGAGTTTGCCCAGTATCGTGACCAGCAGGTAAGGCCAACGATAATCACCGATGCCGATGTTGACGCTGAGGCACTGAAGATTTACGAGAATACAAAGAATAGCATCGGCGAGCGCGGTCTTATCCGTCCTGCCCATATATTCTTGATGTTGCGCCAGCAGGCATCACAGGCGGATGTTGATAAGGCAAAGGTGCGTATCGACTCTATCTATAAGGCATTGCAGGGTGGCGCTGATTTCGAGGAATTGGCTAAGACATTGTCGCAAGACCCGGGTTCTGCTCGTGAAGGCGGACTCCTGCCATGGATTGGTCCAAACCAGACTCTTAAGGAGTTTGAAGACCAGGCCTACGCATTGAATGTGGGTGAGATGAGCAAGCCGTTCCTCTCTCCTGCTGGTTATCACATCGTTCTGATGAAGGAGCGTAAGCAGTTGGAACCATTTGAGGAACTGCGCCCTAACATACTTAAATTTATTGAGCAACGAAACCTTCGCGACAGAATCGTGGAGCAGAAACTTGAAGATTTGGTTAAGAGCTCTGGCGGACTGCTTACAAAGGAACAGGTGCTTGAGCGTCGTGCCGACTCGCTCATGGCGATAGACTCTGACATGAAGAATCTTATACGCGAGTATCATGACGGACTGCTGCTTTATGAAATAAGCAACCGCTTCGTGTGGGAACTGGCATCCAAGGACGAGGAAGGACTGGCAAAATTCTTCAAGAAGAACAAGAAGAAGTATTCTTGGAGCGAACCGCGTTTCAAGGGTATGGCATATCATGTAAAGGTTCAGGAGGATGTCCAGGCAGTCAAGAACTGTGTCAAGAAACTGAAGTTTGACGATTGGGCTGGTGCTCTTCGCAATACTTTCAACAGTGATTCTGTCATCCGCATCCGTGTAGAGAAGGGGTTGTTTAAGAAGGGCGACAATGCATTGATTGACCGTGAGGTATTCAAGGTTGCCGATGCCGACGTGAAACCCGTTAAGGACTATCCTATTGATGCCACTTTCGGTAAACTGCTGAAGAAAGGACCGGAAGACTATACCGATGTGCGTGGCATAGTTACAGCCGACTATCAGGACTATCTGGAGAAGCAGTGGGTAGAGGAGTTGCGCCGTCAGTATCCTGTGGTTGTCAATGAGGAGGTTTTGAAGACTGTAAATAAGCATTAATAGATAATAATGATGAATTTTTCAATGGTGTCTCGTCTCGGGCTGTCGGCACTGATGCTGCTGTGCAGTTTCGGTATGTCGGCACAGGTGACCACTGCTTCCGACAGGAATATTATTGATGAAGTGGTGTGGATTGTCGGCGATGAGGCAATATTAAAGTCAGACATAGAGACAACCCGTCTGCAGGCGTTGCAGGAAGGGACCAAATGGAATGGCGATCCTGACTGTATGATTCCTGAACAACTGGCTGTTCAGAAGTTGTTCCTTAACCAGGCTGTCATCGACAGTATTGAGGTGACGGAGTCCGATGTAGCAGCTCAGGCAGAGAGTCGTCTGGAATATTTCATTGAGACAGCCGGTTCGCGTGAGAAACTCGAAGAGTACCGCAAGGCCAGCATCAGTCAGATTCGCAACGAACTGCGTGATGCTATGCGCAACATGATGATTGTCCAGAAAATGCGCGAGCATCTGGTAAAGGACATCAAGGTGTCGCCAGCCGACGTGCGCCGTTATTTCAAGGACCTGCCACAAGACAGTATCCCTTACGTGCCCACAGAGGTGGAGGTGCAGATTATTGCACAGACACCAAGGGTTGACCAAGCAGAGATAAACAGGGTAAAGGATGAGTTGCGCGACTTTACCGACCGTATCAACAACGGTTCGGCAACGTTCTCCACACTGGCACGCTTCTATTCTGAAGACCCAGGTTCAGCGCGTAGAGGAGGAGAGCTCGACTATACAGGCCGTGGTTCTTTGGACCCTGCTTTTGCCAATGTGGCATTCAACCTCACAGACCCGAAAAAGATTTCCAAGATTGTAGAGTCAGAGTTCGGTTTCCATATCATCCAGTTGATTGACAAGCGCGGCGACAAGATTAAGGTTAGGCATATTCTGAAGAAACCGGTTGTTTCTGACAGTGCCATAACACAGTCATTGCTAAGATTGGATTCTATCCGTGCAGACATCGTGAAAGGAACATTCACCTTTGAATATGGTGCAACGGCAATTTCAGACGACAAGGATACACGAAGCAACTATGGCTTGATGGTAAACGTTGTTGACCCATACACCCGTACATCAAAGTTCAAGATGCAAGACCTGCCTCCTGAAGTGGCAAGGGTTGTTGACACAATGAAGGTGGGTGAGATTTCAGCACCGTTCCAGATGATAAATGCGCGCGGCAAGACTGTTTGCGTGATAGCCAAACTGAAAAACCGCATAGAGGGACATAAGGCAACAATAACAGAAGACTTCCAGATAATGAAGGATGTGGTGCTCAACAAAAGACAGGAAGAGCATATTCATAACTGGATTGTAGAGAAGATAAAAAACACATACGTTAAGGTTGGCGAACGATATAAGGATTGTAAGTTCGAATATCAAGGTTGGATCAGATGACAATAAAAACCATAGCAAAACAAATGTTTGGCGGGCATAGAATCACTGTTGTCGTGGTTCTGTGCCTGTTTGGAATATGTGCGGTACAGTCGCAGTATGCCGGAAATTCCTCCCGAAAGGTAAACGAGGGCAAGCGTGCCGGCGACAGAGTGTATCTCGAACATTCTGACGAACTGAAGTTCAACCGTCATAAGAATCCCAATGCGCAGATACTCGACGGTAACGTGCAGTTCAGTCATCAAGGGGCGGTGCTCTATTGCGACAGTGCCCATTTCTATGAGAAGAGCAACTCCTTTGAAGCATTCGGTAATGTTAAGATGCTTCAGGGTGACACCCTTTCCTTGCTCAGCGACTATGCCTTCTATGACGGAACGGAACAGATGGTTATGGTGCGCCATAACGTAGTGCTCACTCATCGCGAGTCGGTGCTCTATACAGATAGTCTTAATTACGACCGCCTTTATGATGTCGGCTATTTCTTTGACGGCGGACGTATGGAGGACAAGACAGCTGTGCTTACATCCGATTGGGGTGAATATGACACTAAGACAAAGGTGGCAACCTTCAATTTCGACGTGCGGTTGCGTGACAAGAACTTCCTCCTTGTTTCTGACACCTTGCATTATAATACAGGACTCTCTGAGGCTCATGTAGTGGGGCCGTCCGACATCACCTCTGGCAACAGTCATATCACTTCTACCGACGGTTACTACAACACCAATACCGAGCGTGCGCGCCTTTTTTCACGTTCAGTTGTGAGAGACGGTGCAAAGGTGATAATCGCCGACACGCTTTACCATGATGCCAAGCTTGGAACAAGTGAGGCTCTTTGGAACGTGGAGTATAACGATACGGTGAACAAGAACATGCTGAAGGCTGATTACTGCTGGTATGACGATAGTGTGGGATATGCTATGTCAACGGGAAAGGCCATGGCGATAGACTATTCGCAGGGCGACTCGTTGTATATGCACGCCGACACCTTCAAGATTTTCACATACAACATAAACACCGACTCTGTTTATCGTGTCATACATGCTTATAATAAGGTTAGGGCATACAGGACCGACGTGCAGGCGGTGTGCGATTCGCTTGTCTTCAATAGTCTTGACTCGTGCATGACGCTCTATCACGACCCCATAGTATGGAACTTCAACCAGCAGTTGCTTGGCGAGTTGATAAAGGTGTATATGAAAGATTCAACCATCGACCGTGCGCACGTCATCAACCATGCGCTGTCCATAGAGCAGATGGCCGACTCGGTGCACTACAATCAGGTGTCGTCGAAAGAGATGTTTGCTTTTTTCGATAAAGGAGAGATATGCGAAGCCCGTGCCGACGATAACGTAATAGCCATTTATCATATCGTTGACGATAGCGACAGTTCGTTTATTGCGCAGAACAATATGGAGACAAGTCAGTTGCGCATGTTCCTTGAGCAAAGGAAGATGAAGAAGATATGGGCGCCAAAGTCAGAAGGCGTGATGTATCCCATGTCACAGATTCCGCCAGACAAGAAGCGTTTGCCTTCGTTTGCATGGTTTGACTATGTACGTCCGTTGAACAAAGAAGATATTTTCAATTGGCGCGGCAAGAAAGCAGGTTCGGAACTGAAAGAGCAGAAACGCAGGGATGTTCCCGTGCAGCGTCTCGCAAAACCGCAGCCGCCTCAGGGTAAATCATTAAAAGTCAGCAGATAATGAGTGATATAATACAATTGCTGCCAGATTCAGTGGCTAATCAGATAGCTGCCGGTGAGGTGATACAGCGCCCTGCATCTGTTATCAAGGAACTGGTTGAGAATGCTGTTGACGCCGGATCCAAGACCATAAACGTGCTTGTGGTCGATTCGGGTAGGACTTCCATACAGGTTATTGATGACGGCAAGGGAATGTCGGATACCGATGCACGCCTGTCGTTCGAGCGTCATGCCACATCAAAGATAAAAAAGGCCGACGACCTGTTTGCCTTACATACTATGGGTTTCCGCGGTGAGGCTCTGGCATCTATTGCTGCTGTGGCTCAGGTGGAACTGAAAACCCGTCAGGCAAATACTGAGGTGGGCACTCAGCTCACCGTTTCCGCCTCTCGTGTTATGGAGCAGCAACCGGTTTCATGTCCTGTGGGAAGCAACTTCAAGGTGGAGAACCTTTTCTTTAACGTTCCTGCCCGTCGCAAATTTCTGAAGTCCAATTCCACAGAACTCAACAATATCATCACAGCCTTTGAGAGGATAGTGCTTGTATATCCTGAAATAAGTTTCACCCTCCATAGCAACGGCAGTGAGATGCTGAACCTCCGTGCCGGTTCGTTGAAGCAGCGCATCGCCGATGTGTTTGGCAAGCGTATAGGCAACGACTTGTTGCCGTTGGAGGTAGAGACAGGCATCTGCAAGATATCCGGCTTTGTGGGAAAGCCAGAGACGGCAAAGAAAAAAGGTGCTCATGAATACTTTTTCGTAAACGGCCGTTATATGCGTCATCCTTATTTCCATAAGGCGGTGATGAATGCCTTTGAACGTTTGATACCGGAAGGCAGTCAGATACCTTATTTCATATATTTCGACATTGCCCCAGGCGACATCGATGTCAATATCCATCCTACCAAGACTGAGATAAAGTTTGAAAACGAGCAAGCCGTGTGGCAGATACTCACAGCAGCGGTAAAGGATGCCATAGGCAGGTTCTGCGAGATACCTACTATCGATTTCGATACGGAAGGACGTCCGGAGATTCCTGCATTCTCGCCCTCTGTCTCAAATGTCTCACCGCCGCGTTTGGAGTATAACACCATGTACAACCCGTTCAAAACATCGGGTGGCGGGGGAAAGCCGAAAGTTATAAACAACTGGGAATATCTCTACGATGCCCAACCGTCGAATGCTTCCGTACAGCAGCAGACCCTTTTTGGTGATACAGACCTTTATGCAGAGCAGGAAATGCAGATAGCCGGTTCTGTTCTTGAAGACAAGTCACCGGCACACTATCAGTACAAAGGCTCATACATTATGACGGCGGTGAAGTCGGGGCTTATGATTATCGACCAGCATCGCGCCGATATGCGCATAAGATATGAACGCTATATGACACAGTTGCAGGCTCATACTGCTGTAACCCAGCGGGTGCTGTTCCCTGAGGCGGTGCAACTAACGGCAGCAGAGATGGTGGCAATGGAAAGGCTTATGCCAGAATTAACAAATATAGGTTTCGAACTCACCGACCTTGGTCATGGATGTTATGCCATAAATGGTGTGCCAGCTGGGGTAGAGGGGCTAAAACCCGAACTCCTGCTTTCCAATATGATTGCAGATGCTCTAAGTCAGGGCGGTGATTCTGTGGCCGACTTGCAAAAGACTCTCGCATTGAGTCTTGCACGCAATGCGGCTATACCACAAGGACAGGTTCTTGGAGATGCGGAAATGGAGGATATCATCAACGAACTCTTTGCCTGTTCCAATGTCAATTATACGCCCGATGGCAAGGCTATTCTGAGTATTCTTCCGCAGCACGATATAGAACAACTGTTGGGTTAAATAACTCTATATATTCTATAGAATGGGATAAAAAGCAAAATAATGACGTTATTTGTGTTAAAAAATGTATTTTTGCACAGGTAATTGTTGTTGTATTGAAAATAATTATTTATTTTTGCATGGTAAATTGCACTTATTATATAAGCGATATTGTTTAAAGTATAATTATATTAGGTATGAAAAAATTATTAATGATGTTGGCTTTTGCCAGCTTTGCTGTAGCCGGAATGGCTCAGAACAATGAATCAGAAGTGCCAGAATTGAAGCATAGCGTTGCTACAAATTCTTTCTGGAGCAATTGGTTTATTCAGGCTAACCTCTCTGGTGCTGCTTTCTATGGCAATCAGGAGCAGGGTCTTGACTACTCAAAGAGTCCACTGGAAGGTTTCCGTAACAACCTTGGTTTCTCTGTAGCTATCGGTAAGTGGTTCACACCAGGTATCGGTCTTCGTACAAAGTTCAACGGTGTTTGGGGCCGTTCTGTAGTTTCTGAGGACAGAGAAACTAATGCAAGCAAGTACTGGACATTGAACGAGCAGGTTCTTTTCAACCTTAGCAATATGCTCTGCGGTTACAGCGAGACACGCTGCTGGAACTTCATTCCTTACATCGGTGCTGGTTTCGGTCGTAACATGAGCTACAACAAGTATGCTATGGGTATTGGTGCCGGTATCTTGAACACATTCCGTCTGAGCAACAAGTTGGCAGTTAACGTTGACCTCTCTATGGGTCTTTACGAGCCAGACTTCGACGGTTATGCACAGGATGGTCCTGACTGCGGCAAGTTCTTCGGTTACAGAGATCAGATTTACAACCTCGAAGTTGGTTTGACATATAACCTTGGTAAGGGTACATGGAATAAGACTCCAGACGTAGAAGCTCTTAAGGCTCTCTCACAGAACCAGATCGACGCTCTTAACGCACAGCTTGCTGACGCTAACAACGAGAATGCTCGTCTGAAGAACATGCTTGCTAACCAGAAGCCAAAGGAAATCGTTAAGACTGTTAAGGAAGTTATGGTAGCTCCTGTTTCTGTATTCTTCAACATTGGCAAGTCTAAGATTGCTTCTAAGAAGGATCTCCAGAACGTTAAGGAAATCGCTGAGATTGCTAAGGACAAGAACGCAAAGATTGTTGTAACTGGTTATGCTGACAGCAAGACTGGTAGCGCAAGCTTCAACCAGACTCTCAGTGAGAAGCGTGCTAACACTGTTAAGGCTGAACTCGTTAAGATGGGCGTAAGCGAGTCTAATATCGAGGTTGTTGCAGCTGGTGGTGTTGATACACTTTCTCCAATCTCTTACAACCGTCGTGCTACTGTTGCTATCAAGTAATAGATAATACGAAAATATCTTAAGGGCTGTGTTTTTACACAGCCCTTTTTGTTTGTTGTGGTGCTACATGCAAATTTACAAAAAATCTGAATATCTGAACTTTCGAATGAAGGTTTTGGATGTCAGTTAGTTACAGACGTTTTTGAAACGGCAGCTCAGATGTTCAGATTTTTTTAATTTAGTAGGGTGTAGTGTCAAATCAGACGGATGCCATCGTCGGTAATGGTAATAAGGCGACGCTTGTATAAGTCGCCGATAGCTTTCTTGTAGGTCTTTTTGCTCACCTTAAAGCGGTCGGCAATGAGTTCCGACGGACTCTTGTCGCCCAGTTCGCAATAGCCGTTATTCTCTTTCAGATAGTTGAGCAGCACATCACTGAAGTCAAGCGCCTGCTGATGTCCTGTCTTCTGTATGGTAACATCAATCTTCCCGTCCTGTCTTATGTGGTCGATATATCCCTTCAAGTGGTCGCCCGTTCTCAGCGGTCTGAACACCTGGTTCTCGTAAATCAGTCCGCTGTACTTATTGTCAACGATAACCTTGAACCCAAGTTCTGTTTTCTGCCAAACCAGCAAATCAACTTCGTCCCCGTGCTTATAAGGCGGCCGTTCCTGAGACAAGTGCTTGTCAATCTTTGCCGTTGCCATTAGTCGATAACTGTCTTCGTCGATGGTAACAAAGACGATGTATTTGTTGCCTTGCTCCATGCGCTTCTTCTGTTCGCGGAACGGACAGAACAGGTCTTTCATGAGCCCCCAGTTAAGGAATGCCCCATATTCGTTGACCCAAGAAACCTCAAGATGGGCGAAGTCGCCAACCTTTGCCAGCGGAGTGAGGGTGGTCGCAACCGGTCGTTCGTCCTGATCGAGGTATATGAAGACCTCCAGCTCGTCGCCAGGTTTGCATCCCTCAGGCACATATCTTGTAGGAAGCAGTATCTCCCCCTCATCGCCACCGTCGAGATACATACCGAAGTCAACCTCCTTGACCACGGTCAGCTTGTTATAGTCGCCTAATCTTATTCGCATATATCCTCCTTTGTTGTGTTGTTTTCATTCTCGTTCGTTATATTGTCAGTCTCCAGCTGTCCGTCGCGCATTTTTATGGTGCGGTCGGTAACCGTTGCCAGCTGTTCGTCGTGAGTGACGATGACGAATGTCTGTCCGAACTTGTCACGCAGGTCGAAGAACAACTGATGCAGCTCTTCTTTGTTTTTCGTGTCAAGACTGCCCGACGGTTCATCGGCAAGAATAACCGAAGGTCTGTTAATCAGTGCCCTTGCCACAGCCACGCGCTGCTTCTCGCCGCCCGACAGTTCTTTCGGTTTGTGGTTGGCACGCTCGGTTAGTCCCATGAATTGAAGCAGTTCTTCAGCTTTCTTCCTGGCCTCCTTTTTTGAAGCCCCTCCTATGAATGCCGGTATCATGATGTTTTCTATCGCAGTGAACTCAGGCAAGAGCTGGTGGAACTGGAATACGAATCCGATATGCCTGTTTCTGAACTCGGCAAGCTTCTTCTTGTTGAGTGTGCTGATGTCGATGCCGTCAATGACCACACTGCCAGCATCGGCATTGTCGAGCGTTCCGATGATATGCAGTAGGGTAGTCTTTCCTGCACCGCTCGGTCCGACGATGCTTACCACCTCGCCTTTGTTTATCTTCAAGTCGATGCCTTTAAGCACTTCCAAGTTGCCGTAGCTTTTCTTGATGCCTTTAATCTCTATCATTATTTCTTAAATGTTTTCTGAAACCATTTCAAAACGGTAGCGTAGGCACTCTCCTGTTCCTGACGCTGAGGAGCAGTGAACGTCATGGTGTCTTGCGGTTGCCCGTTCTGGTCGGGATAAACAATCATCAGACTGCATTCAGGGAAACTCTCCGTGAGTTCCTTAGGTAGATACTCAAATGCAGGCTTGTAGGAAACGGTGCCCTGGCGTGCGGTGATTACCACCAGCAAGTGGTCGTTGTTCACCTTCTCTGCCAGAGACGTGAGCTGCTTCCAGTGGTACATCTCCTCGTACTCGGCGTCGAGTGCGGGATGCTTGCTTTTCAGATACAGCTGAATCAGTGTCGTCGTCTCCTCTCTGCCGTGGAAGATAATCTTGCACCCCATGTTGCCGGCCAGTCGTGCCAACCGCTCTATCCATCTGTAGAATCCCGGTTCGTACTCCACCCTTGACGGCACGGCAACATGAATCTTTCTCATGGTGTTCAGCGGTCGCAGGATACGGCAAATCATTATCTGGTTGTTTATCTCGCTAATCAGTCCTTGGGTATATGCACCCCAGAAACTGTCGTTAGGGTCGCTTTGCCGGTGCAGTGCCATGATAATCTCCGATGCGTCGTTCTCCTTGAAGGCGTGCTTTATTCCGTTGGCAATATTTATCGCCAAGCGGCTCTGCGTCTGCATCCTTACGTCGGCTGCTGTTGCCGCCGACTCTGCTTGTGCCAGTATTCGCTTGCCGTTGTTCTTGTTGCGGTCGCTGTCAATATCGTCGTAAACCACGTTAAGACCAATCAGTCCGCGGTTAAGTTTCTTGTTGCGCATCATTATCGCCAGGTTCACCAGCATGTCGCAGTCCTCGCTATGCTGTAGCGGCAGCATGATTTTCTCGTCATCGCCCTTGTTGGTCTCTTCCTCCGGATTCATCTCGCTGAGAAGTATCTTTTGTGCAGAATCCTCTACCACCATTGAACTGATAATACATGAGAAGAGAATCATCATGACCACACCGTTAAGCATGTTCGTATCGACCAGATACGTGCCGTCGGGCATCATCAGAGTCATGCCCACCATGGTCATGGCGATGCCGCCGGCAGCATGCGCTTCGGTAAGTCCGAACATCATGTGTCCCGACAGTAATGGCATCTTGAATCCCAGACACGAACCGTAGGCAGCCAGTGCCTTGCCGATAGTTCCGAATACAACCATGCAGAACACAACCCAGAGCGTGTCGAGTCCGTGGAATAACACACTGAGGTCGATAAGCATGCCCACACCGATAAGGAAGTAGGGAATGAAGATGGCATTGCCGATAAACTCAATACGGTTCATCAGAGGCGAGACGCTTGGAATAAAGCGGTTCATGATGAGTCCGGCAACGAATGCCCCGAAGATACCCTCCAATCCGCAAATCTCCGATGTCGCCGCACTCAAGAAAAGTATTGACATTACATATATATATAGCATCACGGCATCGGAGTAATGCCTGAAAAACCATCTCGTTATTCTCGGAATGAGAATGGCTGCACCGACACAGAAGATAACAACCTTTGCAACGAATACAACCCAGAACGTTATGTCGACCTCGCCGGCCCCTATGCCTACAACGGCAGCTACCACAAGAAGCGAGAGGGTGAGGGCTATCATCGACGAACCGACACTAAGCATCACGCTCGGATGCTTCTGCAAACCGTATTTGCATACGATAGGGTAGGCGATGAGGGTGTTTGAGGAAAGGATACATGCAAGCAGCACTGATGCCATAGGCGAATATCCCAACAGCCATACGCCGGTGAAGTAGGCAATGACGAAAGGCAGGATGAATGTCAGCAGACCGAATATAAGGAACTGGAACCTTTTCTGGTTGATGTCCTTCAGATTCATCTCAAGTCCGGCGAGGAACATTATATAAAGCACTCCTACCTTGCCGAAAAGTTCGAACGAAGAGTCGCGCTCAAGAATGTTCAGTCCGTACTTGCCCACGATTATGCCCGCCAGTACCATTCCTATGATATGAGGAATGCGCAGCTTCGCCATTATCATCGGTGCAAAGAGGATGATACACAGCACGACGAAGAATATCAGCGTCGGGTCGGCAATAGGAAAGTAGTGAGAAATATCTGGTAGCATGCTGAACTTTCTATTTCAAATTTGAATGCAAAGTTACGAAAATCTTATTTAAATAATCAATTTTGTTTTAATTATGTTGTCTTTAATCCGTGCAAACAACAGATTGTAAAGAAAAAAACTCTTTTTTATTTTGTGCTAAGCGGCATTTGTACTAACTTTGCACCCGATTTTTTTATTAAAACTAAATTAAAAAGACTTATGAAAGTAGCAATTGTTGGTGCAAGTGGCGCAGTGGGTCAGGAATTCCTTCGCGTACTTGCAGAGAGAAACTTCCCGATGGATGAGTTAGTGTTATTCGGTTCTGAGCGCAGTGCCGGTAAGAAATACACTTTCAAGGGTAAGGAGTACGAAGTAAAACTTTTGCAGCATAACGACGATTTCAAGGATGTGGACATCGCGTTCACTTCAGCTGGTGCCGGCACATCTAAGGAATTTGCTGCCGACATCACTAAATACGGTGCGGTGATGATTGATAACTCAAGTGCTTTCCGTATGGATGAGGATGTGCCTTTGGTTGTTCCAGAGTGCAACGCCGCAGACGCGCTGAACCGTCCTCGTGGCATTATCGCCAATCCAAACTGTACAACAATCATGATGGTAGTGGCACTGCAGCCAATAGAGCAGCTCAGTCATATCAAGCGCATACATGTGGCAAGTTATCAGAGTGCCAGCGGTGCTGGTGCTGCAGCCATGGCAGAACTGGAGCAGCAGTATGCAGAGATACAGAGCGGACAGCCTGTAACGGTTAAGAAATTCGCTCACCAGTTGGCATACAACGTAATTCCTCAGATTGACGTATTCCAGCCAAACGGATATACTAAGGAAGAGATGAAGATGTTCAACGAGACACAGAAGATTATGCACAGCGATGTAAAATGCTCTGCAATGTGTGTCCGTGTGTCAGCTCTTCGCGCTCACTCTGAATCTATCTGGATTGAAACAGAAAAGCCGGTGTCAGTTGAGGAAGCACAGAAAGCGTTCGCAGCAGCAGAAGGCGTTACTCTTCAGGACGACCCTGCAAACCTTGTTTATCCTATGCCATTGCAAACAGCTGGTACAGATGATATTTATGTAGGTCGTGTGCGCAAGGATTTGGCAGACGACTGTGGCTTGACTTTCTGGATTAGTGGCGACCAGATTCGCAAGGGTGCTGCCCTCAATGCTGTTCAGATAGCAGAATACCTGATAAAGGTTGGCAATGTAAAGTAAATATGTTGATGCAATAGTAGCAGGGCAGTCCGTTCGGGCTGTCCTGTTTTTTTTCAGGGCAGGAGCCTTATGGGTTTATAGGCCCTATGGGACTCATAAGCCCAATAAGGCCTATGATAAACCCTACAAAACACACTTTTCTATTGAAAAGTTTGCGTATATTGCACAAATATTGTAATTTTGTGCCGTTTTTCAGTGATAAACTAATTTTAATAGTAAATGACTCACAATTTATTGAAAGGTAAGCGCGGTATTATTTTTGGTGCGCTTAACGAAGAATCCATTGCATGGAAGGTTGCCGTAAAGGCAGTTGAAGAAGGTGCCCAGATTACTCTGAGCAACACACCTATGGCTTTGCGCATGGGCGAACTTGATGCTTTGAGCAAGCAGCTCAACGCTCCCGTCATCGCTGCAGATGCGACAAGCGTAGAAGACCTTGAAAAAGTTTTTGAGGAATCAGTCAAGCTCCTTGGCGGTAAGATTGACTTTGTGCTCCACTCAATAGGTATGAGCCCAAATGTCCGCAAGCGCCGTACATACGATGATCTTGACTATAACTATCTGCAGAAGACTCTCGATATCTCTGCTATCTCATTCCACAAGATGCTTCAGGTAGCCAAGAAGCAGGACGCCATTGCAGAGTATGGCTCTGTGGTGGCACTTACATACGTTGCTTCGCAGCGCACATTCTTCGGCTACAACGATATGGCAGATGCCAAGAGCATGCTTGAGAGCATCGCCCGTAGCTTCGGATATATCTATGGCCGTGAGAAGAATGTTCGTGTGAACACGATATCACAGTCACCAACACCTACAACAGCTGGTAAGGGTATCAAGGATATGGAGAATCTGATGGACTTCTCTAACAAGATGTCGCCGCTCGGCAATGCTACGGCAGAGGAGTGTGCCGACTATTGTGTTGTGATGTTCTCTGATCTCACACGCAAGGTGACAATGCAGAACCTCTTCCACGACGGTGGTTTCTCTTCTATGGGTATGAGTCTGCGTGCCATGAACCAGTACTCTAAGGACCTCGCTCCTTATGAGGATGAGAATGGTAAGATTATTTATGGATAAGGGCCTCCCCTAACCCCTCCAAAGGAGGGGGATATAGTAAAAGCGTCTCCAATATTTTTGGGGACGCTTTTAATATATGTTCTAATGATGCCTATTTTCGGAATTGTAATGTTTGGGCGGATTCATTCTCCCCTCCTTCGGAGGGGCGGGGGAGGCTTCCCACACCTACTTATAATCCGTTTCGGAAGGATTCTTAGGGTCGCGAACAAAGACCTCCCACACCTTGCAGCAGCGTGATTCGCCTTCAGGCCCTGAAACATATAATGTTACGACGTTGTGAACATTGTCTTTCTTATATGTGTGTATAGGATTACGCTCGGTAGATGTCGTGCCGTCGCCGAAGTCCCAACGCCATGAGGTGATGTTGCCGTAGCTATTATCTTGGAACACCACGGTGCGTGTTCCTTCGATGACGGTGTGTGTCCATGCTGCCTCTACTGGTTTTCTGAACTGCTTCTCGAGTGGCATAAGTGTAAACAGACGTTGCATATTTGCGATACCAAACATCTGATGATGCTTTGACAGGTTCCAGAAACCGTTGTTGCCAACACCGCCGTCGTAGTCGATGACAGCCCATGCCAGACCAATCTTCTTGCCTTCGTAGAGCTTCGACTCTATTGATTGCGCCGGACCGCCGTCAGGACTGGCGTAGTCGAATGGGGTGATGTAGAACTCAAAGCGCAGCACACCGTCTTCGCCATGCTTGAACTTGTAGTCGTAGGCATAATTGGCGTAAGGCAGTTCCTTCAGCCACTGCTGCTTGCCCCATACCATAGTCCATGTCTTGCCCTCTGTTGGCGGAGTCATGAAATGGTAGTTCTGTGCATGCACGTTATGCATGGAGTAGAAAGCCTCGAGTCTTGATGTTACATCACGGTTGATGCGGAACTCGTCGGTGTGCGGACCGCCCGACAAATCTCCGTCAACAACAATCTCGTAGGTGTCGTTGCGCAGTCCTAACTGGTCGAAATCCCAATAGTCGTCGTATGCCTCGTAGTAGAAGTAGAGTCTGTTTAGCCCATTGACCCATCCCACCTTTACCTTTATGTCAAGTGTCTTCTTGTCAATGCCTTTGTGTTTTTTTGTGTCGTCCCACATCTCTTCCATAGGTACGACGTAACTGTCGGGCACGATATCCCAGTCTTCAAACGTACCGTCGATGCGTGGAATCTGGTTCTTGGGAAATTGGAATACCTTGAAGCCTGGTTCCCTAACCTGTATGCTCGAGGGCTTGGGCTGTTCGTAAACGATTTTCTCCGCATCCTTTTGCTTCTGTGCCCATGTGGCAGATGCGCCCATGCAAAGGGCCGCTGTGAGAAGGTATCTAAAAGTCTTTGTCATGTTTTTAGTTTTTAGGGGGTTATAAGGTTATAAGGTTATGAGGCTGTCTCCACCAAATTGCAATTAAACCTTAATCTTTAATCCTTAATCCTTAATCCGAACATTCTTAATCCTTAATCCTAAAGCCCCTCTCCAAGGAGAGGGGTTGGGGAGAGGCTTCTTTTAATATTTATAAAGTTCCACCTTTATGAATTTTGGAGTAGGCTTGTCGAAGTCAAGTCCCTGACCAGAGAAACCTTCGTCGGCAGCAGGCAGCAGGTCGTAGCGCAACTGCACCTCGTCGCCGTTTAGCCAGCGTCCTTCTATCCATTCGCCGTCAACAAACTTACCCTCAGTGGTCTTTGCCAGTCCTACAACACCATTGCCGTCGGCAGGCAAGAACTGAACGCGGATGTTTGAACCGAGGAACAGAAACTCGTCGTCAGCAGTCTGAATGGCAATGGCATAGCCCTGTGCGTCAGGAGCGTATGTTCCGCCCAATCGCTGCGGTGCGCCACCTTTGCGCTGTCCGCTTGACACCAGTTCGTAAACCAGTTTGTAGTTGCCCATTACCACCTCGTCCTTTGTCTTCATAGGGTCGAGAGCCTTTACCCAAGTGCCCGAAATCTTGCCGTTGGCCTGTGCTTCAAGAATGATGTCTGCAGCACTGCCAGCCTTTTTGTAGAACTCGCTGAATGTCTTGTTGTCATCATTACTTATTTTTGCCTCAACGCCGAAAGGCGAATAACCGATGCCGCCCATCTGACCGATGGTGTAGGCTGCGTTGGCAGCACCGCCTTGACCAGCTCTTGACTCAGGTACAAAAACAGGATTGCCACCGCGTGCGTACATATTAATAATAGTAGGGAAGTCTGGCAGATAGATGTCTGGTGACAGGATGTCGATGCTTGGAGCACCTGCACGCCAGAAGTCATGAACGTGTGCCTGTGGACCGCCTGCAGGGTAGTTGCCAGGGTGCTTGTCCTCTGGCTGTACTATCCATGCGTTTACGAATGTAGGTATGGCATGTTCCTTCTTTCCTGCCTCTGCAAGAGCATTGTTGTATCTTGCATAGTTCCATGCCATAAACGACTCGTCGGTGTAGTCGCCCTTGCCGAACACCTCTTCCCATGTGCCGGATGTCTTGCATCCCTGGCTCTCCCATGCCTTGCGAGTTTCAGGCAACAGGTTCTCCTTGTTGGCTACAAGATAGTCGATGAGCTGCTGTGGCACGGCACTGTTGAATGCTTCTACGGCAGCAGGGTTGTAGTCGCGTGTGTATCCGTGCAGTCCCACCTCGTTGTTTATCTGCATCATTATCACGGTCTGCTGCTCACGGTCAACCTCGGCGATATGCTTCATTGTTGCTGCATAAGCCTTTGCATCAGCCTCCCAACTTGCCTGGTTTACGGTTGTCATAATAGACAACTGCTTGCCATCCTTTGTCATGGCCAGAGGAAAACGCTTGGTGTCTTTCTTCACCCACTTAGGGATGTAGCTGGTGTAGCCGTTCTTCCAGCTGCCAAACCAAAGCAGAGCCAGTTTCAGGTCATTGGCGCGTGCATCCTCAATCAGTTCGTCAACAGGTTTGAAGTTGAACTTGCCCTCTTCTGGTTCAATCATCTCCCATGAGATAACTGCAAGCACCGTGTTTACTCCAGCCTCCTTAATTTGTGGCCAGTAAGGCTTCATGTATTCTCTGCTTGAAGCGGCAGAGTTTGTTAGTTCTATACCAAGAGCCAGATATGGCTTGCCTTCAACAATAAGTTGTGTTACATTGCCTCTTTTTTCCAAGTGTGGAATAGGGGCGAGTTCTTCAGTTGTTTCCTTCTTGCTGTTGCCAGCACAACCTGCCAACACTAATGAGCAGGCCAGAACCATTGTCTTAAAAAGATTCCTCATAGCTGTTTGTTTTTGTTGTTTTAAATTGTAGATTATGTAGTTGAGAATGCAAATATAAGCAAATCTTGTAAAACGGCAAAGTAGAAAAGGCGAAATGTGTAATGAAAAGCGTAAAATGCAAACTTCAAGAAAAAAATATTGAGAAATATTTGGTGGATTCGGAAAAACTATATACCTTTGCACTCGCTTACGAAAAGTAAGGGCGTTTAGCTCAGCTGGTTTAGAGCATCTGCCTTACAAGCAGAGGGTCGGCGGTTCGAATCCGTCAACGCCCACTAAGAAATAGCTACTTTTTGTAATGCAAGGGCGTTTAGCTCAGCTGGTTTAGAGCATCTGCCTTACAAGCAGAGGGTCGGCGGTTCGAATCCGTCAACGCCCACAATAAAGCCGCAATCTTAGGGTTGCGGTTTTTTTTATGTAATTTTAATTATATCTTTTGTCGTTAATTGGATTTTAATGCTTAACTTTGCAGTCTAAATTAATTTAGTCGTAAATATATACATGAATTTAAATGAATTGACAGCCGTATCGCCTATTGACGGCCGTTACAGAGGAAAAACAGCACAACTGGCAGATTATTTTTCAGAGTATGCACTCATCCGTTATAGGGTAAGAGTGGAAATAGAGTATTTCATTACTCTATGCGAATTGCCTTTGCCGCAGTTGGCAGGCTTTGACAATGGTCTGTTTGACAAGTTGCGTGACATTTATCGCAACTTTACAGAGGCTGATGCACAGCATGTGAAAGACATCGAGAAGGTGACTAATCACGACGTTAAGGCTGTGGAGTATTTTATAAAAGAAGAGTTTGACAAGATTGGAGGACTGGATAGCTATAAGGAGTTTGTGCATTTTGGTCTTACGTCTCAGGATATCAATAACACAAGTGTACCTTTGTCAATCAAGGAGGCTCTTGATGATGTGTTCTATCCGCTTGTTGAAGAACTTATTGCGCAGTTGCGTGAGTATGCCGAGGAGTGGAGCGATGTCTCTATGTTGGCCAAGACCCACGGACAGCCAGCCTCTCCAACCCGCTTGGGCAAGGAGGTGATGGTGTTTGTCTATCGTCTTGAGCAGCAGCTGGCATCTCTGAAGGCAGTGCCGCTGACGGCAAAGTTCGGTGGTGCGACAGGAAACTACAATGCCCATCATGTGGCATATCCGCAGTACAATTGGCGTGAGTTCGGCAACCGTTTTGTAAGCGAGAAACTTGGTTTGCAGCGTGAGCAATATACAACACAGATAAGCAACTATGACTTCATGGGTGCAGTGTTTGATGCAATGCGCCGTATAAATACTATCGTTATCGACCTTGACCGTGACTTCTGGATGTATATCTCTATGGAGTATTTCAAGCAGAAAATCAAGGCTGGTGAGGTAGGTTCAAGCGCAATGCCTCATAAGGTAAATCCTATTGACTTCGAAAACAGCGAGGGTAATCTTGGCATGTCTAATGCCGTGCTGCAATTCCTGGCGGAGAAATTGCCAGTGAGTCGCTTGCAGCGAGACCTTACCGACTCGACCGTTCTTCGCAACGTGGGTGTGCCGATGGGACATAGCGTGATAGCTTTCCATAGTACGCTTAAGGGATTGCGCAAGCTTATTCTTAACAGCGAGAGCATTGCGGCCGACCTTGATAACACCTGGGCGGTAGTGGCTGAGGCTATCCAGACTATTCTGCGCCGTGAGGCTTATCCTAATCCGTATGAGGCGCTGAAGGCTCTCACACGCACAAACACAAAGATGACAGAAGAGACTATACATGAGTTTGTTCAGGGGCTCGATGTAAGTGATGAGGTGAAGGCCGAACTGATGGCTATCACTCCTCACACATATACAGGTATTTAATTTATTATAAAGATATAAACCTTATTTAAAGAAATAGGCCGTGAGGCTTAAGTATTAACAAAAACAGTTTTTATATTATGGAATTAGAAAACGAGAAGAAACACGAGGGTATGTCTGCAGAACAGACAGGTAACCGTGAGGGCTATCAGTCAACAGGTAACGCAGGCGGTTATCAGAATTATCGTGCCGCAGGTCGTTCACCGCGTCCACGTATAAACACACAGCGCGCTTACAACCCTGAGCGTAGTTACAACAAGCCAAGCAATGATGAAGGCGGTTTCCGTCCTGAAGGATTTGGCGCAGGATTGCAGAGCCAAACTTCTCAGCGTCCGTCTTATCGTCCGCGCTTCAACAACAATGGCGGCGGTTACGGTCATCAACAGCGTGGCGGCTATCAGCAGCGTGGCGGCTATGGTCAGCAACAGCAGGGTGGCTATCAGCAGCGTGGCGGATACGGCCAGCAACAGCAGGGCGGCTATCAGCAGCGTGGTGGTTATGGTCAGCAACAGCAGGGCGGTTATCAGCAGCGTGGCGGATACGGTCAACAGCAGCGCGGCGGCTATCAGCAGCGTGGCGGCTATGGTCAGCAACAGCAGGGCGGTTTCCAGCAGCGCGGAGGCTATGGTCAGAAAGGTGGATTCCGTAAGCGTACACCAGGTTACGACCCAAATGCAAAATACAGTCTGAAGAAACGTATTGAATATAAGGAGGAAAACTACGATCCAAACGAACCCGTTCGTCTGAACAAGTTCCTTGCCAACGCAGGAGTCTGCAGTCGTCGCGAGGCAGACGAATTCATCCAGGCAGGTGTTGTGACAGTGAATGGCGTTGTTGTGACAGAACTTGGCACAAAGGTGTTGCGTACAGATGAAATAAAGTTCCACGACCAACCTGTTTCACTTGCAAAGAAGGTTTATGTCCTTCTTAATAAACCAAAGGATTATGTAACTACAAGCGATGATCCACAGCAGCGCAAGACCGTGATGGACCTCGTAAAGGATGCTTGTCCAGAACGTATCTATCCTGTTGGTCGTCTTGACCGTAATACAACTGGCGTGCTTCTTCTTACCAATGATGGAGACATGGCAAGCAAGCTCACTCACCCTAAGTTCCTGAAGAAGAAGATTTACCATGTTTACCTTGACAGAAACGTTACTGCTCACGATCTTCAGATGATTGCTGAGGGTATCGAACTTGAGGACGGTGAGATAAAGGCAGATGCAGTTGAATATGCAGACCCTGTTGACAAGAAGCAGGTAGGCATCGAGATTCACAGTGGAAAGAACCGCATCGTTCGCCGTATCTTCGAGAGTCTTGGCTATAAGGTGACAAAGCTCGACCGCGTTCTGTTTGCCGGTCTTACAAAGAAGAACCTCCGTCGTGGCGACTGGCGCTACCTCACAGAAGAGGAAGTTGACCGTCTGCGCATGGGAGCGTATGAGTAAATTTATTTTGAGTTAGAGGGAGATAGAGAAGTTAGAGGAAGTTAGAGGAAGATAAAAGAAGATAAAAGAAGATAGAGGGAGTTAGAGGACAATACTAACAAGTTCAAGCAACTTGTCAACTCGTCAACTTGTCAACTCGTCAACTTATCAACTTATCAACTCATCAACTAATCAACTCGTTAACTCGTAAACTTAAAAGAATATGAAAAGAACAAAAATAGTAAGCGTACTGAAATCAACAGATTTCGGTGCAACAGTAACCGTTAAGGGATGGGTGCGTACTCATCGTAGCAGCAAGGCCGTCGATTTCATTGCCTTGAACGACGGTTCTACTATTAATAATGTACAGGTGGTTGTAGATCCATCTAAGTTTGACGAAAACCTTCTCAAGCAAATAACAACCGGTTCATGTATCAGTGCAACCGGTACATTGGTTGAGAGTCAGGGTGCAGGCCAGTCGGTAGAGATTCAGTGCGAGTCGCTCGAACTCTATGGCGCTTGTGGTAACGACTATCCAATGCAGAAGAAGGGACAGAGCTTTGAGTTTATGCGCCAGCATGCTCACATGCGTCTGCGTACAAACACATTCGGAGCCGTTATGCGCATCCGTCACAATATGGCTATTGCCATACATCAGTACTTCCACGAGCATGGATTCTTCTATTTCCATACACCTATCATCACAGCCAGCGACTGTGAAGGTGCAGGAAACATGTTCCAGGTAACAACAAAGAACCTGTATGACCTGAAGAAGGACGAAGAAGGCAAGATTATCTATGACGACGACTTCTTCGGTCAGCAGACATCACTCACCGTTAGCGGTCAGCTTGAGGGTGAATTGGGTGCTACTGCGCTTGGTGCAATCTATACCTTCGGTCCTACTTTCCGTGCAGAGAACAGCAATACCCCGCGCCATCTTGCTGAGTTCTGGATGATTGAACCTGAAGTTGCGTTCCTTGACCAGGAAGAACTGATGGACCTTGAGGAAGATTTCATTAAGTATTGTGTGCGTTGGGCACTTGATAATTGCAAGGACGACCTTGAGTTCCTCAACAAGATGATTGACAAGACTCTTATCCAGCGTCTTGAGGGTGTATTGAAAGATAGTTTCGTGCGCCTTCCTTACACCAAGGGCATCGAGATTCTGCAGGAGGCAATCAAGAACGGCAAGAAGTTCGAGTTCCCATGCAACTGGGGTGACGACCTCGCTTCTGAGCATGAGCGCTATCTCGTGGAGGAGCACTTCAAGAAACCAGTCATCATGACCGACTATCCTACAGCTATCAAGGCGTTCTATATGAAGCAGAATGCTGCCGAGGGTGAAGGTTCTGTTGGATATAAGGGATGTGTGGCTCCTGGTCCTACAATGCAGGGAACCGACGTTCTCTTCCCGCAGATTGGTGAGATTATCGGCGGTTCTGTTCGTGAGGAAAGCTACGACAAACTGATGGCGGAAATCGACCGTCGCCAGATGGAGACCGACAAACTCTGGTGGTATCTTGATACACGCCGTTGGGGTTCATGTCCTCATGCAGGTTTCGGACTTGGCTTCGAGCGTCTTATCCTGTTCGTTACGGGTATGCAGAACATTCGCGATGTCATACCGTTCCCACGAACACCTAAGACAGCGGAATTCTAATAGACAATCAAGATAGAGAGGCGATAGACTTGCGTTTGGCAGTCTCTTGCCTCTTTTTGTTTTTTAACTATCTGCCTTTAAATCATGATTATGAAAACTTTTACACAAATACTGAAACGCTCGGTTTGCATGCTTGCCTTGTCGGCTGCAGTATCTACCGCATTCTCGCAAAACCCTTATCTTCCCATGTGGGAGTATATTCCCGACGGTGAACCCTATGTCTTCGACGATCCTGACAATCCGGGAAAGAAACGTGTGTATATATATGGTTCGCACGACTCGATGATAACTGGTTATTGCGGTAGGGAACTCGTTACATGGTCAGCATCGGTTGACAGTCTTCAGCATTGGCGTTATGACGGAGTAATCTTCGAGGTGAAGAAGAATGCCCGTGGCGAATATCTGCATAAGGAGAAATGGGGGGATGTGCTCTATGCTCCCGATGTTGCCGAGAAGACAGAACCTGACGGAACGAAAACATACTATCTCTATCCCAACAATCAAGCTGGTGGCAGAAACGGTATGGTGGCGCGCAGCAAGCGTCCTGATGGTCCGTTTGAGGTTGTAAACTGGCATCCGGAGAAACCGAACGAGACAGTTGGCGTACTGGGTTTCGACCCGGCTGTATTCATAGATGATGACGGTAGGGTGTATGGTTATTGGGGATTCAAGGATGTATATGCAGCAGAACTTGACCCGCAGACCATGGCAACTGTAAAACCGGGTGCTCCAGTGCTTGAGAAATTCTTTAACAGCAAAAGCGAACCAGGCGTATATCGTTTCTTTGAAGCATCCTCTATGCGAAAGATAAAGGATAAGTATGTCTTTATCTACAGTCGTCATACTGGTGAAGGCGAGTTCGGACTGGCTGCTTCCAACTACACCTTGGCGTATGCCTATTCCAATTCGCCATTAGGACCGTTTGTATATGGCGGCACAATTATCGACGGTCGTGGGCGTGATATTGACGATAATGCCGTGCCCGTGTTTACTGCCCATCCTAACGGCAATACTCATGGCAGCATCTGCGAGATAAACGGACAGTGGTGGGTGTTCTATCATCGTCAGGTGGGACTTGACGAATATTCCCGTCAGGCAATGGTGGCACCGATAACCGTTGATGTTACGGAGGGTGCAGACGGCAAGGTCGTTATCTCTGAGGCTGAATATACGTCAGAAGGATTCTGTGTAGGTGGCTTGAATCCTTTCAAGCGTCATTCGGCTGGTATTGCCTGTTATTATACAGGTCCGAAACCAGCCGTACATAAGTGGCCGTCAAAGGAGTTCTTTGGTTCCTATGTCGCACCGCAGCGCCAAAACGGTGTGCCTCAAGGCAATCATTATGCTCTTGCTGTTAACCACAATCCAGTGGTAAACAACACATCCGGTTCTGTGGTCGGTTATAAATACTTTAACTTTGACCATGCCAACGGTGTTGACAATCTGCAACTGCTCATGAACGTGGTGCCGGCAGGTGTCGATGCTACGATAGAGGTATTTGTAAACAGTCCGTATGTAAGTAGAGGCGGCGTTAAGGTTGGCGAGTTCAAGCTGAAGGCATCCATGGCGCGTAAGAAGACAGAACTGCGCACCGACGTTCCTGCTGTTTCGCAGTTGCATGGTAAAAGGGGATTGTACTTCTTGATAAAGTCTGACAAGAAGGATAAGTCAGTTTGTGAGATTCATGATTTTGTTTTTACAAGTAAATAATAAAATAAAGAAAATATGAAGGTAAAGTATAGATTTCTGGTTCTAGTTTTGTCTCTGTGTGCAGTCCTCCCGGATGTTTTTGCATGGGGACAGAAAGGACATGATGTGACGTGTGAGATTGCAGAGCGGCATCTCGACCGTGGCGCGCGCAAAGCGGTGAAGCGTCTTCTTGAGGGCAAGAGTATGGTGTATTGGAGCAACTGGTTAGACAATGCGAGTCATACAGAACAGTATGCCTATACCAAAACATGGCATTATAAGAATATAGAAGCAGGGGTGGAGTATGAGGATGCCCAACTGGAACCTAAGGGTGATGTGGTGACTGCCATTAAACGACAGGTGCAGACGTTAAAGGACAAGACAGCTTCTACCGATAGCAAGCGTTTGGCGCTGAAGATGTTGGTACATCTGGTTGGCGATGTTCATCAACCGATGCACATGGGGCGTAAGGCTGACTTAGGCGGAAACCTTCATAAGGTGATATATTTTGGAAAAGAGAAGAACCTTCATTCCATTTGGGATACAGATGTTTTGGAAGGTGGTCACAAATGGAGTTACGAGGAGTGGGCAACGGAGATTGACCGTACCAGCAAGAAGCAACGAAAGGAAATATGCAGCGGCTCTGTTGACGATTGGGCTCGTGAGACCTACGTTGTGGCAAAGGAGGTTTATCACTGTACACCGCAACAGGCAAAATTATCATACGACTATCAGGCACGTTGGATTCCTGTGATAGAGCAGCAACTGCTAAAAGGCGGTTTGCGACTTGCCTCACTTTTGAATGAGATATTCTAACACCCTTGCATTACTTACAGCTCACTATTTGTGAACTGTTAATCCTTTCTCCTGATTCTCATCAAATAGTCGTAGTGCTTGCTGTTAAACCCAAATCGAACCCCTAATAAGGGTATTAAATAAAACAACGAATTAAACGAATTTTACTAATTCCCTTGAGGAGAATTTACTCAATTCGATTAATTCGTTGTTCTTTAACCCAAATATTTGGGTTAAATATTAGCTGTTATGCCTTGAAACTCTCCAGGTCTTCAGCCTTGAAAGCCTTGATGTAAGCTGCATGGCCGTTTACGTCAGCTTCTGCGTGGCGCACATAAACCTGAGCACTCTTAGCGAAGAGTTCTGGAGCACGTGTAGCATCGTCGAGGATGAGCAGTGACATCACGATGTCGCCGGTCATATCGTACAGACGGCGTGCGAGGAAGTCCTGCATATCCTGGTTGGCAGCCTCTTTCACATAGTTGAGAGCATCCTCATACAGTTCAACAAGCTTTGCAACGCGAGCCTGTAGTGGCTTCAAGTCTTCTGCCACCTCCTGCTCCAGCATCTCCTTGATGATGTTGAGGTATGTGCCGTTTGTGATGTAGCGGATGGCAGCAACCACCTGCAACTGTGTTGTACCCTCGTAGATAGAGAAGATACGGGCATCGCGATACAGACGCTGGCACTTGTACTCCATGATGAAACCAGAACCGCCATGTACAGATATTGCGTCATAAGCATTTTGGTTGGCATACTCAGAGTTCATACCCTTTGCCAGTGGTGTGAAGGCATCTGCCAGACGGGTGTATTTCTTCATCTCCTGGCGCTCCTCTGGAGTGAGCTTGCGGTCACGCTGTATATCCTCAAGTGCTTTGTATATATCAACATAGCGGGCTGTCTGATAAAGCAGTGAACGGCCAGCATCCAACTTTGCCTTCATTCGGCTAAGCATGTCATATACAGCCGGGAACTCGATAATTTTCTGTCCGAACTGTGCACGCTCCTTAGCGTATGCCAATGCCTCGTTGTAAGCCTCTTGCTCAACACCTACTGACTGTGCAGCGATACCCAGACGTGCACCATTCATCAGTGCCATCACATACTTGATAAGTCCCAGTTTGCGGTCGCCGCAAAGCTCAGCCTTTGCGTTCTTATATGTCAACTCGCAGGTTGGTGAACCATGAATACCGAGCTTGTGCTCAATGTGGCGCACGTCAACACCGCCGTCACGCTTGTCGTAGATGAACATAGACAGTCCGCGACCGTCCTTTGTTCCCTCTTCAGAACGAGCCAGTACGAGGTGAATGTCAGAGTCGCCGTTGGTGATGAAGCGCTTCACACCATTCAGACGCCAGCACTGGTTCTCCTCGTCGTAAGTAGCCTTCAGCATCACGCGCTGCAAGTCAGAACCGGCATCTGGCTCTGTCAAGTCCATTGACATGCCCTCACCCTCACAGATGCGTGGAATGTACTTCTGGCGCTGCTCCTCGCTACCGAACTCATAGAGAGTGTCGATACAGCTCTGCAATGACCAGATGTTCTGGAAACCTGCATCTGCAGCAGAGATAATCTCGCTGAGCATAGAGAATGTAACGTTAGGCAGGTTCAGACCGCCGTAGCGTCTTGGCATAGAGATACCCCACAGTCCTGCCTTGCGTGTTGCGTCGATATTCTCGAATGTCTTGCTTGCGTAAATCATTCGTCCGTTCTCGAGGTGCGGTCCTTCAAGGTCAACGCTCTCAGAGTTTGGAGCGATGATGTTTGCAGCCACGTCACCTGTGATGTCGAGCACCTGCTTGTAGTTTTCGATAGCGTCCTCGTAGTCAACGGGAGCATCAGCGTATGTCTTTGCGTCTTCGTAGTCACGCTCTTTCAATTCTACGATTCGCTTCATCAGAGGATGGTTCAGATGGAACCCAATCTCTGGGTGGTCACTATAATAGTTTGCCATAATTTTTATGTACTTTTATATGTAGATATAAGAAGGTAGATGGAGATAAAAGGAGATAGAGGACATTAGTCTGTTATACCGTTATTATTAACAACACCTTTTATATAGGCATTCAGCATATAACTGGTGTCAAGAAGCATTTGTACGAGCACTTGATACTTAGTATCGTCAATATAACCCAAATCTTTTGATAAAATACAATAATATCTGCATTCTTCAAGACTTCCTTGTGAAATATTGAAAAAGCGTAGCTTGTCTGCTTTGCTTACTTTCTTATAACCTTCCGCAATATTTGCAGGAACAGATACTGCTGCACGTTGGAACTGTGAGCATAGCCCGAACTTTTCAAAGTCAGGAAAAGAACTAGTTGTGCGATATACCTGCACTACAAATTCATGAGCCTTCTTCCATGCAATTATGTTCTCAAATGTGCGTGTCATGCAAATGTCCTTTATCTTCTTCTATCTTCTTTTATCTCCTTCTATCTCCTATAGCTAGATGTTATTTACTATTCTGCTTATAATACTTAATCAACTTAGGCACAACCTCCTCTACAGTACCAACGATAACGTAGTCGGCAATCTTGTTGATTGGAGCGTCAGGGTCGTTGTTTACAGAGATGATGATGCCTGAATCCTGCATACCGGCGATGTGCTGAATCTGACCAGAGATACCGCAGGCGATATATACCTTTGGATGAACAGTTACACCGGTCTGGCCAATCTGGCGGTCGTGGTCAATCCAACCGGCATCAACGGCAGCACGACTGCCGCCAACCTCGCCGTGGAGAACCTTTGCCAACTGGAACAGCTGGTCGAAACCTTCCTTTGAACCGACACCGTAACCGCCGGCAACAACGATTGGCGAACCCTTCAGGTTGTGCTGTGCTTCCTGCACCTCGTGGGTGAGCACTTTCACAACATATGCCTCAGGAGACACGTATTTAGATACTTCTGGGTAAACCACTTCTTTCTTGCACTCGCCCTCGTAAACGGCCTTCTGCATAACGCCGGAGCGTACAGTAGCCATCTGTGGACGGTTGTCAGGATTTACGATGGTTGCCACGATGTTACCACCGAAAGCAGGACGAATCTGATAGAGCAGGTTCTCATAAACCTTATTGTTCTTCTTGTCCTCGTATGGACCGATTTCAAGTTCTGTACAGTCGGCAGTCAGACCGCTGAAGAGAGATGACGAAACTCTTGGACCGAGGTCGCGACCGATAACAGTTGCGCCCATAAGGCAAATCTGTGGTTGCTCCTCCTTGAAGAGGTTCACCAAAATGTCAGTATGTGGAGCCGATGTGTATGGGAACAGACCCTCGCCGTCGAACACGAAGAGTTTGTCAACGCCGTATGGCAGTATCTGCTCTTCCACCTTGTCCTTGATGCCTGTTCCGGCAACCACGGCGTGCAGCTCTACATTAAGTTGATTGGCAAGCTTGCGTCCTTTCGTCAGCAATTCCTGAGATACTTCCTGTACCTGTGTGCCTTCTATCTCGCAATATACAAATACAGCCTCACCCCCGGCCCCTCTCCCGGCGGAGAGGGGAGTGGCTACAACCGCATTGTTGTTATTGTTTTGTTCCATATTATGTTTATTTTATTAATTCTTCTTTTATTCGTCTAATGACGTCTTTAACATCATCTAAAATTTCGTTGTTGTTGAATCTGATAACATTAAACCCCATGTCCTGCAAATTGTCTGTGCGTATCAAGTCTTTGTCTATCTGTTCTGGTTGGTTGTGGTAACCACCGTCAACTTCAATCACCAACATTTCTGACAAGCATACAAAATCAGCAACATAATCACCTATAATATGTTGTCTTCTGAATTTATAACAATCAATTTGCTTCCTTAATGCGTTCCACAGGATAGTCTCGCTTTCGGTCATTTCTTTCCTGTTATGTTTCGCAAACTCTTTCAGTAGTGAATATCTGTCAGGTGAAGCTGTTTTGTAATTGTCATGCATACCTTGAGACATTTTACTCCCCTCTCATTATGGAGAGGGGCGGGGGTGAGGCTTTTATCCAATAATCTTCTCCTCCAACAATTCCTTAATCATGCCCTCGATGTCTGCGTCGCTGCCAGTGAGAGTCTTTGACTCCTTAGCCTGGAATACGATGTTCTGAACGGCCTTAACCTTGGTTGGCGAACCGCTCAGTCCGCACTGCTTTGGATCTCCGTCAACATCTGCCACTGCCCACTGGGTCAGTGTGAGATACGGACGTTCCTCATACAGTTCCTGATATGGCATGTCTGGTGTGCGCTCCAGCGGAGCTGTAGCACGCTTGTACTTCATCACCAGCTTTGCGTTCTGTGGACGACAAGGAGCAGCACTTCCGTTCACTGTCACTACAACAGGCATCGGCGCCTCTACTGTTTCCACACCACCGTCAATCTGGCGACGGATGGTCAGCTTGCCATCCTCACACTTCAGAATCTCCTCTGCGTAAGTAACCTGGTTCAATCCCAGCTTCTGAGCCACCTGCGGACCTACCTGTGCTGTGTCGCCGTCGATAGCCTGGCGACCGCCGATAACGATGTCCACATCACCAATCTTCTTGATGGCTGTTGCCAAAGCATAAGAAGTGGCCAGTGTGTCAGCGCCGGCAAACAGACGGTCGGTCAACAACCAACCCGTATCTGCACCGCGGTATAGTCCTTGACGGATAATTTCTGCTGCTCGTGGAGGACCCATGGTCAGGATACCTACTGTAGAACCTGGATTCTGCTCCTTTAATCGAAGAGCCTGTTCCAAGGCATTCAAGTCTTCAGGATTGAAGATAGCAGGCAATGCAGCACGGTTCACGGTGCCTTCCGCCGTCATGGCGTCTTTGCCCACATTTCTTGTGTCTGGTACTTGCTTTGCAAGCACTACAATTTTCAAACTCATATTATATTTTAATTATTAGTGTATGTTTCTGTTTAAACTTTACAAAATTAGTCTTTTTTCGTCGTTTGGCAAAGAAAAACTAACGAAAACTGCACATGAAAGGCAAAAACGTGCACAAATCAAAACTTTTGTGCACGTTTCATTATCTGCTCAACTCTTCATCTTTCATCGCCACTATCATCACTATATTTTTTAAAACAATTCGGTATTTGTCAGTCAGAACGCCAAAAACTGCCAGTCAGAACGCCAAAAACTGTTAGTCAGAACGCCACTTACTGAAAATGAACGGCTGACACAAGAACGAAAACCATGCAAATCATTTTAAAATCTCACCATAATTCAGAAAAAAGTATATTTCGTATGACGGCAACGAGTAAGGCAGAATAAGGGTGACGCTGGTGAGGCTAAAATTGAAATTTAAAAAACACATTACGCGCACGCGCACGCATTTATAAAAGGCAATTTGGACTTTCTAAAATAAAAAGTTTGCAAACATGCCTCACCAGCCTCACCAGCGTCACCCTCATCGTTCATCCATTATCTCCTCATCCCTCATCGCCACTATATTCATATCGCGCCAATGCTGTGCCTTGCGGTATTTCTCAACCGAGGCGGCTGGCACGTGTATCGTTATGTCTTTGCGATTGAATATAACAGAAAGTGGCTGTGGCTCTGTTGAGTAGTTATAAACGTGTTTCAGACTGTCGCAGTGGAAGAATGCATATTCGCCTATTGTCTCAACGCTGGCAGGAATGGTTATCTCTTTTAGACTTTTGCAATGCCAGAATACGCCTCGGCTTATTGTTCTCAGTGTTGATGGCAGTATTACTGACTGAAGTTCCCGGCATATGCCAAAAGCATCAAGGCCAAGTGTTTCCACCCCTTCCGGTATATCTACACTTTTAAGGTTTTTGCATATAGCAAACGATGCGTCCTTAATGGTTTTTAATGTCGTTGGCAATTTGACACTTCTTATTCCTGATTTATAAAAACATTTAGCTTCAGTTTCTGTAATCCCCTCAGGTATGTTTACCGATACTAATCCTTTTGAACCCTCAAATGCCTTTTCTCCAATTCTTCTTAAAGAATTAGGTAGATTCACGCTTGCAAAGTCATCATATTTATTAAATGCAGAGTCGGCTATTTCTGTCACGCTATATGCCTTGCCGTCAATCTGTATTTCTTCCTTGATGTAAATGCTGGTTTCGCCAGTTCCATCTTTTTTCAAGTGTCGTTCTCTGCCAATGACCATACAAGATGCCTCCTTCTCTGATATAATCTTATAGTGCACCCCTTCTATCGTGGCATCTTTTTCTAAATACAACATCAGATATTTGTAGTTCTCACTGTTCTTGAACATTTGCCATCCTATTGATGCTGCTACGAAAACGGTAATGCAGCTTAATGCAATCCACAACTTCTTGTAACTCTTGTTTATCGCCTTAGCCATGGCTTTTGCGCTGTCGTAGCGTTTCTCCTTGTCTTCTTTCAGACTGCGCTTCATTGCTTGCCGATAGGATAGTGGCAGCCGCTTGCCTCTCTTGGTCTCTATATATTCCATCAGTCTTCCTACGGTATATATATCGGTGCGTGCATCGAGTTCTTCGCGTTTCCCAGCCAACTGCTCCGGTGCCGAAAACGCTTTTGTCATGCCAGCGGTAAACGTGTAGTTGTCTGTGTCGCAAAATCCCAGGTCGATGATTTTCACGTCATTGTTAATGCGTGTCAGCATGATGTTCTCCGGTTTCAGGTCGCAATGAACGATATTGTGCCTGTGCATGCACTCAAGAGCGTCCAGCAGTTGGTTGAAGAACTTGCTCAGATTGGCGTCGTTTCGGAAATATGAAGGCTCGCTTTCCAGTTTCTCGGCAAGCGTTTCTCCCGTCACATATTCCATTAGTATGTATGGGCCGTCGCCGTTCTCGCCCATCTCCTTGTAGTTTACGATGTTGGGATGCTCGATGCAATGCCCTATCTCATACTCTTTTTTGAGTATCAGGTTATATCGTGGATTGTCAATATGCTCGGGGCGCAACTGTTTCATGAAAAACTGTTCGCCTTTTCTGCTTACAAGAAATGATTGTGATGTACTTCCTGAAGAATTAAGTGGTTCAATTCTTTCAAACAATTCGGTATTGTCTGTTGAAATGAATTCTGAAACCTCTGCCATAGTGCTTTTAAAGTAAGTTGAATGTTATTCCGCCATTGCGTCCGCAGACGTAGTTTGTTGGTTGCCCGCCTTCGTGTACAAGACAAAAGAGTTGAAGCGGTTCGCCGTTAATGAAGTATGACACATGGAAAGAGTCGCCTACACTCAGTTTGCTGTTCATTGATTCTGTCACGGTAAACATATCAATCCCTTCGTATCTTATGATTACTGTTCTGTTGGGCTTCCACGTAAGTCTTATCGTGTCGCCGACAATCAGTGATGAAGCCTTAAGGCACTCGTTGCTTATGAAATCGCTGTCGCATTCTTCTTCCGACGATTTCTCAAACGATTCCCAGTCTTTATATCCGGCGGTTCTTGCCAATATGTTGAGAGTGAATAGTTGGGGTTTATGGTTCTGCTCCTTTTCCAGATACCCCCACATTCGTTTCAGTGTGGTAGAACTGATGTGTGTCTTAGTCAAGGTGTATATTCGTGCTGCTAGAAAGTTGAAGTCGCGTGGCGTCTTCATCTCTCTGCCTAAGGTGTTCTCTATTTTTGCCTTTAACTGTTCAAGTACTTTCTCCATTATATAATTATTCGCATTTGCTCCTCTGCTTTGCGGTTTTAGTTATGTCTGGTTTTTCTTTTCTCTGCAAAGATACAACATTTTCGTTAATATCAAAATAATTGTTAATATTAACTTTGACTTGGACTAAAATGGACCAACGCTGTATGCTTAAAATGTTATAACTTTGTAAGCATTAATAAAGAAAAACTATGCCGCTTAAAAAATTAATATTAATTTTAGTAAGGGGGGCGTTTATATTCATATCTTAAATTTGTTAAAAACTTCAATTTTCATACTCTATTATGAATAAATGTAATAATTGCCATAGAGATATACCTGCAAATTGGGAATTCCCATGTTGCCCATATTGTGGCATGGATTTATTAAAAGTGTCTAATGAATCTTCTGCTAATGTAAATATTGGTGATGCCAATGCTTTTGCAGGAGATGTGCAGATTGATTCTCATAATGTAATTAACATAACAAATGTTGAGCGTGAATGGTTGAGGCTTATGGTTCTGCTCCTTTTCTTGATACCTCTACATTCGTTTCTGTGTGGTAGAATTGATGTGTGTCAAGGTGTATATTTGTGCGGCAAGAAAATCGACGTCAGTGACGTCTTTATCTCCCGTTTTATGGTTTTCTCAAATTTTCCTTTAATTTTTCAAGCATGTTTTTGTTTGGTTATGTTATGCCGGGTGTAGTATATTCGCATGCAAATTTAATATTTTTTTCTTGATTCTCTATTTATTTCATACAATAACCAAACTTGGATTAAAATGGACCAAGTTGCGTTGCCGAAATTTACATACATTTGCAAAAATTCATGTAGACGATATATAGTTTGCAATATTTTAACATTAACATTAAAAAGTTTAATTATGAAAAAAAATCTAAGTTTGTTATTTGTGGCATTTGCGCTCATATTGCACTCATGCTCATCAGGAAATGAAAAAGAGATAACAGCAACATCTAATGAATTTATCTCTGGTGATTTGGCGGAATTTGTTGAGTTTACAGATGAACCTTGTAAAATTATTTATGTAGAGAAAGATGGAGTTATGCCGTCGCAGGTATTTAGATTAACTGTTCAGATGAAGTTAAAGAAAGAGTCTCCAGATTTGCAAAAAATGGAACCTCAAGATATTGATTTTACATCACTGCTGTCAGTTGCTGTGGTAAATCTTATTGACGAAAACGGAATAAAGATACAAGATTTGTCAATCCTTACAGATGACTTGTTGAAGTTGAAAAAATTATTGCAGGGAAAAGAGGGAGATACAGCAGAAATTGTATTCCAAGAAGAGTTTCATAACCAAGATGATGCTCCGGGATGGTTTGAACAGGTTGCGAAATTTACACCGTATCTTTCTGCGGATATAGCAGGATTAGCAAAGGAAATAGGTGGTTCCTACACCTTAAAAGGTAGTGTGCATACATATGCTATAACAATGAATATAGATATAGATGGAACACAGGTAAAAGGAGACTATTATTATGACAGAATGGGACCTGGTGCAACTTTAAAACTTTCAGGTACTATAGAAAATGGAGTAATGGATATTAATGAGACTGATGAAAAAGGCGTTCCAACCGGACATTTTAAAGGGAATTTCGTAAATGGTGTATATACGGGAGAATTTATTACTAACAAAGGGAAAAAGATGCCGTTCTCTGTTTCTGAATCAGGTGATGTGACAGTGTCAGATGAGATAACATCAGACGTAGAAACTTCAGAAATGGAAGAAAATGGTTCTGCTGATTTTGATGAGTTCCTTGATAGATATGAAGAATATGTAGACCAGTATATCCTCTTATTGAAAAAAGCAGACAAAGGGGATATGGCTGCATTGGCAGAATATCCAGCATTATTACAGAAGGCACAGGATCTGCAAGGTACAATAAAATCCAATTCAAGTAATTTGACTTCTTCTCAATTATCTCGTTATAATCGCATAAACGAGAAAATGATGATAGCTATTGAAAGCATGTCTAATGAATAATAGATAATAAAAATAGTACAGAGACGAGAACTTATGAAACTGGTTTATGAATATTTTTTTAATTGATGACAAATAAGTGATGGGACTTTTAGATAATCTTAAAAAACAAGTAGCAGAAACAGCCTCAGGTTTGGGGTTGGATAATATTGTTTCAAATGTGGTAAGACCAGGAGATGCAGTGTCGCAACAGACACAGACTACCCCACCTCCTCCGGCACAGGCACAACAACCTGCACCATCAGGAAACACGCAAATATATAATCCGATGCTGGAAAACCTTATCGAAATGGCATTGGCCGATGGAGAATTGACGGAGAAAGAAAAGCAGGTGCTATTCAAGAGAGCACAGGCTATGGGTATTGACCTCGACGAATTCGAAATGGTGTTGGATGCCAAACTCTATGAAAGAAAAAAAGGGATGCAGCAAGCTACTCAAAATTCTCAAGCGGCACCAAAATCTGACAAATATGGGGATGTGAGGAAATGTCCCGGATGCGGAGCAATCGTCGAATCCTTTAACACACGCTGTCCTGATTGTGGACATGAATTTAGGAACATAAACACATCAGCAAGCGTAAACGCTTTGATGCAACAATTGTATGATTATGACACAAAGAACCCTGGAGGGCTTGAAATTGTAGACATGTTTACAGGTTCTGCCATGCGTCGCGTGCAGCGTAAAGCCCAAATCATTTCAAATTTCCCATTTCCAACAACTAAAGAAGATATGCTTGAGTTCTTAGTCATGGCTACACCTCTTGCAAAAAAGAAAGGAGGCTTTTTCGCAAAAATGGGCGATGAAGGAAGTGCAAATATGGAACACAACCAACTCGTGCCGGCTTGGCATGCCAAATGTGAGCAAATCATCATGAAAGCCAGATTAGCGATGAAAAACGACAAGGAAACGTTGGCAGAAATAGAGAAATATGCAAAAGAATTGAAAATAAAATAAGCTATGGGATTATTCGGCAGAGGCAAAAGCGGTGGACTCATGAATGTCATCCGTTGTGACCAACAAGACTATTTGGTATGGAAATGGCGCCCTGAAAATCAAGAGGTGAATTCCACATCAAGAGAAAACGCTATCCGCTACGGTAGTAGCCTGAGAGTGAAAGACGGAGAAGTGGCTGTTTTCGTTTATAAACAACAGAATGGCACATGTCAGGACTTCATAGAGGGCCCGTATGACGACACTATTAAGACTGATAACTTCCCTGTGCTTTCAAGCATTGTAGGGCTGGCATTTGGCGGTGAGTCACCATTCCAAGCAGAAATATACTTCATCAATCTGGCAGGCAACAACCAGATACGTTTTGGTATACCTTATTTTGACGTATTCGACCCCCGTTTCCCAGATCATGGCATTCCGATGTCTGCAAGAGGCACATTGACATTTAATGTCACAGACTATAAAGGATTCATCAAACTTAACCGGCTCATTAACTTCGAGCTTGAGGATTTCAAGAAGCAAGTAAAGGATGCCATCAGCAAATACATCAAAGCCGTCGTGATGAACGTCCCGAGCGACATGGGCATCCCTGCCGTACAAATGGAACGCCGGATATTGGACATAAACGAAACTGTCTATAATTATCTGAAGCCACGCATGGAAAACGATTTCGGAGTAAATCTCAAAGCACTGGACTTAGGTTCACTGGAGATTGACAAGGAAAGCCCATACTACGAAGAACTGCGGCAACTGACGGCAGGAAATACGGCACGTACCATGAATGCCCAAACAGATGTGAACATACAGAATCTGCAAGACACACAAGCCATCAACGCACAAAACATGGCTGAAACTCTCCGCATTCAGCGAGAAGAGTCCCAGCGAGCACAGCAATTGCAGACACAGACAAACTTCATGGGAACTCATGCTATGAACTTGCAAGCAGATGTGCTGAAGACAGGAGCTCAAAGTTTGGGAACAATGGGAACTTTAGACGGAGGCAGTGGAGGTGTTAACCCTGCAGGAATGATGACCGGTATGATGATGGGCGGAGCTATGGGACAGCAGATGGCTGGCATGATGAATGGTATGGGACAACAAATGCAACAGGCAATGAATACACCGCCGCCAATTCCAAATGTGCAGTATCATATATCTGTGAATGGCGCACAGAGTGGTCCTTACAATATGCAACAGTTGGCACAACTGGCACAAAACGGTCAAGTTACCATGCAGACTTACGTCTGGAAACAAGGTATGCCAGGCTGGGAATTGGCTGGTAATATTGTAGAATTACAGGTGTTATTTATGCCACCTGCACAAAGTGTGCCACCACCGCCACCTAATGTATAGATTTTAGTATGTATAGGAGAATGTCGAACCGCCTAAAGAAGGAAGTAGACAAATAATAGATTTAAATTTAAAGATTATGGGATTAATTGACATTGATGATGTTGTTGGAACAGTCATTAACAAAGCAGGTGAAAAACTTGAGGGGACAGAGAAAGAAGAGAAGACTACATTTGGTGCTGCTGTATTAAGGTTCTTTGTTTCGCTAATTTGGGTAATAATAACCTTAGTTGTCTCAATATTAGCTTTTTATGCAATGGCTGCAGGTGCTACTGGTGAAATGTTTGGCTTTGAAAATGCTGAAGTCTTATGCTATGTGGCAATAGCTCTATGCGTTATTTTCTTCCTTGTAACATTTTTGGTTCCGTATCTAAGGAAGAAAGGAACTATGACAAGATGGTGTGGAATTGTCTTGTTGTTAGACGCATGTTGGTGGATATACTTGATGATAACGGGATTTAATTAATGGACAATAACAGTTTCTTCTCCTTGGACCGTCTTGTTGAATTCGGTTTAGGAATGGGGATAGCAAATCAAATGATAAATGTAATGAACCGGAGTATGCAGGAAATGTATATTCCAGGTTCAGTACATTCTATTCCAAACATCCCCCCTCAGATATATTATGTAGCAATAGAAGGCAAGCCTATAGGACCTCTGAACGATGCGGATTTAAGCAGGCTAATAGAACAAAAGAAGGTGACTAAAGACACTTTATCTTGGATGCCAGGCATGAACGGTTGGGAAGCTATTGAAAGAGTTCCTGCTATATTAAAATTAGTAGCATTGATGCCTCCATCTTTAAATTTGTAACTATGAAGATTTCTATTATACCTATAGTACTGGCACTTATTATAGTGTCAGCTCTCACATATCTGGCTTGCCATATAGCCCAGGGGGACGAAAATGTTGTCCTTCTTGGAATAGGAACGGCCTTGACATATCTTTCAACATTGGGAGTTTCGATGGCAACTTCACATAAAGAAGTAAGAACTAATGTTAATTTAAAAGTATGGTGCTCAACAATGTTTATAATCATGTTAATTGCAAATATGCTTTTCGCATGGTTAGGAGTCAATGAACATATTTATATTATAACAATAGCCACATTGTTGGTCCTCCATATATTTATTGCATGGAAGATCTCTAATGTGAAAATACTTAAATCAGGAAAAAGTAAAACTCAGTAAAGACATATTATAGTATTAGTAAGCGAATAAAGCAATTAAATATTTTATAACCTTAGTATGTATAAAAAATATTTTATAAATAATGTCATATTTCTGATATTGTCAGTTATGACATCAATGTCATCTTATGCGCAAAATTGGAGCAAGGAATTGGAAAAGGCTGCAAAAAAAGGAGATGCTGAGGCTGCTCTATTAGTGGGGAATGCATATATCTGTGGAAAGGAAGTTGAAAGGGATATTAAAAAGGCCACATATTTTTTTGATGTGGCAGCTCAGGATGGAAATATAAAAGCAAAGCAGTTGTTGTTCTCTTATTATAATAAAGTGTTAGTAAAGTATGCTAAGGAAGGTGATGACGAAGCACAATATTATTTGGGGCTTAGTTACTATAATGGTACAGAAATAGAGAAAGATGTAGAATGTGCTGCTCAATGGTTTGAAAAGTCTATGGAACAGGGAAATGAAAAGGCACGTACTATGTTCTATTCATTTAATAGTAAGACAAGGAGCAAAAGGATCAAAGAGTTTGATGTTTTGGAGCAATTAGGTATTTCCGGGACGACAATAAATACGTATAATGAACATTACAATGGTTTCCTGTTTAAGGGAGAGGCCTCTGGTAAGTTTAGGACTTATGATTCACCACCATCTTTTAAAGGCTACAGACCACAAGATGGAGAAATGACGATGATTAGTAAAGTTGACACCATTAGTGGTCTTCTTAAAGGGGATTCTATATTAAACGGAGTTTATAAAAGGGGAATAAGTAATGGTTATGATTCCTGGGACTATTGCGGAAATATGACTTCTAACTTCAGGAAAATATTCTCTCACAAAGATAGTGTATATATATACAAATTAGTATTTACTTTCTTAAAGGGAGGACACTTTTTGTTTAAAAATGCAAATATTGAATCTGGAAGACTAAAGATTCAAGGGCTTGATGTAGAAATGACATTAAAGGAGGATTTGAAAATAACGGCTGGAAAATTAGACCTGGACGATTATATAGAGCGTTGTAGTGGTGACAGATATATAATAACGCCTGAAATGGAACTTGCATATAATCACTGGACTGAACTATGTGGGATAGGCTCATATTTTCATAAGGAATATTGGATACCGCGGAATACACCAGAGGAAAATACAAAAGCGAAAATCAGATTCGAACTTGAATATGAGTATAATAGGTTGAAATTCAGACCTGTAGGATATGATATTAAATTTCCTGGTGGTTCAAGGATTGTCCTAAATATGCCAGGAGTAGATTTTGCTTACTATCCTCCTAATAGTGATGTACCTGTAAATATTCTTCAAGGTTGTTTGACTAGCATTAATGGTACGGAGATTTCTTGGGAGTATGTCAGGGATTGTACAGATGGCAGACCTTTTAAACTTAAAGCTAAAGAAGCTAATGGAGATATGGTTTGCATTAAAGCCAATAAACCAAGTCGGTCAATTGAGGATATTGATTTTTTGTTGGGCATTGCTAATGGTCATTTAAATATTTTTACTGGTTCAATTAAAAACTTTGGGTCTGATTATATAATAGACTGGAGGGTAGATCATGATGCGCAAGGGACTTATACTTATGCAAGTGGTAAGGAAGAGAGAATAATAAATGGCTGTACAGAAACTGAAATTCAAGCAGAGAAGGACAGATTGGCAGAAATAGAGCGACAGAAGAAAATACGTTATAATAACATGTGTAGTAAATATGGCAAGATATATGTTGATGCTGCTGAAAGAGGAGAAATAAAGAAAGGAATGCATATAGATTTGGTTGATGCAATGCTGAAAAGTAAAGCATTAAATCGTTTGGAACATGCCGCGACATGGTCTAATGGAACATCTAAATATTGGATTGTTAACATGTTGTATTTAACAGGTGATTCTCCATACGTAGGTGTGGTTTGGTTTAAGAATGATAAAGTGACATCATGGACGTCGTGGTAACAAGCTGAGAGCGTGTTTGTATGCTCTGCGTAAAAACGAACAGAAAATGATTGGAAACTCTCTTTTAAAGTATTTATTAATATCATTTCCACGTTCTAATGACCGTAAGGGTTTGAAAAAGAGTGGGGTAGGTTCTATTTTACAAATAATAAACTTACCAAATGGTATTTTTATCAATAAAATTCCAACATAAATACTACACTTTTAGAGCGGATGGGATTATTTCTCATCCGCTTCTTTTACATTTGATCGAATTGGGTTAAATAGTATCATGAAATAATCAGGATGTCTATTTTAATATTATAAACATATTGTTTTGGTGGTTATGGATACTTTTTGTAATTTTACAGTTGGTAGTACTCTATGGCCGTGGATGCTGAAGTTTGTTGTATTTAAAATAATATAAAATGAGATTATTGACATCTGTAATGGTGATAATGATATTTGTTGTCAATACTTCAATGGGATAGGCATTTGACAATCTGCCTATTCCTGACGAGAATAATGTTGTTGACAACACACCCGACTCAATAGGCAAGGCGCTGATGTCGAGGCCGAAACCGGGAACAACACGCGTGGGCAACAATCCGGTGTTGTTTCTGATAGGCAACTCAACCATGCGAAACGGTACGAAGGGCGACGGCTCTAACGGGCAGTGGGGCTGGGGATATTATGCCAACAAGTATTTTGATGAAGAAAGATCTCTGTGGAGAACCAGGCGCTGGGCGGTATGAGCACACGCACGTTCTACACAAAGTTGTGGCCGGCAGTGCGCGAAGCTATTGCCGTCTTTCCTCTGCCTCGCTTGCAGAGTAGAACACTCTCAGCGCATAAGCACTGCGCAGTGCTTCCTTCACCTCTGTGATGATGTGCATGGGGATGTCGCGGTCGGCTCTCAGGTCAATGGTCATGCGCTCGAAATCTTCCGGAGCCATTCGGTTGCGTTCTGCCTCTATCTGTCCGGTTATCTCGGAGATGCCAACCAGTTTGTCGTTTATCTGTATAAACACCGAGTCACTGCCGTTCATGGCAGTACCCGTTGCCGCCTTGCCTATATAAATATGCGTAACGGCAGCTTTCTTTGTCAGTTTGATTAGTTCCGTACCCTGTGGCACGCTATATTTCACTTTCAGTTCCACGTCGCGCAAGTGCGTGACAATCATGAAGAAGAACAATACGGTGAAAATCAGGTCGGGTAGGGCGGCTGTGTTCAGGTCGGGCACCTGTCTCCTGCGTCTTTTCATCATCCTCATCTGCTGCCTCCTTTCTGTGTGGTCAGTGTTTCGGATATGCGTTGCGGATAGCAGGCGGCAACCGCTTCCCGCTGTTGTGCCGAACATTCGGCCAAGGGTTTGCCAAACTGCTTAATAGCCAATTGGTTTCTCAGGTTGCCATAGGCAGCCACAATGGAGTTCTGTATCTTGAAATAAGCGTCGTAGGTTGTTGCGCTGTCGGTCTCTATCGCTATTACATGCTTCTCGGCAACAGGATATTTGCCAATCAGCGGAATGTCGAGCATGGCAATCTCCGGTTTGTCGGCATTGCCGCTCTTGTCGTCAACAAACGCTTCAATCCTTTCCTGCAATTTGTCGTATGCAATCCTTTCGCCGTCGCACGTCAGCATATCGTTGCCGTCAATGTTTATAACGAGCACGTTGCGTCTCTTCACGTCTATCGTTGCCTCTTTGTTGTCTGTGGGCGGCGGCAGTTGTCTCATCATTCCCTTGTCGGTGTCGATTGACGTGGTTATGAGGAAGAACACCAGCAGCATGAACGAGATGTCGGCTGTTGACGTGGTGTTGATGCCCGGTACTTGTCGGCGCTTTCTTGACTTCCGAAACATTCTCTTTCTCCTTCCTGCTTTATTTCCTGATGTTTCTTACTGCTTTTCCCAACACTATCAGCAGCACAGCCGTAATGGTGAGTATCAGTGTGGTGTTTATCATCATGTCTGCCAAGCGTAGCCAAAGTACGTCGTCATACACTTTGCCGTTGATACTCATCGGCTCTTCCGAACCGCAGGCGAAAGTCAGTCCCAATACTGTCGCTAACAGTGTCACGCTTGCCACGGCAATGGCAGTGGCGTTGATGCCGTTGGTAGTGCGTAATGCCGTTCCGCGCTTTCTCATGGCAAATGCCATAGATACCACAACAACGATGAAGGCGATGGCAAGCATCAGATAACAGAATATGATAATGGCATCAGTAAACTGTGGTGCATTGAAGCGGGCGTCGTTCTCATACACATTGTCATATCCCACACAATAGAACAGACCGAATAAGAGCATGGCAATAGCAGCGAAACAGTAGAGAATCGCTTTCGACAGAGTGCCGTTGGGCCTCTCTTTTATTAGTCGTGCCAGAAAATCAGACATTGCGCTTGTTCTTATACTTTATTATAATATCGAGCAGGGCTATGGCCGACTCCTCCATCTGTGTTGTGATGTGGTTGATGCGTGAAAGGATGTAGTTGTAGAACAGTTGCAGAATCACGGCAACGATAATACCAAAGATGGTCGTGATGAGTGCCACCATCATTCCCGACGCCACAATAGACGTGCTAATGTCACCGGCTATTCGTATGTCGTCGAAAGCCATCACCATGCCAATCACCGTACCCAGGAATCCTAATGACGGAGCGATAGAGATAAACAATGTTATCCATGAGCATCCTCGATCTAGATTGGCAGTCTGTACCGAACCGTAAGACACGATGGAGCGTTCTATCGTTTCCGCATCCTCGTCAATGCGCATCAGTCCCTGATAGCATATCGAAGCCACTGGCCCGCGTGTGTTTCTACAGATATCCTTTGCCCCTTCTATATCGTCAGCCTCCACCTTGCTTTCAATGGCGTTAAGCAGTTTCTTGGTGTTCACCTCGGCAAGTATCAGATAGATAATCCTTTCAATGCAGAAGGCAAGTCCCAAAACCAGTGCAATGGCCACCAGTGCCATGAATCCCGCATTTCCTTCAATGAACTTCTCCTTCAGTACCTGATGCAGTCCGCTTCCGCTCTCTTCCTCTTCTTCGAGAGCGGCAAGTCCTGTCAGTTCATTCATAGCGTCATCGGTCACCGACATGACCGAACTGTCGTTTGTGGCAACGGTTTCGATAGAGTCTTTGGCAACTGAATCCTGTGCAATGGCAATCTGATTGCACGCTAAGAAAGAAATAATTGCTAAAAGTGCAATCAGCTTTTTCATCTTATTGGTAGAATAAGTTAATAAAAAAAGCGGAAAGAAGGGGATTCGAACCCCTGAAACGCTGTTAACGTTTACACGCTTTCCAGGCGTGCCTCTTCAACCACTCGAGCACCTTTCCTTAAGAAACTAACTACAAATTTATTGCTTTTTTGTCTATTTCTCTATATGTGTACTGCTTTTTTATGTTTTTTTAGTATGACAGTGCATAATAAATGGGGCATATGCAAATTATAAATGCATACGCCCCACTAATAATTAAACTTTTACAATAACAAAATCACCAACGATTAGCCTATCCCGTTAAGATAAACCTCCAGATTGGTATATCCGTCGGCAGCAATGCCGTTGCGGTCGGATGGGTCGTTTGGATTCAGTCCGTTCTGTCTTTCCCATTCGTCAGGCATACCGTCATGGTCTGTGTCTTTTGGAGCAGGCAATGAGTTGAGCACCGGCCAACCGCCAACGTCTTCCTGACTGTCGATGATGCCGCTTGGCGTACCGCTTTCCTGAAGATGCTTCGCCTCAAAACCCTTACCGCCATAGGTGGCAGTGCCGCTGCTCACCTCACTTATGATTCTTGCATCAACGGCATCGCGCCTTGGCAAAGAGGCACCGGAATGTGTCAGCACGCTGCGATATGCAGCTTCTGCAGTCTCTTCGTTTATCTTCATCGCTGTCCAAGGTGCTTGCATTTTCAACACAGCTATATGCTCTTCGTCTCCAGACACCTGTATGCCTCCATCCCAATTGTCTTTCGTAACCTTTTGGTTGCCATATACATAGTTGTCTGAAACGTACCACCTGCCATAGTTGTCTATGCTGTTGCGATACGAAGGCCCTGCAATCCTATACTGCATCTCGCCACGCGCCGTTGCCGGACCATACTTGTAGTAATTGCCAACCATATTGACGTGGAACGAACCGAAAGTGTTCTTTGTTGTTGGGTGGTCGTACTCTCCGCCATAGCAACTGTTATATCCCCAGTTGTAGATAACGTTGTTGCGATAGTCATTGTAACCGGCACCAGAGGCGAAACGCGGGTTGCGGCTGGAATGATGGGCAATAAGATTGTGGTGATAAGTGGAATAGTTGCTACCCCATATGCCACCGAAGCCGTGTGACCCTTTTACATGGTTTGACATGAAAAGGCTCTCAGTAATCATGCACCATTGTATCGTTACGTTCTCGCACATGTAAATAGACATCGTCTCGTCGATGCTCCAACTGGCTGACACATGGTCGAGGATGATGTTCTTATGTCCGCGACCGCTGATGGCGTCGGTGTCGTGACCAGTCTCATCGCCCAAACGCACACGTATATAGCGTATTATTACCTCGTCGGCACCTATGTTCAACGGGTGTCGCTTCAAGGTGATGCCGTCGCCGGGTGCTGTCTGACCTGCAATTGTGATATAGGGATGGCGTATGGTAAGCGGACTCTGCAGGTCTATAGTGCCCGACACTCTGAATACCACCGTGCGTGGTCCTTTCGCCTCGACGGCAGCGCGCAAGCTGCCTTCACCGCTGTCGTTCAGATTAGTAACTTCATACACCTCGCCGCCACGACCTCCAACGGTATATTTGCCATAGCCCTCGGCTGTAGGGAATGCCAGTTGCTGTGCCATAACCGTTGCGGTCAAGCCAAGCAGCATGGCACTTGCCAGAAATCTCATTATAGTCTTTCTTGTCATTTGTTCTGATTCTATTTGAGTTAATGAATGTGTGGAAAATAAAAAAATGTCATTCTTTTGCCGGCGTTTGCAAAAGTAGCTAAAAACCCGATGAAATGGGTGGATTTTTTCACAATGAGGGAGGATTTCTCCACTTAAACCCCATGTTTTGTGATTTATTCAGTCTTGATTCTGCTTTCTGACGGTGTTTTCCCTATAACCTTTTTATATACGCGGGCAAAATACTTCGGGTCGTTATAGCCAAGACGATAAGCAATCTCCGATACGCTATAACTGCTTTTCTGCAACATCTCCTGCGCCGCTTGCATTCGTATGGCAGTTATCAGTTCGATAGGTTTCTGTCCGAAATTCTCACGTATCTTCGTTATTAGTGAGTTATGGCTCATGTTGAGAAGTTCTGCAAGATATCCTACGGTGAAGTCGGGGTGGTCAAGATGCGTGAGTGTGGCATTCCTTACTTGTTGGCGGAAAGCATTCTGCTCATCTGTAAGAGTGGGCAGGTCGTCAAAAAGTGACACTGCACTGTCTGTTCCCTGATTGCTGACGGGCATTCTTCTCTTAATAAACAGCCATACCAGTATGCCGATAACAACTAAAGCAACGATTCCTAAAGTCATTATTACAATGCGCATCCAAGGATATGGATTGTAAATGACAACATTACGGCTGCTGTCTGACCAATTCCCATAGGAATTGGCAGAGCGAACTTCCAGCACGGTGTAGCAGCCGTAAGGCAGATTATCAATTGTGATGCCTTTGTCTTCTGATGTTATTTCCCATACGCTATCAGGCAAACAACGGTAGGCAACTGGGAGTGATGCTTCGCGTCGATAATCAAGAACAGCAATGCCAAGTCTGATATTGTCTGTTGACTGAGACAATATCAACGTATCGCCAACACCAAAAGATTGGAGTCCGATTTCCGCATCATCAGAATATGTCTGCAAAAGTATTTCATGATGACTTTTACGATTATAAATGCTATCGGTATGGATAGAGAAAAGACCGTAGAGCGTTCCTTTAAGCATTCTGCCGTCGGGCAACAGGAGAGCATTGCCGATGCTGAACGATGGACTGTCGGTTTTGTAGGAAATCATCATCGGGTAGTGCGGGTCGGTGGAAAACATCCCATAGTCGCAGAATCCCCAAATCCTGTTTCCCGAATCGGCAGCCATAGTATAAATGACATTAGAAGGCAATCCGTTCTCTTCTTTGGTGTAAGTGGTAAATAGCGGTTGCTTGCTAATGAACGACGCCTTTGATGCAACCGACAAACCTCCGCCAGAGGTGCCTATATATACGTTGTCGCCGAAAGTAAGTAGCGAGAGAATGCAACTGTTCCTTATTTCATCGTCATCAGTCTTGCCGTCACCCCAAACTGAATATAGAGGAACTTCGTTTGTCTTGGTATTGTTGCTTATCAGATAGATGCCGTTGTCAGAACCAGCGAGCAGAAAATCGTCTGTCAAAGGAGCAAAACAGCGGAAGTTGTCGGACAACAGATGACCGCCCGACAGTTTGTTGTAGTTCGTCACCTCGTAACTGTTTGTATCTGATGCAGTAGAGATTGCCACACGACCAAGTCCAGATTTAAGACTGGCAGTCCAAAGAACATCGTTGCCATAGGGGCAGATAGCATAAAGGTTCTTTATAAAAGCACAATCAGTTCCAAATACATCGACAACAGAATAACCATCAGCAATGCTTGTTCCCAACGGACTAAGTCTTATTAATCCCTGTTGACGGGCTGCGAGGTAGAGGGAGCGGTCTGTTGTCTCCACTATCTGCATCACGACATAACCACATCTCTCTTTCTTTGAAGTCCAGCGCCCACTGGCAGTAAGATAGGCAATGGGATTGAGCATACTGTCAAGGCGACAGATATGACCATTACGAGTGGTCATTAGAATATCACCGGCTGACGTCTGGAACAAACAAAGTATTTCCTCTCCTATGTCAATGGCAGAAAATACTTGTCGTTCTCTATATATCATCCAAAGTCCTTCGTTGTTGCCAATCCACAAATTGCCGTCCTTATCGGTAAGACTGCAACGGATATCCAGTTTCGGCATCATCGTATTGCCTGCCTTCATGCCCTCTGCCACATATCGCTCCATTTCAGTGTGTGGCATCCAGTCATATCCAGCCAAAGGCGGTTGTGTGACTGAGTCAATATGGCAGACAAACTGCCTGCCGTTGTAACTATAAAGTCCGCCATGGGTTGACAACCATATCAACCCATAGCGGTCTTGTCTTATGTCATAAACATATTCATTCAGTCCATCCTTATGATTATAGTGCTTCACCTTTATCTCTGCTTTTACACTCAGAGATAACATAAACAGTATGATAATCAATAGGATGCTGCGTATATTCATTTAAATACCAAATATTCTCTTCACGTTGTTGTTCGTTGCCTTAGCCATTTCTTCTATGCTTATGCCGTAGCACTCTGCCATGCGCTCAAGTACATGGCGCACGTAGGCACTCTCGTTGCGCTTGCCACGCATGGGCACTGGTGCCATATAGGGGGCATCGGTCTCGATTACTATGCGGTCGAGAGGTACGGCTGCGGGCAACACTTCGGGCAGATGCGACTTCTTGAACGTTAGTACACCGCCGACACCAAGCACGAACCTGTCGAACTGCAACAGCTCCGCTGCCTCGATGGCATTGCCGGTGAAGCAGTGGAATACACCGCCTGGCAACTGCTTTTCGTACTTGCGTAACAGACGCACCATCTCGTTCTGTGCCTTGCGGCAGTGAATCATCAAAGGTTTGTTCCACTCAATTGACCATTGTATCTGCTCCTCGAAAGCCTCCAACTGCTCCTTCTCAAACTCGCGACTCCAATAGTAGTCGAGCCCGACTTCACCAACGGCAATGAACTCGTCGGTATATCGCCGTTTCATCTCTGTCAGCACCTCTCGCCAGTCGGCCTTCACCTCCTCCGGATGCAAGCCTATCATAGGGTAGGCATATCCAGGATAGCGGCGGCATACACCGAGCACGGTGTCTATGGATGGCAGATGTATGGCGGGCACGAAGATTGCTGAGACGCCCGCCTCTTTGGCACGTGCCACCACCTCGTCGCGGTCGTCGTCAAACTCCTCGCCGTCAAGGTGGGCATGTGTGTCGATGAAATTTAGGGCCTCCCCCTGCCCCTCCGAAGGAGGGGTGTTAGGAGTTAGGGGTGAGGAGTTAGGAGGTTGTACCATAATTTTGAATTAAAACGTGTTGTTGAGTTTTTTTGAAAACGAAAAATTATGAATTATGAGTGCAGACGGATGCTTTCTTTTTAAAGGAGTTCAGGAGTCTCCCCTCTCATTATGGAGAGAGGTCGGGGGTGAGGCCTCTTCAATCTTTCAACTTTCCCTCTTCATCATTTCTGCCGTATATTGCAGCAGGGTCTGCTTGCGCTCATCGGCAACGTTGATTTTGGCAAGATACTTCTTGCTCTCCTCGAAGTAGTAGTTTATCTTCTCTTCGCATATCTGGCGGATGCCTATCTGATTGTATATCTCGGTAACGGCAGCCACCTTTTCCTGACGGTCAAAGTCCTTTGCCGAAACCCAACGCTCCAGTTCAGCACGCTGCTCGCTGTTGGCACGCTGGAAAGCATTGATAAGCATATAGGTCTTTTTGTTGCATGTAATGTCGCCGCCCACAGCCTTGCCGAACACCTTCGGGTCGCCATAGACATCGAGCAGGTCGTCTTGCAATTGGAAAGCCAGTCCCACCTGTTCTCCAAACTTATATAGGTTGTCTGCTTCCTCAGCTGATGCACCGGCGAGAATGCCTCCAATCTTCATTGCGCATGCCAAGAGCACGCTGGTCTTCAGTCGTATCATCTCGATATATTCCTCTTCGGTTACATCGTCGCGGTTTTCAAACTCCATATCATACTGCTGCCCTTCGCCAATCTCCAGAGCAGTCTCAGTAAACAGGCTCATAACCTCCGGTTGCTTGTCGGCATCGCACTGCAGCATGCGGTGGTAGGCAAGCACGAGCATAGAGTCGCCCGACAGTATGGCTGTGTTGGCGTCCCACTTGCGATGAACCGTAGGTACGCCACGGCGCACGTCGGCATTGTCCATGAGGTCGTCGTGCAGCAGAGTGTAGTTGTGGTATGTCTCCAATGCGCATGCCGGCATGAGTATTCGCTCTGGATCTTCCTTGTACATATTGTATGCCAGAAGCATAAGCACCGGACGCACTCTCTTTCCGCCGATGGAAAGCACATATTTGATTGGGTCGTAGAGCGACTGCGGTTTGCGCTCGTATGGCAGTTGGTCGATAAATTCGTTTACCTTTTTAAGGATTTCCTTTGATGTAAGCATATCTGTTATTTTTTTAGTTAGCTGTTTTTATCTCTCAGGAGGTTGACGATTCTGTTATCTCCTGAACACTATCGGCAGGCACACTTGTGTGCGACAAGGTTTGTCGTCTTGTATGCCTGCTTTCCATTTCGGCATAAGTGCAAGCACGCGGCGCGCCTCATTGTCGCATGATGGATGCAGCGACTGCACGATGCGGATGTCGGTAACGGAACCATCGGGTTCTATGATGAACTGTGTCAGCACCTTGCCCTCTATCTTCTGTCGCTGTGCGGCGGCGGGGTAGCGGAGGTTCTTTGTTAACCACTTCAGGAATACCGACGGTCCGCCGGGAAACTGCGGCAGTTCCTCCACGATTCGGAAGTCGATGGGTTGGTTGTCAAGGTCTATGGCAGGCGGTTCGGCAGCTATGGGCGTCTCGATGTCCGTCTCCTGCCAGATGTCAGCAGGTTGTTCTGGTTGTTCGGCAGGCTGTTCTGCCAGTTCTGCCGTTTCCTCTTCCTCGACGACGTTTATTTTCTCGGGCGTCTCCACCTTCTGCTCTGTCAAGATAACCACCTTCTCTTCCATGATAGTGATGGGTTGGAGGTCTGATTCACTCATTATATCCATGCTTTCAACAACCTTCTCCGTAGGAGTGCTGTCGCTGACGGAGAACTCTAAAGCAAAGAGCAGAAGGGCAAGCGCAATGTTCAGTCCCAAGAGAAATCTCGTGGTGCGCATGCTTTCCAGATTCTTGTCGTCGCTTTTCTTTATCTCCATCAACTATAATAATCGTAATTATTTTGCGTTATTTCTAATAATGTGGCGAATTACTGCTACAAAATTAACTCAGATATTTGAAAAAAGGCGTATCTTTGCTGACAAATTGAATTAAATAGATGAAAAAAGTTATTTTTATTATACTTTTTACAATTGTGGCTGTCTGTGTTAAAGCCCAGGAGAGTCAGACGGCATACACCTTCTTGCGGTTGCCGGTGAGTGCGCATGTGGCGGCACTTGGCGGTGACAATATCACCATCGTGGAAGACGACCCCACGCTGATATTCCATAACCCTGCACTGATTACTTCGGTGACGGACAAGTCGTTGAACCTCAACTATATGACCTACATGGAGGGAACGAAGACCGCCAGCGCCTCGTTCGTGAGGGCATATAAGGAAAAGGCAACATGGGGCGTGATGGCGCAGTACATGGATTACGGTTCGATAAAGGAAGTGACGGAAGACAATATCCACACGGGCGATTTCTCGGCAAAGGACATCATGGTGGGCGGAACATTTGCATATAATCTCGGCAAGAAAATTGCGGGAGGAGTGACGGCAAAGTTCATCACGTCAAACATCGCCGGATATAGTTCCATTGCTGTGGGCGTTGACCTCGGACTTAACTACTACGATGAGGCGAAGGGACTGTCGGTGTCGGCAGTAGCACGCAATCTCGGCGGGCAGGTAAAGGCCTACGAGGATGATTTCGAGAAGATTCCGCTTGACCTGCAACTGGGTGTTACAAAGAAACTGGGCAATGCCCCGTTGCGCTTTTCTGCCACGTTGATACGCCTGAACGACTGGGATGGCGGACTGAAGAATCATCTTGTGGTAGGAGCAGAGGTGCTGTTGTCGAGCAACTTTTATATTGCAGGCGGATATAACTTCAGGCGTTCCGACGAGATGGCTATTGCCGAGGATGAAGGCGAGAGCAGTCATGGCGCGGGGCTGTCACTTGGTGGAGGTGTTCAGCTTCAACGACTGAAGCTGAACGTGGCATACGCAAAGTATCATGTCAGCACATCGTCGCTGCTGTTTAATGTTACTTATGGGCTTTAAGGCCTCTCCCCCGACCCCTCTCCTTGGAGAGGGGAGACTCTTGAACTCCTGATAATGGTTTGGAGAATTGAAAAATTGAAGAATTGAAGGCGTGAGGCCGCCTTCACTCCTAAAAAAACAAAACATAAAAAATATGAAAAAGATAACAATAGCAATTGATGGATTCTCATCGTGCGGAAAGAGTACGATGGCAAAGGATTTGGCTCGCGAAGTTGGATATATCTATGTCGATACCGGTGCTATGTACCGCAGTGTCACTCTCTATGCCTTGCGCAACGGCTTCTTCGGTGATGACAACACGATTGATACAGAAGGACTGGAAAAAGAGATGGACAAGATTGACATCAGTTTCAAACTCAATCCAAAGACCGCCAAGCCCGACACTTATCTCAACGGAGAGTGCGTAGAACAGGAGATTCGCTCTATGGAGGTATCGTCAAGGGTGAGCCCTATAGCAACTCTGCCTTTCGTGCGCTCGGCACTCGTGGCACAGCAGCAGCGCATGGGACAAGACAAGGGAATAGTGATGGACGGACGCGACATCGGCACTACTGTGTTTCCTGATGCCGAACTGAAAATCTACGTTACTGCCAGTGCCGAGGTTAGGGCACAGCGTCGCTACGACGAACTGCAAGCGAAGGGCATGCCTGCCGACTTCGATGATATCCTGAAGAACGTTAAGGAGCGCGACTACATAGACAGTCATCGTGAGGTATCACCGTTGCGCAAGGCTGACGATGCCATCGAACTGGACAACAGCAACATGACCATCGCCGAACAGAAGCAATGGCTGATGGAACAGTTTGAAAAGGCGATAGATGAATGATATCATTCTATTCACTACTATAGTTAATAATAGGCGGCATTAATCCGCCTATTATTTGTTTTTTTCATTTGTATTTATTTATCATCTTTGGTAATATTGTAACAATTAGTGTAATATTTACAAATAATATCTACTAATTGTGCTGTTTTTATGTCTAAGTTATTATCTTTGCAAGACATAAGACAATATCAGAGGTTTACTAACTTAATATGACATGCTAAAACGATTATTACTATTATTTGTAGCGATACTTACGCTGACAGGAACCGTCGCCCAACCAATCACCGCTGGGTCGCACACAAGGGTGAACACTGTTTACGGAACGATAGAGGGCTATCAGGACGGAACGATATTCACATTTAAAGGTATCAAATATGCAAAGGCAGAGCGATTCATGCCCCCGCAGTTTCCTGATAAATTTTCAGAAATACGCATGTGCAAGCTTTACGGTCCGCAGGCGCCGCAAAGCGAATCGCTGCAATGGAGAGGCAACAACCAGAGTGATTATGCCTTTGGCAACCAGTTTGTGCTGGAACCGATGGATGAAAAAGAGTGTCTGGTTCTAAATGTATGGACACCAAGCATAAATGATAACAAGCGCCGTCCTGTATTTGTATGGATTCATGGAGGAGGATTCTCTACAGGGTCGGGGCATGACCTGCCATGCTATGAAGGCCGTGCTTTGGCAGAGGCTGGCGATATCGTTGTTGTTAACATTAACCACCGTCTTAATATTCTCGGTTTTGCCGACCTCACAGGATTAGGCGGCAAGTATTCTAACTCTGTGAACTTAGGTTTGCAGGACATTGTAAAGTCATTAGAATGGATTCGCGACAATATCAGCAGGTTTGGCGGCAACCCTGACCAAGTAACCATTGGCGGCCAGTCGGGTGGCGGCGGCAAGGTATCGGCACTGCTCGGCATGCCAAGTGCCAAAGGGTTGTTCAAGCGTGCTATCGTGCAGAGTGGTTCGAGTCTGAGACAAGCAGAACCGGAAGGGCCGCGTAAGTTCGGTATAGCACTGGCAGAAGAACTTGGTCTGCCTGCTAACGGCGATGCCGACTTTTCTAAATTCACATACGAGGAACTGAATGCTGCCAGCGGTCGTGTGGCACGCAAGGGCATCCGTGGCGGATTCTCACCTGTTGTTGACGGAAAGATTCTGCCTCACCACTCGTTTGCTCCGGCCTCAGAACTGAACAGAGACGTGCCGATGCTCATTGGAACCGACTTTAATGAATTTACTTTCGACATAAGCAAGAACCTCACGGAGGAAGAGGCAGTCAAGATTGTGAAGCAGCGCATGGGTGAAGAGCGTGGCGAGATGTTCTGTAAGGCTTTCCGCAAGGCATATCCCAAGGCCGAGCCTAAAGAAATGACATATATAGATACTGGTTTCCGTGCAGCTGCCGTGCAGCAAGCATTGGCAAAGAGTAAGCAGGAGGGTGGTGCACCGGCTTATCTCTACCTTTTTACTTGGAAACCGGAAAGCAACGCGCTGGGAGCGTCCCACGGCATGGAACTGCCTTTCATGTTGCACAATGTAAGTTTACAACGTGAGATGACTGGCGCTTCGGAATCTGCTTATAAATTTGAAAAGGTAGTGAGCTGCATCTGGCTGTCGTTCATAAAGACAGGAAACCCCAACACCAAAGGCGTGCCGGCATGGGAACCATACAACGAGAACACTGGTGTGACGATGATTCTCGACAACAAGTGCTATCCGCTGCAGAACCACGACAAGGAGTTGCTGGACATGAGCAGACCTATACGGTTTTAGTCAACTCATCAACTCGTCAACTAACAAATAACTAAAATATAATTATGAAAAAACTATTGATTGCTTCTATGATTTTATCGGGTGTGGCTACTGGCTTTGCCCAGACAGACACGATAAAGATTGATTTGGCAAAAAGAGGTGCTTTCGTTTCGCCGAATCTCTATGGCATTTTCTTTGAGGAAATCAGTCACGCCGGTGATGGCGGTCTTTATGCAGAACTTGTTCAGAACAGAGGTTTTGAAGAGCATGTACTGCCTTCAAGTATGAAACTCGTAAAAGGCAGGGCTGTGGCTGTTGACAGTCCTAACTACGAGCACCGCAACAACCGCAAATGGTCTATCGACTGGAACGTGGAACAGAAGAAATATTTGGGATGGAAGGTAGAATCAGAAAACTGCACCGTGAAGCGTACTGTTGTAAAGGAAAAGAATCCGTTGCATGTAAACACGCCACATGCCATGCAACTGAAGATATCCGGTATGCGCAAGGGCGGCAAGGCTGCACTTGTTAACACTGGCTACTGGGGCATGGGACTGGAAAAAGGTGCTAGGTACGACCTCCGTTTCTATGTAAAGAGCAATGATTATAAAGGCGACATCACAGCAAGGATTGCCGATAGCGAAAGCGGAGCATCCTACGGCACAGTAGTGTTCAAGCAGAAAAAGATAAAAGAGTGGACTGAGTTCACTGGTGTCATCACATCTACTGGCACCACACCAAAGGGACAGCTGATGATTGAGTTCAACGCCAAGGGCACGGTTTTGGTTGATTATGTGTCACTATTCCCGCAGAACACATTCAAGAACCGCAAGAACGGTTTGCGTGCCGACCTCGTTGAGATGCTCATCGGCTTGCAGCCTAAGTTCATGCGCTGGCCAGGCGGCTGTGTCGTTGAGGGTGCAACCTACGAGAACCGTGTGAAATGGAAGGAGACTCTTGGCGACCCGATGACACGCCGAGGCGAATGGGATCTTTGGGGTTATCGCGCCACATGGGGCATGGGCTACCATGAGTTCCTGCAGTTCTGCGAGGACCTTGGCATGGACGCCATGTTCGTAAACAATGCCGGAATGTCTTGTTCTGTAAGAAACGGCGACTATACTCATACTACTGAAGGTCTGGACTCTGTCGTTCAGGACTTCCGCGATGCTATCGAGTATGCCATTGGCGACCCGGCAAAGAACAAGTGGGCGAAGATGCGTGCCGAGGCAGGTCATCCCAAGCCGTTCAATCTGAAATATATCGAGATTGGCAACGAGAATGTGGGTCCTCAGTATGTCAAGCATTTCAACTATATCTATGAGAAACTGCAGAAGGAATATCCGCAGCTCACATACATCAACACACTCGGTCATACAGACCCTCTGCTGAAGCAGATTCCGGGCAAGTATATGGTTGACCCGCACTGGTATCGCGACCCTAACTTCTTCTTCAACAACAACCACCTTTTCGACAATGCTCCACGCGACCATGACATCTACGTCGGTGAGTATGCTTGTAACTCAGGTGTAGGTTCTGGCAACTTGCTTGCTGCACTTAGCGAGGCTGCTTTCATTATGGGTATGGAGCGCAACAGCGACGTGGTGAAGATGACTTCATACGCTCCTTTGTTTGAAAACGTAAACCAACCCAACTGGCCTTGCAACCTTATCCACTTCAACAGCGCCGAGGTCTTTGGCCGTGCGTCTTATTATGTACAGAAAATGTCTGCCGAGAATCGTGCTACATATAACGTGTTTGTAAGCGAGACAACAACGGCAGGCAAGGCTGAGCCTTTTGCTCCTGGTACTATCGGACTTGGAAGCTACGGCACGCAATGTGAATATAAGGACATTCAGATAACAATGGCTGACGGCAAGATTACCAATGTTTCTCCATCTCAGTTCAAGCAACTCAGAGGCGAGTGGAACGTCAACGGTGATGTGATTGCACAGACGTCAAACCAGAATCTCACAATGACATTGCTGCCATCGTTCAGCAGCGACAGCTACACACTTCAGCTGAAGGCAAGGAAGCTGGACGGTCGCGAGGGATTCTTCGTTTACTGTGGCATGGACGAGAGAGGCCGCAGGGGCTATGCCGTTAACGTGGCAGGATGGAACAACCATACCACAGCCATACAGCCAATAGTTCGTGGCCGCACGTTCGACGTTATAGGTCGTCAGGTTAGCCAGACTGTAGAGAACAACAAGTGGTACGACCTGAAGATTGTTGTTGACAAGCAGCTGATAACATTGTTTGTTGATGGTAAGGAGATTACTTCTGCCAAGCCTGCGGCTGCCACACGCCATTTCTGTCAGACTGGCTACGATGCCAAGACCGGTGAACTGATTATCAAGGTTGTCAATGGTACAGACAAGGCTTATCGCCGCTCGTTCAATATTGCCGGTGCTCAGAAGGTGGCTAACCACGGTACGGTTATCACGCTGGCAGGCAATGCAGCAGAGGAGAATACTTTTGAAGAACCAACCAAGCTCACGCCTGTTACTACTGTATATGGCAAGTTTGGCAAGCAGTTCGACTATGAGTTTGCGCCGATGTCTTATACCATCATTCGCGTCAAGGCCGATGTGCCACGACCACGCCGTCAGTTCCGCATGAACTCTACCAATCCCGATGTCCACGACCCAGTGATGGCAAAGGGTGAGGATGGCCGCTATTATATCTTCGCCACAGGCATGCACGTTGGCGTTATGTCGAGTGCCGACATGAAGGAGTGGAAGTTTGAACCGTCGGCATTGCCCGAAACACCGAAGTGGGCAATGGACACCGTTCCTGGCTATCGCGGTCATACATGGGCTCCAGACATCAGCTATCACAACGGACTTTGGCATCTTTACTACTCTTGCTCTACATTCGGCAAGAACGGCAGTGCCATCGGTCTGGCTGTAAACAAGACGCTCGACCCCAAGTCGCCCGATTTCAAGTGGGAAGACCGTGGAATGGTTATTGCCTCTCACCGCAACAAGGACAATTTCAATGCCATCGACCCAAACCTCATCGTCGACGAGCAGGGCAATCCATACCTGTCGTTCGGTTCGTTCTGGGACGGCATCCAACTGGTAAGGCTGTCGAAGAAGGACTTCCAGACACCTATCGGAAAGCCTGTCACCATTTCAAGAAGAGTGAACAAGTCGGTTAAACTCTCTGAAATAGAATTTACCAAAGAGGGCAACAACACCATCGAGGCTGGTGCCAATGCCGTTGAGGCACCGTTCATCTTCAAGCATGGCGATTACTATTATCTCTTCGTTAGCTTCGACTACTGCTGCCGTGGCGAGAAATCGACCTATAAGACCGTCTATGGCCGTTCTAAGAATATCGAAGGACCATACCTCGACAAGACTGGCAAACCAATGGAGCATGGTGGTGGCACGTTTCTTTATGGACCGAACAGCATTTATTTCGGTGTAGGCCACAACTCGGCATATCATTTCGACGGCAAACCTTACTTCGTTTCTCATGCTTACGTTAAGGCAGAGGAGGGCAGGGCAAAGCTCTTCATTCGTCCGATGACGTTCGACAAAGAGGGTTGGATTGTAGTAGAATAATAAGGAAGAATGGTGGAACTCCGCCATTCTTTTTTTATCTAAGATAAATGACTTACAGAAGGCTGCACGCACAAAGAATCCGATTGTTGTCAAAAAGTCAATATCGATATTGTGAATTTGTCAATTTATTATTATCTTTGCATCGCATAAAGCAAAATGTAAACATTCCCGACTATAAACTCGAAAACTAAAAATATTTATGGACAACAAACATTTGCAGATGAATGCCAATAAGGTGGTGGCTTATCTACAGAAACCATCAAAGGATTTTACTAAGGCAGACATCATTGACTTTATTCAGAACAATGAGATAAAGATGGTGAACTTCATGTATCCTGGAGGCGATGGAAAACTGAAGACACTCAACTTCGTTATCACTGATTTGGCCTATCTTGAGGCAATCCTGACATGCGGTGAACGTGTGGACGGTTCAAGCCTTTTCAGTTTCATTCAGGCAGGTTCTAGTGACCTCTATGTACTGCCTCGTTTCAGTACAGCCTTCGTTGATCCATTTGCAGAGATTCCAACACTGTGCTTGCTTTGCTCATATTTTGATAAGGATGGCAATCCGCTGGAAAGCTCGCCAGAGAACACGCTGGCAAAGGCATGCAAGGCTTTTACGGAGGTTACGGGCATGGAGTTCCAAGCAATGGGCGAACTGGAATATTATGTGATAACAGACGAGGAAGACATGTATCCGGCACGTGACCAGAAGGGTTATCACGAGAGCGGACCATATGCAAAGATGAACGAGTTCCGTCAGATGTGCATGTACTACATCTCGCAGGCGGGCGGACAGATAAAGTACGGTCATTCTGAGGTGGGCAACTTCTGTCAGGATGGAAAGAACTATGAGCAGAATGAGATAGAGTTCCTGCCTGTTCGTGCTGAAGATGCTGCCGACCAACTGATGGTGGCCAAGTGGATTATCCGCAATCTCGCTTATCAGATGGGACTCGACGTTACTTTCGCTCCTAAGATTACAACGGGCAAGGCCGGCTCGGGATTGCATATACACATGCGACTGGTAAAGGACGGCAAGAACCAGATGCTTGAAGGCGGCATATTGAGCGAGGCTGCACGTAAGGCTATTGCCGGCATGATGGACCTGGCGCCAAGTATCACTGCATTCGGTAACAAGAACCCTACATCATACTTCCGTCTGGTTCCTCATCAAGAAGCGCCTACAAACGTTTGCTGGGGCGACCGCAATCGCTCGGTGCTTGTTCGCGTGCCGTTGGGATGGGCTGCTGGCGTGGATATGTGCCGCACTGCTAATCCGCTGGAACCGGCAAGCAACTATGACACGTCGATGAAGCAGACGGTGGAGATGCGTTCGCCAGACGGTTCGGCTGACCTTTACCAACTGCTGGCAGGATTGTGTGTGGCATGCCGTCATGGATTCGAGATGACTGATGCTCTTGAGGTGGCAGAGCGGACATACGTTAACGTGAACATCCACGACAAGGCTAACGAGCAGAGACTGGCACAGCTCGACTGTCTGCCTGACAACTGCGTGGCTTCTGCCGATTGTCTGGAGCGTCAGCGTGAGGTTTATCAGCAGCACGGCGTGTTCAGCGAGGGAATGATTGACGGTATAATTAAGGAATTGCGCGGCTATAACGACCAGACTCTGCGCGACGACCTGAAGGATGATGCCGAAGGAATGAAGAAACTCGTTGATACCTATTTCCACTGCGGATAAAAAGGTTCTGAAGTTTAATATAAAAACAACAAGAGGATGTGTCAAAACAGGCGCATTCTCTTGTTGTTTTTATATCCCTGCCAGAATTGATGCAGAATCAATGATTCTTAGAAGAAATCGTCTTCCTGTATCTCCGTCTTTTGCTCCTGTTTTGGTTCCGGTTCGCTTGACGGCGATTCAGGAACAGGGGTATTCTTTTTATCGAACATTCCGTAGGTGGTGCGCAAGACGATGAACTCGGTGCGGCGGTTTATCTGGTTGCAAATCTCCTGTTGGTCTTCGGGGAGTGTCTTGATAAACTCCTCGGTAAGCACGTCGTTCTCTTTCAGGAATGGATACTTTTCTGTCATCTTCTTGCGTACGGTCTTTGGTCGTTCCTCACCATATCCTACAGGACTCAGGCGGTCAGCGGCGATGCCGTGCTCAATGAGATAGGTTACAACACTCTCGGCACGCTGCTGCGAGAGACGCTTGTTGTACTCGTCGCGACCGAAATAGTCGCAGTGGGCGCTTAGTTCAATGGTGACGTTGGGGTTCTCGTTGAGCAGTTTGATGAGTTCGTCGAGTGCAACCGTTGACTCTGGGCGCAGCGTGGCCTTGTCGAAATCGTAGAAGATGTTGTCGATAAGTACCGGTGCGGTGATGGATGCAAGCGGGAACTGCAGCACATATTCCTGTGACTCCTCAACCTGTTCTACGCGCAACTGCTCTTTATGGTTTAGGAAACCCTTGCAAGTGCCAAGGAAGACATAATCGACTCCCGGTTTTATCTTTTGTTCGAACGAACCGTCGCCCTTGACGCTAAGCTTGAGGTTGGTGCCGTCGTTGCCCACCATATAGACGAGGGCGTTGGTCAGTTCGTAACCGTCTTGTTCGTAAACCCAACCTTTGACCGTCTGTACAATCTCAGGATTGACAAAGCTGTATATGTGGTCCCAACCCTTTCCGTCGCCACGGTTTGACGAGAAGAATCCTTCGTTGAGTAGTCCGTTGAAAGTCATGCCGAAGTCGTCGCCTTGTGAGTTGAGCGGATAACCGGGATGCTCAATGGTGTAGGCCGGACTGTTCTGCTGCGCCTTGCCGTTCTTGTCGGTATTTTCAATATTCGGTATTGCGATATAGATGTCAAGACCGCCCATTCCCGGATGACCGTTTGACGAGAAATAGAGGTCTCCGTTAGGACGGAAAGTCGGGAACATCTCATCGCCGGGAGTGTTGACCGGTTCGCCAAGATTCTCTACACCGCCCAGTCCACTGGTTGTAAGTCTTACGCGCCATATGTCCAGTCCGCCCATGCCGCCGGGCATGTCGGAAGTGAAGTATAGCCATTCTCCGTCAGGTGATACTGCCGGATGGGCATAGCTTGAGAGGGTGTCCTTGGTAATCTCTAAAAAAGTGGATTTGCCCCATGCTGCATCAGAACGTTGTGACGTGCAGATGGTGGCATAGCGGGGATATGACGGGTCGGTGGCGCACTGCGTGAGATACATCGTGCGACTGTCGGGGGTGAAAGAGCAGGCGCCTTCATCGTAGGCGGAGTTCAGTTCGGTGTCGATAACCTCAGGCTTCAGCCATTTGCCGTTCTCGTCTTTGTAAGAAACGAAGATGTCTCCGTTCTTTGTTCCCGTGATGCCGCTCAGTTCGTCACCCTGTGCCTGGTTGCGTGTGGATGTGAAATATAGTTGGTCGTAGTTCTCGCCAGCAAGCATAGGCGAATAGTCGGAGCGTCTTGAATTGAAGAAGTTCATCCTCTTCACCGTGTATTGCGAACCGTCTTTCTTCCATTGCGGTGCCATCTTTGCCGATTGCAGGCCTGCTTTTGCCAGTTTGTTGTCGGGCAGACTGTCGAGTGCTTCGGTGAATGCCTTCTCTGCAGTCTTGTAGTTGCCGTTCTTCAGTAGCTGGAGACCGAGGTGCAGATGTGTCAATGAGTCAGCCTGCTTGTATCTGATGGCATTGTTGTAGGCGGCGATTGCCCGCTGCGTGTAGTTTATGCGGCGGTAGCAGTCGGCCAGTTTCAGTGCGCGCTTGCCTCGTGTGGCACGGTCCTTAGGCGGAGTGGCGGTATATGCCTTCTTGTATTGCTGTGAGGCATCATAATATTCACCCAAGGCAAAGAACTTGTCGCCTTTTCGCATAGCGGCATCTGCACCGCAACCAATCACTAGCGGGAGAATGCTTATTATATATATATAGGTGAATATTTTGCGCATACGATATATTAACGCAGAAACATGGCTTTTATTATTCAAACGGTTGGCGGAATGTGCATCCTTCGCGCCAACGGCTGCAGCCATAGGCGGTTTTTCCCTTTATTATCGTGCCCTGTCCGCAAACGGGACATGGCTTGCCAACCATTGGGTCGCCGGCGGTTTCGGGCTGTGTGGCTTTCGGTTCCTTCTTTTTGGGTTTGGGCTTTGGAGCCTGTTCAGCCTTCGGTGCCATTTTCTTTTTCATGTCGTCCTCGCTCATTATTGTAACTCTTCGGTTGCTGTTGTCGGCAAGCACGTCGCGGACGATGGTGTCAATCTGCTGTTTCAGTTCATTGATAAACTGTCCTGCATCATATTTACAAGCCTCTATGTCGCGTAGTTTCTTCTCCCAAATGCCGGTAAGTTCGGCACTTTTCAGCAGGTCTTCCTTTATCAAGTCAATCAGTTCGATGCCGGTAGGAGTGGCTATAAGATTCTTGCGCTCGCGCTTGATATATCGGCGCTTGAACAATGTCTCTATGATGCCGGCTCTTGAGGATGGGCGTCCGATACCGTTTTCCTTCATTGCTGCACGCAGTTCTTCATTGTCAACCAGTTTGCCAGCCGTCTCCATGGCTCTGAGCAGGGTGGCTTCGGTGTAGAACTTCGGTGCGGTGGTCCATTTCTCGGTCAGACTTGGAATGTGGTCGCCGCTTTCGCCTTTCTCAAACTGTGGAAGGGTGCGTTCCTCATCATCTTTCTTTGCCTCGTCGTCCTCGTTGGTCTGCACGTCCTTGGCATAGACAATGCGCCATCCTGGGTCGAGTATTGTCTTTCCTGTGGCCTTGAACTCAATGTCCTCTACCTTGCCGAGCACCGTAGTAGTGGCGAATTTGCAGTCGGGATAGAAAACGCTGATGAAGCGACGTGCCACAAGGTCGTAAACGTGTCGCTCCATGTCGGTCAGGCTGGTGGCTGGAACACCAGTGGGGATGATGGCATGGTGGTCGGTAACCTTTGAAGAGTCGAACACCTTCTTTGACTTCAGCAGCGGTTTGCCTGCCAACGGCTGCGTGAGTGTCTCATAGCCTCTAAGTCCTGCCAGTGTCTGGGGACATTTTGGGTAGATGTCGTCGCTGAGGAATGTGGTGTCAACACGAGGATATGTGGTCAGTTTCTTCTCATAAAGACTCTGTATGGTGTTCAGTGTCATCTCGGCACTCATGCCGAACTTGTTGTTGCAGTCAACCTGCAGAGAGGTGAGGTCATAAAGTGGTTTGGGCGTCTCCTTGCCGTTTTTCTTCTCTACATTGGTAACAGTAAATGGTTTGCCCGTGATGGTTTCAAGGAACTGTTCGCCTTCTTCCTTTACCGTGAACTTTCCCTTTGTAGCAGTGAAAATAGTGTCTCGGTAGGTTGTTGACAGCACCCAATAAGCTTCAGGCTTGAAATTCTCAATCTCCTTCTGACGGTTGACGATTAGTGCAAGGGTAGGGGTCTGCACTCTGCCGATACTCAGCACCTGACGGTTCTGTCCGTATTTCAAGGTGTAGAGGCGCGTGGCGTTCATTCCCAATATCCAGTCGCCAATGGCACGGCTCAGTCCTGCAAAATATAGCGAGTCCTTGTCCTTTTGTTCCATGAGCGACTGGAAACCATCTCTGATGGCCTCGTCGGTAAGTGATGAAATCCAAAGTCGTTTTACGGGACAAGTGGCCTTGGCCTTCTGCATCACCCATCGTTGTATAAGTTCTCCTTCCTGGCCGGCATCACCGCAGTTGATAATGCCATTGGCATTCTGCATCAGTTTTTCGATAACGGCAAACTGCTTTTCTATTCCTTTGTCGTTGATGAGCTTTATGCCGAAACGCTCAGGAATCATAGGCAATGCGCTAAGACTCCAGCGTTTCCATAGCGGTGTGTAGTCGTCGGGTTCTTTCAGCGTACACAAATGACCGAAGGTCCATGTTACCTGATAACCATTGCCTTCCATATAGCCGTCGTGGCTGCTGGTGGCGCCGAGTATCTTGGCAATATCTTTCGCTACGCTTGGTTTCTCTGCAATGCAAACAATCATTTCTTAATGCTTAATGCATAATTCGTAATTCAAAATTCGTAATTCAAAATTACTCAGTACCCTAAATCCTCACCCACTAATACCACAGATATGCGACCAGGGCGAGAGTTGCGCACGAAGTGGAAGAAGTTGCAGATGCTTTCAGGCGAATTGCAGTTGTGGCAGATACCGTCAACCTGACAAGGAGTCTTGATGTCAAAGCGTGCCGCATTGATGGGCGATGCGGTGCTGCGTGCTCTTGCTAAGGCGGCAGTGACATCCTGAGCAACTTTGTTCATGCCGATGATAAATATCACCTTCTTCGGTCCGAATGTAATGGCTGCAACACGGTTGCCGTTGCCGTCGATGTTAACTATCACGCCGTCTTCGCTGATGGCATTGGCACTGGAGATATAGAAGTCAGCAAAGAATGCCTTCCGATACATCTCCTGTGCTTCGTCGCGATCCTTTGCCTCGTCGCGGTCGATGAGGTCGTAGCAGTTCCTTTCGTGCAAGGCTTTGGTAAGTCCCATGTCTCTGATGGTCATCGAACCGCCCCATGATATGCTGCTGCCTTCAGGGATGAGGCTCAGAACCTTCTCTATCGCTTCGCTAGCTTTAGCGCAGTAGCAAGCTTCCATGTTGCGGCGCTCGAGATTCTTTATCATCTTTTGCGCCAATCGCTCGTTTCTTATCTCTTTTGGTGTCATTGTTTTGCTTGTTGCTAATTTTCTGCAAACTTACACATTTTTTTTGACATAATCGCTTCATGACCCCTAAAATAGAGTCAGAAACAATGTGAAAAGGTTTGTAGGAAAAGATGTTTAAATGCTAAAAAAAATATACTTTAAACATGATATTCTTAAAAATAAGCAATAAAAAAGCGTGATGCAGCCGTTTTTTTTGTTGTTTCATGCAAATGTCTTAACTTTGCATAGTTTTATAAATCATTAATTTAAGATATGAATAAGAAAGTTATTATCGTGTTGATTGTACTTGTATTGCTGTTGGTCGGCGGTGTGGCGTACCTGATGGTTAACCTTAATGAACAGAAGCAGGTTAACGAGGAAATGCGTGAACTGGCAGAACTGGATAAGCAGGAAATGGAAAACGAGTATGAGCAGTTTACCAGACAGTACAGCGAGATGATGACACAGATAAACAACGACTCTATCGTGGCACAGTTAACACAGGAGCAGTTGCGCACGCAGCAACTGCTTGAGGAACTGCGCAAGGTGAAGAGTGATAATGCCCGTGAGATTACCCGACTCAAGAAAGAACTTGCAACGGTGAGGGCGGTGCTGCGCGACTATGTGATGCAGATAGACTCGCTGAACAGACTGAACGAGAATCTGACAGCAGAGAACGAAACGCTTAAGGCTGAAAAGCAGGAAGCTAACCGACAGATTGCCGGACTGAACGACGAGAAGGAGTCATTGAGCGAAAAGGTGGCGATAGCAGCACAGCTGGATGCTACAAACATCGTCATGACGGCAAAGAACAAGCGTAACAGAAAGGCAAAATACATTAAGGATGCCAAGAGTCTGGAGGTGTCGTTTAGAATAACAAAGAATGTTACTGCCGTTAACGGTGTGAGAACATTCTATGTAAGAGTTACCTCACCTACAGGCGAGACTGTGGGCAAGTCGGGTACCTTTGCTTATCAGGACCGCAACATAGACTACTCTATGAAAAAGGATATCGAATATACAGGCGAGGAGGTTGATGTAATGACATATCTTGATATCAACCAGTTCCTTGGCGGAGGCAATTACGTTGTCAGCATCTTTGCAGATGGTAATATGATTGGTTCACGCACATTCTCATATAACAAATAATCATGGTCATCCGCTTTTGTAAAAAGCATTTTCTCCATGCCGTATGCTGTGCGCTGATTGCAGTATTGGGTGTGGTTTGTACGATTGGCTGTAGTTCTGAGAAAGAACAATTGGTTGGCGAGGTCGTGGTTAGCCGTTACATGGTGAAGAGCAAGACTGCGGGCAGGGTTCTGCATTTCATGGTAGAAGAGGGCGATTATGTAGGCAGGGGCGACACTATTGCCGTTATTGATGCCTTTGACACTCGTGTGGAAATGCCAGGAGATGATTCTGATACTGCGAATGTCACGAGCGAAAGGGTGCGCAGTGCCTATCAGGTGCTGCAGCGTACGCGTGAGGGAAAGACTATTGCGGAAAGGACATATCTTCGCATCAAGCAGTTGTTTGACGACGGTGTGGTTTCCGACGAGAAGCATGATGAGGCTCTGGTGAATTACAAGGCCATGGAGGCACAGGAGAGGGCGGCGCAAATCAATTATGACGAGTTGTGTGCCAAATTGAAAAGTCTTAGCGGATTGACTTTTGACCCATTTGTTGAGATGAGAGGTGCGTCACGCCAGATGCTTAATGAGAAGTTCCTTGTATCAGAAGAAGAGGGGGAACTGGACGAAATTTATACAGGTATCGGCGATATGTTCTCTGTTGGTGCCAATATAGCATCTGTGGCTGTGCTTGACGATGTGTGGGGAGTATTCCGACTGGAGGACGATATGCTGAAGCGTTTTAAGGCAGGCGAGAGATTCGTTGTTTATGTACCGGCATTCAACAAGGATATGACAATGATGGTGACAGAGGTAAACAGGTTCTCTGCTGGCAATGGAGACAAGCATACCGAGGGTTATGTTGAAATAAAGGCACGTCCAGTGGATAAGATTGAGGGATTGCGCCAAGGAATGAAACTCGTTGTCAAGGGTGCTGAATAGCTTTGATGTTTCGTGTCAGTCCTTCGTACTTGGCCCTTTTAATGGCACTTCCTCTAAACAGGTCGCGATATTCGTCGATAGTGAGATTGTTCCATTTCTCACGTGTCATCAACAGAAGTTTTTCATTGGCTTGCAGTAGTGGCTCGGTTGTAACTGCTGCTTTCTTGTTCCACGGACATGCGTCAAGACAACGGTCGCATCCGTATATGCAGTTGCCCATGTCTTTCTTGAACTCATCACTTATCTCGTCACGGTTCTCAATGGTAAGGTAACTGAGGCATCTTCTGGCGTCAATATGGCGTCTGTCGGATGCCAATGCTCCGGTGGGGCATGCCTTCATACATTCATGGCAGTCGCCGCAATGGTTCTTTGCCGGTGGGTCATACGTCAAATTGGCATCGGTAATGATTTCTCCGAGAAAGAACATGCTTCCTGCATGAGGAATGATGAGTTGGTGGTTGCGGCCAATCCATCCGATGCCGGCTTTCTCTGCCCAATAGCGTTCAAGGATGGGGACGGTGTCGCAACAGATTTTTGTCTCTGTGGGGAGGAGCGCGGCGAGTTGCCTTAACTTATCCTTCACCACTTCGTGATAGTCGTGTCCGTAAGCGTATTTGGCAATCTGATATTCGTTTTCTGGGATTACCGTTTTGGGCGCGTAGGCAAGAGCAACGCAGATGATGCTCCTGGCACCAGGCATGAGCAGGGTGGGGTCGAGGCGCTTGTTAATGTTGTTGGCAAGGTAAAACATGTCGGCATGCATGCCGCTGCCAATCCACTGCCGATAGGTATCCGCAGTATCAGTATCAACAGCTTCGGCCTTGGCGATGCCACATGCAAAAAAACCGAGACGCTTGGCCTCGGCTTTTATTTTGTCGCTCAGGGAGCGTTGTTTAATATCGTTGTCAGTCAAAGATTTTGAACTCATATCCCTGTTCTTTAAGCCATTTAATAGACTCTGGCAAAGCTGTGCGCAGTTTGTCAATGCTCTTCAGCGAGTCATGGAAAGTTATGATGGAACCGTTTCTGACATATCGCTTTACGTTGTTCACCACATCCTCTGCTGTCATCCATTTTGAATAGTCGCGTGTGACAAGGTCCCACATTACTATTCTGTACTTCCTGCCCAACCAGAAATACTGTGGCAGGCGCATCGCACCATGCGGAGGACGGAATAGGTTGGTGTGAAGCAGTTTGTCGGCTTTCTCTGTATTGGCCATATAACCCCTCACCGTATGCTTGAAACCGCCGTAGTGGTTAAAGGTGTGGTTGCCGATACGATGACCGGCATCCACCACCATCTTGTATAATTCAGGATGTTTTCTCACATTGTCGCCCACCATGAAGAACGTAGCCTTGATGTTGAAGTCGGCGAGTGTCTTCAGAATGAACGGTGTGGCTTCCGGTATAGGACCGTCATCGAAAGTCAGATATACTGCCTTGACGTTCTTGTCCATTCTCCATGTTGCCCTGGGGTATAGCCAGCGCAACCATATTGCCGGTTGCTCTATTATCATCCTTGCTTTCTATTATTGAAATGAACCTCCTCTGCTTGCATATACGCCAGCGAGATTATCGAGCTCTTTGGTTTTCTCCTGTCCCCACTTTGCGTCAGGCGTGTTGTTGATGATGTTCTGTAATATGTACATGTGCATCATACATTCACGCTGTGAACCTCTGAAGCGGCTGTCGCTAAGCGAGATATACCACTTGAGATACTGTGTTGACTTTGTCCACAGTTTCTGCATCATCTCCTGACCCTTGTCTGGTTGTCCTATAAGAACGTAAGCGCGGGCAGCATCGAGTGAACCTGATGCGTAGTCGAGTGGTATGTTGTATTCTGGCAGGTATTTCTCTATATGCGCCAAAACCTCGGCCGCCTTCTCGTTTTCACCTTCCTTGATGAGGTTGAGTGCAAGCTGTACATATATTCTTCTGTGGGTGTAGCACATGCGCATTACTGTCTCGTCGAGATAAATGCCAGGTTTGTCGAGGCCGCCCAACTTGAACTTGTTCATCAGAACATCGTAGGTACGCTTGGTGTCGAATGTCTTTGCACCTGGCACCGGTTTGCCGTCGATATTGGTGGTGAAAGGAGTGATACGGTTGACAAGACCCTCCTGAACGAAGTTGTCGCCAAGGTTCATGTAGTTGTCTTCACCAACGGTCATCGCCACATATACCGGACGCACCCAGTTGGTCTGTGCAATCATTTCAAGCATCATCATGTCGCCCTTGTAAAGAGCATTCTTGCCTCGAAGTGATATTTCCATCCTGTCGGGGATAGAGTCGCTTACCATTAGCATGCCGCTGCGCCTCACTGCTTCCTTGTCAATGGTGACATATACAGTGTCGGTTGGAATTACCTTTGTGCTTGCGCCAGGACCGACTAACATTTCTATGATGCCTTTCTGCCTTTCGTCGATATTGTTGCGAACCCAGTAGTTAAGTATGTTCTTAAGTTCGAAAGGATTCTCTCCGAATATTTCCTTTGCTTCCTCTGGGTAGGTTTTGTACAGTTCCTTGATGCTGTTCTTCAGCTCAGGTTTCACATATACATATTCGTTTGTTCCGGCGCAGTACTCCAGACGGCTCCATGTAATAGGCACAGAAGGAGAGTCGTAGGCAGGACGGCGCATCTGGTCGATGTACCAGTCGGTCTGCAGATAACTGAGGTTGCAGACGCGTGCGTCTGTTCTGATACCCTCTACATCCTGTGTGTACCAGAGCGGGAAGGTGTCGTTGTCGCCGTTGGTAAAGACTATTGGATTGCCCTCTTCCTGCAGAGACATCAGGTAGTTTTGACCGAAGTCGCGGCAGGTATAACGTCCGCTACGGTCGTGGTCGTCCCATGTCTGAGACACCATCTGAATAGGTACAAGCAGAGCGGCTATGCCCACGACGGCGGCAATGGCGGTCTCGTGTTTTTTCACCTTGCTATAAATAGTATCTATTATTGCTGCCACACCCAGACCACACCATATTGCAAAGGCATAGAACGAACCTGCATAAGCATAGTCGCGCTCACGTGGCTGCATAGGACTCTGGTTAAGATAGAGAACAATGGCTAAACCAGTCATGAAGAACAGGAAGAATACTACCCAGAACTGGCGGATGCCTTCCGGTCCCTTCTTCAGAGACTGCCAGAAAAGTCCTATCAGACCGAGCAACAGTGGCAGACAGAAGAACACGTTGTGCCCCTTGTTGTTCTTCAGGTCGTCTGGCAGCAGGTCTTGGTCGCCCAAGCGCCAGTCGTCAAACCAGTCGAAACCGGTTATCCAGTTGCCATGCTCCAGTTCACCGTTGCCTTGCAGGTCGTTCTGACGACCGGCAAAGTTCCACATGAAGTAGCGCCAGTACATGAAGTTGCACTGATATGACAGGAAAAACTGTATGTTCTCAAGCTGGGTAGGCATCTTTACCATGATGTTCTCGCCGCAACGGTCGTAAGGAACTTCTGTTCCCTTTACGCCACCCATCCAACTCTCGTATGCTCCGGCATGAGAAGCACTATGCATGCGTGGAAAGAGCATGTTCTGAGCATACTTGTACTCGTCGTTTGTGCGTACTACGAAGTATGAGTCTTTCTCGTTAGCCGATGCTTTCTCCTTGCGCTGATATACAGGAGCGCCTTCGGTCATTGCCGGGCGGCAGTACCCTCCCTCCTGTACGAGTTCAACCTGTGATGTGTACTGATGGCCATAGAACAACGGACGGCTGCCATACTGGTCGCGACTGAGGTATGAACCCAATGTGAATATATCCTCTGGAGAGTTTTGGTCCATCGGCGGATTAGCAGACGAGCGTATAACGATTACCGCATAGCTTGAATATCCGATGAGCAGCATCAGCATACAGAGCAATGCTGTGTTCTTGATACGTGCACTTACCAAAGGCTTTCCTTCATGCTTACGTTGCAGTACAAACCAAACAATAGCCAGCACAACAACTCCAATAGCGACAGCAGTCCATCCATGACCATAGAATGGAATACCCAGTAATCCTACAGAACAGAGGAAAGATATATTTGTACGCAATTGGTTTTTGCAGTTGTATGTCTCGTAGATAGCCCATATCAAGCATGATACCAATACTATGAGATAAACTATCACGCCGGTGTTGAATGGACAACCAAGTGTGTTTACAAAGAATAGTTCAAACCATCCGCCAACCTGTACGATGCCAGGAATGACACCATAGAGCACAGCTGCTACCAAGATGGCAGATACGACCAAGGCCCAAAGTGAACCTCTGAGGTCTGATTTCGGATCCTTATGCGGGAACTTGCGATAATAATAAACCAGCACAATGGCAGGCAGACAAAGCAAGTTGAGCAAGTGCACACCGATAGAAAGACCGGTCATATACATTATAAGTATCAACCAACGATCGCTTTGTGGCTGGTCGGCCTGATCTTCCCATTTCAATATCAGCCAGAACACGATGGCGGTAAAGGCAGAAGAGTAGGCATAAACCTCGGCCTCTACGGCACTGTACCAGAATGTATCGCTGAACGTGTAGATAAGTGCTCCTGTCAATGCAGACGCCTCGATAGCAATCATCTTGCCTGTGGTCATCTCACTCCAGTCTTTTATTAGCAATCGCCTTGTTAGATGGGAAATAGACCAGAACAAAAACAAAATGGTTATAGCTGACAACAGCGCACTCATGATGTTCACCATGTATGCCACTTGCGATTGGTCGCTGGCAAACTGTGAGAATAAGTTGGAGGTGAGCATGAAGAACGGTGCACCCGGTGGATGTCCTACTTCAAGTCTGTTGCCAGTGGTAATAAACTCAGGACAGTCCCAGAAACTGGCTGTCGGTTCAATCGTAGAGCAATACACGAAAGCGGTGATAAGGAATGTCAGCCAGCCCAGTGTATTATCTACAAGCCTAAATTGTTTCATCCTTTTATTATGTTATTTGTTTTTATTATTCAATAATCTTTGCAAAGTTAATATAAATCATTATAGTTACGGTGCATTTCATTTTTTTTAACGTCAGCAGGCCTATCCTATAAAGTAACTCGCGGCAAATACCAACAACAGGTATCTAAGTGATTTGCCAATGGCGATGCTGACAAACGAGATGGTCAAGTTGGCACGCATCAGTCCTAGTACAATAGTTATCGCACTGCCCAATAGTGGAAGGAAAGAGAAGAATCCCATCCAAGCTCCATGCCCTGCCATGAACCGTTCTGCTCGGTCAAGGTCTTTCTTCTTGACATGAAGATATTTCTCTATCCATTCCAGTTTGCCCAACCTGCCAACACCGTAATTGAACATACCTCCGGCAATATTGCCAATAGAACCATAGATAACAAGTACCCAAGGGTCAAGGCCTGCTGTTTGCAATGCCACCATAATGGTTTCGCTATTGAAAGGGACAAAGCTGCCAGCAAGGAACGCGGCTATGAGCATGCCCCAATATCCATAACTGCTAAGTAATTCTATAAAGCCATCCATAAGTTATACCCTGTAATTCCAAATGCCGCAGCAACAATAAGACAGAATGCGATATTAGTGATTCTAGTCTTTGTCAATGCGAAGAAATGCGCTATCAGCGGACTCGTGTGAACAATAAGCATTCTCATTGCCATGTCATACCATTGTGGTATTGCTATTGCAACAAGGAGTGAAAGTAGCGACATGCTTATAAATCCGTAGAATATCATTCTCGTACGTATTTTGTCGTAGAAGTGCGTGTTGACGTAGTGTATGCTGCCTGTCATAGCAAGAATGCTGACAAAGGCGAGCATTATAACCTGTTGCATTGTCAGTTGACTATAGTCAAACCATCCTTGTACGGTCAGTTGTTCCGTTATGCGCTCAAAGAGTCCGCCGGCAGAGCCGTTGTAGATATAATAAGCGCCAATCATCCAGTATGGAGTTATTACACCGAATAGTGAGGCTCCGAATGTACGGAGACTCATCGACCGCAGCAATGCCGCCATCAATATCCAAAGAACAGGGATGTATATCAGTACCTGGGCATTTGCCATACTTGCCAGACCAATGCACAGGAAGGCGTAGTAGGCGTTTCCGGATGCTTCGCTATCCTGATAGGTTCTGAACAGCATCAGATATGAGGCAATCATCAGCATTTGGCAGATGGCACCCCGTGTCTCGCCGAACATGAAGCACGCTGCTGTCGTAAGCACCAGGAATGAGCTCGACACCATCTTGCTGTATATCCTTATCAGCATATTGCTATTGTTCAGCTCTATTACCAAATAGGTGGAGACAATAAAACATGCAAACTGAATCCACCATTGTTCGTGAATCAGTCCACACGCCAACCATATTATCACCGCATACAAAGCGACAACAGGCAGTGTATATCTTCCTTCTGAAATCCTGTTCTGTAATCTCTTGGTCATTGATTGTATTATGAAACAGGAATTTGAATTACAGGCATTCCTTCCACTCCGGAATAACCTGTAATTCAAAAAACGTTGTTCATAATTCTATGGAATTAGAATTCAAATCCTATGTCTCTTCTGAAATATTTGTCGGTAAACTGTATCTTCTGAGCTTCTTCAAATGATTTTTTCAAAGCCTCATTCTTGTCTTTGCCGTATGAACTGACTGCAATTACGCGACCGCCGTTAGTCACTACCTGACCATCCTTTTCGGTTGTTCCTGCATGGAACACGATGCTGCCTTCTATATCCTCAACTCCACTGATTGCATAGCCTTTCTTGTATTCCTGTGGATAACCTCCGCTCACAAGCATCACGCAGACCGCCGCACGCTCGTCAAACTCTATAGTGCGCTTGTCCAAATCGCCGCAAGCCACACCTTCCAGCAAATCAACAAGGTCGCTCTTCAGACGGAGCATGACGCTCTCTGTCTCAGGGTCGCCCATACGGCAGTTGTATTCTATAACCATAGGCTCGCCCTTGACGTTTATCAGTCCGAAGAAGATAAAACCCTTGTAGTCGATGCCTTCTGATGCCAATCCCTCAACAGTAGGACGGATTATGCGGTCTTCGACCTTCTGCATCCACTCTTTTGTTGCAAATGGTACTGGCGTTACGCTGCCCATACCACCGGTATTGAGGCCAGTATCACCCTCGCCGATGCGCTTGTAGTCTTTTGCCTCTGGCAATATCTTGTAGCTCGTTCCGTCTGTAAGAACGAATACAGAACACTCGATGCCGCTGAGGAACTCCTCTATGACAACCTGGGCAGAAGCGTTGCCAAACATGCCGCCAAGCATGTCTTTCAACTCTTTTTTTGCTTCCTCAAGTGTAGGAACAATAAGAACACCTTTGCCTGCACAGAGACCGTCGGCCTTTAGTACATAAGGGGCTTCGAGGGTCTCAAGGAACTTGATGCCTTCTTCAAGTGTTGTACCGTCGAAAGTCTGGTATCTTGCTGTCGGGATGTTGTGGCGCACCATGAAAGCTTTGGCAAAATCCTTTGAACCTTCAAGTACGGCACCTGCCTTTGAAGGACCGATAACTGGTATCGTGGCGGTACGACTGTCGTTCTTGAACTCGTCATAAATTCCTTTTACCAATGGGTCTTCAGGGCCGACAACAACCATGTCGATACCGTTAGCAAGAACAAACTCCTTTATCTTGTCAAAATCGGTAGCGCTGATGGCAACATTCTCGCCAACAGTCTTCGTACCTGCGTTTCCTGGTGCTATGAACAGTTTCTCAACCTTTTCACTCTGTGCAATTTTCCATGCAAGCGCGTGCTCACGACCACCGCTTCCTAACAATAATATTTTCATAAAATCTTAATAAAACGTTTTATCAGTTGAATATTCGGTTGCAAAATTACTTAAATAGCATGAAAGGGCAAAATTTTTAAACTATGTTTTTCTTTTTCAATAACATGTACTACCTATATTTTATATAACAACAGAGACATTGCATGCAATGTCTCTGTTGCGAGATTGTGGCAAGATGAAATGTTTATGCCACACATCTTTATATATAACTGTTCTTATTGTTTGCTGGTGCTTACAATTTTTGTTGGTTCCAGTTCCTTGTTGCGCCTGTTTACAACGGTAACTACCGACTGGGCAAGGCTGAGGAAAGAAAGTCCTGTTATAGAATCAACCTTGCAAGCGGCTGGCTTACCGGCATCGCCACTCTCGCAGATACTCTGTACAAGTGGTATCTGAGCAAGTAGTGGAGTGCCCATTTCTTCTGCAAGGCGCTTGCATCCCTCTTTGCCGAAGATATAGTACTTGTTTTCCGGCAGTTCTGCAGGTGTAAACCATGCCATGTTCTCCACTAGTCCAAGTATAGGCACGTTCACCTTGTCGTTACGATACATGTCGATGCCCTTGCGAGCGTCTGCCAGTGCCACTGCCTGTGGTGTACTAACAATTACAGCACCTGTGATGGCCAGTGTCTGCAACAATGTCAGGTGAATGTCGCTTGTGCCCGGAGGCGTATCAAGTATGAAGTAATCCAGTTCGCCCCAGTTGGCATCGGCGATGAGTTGCTTCAGAGCATTGGTTGCCATGCCACCGCGCCATAATGTTGCTGTATCTGGATTTACGAAGAAACCGATACTGAGCAGTTTTACTCCGTATTTCTCTATCGGTTCTATGAGGTTGCGGCCATCTACTTCTACTGCGTATGGACGAGCATCCTCAACGTTGAACATCTTTGGAACTGACGGGCCGAAGATGTCGGCATCAAGCAGTCCCACCTTGTAGCCAAGGCGTGCCAAGGCTATGGCGAGATTGGCAGAAACAGTGCTCTTGCCCACACCGCCCTTGCCGGAACTTACGGCAATGATGTTCTTGACCTGTGGCAATAGTTTTCCTACTTCAGGACGTGGCTTCGACTTGAATTCCGTTTCTATCTCCACCTCAACGTCTTTGCTCACATGGTAGTGAATGGCAGCCTCGGCAGCTTTGATTGTTGACTTCATGAACGGGTCAGTGTCTCGTGGAAAGGTAAGTACAATCTTCACCTTCATGCCGTTGATGCTTGGTGTGTCTGCCACCATGCCGCTCTCTACGAGGTTTTTCTTCGTGCCTGCATACGTTACTGTAGCCAGTGCATCGAGAATCAGTTTTGGATATAATGTCATGTTTTTAAGACTTAATTATTTGTAGTTATAAGGAGTTATAAGAAGATACCGCTTGCTATGCTCGCTAAGAAGATATAAGACATTTCTTTAAAGTATTATTCACTTTCGTTCATCAACGCGTGTCCTCTATCTCCACCTATCTCCTTTTATCTTCTTTATCCTTAAACATGCAAAAACCATGCCTAAAGTTTAATTCTCACACCTGCATAGAACATTCTTTCGTGAATTGGTCCCCAAATCATGGTAGAATCGAAGTAACCGCTCCAAGGGTCGTTGCCGTTGATGATAGGGTTCTTCTGCTTGAAGTTTGTCAGGTTTTCGCCGCCGATGTAGATAGACCATTTGTCGAACCAGCGGGTAATCTGTGCGCTAACCTGTTCGAAAGCGTCAAACTCTTCGTCCCATGACCATTCGCCAGTGTCTGCCATTTTGTATGGCTTTGGCATTCTGCCGCCACCGTTTAGTTGTAGCGTACCGTCAAACTGCCATTTGCCGTTTGGTGTCTTGTATGATGCGGTGAGCAGTCCCTTATACTTGCTTGTCAGTGGCTTGGTCATCAGTTCTCCACCGTATGTACACTTCACGTCGTTCATACGATATGCAGCTGTTACGGTCAGTCCCTCGATGATAGGGTAGGTGGCGTCAATCTGGAATGTGTGAGAGTACGACTTGCCGTCGAGATTGGTGATGTGAACCTGTGGCATGCCATCCTTAGTATATGTATCCATGTCCATTACAGCCTGCTCCTCAAAGTTGGTGTAATAGTACTCGGCATTAATCTTCAGCAGTTTCTCGCCGATAGGAATGTTGAGTGCTCCGCTGATGCCGTAGTTCCATGCCTCCTCCTGATTCAGATCGTCAACAACCAACTCTCTGCCACTGGCCATCAGATAGTTGAACTCTGCGTATGGGTGTACAGTGCGATAACCCTTTCCTGCCGACAGACGCAGGCTGAGCAGGTCGTTAGGCATATACTTCACGTGGAAGCGTGGGGTAACGAATGTGCCGTGTATATTGCTGTGGTCGGCACGGATGCCTGCCATCGCCGTAAACTTATGACTCAGGTTGAGAGTGTATTGCGCATAAACGCCAGGAACGGTCTCCTTCTCGTCTATGTCAAAGTTTGTCTCTGGCTTATGTTCGCTGCTTGATGTGAAAGGAACATGAGTACGCACCCTCTGTCCGAGGTAGTCGTGGTTGAGGCTCAAACCGGCTGAAAGGCTGTGTATGTGCTTGAATGTAGTCTCGAACACCAGCGAAGCGTAGGCGTTCTTTTCATTTACATAGTATTCCTTCAGTCCATATTTCGCATCCTGTTCCTGCATAGATGCCGATGCCAGCAACGCGATGTTCGTTCCGTTGTGGTGGTCAAGTATGAAGGCATGCTTCATATAACCCTCATAACGGCTTGTCTCGATGTTTATCTCGTATGGAAAATTGTATGTAGTCAGTGGCGCGTCGTCCATCTGTCCGCTTTTGCGATCTTCCTTTAGCAGTCCCAGTCCGGCATGCATTATATAGTGCTCTCCGTTCCACAACCAGTGGCTCTGTGCGTTGAACTGCTCCACCTGTGGCTTGTCCATGAAGTAATCATCGTTGTCGTCGTGCTCCTTCATGCTTTTCTCGTAGTGCAGCAGCAGGTTGGCACTCAGTTTGTCGTTGAAGTGCAGGTTGCTCGTAGCGTTTGCCTCCAGACGGCTCTTACTGTCGCCGAACAGGTTAATCTCTGTTGTCTCCGGTTCGCCGGGTTTCAAGTACTCTACGTTTATCTGTCCTGTTATCGATTCATATCCGTTCTTAACAGACGAACTACCCTTTGACACCTGAATGCCGCTCATCCAAGGACCTGGCACATATCCCAAAGCGTATGGAGCAGCCACGCCACGGAAGTTGGGCAGACTGCTTGTTAGCATCTGCACGTATGTACCACTCAGTCCGAGCAACTTAATCTGCTTGGCACCTGTTGCTGCGTCGGTATAGCTAACGTCAACGGCTGGGTTGTTTGTAAAGCTCTCTCCCAGATTACAGCAGGCAGCCTTGAACAGTTCTTCTTTGTGTATGCTCACGCCATTGACAGCTCCCACCATGCGGCGAATGCCGTTTTTTGACTTTACAACGATACCTTTAAGGTTCTGTTCTTTTTCAACCACATTAGTTGTGTCATGGTCGTGATGACGATTGCCATGGTTGTGTTCATGGTTATGTTGTGCTCTTGCAGCTACAGTGCAAAACAATGCTATTGCCGAAATTATTGCTATCTGTTTCATCGTTTTCTTTATTTTGGCTGCAAAGGTATAAAAAAACAAATGCAACTGAGTTGCAAAGTTGCTTAGTCGTAGTAAAGGGTGAACTAAATTTGTTTGTGGAATCTACCTTAAGGTAGAAGTGAGGAATCTGAAGGCTATTCATCTATTTCCCATTTATAAGTGTCGTAACAAACGCCACGACCGCCAAAACCCTCTTTTTGGAAAATCAAAGGTTCGTTAAGAATGTGACCGCCTTCAAGCGTAGATGTGCCAATGTCAAAATGTTTGCATCCAGACTTTGCAAATACATTATTAATGACATGTTGGAAAAGCAAATCGAGTGCGCCTTGCTGTTTGCCTTTTGGCGAGGCTGATATGTATTGTGTATGGGCAATGCCATGATTCTCGTATATTACAGCTCCGCCAAGTGGACAACCCTCTGCCGAATGTGCCATAAACAACCGGATATTGCTTGGAAATCTCGATTTCAGTAGTTGTATTTCTCCGAGCGAATGTACGGGTTTGGCGTTATATTTCTCCGCCAGATTATCGTTGAGTATTTGCCAGAAACTGACCATGTCGTCTGTTTCACAGATGATTATGCCATTCCGTTCTGCTTTTCTTATGCCTGAACGGCGCGACTCTGTAAATTTAACCTCCTGATTGTCATATACAATCGTTGATGATATTTCCCTCTTAATTAACCGGGCATTGCACACTTTGAATAGCGCATATAGATCTTCCTCTGCCGGCATGCGATGATATATCCAAGGAATGGCTTTGTAGATAACCTCGCAGAAACCATTCTCTTTAAGATACTTGTTTATCAGAGTGAATATATCACACACATCGACTGCCCCGAGAGAGGGTAGGGTGAGCAGTGATCCGTAAGTAAGACCTCCATGTGAGTATAGGATGTTTCCTGATTCGTTGGCTGGAAGCAGGGCGCATAGTTTCTCTTTCCGGTATATCATAAGAGAGTGGTCGCAGAATCTGTCGGCATGATAGTCCATATAAGAACGCATAAATAAGAATGTTCCGTTCCTCGTCTGAGGAACGAAAGCATCCCATTCTGCAGCACATTCTGCTATGTATCTCTTTATTTTGTACATCCTACTCTCTCCAGAAACTCGTTGTAATCGTAAATATACTCCTGTTCGTCAAAGACTTCGGAAGCAAGTACAAGACAAACCGACCCGCTGGCAAAATCCTCAAGTGTGCGCCAAACATCAGTGCCCACGTACAATCCCTGATAAGGATGGTTCAGATGGTATGTCTGTTTGTCCTTACCGTCAAATATCTCAACGTCAAAAGAACCGCTGACTGCAATTATTATTTCCTCGCATGTACGATGAGCGTGACCGCCGCGACGTTCTCCTCCGGGAATGTCGTATGTCCAATACACCCTTTCGATGTTGAATGGGATATTCTTCATCTGCTCCGCCACGGTAAGATTGCCGCGTGGGTCAACAATCTTAGGCAGTTCTATGATTCGTCCTTTGTTGGGATTCATATTATTTGAGGTTATGAGGTAACCTAACTTTACTTCTTCATATACGGGTCTGTACCCAAGATAGTGCCTGCCAAGCGCTTCGCCTTGTCGCGCAGTGTGTCAACATCGGCATCTGTTTCGCCATAGCAAAGCACAACACCCATGCGACGACCGAAGTGCGCTTCTGGCTTGCCGAAGATACGGATGCGGGTATAGTCCTCTTTCAGGGCATCAACCAAATTATATTCTAATGGTTCTTCTGTATCCTTTGGCGACAAGACAACAGCCGATGCCCCTGCATGCTCAAGATGTATGCCGGCAATTGGCAATCCCATTACGGCACGGAAGTGAAGTTCAAACTCGCTGAGGTTGGTTGTATGACCGAGTGTCACCATGCCCGTGTCGTGTGGACGTGGGCTAAGTTCTGAGAATATAACCTCACCTTGACGTGTGAGGAAGAACTCAACGCCCCAGATGCCAGCACCTGTCAGTGCACGAGTTACTTCGTCTGCCATGTGCTGTGCTTGCTTCAGAGCCTCATCACTAATCTTGTACGGTTGCCAACTCTCGCGATAGTCGCCGCCTTTCTGTACATGGCCGATTGGAGGACAGAACAGAGTCGGCCCGTTCTTCTGAGTAACGGTAAGCAGAGTGAACTCGCTTTCAAAATCAATAAATTCTTCGATTATAACCTCCTTAACATCGCCACGGCTACCTTCCATAGCATCACGGAATGCCTGTTCCAATTCTTCTGCATTGTGAACATAGCTCTGTCCATGACCACTTGACGACATCAGCGGCTTTACAACACATGGGAAACCAATCTCGTCTGCTGCACTCTTGAATTCTTCGTAAGTCTTGGCGTAGAAATACTTTGCTGTACGCAGGCCAAGCTCACGTGATGCAAGGTCGCGGATAGCACGACGGTTCATTGTATAGTTTACCGCACGTGCACTTGGAACTACCTGAATCCCCTGTTCTTCAAACTCGAACAGGCGCTCTGTACGTATTGCCTCGATTTCAGGCACAATGATGTCTGGCTTGTGCTTGTTTACAACGGCTGCCAATGCGTCACCATCGAGCATAGAGAACACCTCGCGCTCGTCTGCCACTTGCATGGCTGGCGCATTATCATAACGGTCGCAGGCAACAACATACTGTCCTGCACGTTTTGCTGCAATAACGAATTCACGTCCTAACTCGCCACTGCCTAATAATAGGATTTTTTTCATAGGTATATTCTTATATTAAATGTATGCTTGTTATCTCTCGTCCCTCATCTCTCATCCATTACTTATACATATTCTCATAATACTTCTGATAATCACCGCTTGTCACGTTGTCAAGCCATTCCTGATTATCCAAGTACCAGCGAACAGTCTTCTCTATGCCTTCCTCAAACTGCAAACTTGGTTCCCAACCGAGTTCTCTTTGCAGTTTGGTTGAATCGATGGCATAGCGGAGGTCATGACCGGCACGGTCGGTAACGTAGGTTATCAAGTCCAGACTGTGCCCCTCTGGATTGCCCAGCAGACGGTCAACGGTCTTAATGATAACCTTTATGATGTCGATGTTCTTCCATTCGTTGAAACCGCCGATGTTGTATGTCTCGTTTATCTTTCCCTCATGGAATATAACGTCAATGGCACGGGCATGGTCAACAACATAGAGCCAGTCGCGCACGTTCTCGCCCTTGCCATAGACAGGCAATGGCTTGCGGTTGCGGATATTGTTGATAAACAGCGGGATAAGTTTCTCTGGGAACTGATACGGACCGTAGTTGTTTGAGCAGTTGGTCACGATAGTAGGCATGCCGTATGTGTCA